>NZ_JBHTDL010000009.1:0-226809 GCF_042675075.1 Nocardia sp. GCM10030253 | reverse complement strand
ACGTATTCCCTTGGTGTCGAATGTTTCTGGTGAGTTCGCTGGTAACGAGCTTATGGACCCCGCCTATTGGGTCGACCAGGTGCGTGCGGGGGTGCGGTTCGCACCGGGTATCCAGGCGCTCGTCGACGCGGGTGTGCGTCGTTTCTTGGAGCTGGGCCCGGATGCCGTTCTGGCGGCGATGACTCGGCAGTGTTTGCCTGAGGACTCCGAATTGCGCTCGCTGGTGGCTGCGGCGGGTCGGCGCGGTATCGATGAAGCCGAGCAGTTCCTGACCTTCCTGGCCGCCGCGTACACCTCAGGTATCGATGTGACCTGGGACGATCTGTTCGCCGGGCGTTCGGT
Source organism: Nocardia sp. GCM10030253 (assembly GCF_042675075.1). Lineage (NCBI taxonomy): Bacteria > Bacillati > Actinomycetota > Actinomycetes > Mycobacteriales > Nocardiaceae > Nocardia > Nocardia sp. GCM10030253. The sequence continues at coordinate 226,467 of NZ_JBHTDL010000009.1, read as the reverse complement.
ATCGCGAGTGTCGTTGCCTACCTATGCATTCCAGCATCAGAGGTTCTGGTTGGAGCCTGGCTCGGATTCGAGCGCGGCCGGGTCGTTCGATCATCCGCTGTTGACCGGCGTGGTGCCGGTCGCGGGCAAAGACGAATGGCTGTTCACCGGCCGGTTCTCGTTGCGTACCCATCCGTGGATCGCCGATCACATGACCTATGGCGTGGTGGTTCTCCCGAGCGCGACATTGGTCGAATTCCTGCTCGTGGCGGGCGGCCGGATCGGCTGCGGCGTCGTCGACGAGCTCACGCTCGAGGCGCCGATCCTGCCGTCGGACGACCGGGACATCGAGCTGCAAGTGCTGGTACAGGAGCCGGACCAGACGGGACGCCGACAGTTCAGCTTCTATTTTCGTGCCGTCGTGGACGGCGCGGGGGAGTGGATCCGCAATGCCACCGGCGCGCTGGCAGCCGAATGGCATGGCGGTGACGCGCTGCTGGAACAACTTCGAGACGAGGCGTGGCCGCCCGCCGACGCCGAACCCGTTGCTACGAGCTGGATTCCGGAGCAGATCGCGACCGGTTCCGGGCTCGAGTACGGGCCCGCGTTCATCGGTGTCGAGGCCGCGTGGCAGCGCGACGACGCGGTCTTCTCGGAGATCACGCTCGACGTCGCGGCGGCGCCGGAACCGGGGCGGTTCGACCTGCATCCGGCACTGCTCGACCTGGTGATGCATGCTGGCCTCGCCTGTCTGGTCTGGCGGGATCAGGACGGCAACCCCGAGGCGGGCAGGCTGCTGTTCCGCTGGGGTGGCGCACGATTGCACTCCACGTCGAAGGTGACGTCGTTGCGCGTGATCGCGGTGGCCACCGGCGCCGAGACGATCTCCGTCGCGGCGGTCGACGACTCGGGCAACCCTGTCGTGTCCGTCGACGCGGTCGTCATGCGGCCATACGACGTCAAACAGTTCCGCAGCACGCTTCCCGGTGACGACGCCGCACTGTTCGACGTGGACTGGGTCGCGGTGTCGTCGGTACCCGCCGCAACACCCGCGCACCGGCTCGCGGTGCTCGGGTCGCCGTCGGTGACCGGGATCGAGGCGCGATACTCCGGCCTCGCCGATCTTGCCGCGGCCGAAACGATCCCCACCGCGGTGGTGTGGCATCCCACCGGGTTGGCCACTGCGCAGGACACTCCGGCGGCCGGGGTCGAGCAGGCGCGGGCGGTGCTCGCGATGTTGCGTGCCTGGCTGGCCGAGGAACGCCTGGCCGACACCCGGTTGATCGTCGTGACCCGTGGCGCCGCAGGTCTTGCCGGCGAAGCGCCCCGACTCGCCGCAGCGGCGGTGTCGGGGTTGGTGCGCAGTGCCCAATCCGAACACCCGGGGCGGTTCATCCTCATCGACGACGATCCCGCGGCGAATTCGGTCGATTCGAACCGGGTGGCCGCGATTCTGGATATCGATGAGCCCCAGATCGCGGTGCGGGCCGGCGCACTGCTGATGCCGCGGCTGACGCGTACGGCCACGACCCCGACGAGCGCTACCAGGCCCGCGTTCGGAACGGGGACCGTGCTCATCACCGGTGGCACCGGCGGACTCGGCGCGCTGATGGCCCGCCACCTGGCGACCACGCATGGAGTCGAGCGGCTGCTGCTGGTCTCGCGGCGTGGCCCCGCGGCGGACGGGGCGGCGCAGCTGGTGAAGGAGCTGGCCGAACTGGGCGCTCATGCCCGGGTGGCGGCCTGTGATGTGGGCGACCGGACGGCGTTGCAAACTCTGCTGGACACGATCGATCCCGAGTCCCCGCTGAGCGGGGTGGTGCACGCGGCGGGGGTGCTCGACGACGCCACCGTACAGACGCTGACCGCCGAACAACTGGATCGGGTGTTCGCGCCGAAGGCCACCGCCGCATGGCACCTGCACGAGCTGACCCGCGGCATCGACCTGTCGGCGTTCGTACTGTTCTCCTCGGTCGCCGCGGTAATCGGTTCGCCGGGACAAGGCAACTACGCGGCCGCGAACGGCTTCCTCGACGCACTTGCGCGGCACCGCGAAGTCGAAGGGCTGCCCGCGGTTTCGCTGGCGTGGGGTCCGTGGAACCAGGACAGCGGAATGACCGGCGGACTCGGCCGGGCCGGGCTGGCGCGGTGGGAGCGGCTCGGCCTGCACCCGCTCGACGAGGTGGCGGGGCTGCGGTTGTTCGATGCCGCGATCGACCACAGCGCGGCGCGGCTGGCGCCGATCCGGTTCGATGCGAACGATCTGCGGCGCGAGGCGCAGGCCGGTGCGGTCCCGTCGGTGCTGCGCGGATTCATTCGGCGAACCCTGCCCGCGACGTCGGCGTCCGCGGGTTCGCTCGGTGCTCGGCTGGACCAAGTACCGGAGCCACGGCGTGCCGGGGTGGTGCTGGATCTGGTGCGTGAGCACGCGGCCGCGGTGCTCGGCCATGGTTCGGCCGATGACATCAGATCGGATCAGGGCTTCGACGAGCTCGGTTTCGATTCGCTCGGCGGTGTGGAGTTCCGCAACCGGCTGGCCAAGGCCACCGGACTGTCGCTGCCCTCCACGTTGGTGTTCGACTACCCGACCGCGGCGGCAGTGGCCAAGCTGGTGCTGTCCAGGATCGAGGGCGCGGGCACGCAGACGCGGCCGGCGCCGCGCCGAACTCGAGTGGACGAGCCCATCGCCATCGTCGGAATGAGTTGCCGGTACCCCGGTGGTGTCGAATCACCCGAGCAGCTCTGGGATCTCGTCGCTTCCGGCACCGATGCGATCGGCGGGTTCCCGGCCGACCGTGACTGGGACCTGGAGCGACTGTTCGACCTCGACCCGGATAAGCCGGGCACGGTCTACACCCGTGGCGGCGGATTCCTGTACGACGCAGGAGATTTCGACGCCGGGTTCTTCGGGATCAGCCCGCGCGAGGCATCGGCGATGGATCCGCAGCAACGGCTGCTGCTGGAGGCATCGTGGGAAGCGTTGGAGGACGCGGGCATCGACCCCGGTGTACTGCGCGGCAGCGACACCGGTGTCTTCGCGGGCGCGTGCTCCTCCGGATACGACAGCCGTGTCACCGGTGATCTGGAGGGGTTCCACCTCACCGGCACCACACACAGCGTGATCTCCGGTCGGGTCGCCTACGTGTTCGGCTTGGAAGGGCCCGCGGTCACCGTGGACACCGCGTGCTCCTCATCGCTGGTCTCTCTGCACCTGGCCTGCCAGGCGTTGCGCCAGGGCGAGAGCTCGCTGGTGCTCGCAGGCGGGGTCACGGTCGCGGCCAGCCCTTATCTGTATAAGGATTTCGCGCGGCAGCGCGGTCTGTCCCCGGACGGCCGGTGTAAGGCGTTCTCGGCGTCGGCCGACGGTGTCGCCTTCTCCGAAGGCGTCGGTGTGCTTGTGCTGGAGCGACTTTCGGATGCGCAACGCCTCGGGCACACGGTGCTGGCGGTAGTTCGCGGTACGGCGGTCAATCAAGACGGCGCCAGCAATGGTCTGACCGCGCCGAACGGTCCGTCCCAGGAACGGGTGATCGCGCAGGCGCTGGCCAATGCCGGGCTCGCCGCCGCGGATGTCGACGTGGTGGAAGCGCACGGAACCGGTACAGCGCTCGGCGATCCGATCGAAGCACAGGCCTTGATCAGCGCGTACGGCGGTCAGCGTGCGGAACCGTTGCGGATCGGCTCGATCAAATCCAATATCGGCCACACCGTCGCCGCCGCCGGTGTGGGTGGTGTGATCAAGATGGTGCAGGCGATGCGCCACGAAACCCTCCCTGCCACTTTGCATGTCGATGCCCCATCGCCGCATGTCGATTGGTCCGCTGGCTCGGTGCGGTTGCTGACCGAGCAGGAGCGGTGGCCCGCCGGGGGCCGTGTGCGCCGGGCCGGTGTGTCCTCGTTCGGCGTCAGTGGCACCAACGCGCACGCGATTCTGGAGGAAGCACCCGCGCCGCGACCGAAGGCGCAACCCGCCGCCGACGGCCGGACTTCGACCGTGGTGCCTTGGCTGGTGTCGGCGAAGAGCGAGGCCGGTTTGCGGGCGCAGGCGGGTCGGCTCTACCGGTGGCTGGCGAATCACCCCGATGCGGATCCGGTGGATATCGGCTACTCCCTGCACAGTTCGCGCGCGCAGTTGGAATGGCGCGGAGCCGTCGTCGGGCGCGACCGCGACGAGATGGTTGCCGGGCTGGCCGCGCTCGCCGAGCCCCGCCCGGGATTGCCGACCGGTGTGCTCGACGGGATCGTCGGTTCGGGCAGGACGGCGTTGTTGTTCACTGGTCAGGGTGCGCAGCGGGTCGGTATGGGTGCTGGTCTGTATGAGGCGTTTCCGGTGTTCGCGGCGGCGTTGGATGAGGTGTGTGCGCAGCTCGATCCGTTGCTCGGTCGCTCGCTGAAGGAGTTGATGTTCACCGAGGACAGCGAAGGGAGGCTGGATCGGACGGAGTTCACGCAGCCTGCGTTGTTTGCGTTCGAGGTGGCGTTGTTCCGGTTGGTGGAGTCGTTCGGTGTCATGCCGGATGTGTTGATCGGCCATTCGATCGGTGAGCTTGTCGCCGCGTATGTGGCCGGAGTCTGGTCGCTGTCGGATGCGTGCAAGCTGGTGGCGGCGCGTGGTCGTTTGATGGGTGCGCTGCCGGTGGGTGGAGCGATGCTTGCGGTGGCGAGCTCTGAGGAGCAAGCGCGGGCAGCCGTGGCTCGATTCGATGGCCGCGTGTCCATCGCGGCGGTGAATGCGCCTGGTGCGGTGGTGCTTTCCGGTGATGAGGAGGCGATTGCCGAGATCGAAACCGTGCTGGTGGGGGAGGGGCGTAAGACGACCCGGTTGCGGGTGAGTCATGCGTTTCATTCGGCGCGGATGGAGCCGATGCTGGCGGACTTCGAGCGGGTGGCCGAAAGCCTGCTCTACCTCGCACCACGAATTCCCTTGGTATCGAACGTATCCGGCTCCATTGTCGGCGACGAGCTGATGGACCCGCAGTACTGGGTTGACCAGGTGCGTGCCGGGGTGCGGTTCGCGCCGGGTATCGAGGCGCTGGTCGATTCGGGTGTGCGCCGATTCTTGGAGCTTGGCCCGGATGCCGTGTTGGCCGCGATGACTCGGCAGTGTTTGCCCGAGGAAGCCGAAGCGCGGTCGCTGGTGGCGGCCGCGGGTCGGCGCGGGCAGGACGAGGCTGCTCAGTTCGTGACGTTCCTCGCCCGGATCCACACCCAAGGCGTCGAGGTGACCTGGGACGAACTGTTCGACGGCCGCAACGGCTCACGAGTTCCCCTGCCCACCTACGCATTCCAACGCCAGCGGTACTGGCTGCCGTCGGCTTCCGATCCGGACATCGCGAACGGGGCATCGGACCATCCATTGCTCACCGGCGTGATGCCGGTCGCGGGCCGGGACGAGTGGCTGTTCACCGGCAGCCTCTCGCTGCGGACCCATCCGTGGATCGCCGACCACACGACCTACGGCGTGGTGCTGGTCCCCAGCGCCGCGCTGATGGAACTCCTGCTCGTCGCAGGCGGCAAGATCGGCTGCACCGCGGTCGACGAGCTCACCCTCGAGGCTCCGGTCCTCCCCTCGGAGGACGGCACGGTTCACCTGCAGGTCGTGGTCGAAGAGCCGGACGAGCTCGGACGGCGTCCGTTCACCTTCTACTTTCAGGTCTCCGCCGACGGCGCAGGCGAATGGATTCGCAATGCCAGCGGTGTGCTGACCAGTGCACGGCCGGCGGACCACCCACTGGTGGAGCGGCTCCGTCGCGAGCAATGGCCGCCGATCGGGGCGGAACCCATTGATACCGAATGGATTCCGGCACAGGTGGCCAGGGCGGCCGGGCTCGAATACGGCCGGTCGTTCATCGGGGTCGACGCTGCCTGGCAGCGTGGTGACACCGTGTTCTCCGAGATCACGCTGAATGCCGCCGCGGATCCTGGGCGGTTCGAGCTGCATCCCGCGCTGTTCGACATGGTGATGCACGCCGGACTCGCCTGCCTGGTCTGGCCGGACCAGGACAACAACCCGGCCGAGGGCCGACTGCTGTTCCGGTGGGGCGGGACCCGGTTCCATGCGGTGTCGGGGGCGACCACACTGCGTGTCATCGCGGTCACCAAGGGCGATGAGGCGATCGCCGTCGCGGCCGTCGACGATGCGGGCAACCCGGTCGTCACCATCGACGAGGTCGTCATGCGTTCCTACGATGTCGAGCAGTTCCGAGGGACCCTGTCCGGCGGCGGTCGTGCCGCCCTGTTCGATCTGCGCTGGACCACAGCGCCGGCCCCGCGGGCGGATCGATTCGACGGCCGGATCGCGGTACTCGGTTCGGCACCGGTCGCCGGTATCGAGGAGCGGTACCCGGACCTGGCCGGTCTCGCCGCGGCGGATCGGGTACCCGATGTGGTGGTGTGGTGCGGGGACGACTGGCCCACCGACGGCGCGGTATCGACGCGCGACGGTACCGATGTCGCCGTGGCGACTCATCACCGAGTGCGGTCGGCGCTGGGGATGTTGCGGGCCTGGCTCGCGGAGGACCGTTTCGCCCGGTCACGGCTTCTGGTCGTCACCGACAATGCGATCGGGCTGCCCGGCGAGCTACCCGATCTCACTGCGGCGGCGATATCGGGCCTGGTGCGAACCGCTCAATCCGAATACCCGGGGCGCATCATCCTGCTCGACCGGAATGCCGCGACCGGCGACGGCTTATCGGCGGATATGGTGCTGGCCGCGCTTGCCGCCGACGAGCCGCAGCTCGCGGTGCGCGCGGACATGCTGCTGATACCGCGACTGGACCGGCTCGCCGCGGCGGCACAAGCGAGTCCGGCACTCGCGGCGGGGACGGTGCTGATCACCGGCGGTACCGGCGGGCTGGGGGCCGCTGTGGCTCGCCATCTGGTCATCCGGCACGGGGCCCGGCGGTTGTTGCTGGTCTCGCGGCGCGGCGGACAAGCCGATGGCGCCACGGAATTGGTGGCGGAGCTTGCCGAGCTCGGTGCGGAAGCCCGGGTGGCGGCCTGCGATATCAGCGATCGCGCGGCGCTTCGTGTCCTGCTCGCCTCGATACCTGCCGAGCATCCGCTGACCGGGGTGGTGCACGCGGCGGGCGTGCTCGATGACGGCACCGTCCAGACGCTGACCGCCGAACAGGTCGATCGAGTGCTGGCGCCGAAGGTCGACGCGGCATGGAATCTGCACGAGCTGACCAGGGACGCCGGGCTTTCGATGTTCGTGCTGTTTTCCTCGATCGCGGGCTTGCTCGGATCGTCGGGGCAGGGCAACTATGCCGCGGCGAACTGCTTCCTGGATGCGCTCGCCCTGCGTCGGAATGCCGAAGGACTAGCGGCGGTTTCGCTCGCCTGGGGTCCGTGGAATCAGGGCAGCGGGATGACCAGCGGTTTGGGTACGGCCGGCTTCGCCCGATTGGCGCGAATCGGGTTGCATCCACTCGATCCGGTAGACGGCTTGCGGCTTTTCGACCAGTCGCTGATCGCCGGAGTTCCGCTGCTGGCTCCGCTGCACTTCGACGCGAACGAGCTGCGGTTGGAGTCGCACGCGGACACCATGCCTGCCGTGCTGCGTGGCTTCGTGCGCAAGCCGATGCGCGCTGCAACGAATTCGGCTGTCTCACTGAGCTTTCGACTGGAAACAGTGCCTGAGGCCAAGCGGGTCGGCGTGGTGCTCGACCTGATTCGGGAGCATGCCGCGGCGGTACTCGGACATGGTTCGATCGATGACATCAGGCCCGATCAGGGCTTCGACGAACTCGGTTTCGATTCACTCGGTGGGGTCGAGTTCCGTAACCGGCTGTCCAAGGCGACCGGCCTGCCATTGCCTTCGACGCTGGTGTTCGACTATCCGACCCCGACCGACATGGCCGAATATCTGCATCGCCGAGCAGCGCAGCCGATCTACCCGGAACCGAAGGTCACGGTACACGACGACCTCGCGCACCTGGAGGCGATGCTCGAGCGCATCCTCACCGAGGGGCGCGATAACGACGCCACCGTCACCGGCCTACGGGGAATCAGCGAACGACTGCGCTCCTACCTCGCCGAGAACTGGTCGGTGAGCGAGTACGAAGAGTTCGAATTCCATTCCAACAGTGAGCTTTTGGATTTGATTGACGAGGAGTTCGGTCCAGCATGAGCAATGAGGAAAAGCTCGGTCGTTATCTGAAGAAACTCACCGGAGATCTGCGCGCCGCCAACAAGCACATCCACGATCTGCAGGGCCGAGCCAAGGAGCCGATCGCGATTGTCGGGATGAGCTGCCGGTATCCCGGTGGCGTCGAAACACCCGACCAATTGTGGGAACTCGTTGCGAGCGGCACCGATGCGGTCGGTGCGTTTCCCACCGACCGTGGTTGGGATCTGGATCGGCTGTTCGATCCCGATCCGGACAAGCCGGGTACGGTCTACACCCGCGAAGGCGGGTTCCTGGACGCGGCAGGCGATTTCGACGCGGGGTTCTTCGGCATCGGGCCCCGGGAAGCCGCCGCGATGGACCCGCAGCAGCGGCTGCTGCTCGAAGCCTCGTGGGAGGCACTGGAGGACGCCGGGATAGATCCGATGTCATTGCGCGGCAGTGACACCGGCGTGTTCGCCGGGGTCATCCACCAGGACTATGGGCATCGGGTCGGTTCGGGTGTCATGTCGGCCGAGTCGGAAGGTCATGCCTTCCTGGGTGTTTCGGCCAGCGTGCTGTCGGGACGGATCGCCTACACGTTCGGTTTCAAGGGTCCCGCGCTCTCGGTGGACACCGCCTGTTCGTCGTCGCTGGTTGCCCTGCATCTGGCCTGCCAGGCGCTGCGCCAGGGGGACACCTCGCTGGTGCTGGTCGGCGGGGTCACCGTGATGTCCGACCCGACCCTGCTCATCGCGTTCGGGCGCCAGCGTGCCCTGTCACCGGATGCGCGCTGCAAGGCCTTCGCGGCGGCGGCGGACGGTACCGGCTTCTCCGAGGGCCTCGGATTGCTGGTGATCGAACGATTGTCGGATGCGCAGCGCCTCGGCCACCGCGTGCTCGCGGTGATCCGCGGCAGCGCGGTCAACCAGGACGGCGCAAGCAATAGGCTGACCGCGCCGAACGGTCCCTCACAGGAACGCGTGATCACCCAGGCGCTGGCCAATGCCGGCCTCGGGCCCGCTGATGTGGACGCGGTGGAAGCGCACGGCACCGGCACAACACTGGGTGACCCGATCGAGGCCCAGGCCTTGATCGCGACCTATGGCCGCGACCGCGGCGAGGAGCCGCTGCGGCTCGGGTCGATCAAATCGAATATCGGGCATACCTCCGCCGCCGCGGGCGTCGGCGGTGTGATCAAGATGGTGCAGGCGCTGCGCCGCGAAACCTTGCCCGCCACACTGCATGTGGACCAACCGACGCCACACGTGGATTGGACCGCCGGGTCGGTGCGGTTGCTTACCGAGAGCGAGCCGTGGCTCGCCGGGCCGCGTATCCGAAGGGCCGGGGTTTCCTCCTTCGGCGCCAGCGGCACCAACGCGCACGTAATTCTGGAAGAGGCTCCGGCAGCGACCGAGCCCGCCATGGTGTCGCCCGCGGTGCCGGGGACAACGCCCTTGCTGGTGTCCGCGAAAACCGAAGCGGGACTGCGTGCGCAGGCAGGCAGGCTGCGGCAGTGGCTGCTGGAACGCCCCGAACTCGGTGTACCCGAGGTGGCGTCGGCGCTGCTGACCACGCGCGCCCAACTGGAGTGGCGCGGCGCGGTGGTGGCCGCCGACCACGGCGAAATGCTCGCCGGACTGGCCGAGCTCGCCGAACCGGATGCGGCCGGGGTGATCGACGGCGTTGCCGTAGGGCGTGCCGTATCGCGCAAGGTCGCCTTCGTCTTCCCAGGACAAGGCAGCCAGTGGGCGGGAATGGCGGTCGGTCTGCTGGAGGCGGGCGGCCCGTTCGCCGAATCGATGGCAGCCTGCGAGGCGGCGCTGGCGCCATACCTGGACTGGTCGTTGACGGCGGTGCTGCGGGGTGCGGCAGGAACGCCGTCGCTGGACCGGGTCGATGTGGTGCAGCCGGTGCTGTTCGCGGTGATGGTGTCGTTGGCCAGGCTGTGGCAGGCCAACGGGGTCGAGCCGGACGTGGTGGTCGGTCACTCGCAGGGCGAGATCGCCGCCGCCTGCGTATCCGGAGCGTTGTCTTTGGCCGACGCCGCCCGAGTCGTCGCGTTGCGCAGCCGCGCGGTGGCCGACGGGCTGGCCGGTCTCGGTGCGATGTCGTCGGTCGGACTCGACGAGCAGGCGGTGCGGGCCAGGCTGGCCCCGTTCGGTGAGCGATTGTCACTGGCCGCGGTCAACGGACCGACACAGACCGTGGTATCCGGGGACCTCGATGCCATGGAAGAGTTCCTTGCCGTCTGCGAACAGGACGGTGTGTGGGCGAGGCGCATTCCGGTCGACTATCCGTCACATTCGAAAGCCGTTGAGCGGCTACGTGATCGACTACTCGAGGAACTGGGGCCGATCCGCCCCGTCGCGGCTTCGATACCGTTCTTCTCCACCGTGTACGCGGACTACATCGACACCACCACGTTGGACGCGCGGTATTGGTATCGGTCGCTGCGCGAGCAGGTGCGTTTCGCCGAGGCCACCCAGGCGCTGATGAAGGCCGGGATCACCGGTTTCATCGAAACCAGCCCGCATCCGGTGCTGACGGTAGGCGTCGAGGCCACCGCGGAGTCCGTCGGTCTGGCCGAGCGGGTCAGCGTGATCGGCTCGCTGAAACGGCAGCATGGTGGTCCGACTCAGTTCGCCGCCGCGCTGGCGCAAGCGCACACCGTCGGTGTGCCCGTGCGGTGGGCGACAGCGGACACCGCCACGCCGGTATCGACCGTGGCACTGCCGACGTATGCCTTCCAGCGGCAACGCTATTGGGTCGATACCCAGCATGCTGGTGGCGGGGCAGGCGATGTGACGCAGGCGGGGCTGGTGTTCCCTGATCATCCGTTGCTCGGGGCGGCAGCGGAACTGGCAGGCCGGGACGAGTGGTTGTTCACCGGCCGGATCTCGCAGCGGACCCAGCCATGGCTGGCCGACCACGCGGTATTCGGCACAGTGGTCGTGCCTGGTACGGCACTGCTCGAAATGGCTTTGTGCGCAGGGGAGAAGCTCGACTGCGCGATGGTCGAGGAGATCACCTTCCAGGTGCCGCTGGTTGTCGAGGGCGATCGGGCGATCGAGGTCCAGGTTGCGATCGGCGGGGCCGACGACCGTGGTCGCCGGTCGCTGGCGGTGTACTCGCGTGCGGACCTCGGCGAACACTCGACCGCATCCCGCGAGAGTGGTTCGGGCGAGTGGATTCTGCATGCGGGCGGCGTGCTGGCTCCGACCGCAGCCGCCGAGGCGCCTGCGTGGGACGGCGCGGACTGGCCGCCGCAATCCGGGGAGCCGGTGGACGGCGAGGTGCTCTACGACCGGTTGGCGGGCATGGGATTCGGCTACGGCGCGGCATTCCAAGGCGTTGCCGCCGCCTGGCAACGCGGTGACGAAGTGCTCGCCGAGGTGTCGCTGGATGAGGCGACCGGTGCGGAGGCCGCCCGGTTCGGTGTGCACCCGGCTTTGTTCGACGCGGCCCTGCACGGCCTGTGTCTGCTCGGTGCATGGGAGCCGGGGCGGTTGCCGTTGCCGTTCTCCTTCACCGGAGTTCGCCTGTATCGGTCCGGTGCCGACGCGGTGCGGGCCAGGATCGTCCGGACCGGGAACGACCGGGTGCGGATCGAAGCTGTCGATGACACCGCAGCGGTGGTATTCACCATCGATTCGCTGCTGACCCGCCCGATCGACGCGCATTCCCTCGACGCCGCGCACACGGACAGCGGCCGTTCGCTCCACCGCCTGTTGTGGATAGCACCGCCATCGTCCACAGCCAGGGGTGAATCCGCCGTGTCGCGGATGGCGACATTCGGAGCGGTGGCGCTGCCCGGAATCGATCGGCACTACCCGGATCTGGCGTCCCTCACCGTGGCGATGCGGGCTGAAGACGTCGAATCGGACGCCGGACCCGAGGTGGTCGTGTGGACCATCGATGACAGACAAGCGACCGACGACACTGCCGGGTCCGATGTCGCGGAAGTGGTGCGCGAACGCGTGCACTCGGTGCTCGCGACACTGCGCGAATGGCTGGCCGAGGCTCGATTCGCGCAATCGCGGCTGGTCGTGCTGACCGCAAACGCGGCGGGCCTTTCCGGTGAATCCCCCGATCTCGCCGCGGCCGCGGTATGGGGGCTGGTGCGCAGCGCCCAATCCGAACACCCGGGCCGGATCGTGCTGATCGACCGCGCCGGTGCACCGGCGGAGGGTGCCGTGCTGTCGGACGGTGCCGTGCTGTCGGACAGCGGGGTGCTGTCGGCGGAGGTCGTGTCCAGGGTTCTCGCGCTGGACGAGCCTCAGCTCGCGGTGCGGGCGGACGGCGTGTTGGTGCCGCGGCTCGACCGAATGCCCGTACCGGCTCAGCCAGCCGAGCTGTCGTTCGGGGCTGGCACGGTGTTGATCACCGGCGGTACCGGTGGGCTGGGTGCGGTCCTCGCCCGGCATTTGGTCGTGGTCCATGGTGTGCGGCACCTGCTGCTGGTGTCCAGGCGTGGCGAGCGGGCCGAAGGCGCGGCCGAACTGGTGGCGGAGCTGACCGGGCTCGGCGCTCATACTCGAGTGCGTGCCTGCGACGTTGGCGACCGAACGGCGTTGCGGGGACTACTGGACGAGATTCCGGCAGAGCACGCCCTGACCGCCGTGATCCACTCGGCGGGTGTGCTCGATGACGGCACCATCGCGACATTGACCGGGCAGCAAGTGGATCGGGTGCTCGCACCGAAAGTCGATGCGGCGCTCAATCTGCACGCCCTGACCGTCGACTGTGACCTGTCGGCATTCGTCGTCTTCTCCTCGGCGGCGGCCTTGCTCGGCTCGCCGGGGCAGGGCAACTACGCGGCGGCCAATAGCGTCCTCGACGCGCTGGTGCAACGCAGACGCAGCGCCGGATTGCCCGCGCTGTCGTTGGCATGGGGTCCGTGGTCGACCCGCAGCGAGATGACCGGCGGCCTCGGGCGGGCCGGTTTCGCTCGGTTGGAGCGATTGGGGTTGCGTCCACTCGATGCCGAGCACGGACTGCGCCTGTTCGACGTGTCCATGGCAGCAGGCGAATCAATGCTTGCCTGTGTCGAATTCGATCGGGCGGCGTTGTCGACCCAGGCGCGGGCGGGGTTATTGCCCGCAGTCCTGCACGGCCTCGTCTCGGTCCCGGCGCGCCGGGCCGGGATGACGGGCGCCTTGGCACGCACACTGCTGTCGACCCCGGCGCAGGAACGCGACGCGGTCGTGGTCGAATTCGTGCGCGAGTATGCCGCGGCAGTGCTCGGTCATGCCGCTGCCTCGGCGATCGACCCCGAGATACCGTTCACCGCACTGGGTTTCGATTCGCTCGGCGGCGTGGAGCTGCGCAATCGGCTCGCCAAAGCGACCGGCGTCGCGTTGCCGTCGACGTTGGTTTTCGACTATCCGACCGCGACCGCGGTGGCAAAGCTGATACGGGCAAGGATCGAAGGATCGGGAGCGGGCGCGGCCAGCCCGCGAGCGTCGCGTCGGGTGCGGATGGACGAGCCGATCGCCATTGTGGGGATGAGCTGCCGGTATCCCGGCGGTGTCGAATCACCCCAGCAGCTGTGGGATCTCGTTGCCGCGGGCACCGATGCGATCTCGGGATTTCCGACCGATCGTGGCTGGGACCTGAAGCGGTTGTTCGATTCGGATCCGGATAAGCCGGGCACCGTTTATGCCCGCGAGGGCGGGTTTCTGTCGCAGGCAGGCGATTTCGATACCGGATTCTTCGGAATCGGACCGCGCGAGGCCTCGGCGATGGACCCGCAGCAGCGGCTGTTGCTCGAAGCGGCATGGGAAGCGCTGGAGGACGCGGGAATCGATCCGCTATCGGTGCGCGGCAGCGATGCGGGCGTGTATGCGGGTGCGTGTTCGTCGGGCTACGCCGGCCGAGTCCGTGGCGAGCTGGAAGGGTTCCGACTGACCGGAACAACGCACAGCGTGATCTCCGGTCGGGTGGCCTACACCCTCGGTCTCGAGGGACCGGCGATCACGGTCGATACGGCGTGTTCGTCGTCGCTGGTCGCTCTGCACCTGGCCTGCCAAGCATTGCGCCAGGGCGAGAGCTCGTTGGTGCTGACCGGTGGGGTCACGGTCGCGGCCAGTCCGGACATATTCGTGGATTTCGCCCGGCAGCGTGGTCTATCGCCGGATGGGCGGTGCAAGGCGTTCTCGGCATCGGCCGACGGTGTCGCGTTCGCTGAAGGCGTCGGTGTTCTTGTGCTGGAGAGGCTTTCGGATGCCCAACGGCTGGGGCACAACGTGTTTGCGGTGGTGCGCGGTAGCGCGGTCAATCAGGACGGGGCCAGCAATGGTCTGACGGCGCCGAATGGTCCTTCACAGGAACGAGTCATCGCCCAGGCCCTTGCCAATGCGGGTATCCGTGCCGAAGACGTGGACGCGGTGGAGGCACACGGTACCGGTACGGCACTCGGTGATCCGATCGAGGCGCAGGCCCTGATCGCTGCCTACGGCCGCGAACGTGCGGAGCCGCTGCGGATCGGTTCGATCAAATCCAATATCGGGCACACGGTTGCCGCGGCCGGTGTGGGCGGTGTGATCAAGATGGTGCAGGCGTTGCGCCACGAAAGCATCCCCGCGACTTTGCATGTGGACGCGCCATCGCCGCATGTTGATTGGTCCGCGGGCTCGGTGCGGCTGCTGACCGAGAGCGAACCTTGGCCTGCCGGTGGGCGGACGCGGCGCGCGGGTGTCTCCTCCTTCGGGGTCAGCGGCACGAACGCACACGTGATTCTCGAGGAGGCACCTGCTCCGCCGGTATCTACGACCGAAGCAAAGACAGCCCTTGAACCATCAACGGCGGTAGCCGATTCAGCAGTTGTGCCTTGGATTGTGTCGGCGAAGACCGAAGCAGGTTTGCGCGCGCAGGCAGGTCGGCTGCACCGGTGGCTGACGCAGCACGCGGACGCGGAACTGTTGGATGTCGGGTATTCGCTGGTGCATTCGCGAGCGCAGTTGGAGTGGCGTGGTGCGGTTGTTGCTGGTGATCGTGATGGCCTGTTGGCTGGTCTTGCTGAGCTTGCTGCTGGTTCGACTGTTTCTGGTGTGGTCGAGGGCTGTGTCGGTTCGGGTAAGACTGCACTGTTGTTCACTGGTCAGGGTGCGCAGCGGGTTGGTATGGGTGCTGGTCTCTACGAAGCATTCCCGGTGTTCGCGATGGCACTGGATGAAGTCTGTGCCGAGTTCGACCCGCTGTTGGGGTGCTCGCTCAAAGACCTGATGTTCGCCGGACACGCCAGTAGCGGCGGTGCTGAGGACAGTGCCGCGAGCGACGGACTTGCCCGTGGCAGTGCTGAGAACGGAGCTGCAGGCGATGGATTCGCCGAGGGTGGTGACGAAAACGGCGCTGCGGGCGATGGATTTGGCGGGGGTGGTGACGAAAACGGCGCTACAAGTAGCGGATTTGCCGGGGGTGGTGCTGTAGGTGACGGGTTCGCCGGGGGTGGTGCTGAGAACGGTGCTATAGGTAACGGGTTCTCCGGGGGTGGTGCTCGGAATGGCGCCGCTGGTCGCGGGTTCGCGAGCGCGGTTTTGGATCGTACGGAGTTCACGCAGCCTGCGTTGTTTGCGTTCGAGGTGGCGTTGTTCCGGTTGGTGGAGTCTTTCGGTGTCGTTCCGGATGTGTTGATCGGGCATTCGATCGGTGAGCTTGTTGCGGCTCATGTGGCTGGTGTCTGGTCTTTGCCGGATGCGTGCAAGCTGGTGGCGTCGCGTGGTCGGTTGATGGGTGCGCTGCCTGAAGGTGGGGCGATGCTTGCGGTGGCGATCGATGAGGACCAAGCACAGGAAGTCATTGCTGGTCGCGGCGATCGTGTATCGCTGGCGGCGGTGAATGCGCCTGGTGCGGTGGTGCTTTCCGGTGATGAGGAGGTGATTGCCGAGATCGGGGCCGTGCTGGTTGCGGAGGGGTGTAAGACGATCCGGTTGCGGGTGAGTCATGCGTTCCATTCGGCGCGGATGGAGCCGATGCTGGCGGAGTTTGCGCGCGTCGCTGAGGGACTCACCTATCAGTCCCCACGTATTCCCTTGGTGTCGAACGTTTCTGGAGAGCTCGCCGGTGATGAGCTGGTGGACCCCTCGTACTGGGTTGGTCAGGTGCGTGCGGGGGTGCGGTTCGCGTCGGGCATTCAGGCGCTGGCCGATTCAGGTGTGCGCCGGTTCTTAGAACTGGGCCCGGATGCGGCGCTGGCGGCGATGACTCGGCAATGCTTGCCCGAGGAAGTCGAGTCACGGTCGCTGGTGGCCGCGGCGGGGCGGCGCGGGCAGGACGAGGCTTCTCAATTCGTTACGTTCCTGGCTCAGGCGTATGCGGCGGGGGTCGGTATCGAGTGGGACGTGCTGTTCGCAGGCCGATCGCCATCGCGAGTGTCTCTGCCTACCTACGCATTCCAACACCAGAGGTTCTGGCTGGACCCTCGTCCGGATTCGAGCGCCGCAGGGTCGTTCGATCATCCGTTGTTGACCGATGTGGTGCCGGTGGCGGGCAAAGACGAGTGGCTTTTCACCGGTCGGCTGTCACTGCACACTCATCCATGGATCGCCGATCATGCCGTGTTCGGTGCGGTGTTGTTGCCGGGCACCGGTTTTGTCGAGCTCGCCCTGTCCGCTGGAGCCCATCTCGGGGTTGCGGCGGTCGAAGAGTTGCTGGTCGAGGCTCCGCTGACGCTCGACGCCGACGCGGCGGTGGACCTTCAGCTGACTGTCGGACCCGCCGATGGCGTGGGCCGCCGCGAATTCTCCATTCACTCGCGTGCCCAGGGGGTTTCGCCGCCGTCCGACGCCGACACGGATGAGTGGGTGCGGCACGCGAATGGCGTGCTGGCCCCCCGCGACGAAATCGCACCGGCATGGGAGGACGAGAACTGGCCGCCAGCCGCGTCCGAGCAGGTGTCCGCCGAGGCGCTGTATGACCAATTGGCGGACTTGGGTTTCGGCTACGGTGCGGTATTCCAATGTGTGACGGCGGCCTGGCGTCGCGGCGCGGAGGTCTTCACCGAGGTCTCGCTGGATGAGGCGACCGCACCGCAGGCATCCCGGTTCGGCATCCACCCCGCGCTCCTGGATGCGACCCTGCACGCGGCGATCGAGAGTCTCGCCGCAGACATGTCGCAGGGCCGGGTACCGCTGCCGTTCTCGTTCGCCGGAGTGCGGCTGTATCGCGCCGGGGCGGCGGTGGTGCGGGCCCGGATCAGTCGAATCGGCGCCGAAAAGGTGCGGATCGAGGCCATCGATGACACCGGAGCCGTGGTGCTGGCTCTCGACTCACTCCTCGCGCGCCCGGTCGATGCGCAGACCTTGGACATCGCCCGCTCCGACGGTTCGGGTACTCCGTTCGAACTGCGTTGGCTTACGGCTGAATCCGTCGAAACGCCGGACGAACCAGCAGGTCGGCTCGCCGTGCTCGGATCGTCCGTCATCGCGGGGATCGACGAGCGTTACCCGGACCTGAACGATCTCATCGCGTCGGCGGCCGACAACGGACTACCCGACGCGGTGATCTGGTCTGTCACCGGATCGATCGAGGACAACCTGACGGCGGCAGCCGATGTCGCCGTCGCTACCCACGATCGCGTGCACGCGGCCCTGACGATGGTGCGCGGATGGCTGGCCGAGGATCGCTTGGCAGGCACTCGGCTGGTCGTGTCGACCCGCAATGCCGCGAGCTTGCCCGACGAAGCGCCCGACCTGACGGGTGCGGCGGCCCTGGGGCTGCTGCGCAGCGCGCAGTCCGAGCACCCCGGCCGAATCACGTTGATAGACCACGATATCGACACTGTTTTGTCCGCGGACACCGTAACGGCGGCGCTCGGCGTCGACGAGCCACAGGTGGTGCTGCGAAACGGGACGCTGTTGGTGCCGCGACTTGCCCGGATGGGCCGGACCGCGCCTGATGCGGAGCTGTCGTTCGGAAATGGCACGGTGCTGATCACCGGCGGCACCGGCGGACTCGGCGCTCTGGTGGCTCGGCACCTCGTGACGGCACATGGGTCGCGGAATCTGCTACTGGTGTCGCGCCGTGGCGAGCGCGCCGAGGGCGCCGCCGAGTTGGTTGCCGAGCTGACCGGCCTCGGTGCCACAACCAGGGTGGCAGCCTGCGATGTCGGTGATCGGGCAGCTGTCGAAGCATTGTTGAACGACATCCCCGCGCAGGCGCCGCTGACCGCGGTGATCCACACCGCGGGCGTTGTCGACGACGCGACCATCGAGACGTTGACCGCCGAGCAGGTGGATCGGGTGCTTGCGCCCAAAGTTGACGCCGCGCTGATCCTGCACGAGCTGACTCGGGAGCACGACCTGTCGGCCTTCGTCTTGTTCTCCTCTGTGGCGGCCGCCCTCGGCTCGCCAGGGCAGGGCAACTACGCCGCCGCCAACGGGTTCCTCGACGCGCTCGCGCGCCTACGGGCCACTGCGGGCTTGCCCGGCGTGTCAGTGGCCTGGGGTCCGTGGAACCAGGACAGCGGTATGACAAGCGGTTTGGGCCAGGCCGCTCTGGCCAGGTTCCAGCGTCTCGGATTCCGACCGCTCGGCAATGCGGCAGGACTTGCGCTGTTCGACCGCGCGCTGACCGCGGCCACGGCAGCGGTGGCAGGCGTCGAGTTCGATACGCCGGCCTTGGCGATCCGTGCCCGGGCGGGATCGTTGCCCAGTGTGTTGCGGACGGTGGTCTCGGTGCCCGCCCGGCGCGCGAACAATGCGGGCGCGCTGGCACAGCAACTCGCTTCGGCCCCACAAGACAGGCATGACTCGTTGGTGCTCGGGTTTGTTCGCGAGCACGCCGCGGCGGTGTTGGGGCACGCGTCGGCAGAGGCGATCGATGCGCGAGCGCCGTTCAACGAGTTGGGTTTCGATTCGCTGGGTGGGGTGGAGTTTCGCAATCGGTTGGCGAAAGCGACCGGGCTGCAACTGCCTTCGACGTTGGTGTTCGACTACCCGACCGCGACGGCGGTGGCGCAGCTGGTGCGTGCACGTATCGAGGGTGCGAGTGCGAACACACGGCAGGTCAGCCGTCGGGTGCGAGTGGATGAGCCGATCGCGATCGTTGGCATGAGTTGCCGGTATCCCGGTGGTGTCGAATCGCCTGACCAGTTGTGGGATCTGGTGGCCTCAGGAACCGACGCGATCGGTGAGTTTCCTGGCGACCGTGGCTGGGATCTGGACCGGTTGTTCGATCCTGACCCGGACAAGCCCGGCACCGTTTATACCCGTGAAGGCGGATTCCTCACTGGGGCGGCCGATTTCGATGCCGGTTTCTTCGGAATCGGCCCGCGCGAGGCCGCGGCAATGGATCCACAGCAGCGGTTGCTGCTGGAAGCCTCCTGGGAAGCGTTGGAAGACGCCGGGATCGACCCCGTGTCATTACGTGGCAGCGACACGGGTGTTTTCGCCGGAGTCATGTATCAGGACTATGAGCACACGGCACGATCCGCCGCCGCAGCCGCTGAGGGCTATCTGGCGACCGGCTCGGCGGGCAGTGTGGTGTCGGGTCGCGTGGCGTACTCGCTGGGTTTGGAAGGCCCAGCGGTGACGATTGATACCGCGTGTTCTTCCTCGCTGGTGGCATTGCATTTGGCATGCCAGGCGCTGCGTCAGGGCGAAAGCTCCCTGGTTCTGGTCGGTGGCGTGACGGTGATGTCGACGCCGTTGCTGTTCGTGGAGTTCTCCCGCCAGCGGGGTTTGTCTCCGGATGGCCGGTGTAAAGCATTCTCGGCGTCCGCGGATGGTGTCGCTTGGTCTGAGGGTGTGGGTGTTCTCGCGGTGGAGCGCCTTTCGGATGCGCAGCGACTCGGGCACAACGTATTGGCGGTGGTGCGTGGCAGCGCGGTCAATCAAGACGGGGCCAGCAATGGGTTGACGGCTCCGAATGGTCCCTCGCAAGAGCGGGTGATCGCACAAGCGTTGGCCAATGCGGGTGTGCGCGCGGCTGATGTAGATGTCGTCGAGGCGCACGGCACCGGTACGACACTGGGTGATCCGATCGAGGCGCAAGCACTGATCGCCGCCTACGGCCAGGATCGCGATGAGCCGTTGCGGGTCGGGTCGATCAAATCCAATATCGGTCACACGCAGGCGGCCGCCGGTGTCGGTGGGCTCATCAAGATGGTGCAAGCCCTCAGACACGAAACCCTCCCCGCGACCTTGCATGTGGACGCGCCGTCGCCGCACGTGGATTGGTCCGCCGGTTCGGTGCGATTGCTGACCGAGCAGGAGCCGTGGCTCGCGGGTGGGCGGGTGCGTCGTGCCGGTGTGTCCTCGTTCGGGATCAGCGGGACCAACGCCCATGTGATCCTCGAGGAAGCGCCGATCCGAACGGCGGTCGAATCATCGGGCACCGCAGGCTCGTTGGCGATTGCGCCGTGGCTGGTGTCGGCGAAGACCGAAGCAGGTCTACGGAAGCAAGCGGACCGGCTGCATCGCTGGCTCATCGACCATCCGGCTGCGGAATCGGCCGATATCGCACATTCGCTGGTGCATTCGCGGGCGCAGTTGGAGTGGCGCGGGGCGGTTGTCGCCGGTGATCGTGATGGCCTGTTGGCCGGTCTTGCCGAGCTTGCCGCTGGTTCGACTGCCGCAGGAGTAGTCGACGGCAGTGTCGGTTCGGGTAAGACCGCACTGTTGTTCACCGGTCAAGGTGCGCAGCGGGTCGGGATGGGTGCTGGTCTCTACGAGGCATTCCCGGTGTTCGCGGCGGCGTTGGATGAAGTCTGCGCTGAGTTCGACCCATTGTTGGGGCGCCCGCTCAAAGAGCTGATGTTCGTCGGGCACGCCAGTAGCGTCAGTGCCGAGAACGACACTGCGGGTGACGGATTCGCCGAATCGATATTGGACCGGACGGAGTTCACGCAGCCCGCGTTGTTCGCGTTCGAGGTGGCATTGTTCCGGCTGGTCGAGTTCTTCGGCGTCACACCCGATGTGTTGATCGGGCATTCGATCGGTGAGCTCGCGGCTGCGTATGTGGCCGGAGTCTGGTCCCTGCCGGATGCGTGCAAGCTGGTGGCGGCGCGCGGCCGTTTGATGGGGGCGCTGCCCGAAGGTGGGACGATGCTTGCGGTCGCAACCTCCGAAGACCAGACACACGAAATGATCACCGAGTTCGAGGGTCGAGTATCGATCGCGGCGGTAAATGCGCCTGGTGCGGTCGTGCTTTCCGGCGATGAGGATGCTGTCGCCGAGATCGAAACCCGTCTGGTCGGGGAGGGGCGTAAGACGACCAGGTTGCGGGTGAGTCATGCGTTCCATTCGGCGCGAATGGAGCCGATGCTCGCGGACTTCGAGCGAATCGCCGAGCTGCTGACCTATTACGAGCCACGAATTCCATTGGTATCAACGGTGTCCGGAGAGCTCGCAGGTGCGGAGTTGACCGATCCGAGGTACTGGGTCGGTCAGGTGCGCGCGGCCGTGCGGTTCGGACCCGGCACCCGGACGCTCATCGAAACGGGCGTCCGTCGTTTCCTCGAGCTGGGCCCGGATGCGGTGCTGGCAGCAATGACTCGGCAATCCTTGGCCGAGGACATCGAATCGCGGTCGCTGGTGGCCGCGGCCGGTCGGCGCGGTGTGGACGAGGCGACGCAGTTCGTCACCTTCCTGGCTCGAGCGCACAGCGCTGGCGTTCGCGTGACATGGGACGCGCTGTTCACGCGTCCGCCGGGCTCACGGGTTTCGCTGCCCACCTATGCGTTTCAGCACCAGCGATACTGGTTGACACCAGGGCCGGACACCCACATCACTACGGGAGCGGCAACGGGTCATCCATTGCTCACCGGTGTGATGTCGGTAGCGGGCAAGGACGAGTGGCTGTTCAGCGGTCGGCTGTCACCGCGCACCCAGCCGTGGATAGCCGATCACGAGGTATTCGACGCGGTGTTGTTGCCGGGTACCGGATTCCTGGAGCTGGCGTTGACCGCAGGCGAGCGATTGGGTGTGGCGGTCGTCGAGGAATTGCTGCTCGAAGCGCCCATGGTGTTCGACGGTCACCGGGTGATCGAGATCCAGTTGAGTGTCGGCGTCGTCGACGATGAGGGGCGACGCCTGTTCTCGATCCACTCTCGACCCGAGACCGAGGAACCTGACGCGAACGAGTGGGTGCTGCATGCCACCGGCGTGCTGGCCGCCGATGACACCGTGGTGCCGACGCCCGCACGCGAGAGCTGGCCGCTGCCGGCCGCCGAAGCCATAGACGCGCAATCGATGTACGAGCGGCTGGCGGAACGAGGATTCGGCTATGGGCCCGCGTTCCAGGGTGTGACCGCGGTCTGGCAGCGTGGTGACGAGGTCTTCGCGGAGATCTCGCTGGATGAAGTAACCAGTGCGCAGACGGGATTCGGCATTCATCCCGCGCTGTTGGACGCCTGCCTGCACGCGGTGATCGAGCCGCTGGCCGCGGATCTGCCGCAAGGCCAACTGCCATTGCCGTTCTCGTTCGCAGGCGTGCGATTGTTCCGGGGTGGCGAGGCATCGGTGCGCGCCAGAGTGAGTCGCACCGGTCCCGACAGTGCCAGGATCGAGGTCGTCGACAGCGCCGGTTCGGCTGTGCTGACGGTTGATTCGCTCGCGGCGCGCCCGGTGGGCACCCAGGCACTGGATGCCCTGCGCCCAGGCCACCGCGGCACAGTGCTTGGCGTGGAGTGGGTGGAGATCGCCCGCGGCGCGGCATCCGCGTCGAACTCGATGGCGGTGCTCGGTTCCGTGCCGGTCGACGGCATCGAACGCCATTATCTCGAACTGGCGGAACTTGTCGCGGCCGAGGATATTCCCGATGTCATCGTGTGGCGCGGCGATGGTGCCGACCCCGCCGAGGCGGACACGGCCGTCAACACGCGTCAGCGTGTGCACGCGGCCCTCGGCACGGTGCGAGCATGGCTGGCCGACGAGCGGCTGGCGCAATCTCGACTGGTGGTCGTCACCGGCAACGCCGCAGGGCTGCCGGGTGAGTCACCCGATCTGGCCGCTGCCGCGGTATCCGGACTCGTTCGCAGCGCTCAGTCGGAGAACCCGGGTCGTATCGTGCTGATCGACCATCAGGCCGACCTGAGCGCGCAAGCCCTGTCGGCCGCATTGAGTTCCGATGAGCCGCAGCTCGCGGTCCGCGGCGACAGTGTGCTCGCGCCGCGCGTGGCACGCACCGGCGCGGCAGCTGGTGAAGGGGTGTCGTTCGGGAACGGGACCGTGCTGATCACAGGTGGCACCGGTGGGCTCGGCGCCGTGATGGCCCGCCATCTGGCCACCACGCACGGGGTGCGACGACTGCTGCTGGTGTCCAGGCGCGGTCCGCAGGCTCCCGGTTCCGGCGAGCTCGTCGCGGAGCTGGCCGAGCTGGGCGCCGACGCGCAAGTGATCGCGTGCGATGTGAGTGACCGCGGCGCGCTCGGCGCGCTGCTCGATGCGATACCGGCCGAATATCCGTTGACCGGCGTGATTCATGCGGCCGGTGTGCTCGACGACGGCACGATCGACACGCTGACCACCGAGCAGATCGACCGGGTGCTCGCACCGAAAGTCGATGCGGCACTGAACCTGCACGAGCTGACTCGCGACCGCGAGCTGCGGGCGTTCGTGTTGTTCTCCTCGGCCGCGGCACTGCTCGGCTCCCCGGGGCAGGGCAACTATGTCGCGGCGAACTGCTTCCTGGATGCGTTGGCGCGCCTGCGCCGCACCGAAGGACTTCCCGCCCTCTCCCTGGCGTGGGGTCCGTGGCACCAGCAGACCGGAATGACCGGCGGGCTCGACCCGGCCGGGCTTGCCAGGCTGGAACGGTTGGGTATGCACGTCCTGAGCGATGTGGAGGGGCTCGCGCTGTTCGACCTGGCCATGGTTGCGGGCGACACGATGTTCGCCGGGGTCAGATTCGACAAGGCCGCGCTGTCGATCCAAGCCAAGGCCGGGTTGCTGCCCAGCGTGCTCGGCAAACTCGTCTCCGCTCCGGCCCGGCGCACGGCAGACCGGAGTGGAATCTTCGCGCAGCGACTCGCCGCCATGCCCGAGGAAGACCGCGACGCGGCAGTGCTCGGCTTCGTGCGTGAGCATGCCGCCGCGGTGCTGGGACATGCGTCGGCCGAGGCCATCGATGTCGATGCGCCGTTCAACGAACTCGGGTTCGATTCGCTCGGCGGCGTGGAGTTCCGGAACCGGCTGGCCAAGGCGGCCGCCGTGCGGCTGCCGTCGACATTGGTTTTCGACTATCCGACCGCCTCGGCGGTGGCGAAGCTGCTGCGGTCTCGGATCGAGGGTGCCGGGCCAACGGTGCTGATCGACGAGCAGCTGTCCTCGCTTCGGTCATTGCTCGACGCGATGCCGTCGACCAACGAGAAGGCACGCCTCGCGCGACAGATCCGGGCACTCGTCGCGGAGGCGCTCGACGAGCGGGAATCGGGTGCCCAGACCGCGGCGGCGGTGGAAGCGGCCACCGCCGACGAAATATTCGCGCTGATCGACAACCAAATAGCCGGATAAGGGAGCTGTTGTGGCAGAAGACGGCAGCAACTGAGGCATCGCTCAGAGCTGGGCCCACGCTCCGGTGAGCGCCTCGCGCAGGATCTGTTCCATCTCGTCGAACTGGGTCTGATCGCAGATCAGCGGCGGGGCCAACTGGATGACCGGTTCGGCGCGGTCGTCGGCGCGGCAGTGCAGGCCCGCGTCGAACATCGCCTTCGAGACGTAGCCCTTCAGGATGCGATTGGCCTCCTCGTCGGTGAACCGCTCCTTGGTGTCGCGGTCCTTGACGAGTTCGACCGCATAGAAGTAGCCGGTGCCGCGAACATCGCCGACGATGGGCAGGTCGGTGAGCTTTTCGAGGGTGGATCGGAACGCGGACTCGTTGGCGAGCACATGCTCGTAGATGCCGTCGCGTTCGATGAGGTCGAGATTGGCGAGCGCGACCGCGCAGGACACGGGGTGGCCGCCATAGGTGGAGCCGTGCATGAAGGTGGCGCCGTGCTGGAACGGTTCCATCAGCCGGTCGCTGACAAGCACCGCGCCCAGCGGCGCGTACCCGGACGTGAGTCCCTTTGCGGTGGTGAGGATGTCGGGCTGGTAGCCGAAGCGCTTCGCGCCGAAGTCGTGGCCGAGGCGGCCGAAGGCGCAGATCACCTCGTCGGAAACGAGGAGCACGTCGTGCCGGTCGCAGATCTCGCGGACGCGCTGGAAGTATCCCGGCGGCGGCACGAAACAGCCGCCGGTGTTCTGCACCGGCTCGAGGAAGACCGCGGCCACCGTGTCGGCGCCCTCGAATTCGATGGCCTCTTCGATCCGGTCCGCCGCCCACCGGCCGTAGGCCTCGTAGTCGTCGGCGTGCTCGGTGGCGCGGTAGAAGTTGGTGTGCGGCACCCGCTGGGTGCTCGGCACCAGCGGCTCGAAATCGGCCTTAGCGCCCGGGATTCCGGTAATGGACAGCGCGCCGAGCGACGTGCCGTGATAGGCCATCGAACGGCTGATCACCTTGTGCTTGGTCGGCTTGCCGACGAGCTTGAAGTACTGCCTGGCCAGCTTCCATGCCGTCTCCACCGATTCGCCGCCGCTGACGGTGAAGAACACGCGGTTGAGGTCGCCGGGCGCATCGTTTGCGAGGCGTTCGGCGAGTTCGATGGCGGTCGGGTGGGCGTAGCCCCAGATCGGGAAGTACGCGAGCTGGCGAGTCTGGCGGGCCGCGGCCTCGGCGAGTTCCTCGCGACCGTGCCCGACCTGCACCGCGAACAAGCCCGCAAGTCCATCCAGGTATCGCTTGCCGTTGGAGTCCCAGACGTAGGCGCCTTCGCCCCGCACGATCACCGGAACATCCGGGCCGGTGGTGGGGGTGTGCGGCGTGAAGTGCATCCACAGGTGGTCCCGGACGACCCGCGCCGCGTCCTGTGCGGCGATGGGATGGAACTCGGTGGTGGCAGTCATGTGCGGACTCCTCGGAGGCGGGACTGGTCCACTCGGTTATCCCACACCGCTCAGCGTCTCGCAACTAAATCCGCTGCCGATCAGGTGACATACGACTGATATAGATCAAAAGACTGCTCTAAGCAACGGATTTCGTTGTTCGGTCAGCGGGTGCTCCACTTGTAGGTCTGCTTGCGCAATTTGAGGTAGACCATGATCTCCGCGTGCCGCACGCCGGGCAGCGTGCGCAGCCGGTTGGAGGCCAGGTTCAGCAGCGCCTCGTCGTCGGTGCAGACCGCTTCGCACAGGATGTCGTAGCGGCCCGCGCACTCGACCACATAGCTGATCTCGTCCATGGCGGTGAGGGCGTCGGCCACCGGCTGCAGCGGTCCGTCGACGGTGACCGCGATCATCGCCTGGCGAAACAGGCCGACCTGCAAGGGATCCGAGACAGCGACGATCTGGATCACGCCCGCGTCCGACAGGCGCTGCACCCGCTGCCGGACCGCCGCCTCCGACAGACCGACCGCCTTGCCGATGGTCGCGTAGGCGCGCCGCCCGTCCTCCTGCAGTTGGGCGATGATCCGCTTGGAGATGTCGTCGAGCACCGGCATCGGCCGGTTCGGTTCTTGGTCGGTCACTCGCCGCATCCTTCCTCGAGGTGCTGTGGTGGACAACATTCGTCGCGATCATCGCGGACGGATGCGCCGATGCCAGACACCGTGAACAACGAAATCCGTCGAATTTTACGACTGGCGACATTCATTTCGCGGTGTCGCCCGCGACCCGGGCTGTCGTCGCAATTCAGGAGCTGCGAGCGAGCAGTGCGAGCAGCAGTTCCGCGCGCACCCGGGCATTGTCGAGATCGCAGCCGAGCACGCTCTGCGCGGTGGCGATCCGCTTGCGCAGCGTGTGCCGGTGCGCCCCGGTCACGGCCGCGGCCGATTCCCACTGCCCGTTCGCCTCCAGGAACGCACGCAGCGAGCTCAGCAGATCGGTGCCGTGCACGCGGTCGTAGTCGACGAGCGGGGTGAGCATCGTGTCGGCCAACGCGCTGAGCACCTGCCTGGTGGCATCGAACGACAGCAGCGAACGACCGGCGAGGGCGGTGAATTCCGCGGGTGGACCGCCGCGTTCGGCGGCGGAGGCGGCGAGCTCGGCATTCGCCAGCATCTCGGTGAGGCCGTGCAGCGGATGCGCGCCGCTCAAACCGGTGCGGATCATCTTCCTCATCCCAGTATCGATCTCGATCGAGACCTGACGGGCAAGTGCCGTGCCCTCGGTGCCGGGCAACACGACGATCACCCGGCGGTCCATGACGTGCATGAACAGTGGATACCCGGACCGGCTCAGCGTGCCCGCAACCGCAACCCGTATCTCGGCGACCGCGTCAGCGGTGTCGCACTCGGCGACGAGTACGCGGATGCGGCCATGGGCGTCGGCGGCCTGCGTCAACTGTGCCCAGGCCGGAGCGCGATCGGCTTCGGTACCGAGCAGCAGCCCGAGCACGCTGCTGTTGATCAGCTGCTGCGCGGCCTCCAGCCGTGCGGGCTTCTCGAAATCGAGCGCCAGTAGCGAATTGGCGTGCCCGAGCAGGATCTGGTCGACAGCGCTGAGCGGCGCCGGGCTGACCACCACCAGATCACCGTAGGAGCTGCGGCCGACGCTGATGCGCTGGTGGGTGATCGACATCCCGGAGGTAAAGGTGCGGACGCTGCTCGCCGACTCGGCCGGGCCCGCGGCAAGCGCCGTGCGCACCGTTCGCAGTAGGTCGTCGTCCGGCGTACCCGGATGGCATTCGGTGACGGTGCCCGCCGCATCGAGCATCAGGACCTTCGCGGCAAGCGAGGTGGCCAATTCCCGCACGATGGCTTGCGCGCCTGCTTTGATCAGCGCCCGTGTCATGCGCGGTTGGGCTCGCGAGGCACGCAGCAGTGCGTCGTACTGCAATTGCGCCAGCCGTGCCGTCACCCGTTTGACGATGGCCGCGAACGGGGTCGGCAACGGCACCTCGAAGAGCGGAAGGCCGATCGCATCGGCCGCTTCCACGAGATCGGCCGGGACCTCGGCGTGGGTCAGTCCGGTACCGAATCCGACTGCGGCGACACCGCATTCGTCGAGGCCGCGCAGATATTCGAGCCGTTGCCGCGTCGTCGACGGCAGTCGCATCCCGGTGGTGAGCAGCAGTTCCCCGCCCGATAGCCAGCGGAACGGGCTTTCGAGCTCGGAGGTGAGCACCAGGTCGATCTCGCGGCCGACCCCCGCCGCGCCGCCCTTCAGCCGCAGCACCAGATCGAGCTGGGACAACACCCAGCTAACAGGAACCGCCATCACTCGGAGTGTACAGAATGTCGAAGAATTTTCTGAGTCTTATCCATCTTGGCAGGGTGTGCGCAATTGTGCCGCAGGGCACACTAGACCTAGGCAAACCCCGGACAACGCACCGAGAGATGGACGATAAACAATGTCGAGGCCTGCGCTCCAGAACTTTATCGATGGCGAATTCGTGGCTTCGTCCGCCACCGAAACCCTCGACCTGGTGAATCCGGTGGACGAGACCGTCGTCGGGCAAGCCCCGATCTCGAACCGGGCCGACATCGATGCCGCCATGGCGGCCGCCGAGCGGGCATTCGAATCCTGGGGCAAGACCACGCCGAGCGTCCGGCAGGCCGCACTGCTGAAGCTGGCCGACGCCATCGAGGCGCACAGCGATGAACTGGTCGAGGCGCAATGCCGCAACACCGGGCAGCCGAAGTCGATCATCGCCGCCGAGGAGATCGCGGTGAGCGCCGACCAGATCAGGTTCTTCGCGGGCGCCGCCAGGATGCTGGAGGGCAAGTCGGCGGGGGAGTACATGGCGGGCTTCAGCTCCTATGTGCGCCGTGAGCCGATCGGTGTGGTCGGCCAGGTGACGCCGTGGAACTACCCGTTCATGATGGCGATCTGGAAGATCGGCCCCGCGCTCGCGGCGGGCAACACCATCGTGCTCAAGCCGAGCGACACCACCCCGGAAAGCACGCTGGTGTTGGCCGAGCTGACCAAGGGCATCCTGCCCGACGGCGTGTTCAACGTCGTACTCGGCGACGGTGGCACCGGCGCGGAGTTGGTCGGTCACCCGACGCCGGGCCTGGTCTCGATCACCGGATCGGTACGCGCGGGCATCGCGGTCGCCGCGACAGCCGCGCAGCAGGTCAAACGCACGCACCTCGAGCTCGGCGGCAAAGCGCCCGCCGTTGTGTTCGGCGACGTCGACATCGAAACGGCCGCAAGCGGAATAGCCGAGGCGGCCTTCTTCAACGCGGGCCAGGACTGTACCGCGGCCACCAGGGTGCTCGTGCACGAGTCGATCCACGACCAGCTCGTGGACGCGTTGGTGAAGAAGACCGAAACTTTGAAACCCGGCCTGCCCGATGATCCGGAGACGTTCTACGGCCCGCTCAACAACATCAACCACTTCACCGAGGTACTGCGCAAACTCGACGCGCTGCCGTCGCACGCGCAGGTCGTCACCGGCGGAAAGCGCCTGGGTGACAAGGGATTCTTTGTCGAACCGACCATCGTCACCGAGGTGCTGCAGAGCGATGACATCGTCCAGGACGAGACGTTCGGCCCGGTGCTGACCGTGCAGCCGTTCCGCGACGAAGCCCAAGCGATCGAGTACGCCAACGGCGTGCGCTACGGGCTGGCGGCGAGCGTGTGGACCAAGGACCACGCCAGGGTGGAACGACTCACTCGCGCACTGGATTTCGGCGCGGTATGGGTGAACTGCCATATCCCGCTCGTCGCGGAGATGCCGCACGGCGGGTTCAAGTTCTCCGGCTACGGCAAGGATCTCTCGGCCTACAGCGTGGAGGAATACACCCGCGTCAAGCACGTCATGAGCTCACACGAGTAGGGCGGGTCGGCACATGAGATTGGTGGCCGGCTACCTCGCCACGCCGAGTGGCGAGGATGGTTTGGCGCTCGCGATCCGGCTCGCCAGGACATTGGATGCCCGGCTGGATATCTGCATGGTGCTGCCGCCCGATCATGCGGCGGCGGGCGCGGTGCCGACCGGCGGGTACGAGGATGTGCTTGCCGAGCAGGCGCGGCAGTGGCTCGCCGAGGCGGCGGCCTCGGTGCCGAAAGGCATTGTGGCGCAGACGCATATCAGTTTCAACGAATCGTTCGCTGCCGGTCTGATCGAACAGGCCGAGAAGCTGGATGCCGAGGCGATCGTCATCGGGGCCGCGGGTGACGGGCTCATCGACCGCCACTCCATCGGTTCCGTCGCAAGCGATCTGCTGCATTCCGCGCCGGTACCCCTGGCCTTGGCCCCGCGCGGCACCCGCAATTCGACCGTAGCCCGTGTCCGCGAGGTGACCTGCGCGATCGGCGATCGCCCCGGCGCGGATCTGCTGCTGGACATCGCGGTCCGCGCCAGCAGGGCGGCGGGAACGCCGCTGCGGCTGGTTTCGCTGGTCGCCCTCGATCCCATGCACGGCCCCCGCCGCGCCGACGATCTACCCGCCGCGGTCCGCAATCGAGCGCTCGAACACGCACGAGAGACGCTGGATAGCGCGAAATCCGCACTACCCGAAGACTTTCCGGTGACGTCCTCCGCGACTGACGGTCCGACGGTCGAGGCCGCCGTCAACAAGCTCGAATGGCACGAGGGCGACCTGATCATGGTCGGCTCCAGCCGACTCGCCCAACCCCGTCGCCTGTTCCTCGGTTCTACCGCCGCGAAGATGCTCAGAGTCCTCCAGGTACCGATGGTCGTGGTTCCGAAAGAGGGGGAGGCATGAGCATGGCAAGTGACACCGCCGAATCGTCTGCCGAGCCGTTTGTCGACAAGGGGCTGGCACCGGGCAAGGTCGGCACCTTCGCCGGTGCGGTACTGGGTATTTCGTGCGTCGCGCCCGGCTACACACTGACCGCCAGCATCGGCCTGATCGTCGCCGCCGTCGGATTGAAGATGCCCGCCATCCTCATCGCGGGCTTCATCCCGATGTTCCTGACCGCATACGCTTACCGCGAGTTGAACTCGCGGGTGCCCGATTGCGGTGCGTCGTTCACCTGGTCCACCAAGGCCTTCGGGCCCTACGTCGGATGGATGTGCGGCTGGGGCATGGTGATGGCGACGATCATTGTGCTGTCCAATCTGGCCGCGATCGCCGTGGAATTCTTCTATCTGTTCTTCGCCCGGGTCTTCAACAGTCCCGGAATCGCCGATCTGGCAGGCAACAAGGGCGTCAATATCGCGACGACTCTGCTGTTCATCGCTGTCGCCACCTTCATCGCCAGCCGTGGCATCACCACCAGTCAGCGGGTCCAGTACGTGCTCGTCGGCTTCCAGATGATCGTGCTGCTGGCGTTCGCGGTGATGGCGCTTGTCCATGTCGGACAGGGCGACGCACCGGGATCCCTCACGTTCAGCTTCGACTGGTTCAACCCGTTCACCGGAATCACGGTGAGCGCGTTCGCCATCGGCCTGACCGGCTCCATCTTCGCCTTCTGGGGCTGGGACACCTGCCTGACCCTCGGCGAGGAATCCAAGGATCCCACCAGGGTGCCCGGCCGGGCGGGACTGCTCTGCGTGCTCTCGATCCTGTTGACCTACTTGCTCGTCGCGGTCGCGGTGATGATGTACGCCGGTGTCGGCGACAGCGGACTTGGCCTCGGTAACGAGGAGAACGCCGACAATGTCTTCGGTGCGCTGGCCGATCCGGTGCTCGGCGGCTGGGCAGGGCCGCTGCTGATGCTGGCGGTCTTCGCTTCCTCGGCGGCGAGCCTGCAGACAACCTTCCTGCCCGCCGCCCGCACCATGCTCGCGATGGGCGCGTACGGCGCGTTCCCGAAGAAGTTCGCCGAAGTCAGCCCCCGGTTCCTGGTGCCGTCGTTCAGCACCATCGTGGCGGGCGTCGTCACCGGCGGGTTCTACACCGTGGTCACGCTGCTTTCGGAACACACCCTGTTGGATACCATTGCCGCACTTGGCATCATGATCTGCTGGTACTACGGCATCACCGCGTTCGCCTGCGTCTGGTATTTCCGCAGGGAGCTGTTCACCAGCACCCGCAATATCGTCTTCAAATTCCTGTTCCCGCTGCTCGGCGGGCTCATGCTGGCGACGGTTTTCGTGATCTCGGTGCGCGAGAGCATGGACCCGGACAACGGCAGCGGGGCCTCGATCGGCGGCATCGGACTGGTGTTCTACATGGGCTTCGGGATTCTGTGCCTCGGCGCGGTACTGATGCTGGCGATGCGGTGGCGCAATCCCGAATTCTTCCGTGGCGGCACGCTCGAGCGACAGGATTACCAACCGTACGTTGCCGGAGGAGGCGATATGCCATGACCATCGAAGGATGGTTCCGATCCGAAGGTGATGTGCACCTGCGGATATGGCTGGCCGACGTGGTCTTCGACTACACGGCCGCCGCCGCGGCGGCACGCAATTTTATCCACGATTGCGCGCGAAAGCATCGGTGCACAATCGAATTGATACAGGACACGATCGAGGACTGTCGGCTGCTCCCGCGCCTGCCGTGCGAACGACTCTACCTGGGGTCGTGACCAGCGGCGCCTGATGCCCAGCAGAGGCAGTAGCCCGCAATCGCCGACGGCATACGGCCGCGCTTCCGCGCAGTCGACGAAATGGCGCGAGGGTGGGCGGCGCGTGGCCGAAATGGCGCTGGTTCGCGGAACCGATTCCGCAAAGACTAGAGACAGACATTTCGACCCGACGGGAGCCTGAAGATGATCGACATCGACCACCGACTGCCGCAGCAGCGCACTATTGTCACCGCCCTGCCAGGGCCGCGGTCGGCGGCGCTGACCGACCGCCGTAAGGCCGCGGTGGCTGCGGGTGTCGGTTCGTCGGTGCCGGTCTACGCGGCCGATGCCGACGGCGGTGTGATCGTCGACGTCGACGGTAATTCGCTGATCGACTTGGGTTCCGGCATCGCCGTCACCAGCGTGGGCGCCTCGCATCCCGCGGTCGCGGCGGCCGTCGCCGAGCAGGCGGCCCGGTTCACCCACACCTGCTTCATGGTCACGCCGTACGAAGGCTACGTAGAGGTGGCCGAGCAGCTCGTCGCGCTGACGCCCGGCGACCACGAGAAGCGCACCGTGCTGTTCAACTCCGGTGCGGAGGCGGTGGAGAACGCGATCAAGGTGGCGCGCTTGGCCACCGGAAGGACCGCGGTCGTCGCGTTCGACCACGCCTACCACGGGCGCACCAACCTGACGATGGCCTTGACCGCGAAATCCATGCCGTACAAGACGAACTTCGGGCCGTTCGCTCCCGAGATCTACCGGATGCCGACCTCCTACCCGTACCGCGACGAAGCCGGACTGACCGGCGAACAGGCGGCCCAGCGCGCGATCTCGCGTATCGAGGCACAGCTCGGCGCCGCCTCGGTGGCCGCGCTGATCATCGAACCGATCCAGGGTGAGGGTGGATTCATCGTTCCGGCACCGGGTTTCCTTCCGGCGCTGGCGGATTGGGCACGGCGCAACGGCATCGTCTTCATCGCGGATGAGGTGCAGACCGGCTTCGCGCGCACCGGTGCGTGGTTCGCCAGCGAACACGAGGGTGTCGTGCCCGACATCATCACCATGGCCAAGGGGATCGCGGGTGGTATGCCGCTCGCGGCCATCACCGGGCGGGCCGACCTGCTCGACGCGGTGCACCCCGGCGGTCTCGGCGGCACCTACGGCGGCAATCCGGTCGCCTGCGCGGCCGCGCTCGCCACGCTGTCGGTGATGCGCGAACTCGATCTGCCCGCCAGAGCGCGCGCCATCGAGGCCGCTGTCGTACCGAAGCTGCTCGCGCTCGCCGAGGAGGTCGGCGTGATCGGCGAAGTGCGTGGTCGCGGCGGCATGCTCGCGATCGAGATCGTGCGGCCAGGCACTACGGAACCGGATCCGGTCCTGACCAAAGCGGTTGCCGCCGAGGCGCTTGCGGCAGGCGTTGTGCTGTTGACGTGCGGGACCAACGGGAATGTCATCCGGCTACTGCCGCCGCTGGTCATCGGTGACGAGTTGCTGGCCGACGGCATCGATGTGCTCGCGGACGCGCTGCGCCGCCTGACCCGGTGACCGACGCGGTGCGAGTGCCCGACCGCGTGGTGTGCCCCACCATGCGCACCTGCTGAATTCTTGACTGACCCCGCACGGGCTGAACCATTTCGAAGTGATCGAGGAGAATCTGACGATGCGTGACGTGGCTGCCCTACTCGCCTCACTGCCGACCGGACTGTGGGTTGCGGGCGAACAGGTGCCTGCGAAGGACGGCCGCACCTTCCCGGTGCACAATCCAGCGACCGGTGACGTGCTCGTCGAGGTGGCAGATGCCGACGCGGTCGATGGCGCGCTTGCGCTGGACGCCGCCGCCCGAGTGCAAAAGGACTGGGCCGCAACGTCATCCCGGCAGCGCTCGGACATCCTGCGCCGCGCGTGGGAACTGGTGATTGCGCGTCGCGACGATTTCGCGCTGTTGATGACCCTGGAAATGGGCAAGCCGCTCGCGGAGAGCTACGGCGAGGTCACCTACGGCGCGGAGTTCTTGCGCTGGTTCGCCGAGGAGGCGGTCCGGGTGAACGGCCGCTACACGCACTCGCCCTCGGGCACCGGCCGCATCCTGGTCACCAAGCAGCCGGTCGGCCCGACCTTGGCGATCACGCCATGGAACTTCCCACTCGCCATGGGCACCCGAAAGATCGCGCCCGCCTTCGCGGCAGGCTGCACGATGGTGGTCAAGCCCGCTGCGGAAACCCCGCTGACCATGTTGCTGCTCGGACAGGTGTTCGCCGACGCCGGTCTGCCCGCCGGTGTGCTGTCGATCCTGCCGACCTCGCGGGCGGCGCAGCTCACCGACCCGATGTTCGCCGATGACCGGCTGCGGAAGGTGACCTTCACCGGCTCGACCGGCGTCGGCAAGCTCCTGCTCGCCCAATCGGCCACGAGCGTGCTGCGCACCTCCATGGAACTCGGCGGCAACGCGCCGTTCGTCGTGTTCGCGGACGCGGATCTGGATGCCGCGGTGGATGGCGCGATGGCGGCCAAAATGCGCAACACCGGCGAAGCGTGCACCGCGGCGAACCGCTTCCACGTCGACAACGCGGTGCGCGAACAATTCACGGCGATGCTGACCGCCAGAATGCGCGCGCTGAAGGTCGGGCCAGGCCATCTGGACGGAGTCCAGGTCGGGCCGCTCATCAGCGAGAAGCAGCGCAATACGGTCGCCGACCTGGTGCGCGACGCGGCGGCGAAGGGTGCGGTGGTCACCACCGGCGGCGCGAATGCCGCAGGAGAGGGCTACTTCTACGAGCCGACGGTATTGGCGGACGTGCCCGCCGACGCGCGCATTCTGCGCGAGGAGGTATTCGGCCCGGTCGCGGCGATCACCGGATTCGACGGCGAGGCCGAGGGCATTGCCGCGGCCAACAACACCGAATTCGGTTTGGCCGCATACATTTACACCACGGACCTGGACCGCGCGCTGCGAGTGGCCGAAGCACTCGAATCCGGAATGGTCGGGGTGAACCGCGGCATCATCTCCGACGTCGCCGCGCCGTTCGGCGGCGTGAAACAGTCCGGCATCGGCCGCGAGGCGGGCACCGAGGGCATCGAGGAGTATCTCGAAACCAAATACATCGCCTTGCAGTAGCGGCGGCGGCTCACCCGCGGCACGGATGAGGGGCTGCGGGAGAGCTTCGGAGTGGTCGGCGCGTACAGCGGTGACGACTTCGGCGACCGCTCGATCCCCGGCTTCGATGACGCCGGGGATCGAGCCGTCCCCATGAAACCCCGGTGCCCGCCCCGTGGATGCGGTCGCGGCGCTATCGCGGCGGCAGGAACCCGGATGCGATGAACTCCCTGATGTAGGTATCGAGAATCGGCCGGGTGAGGGGCGGGCACTCGATGCCGGTGCCTGCCAAGGCGGTGCGGCTGTGTGCGTCGCCCCAGTCGAGATGTCCGGCCAGGCCCGCGAAGTTCGCGCTGAGCAGCGCCGCGCGCACGAGCGAATCGTCGCCCGCATCGTTGCGCAGGCGGGATTCGCGGTCGAGCTCGGCGCGGACGGTCTCCAGCGGTGCGGTCGTTACCGGAAGGCCGTGGTCGCGCAGGGCATCGAAGATGTCGCGCACCACCAACGGAGTGCGGTTGACCAGGTGGTACACGATCTCCGACCCGAGGTGGGCGGAGATCTCGACGAGCGCGCCCGCGACGTAGTTCACCGGGACCAGCGAGACCGTCACGTCGCCGACGTCCGGTGCGATCCCGAGGATCGCGGCGGCGCGGATCATGTTCCAGAACGAATCGTCGGCACTGTTCACACCGATGCGGGTATCGCCACTGATCGTCCCTGGACGGTAGATGGCGACCGGGACGCCGCGCTCGCCCGCCTGCCGCACCAGTTCCTCGGCGACCCACTTGGAGGTGAGGTAGCCGTTCTCGGAGATCTCTTCGGCCCGCAGCCGGACGGTCTCCTCGACGACGTCGGATACCGGCGTGGTCGAGACGGCGACACCCATCGTGGAGACGAAATGTACCGGCTTGACCCGTCGCGTCGTGGCCAGACGCAGCACGTCCCTGGTGCCCTCGACATTGGCATTTCGCAGCCGTGCATAGGGATCGACGTGATTGACGCGGGCGCCATTGTGGTAGATGACGTCGATGCTGTCGGCGAGTCGGTCGAAGTCGGCGTCGGACAAACCGAGTCGTGCCGCGGCGAGATCGCCGGGAACCGCGATGATCCGATCCGCGACCGCATCGTCCCACAATCGGTACCGGTGCAGTGCCATGCGGATCCGGTCGGCGCCCTCGGCCTCGGTGTTGGCGCGGATCAGGCACCATACCCGAGCATCGGTGCGCTGCAGCAGTTCTTGCAGCAGGTGGGCGCCGAGGAATCCGGTCGCGCCGGTCAGCAGCACCTCACGCGGCGGTCCGGGATGCGCTGCCGCGATCCCGTGGATATCGATCCCGGCGTCGAGTACGGCATCGTCGGCCGGAGAAGGCGCCTGCGCCCCCGTTGGCTCCGCCGCATCGGTGAGCTGCGCGGCAAGGCCGCCCACTGTGGGAGCGGCGAGCAGCACCGACATCGGCACCTCACGTTCGAGCCGGGACGAAAGTCGTTGATGCAGTGTGAAAGCCATCAATGAGGACCCGCCGAGCTCGAAGAAGTCGTCCTCGACCCCGATCGGCGACACGGCGAGAACCTCGGCGAATACCTCGGCTATCGCGTGTTCGAGTGCGGTCGACGGCGCGAGCCCGGCCCTGGCGGCGAACACCGGCTGCGGCAACGCCGGACGGTCGAGCTTGCCGCTGGCATTCACCGGTAGCGCGTCGAGGAGCAGTACCGCGGACGGCACCATGTATGACGGCAACACCCGAGACACTGACCGTCGCAAGGCATCCGGGTCCACTGTGGCCTCCGGCGCCGCGACGACGTAGCCGACCAGCTGGTCCCCGTCCTTGGCCGGTTTGACCGCGACCGCCGCTTGCCCGACGGTCGGGTCGGCGAGCAGCGCGGTTTCGATCTCGCCGAGCTCGATGCGGTGCCCGCGCACCTTCACCTGAAAGTCACTGCGCCCGAGGTAGTCCAATGCGCCGCGCGGGGTCCAGCGCACCAGATCCCCGGTTCGATACATGCGGTCGCCAGGGCCGCCCAACGGGTTCGCGACGAAACGGCCCGCGGTCAGACCGTGGGCGCCATGGTAGCCGCGAGCGAGTTGGACTCCGGCCAGATAGAGTTCGCCCACCGCGCCGACAGGCACCGGTCGCAGCCTGGTGTCGAGGACGAAGCTCTGGGAGTTCCCCTCCGGTGCGCCGATCGGTACACGCGGGGACGTCAGGTCGGTGGCCTCGACCCGGTGATGGGTGATGCTCACCGCGGCTTCCGTCGGGCCGTACATATTGTGCAGTTCGGCGCGGGAGATGGCGGCGAACGCCCGCGCGGTCTCCGGCGGCAGCGCCTCGCCGATCACGAAAACCGCGCGCAGCGAAGTCAATTCGGATGCGGAGGCATGGGCGGCGAACATCGAGAGCATGGCGGGAACGAAATCGGTGAGCGTGACGCGATGCTTGGCGATCAGCCTCCCCAATGCCGCGGGGTCGCGGTGCTCGCCCGGTGCGGCGAGCACAAGTCGCGCACCGGCGCGCAGTGGCAGGAAGTACCCCCACAGCGACACGTCGAACGTCGCCGGGGTCTTCTGCAAGTAGGTGTCGGCGGTGCCGATCCGGTACTGCTGCTGCATCCAGACAAGCTGGTTGACGATAGCGTCGTGGCTGACCACAACGCCTTTCGGGCGGCCGGTGGAGCCGGAGGTATAGATCACGTAGGCGGGATGGTCGCCGCGCAGTGGCGCTCGGCGCTCGGCGTCGACCAGCGGTCCGGGATCGAACTGCGTGAGATCGAGGGTGTCGACCGCGTGCGCGGGGGCGACCGTGAAGGTGTCACCGCCGGTGGTCAATACGCACCGCGGCGCGGCGGATTCGAGCACCGAGCGAATCCGCTCGGCCGGATGATCGGGATCGATCGGTACCCAGGCCCCGCCCGCTTCGGCGATCGCGCACAGCGCGACGACCTGATCGATGGACCTGCGCATGGCTACCGCGACCACGGTGTCCGGGCCGACGCCCTGCTGAATAAGCCACCGCGCCAACCGATTACAGCGATCTCGCAGCTGCCCGTAGGTTACGGCCTCCGATCCGCAGACCACGGCGACGTCGCCCGGCGTCGCCGCGGCGTGCCGCCACAGCGCCGTGGTCAGGGTTTCGGGTGCGATCGGGTGGGTGGGTCCGGCAGACCAGAATCGGATCCGCCGTTGCTCCAGCGGTTCCATGATGTCGATATCGCCGACCGCGCCGACCGGATCGGCGGCAACCCGGTGCAGGATGCGCAGGTAGCTGTTGAGGAATCGGCGCACCGTCGTTTCGTCGAAAAGGTCGGTGGCATAGACGAATCGGATGATGATCGGGCCGGGTTCTCCGTCGTCGTCGTGGGAGTCGACGACGACGATATGCAGGTCGGTCTTCGCCGTCCTGGTATCGGCGTCATAGGGGGAGAAGGTCAGCCCGGACAGCTCGAAATTGGCCTCGGCGAAGTTCTGAAACGCGAAACCGACCTGATACAGCGGATGTCGCCCCGGAGACCGGACCGGGTTGACGGCATCCACGACGTGTTCGAACGGCACCTCGGAGTGCGCGAAGTTCACCAGGTCCCGATCGCGGGTCCTGGAAAGCAGATCCGCGAAACTCTCGGCGGGGTCGATCATGGTGCGCGACACCGTGGTGTTGACGAACATGCCGACGACATCCCCGAGCGCGGACTCGGCGCGATTGGTCATCGGCACCCCGATGGCGATGTCGGTGCCGCCGGACAGCCGCGCGAGCAGAACGGCCAACGCGGTCCGCATCACCATGAACAGGGTTGCCCGATGGGCCCGTGCGACGGCGAGCAGGTCATGGTGCAGCGCCGCAGGCACGGTTCGCTGTTCCCCATCGCCACGCAGCGACGCCACCGGCGGGCGTGCGCGGTCGGTCGGCAGGTCGAGGTCGTCGGGCAGCTCTGCCAGCTCGTGCGTCCAATAGGCGAGCTGCCGGGACAGCAGCGAATCCGGGTCGTTGCGAGAACCGAGCAGGTGCTGTTGCCACAGAGCGTAATCGGCGTACTGCACCTCGAGCGGAAGCCAGGCGGGCGCGGTGCCCGCCGCGCGTGCGGCGTAGGCGACGGCGACATCGCGCGCCAACGGGGCGAGGGAGGAACCGTCGGCGCAAATATGGTGTGTCGCGCACGCCAACACGTACGCGCCGTCCACCCGCAGCAGCCGAGCACGCAGCGGCACTTCCGTGGATACGTCGAAACCGCGCCACAGTATCTCGTGCACCCGGTCGTGCACGGCATCGGGATGAGTGTCCTCCGGTGCGAAATCAGCGACAGCACTTAATGTTTCGAGTACCAGCTGATGTGGGCCGTCGTCGTCGGCCGGATACATGGTGCGCAGCGTCTCGTGCCGCTCGACGGTGTCGGCGAACGCAGCACGCAGCGCATCGACATCGAGATCGCCCGACATGCCGAGTGCGAACCCGACGTTGTCCACCGAGGACGTGGTGTCGAACTGGTTGCGCAGCCAGAATCGAAGCTGGGCGGGCGACAAGGGAATTCGCTCGGGTCGCGAACGGGCGACAAGAGCCGGTCGGGCCGCATCGAGCAGGTGCGTCTGGATGGCCTTCGCGAGCAGGGCGATCGTCGGGTGGTCGAACACCAGCCCGACCGGGATCTGGGCCTGCCGCGTCTCGCTCAGTCGCGCGGCGACCTGAGTGGCGAGCAGGGAATTGCCGCCCGAGGTGAAGAAATCGGAATCCGGCCCGAACTGCTCGTGCCCGAGCACCCTGGCGAATACCGAGGAGACCAGTTCCTCGGTGGGACCGGAAAGCGGTCGATGGGCGCGACGGTCGTCGGTTCGGGCACGCAGCGCCGCGCGATCGGTTTTGCCGATGGGAGTCAGCGGGATGCGGTCCACGATGGTGATCGAGGTAGGGACCATGTAATGCGGTAGCTGTTGGGCCAGCATGTCCGCCAGCGCGGCCAGGTCGGGTGATCGTCCGGTTGCGGGCTCGATATAGGCCGCCAGGATGGTTCCGCCTGCCGCGCTCTTCCGGTCGACGGTGACGGCCGAGCGCACCTCGGGCTGCGTCGCAAGGATCGCGTCGATCTTGCCGAGCTCGATCCGGAAGCCACGGACCTTGACCTGATCGTCGGTGCGGCCCAGATATTCGAGGTTGCCGCCCGAGGTCCAGCGGGCAAGGTCGCCGGTCCGATACATCCTGGAGCCGGGTGCGCCGTGCGGTTCGGCCGGAAAACGCTGCGCGGTCAGGCCGGCGCGACCGTGGTAGCCGCGGCCGATGGCGGGACCGGAGATATACAGCTCGCCCGCGACACCGGCGTCGCAGGGGCGCAGCCGCCGGTCGAGCACCCGCAGGCGCATG
The DNA here is from genome assembly GCF_042675075.1 of Nocardia sp. GCM10030253. NCBI lineage: Bacteria > Bacillati > Actinomycetota > Actinomycetes > Mycobacteriales > Nocardiaceae > Nocardia > Nocardia sp. GCM10030253. The sequence goes on along the minus strand of NZ_JBHTDL010000009.1, from coordinate 185,544 downwards.
CCGGGTACGGCAGCACCGATGGTCACCGGCGTCTCGGGCGACAGTGGCGAGCTGATGGTTGCCACGATGGTGGATTCGGTTGGCCCGTAGGCGTTCCAGAATCGCCTGCCCGCCACCGCCCAGCGGCCGACGAGCGCAGGCGGGCACGGCTCACCGCCGACGATGATCGCCCGCAGCAGATCGAGTCCGGCCGGATCGACCGAGGCCAGTGCCGAAGGGGTCAGGAAGGCATGGGTGACCTGGTGGCGCGCCAGGAACTCGGCCAGCTCGGCGCCGGTGTCGATCGAAGGCGGCGCGATCACCATGGTGGCGGCGGAGCCGATGGCAAGCAGCAGCTCCAATACCGACGCGTCGAAGCTGGGTGAGGCGAAATGCAAGGTTCGCGCGGCGCGGGAGAGCGAGTGCCGGGCGGTGAGATCGGCGCAGAGGGTGGCCAGTCCGGCATGGGTGACCGCCACACCTTTGGGCAGGCCAGTGGAGCCGGATGTGTAGATCAGGTATGCCGGGTTCGTATCGCGCGTCGGCGCTCGCCGGTCGAGATAGGAGATGGGAGTCGGCGATTGCGCCGACACCTGTGCGTCGAACTCGGCGGCGTCGAGGGCGAGCCACTGGGTTTCGCCGGGCAAGGTAGTGGCGTATTGCTGACGGGTCAGTCCGATCTCAGCGCCGCAGTCGGCGACCTGGAACGCAATCTGCTCGGACGGGAAGTCCGGATCGATGGGTACGAATGTGGCACCTGTCTTGGCGACGGCCCACACCGCGAGCACCGAATCGATCGATCGCGGCAGTGCCACCGCGACACGGATTTCCGGGCCGATTCCCCTCGCCAGCAAAACTCTGGCCATCTGTGATGAGCGCGCGTCCAGGGCGCGATATGTCAGCGTGCCGTCCTCGCACAGCACCGCAACGCCATCCGGATTATGCTCGACAGCCGCGGCAAGCAGAGTGGCCAGAGTTGGCGCATTCGATGTGTAGGTCCGACGTGAACGCCCACGACGCGAGGACGAGGAAGCCTGCCGGGTACCACTGGTCAAGTTCTCGTCCTGCCGCGCGATGTGAACAAACGGGCCCGATGGTATAACGCGGGTGCTCCGCTACGCCACTGGTGGGAAGGTCAAGACATGGGCAGGAAGGCCTGGCTAATGGGCTCCGCGCTCGGACTCGCTTCGCTCGACACAGAACTCATTTCCCTCGGGGTCTAGCAACGTGACCCAGCCGAGCCCATCGGCGGTGCGGTGGTCCTCGAAGAGTGTCGCCCCCATATTTATGACGCGGTGCACCTCATTGTCACGCGTCCGATCGGTGGGCATCCAATCGAAGTGGATGCGATTCTTCACCGCCTTCCCCTCGGGCACGCGAATGAACAGCAAGCCCGGCACCGGCGCGGGCGCCTCGACCAGAACCTCATCATCGCCCGGCTTGTCGACTTCGGACACCGGCCACCCGGTCACGGTGCTCCAAAATGTCGCGAGCTCATACGGATCGGCGCAATCGACGGTCACATTGCGAAGGATCATGGCGCCGAGCCTAGCCAGCGGATCGGCTGTGCGGGCTCGATCACGATGGCCGGTCGATCACCCGCACAGCGCCTCGGTCCGCAGGCGCCCGAGTAATACGACCTAGTAGCGATCCGCGAATACCCCCGCGGGCAGTGCGAACAGCGGCCACGGCGCCATCGTGGCGATGGTGAGCCCGGAAACGGCTTTTCATGCCATAGTGAGTCGGTGTTCTGGCTTCGCAGTGTTGCCATCGCCGTTGCCTGTTGTGCTCTGTCGGTCACGGCCTGCCAGAGCCCCACCGCGCCACCGACATCGCCGAGCAGCCCCGCCGCCCTCACGCAGGACGACAAGCCCGGCTCGGGTGACCAGCGGATCACCATCGAATTCGGTGGCAAGACCCGCTCCTATGTGGTGCACGCGCCGCCGAGCTATGACGGCAGCACCGCCCTGCCACTCGTGGTCGCCCTGCACTTCTATCCCGGTGACGCGGCGCGGATCGCCACCACCACCGGCTTGAATACCAAGGCGGACAAGGAAAACTTCCTCGTCGTCTATCCGGAGGGGCACGCTTCCGGATACAACGCATTCGTCTGCTGCGGTTCGGAAGACGATGTCGGCTTCGTCAAGACTGTCCTCGCCCGAATGACCAGCACCTGGAAAGCCGACCCGAAGCGCGTCTATGCCGCGGGCATTTCGAACGGCGGCGATATGTCCTTCAAGCTCGCAGTGGAACTACCTGGCACCTTCGCCGCCATCGCCGCGGTCAGCGGAGGTTTCATCGGCTCCGCCGCGGCGCAGCCGTCCTACAAGCCGACGACACCGGTATCGGTGATCACCTTCCTTGGTGGCAAGGACCGCTACTTCGGTCGGTTCGACACCGGGATCACGCAGTGGCAGGAGCGACTCGCCTGCGCTCCCGGGGGAGCGCAGGCCGACCTGGCCAATGGCATCACGGTCGCGACGGCCACCTGCGGTGACGGCAGCACGGTCGAGATCTACCGGCTTCCCGAGATGGGGCACTCGTGGCCGGGCGCCGTGCAGGGCGAACTGTCCGATGCGCAGGCCGGGGTGAACGCGACCGACCTCGCGTGGGACTTCTTCGAAGCCCACGCAATCCATGGTCGATGAGGCTTCAGGCCCTGGACGCGACCTTCTTCGCGAGGGTGATGGGTGACTGGACGGCGGGGATGGTCCGGCGGACGACGACTGGTCGCTGTCTATGGCTGAGACCGGTTCAGCCTTCATACCGTTATTGAGCGTGCCGATATACAGCGGTTAGATTCGTTGAAAGTGGGTATTCAGGAGGCCGCTTCGAGCATTTTTGCGGGAACGGAACATTTTCCGAAGAAGTTCGAGACTCCCGTTGAGTGGGCCGTTAACTAGCGGTACATTGTGGAGCGATCCGATTTCTCGGGGTGAAGGGTTCCCATCTTGACCGCAGCTCGTCCCGCTGGAGCCTCGCAGGCGATCGGTCCGTTGCAGGCCGAAGACATTGGCTACCGCAAGAGTCTCCGGCCACGCCAAGTGCCCATGATCGCCATCGGTGGCGTTATCGGCACGGGTCTCTTCCTCGGCGCAGGAAGCCGCCTTGTGAATGCGGGCCCCGGCTTGTTCATCGTGTACGCGGTGTGCGGAGTTTTCACTTACTTGATTCTGCGAGCCCTCGGTGAATTGGTTACGTACCGTCCTTCATCCGGGTCGTTCGTGTCGTACGCGCGCGAGTTCTTCGGTGAGAAGTACGCATTCGGTATCGGCTGGATGTACTTCTTCCACTGGTGTATGACGGGAATCGTCGACATCACTGCCATCGCCACCTATTTCCATTACTGGCAAGCCTTTCAGGGCGTACCGCAGTGGGTGATCGCACTCATCGCATTGGCGCTGGTGCTGAGCATCAATATGGTGTCGGTGAGATGGTTCGGTGAGCTGGAGTTCTGGGTCGCACTCGTGAAGGTCGCCGCGCTGGTGACATTCCTGGTGGTTGGGACGGTTTTCCTGGTCGGCCGCTTCCGGATTCAGGGCCGGGAAACCGGCTTCAGCGTGGTCGAGCACAGCGGTGGATTGTTTCCCACCGGCGTACTGTCGCTCGTAATGGTCACTACCGGTGTAGTTTTCGCCTACGCCGGTGTAGAACTGGTCGGTACGGCGGCGGGGGAGGCCAAGAATGCGGCCAACATAATGCCGCGCGCGATCAACTCGATCATCACCCAAATATCGTTGTTCTACGTGGGAAGTTTGGTCCTGCTGGCCCTACTGCTGCCATACACCACTTTCAAAGCGGGCGAGAGCCCCTTCGTGACGTTCTTCTCGAAGCTCGGCCTAGGCGGTGCCGCCGCACTGATGAATGTGGTGGTGCTGACGGCGGCGTTTTCCAGCCTCAACGCCGGGTTCTACTCCACCGGCCGGATCCTGCGGTCGATGTCGACGAATGGCAGCGCGCCCGCGGTCGCGTCCCGGATGTCGGCCAAGGGCGTGCCGTTCGTCGGGATTCTGGCGGCCGGTGCGGTCGCGCTGTTCGGGGTCGTGCTCAACGCCGTCGTGCCGGGGAAAGCGTTCGAGATCGTGCTGAACGTATCGGCCTTGGGCACCATCACGTGCTGGGCGGTGATCGTGCTCAGTCAGCTGCGGCTGTGGCGCTGGTCGCGCACCGGACGGGCCGTGCGGCCTGCGTTCCGGCTGCCAGGGTCTCCATACACCGGTATCGCCACACTCGTGTTCCTCGCCGGAGTTGTGGTGCTGATGGCGACGAACGATGACGAGGTTCAACGTTGGGCAGTGCTCACGACCGTGCTCGTCATGGTCCCGGCCCTCGTCGGCGGCTGGTTTGTGGCCCGGAAGAAGGTCGTGAGCATCGAGCGGCTCCGTGCGGGATTCACCGGGCTGCTCCCGGTGGTCGCCGAGGGCCCGCGGGCCGGCCACGAGGATCGATAGCTTCACCGGTTACCTGGAGCGGTTCAACACCGCCAGTGATCGTCCCGGCTGCGTATGTCGTCCGCCGGGTACTCGGCGGCGGGTTGCACTGTGCTGGTGAGGAATCCACGCCCCAACGACGAATACGGCACGACCCGATGCCCTGTTCGCGGACCACCGGCAGGATTTCGGTCTCGACACTGCGCTCGAACACTGCTCGCGCCTGACAGCGGGGGCCGAGTCCATCGAACCAACACAACCTGCGTCAGCATCGCGAGGTCCTCGAGCCGGAATCTCATATCGACCTACAGTATTCCAACAGTGAGAACATGCGGCATCGTAAGTGCCCCAACATCCGTAGTGTGTGCCGAGTGGTGGTCACGGGCGTCTTTGGATGAGCGGTCCCTCTCGAATGTTCAGCGATTTGGCTGGACATTTGGGCCGACTGTTCGGAACAGCCACAAAGCACCGGGCGGACTCGATCAAGGGCGACAATGGGCTCGGGCTCGCCAACGTCGCGACACGGGCGGAGGCAACCAATGCGGCGATAGCCTCGGATATAGCCAGAGCCGCACCCGACATCACCACAACCCCGCGACCACGCCCCGAGGTGACGGGCTGGCGGACCAGCGATCTCATGGCGAAACCGACGATAGCCGAGTTGCTTCGGGCGGAGGACCCGGACAACCGGCGGCAGTTGACCCTGTACCCGCATGCTGGACAACAACTACGACGGTCGATGCCGGCTGAGAATTACCGAAGCGTCCTACGTCGATGATGTTACCGATGACCTGCACCGTAGGCAGCGGACCGGCTTCACCTTCAGCGGGGTGATCAGCGATGAGCGTGGCGTCGTGGTTGGTGACCTCCAGCGCAAGATCTACACCGATTCCCAAGGTAAGATCGTCGTCAAGAACGAGCTCATGGTGTTGGGTGAGCAGGCCCGCGGCAAGCGCATCTCGACCACGTTGAGCTCTGGACTCGAGGACATCTATCGCTCCAACAACGTCGACCGAATCGAAGTCGCTGCCATGAAGGACGGCGGCTATGCCTGGGCGAGAGCAGGTTTCGACTTCGATCCCGACCCGGGCCGACTTCGTGCATCGGTCCGATCCATCGAGCGCCGCATCGCCGAAGTCTCGGCTGATGCGTCACCTGCCGATCAAGCGCTTCTTGCCGGCTTCTCGGAGAGGTTCGGGCGGACACCCGCCGAGTACCCGTCGCCGAGTGAACTCGCGAGTCTGACCGGTGTCGACGATCTCGAGCTCGGCAAAACCTTGATGACAGGATCCACATGGCATGGAGTGAGGGTCCTGTGAGAGTGACACCGGCTGAAGAGAACTTCTTCCGCGCCCGCAGCAAGGCCTTTGCGGATCAGTTCATGGCCTTTGTCGTCTCGCGTGGCCTAGACATGGATACCGACACATGGCCCGATGCCGACCGGCGCGATTTCGAAGTCGGCAGTCGCGAACTGATTGCCCAATGGAAGTACAGAGCGCAGCAGTTGATCGACGATTCCTTGTCCGACCGAGTGGATTTCGGGTGCGCACAGTCCGCTGTCCGGGATATGGGTCCGTGATGACGCTCTGCCATCACAAGGTTCTCTAGGTCGCGAAATGAGTGCCCGGCGGCGGGCTTTGGTGTTCTGCTATGACTCGACGCGGTCCAGGAGCCAGCGCGGACCCACCGTGTCGGCCCCGAGCGCTTCGACTCGGTCGCGGAGTCCTCGATCTGCTGTCACGACGGTGATCGACCGACTGCTGTCTTGTTCGACGGCTCCCGCCACCACGTCGACGATCGCGTCATCTCCCGAACCGTCGGCCAGCACAAGACGCAGGCCTTCGAATTTCGGATCTGCCGCACCGGCGACCGCGGCCTTGGCCGCGCCCTCGAGCACGACAACCACCTCGGCCGGTCCCTCCAGGTGCACCTTCGATGCGGTCAGCTGTGCGAGCAATCGTCGGGCCGCACCCATCCGGTCGCGCCACCAACCATCGGGCCTCGAGCCGACGACGTTGGCAGCGTCCACCACGATCAGCTGAATCCCGGCATCCGTCACGACCTCAGTCTCCTCCGTCCGGAACGACAGGCGAACTGAACGCGCCACATCGTTTCTGTCGACCACCCCGACGCTTGTGTCGACCGCTCAGCCGTCGGCGATCTCGAGCAGTCGAGCGCCAATCTCCAATAGAGCCGCATCGACGCCGGGACGGGTTTGCAGGCGGGGCATGAGTGCGATGTCGTTCATCATGGTCTGCACCGCCTGCACCCGGATACGGGCACTGACCGGATCCCAGCCGGGGTGTACTCGGGTTGCCAGGTACACCCACTCGGCGATGTAGGAGTGCTGAGCGGCGCGTGCTTTGTGTCGGTCGGCATCGGGCAGGTGCATGGATTCCGACACGAGCAGTTGGACGAGGTCGGGGTTCTCGAAGGCGAAGGCACTGTAGCTGCGGAGCAGACGGAGCAAGCCGTCGCGCGCGTCCATGGCTTGCGCGAGGGTGCGGTTCATCTCCATTTGCATCCATTCGTCGCCGCGGAACATCGCGGCGACCAGGATGTCGGATTTGGCCGGGAAATGGTTGTAGACGCTCGGTCCGGAGATGCCGACGCCCGCACCGATGTCTTCCATGCTGACGCCGGCGAATCCGTTCCTGGCAAAGAGCCGTGTTGCCTCGGCCAGGATGGCCTCGCGCCGAGATTGCCGCGTCAAGAATCCCGGGCGCGCGGTGGGGTCGGCGGACCGATCGGGCAAGGCGATCGGTGCGTCGACGATGGTCGTGGCGAGTTTCTCGATCAGCGTGCTGAACCCGGGCTCCGGCAGCGAAAGACTGTGGAACGAAAGGCTATTGCCAGCTGCTAGAGCACACCATGCCAGCAGATCGGACTCCGCCGCGTCGAGCTCGGGCCTGCGCTCACCGACAAGCTCGGCGAACCGGGCGCCGATATGTTTGATCGTCACGCGGATCGCCGCACGATCATCAACGGGCAGCTGGCGCGATTCGCGGCGCACCAGCACGCCGATCCGCCTGTTCTCGAGTGTTGCCGCCACTACCCCCGCGATGAGGTTGTCGGCGGTGGCTGTCGCCAGCGCGTCATCCAGGGTGGTGAGCGCTTCGTTGACGACGGTGGCCAACAGGTCCTGCTTACCGCGAAAGTGGCGATACAAAGCGGAGGGACCGATGGCGACCGCCTCGGCGACGTCGCCCATACCGACCTTGGCGTATCCCTTCTCGTAGAAGAGATCCGCCGCAGCACGCAGAATCAGCTGACGCCGATTCGCCGGCCGAGTACCGCGGACAGGGTCGCTGAGCGTGCGCCCGTCCGACCCGCTCACCATGCCCTTATGCCTCCGATCCTCGCCGTTACAGCGAGCGTGTGATGTTACCGCCTGGTTCGTGAGCTGCCGTGTACCGACGCCGCGGGGGCGCAGTACACAGCGGTGGTCACGTCGGTCCGTCCTAGATGTTGAAGCCGCCGCCACAGATCAGCGTCTGTGCGCTGACGTAGTTGGATTCCGGGATACAGAACAGGTAGACCGCACCCGCGGCTTCGGACGGTTCGCCGCCGCGTCCGAGCGGGATCATCTGCTCCATCGCGGCGAGCAGCTGCGGGTTGACCCCGACCTTGATCTCCTTACCCGCCACATTGATGGTGTCGTCGCCACCGGCGGGCGCCGAAGTCAGGCGGGTCTTGATCAGGCCGAACGCGACCGTGTTCACGGTGACGTTGTAGCGGCCCCATTCCTTGGCCAGTGCCTTGGTCAGGCCGGTGATGCCCGCCTTGGCGGAGGAGTAATTGGCCTGTCCCGCATTGCCTCCCGTGCCCGCCATCGAGGAGATGTTGACGACCTTGCGGCAAGGGATCGGCTCGCCCGCTTCCTTGGCCTTCTTGACGGCAGCGGCGATGACCGGCTGCGCGGCGCGCAGGATCCGGAACGGCGCCTTGAGGTGCACGTCGAGGATGGCGTCCCACTGCTCGTCGGTCATCTTCTGGATGACCGAATCCCAGGTGTAGCCCGCGTTGTTGACGATGATGTCCAAGCCGCCGTAGTTCTCGACCGCGGTCTGCACGAAGCGCTCACCGAAGTCGGCGTCGGTCACGCTGCCGACGCAGGAGACGGCCTGTCCGCCTGCGGCTTCGATCGCGGTGACGGTCTCCTCGGCCGGTTCGGCATCGAGATCGTTGACTACGACCCTGGCGCCCTCGGAGGCGAGCTTGAGCGCGATCTCGCGACCGATGCCGCGGCCGGAGCCCGAGACAATGGCGACCTTGCCATCAAGAGTTCCCATGTGCTGCATATCCTTTCGGTGATCAGACCGCGACGACTGCGTCGCCGGTCAAAGTGACGGTGCCGTCGGCGAGCGTGACGGCGAGTTCGAGAGTCGCGCGGCGTTCGCCGTCGACCTCGTCGACTGCGGTGACCTTGCCGGTGGCAGTCGGTTTTCCGTGCACGGGAGTGATCGCGGCGAAGCGCACCCGGTACGAGCGGATCGACTGTGGATCAACCCAATTGGTGAGTAATCGGCCGAGATAGGCCATCGAGAGCATGCCGTGCGCGAACACGTCGTCCAGTCCGGCCGACTTGGCCACATCTATGTCGATGTGCATCGGGTTGTGGTCGCCCGACGCACCGGCGAACAGCGCCAACGTGGTTCGCGAGATCGGGTTGATCCGCAATGCGGGGAGCTCGGTGCCGACCTCGACAATGTCGGCTGTTGTCACTGTCGGGCCTCCGGATTCCGCACGACGATCACGGTTTTCAGCTCGGCGACGAGATCGCCGTCGGCCCTGGTGACCTTGGACGTCTTCTCGATGAACTCGAGTGCGCCGCCCTTCTTGCTGTAGACGTCACCGATGGTCGGCGTCGCGGTGAGCACATCGCCTGCCACCGCGGTCGAGTGGTAGGTGAAGGACTGCTCGCCGTGCAGTACCCGGCGCAGGTCGACACCGAGATCGGCGAGCCAGGTGAACGAGTCGGGGCTTTCCAGTTCGATACCGAACAGGAAAGTCGGCGGTACAGGCAGATTCGCGTGCCCTGCGGCTTTCGCCACCTCGAGGTCGGTGAAGACCGGGTTGGTTTCACCGATCGCCTTGGCGAAGAACCGCAGTCGGCCCGCGTCGACGGTCAGGGTTGTCGGCGGGAGTGCGCTGCCGATCACACTGGGGTCCAACGGCATTGGTCAGCTCACCTTCTCGTACAGGGTGACGACGGCCGCGCCGCCGAGCCCGATGTTGTGCTGCAACGCGATTTTCAGGTCGCCGTCGACCTGACGGGCATCGGCCTGTCCGCGTAGTTGCCAGACCAATTCGGCGCACTGGGCCAGTCCGGTCGCACCCAGTGGATGGCCCTTGGACAGCAGGCCGCCGGACGGGTTGGTGACGACCCGACCGCCGTAGGTGTTGTCGCCGTCGTTGATGAACTTCTCCGCGGTGCCCTCCGGGGTGAGGCCGATCGCCTCGTAGGTGAGCAGTTCGTTGGCGGTGAAGCAGTCGTGCAGTTCGACGACGCGAATGTCGGTGGGAGACACGCCCGATGCCTCGTATACCTGCTGGGCGGCGGCCTTGGACATGTCGTAGCCGACGATCTTCGTCATGTCCTGCTCGGTGAACGTCGACGCGAAATCGGTGGCCATTGCCTGGGCCTTGATCACGATCGAACCGTTCAGGCCGTTCTTGCGCGCGTACTCGTCGCTGACGATGACCGCGGCGGCGGCGCCACAGGTAGGCGGGCAGCACTGCAGCCGCGTCAGCGGGCCGTAGATGTGCGGCGAGGCCAGCACCTCTTCCACGGTGACCGCGTCCTTGAACACCGCGTACGGGTTGTTGGCGGCATGTCTGCGGGACTTCACCGAGATCTTCGCGAACGTCTCCGGCGCGGTGCCGTATTTCTCCGCGTACTGACGCCCGGCGCCACCGAACATCTGTGCGGCGAATGGAGATTCGTCACGCACCTGGATCTGGTCCATCACTTCGTTGAACCGATCGAACGGCGTCGGCCGATCGGTATAGCCCATGGCGAGCGCACCACGCTGCATCTGTTCGAACCCGACGGCCAACACGATGTCGGCCGCCCCCGACTCGACCGCCTGGCGAGCCAGGAACAACGCGGTCGAACCGGTCGAACAGTTGTTGTTGACGTTGATGACCGGGATACCCGTCTGGCCGAGGCCGTAGACGACCGCCTGACCGCAGGTCGAATCGCCGTACACATACCCGGCGTAGGCCTGCTGGATCTTCGAGTACTCGACCCCCGCATCGGCTAACGCCGCCTGTGCCGCCTTGGTGCCCATCACGTCGTAGGTCTCGGTCTTGCTCGGCGTGGTGAAGGGGATCATCCCCACGCCCGCGACCACCGCTCTTCTGCTCATCACCGTTCCCCTTACTTGCGAATGCAGAGCTATTTGGAATTCACTTAGTGAACATCATGGGGCGCGATTGCGCAATAACCCTCCGGCGATTGTCTAATCGGTCCCGTAATTCTTTTCGGTCCGAAGCTGGGGTGGGGGGCCCGGTTCGCCATCGATGTACTAGTAGAAGTTCACATGTGTTGTCGCGAGCTCGACTGTGGCGGCCCGCCCTCGCCGGTGCGCTCGGTGCGGAGGCGTTCGCGGACGGTGCCTCGGGGCTGCTGTGGCCCTCGTCCGGACCGGTCCCGGGCAACGCGGCCCGGGTCGGTCAGCGGGTCGCGGAATTCCGGATAGAACAGCGCGGGCGTTCGTGTTCCTTGCTCGAATCGATCCCTTGATTTGTTACTGGGATTTCGGCGTCCGGGCGCTGCGATCCGCTGTCACACTGTGGATCCGGGTGCCGTCTTCCGCACCGTCGCCGAGGCCGGGGCCGATCGTCGCGATATCAGAGTTGTGCGTGGCGCTGCTCGGTCGCCATCCGAAGCTCGCCTGTGGACTACTGATTTGTAGGGATCACGTCATGACACACGACATCACGATCTTTGCTGCGAAGAAGATCGTCACGATGAACCCGAGCAACCCGGAAGGTACGCATGTCGCGGTTCGCGACGGCAGAATTCTCGGCGTCGGACCACTGGCCGAGCTTGCGGGCTGGGGTGAGTACACGCTCGACGAGACCTTCAAGCGCAAGGTGCTGATTCCCGGTCTTGTCGAGGCTCACTCCCACGTCACCGAGGGTGCTTCGTGGGCAAACCCGTATGTCGGCTACTTCGATCGCACCGATCCCGACGGCAAGGTTTGGCCGGGGTCCCAGACGCAAGACGCGGTGCTCGAGCGGCTCAGCGAGATCGATGCCGAGATGACCGACCCGGACACGCTGCTGATGGCCTGGGGGCTCGACCCGATCTATTTCGAGGGTGAGCGCCTGGTAGCCAAGCATCTCGACCTCGTGTCGACCACTCGGCCTATTTTCGTCCTGCACGCCAACAGTCATGTGGCGACAGTCAATTCGGCCTGCCTGCGGATGGCGGGTATTGATCGCGACTGCGATGTGGTCGGGGTATTGCGTGACCCCGATGGGGAGCCCAACGGCGAGTTGTCGGAATTCGCGGCCATGTTTCTGGTGGTGCCCGCGGCAGAGCGCCTCGCGGCGGCCATGGGTTCCGAGGACAGCGTGCGTGGCTTCGGGCGATTGGCCGTCAGGACGGGCTGCACCACGGTCACCGAGTTGGGCACCGCGCCGTTGTACAACCCCGATGTCGTTGCCCTGTATCAGAAAGTGGTCAACGACCAGGCCTTCGCGCCCCGCCTGGTGATGTATTACGGTGCCAGCTTCGGTGGGCCGCAGGATCCCGAGGAGATCAGTGCGCTCGTCAAGGAACTGCGCCGCAGCGACAGCGACAAGCTGCGTGTCGGAGGCATCAAGATGTACCTGGACGGCTCCATTCAGGGCTTCTCCGCTTGTGTCGCGTGGCCCGGGTACTACACCGGCGAGCACGAGGGCATCTGGGATGTCGGCCCTGAACAGTTCGCCGAACGACTCGCTGTTTACCACCGGGCCGGTATCAACGTGCACACCCATTGCAACGGCGAGCAGGCCATCCAACTGTTCATCGACAAGACCGAAGAGGTGCTGCGTGACTGCGCCTGGCTGGACCACCGCCACACGGTGCAGCACAGCGCACTGGCGACCTCTGCGCAGTACCGCAAGATGGCCAAACTGGGCCTGTGCGCCAACCTGTTCATCAATCACATGTGGTACTGGGCTGACCAGCACTACGAACTCACCGTCGGACCCGAGCGCGCCAAGCGGATGAACAGCTGCGCGACCGCGGGACGTGAAGGTGTCAAGTATTCGTTCCACAGCGACGCCGCCATCACGCCGCTGGGATCGCTGCACACGATGTGGTGCGCCGTCACTCGCCGCACGCCCAAGGGGCGTGTGCTGGGCAAAACCGAGCGGATCAGCGCCTACGACGCGCTATACGCCGCCACCATCGGAGCCGCTTACCAACTGCACTTGGACGACCAGATCGGCTCCATCGAATGCGGCAAGTTCGCCGACTTCGCGGTGCTCGACGCCTCACCACTCGCCGTCTCGCCGAGGGCGATCAAAGACATTCCCGTGTGGGGCACGGTGGTCGGTGGCGTGAAATACCAAGCCACATAAAGAATCACCGGGCTCACTCCGGCGGTTTCTCGATCCAACCGGTCACCTTTCGGACCTCGGCGACCGGGCCGGTGACAAAGCCAGGTTCGTCGATCGGGCGGCCGACCAGCACCAAGTCGTACAGGTCGCTGCGCTACCCGGCCAAGTCGTCGGTCATATGCACCTTGCGGATACGCACGTCCTGCTAGAAGCCACAGGTCAGAGTGTCGGGCACCGCTGCGTGTAGCAAGGAGCCCCGCACCTCAGCATCCATCAGTCGAGGTACAGGGCTCGTTCGGCTCTGGGTCTATGGTCGGTTGAACTCGCCGTCGTTCACTCCAGCTGTGAATGCATCCCACTCGCTAGGAGTGAACACTAAGGCGGGACCAGTCGGATTCTTGCTGTCCCGCACGCCGACCATGCCCCCGTCTAGGTGTGCGACCTCGACACAGTCCTGATTAGGTCCGCTGCGGCTGCTCTTGAACCAATCCGCCTTGGACAGGTCGGTGCTCACTAGCCATACTCCTTAGCAATATCCAATACCAGTTCCCTGGTCGCCTGCTCGTCCAACGCTGCGGAGCGAATCGCCTTGCACGCAGATTTGTACTGGTCTATCTCGCTGGGCTTGTCCAGGTAGAGGGCACCCGTGTAGCCCTCAACGTACACCACAGGGGGTTCGGTGAACTGTGGGTGCGCAGGGAACTCCATCAGCGTGAACGACCCCGCGATCAGGGGCAAGGCAGTTTCTGCACTGAGGGGTACCGCGCGTACCGTCAGGGTGGCTGAACGCGAAATCTCGACGATGTGACGAAGCTGTTCAGCCGCCACCGAGGGACCGCCAATCGGGTATCTGAGCGCCGCCTCACCGACGAATACGTTCATGCTGAATCGGTCCCGTGGTTCTCGTAACCGCTTCTGCCGCTTTGCCGCGATCTCGATGCGGCGCTCGACGTCGACCGTCGGCATTCCCGGATAAGCCCCCCAGATCACCGCCCGACGGTACGCAGGGGTCTGAAGGAGTCCGGGCAGCAGCGCCAGATGGAAGAGCGTCAACTTCCGCGCCGACTCTTCAAGGCCGAGATACAGATCGAAGTAGTTCGGTACCGCGTCGCCATAGGCGTGCCACCACCCCGTCCTCTTCGTCTCCTGCACAAGCCCCATCAACGCGGCGGTGTCGTCGTCGTTAGCTCGATACAGCTCGCACAGCGCCTTGATGTAGATGTCTTTGAGCTTGACTCCCTGGCCACCCTCCAGTCGCCACATGGTTTGCGCGGATACCTCGATCGTCTTACACGCTTGGGTGACTGTCACGCCCGCCGCCTCGCGCAACTGGCGAAGTTGCCGACCCAACATGCGGCGCGGAACTGTGGATCCTGAACCTTCGATCATTAGCCCACCTCACGAGAACATGTGATTTTGGAAGGATTTTCGCAGCAAGTTTGGAAGATGGAGAGATCCTTACGCTACTCGCGCTGTGGAAGATTCCAAATTGCGTCGGTGGGGCGTCTACTGGATACACGTCCGGTAGAGAGGCTCCCTCCCTTCGCTCAGGTTCCCCTCTCTCACCCAGGTAGGCATGGAGACATCGAGGGGCCGGGCGTACCTAAATCCACCGTCGATGTGAGCAGAGGCCTAAACCCGATGGACCACATACCTTTTGGGGACACCCCGATGTCGCGCTGCATCTTCTATCGCCGGGTGTGTGACCTGCCCGCGAACGTCGACCCGCCGTGCCTGGGTCGCATCATCATGAAGGCAACGTACGTATGGGCGTTGACGATGCCCGCACCACTCGGGCAAGCGGTCAGGCACGACATGGGCCGTCATGGTGCCGCTGTTGGTCCGATCGTGGCGCATCCACGGTCGAACCGGTGGACGTATCTGATCAGGCCTGACGTACCCGACGATGTGCCACTGTTCGCTGATCTGTTCCGGCACAACGTTTCCGTGATCCGTGAAGGCGGCACGGTGGCGTTGCCGTCACCTACTCCCCAGTCGGGGGCTATCCGGCAGTGGATCGAGTCACCACGTGACACGTTCCGCCCCTCTGGGCTTGTCGTCATCGCATCGGTGCGGGCGTGTGTAGGACCGGGCAGGGTGCGGGCGGTGTCGCATGTCTGAATGTGATTGCGTCCCTTGGATAAAGCTGTCGATGTGCGGAGCCGGGAAGTTCAGCCCCCAGGCCGATGAGCTGATCGAAGTGACGTGCCCCTCCCGGTTCTGTATGACGTGGGTTCGGTTGGTCGACGGGAAGCTCGCCCCTCATGACGGACGGGTGCCCGGTCGTTGCCCGTTTATCGGTGTGCGGGTGGTTGATGACCGTAGCGACTTCACTCCCGACCGAATCACCTATCTCGGTGGAGTCCGCAATGAGCATTGACCACCGGACACGCAGTACCGAGAAAGCGGGCTCTACCGCCTCCTGGTTCGCCGACAACGGCGTGATCCATGTCGTGAGTGTGCGCTACGCGGCGAACGGCGAGGTGTCCGAATTCGAGGATGCCCCGACGCTGGGTGAATGCTTCGGCAGGATCCCTCGCGCGCTGTGGGAGCAGGTTCGATACGACTACCACCACGGCTCGCACGAGAATCGTGAGCGCGGTGAAACATTGTGAGTGCCAACATGTCTCCGTTACCAGAGGAGGCGGACGTACACCTGAGTGTGTTCCTGCACGGCGCACGATTCGACTTCGCCGCCTGCCTGCCTGCCTGCCTGCCTGCCGCTCTGTTGTTCGTCGAAGAGCATCAGGAACGCCACTACATGGATGCGGTCGATGTGATCCCAGGCGACACAGCGGGACTACCGCGTCTGCCGAACGAGAGGTTGTTTCTGGAACCCTGAACACCGACACTGGATAGCTCGGCTGAAATAGACAGGGGTACGGCATGGGCGTCGATCCCGACTGGGGGACATCCGCAGGTGCGCGGCAGCCCGGCCGAAGTGCAGTTCATCGGCGACGGTCCGCACAGTAATTCGACAAGTCCCGTGGTGGATACCGAGGAGGCCGGGCTCCAGCCGGTATGAGCGTGTGGTTCGGACGAAGTAGTCGGTCGAGATGTGACAAAGGCCGCGGCTGATGCCGCGGGTGTGGGTACGGTCGAATGCACGACATCGACGGGACGGAGCCGACAGGATGACCAGTGCCGACGTGCTGACCGACGCCTACGAGCGGATCAAGGAGGTAGTGCACGAGGCCGTGGAAGGCCTCAGCGAGGACGACCTGGCCTATCGAATCGATAAGAGCGCCAACTCGATCGCCTGGCTCGTCTGGCACCTGACGCGAGTACAGGATGATCACATCGCCGACGTGGCAGGTGTGGAGCAGGTGTGGACCGCGCACGGTTGGTATGACCGGTTCGGGCTACCGATCGACCGGCGAGCGACCGGCTACGGCGATGGCCCCGACGACGTCGCGGCCATCATCGCCTCGGCCGAGCTGCTCACCGGCTACTACGACGCCGTCCACGAGCAGACGCTGCGGTTCGTCCGTGGTCTCACCGATAACGACCTCGGCCGGATCGTCGACACCAGGTGGGACCCGCCGGTGACCCTCAGCGTGCGGCTGGTCAGCGTGATCTCCGACGACCTGCAGCACGCGGGGCAAGCCGCGTATGTTCGCGGGGTAATCGCGCGGACCGAGTAGAGCGCTCGGCGTTCTCGCGGATCAGTCTGATTCGACCGGTGGCGGCGTTTCCGGGCGCCACCGCTCGGTCGACCAGCACCATGCTCGTGGAGCTCGTGGAGCTCGTGGAGCTCGTGGAGCTCGCAGGTGGCGGGCGGTCGATCGTGCTGAACCCAAAGGCGCACTTGTGATTTCGCAATCGATGGTGTCTGCGCGCTGCCGAGCGATCGCGACGGTGCATCAGGCCGGTGCGCCGATCCACGTGGTGAGGGCGTCGGTCAGGCCGGCGGTGGTGGGCTCGTCGGTGGCCCACGCGACGTAGCCGTCGGGGCGCAGCAGAATCGCGGCCGGGGTCGGAATGTCGCCGACGCCGGGGACAGTCCAATGGTCGGTGTGGCCTTCGGCGCTGACTATCTGGATCCGGTCGTGCCATTGCGGTACTGCGGGGACGTCGTTTCCGTTGAGTACCAACAGGATCGGGCGACCCGTGCGCAGCAGTGCGTGGACTCGGGTGTTGCCGCCGGAGCTGGTGAGGTCGGCGTCCGGTACGCGGCGTCCGGACAGGGGGTGGTCGGCTTTGATGTCGTAGCGGATGTCCAGGGCGGTGATCATGAGGCCGAGGCGCTGCCGGACCTGGTCCATGTCGATCAGGTCGCGCATGATGCCGCGGAGCGCGTCGGTATGCGAGCCGGAGCGCGACAGTGCCGTCTGGGCCCTGGTGTTGTGCAGGACGCGGGCGGCGATGGGGTGGCGCTCGGTCTCATAGGTGTCGAGGAGTTCGTCGGATGCGTTGCCGCGCAAGGTCGCCGCGAGCTTCCAGCCGAGGTTGACCGCGTCCTGCACGCCCAGATTCTGTCCCTGGCCACCGGCCGGGTAGTGGATGTGGGCGGCGTCGCCCGCCAGGAACACCCGGCCGATGCGGTAGCGGTCGGCTTGGCGCGCGGCGTCGCCGTAGTGCGTCACCCAGCGCGGGCTGTGCATGCCGAAGTCGGTGCCCGCGATCTCGACGAAGTTGTCGCGGAAGTCCTCGAAGGTCAGCTCTGTGCCGCGCTGGAGCACGCGATCGTGCCGTTGCACGACCAGCCGGTACCAGCCCGGCTCGAACTGGATCGCCGAGAAATCCCCCGCACCACGGCGGTGGCTGAAGAACGGCTGTGCAGGCGGATCGGCCAATTCGACGTCGGCGATCATTCCCGTCATGGTCGCGTCCGTCCCGGCGAAGTCGATGCCCGCCAGCTTGCGGACCGCACCGCGTCCGCCGTCGCAGCCGACGAGGTAGGCGGCGCGGATCCGGCGCGGACCGTCCGGGCCGCCGACCTCGACCTCCACGCCGGTGGCATCCTGCCGAAATCCGACGACCGGCGATCCCCACCGCACGGAGGCGCCCAATTCTGTTGCGCACCGGTCGATTTCGCGTTCGAACACCGACTGCAGGACGGCGAGCATATAGGGGTAGCGGGTGTCGAAATCGCTGAAGTCCAGGGGCAGTCCGCCGAAGTGTCCGGCCTGGAGGGTCCGGCCCTGCGGGAGCAGCCCGTCGAGCAGGCCGCGCTGGTCGAGGATCTCCATGGTGCGGGCGTGGATGCCGCCCGCTCGGGATTCGCCGGTGCGCGCCGGAAGCCCGTCGAGCAGTGCCACCTCGACTCCGGCGAGTCGCAGTTCGTAGGCCAGCATCAGGCCGGTCGGTCCGGCACCGGCGATCACCACATCGGTCGTTTCCATGACCGTCTCCTTAACGATGTTAAAGGGGTTAACGTTGTTAAGGAGACCAGAACATTGTTAAGCTGTCAACGGTCGAATGGAGGAGGTGACGATGACGCTCGATGCCAAAGCGATCGCCGATGCCGCGCTGGGATTGCTCGATGAGGTGGGTCTCGACGGGCTGACCATGCGCAAGGTGGCGGCGGCACTGAATGTGCAAGCGCCCGCACTGTATTGGCATATCAAGAACAAGCGTGAACTGCTCGATGTGATGGCGCAGGCCGTCTTCGTCTCCGCTGTCGCAGGCATCGAGGCGCCGCGGCGGGGGGAGGCCTGGCAGGAGTGGGTAATCGCGCTGGCCGAGCGGCTGCGCCGGTCGATGCTGCGCTATCGGGACGGGGCAAAGGTGCTGGCCGGCACCTACATCAATGACGAAGCCATGTGGCGCACAGTGGAATTGACATTGCGCACCCTCGAAGACGCGGGTTTCTCCAAAACCGAGGCCGGCCGCGTCTTCCCGGTCATGCTGCACTACACCGTCGGCTTCGTCATCGAGGAGCAGTCCCGTGCCGGCACGGAGTACGCCGATACCAACCCCTACGATCCCGAACGCCTCGAACAAGCCGTCGACGCCGCCAACTATCCCCGAACCGCGCAACTGGTAGCCGACTTCTCCGTCGCTGATTTCGACGAGGAATTCGACTATGGCCTGCGCGTCATCCTCGCCGGAATCCTCGCCACCCGAACAGTTTCCGACCCTTCATGACGCGATGTTCGTTGCGTTGCGACCAGTTGTTTCGCGGCGGCATTTGTTGTCTGGCCGGGGAATGATCAATACCAGTGGTGCTGTTGCCAGAATGCCCACGCGCCGGCGGGACTGCCGTACACCTTGTTCATGTAGTCGTAGGTCCAGCGGATTTGGGTCACCGGGTTGAACGGCCAGTCGGCGCCGTGGCTGGCCATCTTTTCCGGTGGTAGGGCTTGGCCGAGTCCGTAAGCGCCACTGGTCGGGTTGACAGCGAGGAAATCCCAACTGCTTTCGCGCATGATGACGTTGTCGAATGCCCAGAAGTCGCGGAGCGGCACGATCGTCATCGCCATGAGTCTGGTGGCCGCGCGGACCGGCGTGATGCTGGACCCGACCTGCGTTTCCGAGGAGCCGGACGGCATCGCGGAATTCGCCTGCTGGCCCGCAACATCGAAGTCGGGAGGTGTGGCGGTGGCGGGAGTGGCGCCGATGGCGAGCGCACAGAGGGTTACCGCGACGGCAGTGGTGACGTGTCGCACGAACTGCTCCTTTCGCATCCACGGTTGAACCTTGAAGCTGGCGGGACACAGTCAGCAAATCATTGGTTAGCGCCGTGATGGCGCACCCGGTGCGGTGTGTCGGCGACGGGGTGCATCGGCTCGGCATCGCGAAGTGGTGTTTCCGCGCGTTGCTTTTCCGCAGCTGAGTGAAATATGTATTGGTCACTAGTGTGTAACGACGACGCGTGCGACTTCAGTTGCCCGGTTGATGGCGGATTTTGTCGGATTTCAGAAGGTCTGCGGTATTCCGGCAGCGCTCCCGGCATAACTCTGCGGCGTATCACATGTGACCGCTCCGATACGCGACACGACTGAACTTGACGTTTCCTTGTCTGGTATCCGTCTTCATCCGAGCGAACACTGAGAGCCGTGAGCCAATTGAATCATTAACTTATTCGACCGAAGGATGCGCCATGTCTACCAAAGTCATCAAAGCCGTCGCCGCCACCGCCATGGCGTTGTCCCTGGGTGTCGTCGCAGCACCCGCGGCTATGGCCGACACGATTCCATCCGCTGCGTCCACATCGACCTCGGTCACTCCGGCCTTCGGATCGGTCGCACTGTGTTTCGGCTTCGGCAGCGTCTACGTCTGCCTCTGAGGCCACCGGCTGAGCCCGCGGGCTGCGGGCTGAATATGGTCGGAATCAATCTGCTGTAAGTCTTCCCCGACCCTGACGCGTCCCGGATCTCCTCGGTGTTTTCGTGGGGCGGCGCTACGGGTCGGGGCGCTCAGTGATCAGGGCATTGGTTCGAGTCCGGGTGGTTGCCAGGTGCCGTCGATGGCTGCGGGCGCGGGTGCGTAGAGGCGCATGGTGAGGGAGAACTTTCCCGATGCCGGTATGGGCAGCCAGTTGCCGGTGGGCACGCTCGGGCCCGGATCGGCGTTCTGGACCACGATGTCGACTGCGCCATCGGGGCCGGGTACGACGGGGATCTGGTGGCCGACCGCGTAGATGTTGTCGGGGTTGGGGATGAAGAAGCTGTCGGCGTTGTAGGCGGTGATGGACCAGAAGGCGTCGACCGGCGGTAGTTGTCCGGCGGGGAAGTGGAGCCGGAAGCGGCGCGGGCGGCCGTTGTCGTCGGCGGTGCCGAAGACCGTCGGATAGATCGCGTCCTGGGGCAGGTTCGCGCCGAGACCGGTCAACGCGATGTAAGCGCGTTGTTTGTAATCGGTGCCGTAGGTGCCGACGTTGGTGGCGAATTGCCAGCCGTTCAAGTCTTTGATCTGCGGGTTGACGTAGTCGGCGATCTGGCGTTTCGCGTCGGCCGCCACGGCGTCGAGATCGGCGGCGGAAAGATCGACATTGCCGCCTGGCGTGAGCCCGATGCCGGCGAAACGCTTCATCGCGTCGTCGTCCGCGGCGGCGGGCGGGTCGGTCGCCATCAACGCGGACATCCGGTAGAAGAACGTGCGCCCGTCCATATCGGCGACCTGCTTCACCGGTGGGACCGCGTTGGGATCGGTGACATGGGTACGGCTGATGGTGCCGCCCTGGTCACCCCGCGCCCACCGGCTCAGCGGCACCAGCTTCAACTGCTGCTGTAGCGCCTGAACGGCGGCGGTGTCGCCGACGCCGTTGATCTGGATCCTGCCGATGATCCAGACCGTCGACGTCGGCACGGACAGCCGCGTGGTGTTCGGGGGCAGCGCGCCGAACCAGCCGGGCCCGGTGATCACGTAGGTGTAGGGCGGAGACGTTGTGCCCGAGGCAGTTTGGGGTTTGATGCTGCTTGGGTTGTGAACGGTGTTGCTCCATGCGTCCAGGATCTGCATCAGCCAGTAGCGTCCCGCGTCCATCGCGGGCACCTGCAAGACCATCGGGCCCGACCGCAGGTCGAGCCAAGCCTGCGAGTAGAGCGTGTCCAGATTCAGCCGGACCACATCTTTGTCGGCCGGGTTGGGTAGTACGCCATGGTCGAACGAGTTCGCGGGCGCGGAAATGGCCCGGGTGGCGTCCATCAGCACCAGCGGATAGCCGAAAATGTAGGCATCGGTCGCGATCGACTTCATGTCACCTGTTGCCGCCGCCGAACGGGATGTGGTCGAGGATGTCGAGTCGCTGTCGTCGCCGCATGCGGCCAGACCGAGTCCGGCCACGGTGATCGCGCCGATTCCGAGCATGGAGCGGCGGGAGAACCGTCCCGCGTCGCGGTGGTCGAAGGCATTGTCGTTGCGGTTCATAGCTCTCCCGAGGTCGATCCAGCGGACTGAAGACACGAGATGTCGAACACGGCTAGCGGTTTGCCTGCGTCCTGGAGAGTAGTTGAAAGATCACATCGCTGCTGGTCCTGAGCCGATATCGTCGCGATCGTCCGCCGCGCGGCGGCCTCAGGCGAGGCAGAATTCGTTGCCCTCCGGATCGGCCAAGGTCACCCAGGTGTGTGGGCCCTGTCTGCCGTTGTGCAGGAAGGTCGCGCCGAGCGCGGTGAGTCGTTGGAGTTCCGCGTCGTGGTTGTCCGCCCCGACCCGAATGTCGAGGTGTAGGCGGTTCTTGACCGTTTTGGGCTCGGGGACGAGTTGGAACAGGATGCGCCTGCGGAGACCATTTTCTGGGTTGTCGGGGTGCAGGATGGCGGCGCCGTCCTTCCAGACAAGCACGCCACGGTGTTTCTTGGTGTCGGCCTCTTTCGCGTATCCCTTGGCGATCATGCTGCGGATGAAGTCCTCATCGGAGGGTTCCACTTCCCAGCCGAGGACCTCAGCCCACCACGCGGCGAGCGTGTGCGGATCGGCGCAGTCGATGGTGATCTGAAATTCGTGTGCCATGTCGCGCATCCTAGGCAGCGGCACCGACAGCAATCGGTCCAGAACGTCCGATCGCTGAGATGCCCTCGCCGCGGCGGTCGCAGCGTCAGGGTGCCGCTGCGTCCAGGATCTCGATTCACCTCAGCGTTGCGACGACGTTCTTCGCCGTCTCGGCGACCAGGGCACTGTCTGGTTCGGCATCGGGGGTTGAATGTGTTGTCAGTACGGCTATTACGATCGGCGCGGTGCTGCCGGTCGGCCAGGTGACGGCGACGTCGTTGGCTGATCCGAATTCGCCGGTGCCGGTCTTGTCGCCGGTCTTCCAGTCGGTCGGCAGGCCGGCGCGGATGCGGCTGCCGCCGGTGGTGCTGGCAAGCAGCCACGTCGTCAGCTGTTGGCGCTCCGGTGCCGCGAGTGCGTCGCCGACCGTGAGCGCGCGGTAGTCGGCGGCGATGGCGGCGGGAGTCGTAGTGTCCTGCTCATCGCCGGGTGTGGCGGCGTTGAGTGCTGGTTCCCAGCGGTCAAGTCGCGTGACCTGGTCGCCGAGGGATCGGACGAACTGCGTCAGGGCCTGCGGTCCGCCGAGCAACTTCAGTACCTCGTTGCCCGCCGCGTTGTCGCTCTTGGTGATCGCCGCATCGCACAATTCCGATACCGACATGCCGCTGTCGATGCGGGTGCTGGTGACCGCCGACCCCTCGGCCGCCGCGACATCGGCCTCTGTGAAGTGAATGACCTGATCGAAATACCCTGTGCCGAGCGGATGTTCGCGCAGCAGCGCGGCGCAGGCGAGCGTTTTGAAGGTCGACAACATCGGGAACCGCTCGTCCTGGCGGTATCCGGCGGTCTTTCCCGAGCCGGTGTCGATCGTGAACATCCCGAGCCTGGCCTGGTGTTGCTGCTCGATACCGGCCAACTGCGCGCCCGAGGTCTGGGCGGTGGGTGCGGGGGCCGGGTCTTCCGGTGTGGCCCCGCACGCGCCGACCAGCGGCAGCATCACCAACGCCATCAGGGCGGTCTTCGAGTTGGCCAGTGCACTCCTGCTGATCTGTGTCATGCGGGCACAACACCACAGCGGTGGTACAGCTGTCCAAGACCAACAAGCGCGAGAACCGATATGCGCGCCGATATCGTTGCACTACAGCGATGGTGCGCGAGGCTCAGCCGTGTTCAGCAGAAACAGCTTCGGCTTGCGATCCCGGCGGGAATTCCCGGGCAACGTCGGCGTCACGGTGCGGTGACGAAGTCGGCCATCATCGCCATGTCCTCGTGTTCGAGGTTGTGGCAGTGCAGCATGAAGGCGCCGGAGTAGTCGCTGAAGCGGACGGCGACCTCGACCGCTTCGGAGGGGCGGACGTCGACGGTGTCCTTCCAGCCGAGGTCGTATCGGCTGGGTGCGCGGTTGTTGCGGCTGAGCACCTGGAACGGGTCGAGATGGACGTGCACGGGGTGGTGCAGATCGGTGATGAAGCGCCATATTTCGGTGGTGCCGAGACGAGGACGTGCCATCGCGCGGCCGGGTTCGTAGGGGTGCCCGTTGATTGTCCATTCATGATTGCGGAGCTGGAAGTGGAAGGTGCGTTCGGCCACGGCGCGGCTCGGGTCGAGTGTGGCGATGTGGCTGAGCCGATCCGGTATGGCGGTGTCGTCATGGAATGCCGCCTCGGTGATATCGAATCGCATGACTTCGGTGGTCTTGTCCTCGCCGAGCGTATTCATCAGCCGCACACTGGTTCCCGGACGGAACCGAGAGAAGTCGAGCACGATGTCGAAGCGCTCGGCGGGGGCGATATCGAGAGTGTCGTGCGCGACCGGGTGAGCCAATAGTCCACCATCGCTGCCGATTTGGACGAATCCGCGACCGCCCTCCGGCTGCGGGTCGAGCGCGAGGCGGTATCTGCGTGCGTTGGAACCGTTGAGCAGGCGAAACCGGTAGCGCACCGGGGCGACGTGGAGCACGGGCCACGGTGCTCCGTTGACCAGGACAACGTCGCCGAGCACCCCGTTCATGAAAGGGTCGGTGACGCCGGGCGATCGGAGTGTCGGATCCGCGAACGGGTAGGCGAAGGAACCGTCGGCGGTGAAGGAACGATCGGCGATCAGCAGCGGGATGTCGCGGTCGCCGGATGGCAGCGGGAGGGCCTGCTCCTCGTCGTCGCTGATCAGATGGAATCCGGCGAGGCCGTGCCAGACCGCGGGAGCGGTGTAGCCGTGCCGGTGGTCGTGATACCAGAGTGTCGCCGCGCGTTGGGCATTCGGGTACACATAGTCCCGTTCGCCGTGGGCTATGGCGCCCGGCGCGATCGGGGCCGTGTGGGTGCCGTGGTGTGCGGCTGTGGGTGCGGTGCTGCCGTGCGGGAGTATGACGTCCATCGGATAGCCGTCGCTGTCGGCCGGAGTATGCCCGCCGTGCAGATGCACCACCACCGGATGCGGCAGTTCGTTGCGGTGCCGTACGACAGCGCGACGGCCCGATCGTGTGTGCAGGGTGGGACCGGGGAAGCTGCCGTGGTAGGTCCATGCGGTGGTGCGCAGTCCGGGCAAAATCTCGAGATCCGCTGTCCGCTGGACGATCTCGTAGTAGTCGGTGGTCGCATCGCTGCGCACGGGCTGGAGCACCGGAGGTACCGGCAGGAGCGTCTGAAAGGGACGAGGTAACGGAATGCCACTGTGCAGGAGCCGGCCCGGCTGACCTGGGGACAGCAGGTGTGCACCCACCTGCCAGCCTGCTGTCGCCAGTGCCGCGGCCGCACCTGCCCCCGCCCCGGCCCGCAGAAATCCGCGTCTGCTCAGCTCGGTCATCGCTGCCCCCGCCAGGCCCAGGTGACCAGCAGCGAGGTGCCGATGGCGAGCCCCACCGCCAGTGGGATATGAACGGCGAGAATCCGATTCTCGCCGAGCGGGATCAGCGCACCCGTGATCACCAGTTGGATGAGGCTGGTCCGCACCGGCCAGGAAGGGCCGAAGCCCTTGCGCCAGAGCAGAGTAGCCGCGACCGCCTGTCCGAGCATGGCGACCGCGACGACACTGCCGTTGCGGCTGTGCAAGGCCAACGCCTCGTATCTTCCGGACAGGAAATCGCCCGCCAAAGCGGCCTGGACGAGCACCAGCAGCGCCACCGCGGTACTGATGATGCGGAATGACATCAGCGGCCAGGCAGGGGCGCGCACCGTGGCTTCGGTCATGGTTCTCCTCAGGTCCGTTGCTGACGGGATCACTGGCGGACGCCGCGCCGCCAGACCTCGGCGATCGAACGGGTCGTCGAGATATCGGTGGTCGGATCGCCCTCGACGAGCAACAGGTCGGCGCGCATATCCGGCGCGATTCTGCCGCGGTCGGACAGCCCGAAATGGTGTGCGGGCAGGCTGGTCGCGGCCGCGAGCGCCTGCTCGTTGCCGAGTCCGGCCGAGGTGAGCAGGACGAGTTCGCGGTGCAGGCTGACGCCGTGGGCGGGGACGAACGGGGTGGCATCGGTGCCCGCGAGCAACGGCACGCCTGCCTGGTGCAACGCGCGGGCGACCTGCGCGGCGCCCGCGGCGGTACCGGGTGTCACGCAGTCGGCGGCGGCCGCCGCGTTCTGCGTGATCGCCTCGAAGTACACCAGCGTGCTGACCACAAAAATGTTTTGTGCGGCAACAAGATTCACCAGGTCGAAGGAGGCGTCGGTGGTGTCGGTCCAGACGTGGGCCAGGCCGTCGACACCCACGTCCACGGCAACGCGTACTTCCGCAGCGGTGATCGCGTGCGCGATGACCCGCAGGCCCACGTCGTGCGCCTCGCCGACCAACGCCGCGGCCGTCTCTTGTGACAAAACCGGCAAGTGGGTCCCGTGCACGGCACCGTCATCGATGACGATCTTCAGATAGTCGGCGCCCTCGGCCAACCGCGCCTCCACGAAAGCCATTGCCTCGCTGGGGCTTTGGATCGTGTCGAACAGCCCGACGTCGAGTGCGTCCATACCCGGCGCGGTCAGTAGCTGGCTCGGGTGTCCGCCAGGCGCGGTGGCCAGCGTGCCCGCGGAACGGAAGTCGGCGACATCGTCATGCTCCGCCGCTTTGCGCAGTTCGGTCAGCTTGGCGGGCAGGCAGAACATGTCGAGCTCGGTGGTGACGCCGTTGGCCAGCGCCGCACGGAGGTCGTCGACGACGAAGGTGTGCGTGTGGGCGTCGATCAGGCCGGGCAACAAGGTCCGGCCGGTGCCGTCGATCTCGATATCGCCGGCACCGCCGTCGTACTCGGCGATACGGTCGTCGATGATCAGCACGGTGGTGTTGGGTATGGTCTTCTCGCCGTCGAACAGGCGGACATCACGAATCACGGTGCGCATGGAATCTCCTGGTGGTTGGGCGACAGGTGCCGCGTACGCCAACCAAGAGGGCGGGTCTGGGCTCGAACGTAACGTGTCGGTGAGATGGATCACAGTGTGTTATCGCGGCCGGTGCTTTTGTCTCCCATGACTGATACGAGAGACAGGAGCCTTCCGATGATCGACCCGGACCGACGCCAGACCGACCGCGCGATGGAGACCGACGGCGCGACAGACGAGTTCGTGCGGCATCGGGAACTGCTGTTCTCCGTCGTCTACAACATCCTCGGCAGCGTCGCCGACACCGAGGATGTGCTGCAGGAGACCTGGCTGTCGTGGGCGCCACGGCGCGACGCGGCCGCAGCGGAGATCGACAATCCGCGTGCTTATCTGGTGCGGGTCGCGGTGAATCACGCGCTGGGCAAGCGTGCGGTGATGAACCGGCGCCGGGAAACCTATGTCGGCCAATGGCTTCCCGAGCCGGTGGTCACCACGCCCGACGAAGACGATGCCGCCGACGCGCTGATCCGTGCCGAATCCTTCTCGATGGCGCTGCTGGTGGTGCTCGAATCGCTGAGCCCGATAGAGCGGGCCGTGTTCGTGCTGAACGAGGTCTTCGGCTACACGCACGGCGAGATCGCGGAGATGATCGACCGCACGCCCACCGCGGTCCGCCAGCTGGCCTACCGGGCGCGACAGCACGTGCACGCCCGGCGGCCGCGGCAGCAGGCCGACCCGCGGGTGCGCAGACAGGTGACCGAACGTTTCGTCGCGGCCGCGATGGGCGGCGATCTGGAGGAACTGCTGGCAGTGCTCGCGCCGGATGTGACGCTGTGGACCGACGGCGGTGCCAAGGGACCCGCGACCAGCCTGCGGCCGGTACACGGATGGGCGGACGTGGCCAAGGTCTTCCTCGAGGTCGCCCGTGGGCTGCGCGCGGACTACAAGGTCACCTACCGCGCCGTCAGCGGCGACCCGTGTGCGGTCGTCTTCGACGGCGACGCGCCACTGGCGGTCGTCGTCCTGGATGTTTCCTCGGACAACACCGTTCGCGGCATCTACTCGGTGACCAACCCGGACAAGCTCACCGCGATCCATTGATCGAAAGTCACCAGGTGTCCGCGAATATTCTTCCCCCCGATCCCACCGCATGATGGGGCGCGCTGTCGGAACTGGTTGCCGCGGGCAAGGTTCGCTACCTCGGCATCTCGCAACGGTGCACCGTGCCCGCCGCGACGCCGCTTGACCCTCACGTTGCGTGAGGCTCGACGATGTCCTCATGACCGAGAACTTCCCCGCATTCGACATCAGTCCCGTTCCCGACCCCGCGCTCGACGCCGTACCCCCGGAGCTTTTCCGCGGCCTCTACGGGATGCCGATGTTCGTCACGGCGTCCACGTCCGATCTGGCCGCGTCGGTGGACTTCTGGATCCGTGGGCTCGGGTTTTTCGACCTGTTCTCAGTCCCCGGCCAACTCACGCACCTGCGCCGCTGGGCGTTCCAGGACGTCTTGCTCGTGCCGGGTGAGCGCCCTGCCGGGGCGCCGGGGCTGAGCGTGAGCTTCGCATGTGTGCTGAGCCAGATCGACCCGATCGCCGCCGAGTGTGAGGAGTTGCTGCCTGGCTGCACGACGGGGCCGCGCCAGATGCCGTGGAACTCGGTGGAGTTGGAGATCGTCACACCGGAGAACATCCGGGTGATCATGACGGCGGCACGACCGTACGATCCGAACAGCGCTGCGGCCGAGTATCTGCGGGCCATAGGAATCGGAGCGCCCGAAGAGTGATCAGACCGTGGTCGTCGGGGCCTCCGCACGGCATGGTCGTCAGACTGGACGGTGTGACGAATCGAGCCCTCGACGATGCCACGGCAGGAGATGGTCTGACCGTCGGTGCCGTCGCATCGCTCGTGGGTGTCACGATCCGGGCTCTTCATCACTGGGACGCGATCGGGCTCGTCCGTCCCTCCGAGCGCACCGATACCGGCTACCGGCTTTACACGGTCGCGGACCTCGCCCGTATCCATCGGGTGCTCGTCTACCGTGAGCTGGGTATACCCCTCAACGACATCGGGACATTGCTGGACGCACCGGCAACCGATGCGACGGCATCTCTGTGCCGGCAGCGCGACCAGCTTCGCGAGCGTGTTGCTCATCTGCAGCGGATGAGCGATGCGCTGGACCGCATGATCGAAGCCAGGCAGTCCGGCATTCTGCTGTCGGCCGAGGAACAGGTAGCGATCTTCGGTCAGCACTGGCAGCCATCATGGGTCGAACAAGCACACGATCGTTGGGGTGACACCGCCCAGTGGGCGCAGTACGCCGAACGTGCCGCGGGCAGGACCGCTGAGCACTGGCAACAGATCGCCGAGAGCGTCGATGCGCTCAACGCGGAACTGGCCGAGGCACACCGAACAGGGGTGGTCCCGGGCAGCGACCAGGCCAACGCGCTGGCCGAGCGGCATCGGGCGTCGATCGGCTCGTATTTCGACTGCACACACTCGATGCACGTCTGCTTGGGACGCACGTACGCCACCGATCCAGGATTCGCCGCTTTCTACGACGACATCGAGACCGGTCTGACCACCTGGCTCCGCGACATCATCGACGCCAACGCGCGCGCCAACGGCGTCACCCCCGAATCAGCGGCATGGGTCTGACAACGTTGCCCACGCGACTATCGGTCGAGAACGGCCCGGACTGGTGCCGTGCCCTCAGCGCTGCCCGAGATCGGCACGCTCTGCTTCGGGGGCGAGGAGGTCTTCGCCACGGTTCGGCGCGAACCAGGTTGTGTAGAAGGTGATTGCCAGCGCGGTGAAGATGCCGAGGATCGCGATACCGAAGGGGAACGGGTAGGTCGCCATCGGGAGGGCGAGGTAGCGGATGCACAGGAGAACACCCGTGAATGTGGCGACGCCGAAGGCCACTATCCGCACGCGGTGGCGGTCCCAGCCTCGGTCGGGGTCGCGCAAAGCGGACTCGATGGTCAGGCACAGGGTCGCGCCGACGATGAGGTCGATGCCGTAGTGGGCGCCGAGGCCGAGCGTTGCGATGAGGGTGCACACCAGCCAGAATGCGCCGCCCCAGCGGAGCCAGAGCGGTCCGCGGCGGGAGTGGATGAATAGCGACAGTGCCCACGCCGTGTGCAGCGACGGCATGCAGTTGCGTGGTGTGATGGTGTCGAACGGCATGGATTCGACCGAGGACGGTACCGGTGGAACAACGTTCGGCCAGACGTTCGCCAGTTCCATGCCATTGCCCCATGAACCGAACGCGAGTATCGGGCCGACGACGGGGAAGAGCACGTAGAAGATCGGGCCGATGAGGCCGATCGTCAGGAACGTTCGCACCAAGTGATGCCGTGGCCACAGACCTGCGGTCACGCCGCGAAGCTGCCAGATGGCGACGACGATGGCCGCGACCGGAAGCTCGAAATACACCCAGCGCACCACGCCCAATGGCACCGGTCCCGCCACGTCGAGCGCGTGGCCGACGAACCACGCTGGATTGCCGAGCGCTCGATCGGCCAGTTGTACATACGGATCCAGGACTTGCGGGCAGGCCCAGGCGGTGATGTCCAACCAGATCTCGCCGATCTTCGTCGCGAGGATGAGCAGTGCGCCCAGAGCGATGGTGCGCAGCGCCGTGTGGCGGCGGGCGCCGGTCCACCGCACGGCGGCGATCACCGCCAATGCGGTGAGCACGATGGTCGGACCGTTGCCGACGGTGAACGGTCGACCCTCCAGCGTTCGAACGGCCACGAAGACCAGGTCGAGTGCGATCGCGGCGGCGAGAGCGGTCACGCGTGCGCGGGCCGTGATGCCGACCAGTGCGAGCAGGAAGCCCGCCCATGGTGTGGTCGCGGACTTGGGTGTCCCGGCGTAGTCGCGGAAAAGGCTGGTCAGCGGGCCGAGCGCGTGGATATGGGCGGCCATGAGCTGGCCTGCGACGAGCACGAGCACCGCGGCCGCGATGCCGCCCCAAACGATCCACGATCGAAAGCGACGCTCCAGGACCCGCCCGACACCCGCTTGCTCGGGGGGTGAGGTCGAACGTCCTTGCGCGTCGTGAATAAGCATTCGGCCATCGTAAACACGATGTGAACACGATCATGCGGTCCGGTTAACGGATGTCGAGGCGGTGCGAGATCGTGAAAACCCGTGGCCGCCTGCTGAATCCGGTCACCGGTGAGCTCGCTGGGCACAGCACGGCCATCGTGAGCGTGACCCGGATCACGACGATGTCCACGGGCTCTCCACGCCTCGGCGATCGTGCCGATCAATCCTGATGGGCGCTCGGGACTCGCGGGAACGCTTGTGCGGTGGTCGAACGAGCCGCCGCCCTGAGTAGCGCTCTCCTTATCATTTGGGGACTGGTCAAACTGATCGAGTGGTCTGGTAGACCGTTCTTCGAGATGGTCGTAGACCGAGACGCATAGCCCAGCGTGGTAGGCGACCGTGACGCATGCAGAAAGTGCCTAGCGCGCGCCGAATCCCGTTGCCGCGCCCCAGTCCGCGAGGTCGATCGTCTTGGTCAGCAACGTGAGTCGCTGGGCCGCGTCGTCCCATGTGGTGCCAGTTGGTTCGAGTGTCAGCAACACCACGATCTTCTCGTCGTGTTCGCCAACGGTCCCGGTTGTGTGCATGGCTCGCTTTTTGAGGTTGATCACGGGTCCATCGGCAGGCGTTGTGCCCTGGGTGAGCGACCATGTTTCGCGGACGCCGTCTTCGCCGAAGACGACCGGGCCGGTGGCGGCGGTGTTGAGAGCTCCTTGGGGAATCGGTGGCTTCGGGTTTCCGGGTGCGCACACCTTGTCCGGCTCGTCGCCGAACCCGGACCATCCTTGTTTGACGGCCCTCGGCTGGTGGGCGAGAGCCCGTGCGATACCGAAGGATTGGTCGAATCCGTCCTTGCCGCATTTGGTCGACTGATGCAGATTGCTCATCATGAAGTCGCGGATCGCCGGATTCGCTGTGTCGAGGATGTAGCGGTAGATCGTCACCACGTCGGCCGCGCTGATCGCGGTGTAACCCCACATCCCCCGCGTCGCGGGCGGTGCGGTGTCGGTCAGGCCGAGCTTCGCGACCATCCGTTCGATGATCTTGTCCCAGCCGTTCTCGATCCACAGGTAGCTGGCGGCGTCGTCGTCGCTGGAGCGCAGCATCGCCTGCAACCGAGCCAGATCATCGGACGGCGTGGTGAGCGACAGGTCGTGCGACTCCAGGTAGTCGAGGGCAATGAGCAGCTTGACCACCGACGCGGAGCGGTACTGCTTGTGCGCGTCGAATTGCACGCTCGAATCGCCGGTCTCGCGATCGAAGACCATGAAGCTCGCCTCGACGCCGATCGGCAACGCATCCGAGACAGGTTCCGCAGCAGCCGGATTCGCGCCGATGGCCGTCAACGTCGTGACGAGGAGCACCGTGGCCAGACGGATCGGTGTCAGCAGTCCTGCTCGGCGGTGAGGCCGGATGGGTTCGGCGCGGAACACCAGGTGTCTCCCATGGGTCGAATTTGCGGCTCGTGTGCACGAGGCGATCCAGCACACTATCCGGATGCAACCGCCCGACGCCAGATGCGTTGCATCACAACCCATCACCGCTGCCTGGTAAATCCGGTGGACGTGGGCAGTCGTGCGGGCCTCGCGCGGCGGCCAGGTGTCAGGAAGTCGGCTCGGATCGGTGGCAGTCGAGCCGGATCCATCATCGACCCGCCGCGCTGTAACCCCCGGTACATCGGCGAGTCCGGCACGATAGGGCGCGGTCCCGCCGACAAGGAGTACGTATGGAGACACCGTCCGCAGTCAGTCCGCCGATTCACGCGGCGAACGGTCGAGGCACGTTGCGGGCCGCTGTCGTGGTCGGTGCGCTCGGCGTCGTGTTCGGCGACATCGGGACAAGCCCGATCTACACCATTCAGACGGTCTTCAACCCTGCTGATCCGCACCCCGTCCCGATCAGCACGGACAATGTGTACGGCGTTGTTTCGCTGATCTTCTGGTCGGTGATGATCATCGTCACGCTGACTTACATCTCGCTGGTGATGCGCGCCGACAACGACGGTGAGGGCGGCATCATGGCGCTGATCACGCTGCTGCGCAGGCTTGGTGGGGGACGAGGTGGTCGGGCCGCCGCGGTGCTGGCCGGGCTCGGGATATTCGGTGCCGCGCTGTTCTTCGGCGACAGCATGATCACTCCGGCGATTTCGGTGCTGTCCGCGGTGGAGGGCCTGAAGATCGTCCAGCCAGGGCTCGAGGATCTGATCGTGCCGATCACGGCGGTGATCATCGTCGGGCTGTTCGCGGTGCAGCGCCACGGCACGGCGGCGGTTGGCCGACTATTCGGGCCGGTGATGATCGTCTGGTTCGTGGTGATCGGCGCGCTCGGCGTGAGCGGGATCGCCAAGCATCCGGAAATCCTGAAGGCGCTGTCGCCGACCTATGCGCTGAGCTTCATGTTCGGGCACTTCGGAATCGCGTTCTTCGCGCTGGCCGCGATCGTGCTCGCGGTCACCGGTGCGGAGGCGCTCTATGCCGACATGGGCCACTTCGGGAGGAAGGCGATCACTCGCGGCTGGCTCGGGCTGGTGCTGCCCGCGTGCGCACTCAGCTACCTCGGCCAGGGTGCGCTGCTTCTCGGCGACCAGACCGCCGTGAGCAGCCCGTTCTTTCTGCTCGCCCCTGGCTGGGCGCGGTTGCCGTTGGTACTGCTTGCGACCGCCGCGACGGTGATCGCCTCGCAAGCGGTGATTACCGGCGCCTACTCGGTGGCCTCGCAGGCCGCCCAGCTCGGTTACCTGCCGAGGTTGCGGATCGCGCACACCTCGGAGTCGACGATCGGACAGATCTACGTTCCCTGGATCAACTGGATGCTGATGGTCTCGGTGCTCACGCTGGTGTTCGCCTTCCGCACCTCGGCGGCGTTGGCGTTCGCGTTCGGTATGGCTGTCACAGCGACGATCTCGATCACGACGTTGCTGTTCTTCTATGTCGCCCGGGTCAAATGGGCCAAGCCGCTGTGGTTGGTGCTGCTCGGCGGTGTCCCGTTGCTGGCCGTCGACGTGATGTTCCTGTCGGCGAACATGACCAAACTGGTGCACGGCGCGTGGTTGCCGCTGCTGATCGGGCTCACGGCATTCACCGTCATGACCACTTGGGCCCGTGGTCGCGTGGTTGTCACCCGCGCACGCCAAGAGGTGGAGGGACCGCTGCGCGAATTCGTCGACCACTTGCAGGACTATCGGCCGCCGCTGCTGCGGATCCCCGGTACCGCGGTGTTCCTCAACCGCGGCAAGGAGACCGCGCCGCTGGCCATGCGGGCCAACGTCGAGCACAATCGCGTGCTGCACGAACATGTGGTGATCTTGGCGATCGACACATTGCCGGTGCCTCGCGTGCCGGACGCGGAACGCACCGAGATCGACGCCCTCGGTTACGGCGAAGACGGATCATCCATGTGACCGCGCACTACGGGTACATGGAAACACCGAACATCCCGCACGCGCTGCACCTACTGGACCCAGCGCAGACCGAAGGCCAGATATCGATCGACGACGCCTCCTACTTCCTGTCGAAGATCGAACTGAAGAAGGGGTCGGCACCGACGATGGCATCGTGGCGCAAGCGCCTGTTCATCGCCACCTCCTACGTCACCGCCGACGCCGCCGAGTACTTCGGCCTGCCAGGCGAGCGGACAGTGATCATGGGTTCGCGAATCGAGGTGTAGGGCGGGCGGATCCGCCGTCACGCGGCGGATCCGCCAGTTCGGAGTCAGAGCCTACGCGTCCGCCGAGATCAATACGGGCACCGGCTCTTCGGACTCGGGGGCCGGGTGGGAGTCGATGCCGCGGCGGAAGAAATCGGGATTGCGCCAGCGTGCGACCAACATCAGCGCGGCACCGAACAGCAGGATGCCGAAGCCCATGTAGAACACCAGTCCGATGCCGCCGATCGAGGCGCCGCTGCCGTTGTCGGGGTCCATGCTCTCGCGGACCGACACCAGGAATACCGCCAGCAGCATCACGCCGCCCAGCAGCGGGAACAGGAATTTGAAGACGATATTGCGGGTGCTGGTGAACAGCTCCTTGCGGAAATACCAGACGCAGGCGAAGGCGGTGATGCCGTAGTACCAGCAGATCATGATGCCCAGTGCCGCAACGGTATCCAGCAGTGCTCGCTCGGAGAGCAGCGACACGATGGCGTAGAACGCGCCGGTCACCACACCGGCGACGACGGTGCTGTAGGTCGGCACCAGGTACCTGGGGCTCACCTCGCCGAACTTCTTCGGAAACGCGCCGTAGGCGCCCATCGCGAGCATGGTGCGGGCGGCGGGCAGGAAGGTTGTCTGCAGGCTCGCCGCCGAGGAGGCGAGGATCGCGAGCAGCAGCAGCGGGCCAGCCCAACCGAGTACCGGATCGGCCAGCGCACCGAAGACATTGTCGGCGTTCTCCTCGTTACCGAGGCCAAGACCGCTGTCGCCGACACCGGCGTACATCATCACCGCGACTGCGACCAGCAGGTAGGTGAGCAGGATCGACAGGACGCAGAGCAGTCCGGCACGGCCTGGCACTCGCTTCGGGTCCTTGGATTCCTCGCCGAGGGTCAGGCAGGTGTCCCAGCCCCAGAAGGCGAAGATGGAGCCGGTCACTCCGATCATGAACGCGCTCAACGTGAGTCCGGTGAACGGATCGAACCAGTCGATATCGAAACTCAGCTGGGTGGGCGAACCGTGGCGGACCACGTGTACCAGCGCGGTGACCGCGAAGGCCAGCAGAATAATCATCTGGAACCCGACGAGTACGTACTGCACCCGCTCGCTGGTGGTGATGCCGCGGCCGGCGACCAGGGTCGCGATCGCGACGAACACCAGCGTGGTGGCGATGTTGACGCCCTTGTGGTCGGCGAGCTCGGCAATGCCTGGACTACTGAAGATCCGCCCGAGGAACAGGTAGAAGAATTCCACGGCGATCGCGGCCAGATTGGACAGCACGATGACCGTTGCCATCACCATGCCCCAGCCGCACATCCATCCGACGTAGGGCCCGAAGGCTTTGGTGGACCAGGTGAACGAGGCTCCGCAGTCGGGCATCCGCGCGTTCAGCTCGCGGTAGGCATACGCGGTCAAGAACATCGGGACGAAGCCGACAAGGAGAATGGCCGGCATCTTCAGCCCGACCGCGGCGACGATCAGGCCGATGCTGGCCGTCAACGTGTAGCCGGGCGCGACCGTCGAGATCCCGAGAATCGCACCGGAGAAGGTACCGATGGTGCCCGCGGCCAGCCCCTTGTCGACCGGTTGTTCGCTGGTCTGCGCGGTGGGCGCGGGCTCATTCACGATTTTCATTCGTTTCCTTCTTCTCCAACCACGACCATCGGCACATAGCGGACTTCGAGCATCGGCACGACGGTGTTTGCGTCGCCTCAGTGTGCGCTGCGACACACGCCATGGGCCGTGCCGAGTTGGACACATGTCCGTCCAACCTTCGACAATCTGTACAACGACGAGCCGACGCTGTGGCCGTTAGCCGGGTGCCGACTCAGATGTCGGCAGCAGCGTCTCCAGCGTGCTGCGCAAGTGGGCGCGGGCGTCGTCGGCGGTGAGTTCGCGTGACAGCCAGCGTGCGGCCAGCCCCTCGGTCAGTGCGGTGACGACGAGTCCGACCTGCTGCGCATCCACCGCGTCGGACACATCGCCGACCGCCTGCGCTACCCGAATCGCATCGGCGATCTCGTTCGTCCACTGCCGCGAGGTGCGGGCCAGCGGCTCGCGCAACGGCTGCTCGTAGACCGCGCTGGCTCGTAATTCGTTCCAGGCCAACGAGTTCTCGATGATCTCCGGAGTGTCCTGGAGCTCTGCCAGCAATTGACTGATGAGCTGCTCGCGCGGTGGTCCGGAGTCGTCGGCCGCTTTCCGGTAGGCGCGAGCCTGGTCGTTGATGTAGGTCAGCGCGGCGGCGAGCAGTCCGTCGCGGTCCTTGAAGTAGTAGTAGAGCAGCCCGGGCGATACCCCGGCCACCTGTGCGACGTCACCCACGCGCAGACCACGCACCCCGCGCTCGGCGATCGCGGTGGCGCTGGCCCGCAGGATTGCCTCCCGCCGGCTCGTCATGGCACGCACTTGCCTTCCCGCCCTTCACCATTCGCAGTTGTCATGGTATCCCGGCGGCGGCCGCCCACCGGGGCGCTGCCGCCGTACCTGTCAGCGCGGCGCGGGCTGCTGCTGGGTGATGCAGTGGATGCCTCCGCCGCGCGCGAATATCTCGCGAGCGTCGACGGGTACCACGCGCCGACCCGGGTACGCGTCGGCGAGGATGTCGCGTGCGGCGGCATCGTTCGGATCGTCGAAGGAACAGCAGATAACGCCGTCGTTCACGACGAGGTGGTTGATGTAGCTGTAGTCCACCCAGCCCTCGTCGTCGCGCAGCACTCGGGGTGCGGGTACTTCGACTATCTCCCAAGGCTTTCCGTCGACGTCGTGACTGGCGTGCAGCACCGCCGACACGTCGTCGGTCACTCGCGCGTCGGGGTGGGAGCGGTCGGCCTGCGAGTGCACGAGCAGCCGTCCCGGTGCGGAGATGGTGGCGACGATATCGACGTGACCGCGGGTACCGAATCGCTCGCTGTCGCGGGTGAGTCCGCGCGGCAGCCAGACGACGTGTTCGGCGCCGATGGTGCGGGCCAGTTCGGCTTCCACCGCGGCCTTGTCCATGTTCGGATTGCGACCGGGATCGAGCTGGACCGTCTCGGTGACCAGCACCGTGCCCTGACCGTCGACCTGGATCCCGCCGCCCTCGTTGACCAGATCCGAGGCAATGATTTCGGCACCTGCCATGGCGCCGACGGTCGCGCCGATGTGTCGATCGTTGGCCCAGCGGGCCCAGTCCTGGCCGCCCCAGCCGTTGAACACCCAGTCGACCGCGCCGAGGCGCCCGGCTTCGTCGAAGACGAAGGTCGGGCCGATATCGCGCATCCAGGCGTCGTCCAGTGGGGCCTCGACGATCTCGACGGCCTGTGACAGGTACCTGCGAGCGGCCTCCCGATCGGCGGGATCGACAACCATGGTGACGGGTTCGAAGTCGAGGATGGCGTGTGCGACCGCGCTCCACGCGAGCCTGGCGGCGTGCGCCGACTCGGGCGTGGCGGAGATGGAGGCGCCGAGCGGCGGGAACGCCATCCAGATCCGTTCCTGCGGTGCGGTTTCCGACGGCATCGTCCAGCTCATGGGGCGACCTCCCCGAAGGGGCGCTCGGCATCGACCGGAGCGGTGAGGCGGGCGTAGGTGTCGGGTCTGCGAGTGGTCAGGAAGGGAAACAGGCCGAGCCAATCTCGGCGCTGCTCGAGGTCGAGGTCGGCGACAAGCACCGCCGCGGCGTCGCGCGGCGCCCGCACCAGCACGCGGCCGTACGGGTCGGAGATGAACGACGAACCGTAGAAGGTCACGCTGCCCTCGTCGCCGTACCGGTTAGGCACGATCATGAAAGTGCCCGCTGTGATGCCGTTTCCGACGATGACGTGGTGCCATAGCGGCTGGGTGTCGAAGTCCGGGAACGACGGCTCCGATCCGATCGCCGTTGGGTAGACGAGGATCTCCGCGCCACCGAGCGAATAGGCCCTCGACACCTCGGGGAACCATTCGTCCCAGCAGGTCGGCAAGCCGATCGCGGCGCCGTCCAGCGCGGCGGGCCGGTATACCGGGTAGGGGTCGTCGGCGGGTCCGGGGCGGAAGTAGGTGTCCTCGTAATAGCCATCGGTGACCGGGATGTGCAGCTTGCGGGTTCGGCCGATGAGTTCGCCGTCGGGGGAGACCAGGATCGCGGTGTTGAATCCGAGACCGTCGGCAGCCTCCGCGCGCTCGTAGAGCGAGGCATGGACCGCGACACCGTGCTCCTTCGCGGCCTGCGCGGCGAAGGCGAAAGTCGGGCCGACAAGTAGCTCCTCCGCATCGCCGCCCGGATTCGAGCCAGCTCGTACGTCCGCCGGATAGCGCGACAGGGTCAGCTCGGGCAGGAATACCGCCTGCGCGCCCTGTTCGGCGGCGATCCGGATGCCCGAGGTGAGCTGAGCGCGCAGTTCGGTGGGGTCCGCCAGCCAGCGGTGCTGCACCACGCCGACCCGAACGGGTCGACGCAGGGGATCGGTGGTGCGCGCGAATGAGGTCGGCGGCGCGAACGCGGTCTCGAGGACGAACGTCGATCCACTCATGGCTTCGATACCTCCTGGAATCGATAAACTGAAAATTCAGTCAAAGCAATCGGCAGTCGACTGCGGGCGACGGCAGACACCGCACAGACAACATTGCGAAATCGATGCTGTCAACTGTGAAGAACAACTGATTTCGTTGTGATAGCGCGGTGTTTATGGCGAATTGGGCTGTGCCACCCCACTCTGGATGGAACCGCTGGTTGTTCGCGTCGCTACCTCGAAGAAGGGGCTGCGGACGTCTTCTCCGCCATGAATGACACCGACCGTGTGATCGAGAGCGCAGACCGCTACGGCCTTCTGTGCGAGGCGGTCTGGGCTGATGACGACGGTCTGTCGGACCTGGTCTCCAACTGTCTGTGCGCGGGACCGGCGTGCGACGCGCGCGGGGATCAAAGCTGCGCCACGTGCTCGCCAGTGACTGCTCGCTGGTGAGGCGACGAAATTCGCAGCCATGTCCGGGAAATAAATCTCCGTCGCCTTACCGGATGCCGGGCATGTCGTCCGAGACCGATCTCGCGCCCTTGACGAGGTTCGGTGGTCACGGTGACGTACTGACCCACCTGCGGGCGATGGTTACCGTCATGACTGCAGGTAGCCCCACAGGAGGAGTGGTCGGCCTCGGCGAGATCGCGATCGCCGCTGCGGGAACCGGTTCGACCGAAGGACTCCTGCCCGCGGAAGCTGCGGTCATCGCTTGGACGGATCAGCTGCTCGCCGAGCACACTCTCGGCGATGCCGAACGTAAAGATGCGCTCGAATTCTTCACTGCGACCCAACTCGCCGATTTCGTGCTCACCGTTCGGTATCCGTTTTCCTGGTCCAGTCGTAGATCACCGAAGTGTGGGCGAGTAGGTCTTGAATCGAGCGGTTCGTACGACTGATGGCAACCCACAGGAGGCCGATCGGGAAAAGCGCGCAGAGCAGCGCGCGGAAGAGTGCCCGTACGAGATGGAGCTTCCGCTGCCGCGAGTCGACCACCCGGAGTCCGAGTAGCGCGTTCCCATACGTACGCCCGGTCGTCCACCAGCAGAAGGTGAGATACGGCGTCAGGATGACGAATCCGATGAGCGGAACACTGCGGCCGAGACTCTCCGGCCAATGGAACGAAGTCGGATTGATCAGGAACGATGAGGCCGCGATCCCGGCGTAAACAGCCGCGATGACGACCAGCACAACCAGCAGGTCGATGAACCCGGCGGCCAGGCGGGTTACCACCCCAGCTCGCCGCCCCTGATATTCCCGGGCCGGAGCGGGAAGGCCGGACGACGGCGTGGTGTGCGTCATGGGTTCGGGGTGTCCGCGTCCGGTGCGGTGTTGCGTTCGCTCCGACGCAGCAACAGGCGATCGATAATGCGGTTCACCTTGTCGTCGGCATAGATGCCCTGCAGCCGTACCCCTATTACGGACTCCGAGGCCATCGTGCCGCTGGATTCCCTGATGATCTCGGGTAAGTCGATATCGTCGATGACCTTGTGCGCAATGCCGGCGAGATCGGTGCGTCCGAGGAGGGCGTCGACGACAGCGGGGACGAGGGTGTCGGCCAAGGCCGACGCCTTGCGTTCGGCGTCGTGGCGGGCGATGGCCCCTCGGTGTGCCCACCTCTCGATCGTGGACTGTGGCCAGAACCGGTGCGGTAGAAGTGGGGGACGCAGGGCGGAGCGGACGATCGGCCGCACGACAGCCACTGAGGCGTTGGTCGCTCGGCCGGCGATACGCAAGACGCCGACAGCCAATCCGAGCGGGGCGTCGATCAGGTAGTTGACCGACTCCGCGCTTTGCGAGGGGGCGGCGCCACGCGTGCCATCGGTGCGGTTCGACACGGGTCACCTCCCGAGGCGGTGCGTGCAACCGAGGTGGGACACTCGCTGCCATGTCAGCGTAACGCCGCACCTGTACCGGCGGCGAGATGCTGTCTATGTGCTGCCGTCCGTGAATGGCGCTGCCTCGGCGCGAAAGTGCGTGCTAGGTGACCGGTGAATCGCCGGTGTTCCAGGTCGATACTGCCCAGATCACGACCACATTGAGGGCGATGATGATGATCGACCACCACGGGTAATAGGGCAGCCATAGGAAGTTCGCGACGATAGAGAACGCGGCTATGATCACCGCGGCGATTCGCGCCAGCGCAGCGCCGGTCAACAGCGCGAATCCGGTCAGCGTGACGAGGAAGCCGATCACGATGTGGATCCATCCCCAGGCCGAGACACTCCAGGTATACGTGTACTCGATGCCGACGATCACGATGTCGTCTTTGGCCACCGCCGAAATACCCTCCAGGATCTGGAGAAAGCCAACCGTGATGAAGAGTATTGCGGCGCCGATCGATACGCCGGTCGCGATACCCTGTTTGACGCTCGAATGACTCGTCATTGCAATATCCCTACTGTCGAATCGACCCTGTCCCGTTCAGATGCTTCGCCTTGGTCAGGCATGCCGCCTCACCCGTTGGGGGTGACTCTTGCGCGCCCGGCGGGCCACC
Organism: Nocardia sp. GCM10030253; assembly: GCF_042675075.1. Lineage (NCBI taxonomy): Bacteria > Bacillati > Actinomycetota > Actinomycetes > Mycobacteriales > Nocardiaceae > Nocardia > Nocardia sp. GCM10030253. The sequence continues at coordinate 144,216 of NZ_JBHTDL010000009.1, read as the reverse complement.
CGATGGAGCGGAGAGGCCGGACCCGGTGTGGGGCGAGTGCCTCTGATCAGGACGAACCGGCGCGAGCAAAGCGGTACCCTCCTTGGGAGGCGCATGACCCGACGGCGCCTCTGCGGTCTCGCCACAAGGTGCGGAGCGTGAATAATGGACCGACAATCGGAGCGGCTGCGCTCGCCATCGAGTGCAGAGATCGGCGATGCTGGTGGATCGCGGCTACCGCACTACCGCTTGTCGCCGCCGACCCTTGGTACGAGAGCGCTGAGACGGCTCACACTCCAGTCGACGTTGTCGTCCACGATTAGCCAGCCATTCACCGGGCCGGGCCGTGTGTGTTTGGTATGCGGCCCCGCTGGCGCGGGAAAGACTGTGCTCCTCGCAGATTGGGTACAACGGCAGCGGCGTCTCGACAACGCCGCTACCTCGTTCGTGTGGCTCGGCCTCGACGAGCGAGACAACGATGTGCACACGCTGTGGTCGTCGATCTCTGCTGCGATCGCCGATCCTGCGACCGGGCTAGGTGCACCAACTGCCGCGGTTGAGCCCTTTCGGCTCACGGCGGCCACTGCCCCGGAATTCGTATCGGCGCTGACGTCGGCGCTCGGCGCTGCCGGGCATGCGATATGCCTGGTCCTCGACGATGCTCACGTTCTACACGACCGCATTGCCCTCGACAGCTTGACCTCGTTCATCCGATGGACCCCGGCCAATGTCACGACCGTCGTCTCGGCGCGGCATGAGCCACCGCTGGCATGGTCGCAATACCAGCTCGAAGGCCGGCTGACGCGAGTGGATTCGCGGGATCTCGCGTTGGATTCGTCTGAAGCGGCGGCGATTCTCGCTGACCATTCCGTCGTGCTGAGCCCAGACCTTCTCGCGACGATGATGACCCTGACCCGCGGATGGGCGGCAATGGTCCGCCTGGCGGCTTTCTACCTGCTCAGCAGGGACGATGCCGAGACGGCAGTCAACGAGTTCGCGCATTCGCCGCGGGCGGTATCCGACTATCTCGTCGGCGAGCTTCTTGCGTCCTTACCGAAGTCGCTCACGCGGTTTCTGATCTGGACTTCGCCGGCGGAGTCGTTCACCACCGAGCTCGCCGAGGAACTCAGCGGCCAGGATGCTGCTCGGATGATCGACACGCTCGAGCGGCTGAACTTTCCGATCACTCATGCAACGCACAATGACGAGCCGACATGGTTCAGCTATCACCCTTTGCTGCGCGAGCACCTGCGAGCCGAGCTGCATCGGACTGTTCCGGAACGCGAAGCCGACCTGCACGCACGAGCGGCACAATGGTTCCTGGCGCGCAATCGTCATATCGACGCCCTGGTGCATATGTCTCGGATGCATGATCCCGCGCAGCTCGCCTCTTTCGCTGAGCGATTCGGCCTGTCGGTGATCATGGACGGTCGCGGTTCTGAGATGTTCCGTGTTCTCGACGGCGTAGACACCGACGCCGAAGATTCCTTCCTGCTGTTGCTTCGCGCCGTCGCAGCGCTCGACGCGGGGGATTCCTTGCTCGCGCTCACCTATCTCGACGCCGCCAGGGCGACCGGCCCGCCAGATGCAGGGCCGCCGTGCCGGGAACGATGGCGGGCGCTGGTTCTAGCAATCGGGGTCGCGACAGCCGTCCTTACCTCCGATTCATCGTTGCCGCTGCTCCTTCGCCAGCTTCAACAACGTGCTGCGACAGGCGATCTCGACATCGACTGCTATACCCATACCCAGCTGGGTGAAGCGTGGATGTTCAGCGGCGATCTGACTGCGGGTGAAGAACACCTTCGTAAAGCGATCGCCCTTGCTCGACTCTCCGGTCGGCACCGGGTCGTGCTGCGCTGCCTCGCACGTCTGGCGATGACCGCGGAATTTGTCGGCGAAATCTCCGCTGCGACGTCACGAGCGCGCACCGCGCTCGAATTCGCCGAACGCCACCACCTCGGCAATCAAGTCGACGTCCCGCGGTGCGACGCGACCGCCGCGTTCGCGAACTATCTTCGCGGTGTCCCGAACGAGTCAGGGGCCGAAGGGAATCGGCGCCATCAGGAACCGGTATCGCTGTCCGATGAGAGCGTTCCGGCTGCTGGTTGGCGCGTTGCCGTGCTCGAAGGACTCGCCTGCTTCGACGGGGCGACTGATCCACATGCCGCGGCTCGAACGCTTCGCAAAGACATGATTCGGTTGCTCACCGAGGTGACCTACCCGGCAGCCAAGGCGGTGGTACTGCCACACGTTCAGCGAATCTGCCTGCGCGTCGGCGGGATCGAATGGGCAGACCAGCTGATAGACATCGCAGAAGGCGAGCTGGGCCGCACAGCCGAAACTCTGCTGAGTAGAGCGGAAGTTCTCGCTACCCAAGGCCGCACTGTCGATGCGCGCCGAACGCTGTCGGACGTACTGTCGTCGGACGTGGGCGTGCCGGCCACGACGATCTCCGCGTGGCTGCTGGAAGCGGTACTTGCATGGCGTGCCGATCGCGATGTCAGAGCCCATGACGCCCTCACTCGAGCGCTCTCCCTCGCCGAACGAACATCGGTTCTGCGCCCCTTTATCGATGCCGGCCCACCCGTGCGGCAACTTCTGGCTCTTCATCACGGCCGCTTCGGGGACCTGGGGGGATTCGCCGAAGCTACGCGGCAACAGATCGAGCCGGCACAGAATGTCACGCTTCCGGCATTGACTCCGAGCGAAACGAACATCCTCCGCCACCTCACATCGGGTGCGACGTCGGAACAGATAGCACGCGAGCTGTACGTATCCGTCAACACGATCAAGTCGCATCTGCGTGGTGTCTATCGCAAACTGGGCGTCACTTCCCGCCGGGAAGCACTGGTAGCGGCGCGCACCATCGGGTTGCTGTAGCCGCACCGGTCAGGCCGCGGCACGCACACACCTGACGAAGGGCGATGCGAACCCGTCCTTCATCCCCTGTGGATGAAGAACTCGACTCCGCGCAGTCGCACACTGAACGAGTTGCCTGGAGCAGCACTACCGCGATGAGCCAACCGATGACCAAATCTGGTCGGACCGGTGGCCGTCGACCCGACGATGCGGGGGTTAGGACCTGACAATGAACACGCCCACTCGGTATCAATTCGTCATCGACGGCGAGCTGTCCGAACGCGCGCAAGCGGCCTTTCCGGATCTCACCGTTGTGCCCTCGATCGTCGGATCGACCACCATGTACGGAGCAGTGGGCGACCCGATCGACTTGCGCAGCATCCTCGACCGCCTGGAGTCGCTCGGACTCACCATCGTCGAGCTCCGCAGACTTCCGGACTGATGAATTCCTCGAAGGGCATTGCACGACCTGCCACGTTCGTGCGCGACGGCCCGCCCTGGTTGGCCCGTTCGAAGCACGTCGCCGCGTTCAGCTCAGTTGCCGCGTGGCGGGCCGCCTGCGGCGAAGAGCAGTTGCGATGACGGACCGGAGCGACGCTTCGCAGAAAATCCGCAAGCTGAGCCGGGACGAACGAATCCGCCGAGGTAAGCAGGCGCGACAGACAACGCCCATCGAATCGCTTGCCGAGCACAATCCCACCGGACGGCCCGACCCGCTCGACCTTTTGCAGGTGCAGGCAGCCACACGGGTCCCGGAGTTGGTACCGGTTCGCTACGGCCGAATGTCCGCGAGTGCCTTCACGTTCTTCCGCGGCTCGGCGTTGGTGATGGCCGACGATCTGTCTCGGTCACCGAGCACCGACCTGCACGTCCAGCTGTGTGGCGATGCGCATCTCAGCAACTTCGGTGTGTGACCCGCCGCTCGTGGTTCCGATCGAAGAGCCCAACGCGGGCAGGGACCCGACCGAAAACCGCGAGACTTCTATGTACGTCAACTGCGGGATGGCAAGGGCTCCGCCCCAATTGAGGAGATGCGACCGAAGGCAATGCTGCTGTACGGACGGCTGTGCGGCAGGGTCCTCGCATACGCGCACGCGAGGTCAGGTGACCGCCTGGCCATCGCCGGTTACCTGGGGTCCAGCCCCCGATTCGAGCAAGCACTCGCCGAGTACGCGGAGAGCTACCTGAAGCAGAACTCGCTGGACCATTCGAAGCTGGTGCGGGCAATAACGGACCATCGAATAACAGCCCGAGTCGGCGTTTGATTCTCGACCGTCCGCACGCATCTCACCTGTTTCGGATGATGAGTTCGCAGGCAGACCTGCCCTGTACTTGATCGTCAGGGGCAGCGCCATGCGGGAGCGGCGACTTGCCGTAGCGAGTTCAGCGAGACTCGCCCATGTTGATGAACGCATTTTGGCGAACGCGTAGTGCGGGATGCGAGATTGCTCTAGCGTGCCTCACGCCTAGATGAGTGGTTCCCGCCGAAGATGCACCCTGGTGTCCGTTATGGACACCAGGGCGGTGTGTGGTGCGCGAGAGGGGACTTGAACCCCTACGTCCGTGGACACCAGAACCTAAATCTGGCGCGTCTGCCAATTTCGCCACTCGCGCGTGATGGTACGACCGTCCAAAGACTACCGGGCTTGACCGCGATCGCGAAGCTCCGCCCGGGCGTGGCGTACTCACCGGTAACCCCACCTGGGATTATAACGATTAAATAACGGACAACATGAGGAGCGCTCATGTTTCCTACGCGTTAGTAACCGGGTGGACCAGCGGGTTCAAACATGAGGGCGAGTCATGTTTCCGGTCATTCTGGTACGAAAGTGCACAAATACCAGGTGGTAGAGGAGTGGGTGGGGAGCAAACGTGAGGATTTCCTCATGATTTTGTGCCACCCTGGGCCGTATCAAGCCCATTGGTTGAGGAACACCTGCGCACCGGAGGGAGCGGCGTGTCCCGCAAGGGCATGTCGCCAGGAGAAGGAAGTCGAAGCGTCTTGACGATCAACGAGAGCACCGAAACCGGGACCGGAAAGAGCGCGAAGGTGGTCGCGACCGCCAAGGCGGGCGGGACGCGGTCCCCGCTGTTGGATCGTTTGATGGGCGGGACGCCCTACGCGCTGGCCTTCGGTGGCCAGGGTGCGCAGTGGCTGCGCGAGCTGGAGGAGATCGGGCGCGATAGCGCGCTGGAGCCGGAGTTGACCGCATTGGTCAACGAGGCGGCCGCGCTGCTGGAACCCGTTGCGGCGCAACTGCTCGTGGTGCGTCCGGTCGGTTTCGACCCGATCGGCTGGATGCTCGAGGACGAGCTCGTCGACGGTGACGATGGGGAGGCCTCGGCGGCGCCCTCGGAGCATGTGTTGCGCTCGGCCGCGGTGTCCATGCCGGGTGTGTTGCTGACGCAGCTCGCGGCCATGCGGGCGCTGCGGCTGCAGGGACTGGATCCGGTCGAGCAGGCGCCGGTGGCGATCGTTGGTCATTCGCAGGGCCGCCTGGCCGCGACGGCGGTGGAGACCGGCGGGCAGCGGGACGCGGAACTGCTCGTTGTGGCCCAATTGATCGGCGCCGCAGCGAGTTTGGTGGCGCGTCGGCGTGGGCTGATGCCGGTGGGCGAGCGCTCGCCGATGGTCGCGGTGTCGAATGTGGATCCCGAGCAGCTGCGCGCGGTGGTCGCCGAGGTGTCCGAAGGCGTGGATCCGGCTGCGGCAGCGGTGGTTTCGATTCGCAATGGGCGTCGCAGGGCGGTGCTGTCCGGTACCCCGACCCAACTGGAGCGGGTGCGGCAGCGCTGCGCGCAGATTCACGACGCACAGTCCCGCGAGCGTGACTCGAAGGCACGCGGTGGTGCGGTGTTCGCGCCGGTCTTCGAGGACGTGGCCGTCGATGTCGCGTTCCATCACCCGGCCCTGGCCGACACGGTGGATCTGGTGGCCGGATGGGCCGATCAGTGCGGTATTGATGCGGCCCTCGCCGGTTCGTTGGCGCAGCAGATCCTGGTCGATCCGATCGATTGGGTCGAGACCGTCGACGGCGTGGTTGCCGCAGGCGCGCAATGGATTCTGGACCTCGGCCCCGGAGATCTGCTCAGCAGGCTCACCGGCGGCTCACTCAAGGGCACCGGTGTCGGCACCGTCGCGGCCGCGACCCGCGCGGGTCAGCGCGAGCTGCTGACGCCGGGCGCCGCACCCGAGGTGGCGGCGCCGTGGACGGCGTTCGCGCCGCGGCCGGTGCGACTGCCCAATGGGCGCATCGTGGTCGAGACCGCGTTCACCAAGCTGACCGGCCGCTCGCCGATCCTGCTGGCCGGTATGACACCGACCACCGTCGACGCCAAAATCGTTGCGGCGGCGGCGAACGCGGGCCACTGGGCGGAGCTCGCCGGTGGCGGCCAGGTGACCGAGCAGATCTTCGCCGACCGGGTGGCCGAGCTGAAGACATTGCTCCACCCGGGCCGCGCGGTGCAGTTCAACTCGCTGTTCCTCGACCCGTACCTGTGGAAGCTGCAGCTGGGCGGCAAACGCCTGGTGCAGAAGGCCCGCGCGGCCGGTGCGCCCTTCGACGGCGTCATCGTCACGGCCGGTATCCCCGAGCTCGAGGAAGCCGTTGCGCTCATCGAGGAGCTGACCGAGGCCGGCATCACCCACGTGGCATTCAAGCCGGGCACGGTGGCCCAGATCCGCGCGGTGCTGCGCATCGCCGACGAGGTGCCGAACTATCCGGTGATCATGCACATCGAGGGCGGCCGCGCAGGCGGACATCACTCGTGGGAAGACCTGGACGACCTGCTGCTCGCCACCTATGCCGAGCTGCGCAACCGCGACAATGTAGTGATCTGCGTCGGCGGCGGCATCGGCACGCCCGAGCGCGCCACCGAGTACTTGACCGGTGAATGGGCTGTGCCGCACGGCTATCCGGTGATGCCGCTGGACGGCGTGCTGGTCGGCACCGCGGCGATGGCGACGCTGGAGGCCACCACCGCGCCCGAGGTGAAGCAGCTGCTCGTCGACACCCCCGGCACCCCCGACTGGGTCGGTGCGGGCACCGCGAACGGCGGAATGGCCTCGGGCCGTAGCCAATTGGGCGCCGACATCCACGAGATCGATAATGCGGCCTCGCGAACCGGCAGACTGCTCGACGAGGTCGCGGGCAACGCCGACGCGGTCGCCGAGCGCCGCGACGAGATCATCTCGGCGCTGAACGCCACGGCCAAGCCGTACTTCGGCGACCTGACCACGATGACCTACCTCGACTGGCTCGAGCGCTACGTGGAGCTCACGGTCGGCCTCGACCGGCGCAAGGACTTCGACTGCGGCAGCGACCTCGGCGACGCTTTCCTCGACGCCACCCGCTCGGTGTGGCTGGACATCACCTGGCGCGATCGGTTCGCGGACATGGTGCGTCGCACCGAATCTCGGCTCAACCCGGCCGATCGCGGCGAGATCGCGACACTGTTCGCGGGTGACGACGCCTTCGAGAGCCCGATCGACGCGCTGTGCACGCTGAAGAAGCAGTACCCGGCCGCCGAGCAGACCCTGCTGCACCCGGCCGATGTGCCGTTCTTCATCGCGCTGTGCAAGACGCCAGGCAAGCCGGTGAACTTCGTGCCGGTCGTCGACGGCGATGTGCGCCGCTGGTGGCGCTCGGATTCGCTGTGGCAGGCGCATGATCCGCGCTACTCGGCCGATCAGGTCTGCGTCATCCCCGGCACCGTGGCCGTCGCCGGAATCACCCGTGTCGACGAACCGGTCGGCGAGCTGCTCGACCGGTTCGAGAAGGACGCCGCCTACTCGCTCGTCCGTGCGGGTGTGGTTCCGGTCGCGATCGACGCCCGGCGCACCGCGGGCGTGACCTCGGGCGCCATCGACACAGTGCTCGCCGCACCGGACGTCGAATGGTCCGGCCGCACCACCATCAACCCGGTACACCGGCTGGGCGATCTCGCCGAATGGACCGTCGACGGCAAGGGCGCGCTGCACCCGCCGACCGGAGCCACCCTCGTCGAGACGACAGGCCCGGACCGCGAGGACGCCTACCTCGAGCTCAGCGTGCCGCTGCTCGGCCGCCCGTCGGGAGCGACGGTCACGGAGGCGGCAGCCGGAGTAGCCACAAAGGGCACCGCGGACTCCGCCATCGACACAGCCGTGCGCATCCGGATCACGGTCCCGGTCTCCACCTTCAATGGCGGCGCCCCGGTCATCACCGAGGCCGACGCCGATTCCGCCATGTCCGCGCTGCTCGCGGTCGCCGCCGGCCAGTCGCTGCCGGAGGTGAAGGGCAAGGTCGCGCACCTCAACGTGGCCTGGACTCCCGACCTCATCGCCGATCACGCCGGAGTCACCGGCTCCGGCCTGCCCGCGACCCTGAGCACGCTCGGCCGCACCGTTCCCGACGTGCTGGTCGGCGCCTGCTGGCCCGCTGTGTTCGCGGTGCTCGGCGCGGCGCGTAGCGCGTCCGGTGACAGCGTCATCGAGGGCATGCTCGACCTGGTCCATCTCGACCACCAGATCGCACTGATCGGCGAATTACCTGCCGAGACAAGTGTTCTCGTGGTACGTGCCGAGGCGGGCGAGACCATCGACACCGACCTCGGCCGGGTGGTCGAGGTGCATGTGAAGATCACCGGCATGCTCGACAAGCCCGAAACCGGGATGTCGATGCCGACTGTCGCGACGCTCACCGAGCGCTTCGCCATCCGTGGCCGCAACGGCGCCGGCGAGCTGACCGATCCGCCGCGTGCGGCAGGCGTGCTGTCCGACGCGGCCACCGACAGCCCGCGCAGGCGGCGCCGCGACGTCACGATGGTGGCGCCGCGCGCCATGCACGCCTTCGCCGCGGTCTCCGGTGACCACAACCCCATTCACACCAGCGATGCCGCCGCCAAGCTGGCCGGTCTCGGCAGCCCGATCGTGCACGGCATGTGGCTCTCGGCCGCCGCGCAGCACGCGGTGTCGGCTCTCGACCCGTCGGCCACCGTGCCCGCACGAACCCTGACGGCGTGGACCACCCGGTTCCTCGGCATGGTGCGGCCCGGCGCGGAGATCGATGTGCGGGTCGAGCGGATCGCCGTCGACGCGGGCAGCGAAATCGTCGAGGTGTCCTGCCGGACCGACGGCAACCTGGTAATGACCGCGACCGGTCGCACCGCGGCGCCGAAGACCGTCTACGCCTTCCCGGGACAGGGCATTCAGCGCAAGGGCATGGGCCTTGACGCCCGCGCCCGTTCGAAGGCCGCCAAGGAGATCTGGGAGCGCGCCGACAAGCACACCCGTGCGGCACTCGGCTTCTCGATCCTCGCGGTCGTGCGCGACAACCCGACCTACCTCAAGGCGCGCGGCGTCGAACACCGGCACCCGGACGGTGTGCTGCACCTGACCCAGTTCACCCAGGTCGCGATGGCGGTGCTCGGTGTCGCCCAGGTCGCCGAGCTGCGCGAGGCGGGCGCCTTCGTCGAAGGCGCCATGCTGGCCGGACATTCGGTCGGCGAGTACAACGCCCTCGCGGCGGTCGCCGGCGTGCTGCCGTTGGAGGCGGTGCTCGAGGTCGTCTTCCAGCGCGGTTCCGCCATGCACGAACTGGTGCCGCGTGATGCGCAAGGCCGCAGTGACTATCGGATGGCCGCCATCCGGCCCTCGCAGATCGGGTTGCCGGATGACGAGGTCATCGGCTTCGTATCGGGCATCGGTGCGCAGACCGGTGAGTTCCTCGAGGTCGTCAACCTGAACCTGCGCGGATCGCAGTACGCGATCGCGGGTACGGTCGCCGGTCTCGAAGCCTTGGAGACCGAGATCGACCGGCGCCGTGCGGAATTCGGTGGTAAGCGCGCCTTCATCCTGGTGCCCGGTATCGACGTGCCGTTCCATTCCACGGTGCTGCGCGAGGGTGTTCCCGAGTTCCGGCACAAGCTCGAGCAGCTGCTGCCCGCGGACTTGCATCCGGAAATCCTTGTCGGACGCTACATTCCGAACCTGGTGCCCAAGCCGTTCTCGCTGGAGCGCGCCTTCATCCAGGAGATCGCGGACCTGGTGCCCTCGGAGCCGCTGGCCGCCGTGCTCGCCGACTTCGACAGCTGGGCGGCGCGGCCGACCGAGCTCTGCCGGGTGGTGCTGATCGAGCTGCTCGCCTGGCAGTTCGCCAGCCCGGTCCGTTGGATCGAAACCCAGGACCTGCTGTTCACCGACACCGCACACGGCGGTCTCGGCGTGGAGCGGTTCGTCGAGATCGGTCTCGGCGCCACCCCGACCGTGGCGAACCTGGCCAGCCAGACGCTGAAGCTGCCGGTGTTCAGCACCGCGACGGTGGAGGTGCTCAACATCGAGCGCGAGGCCGGGGTCGTCTATTCGACCGACACCGATCCCGCGCCCGTCGACGAGCCCGCCGACGAGCCGACCCAATCCGCGCCCGTCGCGCCCGCCGCCGCGGCGGCAGCACCGGTCGCCGCACCCGCGCCCAGCTCGGGCGGCCCGCGGCCGGACGACATCGTCTTCAGTGCGGCCGATGCCACCCGCGTGCTCATCGCGCTGTGGACGAAGCTGCGGCTGGATCAGATCGGTCCGGTCGACACCATCGAGGGCCTGTGCGACGGTGTTTCCTCGCGGCGCAACCAGCTGCTCGTCGACCTCGGCTCGGAGCTGTCGCTCGGCGCCATCGATGGCGCGGCGGACGCCGACATGGGCGCGCTGTCCGCCACGGTCGAGCGGCTGGCTCGCACCTACAAGCCGTTCGGCTCCGTGCTGTCCGATTCCATCGGTGACCACCTGCGCAAGGTGTTCGGCCCGTCCGGCAAGCGGCCCGCCGCGATCGCCGAGCGTGTCAAGAAGGTCTGGGAGCTCGGCGACGGCTGGGCCAACCACGTGACCGCCGAGGTTTCGCTCGGCACCCGCGAGGGCGTCAGCGTGCGCGGCGGTGATCTCGGCGGGCTGGTATCCGGTGCGCTGAGCGACGGCGCGTCGGTCGACGCGGCCATCGACGCCGCGGTGCAGGCTGTTGCGGCCCGTCGCGGTGTCGCGGTGTCGCTGCCGAGCGCGGGTGGTGGTGGCGGCGCCACGGTGGACGCCGCCGCACTCGGCGAGTTCACCGAGCAGATCACCGGCCGCGATGGCGTGCTCGCGACGGCGGCTCGGGTGGTGCTCGAGCAGCTCGGCCTGACCGAGCAGGTTTCCGCGCCGGAGGCGAGCGACGATTCGCTGGTCGACCTGGTGTCGGCGGAGCTCGGTTCGGACTGGCCGCGACTGGTCGCACCCGCGTTCGACGCACGCAAGGCGGTGCTGATCGACGATCGCTGGGCCACCGCGCGCGAGGACCTGGCGAAGCTGTGGCTACTGGACGACGCGGGCTCGGGCGAGGGGCCGGTCGTCGGATTCCTCGGTGCGGGCGCAGCCGTTGCCGCGCAGGCGAACTGGTGGCGGGAGCGGGCCAAGCACGAGGCGCGCTCGGTGCTCGCCCGGCTGTACGAGCGCATTGCCGAGGCCGCGCTGAGCACCGAAGAGCCCGGACTGTGGTCCTCGGATATCGCCGTGATCACCGGTGCCAGTAAGGGATCCATCGCGGCCTCGGTCGCTGGACGGCTGCTCGGTGGCGGCGCCACCGTCGTGGTCACCACCTCTGGTCTGAACGACGAGCGGCTCGGCTTCTACCGGAAGCTGTACCGCGAGAACGCCAGGCACGGTGCCGCCCTGTGGGTCGTACCCGCGAACATGGCCTCTTACCAGGACATCGACGCACTGATCGACTGGGTCGGCACCGAGCAGGTCGACAACGCGGGCGGTGCGAAGATCAAGACCAAGGACGCGATGACGCCGACCCTGCTGCTGCCGTTCGCGGCGCCGCGGGTGGCCGGCGACCTCGCCGACGCGGGTGCCCGCGCCGAAATGGAAATGCGCGTACTGCTCTGGTCGGTGGAGAAGCTCATCGGCGGACTGTCCAAGCTCGGCGCCGACCACGACGTCGACGCGAAACTGCATGTGGTGCTTCCGGGTTCGCCCAACCGCGGCATGTTCGGCGGCGACGGCGCCTACGGCGAGTCCAAGGCGGCGCTCGACGCGGTTGTCGCCAAATGGCGGGCCGAGAAGTCGTGGTCGGCTCGGGTCACCCTGGTGCACGCGCTGATCGGCTGGGTGCGCGGCACCGGGCTGATGGGCCACAACGATCCGATGGTCGAAGCGGTCGAAAAGGCCGGAGTGCAAACCTGGTCCACCGCGGAGATGGCCGACGAGCTGCTCAAGTGGTGCACCTCGCGGGCTCGTCAGGTGACCGCGACAGGCCCCCAGCAGATCGACCTGACCGGCGGACTGGCCAGGGCCAAGCTCGACCTGCCCGCGCTGGCCAAGCAGGCGCAGGCGGCCGCCGACGCGGCGACCGACGAGGTCGACTCGACCGCGACGATCCCCGCGCTGCCCGCGCCGCCGACCATGACCTCGGCGCTGCCGGTTCCCGAATGGGGCGCGGTCTCTGCCGATCTCGCCGACATGGTGGTCATCGTCGGCGCCGGTGAGCTCGGCCCGTACGGGTCCTCGCGCACCCGGTTCGAGATGGAAGTCGAGGACGAACTCTCGGCCGCGGGCGTCCTCGAGCTTGCCTGGACCACCGGCATGGTCAGCTGGGAGAACGATCCCAAGCCCGGCTGGTACGACGCCGAGTCCGGTGACTACGTGCCCGAGTCCGAGCTGGCCGAGAAGTACCACGACGCGGTGGTCGCCCGCTGCGGCGTGCGCCGCTATGGCGACGACGGCGCCATGATCGACAACACCTCGCCACTGATGACGTCGGTATTCCTCGACCAGGACCTGTCGTTCACCGTCGGCAGCGAGGCCGAGGCCCGCTCCTTCCACGCCGCGGACCCCGAGCACACACTGATCGTGCCGGTGCCGGATTCCGGCGACTGGACGGTAACCCGCAAGGCGGGCACCGAGATTCGGGTGCCGCGCCGGGCGAAGATCTCCCGGACCGTCGGTGGCCAGATCCCCACCGGCTGGGATCCGACCATCTGGGGCATCTCGGCCGATATGGCGAGTTCGGTGGACCGGGTGGCGCTGTGGAACATCGTCACCACCGTCGACGCGTTCATCAGCTCCGGGTTCAGCCCGGTCGAACTGATGCGCTGGGTGCACCCGTCGCTGGTGGCCAACACCCAGGGCACCGGTATGGGCGGCATGTCGGCGATGCGCTCGCTGTACATCGACTCGCTGCTCGGCGAGCCGACGCCGAACGACATCCTGCAGGAAGCGCTGCCGAATGTGGCGCTGGCGCACGTGGTTCAGTCCTACGTCGGCAGCTATGGCGCGATGGTGCACCCGGTGGCCGCCTGCGCGACCGCCGCGGTGTCGGTCGAGGAAGGCGTCGACAAGATCCGGCTCGGCAAGGCCGAACTGGTGGTTGCCGGCGGCTTCGACGATCTCGGCATCGAGGGCATCAAGGGCTTCGGTGATATGTCGGCGACCGCGGACTCGGCGGTCATGAGCGCCAAGGGCATCAGCGATCGGTACTTCTCCCGCGCCAACGACCGCCGTCGCGGCGGGTTCGTGGAGTCGCAGGGTGGCGGCACCGTGCTGCTGGCCCGCGGTGACGTCGCGGTAGAGATGGGCCTGCCTGTCCTCGGCGTAGTGGCGTGGGCGCAGTCCTTCGGCGATGGCGTGCACACCTCGATTCCGGCGCCCGGCCTCGGCGCGCTCGGTGCGGGCCGCGGCGGCCGGGAATCCCGGTTCGCCACCGAGCTGCGCAAGCTCGGTGTCGGTCCGGACGATATCGCGGTGATCTCCAAGCACGACACCTCCACCGCGGCCAACGATCCCAACGAGTCCGAACTGCACGAGCGGCTTGCCGATGCGATCGGTCGCTCGGCGGGCGCCCCGCTGTTCGTCGTCTCGCAGAAGAGCCTGACCGGACACGCCAAGGGCGGTGCGGCGGCGTTCCAGCTGATCGGCCTGTGCCAGGTGCTGGAACAGGGTGTTGTCCCGCCGAACCGCAGCCTGGACTGCGTCGACGAAAAGATGCAGGCCTACCCGCACCTGGTGTGGGCGCGCGAACCGCTGCGCTTCGGCGATCGGTTCCCGCTCAAGGCCGGTCTGGTGACCTCGCTCGGCTTCGGGCACGTGTCGGGTCTGCTCGCGGTGGTGCACCCCGAGGCGTTCGTCCAGGCGATCGAGCCGGGACGGCGCGAGGAGTACCAGCGCAGGGCACAGCAGCGGCAGCTCGCCGGACGGCAGCGATTCACCGAGGCCATGTGCGGTGGCGCCGCGTTGTACGAGCGGCCCGCCGATCGGCGCCTCGGCGCGGATGGCACGCCGTCCAAGCAGATTCGGCAGCTGGAGGCCGATGTGCTGCTGTCCGCGGATGCGCGTCTCGCGGCCGACGGTACGTATCGCGCCGATGGCTGGGGCTGCAATACCGGACGGGTCGCGGACGGTTCGCGAGCGGCCGACCGCGCGGGGTCGTAGGCTTCGCCCCTGTGACGATCCTCGGTATCGGCCTGGACTTGGTAACCATCTCCGAGTTCTCCGAACAGCTACAACGGTCCGGAACAACCATGCTCCGGGAAAGTTTCACCGCGGGTGAGCGGCGCTACTGCCAGAGCAAGGGAACCGACCCCGCCCGTAGTTACGCGGCACGGTGGGCGGCGAAAGAGGCGGTGCTCAAGGCATGGGCATCGTCTCGGTTCGCCCGCCGACCGCAGATCGGGGACAACCCGTACCCGCTGATCGAGGTGGTCAACGACGCGTGGGGCCGGCCGAGCATCAAGCTGCACGGCCTCGCCGCCGAATTCCTGCCGCGCGCAAGGGTTCACCTGTCGCTGACCCACGACGGCGACACCGCCGCCGCCATGGTCGTCCTGGAAGACCCGGGCGAACTGGCCGATCTCATCGAAGGCCGCGAAGCGACCAGCTAGTCGACCCGCTCCGTCAGCGCTCGCTGGCGGAGCGGGATTCTTTTTCGGCGACGAGCAGGTACGCGACCATCAGGCGCTTGAGCTCGGAGACGGCGTCGGCGTGGCTCTGCTCGTCCTGGACGGAGAAGTTCAGCATCGAGTACACGACGTGCACGAGCACCTCGGCCATCATGGACCGCCGTGCCCGCGGGGTGCGCGGGGTCAGCGGCCGCAGCATCCGTGAGATGACCTCGGCGAATTCCTTCTCGTGAATCGCACCGGTGGCCCGCGTCGACGGCGTCGACTGCATGGCCAGCCAGACCTCGCGCCGGGACGGGTCGGTCATCCACAGGTTGGCCATGTGGTCGACGAACTGGTTCATGTGCCGCAACCAGTCCAGTGACGGAATCTCGCCGTGGAAATCGGCCAGTTCCTGCGAAACGGCAACGAGGTCTTGGCGATTCAGCTCGCAGACGATGACATATTTGTTGGCGAAGAACTGATACAGCGTGCCGATCGGCACCTCGGCTCGCGCCGCCACCTCTTCACAGGTGAACGACTCGAACCCGACCTCGACGAGCAGTTCACGAGACGCCTGCAACAGTGCGTCGAACTTCCGTTTGCTGCGTTCCTGCGTCGGTCGACGCCGCGGCATGAGCTCCTGTGGGTCGTCCTGCAGGTCCAACGCAGGGTCCGGACGTCGCTTAGCCCTGGCCTCCGTGCGTACATCCACGTATCCAGGCTAGCGGTATGGACACGCGCACGACACGCGCACGCGGTATGCGCGTCCAGGACTGTCAGATTTCACCACCCATCCAAGCCGGATGTGGCTGCGAACACATAAGCGAGCCTGCGTGCATCGTGACCCGCGTTACCGCGCAGTGCGTTCCCCGCGCAGGTGGTAATGACCCCGTTCGTGAGCTCGGCAAAACATTGGGAAGGCGTGATCTGTGGTAGCTCGATCTGTGGTAGCCCTAGGCGTTTCCACCGAACGCGGCGCCGTTCACGCGGTAGCCCTCGCCGATTCCGGCGAGAGGCTACCCGAGCGCGTGTTGCTTCATCGGGTGGTAAAGACCGACGGCGATAGCAAGGCGGACCTGGCGGCGGCGGTCGAGACGGCGATGGATTTTCTAGCCGCCGAACTCGGCCCGGATCTGGAGATCGGCGGTGCTGCGGTCACCTACCGCGACGCCGCCGAACGCCGGGCCATCGTCACCAGGCTGGCTTCCGGGCAGTGGGACACCGCCTCGTTGGTGTCGGCGAAGGCCGCGCATCTGAACGTCGCCGGTGTCATGACATGGCTGAACGAATTCGACGATCTGCTGATCTGCGAGGTGGTCCCCGGCCATCAGGCGTTCACGTTGATCGACCGCAGGCGCACCAGGGTCCTCGCGGCCAACAGTCAGACCGGCAGCGCGGCGACCGCCGAGGCGATGGGCGCGGCCGTAACGGCGGCTTGGGATCAATTCGAAGCGGACGCGGTGCGGCCGGACGCGGTGGTGTTGATCGGTTCGGGTGCGCGTGCGGCGGCGGTCGTCGCCGCGGCGGACGGATTCGGTGCACCCGTAATTCCGTGCAAGATCGCGGCATCCGCGTCCGCGGTCGGCGCGGCGCTGTCCGCCATGGCCGATCTGAACGCGGTCGGCGAGCCGGTGGAGCCGGTGCGTCACGGGCGAGGCACCGCGACAGCGCTGTTCGCTGCGGCCAGTGTGCTGGCCGGCGGACTGGTCGTCGGCGGCGTCTATTTGGCGGGCGGTATCTCGCGCCCGGCTACCGGTGCTGTCGTCGCGGATGCGCGGGTAACCGCGGACGCGCGCGTGGTCGATGCCGAGACCGGATCGTCCAGTGGTTCGAACGCCGGCTCGGCGGTCGAGCCCGGTGTGTTCAACCCGCGTGATTCGGCGATCGAAGGTCGGGGCGTGGCGGCGGGCGAACTCAGGCTGGAGCCGACGGTGGTGGTGCTGGACGTGCCGCAGTACTCGGCTCAGCGGTGGGGCAGCGGCGGGCAGCAGGATCGCCCGTTGCCGCTCGTACAGTCCGAACCGGTCCGCGAGACCGAGTCCGCGGCGCAGATGTTGCCAGGGACGGGGATTCCGGCCTCCACCACGAAGGTCGGCGCACCGAACGGCTCGCTGCTCTTCCCCGGCGAAGGCCCGCCGCCCGCGGCGGGCACGCCCGAGTCCTACCACTGGTGGGACAACCACTTCCGCATGTTGATGCAGTGGGCGTCGCAGCAGTTGCTGTCCACGTAGGCGGTAGTAGTACCGACAGCGGATACCACGAAAGGTCCGGCGCCTTGCAGCGCCGGACCTTTCGCTTGTCCGGACCAGACCGATGCCCCGGCGACGGCCGGAGCCGGATTCAGTCCGCGGTCCGGTGCCGGAACAGAATGCCCGCGGCGATGAAGCCGACCAGCGCGATGCCCGCACACCAGAGCACGGCCAGCAGCGCGCTGTTGTCGATCGGGGTGCCCATCAGCAATCCGCGCATGGTTTCGGTCACCGGTGTCACCGGCTGGTTCTCGGCGAACCAGTGCAGCCAACTGGGCATGGACTGCGGCGGCACAAAGGCACTGCTCACATACGGCAGGAACATGAACGCGAAGGTGAAGCCATTGGCCGCCTCCGGATTCTTCGCCAGCAGTCCGAGTGCGGCCGCGAGCCAGGACAGCGCGAGCACGAACATCGCGATGATGCCGTAGGCGGCCAGCCACCGCAGCGGATCGGTGGTCGGCCGGAAACCGATCGCGACCGCAAGCAGGATCACGATGGTGGTGGTGATCAGATTGCGCAGCAGACTTTCCACGACGTGCCCGGTCAGCACCGACGATCGGGCTATGGCCATGGTGCGGAACCGGTCGATGATGCCGTCGGTCATATCGGTCGACAGGCTCACCGCCGTTCCCGCCGAACCGAATCCGGCGCACAGCAGGATGATCCCCGGCACGATGTAGTCGATGTACGCGCCGCCACCGACATTCATCGCGCCGCCGAACACGTACACGAACATCAGCAGGATCATGATCGGCAGCGCGATGGTCATGATCATGGTGTCCGGGCTGCGCAGGGTGTGGCGCAGATTGCGGCCGAGCATGGTCGCAGAGTCCTGTGCCGCGCCGGTCAGTGTGGTCGTGATGGTCACAGCAGTGCCGCTTTCTCGGTGGTGGGGTGCCCGGTGAGCGCGAAGAACACGTCGTCGAGGTCGGGAGTGTGAATCGCGAGCTCGTCGATGGTGATCGCCTGATCGTCGAACTGATCCAGGAGCTGTTTGAGGGCACCGACGCTGCCGTCCGACGGGACCTGCAGCGTCAGCTGATCGGCATCGATCTCCGCGAGCGGCACGGTGCGAGCAGCTGCGGCGAGACCATGCCGGTCGGCGAATCGCAGCTGGATGTGACCGCCGGGTGCGAGCTGCTTCAGGTCACCGGGTGTGCCCGCGGCGACGATTTTGCCGTTGTGCAGCACCGCGATTCGGTCGGCGAGTTGATCGGCCTCTTCCAAGTATTGGGTGGTGAGGAAGATCGTCACGCCGTCGGCGACGAGGTTGCGGATCACCTGCCACAGTTCGCGGCGGCTGCGCGGGTCGAGTCCGGTGGTCGGTTCGTCGAGGAAGATGATCAGCGGCTCGCTCATGAGGCTCATGGCCAGGTCGAGTCGCCGGCGCATGCCGCCGGAGTAGGTCGCGACGCGGGCGTGCGCGGCATTCGTGAGCTCGAATTGCTCCAGGAGGCGGGCGGTTCGACGAACGGTCTCGGGTTTGCCCAGATGCAGTAGCCGACCCATGAGTCGCAGATTTTCGGCACCGGTCAACACGCTGTCGACCGCCGAGTACTGGCCGGTGACGCCGATGAGTCGGCGCACGGCGTCGGGTTCGTGCGCGAGATCGTGTCCGGCGACTCGGATCTCGCCGCTGTCGGCGCGGCTCAGCGTGGCCAGGATGCGCACCATGGTCGTCTTGCCCGCGCCATTCGGGCCGAGCAGCGAAAAGACTGTTCCCGCGGCGACTTCCAGGTCGATCCCAGCCAGAACGGTGTGCTCGCCGAAGGTTTTCGTCAACCCGCTGATACTGATGGCGGAGGTGGGTGGGACTGTCATGGGGTTCCTCGAATCAAAACTGTGTATGGCTTAAACTTTGTTTAGATAGTACGCAGTTTTTGGCCGGAGGGAAGAGATAGTCGAGAAGGAAGGTCGACCAGATGGAAACCCCTGAAGCCGACGGTGGTCCCGGCACGATGCCCAAGTCCTTCGCGCTGATGTGGGGCTTGGACGAAGCGGGAACGCGCGGACCCAAGCGCGGGCTGAGTCTCGATCAGGTGGTCGACGCGGCGATCGAGGTGGCCGACGCCGAAGGGTCCGCCGCGCTGTCGATGAGCCGGGTCGCCAAGCACCTCGGCTTCACCACGATGTCGCTCTACCGGTATGTGGACAGCAAGGACACGTTGATCGACCTCGTATCGGATCGAGTGGTGGGACCACCGCCGGAGCTGCCGGTCGGCGGGGACTGGCGGACCGGGATCGAGGCATGGGCGTGGGGCATGTTCCGGTCGATCGCACGGCATCCGTGGTGGCTGGACCTACCCCTGGCGGGCCCGCCGATGGGGCCGTACAACATGGCCTGGTTGGAAGTCGGGCTATCGGCGTTCGACGAAACGTCCGTACCGGAATCGGTGAAGCTTCAGCTGGTGCTGAACGTCTCGCTGTACGTGATCGGGCGAATGCGGGTAGCCAAGGAGATAGCGGTCAGCGCCGCCGCCGACCATGACGACTACCCGGCCATGCTGAGCCGGGTGATCGACCCGCAGCGGTTTCCGGCGCTGACCCGCGCTTTCTCCCAGCAGGCCTTCGACGATGTGGAGATGGACTCGGAGGAAGCCGTTTTGAGCTTCGGCCTGGATCGGATGCTGGATGGATACGAGCAGTTCGTGCGCTCGTTCGAGCGATAGGTTCCAGCTGCACCGACAGGTCGCGACCTACACCGACAGGTCGCGACGCAGCTTGGCGACGTGGCCGGTGGCGCGGACGTTGTACTGGGCGACCTCGATCTTGCCTGCCTCGTCCACCAGGAAGGTGGAGCGGATGACGCCGGTCACGGTCTTGCCGTACATCGTCTTCTCGCCGAACGCGCCCCATGCGGTGAGCACGGTGCGGTCGGGGTCCGACAGCAGCGGGAAGGTGAGTTTCTCGGCGTCGCGGAACTTGGCCAGCTTCGCGGGCTTGTCCGGCGAGATACCGATGACCTCGAGGCCCGCGCCCTCCAGTTCGGCGAGGCTGTCGCGGAAATCGCAGGCCTGCTTGGTGCAGCCGGGTGTGCTCGCGGCGGGGTAGAAGTAGACGATCACCTTGCGGCCGCGGTAGTCCGACAACGACACCTCTTTGCCGTCGGCATCGGGGAGCGTGAAGGCGGGGGCGGGAGCACCGGGGGAGAGTCGTTGGTTGTCGGTCACGCCTTGCACGGTAACCGAACGCCCCGACAGACTGCGCGCCATTAGACTCGTGGCAATCAGACACAGGAGGAGATACGTGGCTAGGGATACCGAGCGGATCGAGCGGGACATCGAGGCCGCGCGGACACGGCTCGCGAGCACGCTCGACGAACTTGCCGTGCGGGCGGATCCGCAGCGGATCGCCGATGACACCAAGCACATGGTGCTTGCGAAGCTGAACGAGCCGAAGGTGAAGTACAGCCTGATCGGTGCGGGCGCCGTCGTCGTTGGGCTGGTGCTGTTCAAGATCTTCCGCTGACGGAAAAACGAAACACCCGGTGTGGCACTGCCACACCGGGTGTTTCGTTTTTCGGGGCTATCAGACCGTCGGGCAGGCGAATCCGTCGCCGTCGGGATCCAGGTGCGGGCCGTAACCCGGTTCGCCACGGAAGATCGGCGCCCGACCGGCGGCGCGGGCCGCGTCGCAGTTAGCGAAGGCGCCACCCGCAGACCCGGTCTGCGACATACCGGCCGAGCCGGTCGCGGCCGAGCCGGTGTCGATGGCGGAAGATCCCGTTCCTGCGGATCCGGTAGGAGCGGCCAGTGCGGCGGGGGCCGCAAGGAGGGTCAGACCCGCGACGGCAGCGCTGACTATGAGCCGGCGAACGTTCATGTATTCCTCTATGTGTTTGCTGCGGTGGATTGGCGCCACAGGGGGAGACGCCGCATCCACTGTTGTGACGGCCCGCTCAGTTGTCAACCGGGCTGCATGCGAAGTTTGTGCACGCAACGCCGTAATTACTCGCCGAGGCGCCTGCCCGCGACGTGCTCGGCCGGGATATTTCCCATTCGTCCTGCGTGAAAATCCTCCACGGCTCGGATGATTTCGGCGCGGCTGTTCATGACGAACGGCCCGTACTGCACCACGGGTTCATTGATGGGTTGTCCGCCGAGCAGCAGCACCTCGAGATCGCCGCTCTGATTGTGTTGGAGTGCATCGGCGGACACGGTGACCGAGTCGCCTTGACCGAATACCGCCAGCTGTCCCTCGCCGACCGGCCTGCGTTCGGCGCCAACCGTGCCGTTGCCGGACAAGACGTACGCCATCGCTGTAAATCCTGGCGGCCATGGTGTTTCCAGCTGCCCGCCGGGGCTGATAGAGGCGTGCGCATAGGCGATGGGGGTGTAGGTCGAGCCGGGGCCGGCGAATCCGCCGATGTCGCCCGCGATCAAGCGCACCAGCGCGCCGCCGTCGTGCGAGCTCACCAATGTCAGCTCGGATCCGCGCAAATCTTGATAGCGCGGCGCGGCCATTTTCAGTGCACGCGGCAGATTCACCCATAGTTGGACGCCGTGGAACCAGCCGCCCGAAATGACCAGCTCTTCCGGTGGTACCTCGTCGTGCAAGATGCCGGATCCGGCTGTCATCCACTGGGTGTCGCCCTCGCTGATGACGCCGCCCCCGCCGTTCGAGTCGTGGTGCACCATAGTGCCGTCGAGCATGTAGGTCACGGTCTCGAAACCGCGGTGCGGATGCCATGGGGCGCCTTTGGCCTCGTGCGGCTCGTAGGCGACCGGGCCCATCTGGTCGAGCAGGATGAACGGGTCGGCCGAGCGCAGATCCATGCTCGGGAACGGCCGACGCACTTCGAACCCCGCGCCCTCACGCTGCTTGTGGGCGGTGCTGATGCCGCGTACCGCACGCTCGCGGGTCGGCTCGGTCGGCCTGGGCAGGCGGGGCAGAACCATGATGTCGGGGACGGTGATGGCGGGCACGGGCACCTCCTGAAAGTTTTGGTGTCCATGTCAACCAAAGACTGACTAGGATCATTCCCGTGGCCCGATGGTTGAGCGATGACGAGCAAACGACCTGGCAAGCGTTCATCCGGCTGCGCCAGCGAATGGACGCGGCGCTGGCTGCCGGATTAGCCCAGGACGGCCTCTCGCCCGCCGACTACGAGATCTTGGTGCCGCTGTCGGCCGCGCTGGGCGGCTGTCTGCGCGCCAAGGATCTCGGTGCGGAGATCTGCTGGGAGAAGAGCAGACTCTCCAAGCACCTGGCCCGGATGGCCGCGCGGGGCCTCGTCGAACGACGCCCGGCGCGGGAAGACGCCCGCGGCATCCTGGTGGAACTCACCCAGGACGGCCGCAAGGCGCTCGAGCACGCCGCACCGAACCACGTCGATCTGGTCCGTCGGCTGTTCATCGACGCGATGACTCCGGCGGAGGCGCGGGCGCTGCGATCGCTGGCGGACAAAGTGGTGGACGAGGCCGAGCGCGGCACCGACCTCAGCGTCTGAGCGTCGTCACCACGGCGTGATCGGCGGCTTCACCCACAGCAGCTTCTCGTCCGCGTGATTGCGCTGTGCCGCGGCATGATTCGGATGGCGCGCGGCCCAGGTGTCCTTGTCGTCGAGGAGTTGGGCGACGCTCGCCCAGGTCTCGTCGGTGCTCGGCGGATTCGTTGCCGCCGCGCGCGCGAGCTTTCGCCGCAGCACCGCGGGCATGGCCAGCAGTTCGGCTCCGGTGATTCCGCGATCCCAGATGTAGCCCGCGAGCCGCCGCGCCTTCTCGGCGCGACTCTTCGACGCGGAGTCGGAGTGGGCGTAATCGGTCATGGTGCGGTCCGCATCGGTGGTGGTTGGTCCCGGTCGACCCTAGCGGACGACAACGCCTCCCCGGCGATCGCCGGGGAGGCGTTGTGCGGCGTGCTGTCGGATCAGTAGGCCGAGTTCACGTTGTCCATCGAGCCGTACCGGTTGGCTGCGTAGTTGCATGCCGCGACGATGTTGGCGACCGGGTCCCAGACGTCGGTCGACGTGCCGGGGACGTGGTAGGCGTTGAAGGTCGGGTCGATGACCTGGAGCAGGCCCTTGGAGGGGATGCCCGCGGCGGCGTTGGAGTCCCAGAGGTTGATGGCCTGGGGGTTGCCGCTGGACTCGCGCATGATGTTGCGGTAGATGCCGTCGTAGCTGCCGGGGATGTTGTTGGCATGCATGATGTCGAGGGCCTGCAGGATCCAGCCGTTGAGGTTGTTCTCGTAGACGGGTGCGGGTGCAGGTGCGGGTTCAGGTGCAGGTGCGGGTGCTGGCATCGGTGCGGGAGCCGGGGCCGGCTCGGGCAGCGGGGCGGGCAGCGGCGCGGCGAGCGCCTCGGGGGCGGGCACTGTGGCCGGTGCCTGCTCGGCGACCACGGCGATGCGAGACGGGACACTGTCGTCTGCCACCGACACCGCGGAAGAAGCGGCGACGGCGATGAGGCCTGCTGCGGCTACTGCGAAGGTGAAGCCTTCGCGAAGCGAGCGGCGATGGAGTGAGAAGAAGCGTCTGTCAGGCATTGCGAAATCGGTTCCTTGTTCGGGGACTGTTTTCCGATCCGGGCGTGTGTGGCAGCACGGATCCACGACGGGCTCCCGTTGCGGTTGCTCGCCGAATTCGGCTTATGCTGTTTTCGGATTTTGTTGTGAAGACGGGGATTCGGGTTCCCGTTGTCAAGTAGTAAATCGGTCCAACCAAACTGCTGATCTGTTCTGGCTAGATCTCAGGATGGTCACGACCTGGATCTCAGGATGGTCACGACCGGTTAACGCAGGGTGAACGAAAGGTGAATCAGCGGGGTTTTCGATCTTGGTTGATCAAGATCGTGCAGGTCGACACCCCGTGTATGCGGGGAGTTTGCCCCTAAACGGAATGTGATGCAGCCCACTTAAGTTTCTTGGTAACGCAGGACACTTTGTCGTATTTGCCCTTACCAAGACGCGGGACGCACCCGTCCTGGGGTCACAACGCGAGCCAATGCGTTACGTAATTCGGCGACCGTGGAATCGCCGAGAACGGCCGACCATTGCTCGGCGAAATTGGCGGCGGCGGTATCTGCCGCGCGAGTGCAAGCCCACCCTCGTTCGGTCAATGTGATCAATCGCGCACGAGCGTCGCCCGGGTGCGCATTGCGCTCGGCGTATCCCTTGCGCACCAATTCGTCCACCAGTTGACTGGCCGCCTGCTTCGTCACCCCGAGATGCTCCGCGAGCTCACCGACGGTCGCGCCATCCGGCGCCATCCGCACGAACGCGAACCCGTGGGTGGGCCGCACATCGTCGAATCCGGCCGCCTGGACGCCCGAATGGATGGCGTCCGTGGCCGCCGCGCCCGCGGCGAGCAGCAGCAAGGCCAAATCCTGCCCGGCATGCAGCGTGGAGGCGGGCTTCAGGTCCGTCATGAATTCCATCTTGACACATGTGGTCAAGATGCTTGACTATATGGTCAATCTAGTTGACCAAATGAGGGAGCAAGACATGCCTGTGATCCGTGCCGCCGAAGCCCAAGTCCACGAAATGCACAACGCCCGCTTCACCTCCTACATCCGCCCCGAAACGGGCAGCACGGAACTGTGCGTCTGGCAGACCCGGATCGAGCCGGGCACCGTAGGGGTCGGCCACAAGATCCTGCGCGAGGAGGCCTTCGTTCTCATCCAGGGGTCCGTCACGCTGAGCATCGACGGTGAGCGGTCGGCGCTGGAGCCCGGAGATGCGGCCATCGCGCCCGCAGGCTCGACCATCAGCCTGGATAACACCGGATCGGAGCCTGCCGCCCTCGTGGTGACCGTTCCGGTCGGTTTCGCCGCCGAACTCGCCGACGGCACCCGCCTCACCCCGCCGTGGGCGGGCTGAGGCACGTCAGCCTCAGCATGCGGGCGTGACACGGCCCGGCAATCCAGCACCTGGATTGCCGGGCCGTCGAAGTACCTAGGCCAAGGTGCCGAGCTCGTCGCTCACCAGGCCGGAGATCGTGCCGAAGAACGCGGCAATGCCAGGCAGGTTCGGGCCCTTGGCGCGGGACGCGGTGAAATCCGCCTCGGAGCGCCACTCGACCACGTCGAGCCACTCGTCATTCGGCAGGCGCACCAGCCGGGCTCCGAGGAACCCTTCGCGGTCGGCGTCGAAATCCGCGACCATTCCGGGCCGCGCGGCCAGCATCTGCTCGACCTTGTCCGGCGTCACCGTGAAACGGGTCAGCTCTACCGTCACAGCCATTACTGCCTCCTTGTCGTACCAACGGTGCTCAACCCTGGCAGGAGT
Organism: Nocardia sp. GCM10030253; assembly: GCF_042675075.1. Lineage (NCBI taxonomy): Bacteria > Bacillati > Actinomycetota > Actinomycetes > Mycobacteriales > Nocardiaceae > Nocardia > Nocardia sp. GCM10030253. The sequence goes on along the minus strand of NZ_JBHTDL010000009.1, from coordinate 119,014 downwards.
CGAACTGTTCCGCGTGTTCAGCCAGCGCCCTACGCGGCTGCTCGGCGGTCACGTGGTCTCCTCGAACTCGACGGTGTCGCGCGTGGCGAACGACACACCCGGCGGTTTGCGATTCTGGGAACAAAAAATCCCCCGTCGACGTGTTGTCGATGAGGGATGTGTGTTGTTGTGCGCCATCAGGGACTCGAACCCCGAACCCGCTGATTAAGAGTCAGCTGCTCTGCCAATTGAGCTAATGGCGCTTGCTCCGTGTTCCGGTGCGGGACAGACATTAACAGGCCGAGGGCACAGAAGTGAAATCGATATCTGGCCGGGGCGCGGGGCAAGTCTGCGAGCCGTGTTAACAAGCGGTGGGGTAGTCGGGATCTAACCGGTGAACTCGCCTGGGTCGATGCGGTATTCGCGTTGGATCGGGCTTGCCGGGCTGGCAGAATGGCGGACGTGGTCTCGACCGATCCCGCCGGCGCGGTGGGTTGAGCTAGCAATCGGTTGGATCCGAAGCCATCGGTGCGCTTCTTGGCGCTCCGGGACTTGAAACGGGGTTGAGATGAGCGTTGTGCAGGGTCGACATCGGTCGATGGGGAAAGTCACCGCACCTCTGATTGTGTTGGCTGTGCTAGCGCTGGCGTTATCGGCGTGCTCGTCGTCGTCGGGCAGCGCGGACGCCGCACTGATCGCCATCGACCGCAACCCCATCACGGAACTGATCAAGCCCAAGCTGTTGTCCCCGGTCAAGGATGGTGACGTGGGGGTGTCGCCGGGGATGCCGCTGACCTTCAAGGTCGACGACGGCAAGTTCACCAACGTCACCTTGCTGAACCCGCAGAGCGAGCCGGTGAGCGGCAAGCTGGCCGCCGACGGCCGGTCCTGGGAGACCACCGAGGTGCTCGGCTACGGCAAGGCCTACCGGCTGCGCGCCGATGCGATCGGTCTCGGCGGCGCGAACTCCACCGCGTTGAGCTTCACCACCAGCTCACCGGACAGCCAGACCCATCCCTATCTGCTGCCGGGTGAGGGTGAGGTGGTCGGTATCGGGCAGCCGGTGGCCGTCCAGTTCGACGAGAACATCCCCGACCGCATGGCCGCCCAGAATGCGATAAAGATCACCACCGAGCCTGCGGTGGAGGGCGCGTTCTACTGGGTGAACAACCGTGAGGTCCGGTGGCGGCCCGAGCACTTCTGGGCGCCGGGTACCAAGGTCACCATCGACGTGAACGTGTACGGCAAGAACCTGGGCAACGGACTGTACGGCCAGGACAACATCCACTCCTTCTTCATCGTCGGCGACGCGGTGATTTTCACGGCCGACGACAACACCAAGCAGGTGACCGTCGAGCAGAACGGTCAGGTCGTGCGGACCATGCCGACCTCGATGGGCAAGGCATCCACGCCCACCGACAACGGCGTCTACATCGTGAGCGACCGGTTCGACAAGATCGTCATGGACTCCTCGACCTACGGCGTGCCGGTGGGCTCGGCGGATGGCTACAAGACTCCGGTCGACTATGCGACCCGAATCTCCTACAGCGGCATCTTCTTTCATTCCGCGCCGTGGTCTGTCGGTCAGCAGGGGTACTCGAACACCAGCCACGGCTGCCTGAACCTGAGTCCGGCCAACGCCCTGTGGGTCTATCAGAACGCCAAGCGCGGTGACATCACCATCGTCAAGAACACGGTGGGCGGCACCCTGTCGGGTGTCGACGGCCTCGGTGACTGGAACATCCCGTGGCCGGAGTGGAAGGCAGGCAACGCCGACGTCCGATGACGAAGGAAAGGCCCCCAGCGATCGCGCTGGGGGCCTTTTTCGTGTCCGGTATGGCAAAAATCAGGGGATGACCGGTCCTGGCGTTCCTGGGCAGGTGAGGTTCGCGTTGAACGCGCTGCCCAGCGCGGCGCACAGCAGCGGGCCGCCGAAGAGGAGCTTTTCGAAGGCGGCCAATGCCGCGCCCGAGGACCCGGTGCCCGAGGACCCGGTCGTGGTCACTCCGCCCGCCGATCCGGTGCTGCCCGACCCGGTCGAGGACTCCAGCCCGGTCGACTCCACCGGAACTCCGAGATCCGCAGCTGCCGTTCCGGTAGCTCCGGTCAGCAATGTTGCGCCGACAAGGGCTGCAATAACCGTGGCACGCATCACGAACTGTTGTCTTTCTGGTCAGCCAGGGCGATGCCTGGCGGCACCTCCCCTCGGGCCGCAGTCTACGGAGTGAAAACGAGATATGTCAGATATTCGTGAAGAATCTGTCGGGCATCGGCGGTCCGGCTTGTGTCGCGAAACTTGCTGGTGCACTGGGGGATAGGCCCGTTTCATGGGCAGTGCTGCCGGGTTTCATGGATGCAAAAAGGCCCAGGCTGGGATTTCTCCCGGCCTGGGCCTCGGTGGGGTGGCTGACGGGACTCGAACCCGCGACAGCCAGGATCACAACCTGGTGCTCTACCAACTGAACTACAGCCACCATTGCCGGTGAATCACCGGCGCGGTAGATATTAGCGTGTTACCCCCGGGAGTCCCTAATCGGTTAACCGCGTGCCGTTTGCGCTGGGCTTTTGGCGCGCCGCGGATCCGGAGTCGCTGCACGCCGTCACACCGGTCCGGCGCCGTTGGGCCGATCTATTCGGCGCCGTCGGTTCGGACCGACTCCGCGCCCTTGCCGTTGCCGCTGAGTTCGGTGGCGATCGCGGCGATCTCCGCGGTCGACGGGCCGGGCGCGGCGACGAACGCGGTGCGTCGGTAATACTCCAGCTCGCGGATGGATTCCTTGATGTCGGAGAGGGCGCGGTGGGTGAGCCCCTTCTCCGGCTGACCGAAGTAGATGCGCGGGTACCAGCGGCGGCACAGCTCCTTGATCGAGCTGACATCGATCATCCGGTAGTGCAGGTGGGTATCCAGCAGCGGCATGTCGCGGGCGATGAAGCCTCGGTCGGTAGCGATCGAGTTGCCCGCGAGCGGGACCGTGCCCGCGAGCGGGGCGTATTCGCGGATGTAATCGAGGACCTGCTGCTCGGCCTCGGCGAGGGTGACCGTGGAGCGGCGCACCTCGTCGGTGAGGCCGGAGCGCGCGTGCATTTCGGTGACCACCGGTGGCATCGCGGCCAACGCCGCGTCGTCGGCGTGGATGACGATATCCACGCCCTCACCCAGAATGTTGAGGTCGCTATCGGTCACGAGCGCGGCCACCTCGATCAGCTTGTCGCTGTCGAGACGGAGGCCGGTCATCTCGCAATCCATCCACACCACGAATTTGTCGGACACCCGAGCAACACTAGCGCGCGGCGCCACTGGGATGAGCACCCGAGGACGACCGGCGGCGATAGAGTTTGCGGGAGTTCGACGTAGGCGTTTGTGGCACGACAGCTAACACAGCGGAAGCAGTCACAGTCAGAGCTGGACGGAGGACGCGCGATGACCACTCCCCAGGAGAAGGCGGCCGCGGCGCGCAAGGCCGCGCAGGACGCGGCGCGGGTGGCCGCGGAGGCCGCGGCCGCGGCCGAAGCCGCGGAGCGCGAGCTGGCCGAACAGGAGGCCGCCGCGGCGTCGGGTGCGGCGAACGGTGCCGATGCGGTGGCTGTGGCCGCCGAGTCCGAGGCGAAGGCTGCCGCGACGGCGGAGATGACCGCCACGGTGGCCGAAGCGACGAAGGCCGCGGCTTCCGACACCGCGCGGTCGGCCGAACAGTCGCCCGCGCAGCTGATCGCCGCGGGTTATGCCTTCGAGGGGGAGGCACTGGAACTCGGCACCGTGGTGATCGACGGGCAGGTCGATCCGACTGCGCTGGTGCGGATTCCGATGCGCACCGTGAACCGGCACGGCCTGGTGGCAGGCGCCACCGGCACCGGTAAGACGAAGACGTTGCAGGGGATCGCCGAACAGCTCTCACGCGCCGGAGTGCCGGTGGTGCTCGCCGATATCAAGGGCGACCTGTCCGGTCTGTCGCGACCCGGGCAGCCGAACGAGAAGCTGAGCACGCGGGCGCTGGAAACCGGTGCGGGGGAATGGAAGCCGACCGGGTTCCCGACCGAGTTCGTCTCGCTCGGCACCGGCGGCATCGGGTTGCCGATCCGCGCGACCATCACCGCGTTCGGGCCGGTGTTGCTCAGTAAAGTGCTCGGACTCAACGAGACTCAGGAATCAACGCTCGGGCTCATCTTCCACTGGACGGACAAGCAAGGGCTCGGCCTGCTGGATCTGAAGGATCTGCGTGCGGTCATCACCCATCTGACCAGTCCGGAGGGCAAGGAAGACCTCAAGGGCATCGGCGGAGTTTCGGCGGCGACCGCGGGTGTCATCCTGCGTGCGCTGGTGAACCTCGAGGCCGACGGTGGCGACACGTTCTTCGGTGAGCCGGAACTGGATCCGGCGGATCTGCTGCGCCTCGCGGGCGGGCAGGGTGTGATCACCCTGTTCGAGCTGGGCGCCCAGGCGGCGCGGCCGGTGATGTTCTCCACCTTCCTGATGTGGGTGCTCGCCGATCTGTTCCAGACCCTGCCCGAGGTGGGCGATGTCGAAAAGCCCAAGCTGGTCTTTATTTTCGACGAGGCACACCTGTTGTTCGCGGACGCGTCGAAGGCGTTCCTCGAGCAGGTGGAGCAGACGGTCAAACTGATCCGCTCCAAGGGGGTCGGCGTGTTCTTCTGTACCCAGCTGCCGACCGACATCCCGAATTCCGTGCTCTCCCAACTCGGTGCGCGCATTCAGCACGCGCTGCGCGCCTTCACCCCCGACGATCAGAAGGCGCTGTCCAAGACGGTGCGCACCTATCCCAAGACCGGAACCTACGATCTGGAAAAGGCGCTTACCTCGCTCGGCACCGGCGAGGCGATCGTCACGGTGCTTTCGGAGAAGGGCGCGCCGACGCCGGTGGCGTGGACCAGGATTCAGCCGCCGCGTTCACTGATGGACACCATCGGTGACGAGGCGATCAAGTCGCGTGCCCTGTCCAGTTCGTTGTTCGGGAAGTACGGCCAGACCATCGACCGGGAATCGGCCTACGAGATCCTCGCGGCGAAAGTCGCGGCGGCGCAGGAGACCCCGGAGCCGACCTCGGCGCCGGGACGGTCCCCGAAGGCCGCCGAGCCGGACTCGGCCGCCGAACGCATCATGAAGAACCCGGCCGTGAAGAGCTTCCTGCGTTCGGCTGCCACCGCGGCGGGCCGCGAGATCAGCCGCAGTATCTTCGGCACCCGCAAGCGCTAGCCCGCGTCGCGATTGGACGGGTCGAGCAGCGTCACGGTGTTCTCCTGATTGCGCAACCTCGACCGATCGGCGATCTCGACGAGTCACCGACATACCCCGGCCGACGGAGGCTCAGCGGCCGATATCGCGGCTGAGCAGGTCGGACATGGTCTCTCGGCGCACCAATTCACGAGACACGCCTTTGCGCACCGCGATGATCGGCGGGCGGCCGACGCAGTTGTAGGACGACGCGAGACTGTGGTGGTAGGCGCCGGTGCACGGCATGGCGAGCACCTCGCCCGGCCTCAGGTTCGCGGGCAGTTGCACGTCGGTGGCGAGGATGTCGCCTGCCTCGCAGAACCGGCCCACGACCGTGGCGGTCATGTGCGGGCCGGTCGGGTGCCGGTTGGCCACGACCACGCTGTACTGCGCGCCGTACAGTGCGACACGTGGATTGTCACTCATGCCGCCGTCGACCGTGACATAGGTGTGGCCGCCGTCGATGTGCTTGACCGACCGCACGCGGTACAGGGTCACCCCGGCGTGGGCGACGATGGCGCGGCCCGGTTCGATGGCGATGACGGGGCGCGGGAAACCGCGGCGCGCGCAGGCGGCATCGAGGGCGTCCTCGACGATCGCGGCGAGCTCGATCAGATTCATTTCGGCGTCGCCACAGCGGTAGGCGACGCCGTGTCCGCCGCCGATGTCCAGGTGGGTGAGCAGGTGATCGTGGTCGTCGCGGACCCGCGACATCTCGGCGACCATCCGGCGGATGGCCTCGCCGTAGTGGTCCGGTTCGCAGATCTGCGAACCGAGGTGGCAGTGGAAGCCGACCAGCCGCAACTTCGGCTGGCGCAGGATGCGAGCAACGGCTTCGGCGGCCGAGTCGCTGCCGAGCGGGAAACCGAACTTCTGATCGGTCACCCCGGTGACGACGGCGGGATGGCCGTGTACGTCGATGCCAGGGGAAAGCCGCAGCATGACCTGCTGCGAGCCGGTGGCAAGGGCGGAAAGCAGGTTGATCTCGGCGAGTGAGTCGACGACGATCCTGCCGACGCCGACCTGGACCGCCGCTTCCAGCTCGTCGAAGGATTTCCCGTTGCCGTGCAGGATGATTCGTTTCGGATCGACGCCCGCGGCGAGCGCGACGGCAAGTTCGCCCGCCGAGCAGACATCCACCGAAAGCCCCTCCTCGGTGACCCAGTCGGCGACCGCCTTGATCATCAGTGCCTTGCCGGCGTAGTAGATCTCAGCCTCCGGGAATGCCGCCCGATACGCCCGGCAGCGCTCCCTGACCTCACGCTCGGCGAGCACGTAGGTGGGGGTGCCGTACTGGTCGGCGATATCGGCGAGCGCGACACCTCCGACAGTTATTCGGCCCGCGTCGTCGTAATGCGTGTCCCGTGGCCAGATCGCGGAGTCGAGCCGCGGGGGCATTCCCCCCGACCGCAGCGAGGGGAAGATTTCGAGCAGCGTCACGATGTCTCCTGTGTCGCCCCCGCTTTCTCCACATGCGGGGCCATCGTCAGGACTACGCCGCTTTCAGCTGCTCGAACCAATGCCTTATGCGAACTTGACGCATCGGCCCCCGATCTTGACGCGATCACAACAGACCGTCGACCTGCGAAGACGCTGGTTCAGCTGTGGGAAACGGCCAAGAGCCCGGCGTGGTCATCTGGCTGTGGTCACGTTTCGAGCGGTATTCGCAGGGCGGACACCCCTAGTTGTTAGTGCACACCCCTTGTAGTGGGTGTTTGGCTGGTGCGGGGGGTGTTGGGAACCTGGCGGGTCGCGCGCTGAGACTCAGCCGCCGAGTTTCCGATAGAAGGCGCCCGCGATCGGTGCGGTGAATGAGCGGGGGCCGTATTGGCCCGCCACGCTCATGCCCTTGCTGATCAGGCCGGGGACCACCCGCATTTTGTTGCGGGCCAAGGCATCGATGGACACCTTGGCGGTGTGTTCCGAGGTGACCCACATGAAGTCGGGGACCATGCGGTCCACGATCGATGCGTCGGACGGGTCCGGAGTTTCGGTGCGCACCGGGCCGGGCGCCAATAGCGTGACATGCACCCCGGAGCCCTTCAGCTCGCCGCGCAGAGATTCGGAGAAGGTATTGGCGAAGGCTTTGCTCGCCGCGTAGGTGGCGTTGTTCGGGATCGGCATATTGCCCGCCGCCGAGCCGCTGATCAGGATGCCGCCGCCGCCACGTGCGATCATGCCGGGCAGCACGGCGAGGGTGAGGTCGTGCACCGCAACGGCATTCAGTTCCATCTGCGCGCGCTCGTAGTCCAGATCCAGTTCGGCGACGGCGCCGAATGTGGCGATCCCCGCGTTATTGCACAGGATCGCGATATTGCGCGCGGCCAGCTCCTCGACCAGGGGGGCACGCTGGGTGCGGTCGGCCAGATCGACCGCGCGTACCTCGGCGCTGATGCCGTGCGCCAGCGTCAGTCGTTCGGCGAGTTCGGTGAGCAGCTCACCGCGCCTGGCGACGAGGATCAGGGAATAGCCGCGGGCGGCGAGGTCGGCGGCCAGTGCGGTGCCGATGCCGGAGGAGGCGCCGGTGACAACCGCGCGGTTCTCGGAGGTAGGGGAGGGCAGGCTCACGAGTGGAGCCTATCCCCACCGGGGTGTTCCACTCGCAGGTCGACCGGTCGCGGAACGTGTCGGCCCGGCATCGATGTGATGCCGGGCCGAGTGGGTGGTGGTGGCTAGAGGCGGGCTGCGAGGCGGGTGCCCTGGTCGATGGCGCGCTTGGCGTCCAGTTCGGCAGCCAGATCCGCGCCGCCGATCAGGTGCGGGTTGATGCCCGCGTCGCGCAGCGGCTCTTCCAGTTCGCGTACCGATTCCTGGCCTGCGCAGATGACGACGTTGTCGACCGGGATCAGTTGCGGGCGTTGGCGTTTCTCGCCGAAGCTGATGTGCAGGCCGTTGTCGTCGATGCGCTCGTAGTTCACGCCGCCGACGTGCTCGACGCCCTTGGCTTCGAGCGCGGCGCGGTGCACCCAACCGGAAGTCTTGCCGAGATCCTTGCCGAACGGGGTCGACTTGCGTTGCAGCAGTACGACTTCGCGAGCGGCGGGCGCGGGCTTGGGCGTGCTCAGCTGGCCGCGGACCTGTTCGTCCTCGGAGTCGACACCCCACTCTTCCTTCCACTCGTCGAGCTTCAGTGTGGGATGGCCCTCGACGGTGAGGAATTCGCTCACGTCGTAGCCGATGCCGCCCGCGCCGATGACGGCGACGCGCTTGCCGACCGGCCGTTCTTCGCGAACCAACTCGGCGTAGGACAGCACCATCGGGTGGTCGACACCGGGGATGTTCGGAATGCGCGGGCGCACACCGGTGGCCAGCACCACCTCGTCATAGCGGGCGGTGATGAGCTCGTCCGCGGTGACCCGCTTGTTCAGGTGCACGGTCACACCGGTGACTTCGAGCATCCTGGTGTAGTAGCGGATGGACTCGTCGAACTCTTCCTTGCCTGGGATGCGGCGGGCGATGTCGAACTGACCGCCGATCTTGTCGTCGGCTTCGAAAAGGTCTACCCGATGGCCCCGCTCGGCGAGACTGACCGCGGCCGAGAGCCCGGCCGGGCCTGCGCCGACGACGGCGACGCGCTTGGTGCGCCGGGTCGGCAGCAGCTTCAGCTCGGTCTCGTGGCCTGCGCGCGGGTTCAGCAGGCAGGACACGGTTTTGTGCTGGAAGGCGTGATCCAGGCAGGCCTGGTTGCACGCGATGCAGGTGTTGATCTCGTCGACTCGGTTCCCCTTGGCCTTGTTCACCCACTCGGGATCGGTGAGGAACGGTCTGGCCAGCGAAACCAGTTGGGCGTCACCGCGAGTGAGGATCTCCTCGGCGATCTCGGGCATGTTGATCCGGTTGGACGCGCAGACCGGAATGTTCACCTGCTTGGTGATCTTCGCGGTGAACTCGACGAATGCCGCACGCGGCACCGAAGTCACGATGGTCGGGACGCGCGCCTCGTGCCAGCCGATGTCGGTGTTGAGGATGTCGGCGCCCGCGGCTTCGAGGTCCTTTGCCAGGGCGATGATCTCGTCGAAGGTCTGCCCCTTCTCGACCAGCTCGGCCATCGACAGCCGGAACACGATGATGAAGTTCGGGCCGACCGCGGCGCGGGTGCGGCGCACGATCTCCACCGCGATGCGGCGGCGGTTCTCCGCGGAGCCACCCCATTTGTCGGTGCGCTTGTTGGTGCGCGGCGCGAGGAACTGGTTGATGAAATAGCCTTCGCCACCCATGATTTCGCAGCCGTCATAACCGGCGAACTGGGCCAGCTTCGCGCAGCGGGCATAGTCGTCGATGGTCTGCTCGATGCCCTTTGCCGAGAGCTTGCGCGGCCGGAACGGGTTGATCGGGGCCTTGATCGAGGATGCCGACACGCTTCCTGGCATATAGGAGTAGCGGCCCGCGTGCAGGATCTGGATGGCGATCTTGCCACCCTCTTTGTGCACGGCCTTGGTGATCGCCCGGTGCCGGTAGGCCTCGGACTTGTTGGTCAGTTTCGCGCCGAAGGGCAGCAGCCAGCCGGTGCGGTTCGGGGCGTAGCCGCCGGTGATGATCAGACCGACTCCGCCACGGGCGCGTTCGGCGAAGTAGGCCGCCAGTTTGTTGGTATCCCAGGCACGATCCTCCAGGCCGGTGTGCATCGACCCCATGATCACGCGATTACGCAGCGTGGTGAAGCCGAGGTCGAGCGGCTCGAATAAGTGGGGGAAGGAGCTCATCTGCGAGTCTCACCTTTCTCCGGGCTCCGGGTGCGGGGCTGTCGCACGCGGTTGTAGGGCTTGCAGAACTTCGTCGCACCATTCGACGAACCCCGCCTCCACGCGGATGCCCGCGCGCAGGACGAGGTACTGATGCAGGGGTGTACCGGAGAGCTGGTCCGGTGCGGGAAAGTCACGTTTCTCGATGAGCAGAAACAGCTCGAGGCGCTGGTTGTGCTGCTCACGGTGCCGGGCGACCTCGTCGCAGAGCGCGCCGATGTCGCCGTGCGCGGCGGCGCGGATCTTCACGCCGAGTTCGTTGCGCGGCATGCCGGTATCGCTCGGCTCGGCGATCCATCTGGCCAATTCGGCCCGACCGGCGTCACTGACCGAGTAGACCTTCTTGTCGGGCCTACCCTCCTGCGTCACCGATTCGCCGGTCAACCAGCCGGATTCCTCCATGCGCTTGAGCACCCGGTAGATCTGCTGGTGGGTGGCACTCCAGAAGAACCCGATGGACTTGTCGAACCGGCGTGCCAGCTCATACCCCGAGCCGGCCCGCTCGGTCAGCGATACCAACAGGGCATGTTCGAGGGCCATGACGCAAGAATAATCGTTACACGCGGTACTATGCAACTGAGTGCATAGCGCGGTGGCGGCGGGTGTCGAGTGTTGCCCCGACAGGACGCCGGATCGGCATTAGGCTGCGCGACATGACCGAGGTGGACGCGCGGGCGACTGTCGGGCAGGCTGCCGGGCGCGGGCAAGTGGTGGCGTGGGGGTTGTGGGATTGGGGGTCGTCGGCTTTCAATGCGGTGATCCTCACCTTCGTCTTCTCGGTGTATCTCACCGACAAGGTGGGTGATGATCTGCCGGGCGGGATCTCGGCGAGCGCGTGGCTCGGCTGGGCGCTCGGCATCGCGGGCCTCATCGTGGCGGTGACCGCGCCGATCAGTGGGCAGCGGTTCGACGCGACCGCGAAACGGAAACGCTCCCTTGCGGTTCTGACGGCGCTGACGATCCTGGCGATGGCGTTGATGTTCTTCGTGCACGACGACTATCACGATCTGTGGATCGGGCTGGTGTTGCTCGGGATCGGCTCTGCCTTCTTCGAGTTGGCCAATGTGCCCTACAACGCCATGCTGCGCCAGGTGTCCACTCCGGCGACCGTCGGCCGGGTCTCCGGATTCGGCTGGGCGATGGGCTATTTCGGCGGCATCCTGCTGCTGTTGATCTGCTACTTCGGTTTCATCTCCGGCGACGGTGACAGTCGCGGTCTGCTCGGCGTGCCCACCGATGACGGACTGAACATTCGGCTGGTCGCGATGTTGGCCGCGGTGTGGTTCGCCGCCTTCTCCCTTCCGGTGCTCTTCGCCGTGCCGGAACTGCCGAGCACCGGCGCCGATCCGGGTGCGGCAAAGGCGGGTTTCTTCGGTTCCTACCGGGTGCTGTGGCGTGACTTGCGCGAGCTGTGGTCCGTCGACCGCCGCACGGTCCGCTTCCTGGTGGCCAGCGCGATTTTCCGAGACGGGCTTGCCGGTGTCTTCACCTTCGGTGCGGTGCTCGCCGTCCGCGTCTACGGCATCGCCGATTCCGACGTGCTGCTGTTCGGGATCGCCGCGAATGTCGTTGCGGCCCTCGGCGCGATCGTCGCGGGTCGATTCGACGACCGCGTCGGCCCGAAGATCGTCATCGTCGCCTCCCTGGCCGCCATGCTCGTCTGCGGACTCGCGCTGGTCATTGTCTCCGGCCCGCTCATGTTCTGGATCTTCGGTCTACTGCTCACCGTCTTCGTCGGCCCCGCGCAGGCCTCGGCGCGCTCCTTCCTTACCCGGTTGGCCCCACCCGGCCGCGAGGGCCAGATGTTCGGCCTCTACACCACCACCGGTCGAGCCGTCTCCTTCTTGGCCCCAAGCCTTTTCGGCCTCTTCGTCTGGATCTTCGACGCCGACCGTGCGGGCATAGCCGGTCTGCTTGTCGTGCTCGCCCTCGGCTTGGCAGCGCTGCTGATGGTGCCGGGACCGGACCGGGCGCCCCAGCCCGAGCGAATACCTTCCGGCGAGTGAGCCCTCGCTAGTCCTTGGCCGGCCACCAAGCGCCCATGCCGAGGGCGATGAGGCGGACCTGTTGGACAGTGCGGTCGACAATGAAACGTTGGTCGCGGGGGGATGCGGCGACGTAGGCGGCGATGCCGTCGGTGACAGTGGCGACCAGGAGGTCGGCGGCGATTTCGAGATCGTTGGGGGGCCAGGAGTCCAGGGCGCGTAGGCGCGAGAGGTCGGCGACGAGTTCACGGACGATCAGTTGCAGTTCCATGGCGATGGCCTGGCGCAGCACCGCCGAGCCGCCGTGGCGCTCCCGGGTGAGGAAGCCGAAGATCTCGCGTTTGCCCGCGACCTGTTCGAAGACGAAGCGCACCGTGTCCGACAGGCTGGCGTCGGGAGTGCGGCGCACCTCGCGCAGTGCGAGGCGCAGTGCCTTGACGCCCTCGTCGACCAGCGCCGCGCCGAGATCCTCCATTGAGGAGAAGTGACGGTAGAACGCGGTCGGAACAATGCCTGCCGAGCGGGCGATCTCACGCAGGCTGAGCGCGGCGAAGCCACGTTCGGAGGCCAGGACGAGGGTGCCGTCCAATAGGGCTTGGCGGGTGCGCTCCTTGCGTTCGCCTCGGGTTGTTGCCTGCTCGCTCATCACGGTGAGCATACATCCGTTCACCATTCGCCCCATCCAAAGATGTTGTTCGGGTCACACGTTTCGCCGGTTGACATCGGACCCCGGTCATCAGTCACACTAGTTGAGTGTACAGACGTGCACTGAAATTTGACGCACGTCCCGAGCCCTGACAAGCAGGGCCCCGGCTCCCGACAAGCAAGGCACGGAGAACCGAATGGTGGATCTCATCAACCTGGTGCAGACCCTGACCACGCCGCACCCTCTCGATCGGTACCTGGAACTCATCCGCCCGACGCTGACAACTCGGGTGATGCGGGCCGAGATCATCCACGTGCGCCGCTCGGTGCTGGGGTCGGTCACGCTGACCCTGCGCCCGACCAGGCAGTGGACCGGTCACACCCCCGGGCAGTACGTCCAGATCGGTGTGGTAATCGACGGTGTCAGGCACACCCGCTGCTATTCGCCGGTGAACGCGCCGTCCCGCCGTGACCGGCACATCCAGCTCACCATCAAGGCGCACCCTGGCGGCCTGGTGTCGCAATACCTCTACCGCAGCGCGCTGCCCGGAATGGTGGTCGACCTCGGGCCGGCCGCGGGCGTATTCCGGCTGCCAGAGCCGCGCCCGGACCGGATATTGCTGATCAGCGGCGGCAGCGGCATCACGCCGGTGCTTTCGATGCTTCGCACCCTCGCCGACGAGGGATATCCGGGCGAGGTGACCTTCCTGCACTACGCGAAATCACCTGAGGTACAGCCGCATCGCACGGAGTTGGCGGAGATCGAGCGGGTGCACGAGAACTTCCGCATCGAATCGCGCTATACGAGTTACGGTTCGGGCTACTTCGACTACGACGAGTTGGAGCGGGTCGCGCCGTGGTTCGCCGACGCGCAAACCTATGTGTGCGGCCCACCCGGGCTGATGGACTCGGTGCGCAAGATCTTCGAGGCGGAGCAGCTGGCCGACCGGCTGCACACCGAGGAGTTCACCCTGTCGGTGGCGCCCGTCGAGGTGGGCGAGGCGTTCGGCACCGTGAGCTTCGCGGCCAGCGGGGTAAGCGCGGAGAACGATGGCGCCGTCCTGCTCGAGCAGGCCGAAGCGGCCGGTCTGAGGCCGGAATACGGCTGCCGGATGGGTATCTGCTTCTCCTGCACCGCGGTTCGGCGTACCGGCTGCACCCGCAACGTGCGTACCGGCGAAACCGACAGCGATCCCGATCAGCCCATCCAGCTGTGCATCAACGCGCCTGTCGGCGACGTCGAGATCGACATCTGAGCAATCGATTTTCAACATCGAAGGGGAGTAGCGAAATGACTATTCTGACCGAAACGAAAGACGGCCCGCTCGTTCTGACTCCAGATCAAGTCGAGGAGCTCGGCCGCCGACTCGACGAGCTGCGTGCCAGGATCGTCGCCGACCTCGGCGACCGCGACCGCGAGTACATCTATTCGATCATCAAGGCGCAGCGCGGTTTCGAGGTCGCCGGCCGTGGCCTGATGTATCTCGGCTTCCTACCGCCGTTCTGGCTGGCGGCCGTCGCCGCGCTGAGCGTGTCGAAGATCTTGGACAACATGGAGATCGGCCACAACGTCATGCACGGCCAGTACGACTGGATGCGTGAGCCCGACCTGAACTCCCGCGAGTTCGAGTGGGACAACGTCTGCCCTGGCGATCAGTGGCGGCACTCGCACAACTACATGCACCACACCTACACCAACATCCACAACAAGGACCGGGACATCGGATACGGCATCCTGCGCGTCGACGAGGGGCAGAAGTGGAACCCGCTGCGGCTCGGCAATCCGCTGTACGCCTTCGGCCTGATGATGCTGTTCGAGTGGGGCGTGATGGGTCACGACCTGGAGGTCGAGAACATCGTGCGGGGTCGGCGCAAGTGGGCCGATGTCAAGAAGCTGCTGAGCGGCCAGTGGCGCAAGGCCGGCCGGCAGGTGCTCAAGGATTATGTGGTCTTCCCGGCACTGTCGGGCCCGCTGTTCCTCAGCACGCTGGCCGGGAACGTCACCGCGAACCTGGTACGCAACGTCTGGGCCTTCTCCATCATCTTCTGTGGCCACTTCCCGACCGGCGTACAGACGTTCACCGAAGAGGAGACGGAATTCGAGACGCGCGGTGAGTGGTACGTCCGGCAGATGCTCGGCTCGGCCAACATCACCGGCAGCCAGCTGTTCCACATCATGTCCGGCAATCTGTCGCACCAGATCGAACACCATCTGTTCCCGGACCTGCCCGCGAATCGGTATCCGGAGCTGGCGCCGGAGGTGCGGGCGCTGTGCGAAAAGTACGGTTTGCCGTACAACACCGGCTCGTTCGGCAAGCAGATCGGTTCGGTGTGGGGAAAGCTTTTCAAGCTCGCACTTCCGCCGTTCTTGGTCGGGAAGGAGAGCACGCCCGGTGTTATCGTGATGCGACAACGGCAGCCAACCGAAGTGGGCGTGTGAATGATCGGGAAATTCGAGAGCAACAAGGATTTAATTCAAGAATTAACGACGTCCGGTGCGCGGCATGTCGGTAATATCGCGTCGATCATCACCGGCACCGTGCAGGAAGTCACTCGGGAGATCGGTGAGTGGATCACCGATGCCATCGAGATGAACGAAGCCGCCGCGGCGGCGCGGCGTGATGCCGAGACGCCGCAGGAGAACGGGTTCGCCGACGATCTGCTCGACGACGCCGACATTTCGTATGACGCGGAGGTAGAGCCCTCCGCGGCCGCGGCGTTCGTCGAAGCCGAGGTGGTCGAGCCGGGAGCCGAAGACTCCAGGTGATCACCACACCGGCAGTCGGCGTCGGTGCTCGTTCACGTCGGTGATCAGATCCTTGTACCCGTCGGCCAGTTCGGCCAAGCGGCACCACTGCAGGTGGGCTTCCCCGTCCAGCTGCAGTGGGTGCGGCGGGTCGACTGACGCCTTCATTCCCAAAGCTTGTTGTGCTGCAATCCATTTCGCGGCCATGCGGTCGATAACGGCGCCGAGGGTCTCGGTGTGCAGTGAGGCGCCGGTGCGGTGCTGGATATTGGCCGCCACCCAATTGTCGATGCGACCAACCAGTTCCGCGCGGTGTCCGTCGATGTCCTCGACCAGCTGGTTGCACGCCGCGACCCGCCCGCTGGACGCTCCGGGTGCGTGCGCGGCCTGCTGGGCGCTGCGCCTGCGTTCATGGCATTCGACGAGTTCGCGTGCCGTGTCGAGTACCCGGTGTTGTCGGCGGTTCGGATTGTCGGGCTCGCGGAATGCGCGCAGTAGCGCCGACGGTGGTGGCAGCTCTCCGGTTCCGATACGGCCTTCTGCGTATTCGGTAGGCATGATGCGTACCCCTGCGGTAACGATGCGATTTTGGATACGCCAGGGCCGAGGGGGATTTCGGGGAGGGGCACCCCTCGGCTCCGGCGCAGACCCGCGCCCGGAGCGCCACCCCACAGTCCACCAACACGGCAAAGAAACCGGGAAATCCGCGACGATGCGATGAGGAAGACGGCCCGAGAAATCGGGACTCTTTCAGGAAAGCGCGATAGTCGGATCGGCGCAACAGTATGGTGTAAAAATACAGAAGCTGCCTGGAAATCGTTATGGTCCGTTACGGATCGGTCACATGAATGGCACCATCGATGCCGCGACGAAATCCGTGAGCGTATGGGCAGCAACCTGTTCTGGCGAGGCGGCTGCGGAGTGTCCTTCCATCCGCTAGCCTCGATGTTCGTGCCCGCGTATGTGTCCTCGCCCGAGTTGACATTCGGCTTCATGTTCGCCCTGGAAGACCCCGAGCGAATCGCGGAGGTCGTGCGCAACCTCATCGTCCGCAAAACGGTGTCTGTGTTCCGACTCGCGCGACTGTCCGACGACGACGGCCCGCCCGAACGCTATGTCGTGAACTGGGCTGTCATTCCGCAGATTTCGATTACCACCAGTGCTCCCGAGCCGGACGAGATGGCGGCCAACCGCACCATGCTGGTGAATGCCTTCCTCAGCGAGGAGGGTGAAGTGAGCCTGTACTCGGCGACAGGTCAGGCGCCGAGCTGACCGGGATCGACCTCCATGTTTGAAACACTCACCCTTCAAAGGCTGCTCTCAGCTAATGATCAGTGATCTATCAGAGCGGCTCGGCAGGGTGGCTGTCGTCGGTAACCCCAGAAGGGAGCCTGGCGATTTCGGCGGATAAGGCTTTCCGCGGACATTTCATCCCGCCCCGGGCACGTTGTGCCCGGGGCGGTTTTGCGTTTGCGATGTGAATGCTCAGCCGACGGACAGTGGTGCGTTCAGCCGCCCTCTCCGTGCGAGCGCATACAGACCGGTCGCCGACGCCGCGCCGATCGCGATCAGCGCGGCCCACGCGAGCGAACTCATGCCTGCGGCACGAGCGGTGTCCAGAATCGTGCCGGTGCCGAGATTGCCGAGCAGGATTCCGATTCCGACGATGGTGTTGTAGCAGCCGTAGTGGGTGGCGACCAGCCGATCACCGCACAGCGCGACCACGGTGTCCATCTCGAACGGGAACACCGCCGCCGCACCGACACCCAGCACCGCCGCCGTGACCAGCAGCGCACCGACGGCAGTCCAGACGCCGAGCCCGGTACCCGGCACCAGCGACAGCGGGACGAACGCGACCGCCAGAATCGCCATACCGAAGACCAGGCTGTGCGGGCGGCCCCAGCGTTCGGTGAACCAGCGGGTGATGCGCAGCTGCCCGGCGATCGCGATCACGCCGGACACCACGAACACCGCCGTCATCAACGTGGCGGCCGAATCCGCACCGACGATCCGGGCGGCCTGCATCGGCAGCGCGAGATAGACCTGGAACGACAGCACATAGCAGCCGATCATCGCCACCGCGAAGAGCAGGAACGGACGATTGGCGAGCACCACCCGCCAGTCGTCGAGCACCGACGCGGATTTCGGTTCGGCTCGATGCTGCGGCAGTGCGCCGAGTTGGGCGAGGGTAAGCAATCCGAACACCACCGCCGCGCCCATCGCGGTCGCCCGGAAATCGAAGGTCATCAAGGCCAGACCGACGATCGGGCCGAACAGAATGCCTGCTTGGTAGAAGATATTGAACACCGCGAACGCCTCGACCCTGCGCTCGGCCGAATCCACCGCCAGATAGGCCCGCACCGCGGGATTGAACAGTGCACCCGCGAAACCGGTTGCCGCCGAGGCGATCAGCAGCGCGGGCAGCGAATCGGCGAAGGCGAGCAATGCGAAACCGCCGGTACGCAGCAGACACCCGGCCACGATGAGTGGTTTGTAGCCGAGCCGGTCGGCCAGGGTGCCGCCTACCAGGAACATGCCTTGCTGGGAGAAGTTCCTGATGCCGAGCACCAGTCCGATCGCCCAGGCGGCCAGGCCGAGCGGACCGGCCATATATCCGGCCAGGTATGGCATCAGCATGTAGAAGCCGGTGTTGATGGCGAACTGGTTGACCATCAGCATCCGGCTCGGCCGGTTGAAGGATCGGTAGGTGGCGTACACGCCGGTCACCGGGTGACCTCCGGTGCTGTTTCGGTGTGCGACGGTGCTGCCGGATCGGTCTGCCGGTTCGGCTGCTGTGCGGTCGCATCGCCGCCCCTGTCGCGATTGCGGGGATCGACGACGGTGGTGCAACGGGTCCACGAGTCGACGACGGCGGCTGCCGGATGGGCAATGGTGGCTGGTTCATTCGGCGGATCGATGCCTAGCAGCCCGTGTTCACGGCAGTATTCGTCGCTGTAGACGGTGTCGAAGTAGCGCAGCGGACCATCCGGGAAGACGGCGGCTATTCGCACGTCCGGGTCGCTGGTGCGGGCCAGCCAGCCTGCGACGAGCGCGACCGCGCCGACGCTCCATCCGCCACTCGCGTGATGCGTCGCGGCCAGTGTCCGGCATGTCGACACCGCCTCGGCCGGTGCGACCCAATGGATTTCGTCGAACGCCGGATAGTCGACATTGTCCGGATAGATGCTGGAGCCGAGCCCGCGCATCAACCGCTGTCCCGCGGGCTGCCCGAAGATGGTGGACGCGACGGTGTCGACGCCGATCAGCCGCAGCCGCGGGAAGTATCGGCGCAGCACACGGGCGATGCCCGCGGAATGACCCCCGGTGCCCACCGAGCACACCAGTGCGTCCACCCGGCCGAGTTGCGCGACCAGTTCCATGGCAAGGGGCTCATAGGCATCCCGGTTGTCGGGGTTGCGGTATTGGTCGGGGCACCAGGCGTGCGGATCATCGGCGAGCAGTTCCGCGACACGGTCGCGCCGGGCCTGTTGCCAGCCGCCGGTCGGATGCGGCTCGGCGACCATCTCCACGCTCGCGCCGTAAGCGGCCAGCATGTGCCGCATGAGCGGTTCCAGGCCGGGATCGGTGACAAGAGTGACCGGATGTCGATACACCATGCCCGCCAGCGCCAACCCCAAACCGAGGGTGCCGCTGGTCGATTCGATAATCCGGGCGCCCGGCGTCAGCTCACCGCGCGCGGTGGCGCGCGCCACCATGTGCAGGGCGGTGCGGTCCTTCATGCCGCCAGGGTTGGCGCCCTCCAACTTGGCCCAGAACCCGCGTCCGTCGGACGTATGCGCCGAATCGGGTGCGGGAGTGAGTGGTTCGGTGATCCAGAGGACCGGGGTATTGCCGACCATGGTGGCCGGGCGTTGGCAGCGATTCGCCGTCGTCAACAGGCTCGCCGGACTCGGCAGTGGGGCCGGGTCGGTCGGAATAGCGGGCTCGGGCAGGGCTTGTGTGCGCACAGCCAGGTGCTGCATGGGAATCGTCGATTCTGTTCGGTCGCTGGTGAACAGCGAGCGGGTGTGAGTGCGGGAACGCACGAACACCGGCCGGGCCCCGGCAAGCTCCGGCCTGACGCTGGCCGATCAGATCCTGGCGATACCGATTCGAACGAGAATGTCCCTGCCTCGACAGGCAGACAGCCGAGATGGTGGTGCGCGTAGCCCGCCGCCGAGCGCGGCGGGCAACGGCAGCACGAATACCAGTGCGGTGGCGAGGATCAACAGGCCGAGCATCGACGACGCGCCACGAGGCAGCGTGACCATGATGGCGTCGTTCGGCAGATGTTGGTCCGGCACCGCGGCGTGCTGATGACGATCGATCTCGAACGGGTCCGTCACTGGTGAAGCGACCGACGGACCAGACGATTCGATATGTGCGTGGTCGGCACCGGCCGGCGGGAAGAGGTGACATTCCGGCAGCGCCAGCGTCAGCGCCCAGAGGGTGACCGCGAAGGCGGCCACCACCCGGATTCCCCGGAAACGCACCGCGCTGAACGTCACGTTTCCCGATGGTACAAGCCACGCCGTGGATGTCACGGGCTGATCGGTCGGTCTCAGCGGGTCGGACGCACTGCGCAAGCGACGCCGTCCTCCGCGCCGTCGAGCTTGTCCAGCGTGATCGAGTAGCCCTTGTCGGTCCGCCGCAGCGGCGGTTTCCCGAGTGCCCACGCTTCGTTGCAGTCCTTGAACGGACGCTGCGGGGTACTGGTGACCGTCGACGTCGCGGCCGGTCGGGACGACGTCGAGTTGCGACGCTTTTTGCTCTTGCCGCAGCCGCTCATGGACAAAACCAGCACGGCGACCAGCAGCGCACCGATTATGAGCACGACAGGACGAGACTTACGCATTCGGATTACCCCCGAGGTAATTAGGTTGGACAAACGCCGCCCAGTGTTTCGTGCCAGGGCGTCGAGGCGCAACACGGCGTTGCCACCGGCGGGGAGTACGCGGCTCGACCAGAGAGCATTCTTCGGTGGGGGATTCGTTGGCGTGTCGGTACCTGAACGTGGCTCCGGCGCTTCTTCGGTACGGGACAATCGGGACATTCCGCAACCCGATCCGTTGCGTGTGTCGAAGCACCCGAAGGAGCGTCGATCATGGAACCCGAAAACCCTGTCGATCTGGGAAAGTCCGTCAATCCGGTTCGTATCAGAGGAGATCTCGACCCCGCGTTGTCGCGGTGGATGTGGTTGGTCAAGTGGCTCTTGGCCATACCGCATTACATTGTTCTATTCTTCCTGCACATCGCGTGGTTCGTTGTCACGGTGATCGCGTTCTTCGCAATCCTGTTCACCGGGAAATATCCGCGTGGGCTGTTCGATTTCACCGTGGGCGTTATCCGCTGGGGCTGGCGGGTGGGGTTCTACGCTTGGTCCCCGCTTGGCACCGACAAGTACCCGCCGTTCAGCCTCCAGTCGAACGCGGAATACGCGGCCGATGTCGAGGTGGACTATCCGGAGAATCTGCATCGCGGCCTAGTCCTGGTGAAGTGGTGGTTGCTGGCCATCCCGCACTACCTGGTGGTTTCGGCATTCGTCGGTGGTGGATACATGGCCTTCGGCGACGACTACGGCGTCTCCTGGGTGCCATTGCTGCCGATCCTCACACTGATCGCGGTGGTGGCGCTGCTGTTCACCGCGGTCTATCCGAGCGGCCTGTTCGATTTCGCGATGGGAATCAGCAGGTGGGTGCTGCGGGTGCAGGTGTACACCTCGCTGCTGCGTGACGAATACCCGCCGTTCCGGCTCGACCAAGGCGCGCGGGAGTCCGAGAACAACTGAAAACACCGCGATAGAGCCGGGCATCGATCACCAGGTGGCGGATTCATAGATCCGCCGGACCACATCCTCGATGTCCGGCTCTTCGATGGAAAGGTCACGGACTTCGGCGCGGTCCGACACCGCCGCGAGAAGCTGTGCGGCCGTGGTCCTTTCGGCATCGAAGGCGAGCCGCTGTCGTACCCCGTCGCCCTCGCTTGTCAAGAGCTCGGCGCCGGGCAGATTGTCGAGGTCGCAGGTCGGTTCGGCCAGGTAGACGGTCAGCACGCGACGGGCGCCGACCCGGACCGCGAGTCCGTTCACCGAACCGTCGTAGACCAGGCTGCCGCGGTCGACGACGAGCACCCGATCGCATAGTCGTTCGATATCGCCCATGTCATGGGTGGTGAGCAGCAGTGTGGTGCCGCGGTCGACGCGTTCGGCGCGCAGGAACTCCCGGAGTCGTTGCTTGGACAGCACATCGAGGCCGATGGTCGGCTCGTCGAGGATCACGAGTTCGGGGGAGTGCAGCAGCGCCGCGGCGACCTCGGCCCGCATCCGCTGCCCGAGGGACAACTGACGCACCGGAGTGTCCAGCGTTTCGGCCATCTCCAACTGTTCGACCAGTTCGTGCGTGCGCTTGCGCGCGACGTCGGGCTCCAGCCGGTGGATGGCGGCCAGGATCGAAAACGATTCGCGCAGTGGGAGATCCCACCAGAGTTGGGAACGCTGCCCGAACACCACCCCGATGCGGCCGGCCAGTTCGCGCCGCTGCCGGACCGGTTCCAGGCCGCAGGTGCGCACGGTGCCCGTGGTGGGGACCAGGATGCCGGTCAGCATCTTGATGGTGGTGGATTTGCCCGCCCCGTTTGCCCCGATATAGCCGACTGCGGCGCCACGCTCGATACGGAAGGTCATCTTGTCGACCGCCGTCAGTGTTTCGCGGCGTCTTCGCCAGCGGTGGCCGTTCTTACGATGCAGGATGAATTCCCTTGTCAGGTCCTTGATATCGATGATCGCTTCCGGTAATTCGGTGTCCGCCACGCTTATCCGCCGCCTCCCTGATAGTGCCGAGTACCGATCCGCCACAAGCCGAGCGCGAGCAGCCAAACCCATATCGCCGCCACCGGGGCCAGCCATGCCAGCCAGGAAGGCAGCAGTGGCGGTCCCGGCAGGTCGAGCAGCGCGATGGTGGGTAGATAAGCCGTGAACGAAACCGGGATGGCGAATCCGAACAGCAGCTTCAGCGGCGTCGGGAACACCGAGGCGGGTTGCATGGCGGCGAACGACCCGCCATAGGTGAAGCTGTTGGTCAGTTCGGATCCGTCGATCAGGAAGAACTGTGCGCCCGCGGCGCACACGAACAAGCCGCCGAAGACGGCGATCCCACTTGCCAGCGTAGTCCACAATAGCGCGAATGTGTCAGGGCCCCAGCAGATATCGTTGCGGATCAGGCCGAGGCCGAGCACGATTATGGCGACCGACGCACGAGCGAGGCGGCGCAGCGAAATGTCGCTCGTGATGAGCTGCAGCAGCAGCGGCTGTGGTCGCAGGTAGTAGGCGTCGATCGTGCCCATCCGGATCAGGATCGGCAGCGAATCCAGGTGGCCGAACAAGACCTGGGCCAATGCGAAACTTGTGTTGCTGAGCCCGAACAAGAGCAGCGCCCCGTCGAGGTCGAGGCCGCCGAGCACCCGGACATTGTGGAAGATGACCCATACCTCGGCGAACTCCACGAGCCCGATCAGGAAGGCGCTGAATATCTCGCTGGCAAAGGACAATCGGTATGTTTGCTGCGCTCGGATCCGGGACGCGAGCACGGCCGCATAGGGAGTGCGCCAGGTGCCTGCCGGCGCGGGCACGAACGGCGGCTCAGCCACCTTGCACCTCCAGCCTGCGGCGCCCTGCCGCCAGCAACACCCGGCCGACCGCACCGATCACGAGCACCCAGAACACCTGCGCGGCAACAACCGTCACCGCCTCGGTGCCGATAACCCGGCCCGACAGGATGTCGATCGGGGCCTGCAGGATCGACGGGAACGGGGTGGCATGCGCGATCGTGCGCAGCCAGTCCGGGAACATGTGCACCGGCACGAACAGCCCGGCCAAAAACGTGCCGCTAATCTGGTATAGCACTCGCAGCCCACGTGTTTCCACCACCCAGAATCCGATCAGCCCGACGGCGAACAGGCACAGGAATGACAACGCCACCGCGAGGAGCACACTGAGCAGCCCGAGCAGGTAGGGGGTGGGTGTGTTCGGCATGGTCAGCCCGAAGGTGAGCACTCCGATCAGCACGCTCGGCACGCCGCGTGGCAGGATGGTGGCCGCCGCGCGGCCGAGATCGGCGGCAAGATAACCGAATTGGATATCGACAGGTCGCAAGAAGTCGATCGCGATATCGCCATTCTTGACTCGGTCGACGAGTTCCAGTGGTGGACCCATGAATTGGGTCGCGCCGAGCAGTCCCTGTGACAGCCAGACATAGGCGCCGATCGATCCCTCGTCGTAACCGCCGAAGCCGTCCGAGGCGCGGACCGCGGCCATCATCACCGCGGCACGGACGAAACCGAACACGCAGTTCGTGAACAGCCCGGCGAACATCGCAAGCTTGTACTGCGACTGCCGTCGGAAACCTGCTCCGGCAAGGTGAATGTAAACCATGGTCGCTCGCCTAAAGGGCACTGCCGCGGCGAGCCAACCGTCCCCCTCCGCTCTTGCGCGCACAAACAGTCAACTCTAGAGGGGGCCAGCGGACGCGCGGTAGGCCTCCGCGCGATTTTTGGAAAAGTGCTACGAACTCGGTGCACCAGTGTTAGAAACACAGTCACTTCAGATTTGCCGTGAGGTCAACCCGGCGGAGCTGCTCGCGCACGACAGGAAGGATGGTCGATGACTGTCACTGCGCAGGTCGGTCGAAATAGCACCGTTTTCGAGGAACTCGAATCGAATGTCCGCGGGTACTGCCGGTCCTGGCCGACGGTGTTCGAGACCGCGAGCGGAGCCTGGCTGCGCGACGAGAACGGCAAGGACTACCTGGACTTCTTCGCGGGCGCGGGCGCACTGAACTACGGCCACAACAATCCGGTTCTGAAGAAGGCGCTGATCGACTACCTCGCGGGCGACGGCATCACCCACGGGCTCGACATGTCCACGGTCGCCAAACGTGGACTGCTGGAAACCCTGCGCGACACCGTCTTCGCGCCGCGCGGGCTGGAGTACAAGGTGCAGTTCCCCGGACCCACCGGTGCCAATGCAGTGGAGGCCGCGCTGAAACTGGCCCGCAAGGTCACCGGCCGCCAGGGCATCCTCAACTTCACCAACGCTTTCCACGGTATGTCGCTCGGCGCGCTGTCGGTCACCGGGAATGCCGCGAAGCGCGCCGGGGCCGGGGTGCCGCTGGTGCACGTGACACCGATGCCCTACGACGGGTACCTCGACGACGCCGACAATCTGTGCTGGATGCGTCGCGCCCTCGACGACTCCGGGTCCGGACTGGACAAGCCCGCGGCGGTCATCGTGGAGACAGTCCAGGGTGAGGGCGGGGTCAATGTGGCTCGCGTGGAATGGCTTCAGCAGCTGGCCGACCTGTGCGCGGCGCGCGGAATCATGCTGATCGTCGACGACGTGCAGATGGGCTGCGGCCGAACGGGACCGTTCTTTTCCTTCGAGCTCGCCGGCATCACCCCCGATATCGTGACGCTGTCGAAGTCGATCGGCGGCTACGGGTTGCCGATGGCGCTGGTGCTGTTCAAGCCGGAACTCGACCGATGGGCGCCCGGTGAACACAACGGCACCTTCCGCGGCAACAACCCGGCCTTCGTCACCGCGCGAGTGGCGTTGGAGCACTACTGGTCCGACGGCACCCTGGAAGCGGCGACGCTGACGAAGGGGCGGCGGATCGGCCGAGCGCTGAGCGACTTGTCCACGGGTGTCCCCGGCATCGCGACCCGAGGCCGCGGACTGGTCCAAGGCGTGGTCTTCGAGGACGCGTCGCAGGCAGGCAAGGTCTGTCAGCTCGCCTTCGACCGCGGCCTACTCGTAGAGACATCCGGCGCGGACGGCGAGGTCGTGAAGCTCTTGCCGCCGTTGACGATCACCGACGAGGAGATCGACCACGGCCTCGTCATCCTGTCGGGCGCGGTCGGCGCGATCTGTGCCGGCTGAACGTGCTCGGATGAATCCGTGGGCGGGCCAGGCTGTCTCGGCGGCAAATCGGTGGTTTCCCGACAATCGTTCGGAATCGACCTAGGGGATCGTCTCGATGGGAAGGCTGTCGAGATAGTCCCTGGCTCTTCGATCGGACTGTAGAACGGTGCCGATCGTGGCCGGCCACTACCGCGCATCGTCGCGCGCGGCATGTCCGAAGAAAAAGCCGAGCTCCCAGGGTTTAGGTGGGAGCCCGGCGGGTAAATACTCTGCGAGCTTGCGCCCCCGGCAGGAATCGAACCTGCGACCTAGGGATTAGAAGGCCCTTGCTCTATCCAACTGAGCTACGGAGGCAGTGGCATCCACCATGGCCGACATTGGCCGCGCTGTCCAGCGAGGCAAGTATAGCGACCGTCCAGATTGCTAGATTCTTAGCATTAGCAACATTCCAGTCACCTCAGTCGAGCAGTGCGGCGAGTACCAGCATTCCGGCCATGATCAACTCCAGGATCAGGAAGAACCAGACCGGATAGAAGGCGGAGGGGCTTTCCACGAAGGCCGACCACACCCGGCCGAACGCCATTCCGCCGAGCGCGGCCGCGACGGCGAGGCACGCTCCGTATCTCAGGTCACCGACGTCGGCGGCGGCGAGCCCGAGGACCACGGCTATGGCGATGCCGAAGCCGCCGTAGACGGCCCGCACCTCGGCACGAGCGTCAGGGCGATCGGCGAGCAGGCCGAGCGGATCGACCAGCTGGCTGGGCCGCAACAGCCCATAAATTCCCATGCCGGCGAAGAACAACGCCACCACGGCAATCAACACGATCGACATCGCACCTCCGGGTCCGCGGCCCACAATATCGGCCCAAACCCAACCGGGCCACGCAATACCGGCCGAACTACGCTCGGTTGTATGTCGTCATCGCAGGACCCGTCACCAGAACTCGACGTCGAGACGCTTAAGTCGGGTTCCGGGTCCACCTTCGCGATGTTGAGCGCGCTGGCCGGCGCCACGGCGGCGGTGGTGGCCGCGCTGGTGGTCGGACTATCCGCGGCGCAGGCGCTGAGCCTGCTCGGCATTCCCGATCCCGGTCCGCTGACCACCTATGGTCTGCCCGCGCTCCGCGCGCTCGCCGACCTCGCCGCGGCGTTGACGGTCGGTTCGCTGCTGTTCGCGGCGTTCCTGGTGCCGCCGCAGGCCAACGGGTTGCTGGACGTCGGCGGATATCGAGCCGTGCGGCGCGCGTCGAATTTCGCCGTCGCCTGGGCCTGTTGCGCGGCGCTGCTGATCCCGTTGACCGTCTCGGATACGACCGGCCAGCCGGTCGGCGATGTCTGGCGTCCTGAACAGCTGTGGCGGGCGATCGGTCAGATCGACCTCGCAGAGGCCTGGCGAACCACGGTGGTATTCGCGCTGATCGTCGCGGTCGGCTGCCGGCTCGCGCTGCGCTGGGGCTGGACCCCGGTGCTGTTCGGCGGCGCGATGGTGACCATGATGCCGCTGGCGCTGACCGGACATTCGTCTTCGGGCGGTGCGCACGACCTCGCGACCAACAGCCTGATCCTGCACCTGGTTTCCGCCGCCGTGTGGGTCGGCGGGTTGTTCGCGGTGCTCGCGCACGCCATGCGCGGTGGCGCCCACAGCGATGTCGCCACCCGGCGGTTCTCCGTGACCGCCACGATCGCGTTCATCGTGATCGGGCTCAGCGGCGTGATCAACTCGTGGGTCCGAGTGCCGAGCTGGGACGAACTGTTCAGCACCACCTACGGGCGACTGGTACTCGCCAAGGTCGCCGCGCTGGCCGTGCTCGGTGTGTTCGGTTACCTGCAGCGCCGTGCCACGCTGCCCGCGTTCGCCGCGAACCCGCGTGATCGGGCCGCGCTGATCCGGTTCGGCGGGGTCGAGGCGCTGGTGTTCGCCGCGACCATGGGCCTGGCCGTCGGTCTCGGGCGCACCCCGCCGCCACCGCCCACCTCGGTGCCGACGCCTGCCGAAGTGGAGCTCGGCTACAACCTGGCCGGGCCGCCGACGGCCGCGCGATTGCTGTTCGACTGGCGCTTCGACCTGATGTTCGGCACGCTGGCCATCGTGCTCGCGGTGCTGTACCTGCTCGGGGTGCGACGGCTGCGCGCCCGAGGGGATGCCTGGCCGGTCGGCCGAACCATTGCCTGGATGTCCGGGTGTGCGGTGCTGCTGTTCGCCACGTCGTCCGGGATCGGGCGCTATTCGCCCGCGGTATTCAGTGTGCATATGGGCCAGCACATGGCGTTGTCGATGCTGGCGCCCATCCTGTTCGCACTCGGCGGTGTCGTCACGCTGGCGTTGCGTGCGCTGCCGCCCGCGGGGCGCGCCGGTATCCCGGGACCGCGAGAATGGATCCAGGCCGCGGTGCACAACCCGGTGTCGCGCTTCCTGACCCACCCGATCGTGGCCTCGGTGATCTTCGTCGGTGGTTTCTATGCGCTGTACCTGGGTGGCGTCTACGACTCGTTCGTCGACTCGCATGCCGCGCACCTGTTGATGAATGCGCACTTCCTGCTCAGCGGCTATCTGTTCTATTGGGTGGTCATCGGCATCGATCCCAAGCCGCGCCAGGTCGAACCGCTGACCAAGCTGGGCATGGTGTTCGGCTCGCTGCCCTTCCACGCCTTCTTCGGTATCGCGCTGATGAGCATGACCACGGTCATGGGCGGGTGGTTCTTCCGCAGCCTCGGCCTCGGCTGGAATAGCGATTTGCTCGGAGATCAGCGCACCGGCGGTAGCCTGGCATGGGCCAGCGGTGAGGTGCCGCTGGTTGTGGTAATGCTCGCGCTGCTCATCCAATGGTCGCGCAGCGATGCGAAACTCGCGAAGCGGACCGACCGGGCCGCTGAGCGGGACAATGATGCGGACCTCGGCGCGCACAACGCGATGTTCGCCGAGCTGGCAAAACGTGACCGAGAGGTGCGCAAGTGATTGAGCGGGCTTTAGTTGAGCCGCAGCACCGAACGTCTCGGCGGGTGTACCGATCGGATGTTCGTGTGGCGCGTAAACGGCTGGCCGGGCAGACCCGCAAGACGCCGGTCTTCCACACCACCGTGTCGGGACCGCACGGACCGGTGCCGGTGACATTGAAACTCGAGTACCTCCAGCACGGTGGCACATTCAAGGTGCGAGGCAGCCTCAATGCGCTGCTCGAGTCGGGCGCCGACGCCGAACAGGTGGTCATTGCCTCCGGCGGCAACGCGGGCATCGCCGCCGCGCTCGCTTCGGCGCGCCTCGGCAAAGCGTGCACCGTGGTCGTCCCGGAGTCGGCGCCGCACACCAAGGTGGCCGCGATGTGGTCCTACGGCGCGGAAGTGCTGTGGCACGGAACCACTTACGCCGAGGCATACCTGTACGCGACCGAGTTGGCCGCAGAGCGTGCCGCCTTGCAGTTGCATGCCTACGACCTGCCCGCCGTGGTCGCGGGCGCGGGCGTGGTCGGCCTGGAGCTGGAGGAACAGGTGCGCGGACGGCCGCCGGTGCTGGTCGCGGTCGGCGGCGGCGGGCTCGTCGCCGGGATCGCCACCGCGCTCGGTCGACGCCAGCAGGTGATCGGCATCGAGCCGGAGGGCATCCCCACGCTGCACGCGGCGCTGGTCGCGAACCGGCCGGTGGATATCGACGTGTCGAGTATCGCGGCGGATTCGCTCGGCGCCACCAGGATCGGTGACATCGCCTTCGACATCGCGCGCCGCTACGACGTGCGATCGGTGCTGGTCACCGACGACGCCATCGCGACCGCCCGCGAGTACCTGTGGCGGGAATTCCGGATCGTCGTCGAACTCGCGGGAGCGACCGCCTTGGCCGCGGTGCAGAGCGGGGCATACCTTCCCGCGGAAGGTGAGCGCCCGGTGGTGGTCCTGTGCGGGGCCAACACCGACCTCGCCGTTCTGTAGGGCCCGGTCGCTCCTGACACTCTCGAACCCGGCTGCTTCGCCGTTCATGCGGGAAATAGGCGATGTCCACATTCGAGAAAGTTGTCCACAGCTTCGGAATCAGGGGGTCCGCTCAGGCTGGGGATCGGTCAGGCTGGAGGTGCCCTCCTGGTGGGGGAGGACGCACCCGAGGCCGATCGCCGAGGGGCGAAACATGAAGGGGCGGAACCATGTACGAGGCAATGGCAACGGTGGTCGGCACAGTGGTCACCCACCCGGTCAAGCGGGATCTGACGAACGGGGAGCAGGTGGTCACCTTCCGGATGGCCAGCAATTCCCGCAGGCTCGACCCGGCAACCGGGGAGTGGGTCGACAGCGGGACGCTGTACCTGACGATCAGCTGCTGGCGCAGGCTGGTGGCCGGGGTGGATGCGTCGATCCGCCGCGGTGATCCGGTCATCGTGTACGGCCAGCTGCGGTCGCACGAATACCGAACCAAGGAAGGTGTCGAAAGGCGCGACCTCGAAATGCGGGCAAGTGCGCTCGGTCCCGACCTGTCGCGCTGCGGCGCACAGCTCATCCGTCGGACCGAAGCAGGCCGTTCATTCGGTCCGAGTAATCTAACCCGCAATACCTGTGACCGATCGAGCGCAGAAGACCGTGCACGCGTCGACGGCGAGGGGCTGGGGGAGGGCGCGACGACCATGCCTGCCGTACCAGCCCGGATCAACGAATCCGCGCCGGCAGACGCCTGACCGCACGGCTGGTTTTGCGCTCGCGGCAGTGGTAGCTCTGCTTCGTTCCACCAAACCTCACACCGATAGGCTTTCCTCCATGGCTGAGTTCATTTACCAAATGAAGAAAGTTCGCAAGGCGCACGGCGACAAGGTCGTGCTCGACGATGTCACCTTGAACTTCCTTCCAGGCGCCAAGATCGGCGTCGTCGGCCCCAACGGCGCCGGTAAATCCAGCGTGCTGAAGATCATGGCCGGCCTGGACCAGCCGAACAACGGCGACGCCTTCCTCGCACCAGGCGCCACGGTCGGCATCCTCATGCAGGAGCCGTCGCTGAACGAGGAGAAGACCGTTCGCGGCAATGTCGAGGAGGGTCTCGGCGAGGTCAAGGTGAAGCTGGATCGCTTCAACGAGATCGCCGAGCTCATGGCCACCGATTACTCCGACGAGCTCATGGACGAGATGGGCAAGCTCCAGGAGTACCTGGACCACGCCGACGCGTGGGACGTCGACTCCCAGCTGGAGCAGGCCATGGACGCGCTGCGCTGCCCGCCGCCGGAGGAGCCGGTCACCAACCTCTCCGGTGGTGAGCGCCGCCGCGTCGCGCTGTGCAAGCTGCTGCTGAGCAAGCCGGACCTACTGCTGCTCGACGAGCCGACCAACCACCTCGACGCCGAGAGCGTGCTCTGGCTCGAGCAGCACCTGGCCGCGTACGCGGGCGCCGTGCTCGCCGTCACCCACGACCGGTACTTCCTCGACAACGTCGCCGAGTGGATCCTCGAACTCGACCGCGGTCGCGCCTACCCCTACGAGGGCAACTACTCCACCTACCTGGAGAAGAAGGCCCAGCGGCTCGAGGTTCAGGGTAAGAAGGACCAGAAGCTGCAGAAGCGGCTCAAGGACGAACTGGCCTGGGTGCGCTCGGGCGCCAAGGCCCGCCAGGCCAAGAACAAGGCCCGTCTCGGCCGGTACGAGGAGATGGCGGCCGAGGCCGACAAGCACAGGAAGTTGGATTTCGAGGAGATCCAGATCCCGGCCGGTCCGCGCCTGGGCAGTGTGGTGGTCGAGGTCGGGAACCTGGACAAGGGCTTCGGTGACCGTCAACTCATCAAGGATCTGTCGTTCACGTTGCCGCGCAACGGCATTGTCGGTGTCATCGGCCCGAACGGTGTCGGTAAGACCACGCTGTTCAAGACCATCGTCGGGCTCGAGGATCCGGACAGCGGCATCGTGCGGGTCGGTGAGACGGTCAAGCTGAGCTACGTCGACCAGAACCGCGCGGGCATCGACCCGAAGAAGAACGTCTGGCAGGTCGTCTCCGAAGGCCTCGACTTCATCCAGGTCGGTAACCAGGAAATGCCGTCGCGCGCGTACGTCAGCGCGTTCGGCTTCAAGGGCCCGGATCAGCAGAAGCCCGCCGGTGTGCTCTCCGGCGGTGAGCGCAACCGCTTGAACCTGGCGCTCACCCTCAAGCAGGGCGGCAACCTGATCCTGCTCGACGAGCCGACCAACGACCTCGATGTGGAAACCCTGAGTTCGCTGGAGAACGCGCTCGAGCAGTTCCCCGGCTGCGCCGTGGTCATCTCCCACGACCGCTGGTTCCTCGACCGCACCTGCACCCACATCCTGGCGTGGGAGGGCGACTCCGACAACGACGCCAAGTGGTTCTGGTTCGAGGGCAACTTCGAGGCGTACGAGGCCAACAAGATCGAACGCCTCGGCCTGGAAGCGGCTCGCCCGCACCGGGTCACGCACCGCAAGCTCACCCGCGACTGAGCGCGGAGGCTCGACGGGCCGCACTCGTGGGTGCGGCCTGTCGCAGCGGTCGAGCAGAGTGGTGTGTTGCGGCCACTCTGCCGAAGGAAATGCGGACAACCCCGCCAGAACGGACTCGCTGCCGAAGGAAATACGGTCGGCCCGCGCCGCGGATCGGATCTGGTTAGGGTGGGATCTGTGCATGCGAAGGCGCAGTCCGATCACTGGGTAGGTCTTATCGCCGACGCGGCAACATAACTTCGTCGGTCCGATCGGTTGCCCTGCCAGGATCGTCGACTGCGGCAATCGAGCGGCGAACCTCGCGATAGTGGTGAACACCCTGGGATTGAAAGGGATTCCACCCCTACGTCGACGAGGCGCAGCTACTCTCGGACCGGCGTCACTTTGGTGCGGAACCGAATCCGAGGGAGTTGGCGAAAAATGACGGTCTCGTCCGAATTGTCCAGCGCGGCGTGGGCCGCGAGTTTGCCGCAGGCGTTGCGCGGCGATCTCGCTACCCTCGAGGAGGCGTATTTCCGCCACGTCGACGCGGGCGATGTGGACTGCGCGATCACCGGTATCACCCAGATCTTCCGACGGCACACAGAGTTGGCGATGACCCGCCAGGCCGAGCGGGCGCTGGTTCGGGTGTATCACCCGGACGACGGGTCCGGGCTCGGCGCCGCGGTGCAACTGGTCACCGATGACATGGCGCTGCTGGTGGAGTCGATCACCTCGTCGTTGAGCCGGATGGGCGTCAGCGTGAGCGAGGTGATCCACCCGATCTTCGAGGTCGAGCGTGACGCGGACGGGCGGCTGCTCAGGGCGGCCCCACATGAGGTGGACGGCAACGGCAGCACCGGGCTGCGCGAATCGTGGATGCACGTCCAACTGCACCCCTCGACGAGCCGGGCGCTGCTGGACCGGATCGAGGGAGCGCTGCCGGATGTTCTTGCGGATGTGCGCCAGGTAACCGGCGACACCGAGGCCATCCGCGACGTACAGGGCAAGCTGGCCGACGACCTCGAACTCGCGGCCAAGGCGGGTACGGCGCCCTTCTCCGACACCGACCTGGTGGACTGCGCGAACCTGCTGCGGTGGTTGGCCAGTGGCAATTTCACCGTCCTGGGCTACGCCCGTTACCAGCACACCACCACGGAGGGGCAGACCGAATCGGCCCCACTGCCCGGCACCAGCCTCGGCGTGCTGCGACCCGATGTCGGCACCGACTTCCGGGTGCCGGTCAACGCCGGCGAGCGGCCGCTGCTGATGTTGACCCAGGGCTTGGTGCCCGCCACGGTGCATCGCTCGGTGTACCCGTACTTCGTCGGCGTCGCGGACTTCGACGAGGCCGGAACCATCATCGGTGAGCATCTGTTCATCGGTGTCTTCACCGTCACGGCGGTGCACGAGAACGTACTGGACATCCCGGTCATCGCGCGCCGGGTGCGCTCGGTCATCGAGGCGAGTGGGTTCGATCTGGAGTCGTTCTCCGGGCAGGCGATGCTCGAGGTCATCCAGTCGTTCCCGCGCACCGAGCTGTTCTCCTCGGACGTCGAGACGATGCGTCGGACCGCGGTCGCGGTGCTCAATGTCGGCCTGCGCAGGCAGGTTCGGCTGTTCCTGCGCTCGGACGGCTACGGCCGGTTCGTCGCCTGCCTGGTCTACCTGCCCCGGGACCGCTACACCACGCGGGTGCGGTTGGAGATGCAGGAAATCCTGGTGCGCGAACTGGGTGGCGTCTCCATCGACTATTCGGCACGGGTCAGCGAAAGCGAGCTTGCCAGCGTCTATTTCACGGTGCGGATGCCAGAGGCGGAGTTCGGGGTGCCGCGCACCTCGGAGGCGGTCGCCGACACTTCCGAGGCCAACCGGCTGCGCATCCAGAACCTGCTCGCCGAGGCGAGCCGAACCTGGGGCGATCACCTCAACGACGAGGTGAGCACCTCGACGGTGCTGGATCCGGGTCTGGTCCAGCGCTATGCAGAGGCGTTCCCCGAGGGGTACAAGCAGGACTTCGCACCGGACCGGGCGTTGTACGACATCGTCCGGTTGGAGCGGCTCTCCGAGGGCTCGATCGACCAACACCTGTATCGCCGTGCGGATTCGGACCCGGGCTCCTGGCGATTCACGCTGTTCATCGGCGGTACCGGCGTGTCACTGAGTCAGGTGCTTCCGGTGTTGCAGAGCCTCGGGGTCGAGGTGGTCGACGAGCGGCCGTACCAGGTCCAGCTCGACGCGCCGCCCGGCGGCGATCAGGCTGTCGAGCGGTGGATCTACGACTTCGGCCTGGTCGCACGGCCCGAATTGCTGCGCAGTTCACTGGATCGGGATCTGGACGCGGAACTGTTGGAGTCCTCGGCTCGCATGGCCGTATTGGAGTCGGAGGTGCGTGGACTGCGCGAGCGGTTCACCGAGGCCTTCGAAGCGGTCTGGTACGGCCGCGCCGAAGCGGACGCGCTCAATGAACTCGTGCTGCGTGCCCGGCTGCCATGGCGTGCGGTGTCGATCCTGCGCACGTACTCGAAGTACTTGCAGCAGGCGGACTTTCCATACAGTCAGGCGAATATCGCCAGAGTGCTGCTCACCTATCCGGATATCGCGCGGTTGTTCGTCGACTTGTTCGCGGCGCGGTTCGAACCGGACAACCAGTCGTCCCTGCACGCCGCCGATCTGGAGACCCAGGTGCACGGCCGGATCGACGAGGTGGTGAGCCTCGACGCCGACCGCATCCTGCGCGCCATCCTCTCGCTGATCAAGGCGACGCTACGGACCAACTACTACGTGACCGACGCCGAGGGCATGTCGCGGTCGTTTGTGTCGGTAAAGTTCGAGCCGCGCGAGATCGCCGAATTGCCCAAGCCGAGGCCGCAGTTCGAGATCTTCGTGTACTCGCCTCGGGTCGAGGGCGTGCATCTGCGTTTCGGTCCGGTGGCGCGCGGCGGGTTGCGCTGGTCGGACCGCCTGGAGGATTTCCGCACCGAGATCCTCGGCCTGGTGAAGGCGCAGGCGGTTAAGAACGCTGTCATCGTCCCGGTCGGCGCGAAGGGTGGTTTCGTGGTGAAGCAGTCGCCCGCGGCAACCGGTGATCCCGGTGTGGACCGCCAGGCGATGCTTGCCGAGGGCGTGGCCTGCTATCGCACCTTCATCTCGGGTCTGCTCGACGTCACCGACAACGTCGATCTTGCGACCGGCGCTGTGCTGCCGCCCGCGCGGGTGGTCCGGCGCGACGGCGACGATACCTATCTGGTGGTTGCCGCGGATAAGGGCACCGCGACGTTCTCCGATATCGCCAATGGTGTTGCCCAGCAGTACGGTTTCTGGTTGGGCGATGCCTTCGCGTCCGGTGGTTCGGCGGGTTATGACCACAAGGCGATGGGCATCACCGCGAAGGGCGCATGGGAGAGCGTGAAGCGCCACTTCCAAGAGATGGACCTCGATACACAGACCCAGGACTTCACCGTGGTCGGTGTCGGTGACATGAGCGGCGACGTGTTCGGTAACGGCATGCTGCTCTCCGAGCACATCCGCCTGGTCGCCGCGTTCGACCACCGGCACATCTTCCTCGACCCGAACCCGGACGCCGCCCGCTCCTTCGTCGAGCGGCAGCGGATGTTCGCGCTGCCACGTTCCTCGTGGGCCGATTACGATGTCGCGCTGATCAGCGAGGGCGGCGGCGTGTGGGATCGCACGGTGAAGTCCGTCCCGATCAGCCCGCAGACACGCAAGGCGCTCGGTCTGGCCGACGGGGTGGAGGCACTGTCGCCGCCGGAGCTGGTGCGCGCGATCCTGCTCGCCCCGGTGGGCCTGCTGTGGAACGGGGGCATCGGCACCTACATCAAGGCGAGCACCGAAACCAATGCCGAGGTCGGCGACAAGTCCAATGATCCGGTGCGTGTCAATGGAAACCAGTTGCGGGTCAAGGTGATCGGCGAGGGCGGCAACCTCGGTGCGACCGCGCTCGGCCGAATCGAGTTCTGCCGCAGCGGCGGCAAGATGAACACCGACGCCCTGGACAACTCGGCGGGTGTCGACTGCTCCGACCACGAGGTCAATATCAAGGTGCTGCTCGACGGCGTGGTCAGCGCGGGCCAGCTGACCGAGGACGAACGCAACCCGCTGCTCGCCTCGATGACCGACGAGGTCGCGCAGATGGTGTTGCAGGACAACGTGTCCCAGAACTTCCTGATGGGCATCTCGCGTGCCGAGGCGCCGCGCATGCTGAATGTGCACCAGCGGCTCATCGAGGATCTGCAGCAGCGCCGCGGCCTGGACCGGGAGCTGGAGGCGCTGCCGTCGGATGTCGAGATCAAGCGCAGGATGGAGGAGGGTTCCGGCCTCGAGTCTCCCGAGCTCGCCAATCTCATGGCGCACGTGAAGCTTTCGCTCAAGGCCGATCTGCTCGACACCGATCTGCCTGACAGCACCTACTTCGCGACCCGGCTGCCGGACTACTTCCCGACGCCGCTGCGTGGCCGATTCGGTACCGCGATCAAGAAGCACCGGCTGCGCCGGGAGATCGTCACCACGGTGCTGGTGAACGAGATGGTCGACTACGGCGGGATCAGCTACCCGCACCGGCTGAGCGAGGAGATCGGCGCCACCACCACCGATGCGGTGCGTGCGTTCGCGGCGACCACCGAAATCTTCGACCTGCACGACATGTGGGCCCGCATCCGGGCTGCCGACGCCTCGGTCTCCGTCCGCGACGAACTGGAGCTGGAAACCAAGCGCGCCCTCGACCGTGCCTCACGCTGGCTGCTGAGCAACCGGCCGCAGCCGATCGCGGTCGGTGCGGAGGTCAACAGGTACAGCAGGGGCGTGCGGGAGCTGGCTCCGCAGGTCCCCGGTTGGCTGCGTGGCCACCACGTCGCGACGCTGACCGACCAGTCGGCGGAACTGATCGCCCTCGGCGCGCCGACCGACCTGGCCACCGAGGTGTTCGGACTGCTGAATCTTTTCCCGCTGCTGGATGTGTTGGATATCGCAGACATCACCGATCGCAGCGGCGACGAGGTCGGCTCGCTCTACTACGCGCTGAACGACCATTTGAAGATCGACTGGCTGTTGCAGGCCGTCAGCCACCTGGAACGCGGCGATCGCTGGCACGCCCTCGCCCGGCTCGCGCTGCGCGACGACATGTACGGCTCGCTGCGCTCGCTGACCCTCGACGTGCTCTCCGGCGGTGACCCGGAAGAGACCGCCGATGAAAAGATTGCATACTGGGAGTCGAAGAATCAGTCTCGGCTCGGGCGTGCTCGGGCCGCACTGTCGGAATTGTTCGAGTCCGGAACCCACGATCTCGCCACGTTGTCGGTTGCAGCGCGGCAAGTGCGAAGCATGGTGAGCGGGGTGGGCGCCCAATCGGAGGTACCACGTTGACGAGTTCGTTGAACGGTAACGGGCAGGCGCACAGTGTTGTTTCGAGCGACCTGCAAGCAGTCGCTCGCGGCAGCAGTCTTGTGCTGCCGAAGCGCTTCCACGCCAAGGTGGACGTCAGGTGGTCGGACATGGACGTGTTCCAGCACGTCAACCATGCCCGGATGGTGACACTGCTGGAAGAGGCGCGGATCCCGTGGCTGTTCGAGGACGGCCGCCCGACCGCGCCGCTGCGGGAGGGCTGCGTGCTTGCCGACCTGCGGGTGCGATACCGCGGCCAGCTGCGCCACGAGGACACCCCGCTCGATATCGCCATGTGGATCGAGCAGCTGCGCGCGGTCGACTTCACCATCGGCTACGAGGTGCGGGCGGCCGCTGCCGCGCCGGACTCGCCGGCCGCGGTGATCGCCTCCACGCAGATCGCCGCGTTCGATATCCAGCAGCAGCGGCTGCGCCGGATCACCGAGGCCGAGCGCGACTATCTCGCCGAGTGGATGGAGTGACCCGCTCACACGGTGACAACCGCGCGGTGACAACAGCGTGATGACCGGGCAACGCGTGCTGGAGGTTTCCGATCCAGCCGAGCGAGAGAATCTCGCGACCTTTCTCACCCGGGCCGTGCGTCTGGACCCCGCGGCGGTGGTGCGGTTGCGCCGTCGCGGGGATCGTTTCGTGTCCGGCTGGGTAGCAACAGGTTTCGAAGCGCTGGCCGTGCGGACCGTGGTCGCCGAGATCGGCGTCGACGATGTCACCGTCGGCGCCGACCTGGTGCTGGCGGGCCTCGCGACCGGAAGCCCGATCGACCTCGGTTACTCGATGGACTCCGCCTGGCGCGGCGCGCTGCCGCCCACCGACGGCTTTATCCACGTCGACGACGTCCCCGCCCGCACTCTGGTCGAGCTCGCCGAACAGGGCGCGCAATTGGCCAAGGAGCATGGCAGCAGCCACGGCCCGCCCGCCTCGCTGCTCGATCAAACGGTGTTGACCGTATCTGCCACGAACGCACAGGTGGAAGTACCCATGCGAGTCGTCTTCGCGCTCACCGCAATGGATTTCATCCCGCATTCCGGCGATAAAGCCGACTCCCGCCGCATCCTCCCCACCGAAATAGTCCGAGTCCGCGCCACCAAAACCTGGCTACGCATCGACGCCCGCTACGGCTCCGTCGCCCGCCGGATGGCCGGGCCCATCCCGCTGACCCCCACCTGACCCGCCACCCGAATTCCCGCACCCTTCTGCCGTCAGGACACGCCTAGCAGACGCAGCCCGGCCGTGGTCGCGGCGGCCGCGACGATGACGACAAGCAGCGGTTGGTTGCGCCAAGCCAGCAGACCGCCGACTATCACTCCGGCGGGCAGCGCGAAACCGATATGACCGGATCCGATGGGGAAGGTGGTCACCGCCACCAGCGCAGTCAGCAGCACCACCGCGCCCACGTCCAGCAATTGTGTTGCCCGAGCGGGGAATCGGATCCGTGTCCGCAGTGCGGGCCCGGCCCACCGGAAGGCATACGTGCCCACCGCGAGTACGAGTGCGGCGGCCATCAACAACGGCGAAACCATCAGCGCACCAACCCATCGTCAGCGAGTAGATCGAGTGTTGGCCGGTCGAGCGTCAGCCCGGTGCAGGCTATTGCGTCCGAAACGGACAGAGCCGATTCCGACCCGAACGCCAGGTGTGCGCTCATCCATCGCACCGTTCCGCCGCAGCGTCCCCGCAGCGTTCCGCCGCACCGTCCCCACCCCGTTTCGGTGTAGCGTCAGCGTCCCCGCGCATGGGTGCGGCGTCCTCACCCCGTTCCCGCGCGGCGAACACCACCCCGGTCAGCGCGACGAGCACCGGCATCCCAGCAGGCAGAAACGGCGCACTCGCCACGGCCGCCACAGCACCGAAC
Organism: Nocardia sp. GCM10030253; assembly: GCF_042675075.1. Taxonomy (NCBI): domain Bacteria; kingdom Bacillati; phylum Actinomycetota; class Actinomycetes; order Mycobacteriales; family Nocardiaceae; genus Nocardia; species Nocardia sp. GCM10030253. The sequence continues at coordinate 80,111 of NZ_JBHTDL010000009.1, read as the reverse complement.
AGGGCCGCGCGCAGCGTCGTCGCCCGCGCGCGCAGCGCGGGCACCACCAACGCCAACAGCACAGCGGGGAACACCGCATCGAGTCCGAGCACCGAAGTATCGGGCACCACGGTTCCGATCAGCGCGCCGATCGCCGCGCCACCCGGCCACGCGAGCAGCACGCCGAGGCCGCTGATCCAATACGCGGCCTGTCTGCGCGCGACATCGGGCTGGGCCAGGGCCAGCGCGACGGATTCGTCGTTCATCACGTGCACGCCGATGGGTCGCCGCCAGCCGGTGCCGACCACATCGGGAATCGACAGCCCGTACGGCACATGCCTGGCATTGACCAGCAGCCCGGCCAGTGCCGCCGCGATGGGGCTGCCGCCTGCGGCGATGATGCCGATGAATAGAAACTCCGACCCGCCGGCCAGAATCAGCACGCCGAGGACAATGGGCAACCAGAGCGGAAAACCCGAGGTGACGGCGGTGGCGCCGTAGGAAACACCGATCAGCGCGACCGCGAAGCATACCGCCGCGATGCCGGAGTGCGTGCCCCGATCGAGTGTTCGCCATATCGAACGCATGTTTCTTATACTGAACATGGTTGGGCGGTTCGTCAATATGGTTTTCTGTTGGGCGGTCTTCTACTCGACGAGAGCGGGGCATGGTGCAGGAAGAATCGACGGTGACGACGCCGCAGGCGGTGATCGCCGCGTCGTTGCGTCGGGAACGTACGCGGGCCGGCCTGTCGCTCACCGAGGTGGCGAGCCGCGCGGGCATCGCGAAATCCACTCTGTCCCAACTGGAATCGGGCACCGGAAATCCGAGCCTCGAGACGCTCTGGGCGCTGTGCGTAGCGCTGGATATGCCCTTCTCCCGCCTGCTCGGCCCGCCCCGCCCCAATGTGCAGGTGATTCGTGCGGGGGAGGGGCCGGTGGTGGTCGCCGAACAATCCGACTACCGCGCCACCTTGCTGGCGGCAGCACCGAACAGTTCGCGGCGCGATCTCTTCCGGATCACCGCCGAGCCAGGACATGCGCGCAGGTCGGACCCGCATATCCCCGGTGTCGTCGAGCACGTGTTGCTTGCCACCGGGCGGGCGTTCGTCGGTCTCACCGACGCACCCGTCGAACTACATCCCGGCGACTACATCTCGTACCCGGGCGATGTCCCGCACGTTTTCGAGGCACTCGAACCGGGCACCTGGGCGATTCTGGTGATCGAGTACACCTGACCAGGAGCTGCTCAGGCGGCGCCCTCACCGAGATACGGCAACCACACCGGGTCGAGATCGGCGGTGGTCGACAACAGTCGCCAGTGCGGTCCCTTCGGCGAGACCAACGGCGAGCGCAGTGTCCAGCCCAGCTCGCTGAGCATTTTGTCGGCCTTGCGGTGATTGCACGGCGCGCAGCTGGCGACGCAGTTCTCCCACGAGTGTTCGCCGCCGCGGCTGCGCGGGATGACGTGGTCGATGGTGTCTGCCTTGCCGCCGCAGTAACCGCAGCGATAGCGGTCTCGATGCATGAGGGCGGCACGGGTCATCGGGACGCGGGCTCGGTAGGGCACGTGCACGTAGCTGCGCAGCCGGATCACCGACGGAATGCTGACCGCGGCCTCGGCGGAGTGGACCACCGAACCCTCTGGATCGTGGTGGACGGTGTCTGCCTTGTCGCAGATGAGTAGGACGACGGCGCGGCGCGCGGACAGGGCGGTGAGCGGCTCGTAGGTGGCATTCAGAAGCAGCACCCGGCGCTTCAACCAGTTGGTGCCCTCGCTGGGGACGGACGCGAGGTAGTGACCATGTTCACTGTGACGGGAGGGGTCACCGTGATGGGGAATCTCATCGGTGCGATGTGCACCCGGATAGTGATCGGACAAGATGTGCAGCGGAGTAGCCCCCGACCCACGATTGTGGACGTCGGCGGGCTGGAGTTGTCGGTGCGTCCTGGCCTCGTGTGATCGGCCGTGCCGCTGCTTCATGGGGACCCCGATTTCGTCGATTTCAAGATCATGTGGTATCTCGGCAGACACTGCCACCCAGTTGACCATGGAACGCCGGCTATTGCACGGTGATTTCGCACAATGTCGGATGAACTGTGGTTGAAGGGCCGCGCGTTCGTGACACGGGCACAATGGACTGCGGCCACTGGCGATCGCTTGCGGGTCGCTCGCAAAGAACCCGCTGGCGATCTCTTGCGGGTCGCTCGAAACAACCAGTATTCGGCCCCGATCGAGAGGACCTGATGACTTCCGGCGAGCAAGCGGTGGGTCAGAAAACGGCGCAGCAGTCGTTCTACGAGGCGGTCGGTGGTGCGGCGACGTTCCAGCGGATCCTCGCCTCGTTCTACCGCGAAGTGGCGGCCGATGAGGTGCTGCGCCCGCTGTACCCGGAGGAGGACCTCGGTCCCGCCGAGCGGCGACTGCGGATGTTTCTCGAGCAGTACTGGGGCGGTCCACGTACCTACTCCGAGGAGCGCGGGCACCCACGGCTTCGGATGCGGCACATGCCGTTCACCATCGGTCCGGTGGAGCGGGACGCGTGGCTGCGCTGCATGCGCATCGGCGTGGCGGAGATCGAGCCCGCGGTGCTCGACGACGAGCATCGCAAGGCGCTGCTCGACTACCTGGAGATGGCGGCGAATTCGCTGATGAACGCCAACTTCTGAGGTCGTCGCGTTCGAGTATCGAGATGGCGCCAGGGTTTTCGGCACACATCATCGAATGCTGATGATTTGCCCGATGTTGAGAACGTTGGTCAGCCTGAGCGATTTTGCCGCATAGTTTTGGCACTATTACGGGTGTGATTGATACACCAGCCGTTCCGGCGTCGGTGGATCGCACCACGCAACCATGGTGGCGGTCGGCCGTGTTCTACCAGGTTTATCCAAGATCCTTCGCGGACTCCGACGCTGATGGCATCGGCGATCTCGGCGGTGTCCGCGAGCGGCTCGGCTACCTGGAACTACTCGGTGTCGACGCACTATGGATATGTCCGGTGATGCGCTCGCCGATGGCCGACGGCGGTTACGACGTGGCCGATCCACGCGATATCGACCCGCTGTTCGGCGGCGTGGCGGCGATGGACGAACTGATCGCCGAGGCGCACGGCCGCCACATCAAGGTCACGATGGACCTGGTGCCGAACCACACCAGCAGTGAGCATCCCTGGTTCGCCGCGGCACTGTCCGCGGCACCGGGCAGCCGAGAACGCGCCCGCTACATCTTCCGTCCCGGCCGGGGTCCCGATGGCGCACAGCCGCCGAACAATTGGCCGAGCATCTTCGGCGGACCTGCCTGGACTCGCGTCACCGAGGCCGACGGCACGCCGGGCGAGTGGTATCTGCACATCTTCGCGGCCGAACAGCCGGACTTGAACTGGGAAAACCCGGAGGTGGCCGCCGATTTCGAGGAGACCCTGCGGTTCTGGCTCGACCGGGGCGTCGACGGGTTTCGGCTCGACGTGGCGCACGGGATGGCGAAGCCGGACGGACTGCCCGATATGGAGGTCGTCCAGACCAGGCTGCTGGTGAACGACGACAGTGACCCCCGATTCAACAATCCGGCCGTGCACGAAATCCACCGCCGCATCCGCAAGGTGCTCGACGAGTACCCGGACGCGGTCGCTATCGGCGAGGTGTGGGTGGACGACAACATCCGATTCGGCGAGTACCTGCGTGCGGACGAACTGCATCTCGCCTTCAATTTCCGGCTGGCTCAGACCCTCTTCACGGCCGATGCCGTGCGTACGGCGATCGACAACTCCCTGGCCGCGGTCGCGCCGGTCGGCGCATCGCCCACCTGGACCCTGTCCAATCACGACATCGCCCGCGAGGTCACCCGCTACGGCGGCGGTGTCGACGGCGTGGCACGGGCGCGAGCGATGTTCATGGTCGAACTGGCCCTGCCAGGCGCGGTGTTCATCTACAACGGCTCCGAGCTCGGCCTGCCCAACGTGGACGATCTGCCGGAGGAGGTGCTGCAGGACCCGGTCTGGGAACGCTCCGGGCACACCGAACGCGGTCGCGACGGCTGCCGGGTGCCGCTGCCATGGGAGGGGAGCGCGCCGCCGTTCGGTTTCACCGCCGCCGCGACATCCTGGCTGCCGGTTCCACCGGAATGGACGGGGCTGACGGTGGAGGCGCAGCTGGAGGAGCTCGGTTCCACCCTGTCGCTCTACCGGATGGCGATCGAATTGCGCCGCCTACGACCGGAATTCTCAGGTCCACGGATCGAGTGGTACGGCAGCCCCGCGGGTTGCCTCGCCTTCCGGCGACCGGGTGGGCTGGTCTGCGTGCTGAACGCCTCGGCCGTCCCGATCTCGTTGCCGCCGGGTGAGGTAGTGCTGGCGAGCGCGCCACCGGAGAACGGACAGCTGCCCGCGAACGCCGCGGCCTGGCTGGTCTGACTCGACACGAACGGTGGACGGCTCGACCAGAAAACGATCTACTACACGCGATCGTCTACCGTTGGTCCGTGAGCATTCTCGAGACAGTGTTGATCTTCGTCGGCATCCCGCTGGTGATCTACGGCGCGATCGCCGGATTGTCGTATCTCGGTAAGCCACTGGCCGGTGAGAAGCCGGTCCACTACGACCTCGGTCAGAAGTGGACACAGCCGCCGGTGCTGTGGAGTGCTACCGACGAGGTGACCATCCAGGGTCACCACGCTGAGACCCCGCATGGCACCCATGCGGCTATCGAATCCGCCGAGGCGGAGCTGATCGGAGGCCGGGCAAGTGGCAAGTTCTAATTGGCCCGCGGTGGTCGAGGCCGATCTACCGCACGGATACGTCGTCACCACCAGCGGACGGGTGTCCGGCGTGCACGAGGCCGGCGATGTGTTCAAGGAAGCGCCGTTCAGTGATGAAGAGCGGCTGGCGATGGACAACGTGCTCACCGAGGCGACCAGGGCGACCAAGGTTCGCTTCAACATCTACATCGGCGATCTCGGTGGCGACCCGGCCGCAGGCGCGGACGCGATCTTCCCCGGGACCCCCGAGGCGGCGCACTCGGTGCTCATCGCCGTGTCGCCCAACGATCGCGCGATCGAGGTCCGTTCCGGCAGCGAGGTCGCCGACCGTGCCAACGATCGGGTCTGCCAGCTCGGCGTCACCGCCGCGCTCAGCTCCTTCCGTCAGGGCGAGCTCATCGACGGTCTGGTCTCCGCGGTCCGCGTCATGGCCGCAGCCATCGGCCGCTGATTCGCGGCCGCACACCAACGTGCACCGGCGCGTTCACCCCACTCGGGTGAACGCGCCGGTTGCGTTTCGCCCCAACGTGGTATCGCCGACAGCCGGAATTATTCCCGCATTCTAACCATTTAAGTCACATTGACAGGTTAGCGTCTTGGGTTCAAAGTTAACCCTTGAAAGTGATTTAGACGGTTAGAAGGTGGTGAGTATGCGACGCGCACAGGTCGCTTGGGCCGGGCTTGCGGCAATGACCGTGTCGTTCGGCCTGAACTTCTCGATGGGAGTGTTCTTCGCGCCGACCGCCGCCTCCTACGGTGTGAGCGCGACGGCTTTGGCCGTCGCGGCGGCATTGGGGACCACGGTGACCGGGTTCGCCCAGCCCTTCGTCGGCAGGCTGCTCGACAGCATCGGATCCAAGGCGGTATTGATCGGCGGGCTGACGCTCATCTCCGGCAGCTACCTCGCGCTCGCGGTGGCGCGGGAGACCTGGGAATTCGTCGGGGCCTACATGCTGCTCGGCGGGCTCGGCTTCGCGGCCTCGTCCACGCTGACGGTCACCACGTTGATCGGGCGATCCCTCGGGAACCAGGTGGGCCCGGCGCTGACGAGAGCGGCGGTCGGCATCAACCTGGGGCAGCTGATCGGGCCGTGGGCGGCGACCGCGCTGTTCGAACCGGTCGGCGTCCGAGCCACCTACGCCATGCTCGGCGCGGTGGGGCTGGCGGTCACCGGCATTCTGTGGGCCATCCTGCCTACTGACCGTGTGGCCAATGCCGTTGCCGGGCAAGCGGAGTCGCTGTCGGGGCGGGGCAAGGTCCTGATCTCGTTCGGCCTGCACTCGGCGACCTTGTACGCGGTGATCCTGCTGCTGCCCAAGCATGCCGTCGAGGTGGGCTGGTCGGTGGTCGCGGCGGGGCGCCTGGTGGCTCTCGCGGCGTTGGCCGCCGGACTCACCTCTGCCGCCCTGGTTCGGTTGCAGCACCGGTATCGACCAGAGGCCCTGCTTCGCGTCCTGTACCTGGCGCGGATCATCGCGCTGGCACTGGCCGTTTCGGCGACCGGTCCCGTCGCGCTCATCGCGGTTGCGGTGTTGTTCGGAGCGGCTTCCTTCCCGATCGTCCCGCTGACAATGGCGGTCGTCTCACGCGGTCTCGACCCCGCCCGGATGGGTCGGACCTTGGCACCCGCCTGGGTGATCCACCAGCTCGCCGCCGCGGCGGGTCTTGCCGTCGCAGGCCTGATTCATGCCCGAACAGACAGTTACCAAGGCTATTTCGCGCTCGGCCTCGCCTTCAGCATCGCCGCAGCTCTACTGCTCACCCCCGTTCGGCATCCCGAATCCGAACTCGCCACCAGCGCGGCCTGAATGCCGCTCGACCCGAATAACCCCACCCAACAAGGAAACAGGAGAAAAACCGAAATGACCGAGGTACGCCACAACACCGTCGAAATCCAGGGCCTGCCGGTCTTCTACCGCGAGGCGGGCGACCCATCCAAGCCGACACTCGTACTGCTGCACGGCTTTCCGACCAGCTCGGCGATGTTCCGCAACCTGCTGCCCGAGCTGGCCGCGGACTATCACCTGATCGCGCCCGACCACATCGGGTTCGGCCAGTCGGCGATGCCGTCGGTGCTCGCATTCGACTACAGCTTCGAGAAGCTCACCGAGATCACCCTGGAACTGCTGGACACCGTGGGTGTCGAGCAGTTCGCCCTCTACATCCAGGACTACGGCGCACCGATCGGGCTGCGCATCGCCTCGCGAAATCCCGACCGTGTCACCGCGATCATCACCCAGAGCGGCAACGCCTACCTGGAGGGCTTCACGCCGTTCTGGGAGGTGTTGTTCGCACACGCCAACGATCGGGCCGCGCATGAGCCCGCCGTGCGCAAGCTGCTCGACCTCGACGCGACGAAGTGGCAGTACACACATGGCGTTCCGGCCGACCGGCTGGCGCTGGTCAGCCCCGACACCTGGACCCTGGATCAGCATTACCTGGATCGCCCCGGCAACAAGGAGATTCAGCTCCAGCTGTTCGCGGACTACAAGCTCAACCTCGACGGCTACCCAGATTTCCAGAAGTATTTCGCCGAACACCGGCCGCCGGTCCTGATCACCTGGGGTGAGCACGACGAGATCTTCGGCCCGGACGGTGCCCGCGCCTTCCTGCGTGACCTGCCCGACGCCGAACTGCACCTCCTCGACGCGGGCCATTTCGCACTGGAGACCCACGGCACCGAGATCGCCGCGCTGATCCGCGACTTCCTCGGGCGCAAGCTCGGCTGAAGGCAACCGAAATACGAAGGCGTGCGCATCACCATGGATGCGCACGCTTCGTTTCGACGAGGCACCAGCTGTCACGTGAGGTCGGCGAAGCACACTGGGCACTCGTAGAATTGCCCCTTGCGCGATCCCCGAAAGCTTGCAAACAGTAGTGGGATGAAGATTCTTGTCACTGGTGCCACCGGGAACATCGGCCGGATGGTCGTCGACCACCTGCTGGCTGCGGGAGCCGACGATGTGCGCGCGCTGACCAACAACCCGGAGCGGGCCGCACTACCCGCCGGTGTCGAGGTCGCCGAGGGCTACCTGCGCCGAGTCGCCTCGCTACCAGCGGCCTTGGACGGCGTGGACCGGATGTACCTGGCTCCGGTACTGGAAACCGTCGACGAGGTTGTTCAATTGGCGAAAGACGCTGGTATCCGGCAGATTGTCGACCTCTCCGGCGACGCGAACACCGAATGGCAGCCGATCGCGCACGCCGTCGAGAAGTCGGGTGCCGACTGGACCCACCTGTACGCGGGCGAGTTCACCGAGAACACCGCGATGTGGGCGGATCAAGTGCGCTCGACCGGTCAGGTCCGCGAACCCTATCCCGATTCCGCGAACGCCCCGATCACGATGGACGACATCGCGCGAGTCGCCGCGACCGTCCTGCTGTCCGACGGACACGAGGGCCGAACCTACAACCTCACCGGCCCGGAAACACTGACCCGAGCCGCCCGGGTCCAGCAGCTCGCCGAAGTCATCGGCAGCCCGGTCGAGTTCGTGAAAGTCTCACGCGCCGAACTGATCCAGTTGCTGACACCAACCATGGGGGAGTACGCCGAGTGGTACGCAGACGGCCTCGCGATGATGGTCGACCACCCCATACCGGCCAACACGACAGTCGCCGACATCACCGGCGCTCCCGGCACGACCTTCAAACAGTGGGCAGCCGCACACGCCGACCTGTTTCGCTGACGCTGCGCCGGTCGGAGGCGACCGTGCCGGGGAAGTCCTCGGCGACCTCCAGGATGGTCTGGACGAAGGTTCGGATCTTGACGCTCTCGGCCGCGGTCAGCCAGGTGAGTCCGAAGTCCATGGTCGGAGCGTCCCGGAAGGGAACGTAGGCGAGATCGGGGCGGGCGTAGTACTCGGCCGAGCGAATGGACGTGGGGCAGACCGCTTTTCCCGCGCTGACGAGCGAGAGTATTTCCTGCCACGCGGTCGTCGCCGGGCCCCGTGGAATGGGTTGGCCCAACGGCGTGTGGCGCGGAAGGTGGAAGTCGAGAAAGTACTGCGGTGGCCCGATGATCGTGATCAATGGGTAGTCCGCAAGATCCTCGAGCGACACCGACTCGCGACCGGCCAGGGGATGGGCCGCGGGAACGGTGAGCGCACGGGGATGAGAGAAGATGATGGGGCCCGTCGTGATATCGGGCTCTTCGGCGGGAAATTCGGCGAGCTGAAGGTCGAGTTCGCGGGTGCGCAATGGCCCGAAGCGGTTGTTGAGCACCTGCTCTTGGATCTGAATTTCGCATTCGGGGTAGCGCGTTCGGAACAGATCGCCCGCCGCGACGATGAGATTGCCGGACCACGCGCCGGAGAAGCCGACTCGCAGTATCCCGGTGATGCCGCGCCCGTTGGCGGTCGCCCTGGCGATCGCCTGCTTGATCTGCTGGTAGCCGGGAGCCAGATCGTCGCGCAGTTGGCTACCGATGGGGGTGAGCGTCACCTGACGGCTGGTGCGCACGAACAGCGGTGCGCCGATACGGCTTTCCTGCTGTTTGATCACTTGGCTGATGCGTCCCGAGGACACACCCAACCGCTCCGCTGTCCTTCCGAAGTGCAGTTCATCGGCAAGGACCAAGAAAATCTCGATATCTCGAAGTTCCACGCTGCTCCCGCTGAGGCGTGCTCGTCCCACCGTTGTGGTGGACGAGCACGCCTCGTATCAGGTGTCCGGCCCGCCGGTCTCTAGGACTCGGCGTCGAAGGCGCGGGCGCGCAGCGAGCGCTCGATGCCTGCCTTGCCCTCGACGACCAGGCGGCGCAGTGCGGGCGGGTGATCGCCCGCGAGGAACTTATCGGCCGTCGCGACGGCCTCCTCGTTGATCGCCCACGCCGGGTAGAGGCCGATCACCACGGTCTGGGCCACCTCGCTGGAGCGCCGCTCCCAGACACCGGGGACATCGGCGAAGTACCGGTCCACATAGGGCGACAGCAGGTCATCCTGGCCGGCCGGGGCGAAACCGCCGACGATCGAGCGGGCGGTGATGTTGGGGACCGAATCGTCGCCCATCACCGTCGCCCAGGCCTGCTCCTTCACCTCGGCGATCGGACGCGCCGTCGCGGCGGCGGCGGCGTACCGCTTGCCTGCCGCGGTCGGGTCGCCCGCCAGTTCCTGGTCGATCACCGGGGTGTCGGTGCCGTCGGCATCGATCTCGCCCGCCGCCGCGAGCGCGGTGATGATCCGCCAGCGCAGGTCGGCATCGACGGCAAGGCCTGGCAGGCCGACCTTGGCCGGATCACCATCCAGCAGTTCGCGCAGCACCTCGGTGTGCCAGGCGGACAGCCTGGCGCCGGTGAGTGCGTTGACGAAGGCGAGCTGGTGGTCTGAGGCCGGCTCTGCCTCGCGGGCCAGCTCGAGCAGGCGGTTGGCGAACTCGGGCCAGCCGGTGGTCGCGGCCCACGCGGGATCGGCGTAGCTGCCGATGGCGGTGTTGGCCTGCATCAGCAGGCGTTGCACCACACCGATTTCGGTCTCCGCGCCGATGCCGCGCTGGACGAGTGCGACGAAGTCGCGCGCCCGCATTTCGGCCTGCCTGGTCATCTCCCACGCGGCCGACCAGGCCAGGGTGCGTGGCAGCGGTTCGGCGATGTCGCCGATGCGGTTCACCAGGACGTCGAGCGAATCGGGGTCGAGACGCACCGAGCAGTAGGTGAGGTCGTCGTCGTTGACAAGCACCAGCTTGCCGCGCGGAACTCCGACGAGTTCGGGGACCTCGGTGCGTTCGGCCGCCTCCAGATCGAGTTCGATCCGCTTGGTGCGGACCAGCTTTCCGTCCTGGTCGTCGTAGACGCCGATGGCGAGCCGGTGCACGCGCCGTTCGCCCGCACCGGGCGCCGCGCCCTCCTGCACGACGGCGAACGAGGTGAACGTGCCGTCGGCGGCCACCTCGAAGTCCGGGCGCAGGATGTTCAGGCCGGTGGTCTTGAGCCACTGCGCGCCCCAGGTCGACAGGTCGCGGCCGGAGGACTTCTCCAGCGCCGTCAGCAGATCGTCGAAAGTGGCGTTGTCGTAGGCGTGTTCGGCGAAGTAGGCGCGCAGCCCGGCCAGGAACGGCTCCAGCCCGACGTAGGCGACCAGCTGCTTGAGCACGCTGGCGCCCTTGGCGTAGGTGATGCCGTCGAAGTTGACCTCGACCGCGGCAAGGTCGGGGATGTCCGCCGCGATCGGGTGGGTGGAGGGCAACTGGTCCTGGCGGTAGGCCCAGGACTTCTCCGCATTCGCGAAAGTAGTCCAGGCACTGGTGTATTCGGTGGCATCGGACTGGCACAGTACCGAGGCGAAGGTCGCGAACGACTCGTTCAGCCACAGGTCGTCCCACCACTTCATGGTGACCAGGTCGCCGAACCACATGTGCGCCATTTCGTGCAGCACTGTCTCCGCGCGCCGCTCGTAGGAGGCGCGGGTCACTTTGGACCGGAAGACGTAGTCCTCCAGGAATGTCACCGCGCCCGCGTTCTCCATGGCGCCCGCGTTGAACTCGGGCACGAACAGCTGGTCGTACTTGCCGAAGGCATAAGGCACGCCGAAGTTCTTGTGGTAGAAGCCGAATCCCTGCTTGGTCTCGGTGAAGAGCCGGTCGGCGTCCATGTGCTCGGCCAGCGAGGAGCGGCAGTAGATGCCGAGCGGGATGGTGCCGTGGTCGTCGGTGTAGGAGTCGGTCCACACGGAGTACGGGCCCGCGATGAGCGCGACCAGGTAGGTGCTCATCTTCGGGGTGGTACGGAAGATGTGCTTACCAGGGTCGGCCGCAAGGGTTTGCACGACAGCGCTGTTGGAAATGACCTTCCAGTCATCGGGCGCGCTGACCGAGATGTCGAAGGTGGCCTTGAGATCAGGCTGGTCGAAGCAGGCGAACATGCGCTTGGCGTCGGCGGTCTCGAACTGCGAGTACAGGTAGACCGCGTCGTCGGTCGGATCGACGAACCGATGCAGACCCTCGCCGGTGTTCGAGTACTCACAGTCGGCCTCGACAACGAGCTTGTTGCGCTCGGCAAGCCCGGTCAGCGTTAGCCCGGTGGACTCGTCGTAGTCGGCGACGTCGATCGGAGCGCCGTTGAGCTCCGCCGAGCGGACACCGCGCGCCATGATGTCGATGAACGTGCTCGAGCCGGGGGTGGCGGTGAAGGTGACGGTGGTGCGGGAGGAGAACGTCTGCTCGCCCGGTTTACCCGCCCCGTCGGTCAGGTCGAGTTCGATGCGGTAGTTCTCGACCGACACTGTCGAGGCGCGTTCGATCGCCTGGTCACGAGTCAGGTTGGGTGCAGACATGAGTCTCCTTCGTGGTCGAAGAACTGTGCCCGGGCAGGCACGACATTGACCACAATGCCACCTCGGTAAGGTTGCCCGCGCGGAACTTTTCGCTTGAACCCTATCGACCAGGATCGGAGCTGCGACGTGAAGCACATCCACGCGGGAAAGGTGCGCGACCTCTACGAGGACGGCGACACCCTGCTGCTCGTGGCCACCGACCGGGTGTCGGTGTACGACGTGTCGCTGCCCACCTCGATCCCGGACAAGGGCAAGCTGCTGACCCAGCTGTCGAACTGGTGGTTCGAGTTCTTCGCCGACATCCCCAACCATGTGCTGTCCACCACGGATGTGCCCGCCGAATTCGCAGGCCGCGCCATCCGGGTCAAGCCGCTGAAGATGGTGCAGGTCGAATGCATCGCGCGCGGCTACCTGGTCGGCATGGGGCTGCGCGAGTACCAGCGTGACGGCGCGGTGTCCGGTGTCCGGCTGCCCGCGGGCCTGCGCGAGGGGGACAAGCTGCCCGAGCCGATCTTCACCCCGACCACCAAGATCTCCGATACCGGCCACGACGAGTTCATGACCTTCGACGACGTCGTGAATCAGGAGGGCCGCGAGGTCGCCGAGCGGCTGCGCGACCTGACTCTCGACCTGTACTCGCGCGGCGCCGCGCACGCGGCCGAGCGCGGCGTCATCGTCGCCGACACCAAGGTCGAATTCGGCTGGGACGGTGAAACGCTGACTCTCGGCGATGAGGTGCTCACGTCGGACTCGTCGCGCTTCTGGCCCGCCGACGAATGGGAGCCCGGCCGCCCGCAGCGCTCCTTCGACAAGCAGTTCGTCCGGGACTGGTCGACCTCGACCGGCTGGGACAAGGAGCCGCCCGGCCCCGAGATTCCCGCCGACATCGTCGAGGCGACGCGACAGCGCTATGTGCGGGCGTACGAGCTGATCACCGGGCGGACCTGGAGCGCCTAGCTGGTTCAGACTCCGAGGTGATCGGCCAGGCGATCCAAGTACGGTCGCTGGCCGGTGCCCAGCTTGTCGTGTGCGGTGGCGAGGTCGAACCATGCGGCGCGGTCGATTTCCGGGAACGCCGCGCTCCGGCCGGAATGGGGCGGCCACTCCATCTCGAACGTTCCCGGCACGACCCGCACGGGATCCAGGTCCGCCTCGATCGCCCAGACGGTGAGGTTCTTCGTGCTCTTGCCGCTGCCGTAACGCACATCCCCCAGCGGTATCCACTCACCTTCCGGCACGGGCAGGCCGAGTTCCTCGGTGAACTCGCGGCGCGCGGCAACCGTGACGTCCTCGGTCTCCGGGTCGTACTCGCCCTTGGGAATCGACCAGGCGCCGTTGTCTTTACGTGCCCAGAATGGTCCACCCATATGTCCGATCAGCACCTCGGTATCGACGGAGGTCCTGCGGAACAAGAGAACTCCCGCGCTGTATTTGCCTGCCACACCATGCAGTCTGCCGTGCGCCACCAGACAGCTGCCGACCCGACACAGGTCCGCCGTGGTACTGCCCATCGGCCGAGGACAGGACTGCGAGGGCGCTCACGATGCCGATGAACGCGGCTGCCCGTCAGCGGCGCAGAGCCGAGCGGCGGAGTTGGGCGGCGCGGATGGTGAGGTAGTCGCGTTCGGGCGTGCTGGTGGTGCTGCGCGCGGCAGTGGTGTAAGAAGCGATGGCGGCGTCGATATCGCCCGCCATTTCGTGCAGGTGGCCACGCACCGCATCGAGGCGGTGGTTGCCCGCGAGCTGGTCGTCGAGGGTGTCGGCAAGTTCGAGACCGGCTGCGGGGCCGTGCACCATGGCGGTGGCGACGGCGCGGTTGAGGGTCACCATGGGGTTGGGCGCCATGTGCTCGAACATGTTGTAGAGGGCGAGAATTCGGGTCCAGTCGGTGTTCTCGGCACGTAATGCCCCGGCGTGCAGGACGGCTATGGCTGCCTGCAATTGATAGGGGCCGGTCAATCCGTGTGTGAGGGTGCCGGTCGTCAGCGTGACGCCTTCGGTGATCGCCGCGCGGTCCCACAGGGCGCGATTCTGTTCGGCGAGGGGGATAAGTTCGCCGTGCGCGCCGGTGCGTGCGGCCCGGCGCGCGTCGGTGAGCAGCATCAGCGCGAGCAGGCCGGTGACCTCGGTGTCCTCGGGTAGCAGCCGGTGGATCGACCTGGTCAGCCGGATCGCCTCGGTGGACAGGTCGGCGCGGTGCAGAACCGAGCCCGAGGTGGTGGTGTGGCCTTCGCTGAAGATCAGATAGAGCACGTGCAGTACCGAGCCGAGCCGCTCGCGCCATTCGGCGTCACCCGGTCGCGCGAAGGGGCGGTCGAGGGTGGACAACCGTTTCTTGGCGCGCGAGATGCGTTGCGCCATGGTGGCTTCCGGTAACAGGAAGGCGTGCGCGATCTCGCTGGTGGTGAGGCCGCCGACGGCCCGCAGTGTCACTGCTATCGCACTCGCCGAGGAGAGCGCCGGATGGCAGCACAGGAAGAACATGGCGAGCGTGTCATCGTGGTCGACCGCTTCCGAGTCGGGCACGTCCCGCTCGTAAACCGTTGTTTCCCTGCGCCGCCTGGCCACCTCGGCGCGCACCAAATCGGCCATCCGGCGCTGCGCGACCTGGATCAGCCAGCCGCGCGGATTGTCCGGCAGCCCCTCGCTCGGCCATTGGATTGCCGCCGCGAGCATGGCTTCCTGCAGTGCGTCCTCCGCGGTATCGAAGTCACCGAACCGGCGCACCAGTGTGCCGAGGACCTGTGGCGCGAGTTCGCGCAACAGGTCCTCGGTGCCCACGGGCAGCGTCCCGGTCAATATCCGGTCGCTACTCGGTGGCTGGAGCGCCCATGACAGCACGCACCTCGATGTACTCGCCGATCGGCTTGCCGCCGGGGCCGGGGCCTTCCGATGCCTTCGCGGCGATCTCCAGTGCGCGCTGCGGGCTGTCCACGTCGACGAGCCAATACCCGGCGAGGAACTCCTTGGTCTCCGGGAACGGGCCATCGGTGACTACGGGCGCGGACCGGCCGTCGGAGCTGACCAGCAGCGCCTGCTCCGGTCCGGCCAGGCCCTGCGCGTCGACGAGCTCGCCCGACTTGGCCAGCTCCTCGCCGAGTATCCGCTGGAAGTCGATGTGGGCCTGGATCTCCTCGGGCGACCACTCGGTGATCGGGGTGTCGCAGTTGGAGGCGGGGTTGTAGGTCTTCAGCAGCATGTATTTCATGGCTCGGCTCCTTGCCGTTCGGTGCGTCGCTGTGACGCTCTCGCGGTGAGGTCGGAGCCCGCTGCGCCGTTTCGACACATTCTGGATGCTCGCGCGATGATCCGCACCACAACTGTCGATCAGAGGGGTGCCGAGGTATCGGCGAGACGTACCGGATCGACCTGTTCGCCGATCAGCTCCTTGATCCGGTCGGTCACGTCCCAGATATTGACGTTCATCCCGGCTAGCACCCGGTTGTCGGCATCGACCCAGAACGCGACGAACTCGCGCTTCGCCAGATCGCCGCGCACCACCACCTGCGCGTAGTCGCCCGGTGCGGCGTACCCGGTGTATTCCATGCCCAGGTCGTACTGGTCGGTGAAGAAGTAGGGCATCCGGTCGTAGGACGCGGACTTGCCGAGCATGGTCGCGGCCGCGACGGCGGGCTGGTTGAGCGCATTCGCCCAGTGCTCCACCCGAATTCGGCGCCCGAGCACAGGGTGTAGCTGCTCGGCGATATCGCCGACGGCGACGATATCCGGATTGCTCGTACCCAGGCTCGCGTCGACGAGCACCCCGCCATCGACGGCGAGCCCGCTATCGGCTGCCAGTTCGATGTTCGGCCGGGCGCCGATTGCGACCAGCACCGCGTCGGCATCGATGACGGTGCCGTCGCCGAGCCGGACCCCGGTCGCCACCTCGTCGTGGGTGAGGATCTCGGTGACCTGAGCGCCGAAGTGGAACTCGACGCCGTGCGCGCGGTGCAGGTCTGCGAAGACCGTCCCCATTTCCGGGCCGAGCGCCGCGAGCAACGGCAGCTCGGCCGTCTCGACAATGCTCACCTCGACCTGGTGAGCGCGGGCCGCCGCGGCGACCTCCATGCCGATCCAGCCCGCCCCGATGATCACGAGCCGCCTGGCCGTGCCGAACAGGCCGATGAGGGTGTCGGAGTCCTCGATGGTGCGCAGCGTGTAGACGTTGGGGGCATCGGCCCCCGGAATCGGCACGCGACGTGGCGTCGAGCCGGTCGCCAAGGCCAGCTTGGTATAGGACAGTGTCGAATCGTCGGGCAGTGTGACAGTCTTCGCGACCGGATCGATCGCGGTGACGGTGGTGCCGAGCCGCAGATCGATATGGTGGTCGCGGTACCACGGGGCCGGATCCGTCGTGAAATCGGCGAGCGACTTCTTGCCCGCCAGATGTTCCTTGGACAGCGGTGGCCGTTCGTAGGGCAGATGTTCCTCGGCGCCGATCACTGTGACGGCCCCGTCGAAATCGTTGTCTCGCAGCGCTTCCGCGAGCTTGGCCGCGGCCAGCCCGCCGCCGACGATGACGAAACGCCGATCAGAGGTCATTGCGGACTCCTTGTCGAGAGGGAACCGGACTCCTGCGCTCCAACCCTACTGGGACACCGACGTCGCCGTTCTCGAAAACGACCTACCGAAAATCGGATCCGAGGACGGGAACGAATCGCGCGATCGCGTGGTTGGCTCGAATAGCGGCCAGCCGAATCGCCGCTGTTCGAGCATGTGATCGAGAGGAAGCCACCTGTGAGCTCCGAGAAGGATGTTGCCGATTTCTGGTTCGACCCGCTGTGCCCGTGGTGCTGGATCACCTCGCGCTGGATTCTCGAGGTCGAGCAGGTGCGCGACATCGAGGTTCGATTCCACGTCATGAGCCTGTCCGTGCTGAACGAGGGCCGTGACGGCGTGCCGGAGCAGTACAAGGAACTGCTGGCCACCGGCTGGGGCCCGGTCCGGGTTGCGATCGCCGCGGCGAAGGAGCACGGCGACAAGGTGCTCGCCCCGCTCTATGCCGCCATGGGTTCGCGCATCCATAACCGGAAGGCGGAATACGAACGGGAGTCGCGGGCGGAGTCCCTCGCAGCGGTGATCGCCGATTCGCTCGCCGAGGTCGGCCTGTCCGCTGATCTCGCCGAGGCCGCCGAGAGCACCGACTATGACGAGGCGCTGCGCACGAGCCACCACGAGGGCATGGACAAGGTCGGCCCCGACGTCGGCACCCCGACGATTCACATCAACGGCGTCGCCTTCTTCGGCCCGGTGCTTTCCCGGATCCCGCGCGGCGAGGAAGCGGGCAAGCTCTGGGACGGCGCGGTCGCGCTCGCGTCCTACCCGCACTTCTTCGAGCTCAAGCGCACCCGTACCGAAGATCCGGCGTTCGACTAGGCGAGTCGTTTGCCCGCGATCCGTGGCACCGAGTGCGGTGCCACGGATCGCGGACCACCGGGGTTACGGCACCGGTTTCGGCGGTAGCGCGGGGGCTTGGCCGTAGCTGCTCGGGTAGCCGCCCACGGGTGGAGCGCCTGCCGGCCGGCTCGGACGCAGGAACATATTGCCGTGCCTGCTGCGATCCCGTAGCGCCCACATTCGCCAGGTCAGCACGGGGTGCGACGACATGGCGTTGACCATCCAGACGAAGAAGCCCTTCTCCACCGGCGCCCGATCGGCCATCTCGTCGAAGCCGACCAGGGTGTTCATGTACTTGCCCGCGGCGAGGGTGCCCATGGCCGCCGGTGCGCCGAGGTGCCTGTTGCAGAAGCCGTGATTGTCGGCGGTGTACTCCTGCGAGCGGATCAGCGAGCTGCCGATGATCGGCAGGAACGGCACCAGATACATGCCGAGCTGCCGCCAGTAGGACACGTGCCCCGCGGCGATGTGCCCGACCTCGTGGCCGATGATGAAGGCCAGCGCGTCGGGTTCCCGTGCCGCTCCACCGATTTCGAAGAGGTCGCTGTAGACCGCGACGAAGCGGCGGAATCCATGTCCGGAGGCGAAGGCGTTGATCTGGCCGTTGCCGAGCAGCACGTAGGCGTCGGGCACCTTCTTCATGCCGAATCGGGCGGCCGCCTCGACCACCATCTGATAGCCCTCGGGAAACTGGGTCGGCGACATCTTGACGCCGTTGACCCGCAGGCTCGCGAACGTCTGACCGCGAACCAACCACACGATCAACGGTGCAGCGAGGACCAACAGGATGTACTGGTTGATGGTGCCGAGCGCCGCGAACAGGATCGCGAACATGAACCCGACGACGGTCAGCATCACGACGACGACCAGCAACGGAATCTCCCAGCTGTGCCGGGCGGGCATCCCGAAGGGGGATAGCCCACGCGGCTGTTGCTGTGGCGGCACCGCGGGCGGTACCGGCGCTGCGCCGTATGGCGCGGGGCTGTACTGCGGAGTGGGATACGGCCCGGCGGGATAGGGATTGGGTGCCGACGGATACTGCGCCGAGCCATAGGGTGCTGCGGGCGCGTCCTGAGCCTGTGCCCACCCGGCCTGCGGGGCGTATGGGTCGACCGGCTGGCCTGCCTGCTGGGGTTCGTGCGGCTGCATGGGAAGGACTCTATTCAGTGTTCGGATCGAGCACGTCTTGTGCACAATTGATTTCGTGGGAAGGCCGTCCGGATGTTAATCCGGGCCGTGTTGTCTCCCGATCCCCTCGCGGACCCGCCGAAGCGGCCTGACACAATCGCTGCCATGCGCGTATACCTGGGTGCCGACCATGCCGGTTTCGAACTGAAGAATCTCGTCAAGGCCCATCTGGAGCAGGCGGGCCACGAGGCCGTCGATTGCGGCGCCCTCGAATACGACGCCCTCGACGACTACCCCGCGTTCTGCATCGAGGCGGCCCGCCGCACCGTCGCCGACCCTGGCAGCCTCGGGCTCGTCTTCGGCGGCAGCGGCAACGGCGAGCAGATCGCCGCGAACAAGGTGCCCGGCGCCCGCTGTGCCCTGGCCTGGAGCGTGGAGACCGCGAAGCTGGCCCGCGAGCACAACAACGCTCAGCTGATCGGCATCGGCGGCCGCATGCATTCCACCGAGGAAGCCCTCGCCATCGTCGACGCCTTCCTCGCGACCGAGTGGTCCGGCGAAGAGCGCCACCAGCGCCGCATCGACATCCTCGCCGAGTACGAAAAGACCGGTGTCGCACCGGCCGTTCCCGCGTCCTGATCCGAGCGCGGTCGTAATCAGCTGTGCCTGAGGGACATACGCTGCACCGTCTCGCGAAGCTGCATCAGCGGCGCCTCGCGGGCGGTGTGGTGCGGGTGTCGAGCCCGCAGGGGAAGTTCGCCGCCGGTGCGGCGCGGGTCGACGGGCAACTGCTGGTGCGGGCCGAGGCGTGGGGGAAACACCTCCTGCACCACTACGAGTCGGGGCTCGTCGTGCACGTGCATCTCGGGCTGTACGGGAAGTTCACCGAGGCGCTTGTACCGATGGGGGAGCCGGTCGGGCAGGTGCGGATGCGGATGTTCGGGAGCGGGCCGGGCGACGAGCCAGGCTTCGGCACCGACCTGCGCGGCCCCACTGCCTGCGAGGTGTACACCGACGCCGAGGTGGCGGCGCTGACCGAACGGCTCGGCCCCGATCCGCTGCGCCGCGGCGCCGACCCGGATCGGGCCTGGCAGCGAATTCGCCGCTCGCGCAGGCCGATCGGCGCGCTGCTGATGGACCAGCAGGTGCTCGCCGGTGTCGGCAATGTCTACCGCGCGGAACTGCTGTTCCGGCACGGTATTTCGCCACAGCGACCGGGAACCGGGCTGAGCGCGGGCGAGTGGGACGCGATGTGGACCGATCTGGTCGCGCTGATGCGAGTCGGTGTGCGGGTCGGCAAAATGGTCGTCGTCCGGCCCGAGCACGACCACGGTGAACCGTCCTATGCGATCGACCGGCCGCGCACTTACGTGTACCGCCGTCCCGGCTCCGCATGCCGCGTCTGCGGCACGCCGGTCGCGCACACGGTGTTGGAGGCGCGAAACCTGTTCTGGTGCCCCAGCTGCCAAGCAGGCTGACCCACAGACCCGCTGTGCGTCCGTCGGACGGACAGACGGTCTGTGGGTTGTCCTCCTCAGCCTGCGACGGCCGTCTTGATCTCCGGTTCATCGGATTCGGCAAGGGCGAAACGCTTGCCGCCCGCGGTCTTCGCCGAGTACATCGCGCGATCGGCTCTGCGAAGCAGGTCGGTGAAATCGCAAGGGCTGCCCGGGGCACAGTAGGCGGTGCCGACGCTCGCCGACACCGGCACCGGACCGGCCGTCGACCACACCGGGTCGCGCAGTGCGCCGACGATCTGGTGCGCGAGATCGCCGAGGGTGTTGCGATGCGGGTTGACAGCGAGCACGAATTCGTCACCGCCGTAACGGCAGATCACCGTGTCCGGCGGACAGATCTCACGCAGCCTGCGGGCGAGCTCGACGAGCACCTCGTCGCCGACCGCGTGCCCGAAGCCATCGTTGATCTGCTTGAAGCGGTCCAGGTCGATCAGCAGCAGACCGACGCCGCGGGTGGGGTCGGCCGCCATCAGCCGCACCCGGTCCTGTAGCAGCGTCCGGTTGGCCAGATCGGTGAGCGCGTCGTGTGTCGCTTCGTGGCGCAGCCGATGCTGCAATGCCGCGATTTCCTGCACCCGCAGGGACACGGCGGCCGAAATATGTTGTTCCTGCTGGGCCAGCGCGCGCTCCTGCAGGGCTTGGGCATAGCTGTCGATGGCCTGGCTGGCGACCAACGGCCAGCGCGTCGCGACCAGCGATCCCGGCGCGCCCGCCGGAAAGCCGAGCAGCCACCGGGTGGCCTGCGCCAGCATCCTGGTCCGTTCGAACGGCGCCTCGACCAGTCGGGCGCCGAGCCTGCGCGCCTCGGGCACGGGGAACGGCTCGGACCTGGCCAGTTGCAGCAGTTGTTCGATGATCTCGATCAGTACCGGTTCCAGCTGTTTGGGTGCCGCGTGCGAACCGGGCTCGGCGCAGACAGCACGCGCCCAAGCCCGGGCCATGGCGGCTACCGGGGGCTCGATGTCGGTCGGCATCGCACTCACCCGGCGCAGTTCAAGTCGGTAGCGCGGTGCCATGTACGCACACCTACGCCGGCCTCACCCCGATCGTTCCCACTGCCATGCGGCTGTGTCCACCTTGCCTGGTGCACGCTCACCGCCCCCTTTCCAGATACCCCCGTCCGGCAAAAAGGATCCTAGCAAGCCACCCGGCTTCGAAAAACGCTGTTTTACAACGTGTTCTCGAAGCCTCGCGAATGGCGATCGGTAGTTCATCGCTCGCACGGCCCAGGCGTTACACATGAATTTCGTTCGCTGGGAAGTCGCGAACCGACACGCCGACGGCACGCCGGAACGGCGCCGAACAAGATAGGGCCCCGCCCCGCCTCCGGCGATAGCCGCCGCGTACAACTCGAGGTCAAGCCGGGGACATACCGACGAGAATGATTGTGGCCCACCAGTCCGCGTGGGGCGATTAGCGTTTCCGAAGCGACGTTCGGTACAGTCGGTACGCACACGGCATCGTGGCGATCCCATCGATGTCGTATGCCTGCGGGTGTAGTTCAATGGTAGAACCTCAGCCTTCCAAGCTGATGGTGCGGGTTCGATTCCCGTCACCCGCTCCACACAGGATTATCCATCCTCTGCGGCGGCCGAACCGCCGCGAGGGCAACGGGGTGTAGCGCAGCTTGGTAGCGCATCCGCTTTGGGAGCGGAGGGTCGCAGGTTCAAATCCTGTCACCCCGACAGCAGTTCGAATGGCGGCGATCACCCGGCCTGGGGATCGCTCGGCCGCCCACTTCGCCGAACACGCCGGCGATCATGTCCGGAAGTATCGACGGCCGTGCCGTAGCTACAGGACGCGCTGGGACGATGCGGTGTGATAGCGGTCGATGCGTGCGCCGCCCCAGCGATCGGTTCGAGACCCCGGATCCGATGCGGATGTGGTTCGCAGCTGGTTCCCAGGCTGGTCTTAGAATTCCCGGGTTCGATCCCAGGTGTCGTTGATCGACATCAGATTCACCCAATGGGAGAGGTTCGAACATGAGGTCCACATCGAGTCGTATCCGGATCGCCGTCGCGGGCGGCGTGCTCGCCGTAGGCGCGTCGGCGGCGCTGTTGGTTCCCGGTATCGCGGCCGCGGCACCGGGCGGACCCGGCCACCTGCTCGCGGAAACGACGTGCTCCTTCGCTCAGGTGGACGCGGCACTACGTGCGACCGCCCCCGAGTTCGCCGCCCGCCTCGATGCCAACCCCGAGCGCAAGGCGAAACTGGAGCAGTTGCTGAACCTGCCGCCCGAGCAGCGCAAGGCCGCCATCCAGCGGCGTCTCGACGATCCCGAGGTCAAGGAGCGGATCGAGGAGCATCGCGGGAAGGACGAGGAACGCCGCAACGACCCGCGCTTCGCCGAAATGCGCGACAAGATGCAAACCGTGGCCGACACCTGCCACAACTACTGATCGCGAGCACCCGCCGTCGCCTGCCGTAACACGGCACGCGACGGCGGGTGTCTGTGTTTGGATCGATGGCATGTCCTATAAGGCCGACCCACGCGTCGACGCCTATATCGACGCGCTACCCGAGTGGCAGCAGCTGATCTGTCACCAGGTTCGTGAGCTGGTGCACGAGGCGGACCCGGAGGTCGTCGAGACCATCAAGCGGACAGTCCAGCCGTATTTCGTGCTGGACGGCAATATCTGCGCGCTGCTCGCGGCGAGGCTCCACGTCAACGTGTTCCTCTACGACGGCGCCATCGTGCCGGACCCCGAAGGCATCATCACCGCGGGCCATGACAACGAGACCGCCCGGACGGTGGCGATCCGCGAAGGGGAAGCCCTCAACGCCCCTGCCCTGCTGGCGATGTTCCGCCAGATCATCGCCGACAACCGGGCCGGTGGCTGGCGAAAGCTGAAGGCGCAGCGGTCCGGTCAGTAGCCGATCGTGAAGCGCCGTTGCACGAATTGCGGCAGCTCGGCCTCGTCGAGCAGCGCGACGGCGGCGTCCTCGATCGAAATGCTGCTGCGGCCATCGGCGTCGAGCACCGGCTGGTCGCCGCCGACTCGGTAGCGCCCGGTGCGTTCGCCCGGTGCGATCAGTTCGGCGGGGCTGAAGTAGGTCCACAGCCGGTTCGAGCTGCGCAGCACGGTCAGTGCGTCGCGGTGGCCGCGTACCGCCGCCGCGTATTCGCGGGGCAGCCCGACGCTGTCGAGGGTGTCGGTGAGGCGCTGATCGTCGTCGGCGGTAACCCGGCCCGGTGCGAATTCCAGGCTGCCCGCGCCGCCGACGACGATCAGGCGGGTGCGCGGGTGGCTGCCGAGCGCCCGCACCAGTGACCGCGCCGCGGTCGCGTAGACCGTCGGGTCGGCGATCGACGTCGCGACCGTGCTCGTGAAATCCGTTGCGGCATTCCCGGGCTGATAGCAGCTGATCAGGACATCCATCCCGGGCAGGGCGGCCGCGACGGCATCGCTGTCGAAGACGTCGAGGCTGCGCCAGGTGACGTTCGGCTGATCCGTTGCCACTCGAGTGGCATCCCTGCTGAACGCGGTCACGTGATGACCGCGAGCCACGGCTTCGGCGCGCACTCGCTGACCGATATTGCCGGTCGCGCCGACGATTCCGATGAACATGGTTCTCCTAGAGCTATTTGGTACGGCGTGTGAAAATTATACGCCGTGAAGTGTTCGCGCAACGTCTAGTTTCTGCACGCCGCTGTACAGTGGCTTCGTGGCCACAGCGGCGCCGAGCAGGCGGGAACGACGACGTTCCGAGACGACGACCGAGATCAAGCAGGTTGCGCTGCGCCTGATGGCCGACGGTGGTCCGGGTGCGATCACGCTGCGTGCCATCGCCCGTGAGATGGGGATGACCGCCAACGCGGTCTACAGCTACTTCGCCACCCGCGACGACCTGGTCACCGCACTCATCAACGACGTGTACGGCGAACTCGCCGACACTGTCGAAGCCGCACGCGACGCCTGCCCCCCGACCGACCCAGCGGGCCGAATCCTGGCCTGGGCCTGTGCCTTCCGCGATTGGGCCTTGGCCAATCCCGAAGGCTTCCGGCTCATCTACGGCGACCCGGTGCCCGGCTACCGAGCACCTGCCGGTGGCGCGGCACCCGAGGCCGAGCATCGTGTCTGTGCGGGACTGACGGGGCTGGCGGCCGGTGCCTGGCCGGAGGCCGAGAAGCACTATGCGGACAACGGTTTCGAATGGTCGGACTTCGACCCGAAGCTGGTCGGTGAGGTCGAGCAAGAGTTCCCCGGGCTACCGCCGGCGGCCATCGCGATCGCCCTGCGAATCTGGGGACATCTGCACGGTCTGGTCTCGTTGGAGATCCTCGGTCACCTACGTGCGCAGACCACCGCGCCGGGCAAGCTGTACCGCAACGAGATCGGACATCTCGTACGCTCGCTCGGTCTGACACCGCCGAAGCAGCCGGTCTGACCGGCCGCCGACACGACGTCCACAGAGCATGGAGTGAGTCCTGCGGCCGCCGGAAGTCGAGGGCTGCGACCGGTCAGCTCGCTGCCGCTGTGGTGTCGAGGATGTCGGAGGCGCCCTCGGCGACGGCCGAGCGGGCGGCCCGCTCGGCCATGGCGGCGAGGAGGGGCAGGCGGGCGTCGCCGAGGGACATGGCGTGATTGCCGAGGTGGTTGGTGACGAAACCGATGGACAGGCCGAGGCGCGGTACGGCGATGCCGCCCGAGCCGCCGATGCCGAAGTGGCCCAACGCATGCCGGGTGAGTTTGGTGCCGACGACGGCGCGGTGGTAGCCGAGGGCGAAGTGGGGTGCAGCGCCGAGCACGTAGTCGTAGCGGCCGTTCGATGGCATTTGGGCGATGAGACGGGTGGTTTCGGAGCGCAGCAGGCGGCGGTGGCCCACCATGCCGTCGTTGGCGATCGCGCCGTACATCTTGGCCAGCGAGCGGGCGGTGAAAACGCCGTTCCAGCCGGGCATCATGGCGTCGTAGGGGCGCCTGCCCAGTGTCATGTCGGCCCAGCCGTCATAGACGGCGCTGCGCGCGGAGCGGACGATCCGAAACGCCGCGAACGGGGCGATCAGCGTGTCGAACGGCACTCCGGCGACGCCGAGGCGTGGCGAGAGCTGGGCAAGGCGGTGGCGCTGGTGTTCGGGCACGCCGAACCAGAAGTCGTTGTCCCCGAGCGGTTCCGCGAGTTCGCTGCGCACCACCTCGAGGAAGCTTCGGCCGGTGGCCCGTTGGGCGATCTCCGCGATGAGTGTGCCGAAGGTCAGGCCGTGATAGCCCGACGCGCGTAGTCGCATCGGGTCGGGCGCGGAGGCGGCCATGGCGGTCGCGACGGCGTCGTGGTCGAGCAGGTCGTCCGGGTTCTCGACCAGGTCGCGGGTGCGCTGCAACCCGGCACGATGGTTGAGTACGTCGCGAATCGTGATGTCCGCCTTGCCGTTCGCCGCGAACTCCGGCCAGTAGTTCGCTACCGGCTCGTTCAGGTCGATAGCGCCGCGCTCGACGAGGCGGTGCGCGATGGTCGCGGCGACGCCCTTGCCGGTCGAGTACGACAGCGCCATGGAATCCGCACGCCAGCGCCGGTCGGAATCGGCCCAACCCGCCCAGATGTCGAGGACAGGCTCGCCGTGCAGATACACCGCCAGCCCGCCGCCGCCCTGGCTCTTGCGGTGAAACATCGAGAAGAACTTGGCGGCGACCGCGGTGAATCGGTCGTCGATCAGCATGTGGCCGGGCGCGGAAATGCCGTCGATGCTCGCAGCGGGCATGGTCAGACTCCTTTGTCTGTCTAGAACGCCTGCAAGCTGGCACGTAACAGTTGCAAGCAGCGTGCTAACACCGACTGTAACGGGAGTCACTTGTGGGCGGCAATGGTCGCCCAGCCCTGCGAGTCAGCAGGATTCGCCGACTGTGCCGCTCCACCATCGACGACCTGCGGCTGCGCGCTGTCCTGACGAATGCGCCGCTCCCGCCTTCTTCGGCGGATGTAGCATCGGCCGGGGGCGCGCCGATAGTCTCGTCGAGCAGCCGGCCGACAGGCGGTGTGCACCTCATTCCGTTGGAAGATTGGGACATGACCAAGGGTTACGACGAGAGGCCGGCGACGCTGGCTCCGATTTTTTTCGCCAGTTTCGCGCTGTGGCTCGGTCGGAGCGTTCGAGATGCTGTGAAGCCGTCGACGGGCGGGCAACAAGGGCTGGCCGTGCCTGCTCAGGACTTCCAGCTTGAGGCCGTCTTCGACAAGCAGACCCCGGTCGTCTTCCGTGGTGTCGCCTCGACGTGGCCGGTGTTCGAGGACTACCAGCCGCAAGAGCTGCGCAGCAAATACGGCAGCGAGAAAGTGGCCGCGCTGACCAGCACGACCAACGTGTTCACCCAGGAAACCTCGCCGGTAGAGGTGCTCGAGTACCGCGACGTCATGGACGCCGTTTTCGATCAGCCGAAGCCGGGCAAGAACTACTACTCGCGTTCTGCCGCGGACCCGGGCCCCCTGGCCGATCAGCTGCCCTCGCGAGTCGGCACCCGGCCGCAGAGCTCGGCGGCCAGCAGTGTGTGGATCGGGCAGCAGGGCAATCTGACGCCACTGCACAACGACCCATGGCACGGCCTGCTGATTCAGCTGCACGGCCGCAAGCGGGTCCGGCTGTTCCCGCCGGACGAGTACCACAATGTGTACGGCAAGGTGCCGATGAAGGCTTCGGCCCCCTACACAGCACTCCCCGACGAGTTCGACCCCGATGTGAACAGCTTCGAGAAGCTGCGGAACGCGTCGTACTACGACGTGGTCCTCGAGACCGGTGACATTCTCTACATTCCGATGTTCTGGTGGCACCAGGTCGAATCGGTCGACCCGGCGATCTCGTACGTCGCCCGCTACAACCCGAACTACTTCGAATTCATGAGGGCGGCCTTCTTCCCGATGGCCATGCGCGGCCTGCTGCGCATTGTCGATGGCATCAAGGGCGCGTTCCGCAAGCAGAAGTGAACAGGCGCCTCGCGGAGGTAACCACCGACTGAGCAGATGCGGTCGCTACCCGGTTTACACCGGGTAGCGACCGGTCGTCTTTCGGCGGTCAGAGCCGGGGGTCGACGGGCTCGGATTCGAGGGCAAGGACCGCGAAGACGGCTTCGTGGACGCGCCAGAGGGGTTCGGCCGCGACCAAACGATCCAGCGCCTCCAGGCCGAGGGCGTATTCGCGCAGCGCCATCGAGCGCTTGCGGCCGAGTCCGCGGGCGCGCAGGCGCCGAAGGTTGTCCTCGCGCGAGTACTCAGGGCCGTAGATGATCCGAAGGTACTCGGGTCCACGGCATTTCACGCCCGGCTGGACCAGGCGATCCGACGCATTGCGCGCCAGCGCGCCGAGCGGCTTGACGACCATGCCCTCGCCACCCGCGGCGGTCAGCTCGGACCACCACGCGGTCGCGGTCGCTTCGCTGCCGGGCTCCGTCAGGTCGACGATCATCCGTGCTGTCGCGGTGAACACATCGGCATCCGCCGCGACCAGTCTGTCGATGCGCTCGAGGTGCCAATCATGGTCGCGCACGGCGTAGTTGACGCCGTCGGCGGCCAAGATCTGGAAAGGGGCGAGCCGGAGGCCTGCCAGCCCGTCGACCGGCCAGCAGTACCGGCCGTAGGCGGTGACGAAGGCGTCCGCGTCCGTCCTGCGGGCCGCAGTGCGGTCCGCGAGGTCGCCGACGTCCAGACCTCGCCCTGCCACCGCGGCCAGCAGTTCGGTGGTGGCGCCGAGCGATGCCCGCGCCGCCGCACCCACCGCCGCGTACTGGTTGCGCAGCAGCCCGACGGCTTTCGCCGACCACGGCATCAACTCGGTGTCCAGCAGTAGCCATTCGCTGTTCAGTTCCTCGAACAGCCCGGCCGTTTCGGCGGCGGCGCGCACCCGGGCCAGCAATGCCTCGGTCTGTGCGACGTCGTCGAAGAACGGACGGCCCGTGCGCGTG
This sequence comes from Nocardia sp. GCM10030253, assembly GCF_042675075.1. Taxonomy (NCBI): domain Bacteria; kingdom Bacillati; phylum Actinomycetota; class Actinomycetes; order Mycobacteriales; family Nocardiaceae; genus Nocardia; species Nocardia sp. GCM10030253. Next base: position 52,181 of record NZ_JBHTDL010000009.1, on the reverse strand, counting down.
TAGATCACGCCGGTGCCACCGTCCTCGACCCCGAACCGGTCCCGCGCCGCCGATGCCGAGCGCGCCACCAGGACAACGGCGCGCGAACCCATGTGCTTCTCCTCGCACACGACCCGCTCGACGCCCTCGGACCGGTAGTAGGCGAAGGCCTCCGCGGGGTGCTCCAGAAGACCGTCCAACTCCGAGGTCGCGCAGGGCGCCATGGTCGGCGGCAGATACACCAGCCAGCGCGGGTCGATCGCGAAGCGGCTCATCACCTCCAGTGCGGCGCTCGCGTTTTCCTCCTGCACGCCGACGCGGCCATGGTGGCGGGTTTCGACAACGCGGCGGCCGATCACATCGTCGAGGTCGAGCACGCCGGGATCGCGGTACACCACACCCTCGGCTGTCGCAATGGTGGTGGCCTGCATCGGCCGCACCGGCTCGTACCAAACCTGTTCGGCGGGAACGGAAACCGACTCCCGCTCCGGGTAGCGAAGTGCAGAGAGCCGGCCGCCGAACACCACGCCGGTGTCCAGGCACAGCGTGTTGTTCACCCACCGCAGGTCGGTCACCGGCGTGTGTCCGTACAGCACCGTGGCGCGACCGCGATAGTCCTCGGCCCAGGGATAGCGCACCGGCAGGCCGTATTCGTCGGTCTCCCCGGTGGATTCGCCGTACATGGCGAAGGACCGGACCCGGCCGGACATGCGGCCGTGGTACTCCTCCTTCAGCCCGGCGTGTGCGACGACCAGATTGCCGCCGTCGAGCACATAGTGGCTGATCAAGCCGCGGCAGAAGTCGTGCGCCGCCTTGCGGAAGTCCTCGTCCTGCGCCTCCAGCTGGGCCAGCGACTCGGCCAGGCCGTGTGCGACGCGCACATTCCTGCCGTCCAGTGCGCGCACCAGCTTGTTTTCGTGATTGCCTGTGACGCACAACGCGGTACCGGCGGCCACCATGCCCATAACCAGCCGCAGCACGCCGGGGGTGTCCGGGCCGCGGTCGACAAGGTCGCCGACGAACACCGCGGTGCGCCCGTCCGGGTGGGTCGCGCCGACGGCACGTCCCGAGGCGTCGCGGTGCGCCTCGTAGCCGAGCCGGCCGAGCAGCGTCTCCAGTTCGCCTCGGCAGCCGTGCACATCGCCGATCACGTCGAATGGGCCGGTGAGGTCGCGCTTGTCGTTCCACGACCGCTCGTCGACGATCGTCGCTGATTCGATCTCCTCGACCCCGCGCAGCACATACACCCTGCGGAAGCCCTCGCGTTCCAGGCCGCGCAGCCCGCGGCGCAGTTCGCGCTGCTGCCGGGTGACGACGTGCCGCCCGAGGTGCGCTCGGTCGGTGCGCAGCGTATTGCGTTCGAAGCACAACGAATCCGGCACGTCGAGCACGATCGCCACCGGGAACACATCGTGCTCCCTGGCCACCGCGACCAGCTCCTGGCGCGCCTTCGGCTGCACGTTGGTGGCGTCGACGATAGTGCGCAGTCCACGCCGCAGCCGGACACCTGCGATGTGGTGCAGCAGCGCGAAGGCGTCCGGCGTGGCCGACTGATCGTTCTCGTCGTCGCTGACGACCCCGCGGCAGGCATCCGAGGACACGATGGCGGTGGAACGGAAGTGCTTGTGCGCGAAAGTCGATTTCCCGGAACCGGTGCTGCCGATCAGCACGACGAGCGAGAGGTCAGGGATGGCCAGCTCGGTCATCACGCGGCTCCTTTCGTTGCGCCGTTGGTGATTTCGGCGGTTGCTTTGGTGAACACCGCCAGCTGGGAGGACGAACCGGCGTCGGGATGTTCGGGCCCGATAGGGACGAATCGGGTGCGGTATCCGTACCGATCCGCGACGCCGCGCGCCCATGCCGCGAATTCGGCTCGGGTCCATTCGAAGCGGTGATCGGAGTGCCGGAACTTGCCTGCCGCCAGTCCCTCGTACAGTGCGTTGTATTCGGCGTTGGGTGTCGTCACCACCACCGAACCCGGTGCTGCGGAACCGAATACGGCGTGCTCGAGTGCGCCGAGTCGAGGCGCGTCCACGTGCTCGATGACCTCCATCAGCACCGCGGCGTCGTAGCCGCGCAGCCGTGCGTCGGTGTAGGTCAGCGCACCCTGCCGCAGTGTCAGTCGTTGAGACACTCGCTCCGGCAGCCGATCCAGCCGCAGTCGCCGCTTCGCGATATTCAGCGACCGCATCGAAACATCGATTCCGACGATTTCGCTGAATGTCTTGTCCGCCAAAAGCTCCCGCAGCAGTGCGCCTTCACCGCAACCGAGGTCGAGTACCCGCCGCGCCCCGACCTCGCGCAATGTGGCGAGAACTGCCGCGCGCCGCTGCACTGCCAGCGACGGTATGCGTGCGCCCGCGTCGACGGTGCCCTGTTCGGCTACCGCGGCTTCCGCGCTGCTGCCGACGGAGATCGCCTCGGCGACTGTGATTTTCGTGTCGGTGTCGGTCGTCGCCACGACAGCGAAGTCGTCGGTGGCGGCATGTTCGGCGGTGAGGTTGTCCCGGCCTGCCCGTTCGGTGTCGAATTCGTCGCGGGTGTCTTCGATGGCGTCCAGCTGTTCCGGTTCGGTGTCGTCGATCTCGGCGAGGCGCGCCAGTGCGCTGCGGACCAGGGAATGCCGCCGGGCCAGGTAGCGCCGGGTGATCCAGGCGCGCTCCGGGTGCTCGGCGAGCCAGCCCGAACCCGCGCGGATCAGCTTGTCGACTTCGTCCGCGGCCACCCAATAGTGCTTGGCGCCATCGAGGACCGGCAGCAGGACGTACAGATGGGAGAGTGCGTCGGCCAGTCGGACGGTGCCGATGAGTTCGATTCGCACGTAATGGGAATCGCCCCATTCCGGGAACGCCGGGTCCAGCGGTAGGGGAGTGGTCGCCACCGTCCAACCGAGCGGCGCGAAGACGCGCTCGGCCGCCTCGGGCCCGCCCTTGCACGGCACAGCGGGCAATTCGATGCGCAGCGGCAGAGCGGTGCGCACCAGTTCGGGACGCTGATCGCAGCGGCCGTGCAATGCGGTGCGAAACACCGCACCGAGCGCGACCGACAGCAGCGACGATGCCGCGTACGGGCGATCGTTGACGTACTGCCCGAGGCTGAAATCCGGGGTGCTGCGGGAACGTCCGCGCACCAATCGGATCGGGTCGACCTCCAGTACCAGCGCCGCCGTGCACCGGGCCGCGTCGGCCTCCGGGTACAGCACGTGCGCGATGCCGTAGGACTGCTCGAACGCCTGCACCCGGTCTGGGTTCTTGTGCAATAAGAAGCCAAGGTCCGTCGCCGGCCATGCGGCGCTCTCCGGTGGGGTGCAGGTGATCGTCAAGAGCATCCTGCGATCGTCGTCCAGCCGGGCAGTCGCCGCAAGGAAGTTTCGCCACGCGCGGCCCGGTCAGAGACTGAGGTTCGGCCAGGTCCAGTCGGCGACGGCAGGGATGTCTTCGCCGTGTTCGCGGGTCCAGGCGCGGGCGTTCCAGCGTGCGTCCACCATCTCCTGCCGCAGGCCCGCCGCCTTTTCCCGCAGCGCAGGCACCCGATCGACGACATCCATCACCAGGTGGTACCGATCGAGGTCATTGAGCATCACCATATCGAAAGGCGTTGTCGTGGTGCCCTTTTCCCGGTAGCCGCGGACATGCATTTCGCCATGGTTCGCGCGCTTATAGGTGAGACGGTGGATCAACCACGGATAGCCGTGGAAGGCGAAGATCACCGGACGGTCGCGGGTGAACAGAGTGTCGAATTCGCTGTCGGACAGGCCGTGTGGGTGTTCGTCGGGCGGTTGCAGCCGCATCAGGTCGACCACGTTCACCACCCGGATCCGCAGCTCGGGCAGTCGTTCGCGCAGGATGGCCGCGGCGGCAAGGGTTTCCAGTGTCGGCACATCGCCGGCACAGGCGAGCACGACGTCGGGTGTGGTGCCCGCATCGTCGTTGTTTCCGGCCCAGTCCCAGATACCCGCGCCGCGGGCACAGTGCACTGCGGCGTCGGGCACCGAAAGCCAGTCCGCCTGTGGCTGTTTGCCCGCCACCACCACATTCACGTAGTGCCGCGAGCGCAGACAGTGGTCGTAGGTGGACAGCAGGGTGTTCGCGTCCGGCGGTAGGTACACGCGAACGATCGAGGGTTTCTTATTCAGCACCACATCGAGGAAGCCGGGGTCCTGATGGGTGAACCCGTTGTGGTCCTGACGCCAAACATGTGATGACAGTAGATAATTGAGGCTGGCGATAGGTTGCCGCCACGGCACCTCGGCACTGGCGTCGAGCCATTTGGCGTGCTGGTTGAACATCGCGTCGACGATGTGGATGAACGCCTCGTAACAGGTGAACACCCCGTGCCTGCCGGTCAGCAGATATCCCTCGAGCAGCCCCTGGCACATGTGCTCGGACAGCACCTCGATCACCCGGCCGGTCCGGTCGAGGTCGACGTCGAATTCGCCGATCTCGGCCTGCCAATCGCGGCCGGTGACTTCCAGGATGTCCTGCAGCCGATTGCTGGCCAGCTCGTCAGGCGCGAAGGTGAGGAAATTGTCGGCATTGCGCGCGGTGACATCGCGCAGCCAGCCGCCGAGCACCCTGGTCGCCTCGTGCTGGGTCGCGCCAGGGGCCTCGACCGGCACGCCATAGGCACGCCAGTCGGGCAGCCGCAGATCCCGCACGAGCGTGCCGCCGTTGCTGACCGGGTTGGCGCTCATCCGCCGATCGCCGACGGGCACCAGCTCGCTCAGCCCGGCGACCGGACTGCCCGACTCGTCGAACAATTCCTCCGGGCGATAGGACCGCAGCCACTGTTCGAGTACGGCGCGGTGCCCGTCATCGGTGCGGGCGGCGGGCAACGGCACCTGATGGGCGCGGAAGGTGCCCTCGACCTGATCGCCGTCGACCACGGGCGGGCAGGTCCAGCCCTTCGGGGTGCGCAGCACGATCATCGGCCAGATCGGTTGCACGCAATCGGTGCCCGCACGTGCGGCGCGCTGAATCTGCCCGATCCGGTCGAGGCAGTCGTCGACCGCGGTGGCCATCGCCTGGTGCACGGCCGCCGGGTCGTTGCCCGCGACGACGACCGGCTCGTAGCCGTACCCCCGCAGCAGCATCAACAGCTCGGATTCCGGAATACGCGCCAGGATGGCCGGATTGGCGATTTTGTACTGGTTGAGCGCGAGAATCGGCAGTACCGCGCCGTCGCGTCCCGGGTTGAGGAATTTGTTCGCGTGCCAGCTGGCGGCCAACGGACCGGTCTCGGCCTCGCCGTCTCCGACCACACAGAAGACAGTGAGATCCGGATTATCGAGCGCCGCTCCGAACGCGTGCAGTAGTGAGTAACCGAGCTCGCCGCCTTCGTGGAACGAGCCGGGCGTTTCGGGCGCGCAGTGACTCGGCACCCCACCGGGGAAGGAGAACTGTGCGAACAGCGCACCCATCCCGCCGCCGCCTTGCGGAACATGGCTGTAGAGCTCGGAATACGTCCCCTCCAGCCAGGCGCACGCATTCGGCCCCGGCCCACCGTGCCCTGGCCCCGCGACGAACACCGCGTTCAGATCGCGCTGCCGGATGGCCCTGTTGGCGTGCACCCAGACCAGATTCAGGCCGGGCACGGTACCGAAATGGCCGAGTAGCCGCGGTTTGACGTGCTCGGCCCGCAGCGGTTCCCGCAGCAGCGGATTGTCCATCAGATAGATCTGTCCGACCGCGAGGTAGTTCGCGGCCCGCCACCAGGCGTCGATCGATGCCAGTTCGTCGCGCTCGAGCGGCCCCGGCTCGTCCCCGAGCAGATACGGCCGCGGCGCGATCGTCGCACCGCCACTGCTATCGACATTGTCGGCCGAGGTATCGCCCCCGACACCGGCCATCTGCGTCATGTGCCGACTCTCCTCACGCTCGGGCATCGGGAGCGGTACCGAGGAGGGACCGCTGTCGCCGGGTCCTGCACGGTTGCCGAACTGATCGGCAACATCGGGTGGAGAATTCATCGCCAGGCTACCGACTCACCGAGGCGGGGGCGACGGTTACCGCCGATCGGTCCGACCGCCGCGACATCAGGGCGGGACGACACTCGTCGCCGCGTGTGGATTAGGGTGCGCCGCATGCAAATACTCGGCAGGATCATCGGCCTCGGCACCATCGCCGCGGCCGCGTTCGCGCTGACCGCGTGTGGGTCGGGGGACGACAACAAATCGGCGTCCGCGACGACCACCGCCTCGGCGAAGACCGCGTCGTCCGCCGCGGCCGCGCCGCAGAGCAAGGGCCGCGAGTGCACCGTCGACGATATCGAGGTGGACGGTGGGTTCGGAGCCAATCCGAAGATCACCATTCCGGACGATTGCGACCCGCCCAAGCAGCTCATCGTCAAGGACCTGGTCGAGGGCAGCGGGCCGGGCGCTGCCGCGGGCCAGCAGCTCACCATGAACTACTCGCTGGTCACCTGGTCGGACAAGAAGAAGCTCGACAGCTCCTTCGACCGGGGCAAGCCGTTCCAGCTGACTCTCGGCGCCGGACAGGTCATTCCGGGCTGGGACCAGGGCTTGGTCGGTGTGCAGCAGGGCGCGCGGCGACTGTTGATCATCCCGCCGGACCTCGGTTACGGCGCGGGCGGCAACGGCATCAAGCCGAACGAGACCCTGGTTTTCGTCACCGACGCCGTCACCGTTCCCAAGAGCTGACCCCTTGGGTGGTGCTGCCCGCAGCCCACCGCGACCGGTCAACTAACCTTGTCGGGATGCGTGCGCGTGGGCGCGCTGCGTCCATGTCCATGAGAGCAAGGCGCCCATGTCGATGAGAAGCAAGTCGACCAGAACCACCAACGAACAAGGAGCATGTCCGTGAAGAGCACCGTCGAGCAGCTGAGCCCGACCCGGGTCCGGATCAACGTCGAGGTGCCCTTCGAGGAACTGAAGCCCGACTTCGACAAGGCGTACAAGGCACTGGCCAACCAGGTTCGTATCCCCGGTTTCCGCCCGGGCAAGGCGCCGGCCAAGCTGATCGAGGCTCGTGTCGGCCGTGGCGCGATCCTGGAGCAGGTCGTCAACGATGTGCTGCCTTCGCGCTACAGCGAGGCCGTCACCACCGCCGAGGTGAAGGTCATCGGCCAGCCCGAGATCGAGATCACCAAGATCGAGGACGGCCAGGAGCTTGCGTTCACCGCGGAGGTCGACGTTCGTCCCGAGATCACCCTGCCCGCCTACGACGGCATCGAGGTGTCGGTCGACGCGTTCAGCATCGGTGACGAGGACATCGAGGAGCAGCTGCAGTCGTTGCGCCAGCGTTTCGGCACCCTGACCGGTGTCGAGCGTCCGGTTCAGGACGGCGACTTCGTCTCCATCGATCTGTCGGCCACCGTGGACGGCGAGGACGTGCCGGAGGCCGCCACCACCGGCCTGTCCCACGAGGTCGGTTCCGGCCAGCTGATCGAGGGCCTCGACGAGGCACTCACCGGCCTGTCGGCCGGTGAATCGGCCGACTTCACCTCCACACTGGTCGCCGGCGAGCACGCGGGCAAGGAAGCGGTCATCACCGTCACCGTCGGTTCGGTCAAGGAGCGCGAGCTGCCCGAGGCCGACGACGACTTCGCCCAGCTGGCCAGTGAATTCGACACCCTCGAGGAGCTGAAGGCCGACCTGCGCACCCGTGTCGAGCGGGTCAAGAAGGTCGAGCAGGCAGGCGAGATCCGGGACAAGGTGCTCGAGGCGCTGCTGGAGCAGGTCGAGGTGCCGCTGCCGGATGCCGTCGTCAAGGCCGAGATCGACGCCGTGCAGCACGACGCCGTGCACGGCTTCGACCACGACGAGGACGCGTTCGCCGCCGCGCTCGAGGCACAGGGCAGCAGCCGCGAGGAGTTCGACAAGGACACCAAGGAGTCCGCCGAGAAGTCGGTGAAGACCCAGCTGCTGCTGGACGCCATCGCCGAGGCGGAGAACACCCAGGTCGGCCAGGAGGAGCTCACCGAGCGGATCCTGTTCCAGTCGCAGCGCTACGGCCTGTCGCCGGAGCAGTTCATCCAGCAGGTGCAGCAGGCCGGCCAGCTCGGCGCGGTGTTCGCCGATGTGCGCCGCGGCAAGGCGCTCGCCGGTGTCGTCGGCCAGGTGAAGGTGACCGACTCCGAGGGCAACTCCGTGGACACCACCGAAATGTTCGGTGCCCCTGAGGATTCCGCGGACGAGGCCAAGACCGAAGAAACCGCCGCCGCGAGCGCCGAATAATTCCATGGAATGCCAGCGTGATCGACGGCCGCGTGGTTGTGTGATTGTGCTGTGAGCGAGCGTAGCGAGTGAACCAAGGACACAGGGCGCGCTCGCGCGCAGCGCGGCCGAGCGCCAGCGAGGTTGCGCTGTGAGCGAATAAGGGCGGTGCCGGGAGTTCGGTGCCGCCCTGTTTCGTTAATGTTTGTGACAACGAACGGTGATGGCTGTGTAGCAATCAGCGCTGTGTAGTTTTCAGTGACAAGCCGGTGAGAAGAGAAGGCAGGTATCCGTGACAATCAACCAGGCAGGGGTCATGACAGCCGCTACTGCTGGTCTCAACCTCAGTGATTCGGTGTACGAGCGCCTGCTGCGTGAGCGCATCATCTTCCTCGGCACTCAGGTCGACGACGACATCGCGAACAAGCTGTGCGCCCAGATCCTGCTGCTCTCGGCGGAGGATCCGGTCAAGGACATTTCGCTCTACATCAACTCACCCGGCGGTTCGGTGACCGCGGGTATGGCCATCTACGACACGATGCAGTTCGCCGAGTGCGACATCGCCACCTATGGCATGGGTCTGGCGGCCTCGATGGGGCAGTTCCTGCTCACCGCGGGCACCAAGGGCAAGCGCTACGCGCTGCCGCACGCGCGCATCATGATGCACCAGCCCTCGGCGGGTATCGGTGGATCCGCGGCCGACATCGCGATCATGGCCGAGCAGTTCGCACACACCAAGCGCGAGCTGAATGAGCTGCAGGCGCAGCACACCGGCAAGTCGGTCGAGCAGGTCACCGTCGACGCCGACCGCGACCGGTGGTTCACCGCGACGCAGGCGCTCGAGTACGGCTTCATCGACCACGTGATCAGCCACGCGAATCAGGCGAACGGCTCGAAGAAGTAAGCCGGCTGAGAACCGCTCACCCACTCAGACTTTGGAGACAAAGATGGCCAACCTGATCGACCCACGCGCCGGCCTCGGCGGCATCGCGCCGCAGAGCCCGCAGGCGCGCTACATCCTGCCGTCCTTCATCGAGCACTCGAGCTTCGGCGTCAAGGAGTCCAACCCGTACAACAAGCTGTTCGAGGAGCGCATCATCTTCCTCGGCGTGCAGGTGGACGACGCCTCGGCCAACGACATCATGGCGCAGCTGCTGGTGCTGGAATCGCTCGATCCCGACCGCGACATCACCATGTACATCAACTCGCCCGGTGGCTCGTTCACCTCGCTGATGGCCATCTACGACACCATGCAGTACGTGCGTGCCGACGTCGCGACGGTCTGCCTCGGCCAGGCGGCCTCCGCCGCGGCCGTGCTGCTCGCCGCGGGCGCCCCCGGCAAGCGCGCCTGCCTGCCCAACGCCCGCGTGCTGATCCACCAGCCGTCGCTGGAGGGTGGTATCCAGGGCCAGGTCTCGGATCTGGAGATCCAGGCCGCGGAGATCGAGCGCATGCGTCGCCTGATGGAGACCACGCTGGCGTTCCACACCGGCAAGGACGCGGACACCATCCGCAAGGACACCGATCGCGACAAGATCCTGACGGCCGCCGACGCCAAGGAATACGGGATCATCGACACGGTGTTCGACTACCGCAAGCTCAGCGCACAGAAGTAAAGCTCGCGCGCGATCAGGTGTCACGCAGGGATCTCGGGGTAAGCCCGGGATATGGATGGCACCGGTCGCTCGTAAGTTGCTGTCAGTCAGGAAAATCCGGCCGGGACGGGTGCCACTCGGCATTCGTTCCGGCCGGATTGCTTCGATGGAACCGACCGACCGGAAGGGTGTCCGGCGGGATAGGCCACGGGGCGGGTGGTCGAACCTGGTTTCGGCCGCGGATCGGGGAGAACGTGTTCTATTGCCGTGAGAACTCGCACAACCCCGGCGAGAAACATGCTCGAGTTGTCGACCTCCGTCGCGCACACCGGGTACGGTCAACCTAGGGGCCTTTGCTCCCGGTTGACGGTAGTGCTCGACCCGCCGGACACGCTCGAGGTGTTCGTGATTACACCCGAGGGTGGCGGATAGCTGGCAACCTGGACAGACGGTTGCACGCGGACAAGGAAGTAGGGACCCACGAGATGGCGCGCATCGGAGACGGCGGCGATCTGCTCAAGTGCTCGTTCTGCGGAAAGAGCCAGAAGCAGGTCAAGAAGCTCATTGCGGGACCAGGGGTGTACATCTGCGACGAGTGCATCGATCTATGCAACGAGATCATCGAGGAAGAGCTGGCCGAGTCCAGCGAGGTCAAACTCGATGAGCTGCCCAAACCGGCCGAGATCCGGGACTTCCTGGAGAACTACGTGATCGGGCAGGATACCGCCAAGCGCACGCTTGCCGTGGCCGTCTACAACCACTACAAGCGCATCCAGGCGGGCGACAAAGGCCGCGACAGCCGCGGCGAGGCGGTCGAGCTGGCCAAGTCGAACATCCTGATGCTCGGGCCGACCGGCTGCGGCAAGACCTACCTGGCGCAGACCCTGGCCAAGATGCTCAATGTTCCGTTCGCCATCGCCGACGCCACCGCGCTGACCGAAGCCGGGTATGTCGGCGAGGACGTCGAGAACATTCTGCTGAAGCTGATCCAGGCCGCCGACTACGACGTGAAGCGCGCCGAGACCGGCATCATCTACATCGACGAGGTGGACAAGATCGCTCGCAAGAGCGAGAACCCTTCGATCACCCGCGACGTCTCCGGCGAGGGTGTGCAGCAGGCGCTGCTGAAGATCCTGGAAGGCACCCAGGCCAGCGTGCCGCCGCAGGGTGGACGCAAGCACCCGCACCAGGAATTCATCCAGATCGACACCACCAATGTGCTGTTCATCGTGGCAGGCGCGTTCGCCGGGCTGGAGAAGATCGTCTCCGACCGCACCGGCCACCGTGGCATCGGTTTCGGCGCCGAGGTGCGCTCCAAGGCGGAGGTCGACACCTCGGATCACTTCGCCGAGGTGATGCCGGAAGACCTGATCAAGTTCGGTTTGATCCCCGAGTTCATCGGCCGACTTCCAGTCGTCGCCTCGGTGACGAACCTGGACAAGGAATCCCTGGTCAAGATCCTCTCCGAGCCGAAGAACGCGCTGGTCAAGCAGTACGTCCGGCTGTTCGAGATGGACGGGGTCGACCTCGAGTTCACTACGGACGCGCTGGAGGCGATCGCCGACCAGGCCATCTTGCGTGGCACCGGTGCTCGCGGTCTGCGCGCCATCATGGAAGAGGTCCTGCTGCCGGTGATGTACGACATCCCGAGCCGCGATGACGTCGCCAAGGTGGTTGTCGACGCCGATACGGTCAATGACAACGTGCTGCCCACCATCGTGCCGCGCAAGGCGCAGCGCACGGAGCGACGCGAGAAGTCGGCGTAGCCGCCCACCGGCGGCAGGGATCTCGGGGTGCAACCGCAGCCACCGCTGCATCCGGCGGGGCCGGGTCAGCTGCTGGATGTCCGGGGCGTGCTCAACGGTGCTGTCGACATGCGGACCTATCAGCACAAGCATCTCGTCGTCTTCGCTCGTAACGAGGTCAGCCTGGGCTGGAACGCGGGTCCAGACCCAAATGGCCTGCTCGCGAGTTTGACGACGTGTGTCGAATGGCTGGACGAACACTTCGGGTTCGAAGCGGTGAGCGTCTTCGCCAACCCAATCCAGGGTACGTACATCTACTACGCCATGTTGCGGCGTCACCGCGAGGTCTAGCGACCGGGCAGCTGCGCGTCCACTGTGACAGGCGAAATCAGAGGTGTACAGACCTGTCTGTTGGGTACCCTTTATTCAAGGTTGAGCAGCCAGCCCAGTCCCGGAGTTCAGTCGTCCGGGGCGAAAAGCTCCGCCGGCACTGTTCTCAGTGTGCCGCGCGCGACCGGACCGAGGTCCTTATGTCGACAGTTGTTGCTACTCCCATTCAAACCACCGCTGACAGGGTCGAACCGTGGCAGCGCGGCCGCGGCCCGGCAGACCGCCTACGCGTCACCCTCATGACACCCACGGAATCGGTCACGCTGTGCGCCCTCGTCGGCGAGGTGGACTACTACAGCGCCGATGTCTTCCGGAGCCGTTTGATCGGATCCCTGCGCACCACCACCGCCGCCGCCGCCCCGGTGGTGGTGGTCGATCTGTCCAGGGTGACATTTTTCGGCGTCGCCGGTCTGCGGGTGTTGATCGAGGCGCAGGTCTGGGCCGGACACGCCGGACGCCAGCTCACGCTGATCACCGGTCAACGCTGTGTCGACCGACTGCTCGACGCCGCCGGTGATGTCGCGGCATTCCGGGTGGTGACCAGCCTGGCCGCGGTGGTTCCCGACGCCGCGTAACCGTTGAAACCCGTGCCGCTCGTCGACATCGTTCGACGGGCGGCACGGTCGTTTCGCTCGATCAGTCCTGTGCCCACGGAACGCGGCAGGAGTCGGTGCTGAAGCCCTGCGCCGTTATGCCGAGCGCAGAGTAGAAGCGCGAGCGCGAGTTCTCCAGTCCGATCTGGTAGGTCAGCTCGACGACTCCCGCACGGCCGAAACGCTTTTCGAGGTCGGCAACCTGGTCGTCGGTGACGGTGGTCGGTGTCGCGGTCATGGCGTCGGCGTAGGCGATCGCGGCGCGTTCGTCCGCGCTGTAGAGCGGGGAGGTCTCGTACTCCGCGATGTGCTCGAGGCGGTCGATATCGAGGTCGCCGTGCCGCATGAGCATGGCGCCGAAGTCGACGCACCAGGAGCAACCGACGATCCAGGCGGCGCGGTAGACGGCGATCTCACGAATATTGGCAGGCAATTGGGTGCACGCCCGCTCCACAAGCACCTCGTGAATGCCGCTGGCGGCGAGCAGTTTTCCGTGGTTGGCCGTCACCGCGAACGGCTCGGGCACCTCGCCGAAGCGCCGCTTGCCGATGCGGTACAGCAGCTTGGTCAGCGGCCCAGCCTGCGCGGGGTTGACGGCGGGGATGCGGGTCGTGCTCATCGCGGTTCTCCTTCGATCCGAGGATGTTGTTCTACTTCTCGGACGAGGAGGGATCGTGAAATGTGACGGGGAGCCGAGTGTGATCCACCGCACCGGCTGCCCGTCGGGTCTACACCGCTTCGCTGACCATATCTTCGGGGCTCCAGTACGCGCGCATGCTGATGATCTTGCCGTCGTCGTCGAACTCCATCACGTCGATGGGTGTCAGCGTGAAGCGCTGGTCGCCGAACTTGGTCACGATGGTGAACATGAAGGCGGCGTGATTGCCCGCGATCCGGATGGTCTCCGGCTTCAGTTCGGTTTCCCGATCGAGGTTGGCGATGACGTCGTAGAACTCGCGGATGGCATCGTGGCCCTGTTTGATCGGGGTGCCGATGGGATCCTCGACGGTCGCGTCGGCGGCGTAGAGGTTGACGATCTCCTCGGTCGGACCAGAGCCGACCAGCTTGACGTACTGCTCGACCACATCGCGGACCTGCTGTGCCATGGAAACTCCTGCCGAATTGAAACGTGTTCTAATTCGGAGCGTAGCAGTGTCTATGGACCATGGATCGGCGATTGCGTTCTCGCTACCACCCCGGACCGGCTGTCGAGCGGACGCATAAGCGCCGATGGCCCGGAAATCAGTTGTTTGGCGCTTTCAGGGACGCGGTGACGATCGGTCGGCTACTGCCTCTCGATCGCGCCCGGGGTTGGGAATCGCCATTGATCCCCCTGGTTCACCATTGAACCTTCGTCCCATTCGAGTGCTTTCCTAGATGTTGTCGCGCACGAAGCCTGCGGTGTTACGTCGGTCACTTATTCGTAAGATCCGTACTTCGGAGCGCCCGCATTGCGGTATGTGGTGATGACGACGCCCGAGCCGGTGGTGCGCGAACCGGTGACGTCGAATCCGGTCGGTTGCACGTCCTCGGTGAACAGTCGCTTGCCGGTACCGAGCAGCACCGGGAAGGTGAGCAGGTGCATGGTGTCGATCAGGCCGGCGGCCAGCAGACTGTGCGCGAGATTGCCGCTGCCGTGCACCTGCAGTTCGCGGCCTCGGCGTTCCTTCAGCGCGGTGACCTCCTCGACCAGATCGCCGCGCAGCACTTCGACCGGGGACCATGCCGCATTGCCGAGATGGGTGCTCACCACATACTTGGGCAGCGAATTCAGTTTGGTCGCAATGGGATCCGTCGGATCGGTGATCTTCGGCCAGTAGCCCGCGAAGATTTCGTAGGTGCGCCGACCGAGCAGGAAGGCGTCGACCTGCTCGAACACCTCGACCATGAAGGCGCCGAAATCATCGTCGCCGAAGGGCGCCGACCAGCCGCCATGGGTGAACCCGCCGCTGGGGTCCTCCCGCGGTCCGCCGGGCGCCTGATAGACACCGTCGAGGGTGACGAACTGGGTGAGAGACAGCTCCATGGCGTGGCTTCCTTTCGTCCTTGTCGCCCGCCGCGCGCGGGCCGTTCACCTGTTTGGACGGCGCCGGCTCAGAAAACTCATCGCTATTTCCGCCGGTCCAGCCCCGGTGTGTCGGACTTGCGCTGTCGGCGGCGTGCTGTTGAATCGGTCCGGTCAACCAGATGTTCGAGTGACGAGTGAAAGCGGAGGAGACATGGCACTGCCTACCATGACCGCGGAGCAGCGCACTGAGGCGCTGGCCAAGGCGGCTGCGGTCCGCAAGGCGCGCTCCGAACTGATCGGCAAAGTGAAGGCTGGCAAGGTTTCGGTTGCCGATCTGCTGAAAAAGGCCGATAGCGACGAGCTGGTCAAGAAGACCAAGGTCGCGGCCGTGATCAAGGCCCTGCCCGGAGTCGGCCCGGTGAAGGCCGCCAAGCTGCTCGACCAGGCCGAGATTCCCGAGGACCGCCGCATCGGTGGACTCGGCGCTCGCCAGCGTGCCGCACTGCTCGAGGCACTGGACGCCTGAGCGCGTCGTATCGTCAGGAACCATGATCGAGGAACGAACGCTCACGTCGGTGGCGTGGCTGTGCGTCGAGAACGGCCGTTTGCTTGCGGTCCGCACCAAGGGACGCGACGCCTTCTACCTGCCGGGCGGCAAGCCCGAGCCGGGTGAAACCCTGGCGGGAGCGCTCGTTCGTGAAGTTCGAGAAGAAGTCGGCGTCGAGTTGGAGGCGCACCGGATCACGCCCGTGGTGACCATCACCGCTCCTGCCCACGGGCGTCCCGGCACTCTCGTCGAAATGCACTGCTTCGCCGCGCCGGGCCACGGCAACCCAGCACCAGCCGCCGAGATCGCGGAAATGGCGTGGCTCGGCCCCGCGGATCACCACCTGTGCGCCCCTGCCGTCGGCCAGGCGCTGGACCATCTGACCTCGATCGAGGCATGGGGTTCGCCGTAGACGGATCCGGCCCGTGTGCCGTACCCGGCTTACTCTTCCGCAGCCCGATCGATCAGCGGGGGCGGCGGCGCGGGAACCGGATGTCCATCGGTGCCGGGTCGGACATGGGGATGTCGCCGCGCGGTGGGACTATCAGGCAGCCGAGGCCGAGGATGATCAGTGCGGCCGCGGCGAGCAGGCTGATGGTGAAGCTGGCCGCGCCCATCTCGGCCGGTTTGTGGAAGGCGTGATAGACGAAGTGCGGTAGTGCGAAGGTCAGCCAGCCGAGTCCCGCCACGCGGGCGACGGCGGTTCCGTTGATGACGAGCGCGGCGATGGTTACCGCGGTCAAGGCGAGGAAGAAGGCGCCGACGTCACCCGCGAGGTGATGGTTGTAGGGTCCGTCCGCCGAGATCCAGTGCATCCCGAAACCCGGGAAGCTGGTGTACCAGGAGTGCGGTGCGAAGACCGCCCACAGGCCGACAATGGCGCCCTGAACCGCCAGGATCGCCAACATGATCCGGACGATCAGCAGCCGACGACGGAACTGTTCGAATCGCATGCGCACGCGGACGCCGCCGGACTTGCCTTCCACCGAGATCCGCATCGGACGCTCCGTTCAAGCCGAACTACTGGATCGGGTGAGGCAACCGTAATTCGGACATCTGGAACGGGCAATAGGCGCACGGTCAGGAGTGGGTTCTCGCGCTCGCGGGCGCACTCGGCGATTCGACGGTCGGCGGGCGGTCGAGCCGGTGCGAGCCGGTGTAGATGTTCATGGTTTCGCCGCGTAGGAAGCCGACGAGGGTGAGGCCGGATTCGGCGGCCAGGTCGACGGCGAGCGAGCTGGGCGCGGAGACGGCGCCGAGCATCGGGATGCCCGCCATCACCGCCTTCTGCACCAGTTCGAAGGACGCGCGGCCACTGACGATCAGCACCAGATCGTGTGCCGGGATCCGGTTTTCGCGCAGCGCCCAGCCGAGCACCTTGTCGACGGCATTGTGTCTGCCGATGTCCTCGCGGACGGCGAGCCCGGTGCCGTCCGCGGTGAAAAGGCCAGCCGCGTGCAGGCCGCCGGTGGCATCGAAAACATTTTGGCGGGTGCGCAATTCGCCGGGCAGGGTGGCGAGGGTCTCGATGTCTACGAGCAGACCGTCGGCCGGTATCGGGAATCGGGTGCGGGTGTGCACGTCCTCGAGCGCGGTCTTGCCACAGAGTCCGCAGGCGCCGGTGGTGAGGACATTTCGGCCGCGTACCGGGACCGGCGTGCGCAATTGGACGTCGAGGACGTTGTAGGTGTTGTGCCCGTTCTCATCGGTTCCCGCACAGTAGCGGGCGCTGACCACATCGTCGGTGGTGCCGATGATGCCCTCGCCCAACAGGAATCCGTGCACCAGGTCGATATCGCTGCCGGGGGTGCGCATGGTGACGGTGAGTTGCTCTCCGCCGAGACGGATTTCGAGCGGCTCCTCCACCGCCAGGGTGTCCGGCCGGGTGATCTCACCATGCGAGGTGATGCGGATCGTGCGGCGGCGCGCGGTCACTCTACTCACGACCGCGCCTCACGGCTCTCGATCGGTGATCCGCGGCAACGGTCTGCGCATTCATGACGGCTGTCCGACGTGCAGGTGCCGCTCGAGCCGTATTGTCACCGCTTTGGATACGGGTGTATTCGACCGCGCCGCAACATGATCCAGCGGCACCAGCGGATTGGTTTCCGGATAGTAAGCGGCGGCGTTGCCGCGCGGGGTCGGGTAGCCGATGACGCGGAAGCCGGTCACCTTGCGTTCGGAGCCGTCGGTCCATTCGGAGATCAGATCCACCAATTCACCGTCCGTGAAACCCAATTCGGCGATGTCGTCGGCGTTCATCAGGATTACCTTGCGGCCGCCGTGCACCCCGCGGTAGCGGTCGTCCAAGCCGTAGATGGTGGTGTTGTACTGGTCGTGGCTGCGCAGCGTCTGCAGGATCAGCCTGCCCTCCGGGACCGGAGTCCAGCTGAGTTCGTTCACCGCGAAGTTGGCTTTGCCGGTGGTGGTGCGGAATTCGCGGGAGTCGCGCGGCGGATGGGGCAGGACGAAGCCATTGCGCTGCCGCACCCGGGTGTTGTAGTCGGCGCAGCCGGGAACCACCCGCGCGATCGCGTCGCGAATCTTGTCGTAGTTGCGCTGGTATTGGGCCCATGGCACCGGGTGATCGGCGCCGAACAGGGTCTGCGCGAGCTCGCAGACGATGGCGACCTCGCTGCGCAGCTGATCGCTCACTGGCTTCAGCCGTCCGGTGGACAGATGCACCATCGACATCGAATCCTCCACCGACACCTGCTGCTTCACGCCGCCGTGCAGATCTTCGTCGGTGCGGCCGAGCGTCGGCAGGATCAGCGCCGTCTGCCCGTGCACGACGTGGCTGCGGTTGAGTTTGGTGGAGACGTGCACGGTGAGCGCGCAGCCGCGCAGCGCCGCCTCGGTGACCTCGGTATCGGGCGTTGCGGAGACGAAGTTGCCACCCATCCCGAAGAACACCTTCGCCCTGCCCTCGCGCATGGCACGGATGGCATTGACGGTGTCGAATCCGTGCTCGCGCGGGCTGGTGATGCCGAATTCGCGATCGAGCGCGTCGAGGAAGGAGTCGGGCATCTTCTCCCAGATGCCCATCGTGCGATCGCCCTGCACGTTCGAGTGGCCGCGCACCGGGCACACGCCCGCGCCCGGCTTGCCGATCATGCCGCGCAACAGCAACAGGTTGGTCGCCTCCTCGATGGTGGCGACGCCGTGTGCCTGCTGGGTCAGGCCCATGGCCCAGCAGATGATGATGTTCTTCGATGCGGCCAACAGCCGTGCGGTGCGGCCGAGTTCGTCGTCGGTCAGCCCGGTCGCTTCGCGGACGGTGCCGAAATCGACGGCACGCACATTCTTTTCGTACTCGGCGAAGCCCGCGCAGTGCGCGTCGACGAATTCGCGGTCCACCACCGTTCCCGGCGCGGCATCCTCGGCCTCGAACAGCAGGCGGCCCAGCCCCTGGAACAGTGCCATGTCGCCGCCGAGCCGGATCTGCAGGAAGTCGTCGGCGATGGACACGCCACTGGTGAAACCCTTGACGGTCTGCGGATCGCGGAAGCCGAGCAGCCCGGTCTCCGGCAGCGGATTGACCGCGATGATCTTGGCGCCCTTTGCCTTCGCGCCCGCAAGTGCGCTGAGCATGCGCGGATGGTTGGTGCCGGGATTCTGGCCCGCGACGATGATCAGATCGGCGGCCTCGAAGTCGTCGATCGACACCGAGCCCTTGCCGATGCCGATGGAGCTGGTCAGCGCAGTGCCGGAAGACTCGTGGCACATGTTCGAGCAGTCCGGCAGATTGTTGGTGCCGTAGCTGCGGACCAGTAGCTGATAGAGGAAAGCCGTTTCGTTGGCGGTGCGCCCCGAGGTGTAGAACAGCGCCTCGTTCGGAGTTGCCAGGGTGCGTAAATGCTCCGCGATCAGCCGATAGGCGTCCTCCCACTCGATGGGGGAGTAGTGGGTGTCACCGGGGCGCAGCACCATCGGATGGGTGAGCCTGCCCTGCTGGCCGAGCCAATAGCCCGACTTGTCTGCCAGGTCCTCGATGGAGTGCGCGGCGAAGAACTCGGGGGTGACAGTGCGCAGCGTCGCCTCCTCGGCCACTGCCTTGGCCCCGTTCTCGCAGAACTCGGCCGGGCGACGATGGCCCGACGGCTCGGGCCAGGCACAGCCGGGGCAGTCGAAACCGTGCACCTGGTTGACTCGGGCCAGCGTGCGGGCGGTGCGGACCACGCCCATCTCCTCGACCGCGCGTTTGAGCGCAACGGCGACGGCCGTGACCCCGGCCGCCTGCTCCTTCGGCTCGGTCACACTCAGCTCGGACTCGTCGATGTCGCGCGTCGGCCTATTACGGTGCATGGTCGTCATTGTCCTCTCCGCAGGGAGACTGTCTCGGCGGGGCCGCAGATCAGCCTGTCCGATCGTGCGTACCCGCCGCGGGTCCGGTCCGCAACCGCGGCGGGCGAGAGGGTCGATCCGCGCGGGGCGAGAAGAACGCTCCGCGCGCGGCGAACCGGCTGACCCCGTGCCGGGCGAGTAGAACGATCCGCGCGGTGAGCGGGCTGATCCGCGTTGCGTGAGCGGGCTGATCCGCGTTGCGTGAGCGGGCTGATCCGCGTTGCGTGAGCGGGCTGATCCGCGTTGCGTGAGCGGGCTGATCCGCGCCGCGTGAGCGGGCTGATCCGCGTTGCGTGAAGCGGCTGATCCGCGCCGCGTGAGCGGGCTGATCCGCGCCGCGTGAGCGGGCTGATCCGCGTTGCGTGAAGCGGCTGATCCGCGCCGCGTGAGCGGGCTGATCCGCGTTGCGTGAGCGGGCTGACCCGCGCCGCGTGAGCGGGCTGATCCGCGTTGCGTGAAGCGGCTGACCCGCGCCGCGTGAACGGGCTGATCCGCGTTGCGTGAAGCGGCTGACCCGCGCCGCGTGAAGCGGCTGACCCGCGCCGCGTGAACGGGCCGACCCGCGCCGCGCGAACCGGCCGACCCGCGCCGCGCCAGAAGAGCCACTGGCACAGGAGAAGGTCGACTGGGCAACGCGAAAAGGCAACTGCGCCACGCGAGAAGGCCAACTGCGCTGGGCCAGAAGGGCTCCGCGGTGGCGCACAGCGCATTACGATGACACTGATCAAATCGCTGATCTAAGGCATGGCCGATGGGGACGCTGGCTCGAACTGCCTCGCGTGCCGGCGGGAACCGTCGGCAGGTGAAGTTCGGGCGTGCGGATCAGCTGTCGCGAGCTATTGCCCGGTTGGGAATCCTGGGCGCGGCGGTGCTGCTGGTCGGATTTTCCGCCTTCCCTGCCTCCGGTGTTCCTGTTTCGGAGGAACCGGAACCTACGCCGCCGCCCGCTGTGGTTCATCCGGTGCCGGAAGACAGGCCGCGCATCGTGCAACAGCCGCCGGATGGTGGCGGCACCCAGGACGGATCGGGAACCTCGGATGGCGGTGGCCAAGACAGCTCCGGTACCCCGGACGACGGCTCTCCATCGAGTGGTCGACGGCCGCCGCCAGATCCCTGTGCCGGTGAGCCGTCAGCGGGGTGTCCAGGCCCGCGGCCGGGTGGCGAGCGGCCGCGGCCGCCGGATGTGGTGCTGCCGCCGATCACCATCACCCTTCTCCCCCCGCCCCCTCTGCCGACGACTCAGCCGCCATCTCCGCCGCCGCAGACGCCAGAACGACCCAGTGACGATCCGCCGACAACGGTTGTGCCGCCGCCCCCGGACCAGCCGCCGGCTGTCGTAGTCCCGCCGCCGCGGCAAAGGCCGCCGGATGTAGTGGTGCCAACGGAGACTTCGCGGCCGCCCGCACCGCCGCCATTGCCTGTCCCGCCGCCCGCGGCCGCGCCGCAACCGGCAGCGCTCGAACTCACACCGTCGGCCATCGGCCCGAGCGGCGACGTGACGGCCGCGGGCCTCGGGTGCGATCCGCAGGCGCCGGTCAGCTTGTCGATCGGCGACAAGCCTGTTGGCAGTACCGTCGCGGGACCCGACGGTGCTTTCCATGCGCCGCTGGCGCTGGCGTCGATGGACGTCGGCCGCTACGAGGTGACGGCGAAATGCGGGCGCACGCTGGCGGCCTCATTGGACGTCGTGCTCGTCAGCCGCGTCAGCTCCGCCACATCGACGCTGACGGTGATCCTGTTCTTTCTGCTGCTCGGCGGGTGGTTCTACGGCCACCGTCTTGTCTCACACATTCCGGCTCGGAGGCAGCCATGACAGGAGCCCGCCACAGCGCCGAACGGCGAGCGGCCGCACGACCACCACAAAACCGCGGGCGGCGAGAGGGTCACCCGGACCGGTGGCGGCTTCGGCGAATTGGCAACGACCGCTCCCCGGTACTGGAACTCAGTGGTGCGATGCGAATCATCCGGCTGCCCTTGGTATTCGCGGTCTCGATCGGCCTGCTGGCCGGACTGTTCGGCGCGGCGTCGGCAGCGGCGAAGCCCAGTGGGATCGACATGTCGGCGACCATCGATGACAGAGACGTTGTGGGAACCACGGCCCAAGAACCGATTCGGCTCGACCCGCACAGCACCATCCGGATCGTCATCGCGCTGACCAACAACACCAGCACGCCCCTGGATATCCGACACGTCGACCTAGCGGGACACGTACTCGGTCTGACCTTCTTCGCCTATTCGACCGCATTCGAATTGACCGTAGCGCCAGGGAAATCCGAGACACTGCGATATCAGCTCGATCTGACAGGACTCCAGGGCCAAGCGACCGGGCTGATCGGCGCCGACCTCGCCGTGATCGGTACCGACGGTGCGGTACTCGCGAGCCTGGCGACTGTCACCGATGTCCGCGGGTCGCTGCGTTCGGTGTATGGGCTGTTCGGCATCGCACTCGCCGTCCTCACCGCGCTCGCCATCGCCGACGCCGCGTTGGCGATTGCCGGGCACCGGCTTTCGTCGAACCGCTGGCAGCGCGGGCTGCGCCTGCTCGCGCCCGGTATCGGCATCGGACTGATCTTCGGGTTCACCGCATCGGTGGCTCGGTGGTGGATTCCGGACACCGGACTGTGGCTTGCCGTGGCCGGGGTGGCGGCGGCCGTCGGATTCCTGCTCGGATACTGCTCGCCCACACCCGAAGTCGGCTCCGATGAGGACACCGACTTCGACGACGACGGCGACTACGACGGCGCCGATCTCGATGGGCTTGCCGCCGCCGACACCCAGCGGCTGCCCGCCGAAGGATCGGCATCGTGAGCTCCGACACCGACCGGCTGCGTATCGCGCTGCCCGGCTACGACATCGGCGCTCAGGTCGGCCGTGGCGGGTGCGGTGTGGTGCTGGCAGGGACCCACCGCAGGCTGGGCAGGCCGGTTGCCATCAAGCAGATCCCGCCGCACTTCGCGCACGACGAACACGTGCGCAGGCGGTTCGTCGCCGAGGCGCGGCTGCTTGCCGCGATCGATCATCCCCATGTGGTGCGGGTTTTCGATTATGTCGAGGACGATGAGCTGTGTCTGCTGGTGATGGAGTATCTCCCCGGCGGCACGGTCGGTAGCAAGTTCGCGACCGAGGGCTTCGATGCGGCGACGGCGGTCGCGGTCGGATTGGCCTGTGCCGCAGGGCTCGAGGCGGCGCACCGGCACCGCATCCTGCATCGTGACGTCAAACCGTCGAACCTGATGTTCGGCACGGGTGGCGCGATCAAACTGACCGACTTCGGCATCGCCAAGATTGTCGGCGGCGACGAGACCCTGGTGACCAGAACCGGCGAGATCGTCGGCACCCCGTCCTACATCGCGCCGGAACAGGCTCGCGGACAGCCACTTACCCCGGCCACCGACGTCTACGCCCTGGCCACCATGCTCTACCAACTGCTGTCCGGAGTGTTGCCGTTCCCGCCGAACGAGGACCACCTGGCGACACTGTTCGCACACGCCTTCGGCGACCCGGTGCCGCTCACCGACGTCGCCCCCGCGGTACCGGACCTGATCGCCGAGGTGGTGATGCGCGGCCTGGCCACCGACCCCGCCGAAAGATTCGACACCGCCGAGTCTTTCGGTATCGCCCTCGCCGAACCCGCCGCCGACTGCTGGGGCGGCGACTGGCTGACCCCGATAGGCATTCCGGTAATCGGCGCCGCCACCATCGTCGCCGCGGCGACAGGCAGCAGCCGAACCACCGCGCGCCGCCTCGGTGAAATGACCCCGAGCAGCGCAGATCCGGCATCGCGCTGGAGGACGGCCGCGGTCGACTCGCCAACCTTTGCGCCCGCTCCGCGAACCGGTCCGGGGATGCCTGTGGCGCCGCCCACCGGGACAACGCTGCCGCCTGCAGGGACAACGCTGCCGCCTGCAGGGACAACGCTGCCGCCCGTAGGGACAATGCCCCTGTCCGCAGGAGCTGCCCTGCCCCCTACGGGAACAACCCTGCCGCCTGGGCCGACGACGACTGCGGGGACAACTCCATCTGCGGGGACAACGTTGCCCGGAGGAGCAACGGTGCCGTCCACGACAGGAGCGCCGCCGTCCGCGGGAGGAGCGCCGCCGTCCGCGGGAGGAGCGCCGCCGTCCGCGGGAGGAGCGCCGCCGTCCGCGGGAGGAGCGCCGCCGTCCGCGGGAGGAGCGCCGCCGTCTGCGGGAGGAGCGCCGCCACCACGCTTGGGAACAACC
This sequence comes from Nocardia sp. GCM10030253, assembly GCF_042675075.1. Taxonomy (NCBI): domain Bacteria; kingdom Bacillati; phylum Actinomycetota; class Actinomycetes; order Mycobacteriales; family Nocardiaceae; genus Nocardia; species Nocardia sp. GCM10030253. The sequence goes on along the minus strand of NZ_JBHTDL010000009.1, from coordinate 28,584 downwards.
CTGCCGCCCAACGGAATGCCACCGTCGCCCTCGCCGGGATTCCCGGAATCCCCGAATGGACCGGATGCAACTCCGACTGAGGATGGTTTCAATCCGCTCGGAATATCAGCGCGGCCGTATGGAGCCCCGGGCGGGCCGATCCCGCCGCCCGGGGCTACACCGAGTCGAGTGCCCCCTGCTCCTCACGGAACAGGTGAGTCGTTCGGCGAGGGTGCTGGTCCGCAGTGGGACGAGCCGGTAACTCCGGGTGGGAGGACATGGGAGCCGGATGAGGCGAATCCGGCACCGCCCGGGGCGATGCCGCCGGGGCGGGTATGGCGGTCTGCTGCTCCATCACCGTTCACCTCGCCGCCTCGGCATCCCATGCCCCGGGTGCGTCCGGTGAATGGGTTGCAGGACAAGGGTGTTCGACTTGTCGATGTCGACCGGCGAGAGTTGGTCCCGATTCGGGAGGTTGTCGTTCTCCGGTCTCCGCGAGTGCCGTTCGCGTTCGCGGCTGTGTTGGCCGTGGCCGCGTGTGGGGTGGCGCTGGTAGGGCTCGGCGCGCAGTCCGGCGGCGATCTGCCGCCCGGCGCGGTGACAGTGGCGGGGGCTGATCCGGCCGTGGTGAATTCGATCGAGGTAGATCTCGGTGCGCCGATTGCGATGCAGGTCAATGGGATCGATGCGGATGCGGTGGCGCTCACGGTGGAGGTGCTCGGCAATCGGCTCGGCGCGGATCCGGTGCCGCTGGTGCGGGGTGAGCAGGGCGGCACAGCAACGGTGTCGGCTCCGGTCAATCCGCATATGCTGGCGGGCACTCTCGACGGGAAGGTCGCACTGCTGCGCGATGGCACCGAAATCGCGACGCACCGCGTGGAATTGCGCACGACACAACCGGCGGCCATGACGGCTCTTGCGGTGGCAATCGTTGTGGTCGCCTTGTTCGCCGGTGCCTATCTGGAATCCAACATGCGGGCATTGCGGCGTGGACGTGGGGGATTCGCGAACAGTGCCGGGTTGGTGGTGAGCTCGGCGATCGGTGCGGTGGCCGTCGTCGGAGCGGTGTGGATCCTGCTCGATAGGCCGCCGACCGTCACCACCCTTATTGTCGGTGCGGTCCTCGCGGGCGCGGCGGGGCTCGCTACGTCGGTCGGTGCGCGGCGAATGGGTAAGCGGTACCGATATCTTCGGCGCGCCCGCCGTCGGGCGGTGCGGTGAGCAGGTCGAGATGACGATCGAACCGCCGCTGATCGAGGTCCGTGAATGGGGACGGCCCGCGCGGCGGTTGATGTTGACCCGTCCACTGCTGTTCGGCCGGGACTGTGTCGGAGAAGTACTGGCCGACGACGGGATATCGCGGCAGCATCTGCGGCTGGTGCCGAGCCCGACGGCGTTGTCGGTGGTCGATCTCGGCAGCCGCAACGGGACGACGGTCAATGGGGTGGCGCTCACCGGGCGCGCGGCGTTGGTCCCCGGCGATGTGGTGCGGTTCGGGCGCTCGGAGATCATCGTTCTGCACACGCCGACCGTCGAGCCGGTCGCGATCGAACACGACGCGACGCGGCTGTCACTGCGCCCGGTCGGCCCCGTCGTGCCGCCGCCACCGGCCCCGGCGGCTGCCGCGAAACCAGCTGTCGCGCTGGCGAACCGGCTACTCGGCATCGATTCGACCGGTACCCGCGACCTGTTCCCCGCCTTCACCGAGCTGCCGACCAGGATCACCCGGCCGGTGTGGCAGGCCACCAGGATCGGCAGTCTCGCCTGCTTCGCCGCACTGGTCGTTGCGCTCTTCCTGCGGCCCGCGGGTGGACTGTTCGTGCTATTCGGGGTGATCGTGCCGCTGTTGCCACTGGTGTTCCTGGTGGCACCGGGGTGGTGGCGCAACGTTTGTCCGCTGGCGGCAGCCAACCAGATCCCGCGCGTACTCGGCTTCAGTCGCGCCCTCGAACCGCCCGAATGGTTGCGTAGCCGTGGGTATCTCGTTGCCGTCGCGCTCTTCTTCGGTATCGCGGGATCCAGACTCGCCGGGCTCGACCGCAATGGCGCCGGGACGGGCGTGGTACTCGGCGCCGCCGCCATCGCCGCCTTTGCCGGTGGTGTGGTATTCAAGGGTAAAAGCGGCTGGTGCAGCAGCATCTGCCCGCTGTTTCCGCTGCAACGCGCCTATGGGCAGACACCGTTCGTCACGGTGCCCAACAGTCATTGCGCGCCCTGCGTCGGCTGTGCCAAGAACTGCTACGACTTCACGCCGCGCGCCGCCTATCAGGCGGATCTGGCCGATGCGGATCCGGGATGGAGTGCCCCGCGAAAGCTGTTCGCCGGGGCGCTGCCCGGTTTCGTCCTCGGGTTCTTCACCCTCGCCGAGCACTCGGAAACCTCGGCGCCGCAACGGTTCGGCCTGCTCGCGCTGTTCCTGCTCGTCGGTATCGGATCGTTTTTCGCCCTCGACGCGATCACCCCACTGAGTCCAGGGGCGCTCGCGGTCGGCTACGCCGCGGTGGCGCTGAATGCCTTCTACTGGTTCGTCGGACCGGTTCTCGCCGAGTCTTTCGCGGAGCTCACCGCAGCGGCGGCGCCGTGGCTGCGCTGGCCGATCAGCGTGGCCGTGCTGGTGCTGACGCTGGTGTGGATCGCCCGAACCCGCATCGCCGAACTGCAATTCGCGCTGACCACAGGTGCCAGGACGCAGCCGGTGCTGTTGCCGTTTCCGCGGATCCGACCGCCGGATTCGGCCCCACCCGGCACCGGTACCGCGCAGGTGCGGTTCGAGCCGGACGGCGCCCAGGTCGTCGCCGACGCCGGGATGAGCCTGCTCGATATCGCCGAGCGCGGCGGCAGACCGATCGAGGCCGGGTGCCGAATGGGGGTGTGCGGCGCCGATCCCATTGCCGTGCTGGACGGTATGTCCTGCCTCTCGGGGCCCGAGCGCGACGAGTTGAACACCGTGCGGCGCCTCGGCCTCGGCAAGAACACCAGGATGGCGTGCTGCGCGCGGATCAGTGCGGGCGCGGTCACCGTCTCGCTGACACCGGAACCCGCGGACAGCGGTGGCAGCACCCGTGGGCCCTACGACCGTTCCATCGTGAGCGTCGTGGTGATCGGCAATGGCATCGCCGGGGTGACCGCGGCCGACTTCATCCGGCGCGGCCACCCCGACTGCGAGATCCATCTGGTCGGACGCGAATCGCATGCGTTCTACAACCGGATGGGGATATCCCGGCTCGTCTACGGTCGTTCGGCGATGCGTGGACTGTTCCTGCTTCCGGAACAGTGGTACGACGAGCACGAGGTCACGGCGTGGCTGAACACCTTGGCCATCCGCGTCGATGTGCGCGAACGGCGAGTGTTCCTCGGCACCGGCGAAGTGCTGCCGTATGACCGGCTCATTCTGGCCATGGGGGCGAGTAGCGCGTTGCCTTCCATCGAGGGGCTGGATCGTCCGGGATGTTTCGTGCTGCGCGAGGCGAGCGACGCGCTGCGGATCCGCGCGTATGCCCAGGAGCGCCGGTGCCGGCATGCGGTGGTGGCGGGCGGTGGGCTGCTGGGCTTGGAGGCCGCCTATGCGCTGCATCAGCTCGGGTTGCGGGTGACCGTGCTCGAACGCGGAGATCGGTTGCTGAGCAGGCAGATCGACGCCCGCTGTGCCGAACTGGTGCATCAGCATTTCGACCGGCTGGGTATCGAGGTGCGTCGGCGTGCCGAAACCGCCCGCATTGTCGGGGGTGCCGCGGTATCCGGGGTCGCGCTGACCGACGGCAGTGGGCTGTCCTGCGATCTCTTCCTCACCGCGACGGGGATCCGTCCGAACGTCGAATTGGCACGTGCCGCTGGCATTCCGGTCGGCCGCGGGGTGCTGGTGGACGACTGGATGCGGACCCGCGTCCCTGGGGTGTACGCGGCAGGCGACGTCGCCGAGCATCGCGGGCAGGTGTTCGGGCTGTGGCCGATCGCCACCGAACAAGCGCAGGCCGCGGCACTCAATGCACTCGGCGGCGCCACAACGGTGGTCGCCGAGACACCGGCGACCATACTCAAAGGCGTTGGGCTGGAGCTGTTTTCCATCGGACGAGTGACGGCAGACGGTACCGATCACGTCATTGTCGTCGATCGCCCCGCGCTGTCGTCCTACCGCAGGCTGGTGCTCTCCGAGGGCCGCGCCGTCGGCGCCACCGTGCTCGGCCATCATCCGGCCGACCTGGCCGCGGCCCAGCACGCGGTCCGTCATCGGGTCAAGATCTCCAGCGCCGCACTGAACGACCTACGCGCGGGGGACTGGTCGTCGCTGGCATCCGATGGGGGCTACGAAATACCTTGAGCGGTCAGGAGCGGCGGCGCTCACCGGAGATCTCGGTGGGGTCCTTGCGTCGATCTTCGGTGCGGTGGATAGCGATTCGCTCGCCGATGCGGACACTCCAGCCGGGCGGGAGTTCGATGGGCGCGCTGCCGACGCGGGTCCATTGCTCGGCGCCGGGCGCCGCGATGAAAGTGCCTGCGGGGGTGGACGCGTCGCGAACATAGACCTTGCCGCGGTCGAGCGAGACATAGGCATGCACGCGCGAAACGTGCCGATCGCGCGGGACGGCGATGGGTGAGGCGGCGGCGGTGCGCACCGAATCGTCGGTCATGGGGCTGCGGCCGATGACGTACGGGCGATCGAGCGGGTAGGCGGCGCCGTCCTCGAAGACGAGCGCTCCGGTGGTGGGGCCGAGCGTCGAAGTGTCCGGCGTGGGGGCACCGCCGGTCGGCCGCACGCGTCGCGGCCGTGCGCCTTCCCGCGCTGGAATCTTGTCCAATGCAACAGGTTGTGGTCGCGACGGTGTCGTCGGCCTGGTCGCGTCGGGTGTCTGGGACCAGGCCAGCGGCCTGGCTTGGGTGCCGATGTCCGCTGCCGGTGTGCCGGAGCTCGCCTGCGTATCTGCTTCGGACAGCGCAGCCATTCCCGCCGGAGCCGTCGGCGGCGGTTCGGACCCGGTGTCTGCCCGCGGCGCGGCGGGCGCCGACCCAGCGGATTTTCCGGCTTTCCGGACCGCGACACGAAACACGAACCCGCCACCGGGAACGACGCCGTCGCGCAAGTTGCTGCGTGGGTGGGTGGTCAGCGGCAGCGCGGCATCGGCACCGATCGAAATCTGCCGCACCGGCTCGCGCACGATCTCGTCCACCCAGGTGAACGCCCGCGCCCCGGCCAGCCGCCGTGTCCCTTCCGCGCCCTGGATCTCGGCGCTCACCGGTCCGCGCAACAGGATGACCGTGCCATCGGCTGTCGGCGCGACCACTCCGAAGGGTGGCGGCTCCGACCCGCCGCCGAACACCACCGCGGCCAGTCGCTGCACAATCGCCGCGCCGGGATGCTCGGCATCGGCGACGGCTTCGATCGCGCCGAGTATGCGATCGGTAGAAGACGTTTCGTCGGCGAGGTACACGACGACCGCACCGAAGCGTGCGATCAAACCATCGCCCGGCGCGATACCAACGGTGGCAGGGTCCTTCTGCACCCGTGCCCTCCTTCCCGGCGCACTACGGCGTCCAGCATAGAGCGTGCACGGCACTCGGAACGGGCGCCCGAACAACCGAAGGGCGGGCACGGAATTGTCCGTGCCCGCCCTGTTGTCGGGGGTGCGAGGTGTGGCGCTATCGGGTCGTCTTGCGTGCGTTCATAGTTCAGGCGGCGAATACCGAGGCGTTGTCGCGGATCCAGTCGGCGAAGGTGCGCGGCGGGTGGCCGGTGAGGGTGGCGACAGTGTCGGTGATCACGGTGGGCACCCCGTCGCAGCGCTGCCAGTAGTCGAGCAGTCCGTCGGCGTAGCGGGCGGGGATGTACTCGGCCATCTCCTGCCGCCAGGCGTCCGGGGTGACGTGATCGACGGTGACCGCACGACCTATGAGCTCGGCGATCAGGTCGAGTTGCGCGGTGAAGGTGAGCGTCTGCGGGCCGGTGAGATTGTGGACGGCGCCGCGGTGATCCGGCGTGGTGAGCAGGGCGTGTGCGGCCTCGGCGATGTCGAGTTCGTGGATCGGATCGGTGTAGGCATCGGGGTAGGGCAGGCTGACCGGGCGGTCGGCCTTGATCGAGAACGACCAGCCACGGGCATTGCCCGCGAACGCGCCGGGGCGCAGCACGCTGACGGTCATCGGTGCGTCGGCGAGTCCGAGTTCGGCCTCGAGGTGCGACTTGGCGACCGGGTTGGTGACGGCGTCGGGATCGAGGACCGAGGACGAGGACAGCAGCACGATGTGGTCGACCCCGGCTTCGGCTGCGGCGGTGACGAATTCGGTGATGTACGCGGGCTCGGCGTACAGGAAGACCGAGGTGATGCCCGCCAGCGCGGCAGGGAAGGTGGCCGGGTCTTGCAGGTCGCAGGCGACGGCGGGCACCCCGTCGGGGAGTTCGAGCTGGTCGGGGCGGCCGGAGCCGACGCGCACGATGTGGCCGTCGGCGCGCAGCAGTGACAGGAGGTTGGTGGCGACCGCGCCGCGGCCTCCGGTAATGAGGATCATGAGAACTCCTTGGGGATCGGTGCTGGTGAGTTCCAGGAAGTTGAACGAACATTGATCGTGACGAACGTTGTTCGATAGCTCGAACCTAGAAGGCGAACGATGTTCGTGTCAAACATTGTTCGTTCTGGGCGTATGCTCGGCGTCATGAGCGCCGCACCCGTCAGCCGCCGGGCCCGTCCCGCAAAGGCCCCACTCAGCCGTGATGTCATCGTCGAAACCGGTCTGCGCATCCTCGACAACGACGGCCTATCCGCCCTCACCATGCGCCGCGTCGCCCAAGACCTGGATACGGGTGCGGCGTCGCTGTATGTCTACGTCGCCAACCGGGACGACCTGATGGCCGCGATGCTCGACCATGTGCTCGGCACAGTTCCCGAGCCGACCGGCGGCACCTGGCGCGAACGGCTCAGCGCCATGGTCGAATCGACCGTAGCGGCGATGAGCAGGCATGAAGGACTCGCGCTCGTGGCGCTCGGTTCGATTCCCACCAGCCCGAACGCGCTGCTGCTCATCGAGCGGTTGCTGACGCTGCTCGACGAGGGCGGGCTGGACAAGCGAACGAATTCCTGGGCCGTCGACCTGCTCTACCTGCACATCACGGCGCAGGCCGCCGAGCAGAGCGCGTACAACACCGGGGGGCGCGCGGAAGAAGATTACGTCGCCGAGGTCCAGCGGCATTTCGCCGAACTACCCGCCGACCGGTATCCGATGCTTGTCGGCATGCGCGAAGAAATGATGAGCGGCAAGGGCGACGAGCGTGAAGTATGGGCGCTGCGGGTGCTGATCAACGGCATCTTGGCCACCCCGGCCGAGTGAGTCCCGCGCGAGGAGCGGCAATGCGAGCAATTCGACCGGCGACCGAGAACGACCTGCCGGTCTTGCAGGACATCGAGCGCGCGGCGGGAAAGCCGTTCGCGGACATCGGCATGACCGCGGTCGCCGACGACGATCCGCCGCCCTTGGAAACTCTGCGCGAGTTCCAGCAGGCGGGCCGCGCATGGGTGTACGCCGACGACGCGGACCGCCCGATCGGTTACCTGATCCTCGGCATCGTCGATGGTGAAGCACACGTCGACCAGGTGTCGGTGGATCCCGACCACGCGGGCAACCGGATCGGCAAGCGGCTCATCGACCACGCGGTGCGGTGGGCGAAAGCGCAAGGGCTGCCTGCGATCACCCTGACCACCTTCACCGACGTCGCCTGGAACGGTCCGTACTACGAGCGCCTCGGCTTTCGCTACCTGACTGCCGCGGAAGAGACGCCCGGACTACGTGAGATCCGCGCCGCCGAGGCAGCCAACGGCCTGGATCAGTGGCCCCGTGCCTGCATGCGCGCCGAGTTGGCGCACTGGTCGCTGGACTAGCTCCGCGCCTGGGAGAAAGCGGCTTCCGCCGCGGGAAGGGCAGCGGCGCGGTCGGTGGCGACGAGGCCGATGCGGGTGCGTCGGTCCAGGAGGTCGTCGGTATCCAGAGCACCCTCGTGCGTGATGCCGAAAGCGAATTCTGCGGCTGTGACATCGATTCCAGGGGCTACCTGGTCCAGCAGGGCCGAATTGCCTTGTGCTGCGGCGAGAACGGTAATTGCTTCGCTGCCGTAGCGCTCGACCAGCACCGGCGGGGCGGCGATATGGTCGCGTGCGGCGCCGGATACCGCTCCCACCAGCGGGAGTCGCTTGGTGCGGCAGGGGCCTGCGGCGAGGCCGCCATGGGCGACGGCGGCATCGACGGCGTCCTCGGCCATTTGGCGATAGGTGGTGAGTTTGCCGCCGACGATGGTGATGACGCCGGTGGGGGAGTGCAGGACCGCGTGCTGACGGGAGATATCGGCGGTGCTGTTGTCCGCGGTTTTCAGTAGCGGGCGCAGTCCGGCATAAGTGCCACGGATGTCGGCGCGGGTCAACGGCTCTCGTAGGGCGGTGTTGATGGTGTCGAGGAGGAAGTCGATCTCGGTATCGGTGGGCTGCGGTTCGTCGGGGACCGGGCCAGGGGCGTCCTCGTCGGTGAGGCCGAGGTACACCCGGCCGTGCGCGGCGGGGAATGCGAACACGAAACGGCTGGTGGTGCCAGGGATCGGCACCGTGAGCGAGGCGGTGAGGCCGCCGAAGGATTCGGCGTCGAACACCAGGTGGGTGCCGCGGCTCGGGCGTAATTCGATGCTCGGATCGACCTGGTCGGCCCAGACGCCGGTGGCATTGATGACGGTGCGGGGTCGGATGGTCATCGACTCGCCGGTAAGCGTGTCGCGCAGCGTCGCCGAATTGCCCTCGACAGCAATGGCTTCCACCCTGGTGAGCACGGTCGCGCCGGTGGCGGCCGCGGTCCGGGCGAGTGCGACCACCAGGCGGGCGTCGTCGACAAGCTGTCCGTCCCAGGCCTGCAGGCCGCCACGCAGCCCGTCTCGCCGGACGGTCGGCGCCAGCCGCAGTGCCTCGGCGGTGGCGATGCGACGCGAGCGGGGCAGTATCGCGGCCGGGGTACCCGCGGTCCGTCGCAGTACATCGCCCGCGACGAAACCGGCCCGAATCAACGTGCTTTGCGCAATACCGATTTCCCGCAGCAGCGGCACGAGCTGAGGCAGCGGCCGCACGAGATGCGGTGCGGTGGTGCTGATGAGAATGCCACGCTCGACGGCACTCTCGTGCGCGATCCCCACCTGACCGCTTGCCAGGTAGCGCAGTCCGCCGTGTACCAGTTTCGAGCTCCAGCGCGAGGTCCCGAACGCCAGGTCCTGCCGTTCGACCAGCACAGTGCGCAGGCCGCGCGCGGCGGCATCGAGTGCGGCGCCCGCGCCGGTGACACCGCCGCCGATTACCAGCACGTCGATCCCGGCGTCGTCGCCGAGCTGGACCAGCTCGTGTGCTCGCCGGGCGGCATTCAGCGCGGAGTTGCCGACAGTGGCCGAATTCGTGGTCATCACAGTTTCTTTCCGTGGTCGGACCTGCTGCCTGCACGGCGGCCATCGGTCGGGGTCGAGGTGGATCGGGGGGCGTAGCTCGGTTTCGCTACCGAGCGATGCTCGGCTGCGCCTGTAGTTCGCTCGCTCATGACGGCTCCTCGTCCGCGGCGTTCGACGTATCGTCTGCGGCTGTTCGAGGAGCCTGGCCGTCCGGTGGAATCAGGTAGCCGTCGATGGCCAGAGCCAGTTCCGCATCGAGCGCCGCGCCGTCGAGGATGGGGGCGACGGTGCCTGCCGACTGCACCGCGGATTGCGCGATCAGCAGCAGCATGGTCGCCAGCTGTTCGGGGTTGCCGTCGCGGATCGATGAATCCTGTTGGCCCTCGCGGATTCCGGCGGTGAACAGTGCGATCAGGTGGCGTTGGTTGCGGCCGAGGCGGCCGAACACGTAGGTGAGCATCAGGTCGGTATCGGTGCGGAAGATCTTCCCGAACAACGGGTTTTCCCTGATCGCCGCCGCGCCGGTGACGATGCCCCTGACCAGGCGAGTGCGCGCGGGACCCGCGGTCGGCATGGTCGCGGTGACGATCGCGCGCAGCTCGCGCACAAGTAGTTCGGCCACCAGGGCGCCGGTGTCGGGCCAGCGGCGGTAGACGGTGGGCCTGCTCACCCCGGCCCGGCGTGCCACCTCGGTGAGGGTGGTGCGGCGCACGCCGAATTCCTCGACGCAGTCCCGTGCGGCGTCGAGGATTGCGAGGTCGATGGCCGACAGTGTGGTGTCGGGCTCGTCGGGGGCAGGCATTCGGGTGTCACCGCCGGGTGTCGGAATGGGCGAGTTTCGTTACTTCTTGACAGTCTATGTCAAACTGTAACGCATGGTCGAGATGCAACAGCACGCCGACGAGGATTCGGCTCCTCGCTCGGACAACCGCCAGGCTAAGCCAGCCGCGCAGACGCGAGCAGTGAGTATGGTCTGGGACGCCTGGGGCATTCCGGCCGGACACAAGCCACTTTCGGCGCAGATCCGGGCCCTGCTGGCACAGGTTTTCGGAGTGTCCGGCGACCCGGTGGCGCGCCGCGATGAGGGCGACGTTCCGCTGCGCGAGTCGGTGCTGACCCCTGCCCGACGAGACGGATTGGCCGAGGTGGTCGGTGCGGACAATGTTTCTGTCGACCACCATGATCGGTTGCTGCACGCGGGCGGAAAGAGCACCCCCGACCTCCTGCGCCGCCGCGCCGACGGGCCGCAGGAAGCACCGGATGCGGTCGTCTTCCCCGCCGACCACGAGCAGGTTCTCGCGGTACTGACCTATTGCGTCGAACACGCCATCGCGGTGGTCCCCTTCGGCGGCGGCACCAGCGTGGTCGGTGGCGTCGACCCGGTTCGCGGCCGCTTCGAGGCGGTCATCACGCTGGACCTGCGCCGCCTCGAGACCGTGGCGGACATCGATCCGGTCAGCGGCACGGCCACGCTCGGTGCCGGTCTCACCGGCCCGCGCGCCGAGGAATTGCTTGCCGCCCACGGGCTTTCGCTCGGTCACTTCCCGCAGAGCTTCGAATTCGCGAGCATCGGTGGGTTCGCCGCCACCCGGTCCTCCGGGCAGGCGTCCGCGGGCTACGGCCGCTTCGACGATATGGTCCAGCACCTGAAGATCGCCACGCCGAGCGGCACGCTGGAACTCGGCCGCGCCCCTGCCTCGGCCGCGGGTCCGGACCTGCGCGAACTGTTCGTCGGTTCGGAGGGCACCCTCGGCGTGATCACCGAGGTCACCCTGCGGGTGCATCAGGTACCGGAAACCATTGCCTATCGGGCTTGGTCGTTCCCCGACTTCGCAACCGGCGCCACCGCACTGCGTTCGGTGGTGCAGGCGGGTGCGGCGCCGACAGTACTTCGCCTCTCCGACGAGGTAGAGACCGGTGTCAACCTGGCCCGCTCCGCTGACGTAGGCGGCAATCCGGTGTCCGGCTGCCTGGCCATCACCACGTTCGAAGGCACCGAAGCCCATGTCGCAGCGCGCGGCGCCGAGGCGAGTGCGCTCTTGGCGGCAGCGGGTGGCACGGATTTGGGTGCGACCCCGGCTCAGGAGTGGGAGCACGGCCGCTTCGCCGCGCCCTACATGCGCGACGCGCTGCTCGATGTCGGAGTGCTGTGCGAAACCCTGGAGACCGCGACCATCTGGTCGAATCTCGACAATCTCAAGGCGAAGGTGACCGCGGCACTGACGGATTCGCTGGCCGGACAGGGCACGCCGCCACTGGTGATGTGCCACATCTCGCACACCTACCCGACCGGCGCCTCGCTGTACTTCACGATCATCGCCAAGCAACTCGACGATCCGATCGCGCAGTGGCACATCGCGAAGCAAGCCGTCGGCGACGCCATCGTGGCCGCGGGCGGCACCATCACCCACCATCACGCGGTCGGCACCGACCACCGCCCCTGGATGTCCGCCGAGGTGGGCGACCTGGGCGTCCGGGTATTGCGCGCGGTGAAACAGGAATTGGACCCCGCGGGGATCCTCAACCCCGGAAAGCTGGTCCCGTGATACAGGACTCGACACGCATCATCGGTGCGGTCACCGTGGTGACCAACCCCCAGTCCGGGGTCGGCAAGGGGCAGGACGTCGCGGCTGGCGCGCTCGCCCGGTTCGCCGAGCGTGGGGTCGAGGTCACCGAGGTGCGCGCGCCGTCGGCCGGCGAATCGGTTCGTCTGGTGCGGGAGTCGATCGCCGGCTCGGACCGCCGGCCGGACGCGGTGGTGTGCATCGGCGGGGACGGGCTGGTCAACGTCATTCTCGAGGCGCTGGCACAGACCGGCGTCCCGCTCGGGCTGGTGCCCGCGGGCACCGGCAACGACCTCGCCAGGGAACTCGGCGTCCCCACCGATGATCCGGTGGCCGCCGCGGATCTCGTGCTCGAAGGCCACACCCGGACCATCGATCTCGGCCGGATCGAATCGCCAGGGTCGGAGCCGATGTGGTTCGCCACGGTGGCGGGCACGGGATTCGACGCGCGAGTCACCTTGCGCGCCAACGATATGCGCTGGCCGAAGGGTCCGCTGCGGTACACGTTCGCGGCGCTGGCCGAGATCTCGGGCCGTTTCACCGTGCCCTACCGCATCGAGCTGGCGGGTGTGGCGCCCGGCGCACTGGACAATCCGGCGACGGACACGGTCGTGGAGACCGCGGCGGTCATGGTGGCGGTCGGCAATACCCGCACCTACGGCGGCGGCATGCTGATCTGTCCGGACGCGATCATGGACGACGGCTTGCTCGATCTGACCGTGGTCGGCGCCGTATCGCGACTGGACATGCTCCGCCTGCTCCCCGCGCTGTCGGCGGGCAAGCGGATCGACCACCCGGCCACCAAGCTGTATCGGGCCGCTCAGGTGACCCTGACCGCTCCGGGTGCCCCGGCTACCGCCGACGGCGAACCGGCGGGCACGCTGCCGGTCACTATCAGCGCCGTACCCGGCGCGCTCACTGTGCTGGTACCGCGCTAAAAGTCCGATCACTCGGCGGCGAACCCGACTCGGCGTATGCGGTCGACGTTGGTCCGGTCGATGATCACGATCGAACTCGGTGCCGGCCGCGGGACGTGGCCGGCACCGAGTTCGCGGATCAGTCGTCGCCAGCGATAGCAGTGCATGGTGAACGCGGGTCCGTTGATGCGGCGCCCGCGCGCCAACTGGCCGGCGCGGGCCGCGGTAGCCGGCACGTCGAGCAGGATCACATGCACTTCCCTGCGATACGCGGCGGCCCACCGTGCCAGCAGTCGCCGCGTCCACCCGAACGTGGCGCAGTCGTGGATCACCACCGGACCGGCGTTGTCGCGCAGCGCGTTTCGAATTCTGACGAAATGTGCGATATGCACGACAGGGCGCCACAGCAGGTAGGGCAACCAGCCGACCCGGTGTCGCCACCAGTTGCGAGTCTGGTTCGAATCGAGCACCACGGAACCCTCTGGTCCCTTCGTCGCCTGGTCGGCATCCGCTGCCGCACCGAAGAACATCCGCAGCGCGGTGCTCTTGCCCGCGCCGGGCACCCCGGCGACGATCAGCGCGGCCGACGCCGGATACCGCAGCTCATCGACGGTCCGTCCACGCAGATCGTGGACGGAATCCGGTGCGATGAAGGGCAATTCGGGTCCGGGTAGTTCGGGGACCTGCGGCGGCGATTCCGAGGAGACGATAGGCGGCCCGTCGAGCGGAGGGTTCACCCTTTCCAGCGTCCTCAGCCGAATTCGATTCGGCAACAGGGAAAACCCTGATTCTCGCTGAGAATTTCCTGATGACGCTAGGTCGTCGCGCGGCCGCTGGATCGCGCACGCAGGTGCATGCGTTCACCCTGACTGCCGAACAGGCTCAGAATCTCCACCGGTCCACGTCCCGCACTGCCGAACCAGTGCGGCTGTCTGGTGTCGAATTCGGCAGCTTCGCCAGGACCGAGGACGACATCGTGCTCGGCCAGGACCAGGCGCAATCGACCGGACAGCACGTAGAGCCACTCGAAGCCCTCATGGACACGAGGATCGGGTTCGGTGCGCTCGGCCGGGATGACCATCTTGAAGGCCTGCAGTGGTCCTGGTTGCCGGGTGAGCGGAATGATCGTGGCGCCGTCGACCTTTCGTGGTGTGGTGTGTACCCGCGGGTCCGCGATCTTCGGGGCGGCGACGAGTTCGTCCAGCGGCACCTGATGGGCGAGCGCGATCGGCAGCAGCAGCTCCAGGCTGGCTTTGCGCTGGCCGGATTCCAGGCGGGACAGGGTGCTCTTGGAGATCCCGGTGGCCTCCGACAGCGCGGTGAGCGTGACGTTGCGGTGCGTGCGCACCGCCTTGAGTCGTGGGCCGATGTCGGCCAGGGTCTGGGTGATGCCCGGCTGGATATTCATCCCACCAGTGCACTCTTGTTTCCCGGAATCGGCAATATTCGTTGCCGAAATCGCGCAGGCGACGGCAGGCTGACCTCGGATATGCATTGAGTGCGTCGAGAAGGCTGAGAATTACTTATGGATTCCATGGACCGGCCAGGATCGACGGTAAGCTCTCGGTTGTAGGCGGAGTGTTCGGTGTCCCTCATCCACCGAAGACTCCGCCTTTTTTCTGTGCCTGGTGGCCTGTGTGAGCTCGCCGAGCCTGGCCACTAGAATCGTCGGGTGACCAGCGCAGCCTCTGACAACTCGCGTAATCGTGCCGATGCCCTCCCCAAGAGCTGGACCCCCAGCGAAGTGGAGGCCGAGATGTACGAGCGCTGGGTAGCCGCCGGTTATTTCACCGCCGACACCTCGAGCGACAAGCCCGGTTACTCGATCGTGCTGCCGCCGCCGAATGTCACCGGCAGTCTGCACATGGGTCACGCGCTGGACCACACCCTGATGGACACCCTCTCGCGCCGCAAGCGCATGCAGGGCTACGAGGTGCTGTGGCTGCCCGGCATGGATCACGCGGGCATTGCCACGCAGACCATCGTGGAAAAGCAGCTCGCGGTCGACGGCAAGACCAAAGAGGACTTCGGCCGCGAACTGTTCATCGACAAGGTCTGGGACTGGAAGCGCGAGTCCGGTGGCGCCATCCAGTGGCAGATGCGCGCGCTCGGCGACGGTGTCGACTGGAGCCGCGACCGGTTCACCATGGACGACGGCCTGTCCAGAGCCGTGCAGACCATTTTCAAGCGTCTTTTCGACGCAGGCCTGATCTACCGTGCCGAGCGGCTGGTCAACTGGTCGCCGGAACTGCGCACCGCCATCTCCGACATCGAGGTCAAGCACGAGGACGTCGCGGGTGAGCTGATCTCACTGCGCTACGGCTCGTTCGATGACAACGAGCCGCACGTGATCGTGGCAACGACCCGTGTGGAGACCATGCTCGGCGACACCGCCGTCGCCGTGCACCCGGACGACCCGCGGTACCAGGCCCTGATCGGCACCACCCTCTACCACCCGATCACCGGACGTCAGATCCCGATTGTCGCCGACGACTACGTCGACCCCGAATTCGGTTCCGGCGCAGTGAAGATCACCCCCGCGCACGATCCGAACGACTTCGAGATGGGGCTGCGGCACAATCTGCCGATGCCGACGATCATGGACGAGCGCGGCAGAATTTCTGGTACCGGTACCGAATTCGACGGCATGGACCGGTTCGAGGCCAGGGTCAAGGTGCGCGAGCGCCTGGCCACCGAGGGCCGCATCGCGGCCGAGAAGCGGCCCTATATGCACAGCGTCGGGCACTCCGAGCGCAGCGGCGAGGCGATCGAGCCGCGGCTTTCGATGCAGTGGTGGGTCAAGGTCGAGGCGCTGGCCAAGGCGGCCGGTGACGCGGTTCGCAACGGCGACACCGTGATTCACCCGGCCAGCCAGGAGCCGCGCTGGTTCGACTGGGTCGACAACATGCACGACTGGACCATCTCGCGGCAGCTGTGGTGGGGCCACCGCATCCCGATCTGGTACGGCCCCGAGGGCGAAGTGGTGTGCGTCGGCCCGGACGAGACCGCGCCCGAGGGCTGGGTGCAGGACCCCGATGTGCTCGACACCTGGTTCTCCTCAGGTCTGTGGCCGTTCTCCACCATGGGCTGGCCGGACTCCACCGAGGAACTTCAGAAGTTCTATCCGACAAGCGTGCTCGTCACCGGTTACGACATCCTGTTCTTCTGGGTGGCCAGGATGATGATGTTCGGCACCTTCGTCTCCGACGACCCGGTGCTCACCTCGGGCAAGGACGGTGCGAAGCAGGTGCCGTTCAAGGACGTGTTCCTGCACGGCCTCATTCGCGACCAGTTCGGCAAGAAGATGTCGAAGTCGCGCGGCAACGGCATCGACCCGCTGGACTGGATCAGGTCCTATGGCGCGGACGCGCTGCGCTTCACCCTGGCCCGCGGCGCCCAGCCCGGTGGCGATCTTTCGGTCGGCGAACCGCACGCGCTCGCTTCGCGCAGCTTCGTGACAAAGCTCTTCAACGCCACCAAGTTCGCGTTGATGAACGGCGCGCACACTGGCGAGCTGCCCGCGCGTGCCGAACTCACCGATGCCGATCGCTGGATCATCGACCGGCTCGAACAGGTACGCGCCGAAGTGGATTCGGCGTTCGACGCCTACGAGTTCGGCAAGGCGTGCGAGGCGCTCTACCACTTTGCCTGGGACGAATTGTGCGACTGGTACCTGGAATTGGCCAAGGTGCAGTTCGCCGCGGAGGGCGCGCGCGCCGAGTCGACCGCCGTGGTGCTCGGCAACGTCCTCGACGCGGTGCTGCGACTGCTGCATCCGGTGATCCCGTTCGTCACCGAATCGTTGTGGCAGGCACTGACCGACGGTGAGTCTGTCGTCATCGCCGCATGGCCGCAGGCCACCGGCGTGCCGACCGATGAGACCTCGGCGCAGCGTATTTCGGACGCGCAGCGGTTGATCACCGAGATCCGCCGGTTCCGCAGCGACCAGGGTCTCGCCGACAAGCAGAAGGTCGCGGCCAAACTGATCGGCCTCGACTCGGCGGGCCTCACCGAGCAACAGGCCTCGGTGGCCAACCTGGCCAGGCTCACCGAGCCCGGCGACGATTTCGCGGCGACTGCGTCCCTGGAGATCCGGCTGAGCGCGGCAAATGTCACCGTGGAGCTGGACACCTCCGGTTCTGTGGACCTGGACGCCGAACGTCGCCGCCTGGAGAAAGACCTGGCCGCCGCCGAGAAGGACCTGGCGGCCACCACGGCCAAACTCGGCAACGAGGCTTTCCTCGCCAAGGCGCCGGAACCGGTGGTCGACAAGATCAAGGGCCGACGCGATGTCGCCGAGTCCGAAGTCACCCGCATCAGCGCCCGACTCGCGGAATTGAGCGCCAAATGAACGCCGAACCGGAACCGCAGTACGACGACGACGGGTCGCCGATCCCCGCCACCCGGCTGGGTTCGGGGCCCTCGCCTGTCGACCTGGCCGAAATGGCCTTGGTGGAGGCAGAGCTCGATCGGCGCTGGCCGGAAACGAAAATCGAGCCCTCGCTCACCCGCATCTCCACCCTGATGGATCTGCTCGCATCGCCGCAGCAGCACTATCCGGCGATCCACGTCGCGGGCACCAACGGCAAGACCTCGGTGACCAGGATGATCGACGCACTGCTCACCGCACTGCATCGGCGCACCGGTCGGCTCACCAGCCCACACCTGCAGTTGGCGACCGAGCGGATCAGCATCGACAACAAGCCGATCACGCCCGCGCAGTACGTGGCGACCTACCGTGAGCTGCTGCCCTACATCGAGATGATCGACAAGCAGTCCGCCGCCGCGGGCGGCCCCGCGATGAGCAAGTTCGAACTGCTCACCGGTATGGCCTTCGCGGCCTTCGCCGAGGCGCCGGTCGATGTCGCGATCGTCGAGACCGGCATGGGCGGCACCTGGGATGCGACCAATGTGATCGACGGGCAGGTCGCGGTGATCACCCCGATCGGCCTCGACCACACCGATTACCTCGGCCCCGACCTCACCTCCATCGCGGGGGAGAAGGCCGGGATCATCAAACGTGCGCCGGAGAGCCTGATTCCGCGCGACACCGTCGCGGTGATCGCCGAACAGGAACCCGAGGCCATGGAGGTGCTGCTGCGCCGCGCCGTCGAGGTCGACGCAGCGGTGGCCCGCGAGGGCTCGGAGTTCCGGGTACTGGCCCGGCAGATCGCGGTCGGCGGCCAGCAGCTCGAACTGCAAGGCCTCGGTGGGGTGTACGACGAGATCTTCCTGCCGCTGCACGGCGAACACCAGGCGCGCAATGCCGTGCTCGCGCTCGCGGCGGTCGAGGCGTTCTTCGGCGCGGGCGCGGACCGCCAGCTCGACATCGACGCGATCCGAGCCGGTTTCGCGAGCGTCACGAGCCCGGGCAGGCTCGAACGCATGCGCAGCGCGCCGACAATCTTCATCGACGCCGCGCACAACCCCGCTGGCGCCAAGGCGCTTGCCGCGACGCTCACCACCGAGTTCGACTTCCGCAAATTGGTCGGCGTGGTCGGGGTATTCAGCGATAAGGACGCCGCGGGCATCCTCGAGGCGCTGGAGCCCGTCCTCGACGAGATCGTCGTCACCAGCAACGGATCACCCCGCGCCATGGATGTAGACACTCTCGCCAACCTTGCCGTGCAGCGCTTCGGCGACGAGCGAGTCGTCACCGCCGAGACGCTGCCCGACGCCCTCGAAACGGCCATCGCACTGGCCGAGGAGGTCGGCGAGCCCGGCGAGATGGTGTCCGGCGCCGGTGTCGTGGTGACCGGTTCGGTGGTCACCGCGGGCGCGGCCCGCGCGCTGTTCGGAAAGGACCCGGCGTGAGTATCCGGCCGGGAGGCGGCAGCCTGCGTAACCACGCATGGCCCGCGAATGCCGAATAAGGAGACAGCATGACTGAGGCAACCGGCGGTGGTGTCGAGCCCGAGCGGCCCGACGGCGATCAGGCGGCGCCGACCGCCCCCGACCCGTGGAAGGGTCTGCGCGGCGTCATGGCCGGCACGCTGATCCTCGAGGCCATCACGGTGCTGCTCGCCCTCCCCGTGGTCGGGGCCGTCGGCGGCGGGGTCGACTGGTTCTCCGGTAGCTACCTCGTGATCCTGGCCTTGGTGATGATCCTCGGCGCCGGACTCCAGCGCCGCCCGTGGGCTGTCCCGTTCAACCTCGCCCTTCAGGCGCTGCTGATCCTCGGCGTCTTCATCCACCTCTCCATCGGCATCATGGGAATTCTGTTCGCCGTGCTGTGGGGCTTCATCCTGGTCCTGCGCCACGACGTCAAGCGCCGCATGGACCTCGGTCTGCTTCCGAGCCAGCGTATTCAGCGCTCCTCCTGATCGGCACCGCCTGCGTCGAAGGGCGACTTACGGCACTGCCGGTACGGCCTGTGTCCCTGAACCTTGTCTGTTCGCGAACGCGTCGGCGCACTCGTAGCGATCGTCTGGCAGACCACCGATTATCGGGCGCGGATGCCGGCCTATAGGCTGTGCGCCGTGACTGAGCAGACGTTGGTACTCATCAAGCCGGACGCCGTGGCCCGTGGCCTGGTCGGCGAGGTGCTGGCCCGGATCGAGCGCAAGGGGCTGAAGATTGTCGCCCTGGAGCTGAAGCAGGTGTCCGAAGAGGTGGCTCGCGGCCACTACGCCGAGCATGCCGAGAAGCCGTTCTTCGGTTCGTTGATCGAGTTCATCACCTCGGGCCCGGTCGTCGCGGCCATCCTGGAGGGCCCGCGCGCCATCGCGGCATTCCGGCAGATCGCCGGCGGCACCGATCCGGTCGAGAAGGCCGTGCCCGGCAGCATTCGCGGCGACTTCGCGCTGGAGACCCAGGAGAACCTGGTGCACGGCTCCGACTCGCAGGAATCGGCCAAGCGCGAGATTGCCCTCTGGTTCCCCGAGTTCCCGGCCTGATACCCATAGACGCAGTGCCCTCGGCGTACGGCGGAACCGAGCGTCAGCGAGGTGAAGTACCGAGCGTCAGCGAGGTGAAGTCGTGCGCCGATGGCGAACTGTCGGCGCACGATGTGGGATACTGGCACTGGATGCAACCGATATCGACTGTTCGCGCTGGTACGCGAGTGATCGGTGACGGAAGCAACCGGATGACACCGCGGTTCGATGCCGATCATCGCTGCCACGGACAAACAGCCTGGTTATTGGGGGTTGATTGTTCGCGTCGGCACGCTGGATGAGCGCTCGGCTCCGTGGAGTTCAGCCAATTAGCCAGGCGCCGCGTGACCAGTTAGCCCGACGAATATCCATGGTGATAACCGGGCATGCGGGGCGAGACCACATGACCTTGCGTCAACCGCGTGAGGCGAACGATTAGTGCCCCCGCGTCGGCCGCGTCACTTCTGCCAGGAGGGACGCGCCCGGGGGTCCCGAGGAGACTTCGTGGCCGATCAAGAGCCGCTGGAAACAACATCACAGGATGCCGAACAATTGCCGGAGCGAATCCGAGTCCACGCGCTTGCCAAGCTGCTGGGAGTGACGAGTAAGCGCATCCTGGCCAAGCTCACCGAGTTGGGGTCCGACGCGCGCAGTGCGCAGTCGAACGTCGATAGAGCGGTTGCGGAGACTGTCCGCGACTCGCTCGCCGAGCCCGACGCTGCCGTCACGGCGCCCGAGGCCACCGCCTCCGTGCCCGAGGCGACCGCCTCCACGCCGGAGCCTGCTCCGGCCAGAGAGCCAGGGCTGCTCTTCTCCGCACCGGACCCGGTGATCGATCAGTCCGGGTCGGCGACTTCCGGCGCGGTCCAGCCCGCGCACCAGCCGTCGGTGCAGCTGTTCACGCACCTGGACCGGGAGGAGCCGCACGTCGTGGCTCCTGCCGTGTTCGAGGCCGCCGCCACGGTGCAGGCACCACTGTTCCTGCCGCCGGACGCGGCCGCCGCCGAACAGACGCGGCGCAAGCGTCGTGTCGAGCGGGATACCCGGCGCACCGAAGAGCCTCCGGTCGAGGTGCCCGAGGTGATCGAGGACGAGGTCGACACCTCCGAAGACGACCAGGAGTCGCCCGACCAGCAGGGTGATGCCGACGGTCAGCCACGCCGCAGGCGTCGTGGTCGTCGTGGCCGTGGTCGCGGTCGCGGTGAACAGCCGAGCGATGCCGACGGTGACGAGCACGACACCGCGGACTCCGATACCGACACCGACGACGAGCAGGCCGCCGAGCCGCGCGACGACGCCGAGCCTGCCGATACCACCGACGAAGCGTCCGAGTCCGATGAAGACGAGGCCGACCTGCCGGAGGGCTCCACCCGCCGTCGCCGTCGCCGCCGTCGCCGCAAGGTGGCAGGCGAGGGCGCCGAGTCCGAAGCCACCTCCGAAGACGATCCGCCGAACACCGTCGTGCATGAGCGCGAACCGCGGAACAAGAGCCGCAGCCGCGCCTCCGCGCCCGACGAGGTGCAGGGCATCACCGGTTCCACCCGGCTGGAGGCCAAGCGTCAGCGCCGGCGCGACGGCCGCGAGGCCGGTCGCCGTCGTCCGCCGATCCTGACCGAGTCGGAGTTCCTGGCTCGCCGTGAGGCGGTGGACCGGGTGATGGTGGTGCGCGAGAAGGCGTTCCCCGACCACCCGACCGCCACCCAGGTCGCGGTGCTCGAGGACAGCATCCTGGTCGAGCACTTCGTCACCAGCACCGGTTCCGCGTCGATGGTCGGCAACGTCTACCTCGGCAAGGTGCAGAACGTGCTGCCTAGCATGGAGGCGGCGTTCGTCGACATCGGCCGCGGCCGCAACGGTGTGCTGTACGCCGGTGAAGTGAACTGGGAGGCCGCCGGGCTCGGCGGCAAGGAACGCAAGATCGAGCAGGCGCTCAAGCCCGGCGATCAGGTGCTCGTTCAGGTGAGCAAGGACCCGGTCGGGCACAAGGGCGCCCGACTGACCACGCAGATCAGCCTGGCTGGTCGCTTCCTGGTGTACGTGCCTGGCGGCTCGTCCACCGGTATCAGCCGCAAGCTGCCCGACACCGAGCGCAAGCGGCTCAAGGAGATCCTGCGCGACATCGTGCCCGCCGACGCAGGCGTGATCATTCGCACCGCGTCCGAGGGGGTCGCCGAGGACGAGTTGGCTCGCGACGTCGAGCGGCTGCAGGCGACGTGGCGCACCATCGAGAAGGCCGCCGAAGGCAAGGACTCCGGCGCGCCGAAGACCCTGTACGAAGAGCCCGACCTGTTGGTGAAGGTCATCCGCGACCTGTTCAACGAGGACTTCTCCAAGCTCGTCATCGAAGGTGACCGGGCATGGAGCACCGTCGAGAAGTACATCGGCACCGTCGCGCCGGACCTGCTCGCCAGGGTCTCCCGGCACGACAACAACGGCGTCGACGTATTCGAGACCCACCGGATCGACGAGCAGCTCGCGAAGGCGCTCGATCGCAAGGTGTGGCTGCCTTCGGGCGGCACCCTGGTGATCGACCGCACCGAAGCGATGACGGTGGTCGACGTCAACACCGGCAAGTTCACCGGTGCCGGCGGCAGCAATCTCGAAGAGACGGTCACCCGCAACAACCTGGAGGCAGCCGAGGAGATCGTGCGCCAGATGCGGCTGCGCGATATCGGCGGCATGATCGTCGTCGACTTCATCGACATGGTGCTCGAGTCCAACCGCGATCTGGTCCTGCGTCGACTGACCGAGGCGCTCGGCCGCGACCGGACTCGCCATCAGGTCTCCGAGGTGACCTCGCTCGGCCTGGTGCAGATGACTCGCAAGAAGCTGGGCACCGGTCTGGTGGAGGCCTTCTCCACCACCTGTGAGCATTGCCACGGCCGCGGCATCCTGGTGCACGCCTATCCGGTGGAGTCGTCCGCCGGCGAGGACAGTGCTGCCAAGAGCCGGGAGACCGGCTCGCGCAGGCGCCGGGGCCGGGACAAGGGTGCGGCGCCCGCACCCGCCGCGACCAACGGCACCGCGCCGGTGACCGAGGCCGTCGAGGAGGATGCCGCCGTCAAGCGGGCGCATCCGGTCGCGTTGGCGATGGCCGCGCACCACGGTGATGCGCCCGACGCCGAGGGCGAAGCGTTCGAGGTGGCCGAAGCCGAGACCGCTGTCACGGAAGCCGTGGCGGCCGAGGTCATGGCCGCGGAGCCGGCCGGAACCGTTGCCGCGGTGACCGAGGAGTCCGTGGCCACCGAGGTCGAGGTGAGCGAGCCGGTCGCGGTCGTCGGGGAGCCGGAAGCCCCGGCACCTGTCGCTGCGCCGGTGCCTGCTGCTGCCGGACCGGTGGGCAACGGAGTCCCCGAGTCGGTCGCACCGCGTACGACCGGTCGTAGGCGCAGGGTGGCCCGTTCGGCCGCCGCGCCCGCAGCCGACAGCAGTGGTGCCGTGTTCGTACTGTCAGCGGACCAGCCGCCCGCGGCGCCGGTTGTGGACTTCACGGCCGAGGCTCCGGTGGAAGTGCCCGTGCGCAAGACGCGCCGTCGGGCCGCGGGACGTCCCGCGGGACCGCCGGTGGACGAGGCGAACTGACCGGTCCGAGCTGATCGGACCGCGCCGAACGACCGAGACCCCCGTCACGATGGTGACGGGGGTCTCGTATTTCGGGCCTGCCGGACCTGTTCGATGGACGCCGGTTTGGACCGGGTGGTAGGCGTCCTGTAATCTCGAACAGTCGCTGCCCGGCGACAGCGTTCTACTGCGCTGTGTTTGTGACTCGGCCCCGAAGCCGAGGGCCTTCAGGTTTGCTGAGGCGGCGGTGACTACCAGACCAGAGTGCTGTGGTTTCCAAGCGGATTATCCGGGTGGGAGCATGCAGCCGCGTGAGCACTAGCCGCGCGCATTACAGGAAGAGGGCAGCCGACCGATGGCAACGTACGCGATCGTCAAGACCGGCGGAAAGCAGTACAAGGTCGCGGTCGGTGACCTGGTGAAGGTCGAGAAGATCGAGGGTGCGCCGGGTACTTCCGTGGCGCTGGCCCCGGTTCTCGTCGTCGATGGCGCCGAGCTGACCACCGATGGGGCCAAGCTGGCCAAGGTCTCCGTGGCCGCCGAGGTCGTCGAGCAGACCAAGGGCCCGAAGATCCGCATCCACAAGTTCAAGAACAAGACCGGCTACCACAAGCGGCAGGGCCACCGTCAGCCGCTGACGGTCATCAAGGTCACCGGCATCAAGTAAGCCTCCTCGATTTCGAGTTACTTCACAGGAGTTCAGAAATGGCACATAAGAAGGGTGCGTCCAGCTCCCGCAACGGTCGCGATTCGAACGCCCAGCGACTCGGCGTCAAGCGCTTCGGCGGCCAGGCCGTCAAGGCAGGCGAGATCCTGGTTCGTCAGCGTGGCACCCACTTCCACCCCGGCGTGAACGTCGGCCGTGGCGGTGACGACACCCTGTTCGCTCTCGCGGCAGGCGCGGTCGAGTTCGGCAGCAAGCGTGGCCGCAAGACCATCAACATCGTCGTCCCGGAGCCGGTTCAGGCCTGACCGCCTAGCCAATCCAGACAACAGCCGAGCGGGTCAGGGTGACAACCCTGGCCCGTTTTCGCGTTCTCGAACGATCGCGTCGGCACCGACAACCAACCACCGAGGAGGATGATTCGGCATATGTCCAAATTCATCGACCGTGTCGTATTGCACGTGCATGCGGGCAAGGGTGGTCACGGTTGTGCCTCCGTGCGCCGCGAAAAGTTCATGCCGCTAGGGGGGCCCGACGGCGGTAACGGCGGTCGCGGTGGGGACGTCGTCCTCGAGGTCGACCCCAACGTGCACACCCTGCTGGACTTCCACTTCCACCCGCACGCCAAGGCCGGCAACGGCAAGCCGGGCGAGGGCAGCAACCGCGACGGCAAGCAAGGCGGGGATCTGCTGCTCAAGGTGCCCGACGGCACCGTGGTGCTCGACAACGACGGCAAGGTCCTCATCGACCTCGTCGGTGCGGGCAACAAGTTCATCGTGGCCCGCGGTGGTCGTGGCGGCCTCGGCAATGCGGCACTCGCGTCCAAGGCGCGCAAGGCTCCCGGTTTCGCCCTGCTCGGCGAGGACGGTGAGGAAGGCGATCTGGTTCTCGAGCTCAAATCGCTCGCCGATGTCGGCCTGGTCGGGTTTCCGTCGGCGGGCAAGTCCTCGCTGGTGTCGGTGCTCTCGGCGGCCAAGCCGAAGATCGCGGACTACCCCTTCACCACGCTGGTGCCCAACCTCGGCGTGGTCGCCAGTGGGGACACCACGTTCGTCATCGCCGATGTGCCCGGGCTGATCCCTGGAGCCAGTGAGGGCCGCGGGCTCGGACTGGAATTCCTGCGCCATCTGGAGCGGTGCGCGGTGCTCGCGCATGTCGTCGACTGCGCCACGTTGGAGCCCGGTCGTGATCCGGTGTCCGATGTCGACGCGCTGGAGGCAGAGCTCGCGGCCTACAAGTCCATGCTCAACGCCGATACCGGGCTCGGTGACCTGGCCGATCGGCCGCGTGTGGTCATCCTGAACAAGATCGATGTGCCCGATGCCGCCGAGCTGGCGGAGATGGTGACCGCCGAGTTCACCGCCCGCGGCTGGCCCGTGTTCGAGATCTCGGCGGTGAGCCGAGCGGGCTTGCGGCCCTTGACCTTCGCTCTCGCCGATATGGTGCTGAAGTACCGTGAGGCGCATCCGAAGGCCGCGCCAGCACGCCCGGTGATCAGGCCGATCGCGGCGAACGAGACCGGTTTCAGCGTGATCGCCGATCCCGACGAGCCGGGCGGCTTCATCGTGCGTGGCAGCCAGCCCGAGCGGTGGGTGCGCCAGACCCAGTTCGACAACGACGAAGCGGTGGGCTACCTCGCCGACCGGCTCGCCCGCCTCGGTGTCGAGGACGCGCTCGTGAAGCAGGGTGCCGAGCCCGGAGCGCCGGTCACCATCGGCGACGTGACCTTCGAGTGGGAGCCGCAGATCTCGGCGGGCGTCGATATGGTGCCGACCGGCCGCGGCACCGACCTGCGACTGGAGCAGAACGATCGGATCGGCGCTGCCGAGCGCAAGCACGCGTCGCGAGTGCGCCGTGGTCTGGTGAAAGAGGACGAGGAACAGGAATGATGCCCGGGGGCGCAGGGACGGCCGCCATGTCATTCCGGCAGGTGTCGGGATTCAGTGGTGAGCGTTGGGGTTCCGGCGTTTCCGGTCAAGACGAGGTGAAACGGCGAGGTTCCTCGTCGTTGCAGCGGACGCCGGGATCCGTGGGTGTCGTCCGCGGCTCGGTGTCGTGCAGGTCTACGGTGTGTTCTGTTGCGGTACAGGGAGTTCGGTTGCCATGCAGGTGAGTTCTGGCATCGCCGCGGCGATGTCACAAGACGGTCTGAGTGAGGCCCGGCTTGCGATCGCCTCGGCGCGCAGTGTGGTGGTGAAGATCGGTTCGTCCGCGCTCACCAGCCTGAAGGGCGGGCTGGATACCATGCGCCTCGATCGGCTCGCCGATGCTGTAGAGGCGCGGATGCGCGCCGGATCCGAAGTGGTCGTGGTGTCCTCGGGTGCGATCGGCGCGGGCATCGCTCCGCTCGGCCTGACCAGCCGCCCGCGTGATCTGGCCACCAAGCAGGCCGCCGCCAGTGTCGGCCAGCTGGCGCTCGCGCACGCGTGGGGCACCTCGTTCTCCAGGTACGGCCGTACCGTCGGGCAGGTGCTGCTCAGTGCCGACGACTTCTCCCGCCGCGAGCATCACCGCAACGCACAACGCACTCTGGACCGGTTGCGTTCGCTCGGCGCCGTCGCCGTGGTGAACGAAAACGATACTGTCGCAACGGAAGAGATCCGATTCGGCGACAACGACCGGCTCGCCGCACTGGTCGCCCACCTGGTCGGCGCCGACGCGCTGATCCTGCTCTCCGACGTGGAGGGTCTCTACGACGGCGACCCGCGCAAGGGCGCGGCGAACTTCATCCCCGAGGTCCGCAGCAGCGCCGACCTCGACGGCGTGATCGCAGGCAGCGGTGGCGCTCTCGGCACCGGCGGGATGGCCTCGAAGCTGTCCGCGGCACGCCTGGCCGCCGACGCGGGCGTACCCGTGCTGCTCGCGGCCGCGACCGAGGCCGCCACCGCACTGACCACCGGCACCGTCGGTACGGCCTTCGCCGCCCGCCCGGTCCGCCTGTCCGCCCGCAAATTCTGGGTTCGCCACGCCGCCGACAGCCGCGGCGCCGTCCTCATCGACGAGGGCGCGGTCCAAGCAGTAGCCCACCGCCGCCGCTCCTTACTAGCCGCAGGCATCACCGGCGTCCGCGGCCGCTTCCACGGCGGCGACGTAGTAGACCTCGTAGCCCCCGACAACCGCGTAATAGCCCGCGGCGTAATCGAATACGACAGCACCGAACTCTCCAGCATGCTGGGCCGCTCCACCACCGAACTCCCAGACACCATGCAACGCCCCGTAATCCACGCCGACGACCTGGTCAACACCTAACCCACTCCCACGCCGGTGCAATCCGCCGTCGCCCGGTCGTCCCAGCACCCCTTGCCGCAACTGGACACCCTGTCCAGCTATCACAAGAGGTGTTCGGTTTGTCGAAAGTGGGGATCTTGGGGTTCACGTCGATTTGTGTGCGCTCGTTTTTGCCCAGTGGTTGCTACGCAACCACAGCCAGTCCTCACGCCGGAAGCCATGTGCCTGCCTACCCAGGTTGCGGAAGACCAAGCCGGGTACGGCACACGACGTGCCCAGCACTGCCCGCAACACCGCCGGGACGTGAGCTCGGTCTACTAAACCGGGGCACGCTCCCCACAGCTCTGGCTTACTCCGGTGAGTTCTACCGGGGCAACCTCAAGCAAGCGAGCTCGACCGACCCAACCCAGGACAAACTCCCCAACACCGGCTGCCCTCACCACCTAAAACGCCTGAAACGCAACCACAGCCAGTCCTCACGCTGGAAGCCGTGCACCTGCCTACCCAGGTTGCGGAAGACCAAGTCGGGTACGGCACACGACGTGCCCAGCACTGCCCGCAACACCGCCGGGACGTGAGCTCGGTCTACCAAACCGGGGCACGCTACCCACTGCTCTGGCTTCCTCTTGTGGGTTCCAGCGGGGCACGTCAGGGGTGGTCAGCTCGGTTTACGGAACCCAGCGCGCGCACCCCAGTTTTGGCTGCAGCCTGGGGTTTACCGGGGGCAGTGCTGGGCACGTCGGGTGCCGTACCCGACTTGCTCTTCCGCAGCCTTTCGAGGCAGGCACACGGCTTCCAGCGTGAGGACTGGCTGTGGTTGCGTTCTCGAGCGGTAAAAGAAATCCGTCCTCACACCCCGTGTCGTGACCGCGCACCCGGTGTACGGGGTGTGCGGTTGTGGCGCGGGGTGTTCGGACACCAGTTTGGCCTTCGGCAGCCTTGGATGCAGGCGCACGGCTTCCGGTGTTGGTTGTGTTTCCGAGCCCGCACAACCTCCCGCTAACCGGCACAACCCAATTGCCACGGCAGCCGCACCCCGTGTCATAACTGGACACCCCGTGTAGCGGGTGTCTGGTTGCGACAAGGGGTGCGGGGTACGGGGGGTGGGGCGAGAAGTGTTGGCTACGAACGATCTTGGGGTCATGTGGTGGATGGGTGGAGGAGGGGAGTGGTTACTTGTGCGGCGTGGGGATGACGCCGGGCTGGTTGGTGGTCGAAGGTGGTCGCTGGTCTTGGTCTTCTGTGACGGGGCCGGTGACGCCGGGCTGGCCGCCCGGGTCGATGAGCGGAGGAGTGGGTTCTCCCGGCTGGGGAGCCGGATGCTCCGGGGCGGGGGGTGGCTCGGGTGGCGGTGCCTGTTGTGTCGGTGGGGCGGGTGGAGGGGATGGCTCCGGCTGTG
>NZ_JBHTDL010000008.1:0-506076 GCF_042675075.1 Nocardia sp. GCM10030253 | reverse complement strand
TTGTGGGGATTTCGAGATCAGAGACGGTTGGTGTTGCGGGTCGGCTGTTGGTGACGGCTATGCCTGTTGTGTCGCCGTGGTGTCGGGTTCTGGCGTTGGGCTGGTTGTGATGGCGCTCTAGGGATTTCGAGACTGAAGACAGCTGGTGTGGCGGGCCGACTTTCGCAACAGGGCTGGGCGAGACACGTTTTCGGTCGGCTCAATGTCTCCAGCAGCGCCTAGATCGGAGACTCTGGGTGTCGTACAGGAAAGAGCGTGGCCCGCGACATCAGTTGTCGCGGGCCACGCTCTGTTCGTAACTACCTCAGCTGTAGATCTTCTCGACCTCGGAGGCGTACTGCTTCATGACCACCGCGCGCTTCAGCGACATCTTCGGGGTCAGCTCGCCGGTCTCCTGGGTCCAGTCGACAGACAGGATGCGGATCTTCTTGATCGCCTCGGCGTGCGACACCTTCTTGTTGGTTTCGGCAATCGCGGCGTCGACCTCCGCCACCAGCTGAGGGTTCTCGATCAGCTTCTCGATCGGGGTGTCCGCGGGCAGGTTGTGGCGTTCCTTCCAGCCCGGCAGCGCCTCCGGGTCGAGGGTGATCAGCGCACCGATGAACGGCTGGCCGTCGCCGACCACCATTACCTGGCTGATCAGCGGGTGGGCCCGCAGCGAGTCCTCCATCATCCCGGGGGAGACGTTCTTGCCGCCTGCGGTGACGATGATTTCCTTCTTACGGCCGGTGATAGTGAGGTAGCCGTCGGCGTCGATGGCGCCGAGGTCACCGGACTTGAACCAGCCGTCCGCGAAGGCTTCCTCGGTGGCCTGGGGGTTGCCCCAATAGCCGTTGAACACCACCGATCCGCGCAGCAACAGCTCGCCGTCCTCGGCGATCTTGATCGCGTGGCCCTCGATCGGCTTGCCGACGGTGCCGACCCGGATGTTCTCCGGGGTGTTCACGGTGATAGCCGCGGTGGTCTCGGTGAGTCCGTAGCCCTCGTAGATGGTGACGCCGACGCCGCGGAAGAAGTGGCCGAGGCGCGCGCCGAGCGGTCCGCCGCCGGACACCGCAGCCTCACACTGTCCGCCGAGTGCGACGCGCAGCTTGCTGTATACGAGCTTGTCGAACAACGCGTGCTTGAGCTTCAGGCCGAGCCCGGCGCCGCCGTTGTCGATGGCCTCGCTCCAGGCGATGGCGGTTTCGGCGGCCGCGTCGAAGATCTTGCCCTTGCCGCCGTCATGCGCCTTCTGCTTCGCGCCGTTGAATACCTTCTCGAACACCCTCGGCACCGCGAGGATGAAGTGCGGGCGGTAGCTGCCGAACTGCTCGACCAGGGTGGACCAGTCGGAGGTGAACGCGACGATGACCTTGGCGTCGAACGCGGCCAACGTCACGCCGCGCGCGAAGACGTGCGCCAGCGGCAGGAACATCAGCGTCTTCTTGCCCTCGGTCACGTACTTGTCGAGGGCGATCCGGTCGGACTTCGACTCGGCGTAGAGATTCGCGTGCGAGAGCATGACGCCCTTGGGGCGTCCGGTGGTGCCGGAGGTGTAGATCAGGGTGGCGGGCGAGGCCGCGTTGACCTGTGCGCGGCGCCCGTGCACGGCCTCGTCATCCAGTTCGGCGCCGCGGGTGATCAGATCGTCGATCGCGCCCTTGTCGATCTGCAGGGTTTCCTTCAGATCGGTCAGCGCGCCCGCCTCGATCTCGTCGATGATCGCGCGGTGCTTGTCGCTGTCGACCACCAGCAGCTTGGTGGCGGAGTCCTGCAGGATCCACTTGGCCTGCTCGGCCGCGGAGCTGTCGTAGATGGCGACGGTGCAGCCACCGGCGGCCCAGATGGCGAAGTCGAGCACGGCCCACTCGTAGCGGGTAGGGGCCATGATGGCGACGCGGTCGCCGAGTTCGACGCCCGAGGCGATGATGCCCTTGGCAACGCCGGTGACCGTCTTCGCGAATTCCGCGGCGGTCACATCGGCAAAGCCGCCGTTGCCATTCGGGATGTTGAAGAGCACCGCGTCCGGCGATTGCTCGGCGTGCCGGAAGACGTTATCGGAATTGTTCGCGTCTTCCGGAATGGTGTAGGAAGCCGGGACTTCGAACTCTCGCATCAGTGCCCTTCCACGTGGTTTTACTCGCCAGTAATCTACGACACCTGAGACCGGGCCATCCGCGCGACCACCGAAAAGCGGTCTGGTTCGGAAAAGGTAGCCCGATCGAGGTCTTAATCGTACGCAGTCTCGTCGGCCTGTCGTCGGTGTTGCGCGTAGCCGACGACAGCGAGGTAGCTGCTTATCCTAGGTCGCGCTTGGAGACCGGTTGAATCGCTTCGCGCAAGAATTCGGCCAGCTCGGTCAGTGCCGCAGCGGCGGGCGCGACGAGCGCCGCCTGGAGTTGCGCGACATGCCACAGGCCTTGCGTTTCGGTGAACCGGACGTGCGCGCCCGCGGCTCGCAGGTCGGCCACGAAATCGACGCATTGCGTGTGCAGCAGCTCGCTCTTGTCGACCTGAACATACGTCGGGGGCAGGCCGTGCAGTTCGCCGGTCAGCGGAGCGTAGCCGGGGTCGGTCGAATCGCCGCCGCCGAGATAGGCGGCAGCGCAGGCGCGCGACCACGGCTTGCTGATCACCAGATCGCGGTCGCGCTCGGGGATCCGGTTCGGATCGGTCCATGGCGCGATCAATCCGAGCGCGGCCGGGGTATGTCCGTGCTGGGCGATCAGCCGCTGCGCCGTGGCCAGCGACAACCCGCCGCCCGCCGAATCACCGGCGAGGGCGATCCGGTCCGGACGGTAGCCCACGCTCTCGACCAGCTCGAGGAACGCCATTTCGGCGTCGTCGAGTCCGGCGGGGAACGGGTGCTCCGGTGCCAGCCGGTAGTCGAGAACGTAGACGGTACAGCCGGTTTCGTGCGCCAGTCGGGCGGCCAGCGAGCGGTGCGTCGCGAGCGAGCCGACCGCGTAACCGCCGCCGTGCAGGTAGAGGACCGCGCCCCCCGCGGCATCTGCCGCGCCCCGCTGGGATTCGGAGCCCGCAGTGATCCGTTCGGCGGGTCTGCCGCCGAGGCGCAGCTTGTGCACGCGAGTTCCCGCGGGCAGCGGCTGCGCACGGGAACCGATATCGAGCAACAGGCGCTGCAACCGCCACGGCATCCGCTCGTTCAGCGTCACTCGGTAGATCGGACGGAGCACCACCCGTGCGACGGGCAGTGGCAGGTTGATGTCGCGCATGGTTTTTCCTCGACTGTGCCTTGTCGGGATCAGGGCAGGAACGGGCGGTTCACCACGGCGGCGATGCGCTGGTAACCGGAGGCGGTGACACGGACGAACAGGTCGAGCGCCTTCGCCTCCCAGCCGATCAGTACCCGGCCGTGTCCCTTGCGCACGCCCTCGGTGATGGTCTGCGCGGCCATTTCCGGGGTGTGGATGGCCAGCTTCGAGTCGAACATCGCCGCGGCCTTCTTGCCGTCGATACCCGCGGCGTAGGTGGAGTTGCGCGCAACCGCGGTCTTGATGCCGCCCGGGTGCACGCACGTCACCTGCACCGGGTGCCTACCGACCAGCATTTCCTGGCGCAGCGACTCGGTGAACCCGCGCACCGCGAACTTGGCTGCGTTGTAGGCACTCTGGCCGGGCACCGCGATCAGGCCGAACAGGCTGGACACATTGATGACGTGTCCTTCGCCGGACTCGATCAACATCGGCAGGAACGCCTTGGTGCCGTTGACGACACCCCAGAAGTCGACGTCCATGATGCGCTCGATGTCCTTGAACTCCGAACGGATCACCTCGCCGTGATAGGCGATGCCCGCGTTGTTGTAGACCTGGTTGACCTTTCCGAAGTGTGCCTTCACGTCGTCGGCGTAGAGCAGCACCGCTTCGCGCTCGGCCACATTGATCCGGTCCGACTTCACCTCGGCGCCCAGCGCCGCACAGCGGCGCACGGTTTCGGCAAGGCCCTCGGTGTCGATATCGGACAGCGCGAGCGCGGCGCCGCGCTTGGCGAGGTTCTCGGCGAGCGCGCGGCCGATGCCGGATCCCGCACCCGTGATCACACAGACCTTGCCCTTGAAGTAAGCGTCTTTGCTCACTGACCTGCCACCACTTTCAGTTTATTTCGGGAGTTATCGCTGGTCGTTTCGTAGGCGGCGACATCGAATGTTTTTGTGAGCCTACGGAATTCGAAGGTGAAGTCAGGCCACAGCGTGGTGTTGTTGCCGTGCTTGTCCAGGTACCAGCTGGAGCAGCCGCCGGTGTTCCACACGCTGCCTTCCAGTTTGCTCTGCAATTTCGCGTTGTAGGCGTCCTGCTTGTCGCGGCGCACTTCGACGGTCCGCAGACCCATGCGGTCGATGGTGGCCAGCGCGTCGGCGATGTAGTTGATCTGCGATTCGATCATGAACACCATCGAGGTGTGGCCGAGGCCGACGTTCGGGCCGAGCAGGAAGAACATGTTCGGATAGTTCGCGATGGACGAGCCCTTATAGCCCTGCTGGCCGATCTCGTCGAACACCTCCGACAGGGTGCGCCCGTCCTTGCCCGCGATGGTGTTGTAGGCAGGCGAATCGGTGACGTGGAAGCCGGTCGCCACGATGAGGGCGTCGATCTCGCGTTCGGTGCCGTCCTTGGTGACGATCGAGTTCTCACGCACCTCGGCGATGCCATCGGTGACCACGTCGACATTGTCGCGGCCGAGCGCCGGGTAGTACTCGTTGGAGATCAGCATGCGCTTGCATCCGATCCGGAAGTTCGGGGTCACCTTGGCGCGCAGCTCGGGATCACGGATCTCGAGCTTCAGCTTGGCCTTGGCGATCAGCTCGAACGCCCGCATCAGTGCGGGGATCTTCGCCAGGCCGACGACCTGGGTTTCGCGGGCGGCGTAGATGGCGGCGCGCGAGAGGCGCTGGGCGCCGGGGATGTGTTTGAAAGCGAATCGCTCGGGCAGCGTGTACGGCCGATCCATGCGCGGCAGCAGCCAGGGCGCGGTGCGCTGGTAGACGTCGAGCTGTGCGACCTCGGTCGCGATGGAAGGCACGATCTGGATGGACGAGGCGCCGGTGCCGATGATTGCGACGCGCTTACCGGACAGATCGGCGTCGTGGTTCCAGCGGGCGGAGTGGAAGATTTCGCCCTTGAAGTTGTTGATGCCCTTGATGTCTGGCAGGGCGGGCTCGCACAGCGCGCCGACCGCGGAGACCACGGTGTCGGCGGTGAAGCTGCCCTTGCTGGACTCGATCTCCCACTGCGAGGTGTCGTTGTTCCAGCGCGCGGAGGTTACGTCGCAGTCGAAGAGGTGTTTGTCGCGCACGTTGTACTTCTCGGCGACGCCCTGGATGTACTGCTGAATCTCGCCCTGCTTGGAGAACGAGCGTGACCAGTTCGGGTTGAGCGCGAAGGAGTACGAGTACAGGTGCGAGGGCACGTCGCAGGCGGCGCCCGGGTAGGTGTTGTCGCGCCAGGTGCCACCGACATCGCCGCCGCGCTCCAGGACCAGGTAATCGTTGCGGCCCTGCTGGCTCAATCGAATGGCCAGGCCGAGGCCCGCGAACCCACTGCCGATGATGATCGTCTTGACATGTCGTGCGGGGCGGTTGGCGACAGCTTTGTCTGTAACCTTGCGACTCATGTAGGTGAGGGTACGGGCTTATTGAGCACGAGTCAACAGTATTGACTGCCGTTCAGTAGGATGGTCACGTGAGTAGCAAAGGCACCGGCGAAGCCGTGAAGCGCACCAGGCTCAGCCCGGACGAGCGCCGCACGCAGTTGATTACCCTGGGTGCCAAGATGCTCGGCGAACGAGCTATCGAAGACATCTCCATCACCGAGATCGCCGAACAGGCAGGCATCTCCCGTGGCCTGCTGTTCCACTACTTCCCGACCAAGCAGGATTTCCAGCTCGCGATCGTGCACCATGCGAATGCCGAACTGCTGGAACGCGTCGCCCCCGACCGCTCGCTCGGCGCCTTCGACATGCTGCGCGACTCGATCGACCGCTACATCGCCTACGTCAGCGAAAACCGCACGTCCTACCTCGCGCTGCTGCGCGGCCCCGCCAGCACCAGCCCACTCCTGGTCACCCTGGTAGAGGAAACGCGCAACGCCATCGTCGGCATCATCCTCACCGAAGCCCCTGTCCCCGTCGACGACACCGACCGCCCCCGTCTTCTCCTGGCCATCCGAGGCTGGATCGCCTTCGTCGAGGAAACCACCCTCAGCTGGCTCCGCGACGAAACCATCACCCGCGACCAACTCGTAGATCTCCTGGTCGAATCCCTACTCGCCCTCGCGCTTTCGCTCAGCCCCGCACTCGCCGCCGCCCTGCGCGGCTGATTCACCCCCGGAGGACTTGCTCCGGTCGATATACCCTGACGTATGGGTCTGTCGCGGCGGGAGCTGTTGAGATTCGGGACCGCCGGGTCGATCGCGGTGCTCGTAGGGGCATCGGCGGCTGGTAGCGGGCGGTTTCGGGCGCCACGGTGGCTGGGGGATCCGTTCAGCTTGGGGGTGGCATCAGGGGATCCCACCTCGGATGGCGTGGTGTTGTGGACTCGGCTGGCTCCAGATCCGTTTGCTCCGGACGGGCTCGGCGGGATGGCGCTGGCTCCGGTGACCGTGGAATACGAAGTCGCGCATGACGAGTACTTCCAGCGGGTGGTGGCGCGGGGTAGCGCGGTCGCGACGCGCGCGCTCGCCCATACCGTGCATCCCGAGGTCCATGGCTTGGCGCCGGATCGCTGGTACTTCTATCGGTTTCGCGCGGGATCGGTGATCTCGCCGATCGGCCGGACCCGCACCGCGCCGCCGCCGGGACAGCCCACCGCACGCATGCGGTTCGCGTTCGCCTCCTGCCAGGCGTGGACCGCGGGCTTTTTCACCGCGTACGAGCATATGAGCGCCGAAGACCTCGATCTGGTCGTGCATCTGGGGGACTACATCTACGAGCGTGGCTGGAACCGTGGTCGTGAGGGCATGACGGTGCAGCCGCAGTTTCGTGACGAAGCGGTTGATCTGCCCGGCTACCGACTGCGCTACGCGCAGGCCAAGGCCGAGGAGCCGCTGCGTGCCGCGCACGCCGCGTTCCCGTGGCTCGTGACCATGGACGATCACGAGGTCGACAACAACTGGGCGGCCGACGCGCCAGGGCTCGGGTTCGATATCCATCGCATTCCCGCGCTGTTCCGTCGCCGCCGAGCCGCTGCCTTCCAGGCGATGTACGAGCACCAACCACTGCGGATCGGGCAGCTGCCGTCCGGGCCGACCATGCATTTGCATCGGCGCTACGCATTCGGTGACCTCGCCGAGATCACGATGCTCGATACCCGGCAATACCGCTCCAGGCAGGCATGTGGCGACGGCAATATCGGCGCCGACTGCGCTGAGCGGTTCGCGACCGATCGCACGATACTGGGTAAGCGGCAACGAGATTGGCTGGTCGACGGGTTCACCCGCTCCACGGCCCGCTGGCAGATCATCGGCAATCAGGTGGCGATGGGACAGTCCGACTATGACCCCGGTCCAGGCACGGACTTGGGCGCCGACGCCTGGGACGGATACGTCGCCGACCGCAACACCGTGCTCGGCGCCGCCACTGACCGCGGCGTCCGAAACCTCGTCGTCATCACCGGCGACCGGCACCACAACTATGCCGCCGATCTGCGCCGGGACTACTCCGACCCCGAATCACCTGTCGTCGCATCGGAATTCACCGGAACATCGATCACAAGCGGCGGCGACGGCGCCGACATCAACGCCACCGGACGCAACCTGCTCGCTGCCAATCCCGATATGAAATTCTTCAACGCACAACGCGGCTACGTTCGCGTCGAACTCGACCACGGCGTGTGGCGCAACGACTTCCGCGTCGTTCCCTACATCCGACGGCCGCACGCGCCCATCCACACCCGCGCCAGTTACGTTGTGCAAGACCGGGTACCGGGCGTCACGGAGGCGGCGAGGCCCGGCACTCCGAGTGGCCCGGAATTCGGCACTGCCGGCCCGCAATCGCAGCCACGGTAAGCCGAGTAGCCCGGACGGGTGGTGTGCCACTCGTCGAGCGAGAAGCTCATGCGCTCGACGAGAAGGCGTGCCTGAAAAATCCTGATGCGCTCTACACTCGGCGGCATGTCTCTTCGACGGTTGATCGCCCTCTGTGTATTCGTCCTGCTCACCTCCTTCGGCGCGGTCGCCTGCACCGTCGAAGGGGCCGGCACCAAGTCCGACTGCAACGTCGGCGGTTGCACGGTCACCTTCACTCGCGGCGTGAATGCCAAGGCCACCATCCTCGGCATCGACGCGGAACTCGTTGCCGTAAACGGGAACCTGATCACCCTGAAGGTAGGCGGCCAGGAGGTCACCATCCCTGCCGGGGAAACCCAGCCCACCAACGGCGTCAACGTCACGGTCCAGGAAGTCACCGACGAAAAGGTCGTGGTCAAATTCGCCACCGGCATCACCACCGGTAGCTGACCACAGCACCAGCGCCGGTCGGCCGCGACCGCCTTCGCCTACGAGAGCGGGCTCTGCGAACCGGCAACCGGCAGGAACCGTCGCGGGAGTAGGCCAGCCGACAAGCTACGCATCACAAGTCCACACGCAGCAATGGGTCATCGGACCAAGGGTCTCCGTACTTCTCATACGGATCGCCGAGCTCGCGCAGGCGCTCCCTCCCGCCGTCGGTGATAGCTGCCCGGAACACCTCATTCGAGCCGATGTCGTCCTCGGGGACACTCATATAGCCCGCGACCCCGTTGTACCCATGTGCAATGCGATCCATCGCCACGTCAATGGAAACATCCCACGGCTCCCACGATCGGCCGCCGCCTGGAAATGCGCCGAGCTGGATATATCCACGTTCAGCAATTTCTCTTATTATTTCGAGGACTTTGGATCGAGAATATATTTCGGGTGAAATCTTCTTGACATTACCATCGAACTCGGCGACCGCCGCCCAATCGTCGGATATGCCGTACAGGAGGAAATTCTCCAGCTTCTCATTCATGGCCGACTTCACTTCGACTGGGTTCCTGTTCATGGGATGTTCGGTAGTGTGCAGCCACGCTGCGCGCCAGATGTACCTTAAAAGGCTTCCGTTCGCCTGGGGCTTTCAAGTCCATTGTAACTCCGCCGGACACGCTTTTGTCTCTGATTCTAATTTCTGTTCCATCGGCTAGCCGTACACCTTTTCCGGGATAGGTGCCGATATTCATTGGTTCGCCATTGCGTGACATGTCCTCGTATAGCGAGCGCATGTCCTGGACGGTATCAACTTCCCAGTGTGGCGCAGGCTCTCCCGGTCGTGCGCGAGCACGGAGCATGTCTCGGACCTCCGCCACACTGCTCGGTGCGTGCTTGGTCGAGGCTCCAGCGCTGCCGCTATCCTCGTTCCGGTCGGTCTTGAATTCTTGACTTTTTTCGGCGGGCGAAGGCTTTACTTTATCGGCCGTGTCTCTGTTCCGTGCGGTCATCAGATCGAAGTCGGAGTTGGAAACCCTGACGTAGCCTGTCCGGTCGGCATGCTTTATTTTTTCGACCAAATCGCCCAGGGGTCGTCGTACGCCGTCTTGGATATCATGCGCGGCTCCGCTGCCTTCTTTGACGAGGCGTAGAAGGTCGGCCATGGCATCGGCCATTGCCTGTGCCGGATTCCGACCCATCATGCTACTCAGCTCCGCCAATTCTATTGCCGCCCCGGCGGATCGCAGCCGCTGGTCACGGCGCAACAGATTAGTATCAGCTATTCCCGATGGTGGGAGTTCTCATGCGGGTCGAATGGGCAGCTGAATAGCAGAACGCCGGGTCGAATCGCTCTGGGATAGAGGCGGATTCGACCCGGCATCGGGTTATAGACGAGCCAGCGAACTAGCTGGTCGGCTCGAAGGCTTCGTCGATGATTTCCTGCTGTTCCACCGCGTGCACCTTGCTGGAACCCGAGGACGGAGCCGACATGGCGCGGCGCGAGATCCTACGGAGCTTGGTGAAGCGGTCGGGGAGGATTTCCGGGAGGTTGAGGCCGAAGAAGGGCCAGGCGCCCTGGTTGGCCGGTTCCTCCTGGACCCACGCGATGTCGGTCGCGTTGGGGTAGCTGGCGAGGGCCTCGTTGAGGCGGAACTTGGGCAGCGGGTAGAGCTGCTCGATCCGCACGATGGCGATGTCCTCGCGGCTGCCCTTGGCCTTGGCCGCGACCAGCTCGTAGTAGAGCTTGCCGCTGGTCATCAGGACCCGCTTGACCTTGTTGCGGTCGCCGATGCCCTGCTCGTAGGTGGGCTCGTCGAACACCGAGTGGAACTTGGACTCGGTGAAGTCCTTCAGATCCGAGACCACAGCCTTGTTGCGCAGCATCGACTTCGGGGTGAAGACGATCAGCGGGCGGCGGATGCCGTCCAGTGCGTGGCGGCGCAGCAGGTGGAAGTAGTTCGCCGGGGTGGACGGCACGGCGACCGTCATCGAGCCCTCGGCACACAGCAGCAGGAACCGCTCGATGCGACCGGAGGTGTGGTCGGGACCCTGACCCTCGTGGCCGTGCGGCAGCAGCAGCACGACGTCCGACAGCTGACCCCACTTGGCCTCACCGGAGGAGATGAACTCGTCGATGATCGACTGCGCGCCGTTGACGAAGTCACCGAACTGCGCCTCCCACAACACAAGTGCGTTGGAGTTGCCCAGCGAGTAGCCGTACTCGAAGCCGACCGCCGCGTACTCGCTCAGCGCCGAATCGTGCACCGCGAACCAACCGGGGTTCTTGCTGCCGATGTTGTGCAGCGGGGTGTACTCGTCGGCCGTCTTGCGGTCGATGATCACCGAGTGCCGCTGAGTGAATGTGCCACGACGCGAGTCCTGACCGGTCAACCGCACCGCTTTGCCTTCGTCGATCAGCGTGCCGAAGGCCATCAGCTCGGCGAAGGCCCAGTCGACCTTGCCCTCGTAGGCCATCTCGCGACGCTTCTCCAGCACCGGCTTGACGCGCGGGTGCACGCTGAAACCGTCCGGCACATTGAGGAAGGCATCGCCGATGCGCTGCAGCACCGTCTTGTCCACGGCCGTCACGACGGTCGTCGGCACCTGCTGGTCGCCCTCGACCGATTCGCTCGGCTCCGGGACATACTTCTCCAGCTCGCGGACCTCGTTGAAGACTCGCTCCAGCTGACCCTGGTAGTCGCGCAGGGCGTCCTCGGCCTCTTTGAGGGAGATGTCACCACGGCCGATCAGGCTCTCGGTGTAGGCCTTGCGGACCGAGCGCTTGGTGTCGATGACGTCGTACATGTACGGCTGGGTCATCGACGGGTCGTCGCCCTCGTTGTGGCCGCGGCGCCGGTAGCAGATCATGTCGATCACGACGTCCTTGCGGAACTTCTGCTTGAAGTCCACCGCGAGACGCGCCACCCAGTCGCAGGCCTCCGGGTCGTCGCCGTTCACGTGGAAGATCGGCGCGCCGATGAACTTGGCGATGTCCGTGGAGTATTCGGTCGAGCGGCTGTTCTCCGGCGCCGTGGTGAAACCGATCTGGTTGTTCACCACGATGTGGATGGTGCCGCCGACGCGGTAGCCACGCAGACCCGACAGGTTCAACGTCTCGGCGACCACGCCCTGACCGGCGAACGCGGCGTCACCGTGCAGCATCAGCGGGACAACGGAGTAGCCCTCGGGGCCGTCACCCTTGTCGAGGATGTCCTGCTTGGCGCGGACCAGGCCCTCGAGCACCGGGTCGACCGCTTCGAGGTGCGACGGGTTGGCGGTCAGCGAGACCTCGATCTCGTTGTCGCCGAACATCTGCAGGTACGTGCCGTGCGCGCCGAGGTGGTACTTCACGTCGCCGGAGCCGTGCGCCCCCGCCGGGTTCATGTTGCCCTCGAACTCGGTGAAGATCTTCGAGTACGGCTTGCCGACGATGTTGGCGAGCACATTGAGGCGACCGCGGTGCGGCATGCCGATGATGACCTCGTCGAGCGAGTGCTCGGCGCACTGGTCGATGACCGCGTCCATCATCGGGATGACGGCCTCGGCGCCTTCCAGCGAGAAGCGCTTCTGGCCGACGTACTTGGTCTGCAGGAAGGTCTCGAAGGCTTCCGCCGCGTTCAGCCGGTTCAGGATGTACTTCTGTTGCGCGACAGTCGGCTTCGCGTGCTTCTGCTCGACCCGCTCCTGGATCCACTGCAGCTGCTCGGTTTCCAGGATGTGGGTGTATTCCACGCCGACATGGCGGCAGTACGCATCGCGCAGCACCGAGAGCACATCGCGCAGCTTCATCCGCTCCTGGCCGTGGAAGCCGCCCACGTTGTAGGTGCGGTCCAGGTCCCACAGGGTGAGGCCGTGCTGGGTGACATCGAGGTCGGGGTGGCTGCGGAACTTGTCCTTGACCAGGCGCAGCGGATCGGTGTCCGCCATCAGGTGGCCGCGGTTGCGGTAGGCCGCAATCATTTCCAGCACCCGCGAGCTCTTGTCGACGCCGCGCTCGCGCACGTCCTTGCGCCAGCGGACCGGCTCGTAGGGCACGCCGAGGCCGTGGAAGATCTCGTCGTAGAACTCGTCGCTGATCAGCAGCTGGTGGATGGTCCGCAGGAAGTCACCGGACTCCGCGCCCTGGATGATGCGGTGGTCGTAGGTGGAGGTCAGCGTCATCAGTTTGCCGATGCCGATATCGGCGATGCGCTCGTCGCTCATGCCCTGGAACTCGGCCGGGTACTCCATGGCGCCCGCGCCGATGATCGCACCCTGGCCCGGCATCAGCCGCGGCACCGAATGCACGGTGCCGATGGTGCCCGGGTTGGTCAGCGAGATGGTGACACCGGTGAAGTCCTCGGTGGTCAGCTTGCCGTCACGGGCCCGGCGGACGATGTCCTCGTAGGCGGTGTGGAACTGCCCGAAGGTCATCTCCTCGCAGCCCTTGATGGCGGCCACGACGAGGGTCCGGCTGCCGTCTTTGCCCGGCAGGTCGATGGCGAGGCCCAGGTTGGTGTGCGCCGGGGTGATCGCGTTCGGCTTACCGTCGATCTCGGTGAAGTGCCGGTTCAGGTTCGGGAAGGCCTTGACGCCCTGCACGATCGCGTAGCCGAGCAGGTGGGTGAACGAGATCTTGCCACCGCGAGTGCGGGCCAGGTGGTTGTTGATGACCAGACGGTTGTCGATCATCAGCTTCGCCGGGATGGCACGCACGCTTGTCGCTGTGGGGATAGTCAGCGAGGCGGACATGTTCTTGACGACCGCGGCGGCCGCGCCGCGCAGCACCTTCGATTCATCGGCGGCCGCGGCGGGCTTGGGCCCGCCGGAGGTGGGCGTCGCGTTCGAGGTGGGCGCCGGAGTGGTCTGGGGTGTGCGCGCGGTGACCTTGGCCGGTGCCGGTGCCGGTGCCGGTGCCGGAGCGGCGGGCGCCGGAGCGGCCGGTGCGGGCGCGGGTGTGGGGGAGGTCATAGCCGCGGGTGCCGGCGCCGGTGCGGCCTGCGCGGGCGTAGCGGTCTGGCTGTTACCGGAATCACCAGTGGCTTCGGGTGTGTAATCAGCGAGGAACTCGTGCCAACTCTCGTCTACCGAAGATGGATCCTGTTTGTACTTCTGATACATCTCATCGACTAGCCACTGGTTCTGTCCGAACTGGGAAGTTGAGCTGCTCACAGCAGGTGTTCGCCTCATTTCGTTCTTCGCGCTGCGACGTTTGTGACGTGCCCGGCACGGGGATCAGCGGATGCGCGCCGATGCGCCCTATCTGAGGATAGGCCCAGCAGCAAACCGGCGGATCTACTGACCACCCGACAGTCCCGATCCCATAGGTGACGACTCGTCTGTGACCGAGAATATTCCCCCTGTTTCCCGAGCCGCAGCCCATAGCCGGGAATATGGCCCGTCAGCGGCCACCAGCGCGGCGTGCGTGCCGATTTCCGTGATCTTCCCGTGATCGACGACAGCGATCACGTCTGCACGTGCAGCCGTGCCGAGACGATGCGCGACGACGACGGTGGTCCGGCCGCGCGCCAGCGAACGGCTCGCAACCAGTACCGATGCTTCGGTGTCGGGATCGAGTGTCGCGGTCGCCTCGTCCAGCAGCAGCAGATCGGGGCCGACCAGTTCGGCCCTGGCGAGCGCGACGAGCTGACGCTGCCCCGCCGACAACCCGCGGCCGCGCTCGCCGACGGGCTGGCGCATGCCGAGCGGGAGCGCGGCGATCATGTCGGTCGCGCCGACCGCCGCCGCGGCCGCGGCGATCTCCGCATCGGTCGCGGACGGTTTCCCGAACGCGATGTTGCTCGCGACATCGCCGGTGAAGAGGTGAGCTTCCTGCGGGACGATGCCGAGCCGGGATCGATAGTCGACGAGGCGATAGTCACGGATGTCGACGCCGTCGACCCGGATCGCGCCGGTTGCCGGACTGTCGGTACGCCCGCCATCGGCGGTGCCGTGGTCTTGATTCCGGACGCCGTGTTCGGGATCTCGGCTTGTGTCGAGGTCGTTGGGCAGGTCGTAGAGGCGGGCAAGGAGCTTGACGATGGTGGACTTGCCCGCGCCCGTCGGGCCGACCAACGCGAGCGTCGAGCCTGCCGGGATATGCAGACAGACGCCATCGAGGGCGGGTGCGTCGGTGCCCGGGTAGTGGAATCGAACACCGT
The DNA here is from genome assembly GCF_042675075.1 of Nocardia sp. GCM10030253. Lineage (NCBI taxonomy): Bacteria > Bacillati > Actinomycetota > Actinomycetes > Mycobacteriales > Nocardiaceae > Nocardia > Nocardia sp. GCM10030253. The sequence continues at coordinate 491,495 of NZ_JBHTDL010000008.1, read as the reverse complement.
CGACGGTGACCTCGCCGCGCAGTCCGTCCGTGATCGCGATCGCATCCGCGGAATCGGCGGCGATCGAGGACGGGGTGCGCAACAGCTCCCCGATCCGTCGCAGGCCGACCCTGGCCTGCTGATACCCGTCGAATACCTGCGAGAGCTGCAGGATCGGCGCGAACAGCAGCTCCAGGTACAGCACGAAGGCGATCAGCGTGCCAGGACTCGTGGTACCGCCCGCGACCTCACGGGCGCCGACGAACACCACCGCGGCCAGCGCCAGATCCGCCCAGGCGATGACGAACGCGAAGTACATCGCGATGGCCCGCTGTGCCCGCATCCGGCTGTTGCGGTAGCGCTCGGAGTATTCGGCGAACCGGTGCGCCGCGATCGGTTCGTGCCGACTGGCCTGGACCGCGCGCAGGCCGCTGACGTTCTCCTGGAAATCGGCGTTCACCGCCGAGACGTGTTCGCGCGACACCGAGTAAGCGGTCGACGAGACGCGACGGAACAGCCAGGTCGCGACGGCCAGCGGTGGCAAGGCGACCAGCACCGCCATGGCCAAGGACGCATCGATGACCAGCAGCGCGACCGCAATGCCGACCAACGTCAGGCCACCGATCAGCGTGGTCGCCAGGCCGGTCTGCAGGAAGGTCGACAGCGCGTCGATGTCGGTGGTCATCCGGGTCATGATGCGTCCGGACAGTTCCCGTTCGTAGAAGTCCAGCCCCAGTCGTTGCAGGTGGGCGTAGCTGCGCACGCGCAGGCCGTAGAGCACTCGTTCGCCGGTGCGTGCGGTGAGCACGGTCGCCGCCGCGGCCACCGCCAAGCCCGCAAGTACCAGCAGCACACCGAGCGCCGCCGCCTTGGCGAGCGCACCCGAATCCGCGTGGCCGACACCGGAATCGATCGCATAGCGGACGATCGGCGGGAAGGCGACCCCGATGAGCGCGTCCAGCGCGAGCAGGCCGATCACAATCAGCACCAGCCAGCGGACCGGCCGCAGCAGCCGAGCCAGCCGGAAGCCGGGATCGGGTTCCCGCAGTCGCCGCTGGTCCAGGCCAGGTTCCTCGGTGGCCGCTGGCAGCCGCTCGATATCGCGGCGCAACTCGGGTGTTTCGCTGAGATCGGCCGCCGCGCCCGACACCGATCCCGGGCCGCCGATCCTTGCGGGTCCGCGGCCGATTCGGGCCGGGATCTCGGGGACATCCAGGTGCTCGAGGTGGTGCGCCACGGCGGGGGCGGGCAGGCGAATGACCCGATCGGCGTGGGCGAGGGTGGACTCGCGATGGGCCAGGATCAATGTCGTGCGCCCGCCCTGATCGGGCAGTGTGTCGAAGATCGCGGCCTCGGTCACCGCATCGACCGCGGACGTGGCGTCGTCGAGCACCAGGATGCGCGGCCGCGACAGCAGCGCCCTGGCCAGCGCGATCCGCTGGCGCTGACCGCCGGACAGGGTCAGCCCGCGCTCGCCGACCACGGTGTCGTAGCCGTCGGGCAATTCGGTGATGAAATCGTCGGCCGCGGCGAGCTCGGCGGCTTGCCGGATCTCGGCGTCGGTGGCATCCGGGCTGCCGAGTGCGATATTGGCGGCGATGCTGTCGGAGAACAGGAACGGATCGTCGAAGACAACACCGATCGCGCTTCGCAGGTCGGCGGCTCGGACATCCGCGATATCGACAGCCGCCTGATGCGCGTCGGATTGCGAAGCGGTGGTGTCGTTTTCGGTGCCGAACAGGCGGATACTGCCGGAGTCCGGTGTGTAGAAGCGGGGCAACAAGAGCGAGAGGGTGGTCTTGCCGGAACCTGCGGGGCCGATGATCGCCACCGTCTCGCCGGGGCGCACCGTCAGGTCGAGGTCGCGCAGCACCGGGCGGTCGCGGTCGAATCCGAAAGTGACCGAATCTATGTCGATGCCGAGCGGGCCGTCGGGCAGCGCGGCGGGAGTAGCGGGGTCGGCGATCGTCGGCGCTGTGTCGATCACCTGAAAGACCCGTTCGGCCGCCGCGCGGGTCAGCTGGGCCATGATCACGACCGAGGTCATGGTTCGGGTGGTCGAGGTCATGGTGGCGACGTAGGCGGCGAAGGCGAGGAAGGTGCCGATGCCGATCGTGCCGTCCAGCGCGAGCAGTCCACCGAAGGCGATCACCGCCACAAGTCCGGCCTGCGGGACCGCCGACACGATGGGCGCGAACCGCGCGTTGATCCGTGCCGCGCGCATGCGCTCGGCATACAGCGTCCTGCCGTGTCGCTCCAGCACCTCGACCATGCGGGCTTCCTGCCCGAACCCCTTCACCACGCGAACACCGGTGACGGTCTCCTCGACATGCTGGGCGACCTCGGCGGCGCGCTGCTGCGCGGACCAGGTCGCGGCATACAGTCGTGGTCGCATCCGATACACCACCAGCGCGATCACCGGCACCACCAGCAGGGCGGCGGCCGCGAGCGGCGGTGACAGCCACACCATCACCGCGGCCGCGAGCAGGAACTGCAGCAGCGCGAGCCCCGACAGCGGTGCCATGGCCAGCAGCCCCTGCACCAACTGCAGATCGGTGATCGACCGGGACACCACCTGGCCGGTGCGCATCGCGTCCTGCCCGGTCCCGTCCAGTCGCTGCAGCGACCCGAGCAATTGCAACCGCAGGCTGTGCTGCACATCCAATGACAGCCGCCCCGCCAGCATCCTGCGTCCGAACGCGGCAGCGAACCGGCCGACCGCGAGCACCGCGAGCAGGCCGGCGACCACCCCGATAACGTCGGTATCACCGACCCCTGCCGCGTCGAGCGCCCGCTTGGTGAGCAGCGGCGCCGTGATCTCCACCACCGCACCGACCGCCAACGCGGCCGCGATCCCCGCGAGCAGCCCGCCGTGCGACCGGCTCTCGGCCCACAGCCTGCGCATCCAACCGCGCGGACGCACGCTCATCAGGTGTTCGCTCAAATCAGGTGCTCGCCTATCTCGGTCGTCTTCGTTCGTACGTAAGTCGACGTTAACGACGCGAACCGACACACTGTTGTTCCCCGCAGCGCCACCGCGATCTCAGTTGCCCGAGCGCTTCGGATCGCACCCGTGCCCTCGGCGCAGCGGGCTCGCGGTTCGTGTCGGCCGCCATCGACTATCCGCGGTCGCGGCAGTTACCCGAGTAGACCCGCAGTTCGTGTTCGCGCACCGATCTCGGCAGCTATCCGACCGGGTTCACAACTCGCGTTGACGCACCGACCACCAGCCCGCGCCCGCGACGCCGATGGCCCACAGCAGCAGGACCACGATGGCCGCGGGTGCGGGGGCGAGGAAGTCGCTGTCGGTGAACGAGCCGACGGCGACGGTGCTGACGGTGGCCGCGCCGGGTAGCAGGGTGGCGAAGCCCGGGATACCGAGGCCCTCGGCGACGAGCCAGCTCAACGGCTCCACGACGACGAGCCAACCGAGCAGGGTCGCGACCGCACCGGTCGAGGTGCGCAGCAACAGCCCGAGGCCGACGCCGATCAACGACCAGCACGCCGCGGCGAGCAGGCCGCCGCCGAGCACGGTGAGCAGGCGGATGCCGAAGTCGAATTTTCCGCGCCCGAACCCGATCAGACAGGCCATGGCGACCAACTCGACAACGAACGTGGTCGCCAGCGCGAACCCCGCGGTGACAACGAGTTTCGCGGTGACGAGCCGCTCGCGGTCGGAGGTGAACAGTTGGGTCACCGACATGGTGGCGTAGCGGTATTCGGCCCCCGCGCCTGCCGCGCCGAAGGCGCCCGACACCAGGATCGCGACCGCGAGGCCGAGATACAGGCCGATCGTCGCGGCGCCGGTAGCGGGATTGCCTTTCGGATCGGCCGGTCCGGCGAGGATCGCGGTGACCGCGCTCGCGACGAGGGCGATCGCGGGCACCCCGATGCCGAGGATCCGGCTCGGGCGCAGCGTGGTGACCTTGCGGACCTCGGAGTTGACCGCCGGGACGAGGTCCGCGGGCAGGATGTCGATCATCGTGGAATCCCGTAGGGCGTCGGCGTCGGAAGGTGGGCGGCAACTCCGGGATACGGCGTCGGCTGCGGACGGGCCGGTTTGGTGAGCGAGGCCAATACCCGGTCGGGATGGATCGGGTCAGGGGTGATGCTGTCCAGCCGCACACCCGCGGTCTTCGCCGCCTCGTGAATCTGTCCCTCGGTGGCTTCGGCGACGGCCAGCCGCCCGTCGGGGCGGATCACCGTGTCGGTGAAGCCCTGCGCGGCCAGCGTTGTCGCGAGCGCGATCGGCGTGGACGAGGCAACCACCAGGCGATCGGGATGGCCGCGGCGCAGTCGGGCCGGACTGCCCTCGTACACCACCGAGCCTTCGCTGAGCACAATGAGATTGTCCACGAACGGGATCACCGTGGCGAGGCTCTGGCTGGACAACAGCACCGTGCCACCGCGCCGCGTATGCCTGCGCAGAAACTCTTGCAGCCATGCGCGTTCCGCGTTGTCGAGGCCCGCGGCGGGCTCGTCGAGAACGAGCAGCGGCGGATCGCCGAGCAACGCGGTCGCCAAGGCCACCCGGGTCTGCTGTCCTGCGGTCAGCGCACCCGCCCTGGTGTCCGCTGCCGTGCCGAGGCCGACGAGGTCGATCACCTCGTCGACCCGCTCGTCCGCGACGTCGACCGCCGCGGCGTACACCAGCAGGTGGTCGCGCGCCGTGCGCGCTGGATGCAGTCCGCGCGGATCCAGCATGCCGCCCACCGCTCGCGCGGTTCCCGGCAAGCCTTGTCCGCCGATCGCGACCGACCCCGCGGTCGGTTCGAGCAGGCCGAGCACGATCCGCAGGATGGTCGTCTTGCCCGCGCCCGCGGGACCGACCAGTGCGGCCGAAGTGCCCGCGGCAACGGTGAAGCTCACGTTCTCGACGGCCGACACCAGGTTGTACCGCTTGTTCAGGCCGCGGACGGTGAACGCGGGTCCCCTGCTCGCGCTCATCGCGGTGTGGTCGGCGGCTTCGCCGGGTCGATCGCGGTCAGCGGATCGGCCTCGACGATGAGGTTCCGATCGGCGGGCCACACCACCGGTGCGGGCCCGAATGCCTTGCGCGCGTTGTTGATTGTCGTCTTGCCCAGTGCTCGGTTGCCGACGCCGCCGATCACCGCGCCGATGCCCGCCGGGACGATCTTGCCCGCCATCAGGGCCGCGCGCTTGGTGATGAAGCGGATGATGAACCGCTTGAGCAACGAGTCGTTCATGCTCGACAGCCCGGGAATGCGGTTGGCGAAGACCGTGCCCCAGTTTTTCGCGGAGTGGCCGACGGTCTTCTCGACGATCTCCATCCCGGTGTCACCGAGGACGACGGCGAGCACCAGCGCCCTGCGCTGTTCTTTGTCCCCGGGGGAGACGCCGTGCACGGCCGCCACCGCCAGCGTGAACACCGCGGAGGCCTCCATGAAGAAGGTCGTCTCGGCACTGACGGCGGCGATGGCCGCAATGGTGCCGACACCTGGCACCGCGGCGGTCGCGCCGACGGCTCCGCCGCTGCCGGTCACCGCTAGCAGGTACTGCTTCTCCAGCCGCTCGATGATCTGCGCGGGGCTCTCGGTCGGGTGGGAGCGCCGGAGTCGGTCGACGTATTTGGCGACAGCGGGCGCTTGCAGGCGTGACCCGGAATCGAGCAGCTCGACCACCGTCTTCTCGAACGCACCTTTGAACACGGCGTCATCCTCCTCTTCCACCTGTGTTGGGTGAACTGTATGGCACCGACTGCCGTCAGCTCGTCATGACAACGAACTACCCAGCCGAATCGGTTCCGAACAGGACCTGGCCCGCCAGGCGCTCGATCATGCCGGTTGGTTCAGTGCGGGCACTCGCTCGGCCAGGGCGGGCGGCGGCGGCGGGGTGCCGTCCCCGAAGGGCCTGCCGCCCAGCGCTTCCCGGCCGTGCGGGGTCAGCCAGTTGGCCAGCTCGGGGCCCTTCGGCACGATCCTGGTCGGGTTGATGTCGGTGTGCACGGCGTAGTAGTGGGTCTTGATCTGGCCGAAATCGACGGTGTCACCGAATCCCGGCGTCTGATAGAGGTCGCGCGCGTAGGCCCACAGCACTGGCATCTCGGTCAGCTTGCTCCGATTGCACTTGAAGTGGCCGTGGTACACCGGATCGAACCGGACCAGCGTGGTGAACAGCCGCACATCGGCCTCGGTGATGGTGTCGCCCACCAGGTATCGCTGTCCGGCCAGTCGCTCCGACAGCCAGTCGAGACGGGTGAAGAGGCGATCGTAGGCCGCGTCGTACGCGTCCTGGGCGCCGGCGAACCCACAGCGGTACACGCCGTTGTTGACGTCGCGGAAGACCGCGAGATTCACTTCGTCGATCTCGGCCCGTAGCGGTTCCGGGTAGAGCCGCGGCGCGCCGGGGCGGTGGAATTCGGTCCACTCGGTGGAGAAGTCGAGGGTTATCTGCGCGTAGTCGTTGGTCACCACCTGTCCGGTAGGGATTTCGACGATCGCGGGCACGGTGATGCCGCGTGGATACTCGGGGAAGCGTGCCAGAAACGCGTCGCGCAGCCGTGGAATCCCCAGTACCGGATCGATCCCGCCGGGATCGAGATCGAAGGTCCAGCTGAGCTTGTCGTGCGTCGGCCCGCACAACCCGAGCGAGATCGCGTCCTCCAGCCCGAGCAGCCTGCGCACGATCAGCGTGCGGTTGGCCCACGGGCAGGCCCGCGCCGCCACCAGCCGATAGCGTCCCGCCTCGACCGGATAGCCGTCGCGTCCCTTCGCCGTGATGCGGGTCTGGATGTAGTTGGTGTCCCGCTTGAACTCGCCGAGCTCGACGTAGGAACCATTTTCGGATGCCGACTTGGTCACTTGGACAGTCTCGCAGACAGCGGCGACAGGCGACTGTCGCGCTGCTGCGGTCCTCCTTACCGGCTGCCTCGCCTTCGTTCGGTCCGGCGCGGGCTACGGACGGACTGCGTCCGCCGGCGCCTTCTAGGCTGGCCGGATGAGTGATACGAAGGCAACCCGCTTGGAGCGCAGCACCACCGACGGCGGCGCGGAGGTGGCCACCCTGACACTGGCCAGTCCGCCGCTGAACCTCTTCGATCAGGCAATGCTCGATGCCCTGGTCACCGATCTCGCCGAGTTGTCCGCCCGCCCGCCGCGGGCCCTGCTGCTGCGCGCAGAGGGCAAGCTGGTGTCCGGTGGCGTGGACGTGCACGTCTTCGACGGCCTGTCCACCGAGCAGGGCGCCGAGCTGTGGCGCACCCTGTTCGCCCAGATCATCCATCCGTTGGAAGCGCTGCCATGCCCGGTGGTGTTCGCCGCCCACGGGCTCACCCTGACCGCGGCGTTCGAGATGGCGCTGGCTTGCGATCTGATCCTGGCCGCGCCGAAGGCGAAGTTCGGTCTGGTCGAGACGGTTGTCGGTCTGACGCCCTCAATGGGCGGCCCGCAGCGGCTGGCCGAGCGCGCCGGATCCGGCCGGGCCCGCGAGTTCGTGATGACCGGCGACCTCTACGACGCGGCGACCATGGCCGACTGGGGCGTGGTGAACGCCGTGCACGAGGACGTCGACACCGCGGCAAAGGAACTTGTGCACCGCCTGGCGCAGGGACCGACGAAGGCGCACGCCGCGACCAAGCAGATCATCGAGGCGTGGCGCTCGGGCGGTGTGGCACATGCCGATTCGGTGACTCCGGAGGTGTCTGGGGCGCTGTTCGGCACCGCTGACCTGCGCGGCGCGGTGCGCAGCTTCCTCGAAGTCGGACCGGGCAAGGCGACCTACACCGGCGAGTGAACAGGGCCGGAAATCGAAAAGCCGGACACGTTCGCCGCATAATCGCAGAAAATTTGTGACTCGAGTCATATAGTTCGCACAAGCCTGCCAGCTCTAGGCGTGTGCGGAGGACCCATGTCACAGCTCTTGGTCGAATACCCCCTGACCCGTCCACAAGCCTGCGACAACCCGTTGGCTCGCGGCGCCGACGGCGTGCTGCGCTACGGAAACCTGACGCCCGCGCTCACCGAACTGCTCGATCTGCAGGTGCATGCCTTCGCTGGCCGGGAGGCCGTCGTGGAAATCGGTGGTCCCCGGCTCACCTACCGGGAGCTGTGGCATTCCGCCTCCCGGGTAGCGGGTGGCCTGCAGGAGCACGGCATCGGATTCGGCGACAGGGTCGCCATTCACATGCCCGCGGGCGCCAGGTGGGTGCAGGCGTTTCTCGGCGCGCTGCTCAGCGGCGCGGTGCCGGTGCTTGTGCACGACGGCCTGTCCGCCGAGGTGGCAGAGCGGGTAATCGCCGACAGCAGTACCGATTTCGTGCTCGGCATCGGTGGCGCGGGCGGATCGGACGCGCCGCTGCCCGACGGCGCCGCGTTCATCGATGACGGCGCGGCGCTGGGTGACCTGGCGCTGCTGTGTTACACCAGCGACACCGCCGCGCCGATGGGCGTCGAGCTGACCAACGAAAACCTGCTGTCTGCCATCCGTTCGGTGGTCGCGGCCCTCGACCTGCCGACAGACGGGCTGCGCAACCTGATGCTGCTGCCGCTGGCGCATGCCAGCGGATGCGTGGACCAGCTGCTGCCGACCTTCGCGGTCGGCGGCACGGTGGTGCTCGCGCCGGACACCCGCAGGCTCGCCGAGACCCTGGTGGCCGAACGGATCGACATGGTGTCGGCGACACCGCGCATCTTCACCCGGCTGCTGCCGGAACTGGCGAAGCTGCGCACCGACGGCCTGCACACCGACGGCATCGCCCGGGTCAGCAATGCCGGTCACCGCGGCGAGCGGGCCGCCGCCCCCGCGGAACCCGCGGATCTGACGGCCGCCCTACGGGACCTGTTCCCCGCGGCGCGGCGGTGGTCGGTGTGGGGCGCGACCGAGACCAGCGGCATCGGTCTGGCCGTCGACGACGACACCGACACCGCATCCGACACGGTGCTCGGATTCCCCTTCGGCGGTACGGAATTGGCGCTGTGGGGCCCGAAGGCCCGCGTCGGTCACGGCGAATTGCTCTGTCGCGGACCGAATGTCACCCGCCGCTACTGGAACGACCCGAAGTCGACCGCCGACCGTTTCACCGGAAGCTGGTTCCACACCGGCGATCAGGTGACCATCGAGGCCGACGGCCTGGTCCGCCGCGGGCTACCCGAGTAGCCCGCCGAACCGTCCGTCTGTCTGCTCACTCCAGCAGGCGCTCGCGCAGCTCGATGCGCAGTTCCTGGGTGAGGCCGATAGCGCTCAGGTACACCTCGAACTCGCCGTGCATCGTGCGCACCGACTCCAACGCGATACCGAGGTACTCCTCCCGAACGCCGAGCACATCATCGGAGAGCTCTTGTCCCGCAGTCAGTTTCGTCGACATCATGGCACGCAGCGCGGGCACTGCCGCGTTGCTGAGCAGGAAGTCGGCGAGTACGTCTTCCTCGGTGACCTCGACCGCGCGCAGCAGCGTGGCGATCGCCCAGCCGGTGCGATCCTTGCCCGCGGCGCAGTGCACCAGCACCGCACCCTCGCCGCGCACGATCGATTCCGCGATGGCGACGATCGCGACATGCGCCTCGGGCAACGCGGGGAACATCCGGTAGACCTCGAGCATGTGTGCCAGCGCGGAATGGGTCTGCGCGTCGTGTGGCGGCGCCTCGGTCATCCGCGAATCGAACGGTGTGATGTTCAGGCGCACGCCCTCGGGCAGATTGTCGTGCCCGATGTGGTCGATCTCGCGCGGGCCACGCAGGTCGTGCACATCGGTAACGCCGAGTTCGCGCAGGATGGTGTGGCCGGGTGCGTCCAGGCCGCTGAGTTGGGCCGAGCGCAGCAGCACACCGGGGCGGACCTTCGCGCCGTCGAGGGTGCGCAGGCCACCGACATCGCGGAAGTTGAACGTGCCGGCGAGAAAGAACTGGTCGGCGGGGGGTGAGAGAGTCACCGATCCAGGCTATCGCTCCGTCGGTGTCGCTATGGTGTCGTTCCCGGATCGAACACCGAACGACCAGATGACCGATTTGCGAGGTTTTTGTGTGTGATTGCCCACAGAATGCAAGGACGAATCGAGGCGGACCGTAGTCTGGTCGATTGTGTGTCCGGCGGCAGCGATTGCCGAGAGTGACGCCCGGGGAGGCGATTCCGGCGGACACCGGGTGGTCGCAAGGCTATTCCGTTTAGGTAACAAAACATTCTTTCAGTCTGGTAATACCCGCTGAACCTGTCCTTAAACCCCGAAAAGCCTCTACGATTGCTGAATGTTGGACCGGGCAGCCAGTGGATTTCCTAATGGGGGATTCTCGGGAGCGGCCCGCCATGTTCAGCGAGTCGCGCCGACGTTGGTGCGCGAGTTCTTTCGCCGAGGGAGTCGTCGTTGAGCGTTCGTGGAGAAATAGTGGAGGGCCGGTTGCGACCGACCATCTGCGACGCCGTCGAGAAGGCAGCCGCCTCGCTCGATATCACCGGAGTGCGGGCGTTGCGGGTCCTGCTACATGCCGGTGTGAGCGCGTACTGGCCGGTGGTCAAGGCTGCCCCGACCAAGCAGATCCGCGCCTACGAGGAGACCGTGCAGACGCTGCGGCAGCGCTGGGAATTGCAGACCGAATGTATTGCCGACCCGGCCGCGTCCGCGGTGTACCGCGAGATGGACACCGAGGTCGCGGTCTTCCTCGACCTGTGCGCCCAGAAGTCCGGCGCGCAGTGGCTGGAGCCGGTGGATGCCATCGCGGCCTATGCCGTGTCGGTAATTCAGGGCACCGTGCTGCGCTGGCTCGCTGATTGCAATGACGAGACCACCTTGGTGGTGCTCGACGACCTGGTCAGCAGCTTGGCCACCCGGGCTGCCGAAGTCTGATCACCGCTGGCGACTGCTTGCGGGTCGCTCGAAACGGCACCGCTGGCGACTGCTTGCGGGTCGCTCGAAACGGCACCGCTGGCGACTGCTTGCAGGTCGCTCGAAACGGCACCGCTGGCGACTGGCTGCCCGGCAATACTGGACGTTTGACCAGTTTGATGGTTGAGTTGGACCGGTGACCCCGACGTCGCCGATAGTCGCACTGCATACGGCCACGGCCGAGCTGGACCCGCCGCTGGCCGCCCTCGATCTGCCCACATTGCGGGCCAACGCCGCCGATCTGGTGCGCCGCGCGGGCGGGGTGCCAGTGCGCGTGGCGAGTAAGTCGGTGCGCTGCCGCGCGGTGTTGGAGCAAGTGCTCGGCGAAGGCTTGACCGCGGACGGCGGGTTCGCGGGCGTCATGTCCTACTCGCTGGCCGAAGCCATCTGGCTGGTTCGTCGTGGCGCCCGCGACGTGCTGCTCGGTTATCCGACCGTCGATCGCGCCGCGCTTACCGAACTCGCCGCCGACGACACCCTGCGGCAATCCATCACCTTGATGATCGACGACGTCGCGCAGCTGGAGCTGATCCGAGCCGCGGTCGCCAGCGATCTGGTGCATCCGCGGGTTTGTCTCGACGTGGACGCCTCGCTGCGGATCGGACCGCTGCACCTGGGCGTGCGCCGCTCGCCGATTCGTACCCCCGACCAGGCGGCGGCCTTGGCTTGTGCGGCGATACAGCGCGGCTTCGAGGTGGTAGGCGTGATGACCTACGAGGCGCAGATCGCCGGGCTGCCCGACTCGAATATCGCGGTGCGACTGGTGAAGAAGGCCTCGGCGGCCGAAATAACCAAGCGCCGCAAGCAGGTTCTCGATGCGGTCCGCTCGGTGGTCGGCAAGCTGGAGATCGTCAACAGCGGCGGTTCCGGCTCGATCGAGGTCAGCATCGCCGACCCCGATGTCACCGAGGTGACCGCCGGCTCCGGGCTGTACGTTCCGACGCTGTTCGACCACTATCGCTCGTTCACGCCGCGCCCCGCGCTGTATTTCGCCACGTCGGTGCTGCGCAAGCCGACGCTGTCCATCGCCACCGTCTTCGCGGGCGGCTACATAGCCTCCGGCCCGACCGGTCCGTCCCGGGTGCCGAAACCGGTGTGGCCCAGTGGGTTGCGGTTGATCGGCACCGAGGGGACAGGCGAGGTGCAGACGCCGCTGTCCGGTGCCGCGGAACTGCGGATCGGCGACCGGGTCTGGTTCCGCCACGCCAAAGCGGGCGAGCTGTGCGAGCGCTTCGACCGCATCCATCTGGTCGACGGTGACGGCACTAGGACGACGGTGCCGACCTACCGCGGTGAGGGCAACTGCTTCGGCTGACGCCGACGTACGTTTCTCGTCCGGATCGCCACTCGAGATCGCAACTGTCGGCTATTTCGAGGCTCTGAATTGCGCATTGAATACCAACCGGTCTGGCTGTAAATTCCAGTCGGATGCCGGTCGGCGTTTTGTGGAATTAGGTTCATCCGATGAATTCACGGTGGTAATACCCATACTCGGAATAGGTATTCGACGCGATCTTCCGACAGATGCGAAGAGTGCAGACGGCCACCGGATTACGACAAGCCGCATTGCGCAGCGCGACATGACCTCGCGTGCCGCGCTTCAGCTCAAGTGCAGGAAGCTCGCCAGATCCGACAGATCGTCCGGGGTAGCGGGGAGATACTCGGTGAGCAGTGGCGAGCGGATGATGATCGCTTTCCACATCGCGCGGCAGAGTGCGGCCTGGATCAGGCTGCGTGACAGCAGGAACCCCATGCCATAAGGCGCGTCGGCCGGGCTCGATGTGGTCATCGAGAGCAGCACGACCGCGGCCTCCCTGCCTCGGAAGCGGTCGGCCGTGCCGACCAGCACATCCTCGATCTTGGCGCGCGCGAGCAGGGTCCGGATCAGGCCGACCTGGGCGCTGTATGGCGCGATGACGAAGATGTCGTGCGGATGCAGCCGCCGGGTCATCGCGCCGGTCGTCCACGGTAGCCCGAGCAGGGAGCGCACCCGGCGGACCACCTCGCGCGCCTCGGCCACCGATTCGATGGAGTTGCCGGTGTGGTCGACGAGCACGGTGTCAACGCCGGGCGGCACGCCGTCGAGCTGCCGTGCGAGCGTGACGGTTTCGTTGGAGCGCAGCCTGCTGTCGTAGTACAGCCGGGAGATCGGTTCGCAGACCCGTGGATGCATCCGCCAGGTCCGGTCCAGGAAGTAGCCGCGTTCGGCCGGCAGGGTGTTGCGTCCCTCGGCGAGCCAGCCGAGCACCGACTCACCGACCGGCTCCGGGTGGGCGCTGCGCGTGGTCGGCGGCGCGGGATCGCCGAGCAGCAGCAGATTTCGTGCGCTGACCGCGACCGCGACGGTGTCGGCCAGCGGAAAGCCGCCCGCGTCGGCGATCACGAGCAGATCGAGGCGCTCGTGTGACACCAACTCATCGTCGGCGAAATCCGCTGGGGCGCCGCCGAGCACGCACCCATTGACGGCGTTGTCCAGGAATCGCGCGTACCGGGCGCCGTCGATCACGGCCCACTCCGGTGCCACCGACTGCACGTCCTTCTTCGCGACCAGTTCGGGCAGTACCCCGATCTCGACGATCAGGTCCAGCATGTTCTCGACAGTCGAATGCGACTGCGCGACAATGCCGATCCGCCACTTGTGCCTGGTGACGAGGCGTTCGATCGCGCGGGCGACGGTGGAGATCTTGCCGGTGCCCGACGGGCCCTGTACGGCGAGGTACGAGTTGTCCAGTTCGCGCATGGCTGTGGTGATCGCCGCGGCGTGGTCGCCGTGCACGTCGGGGAGGCCGCCCGCGCGGTGCAGCCGTGGCGGACGGCGCGCCAGGATGTCGAATATCGCGCCCGATGGCACCTCGGGCAGCGCCATCAGCAGCTCGTGGGCGACGAATTCGACAGCGGTCTCGGCGGTCTCGTCCCACACGGGTAATCCGGGCGCGATGGCCGTCGGTAAGTCGTCGTAGGGTTCGCAGCCCTCCGAAAGCAACTCCTCCAGCCGCACGGTGTCGTCGAAGTCCGCGTCCACCGAACAGCCGAGCACCGTGGCGACGGCGGTTGCCCGCCGTCCGACCGCGGTGACCATGCCCGCGGCGACGGGATGGTCGTAGAAGGTGTACACGGTGGTTCCCGGTGCCAGCACAGTGTGCGCCGCCACCGCGCCCGCGGTGTGCGGACCCGGCCCGCCGGACGTGCCCGCTACGCCATTGCCGGATGCGCTCGATCCCGTTCCAGCGCCCCAGCCGATGCCGATCCGACCGGTCAGTGTGAGGTACCTGCGCATGGTCGCCCGGTGCGGGCTGCGATGCCATTTGGTATCCACCGTGCCCCAGTCGGCGACGAGAACGCCGGGGGCGTCGGCCCATTCGTCGACCGGGTGGCTGAGCCGGTCGGCGTGCGCCCACCACAGCGGTTGGCGTTCGCGCCGGTGATAGCCGAGCGCTGCGGCCATCAGCGCGGCCGGATGGTGCGGTGCGTCGTGTGTCGCGGCGAATTCCGCGAGTGCGGCCTCGATGGAGGAGGGCCGCGACGGCGGTGCGAGGTCCGCCTCGTCGGGCTCGGTCACCAGGCACCACGAACTCGCGCGCTCCAGCGTCACCGCCTGTGGGTCGATCCGCTGTTCGGCGGCCCGGTCCACCAGCCAGTCCCGCAGCCGCAGCACGGTCAGGCAATCGCGTTCGGTGATCGAGGAATGCGCCTCGCCGGGGAGCAGCCGTCGTAGCCGGCTCAGCCCGTAGGACCGTTCGCCGATGAGCAGCGCGTTGCGCACAATCGGATACAGATCCACCAGCACGCCCGCGCGTAGCAAGTCGTCGACGACTTCCTCGCCGCTGCCGTGCGCGCCGGTCCAGCGCAGCAGCGCGGACCGGACCCCGGACGAGTAGTGGTAGACGTGCATGTCCGGATACATCCGGCGCCGCTGCTCCAGATAGCCGAGCACTTCGTCCAGCGCACGGCGCTGTCCGGCGGCATCGTCGGCGGATTCCATGCGGAAGGCCAGATGGACGGTGCCCGGTCCGCCCACCTCGACGCCGGTCGGCTGCCCGGCCGGACCCTCATCGATGGTGAGCGAGAGGTCCCCAGGTGAGGGCGGCGGCAGCGCGCCGAGCGCGATGATGTCGACAAGGTGATGTGTCGGTTTCCCGGAATCCTCTCGGCACAGCTGGATTTCGGCTTGTTTGCGTAGCCCGCTGAAGGTCCGCGGCGGCACGCCAGGGACGGTGTTCTCGGTGACTGCGAGTCGATCGATGGTGCTCACGCCCGCCTCGCGCAGCCGCGCCCGCGTGGTGCGTGGCATCCCGGCGACCAGGAGCAGGTCGCGCGCCGCCGCGAGCGCCGCGGTACAGGTCGGGCAGTGGCCACAGGCCAGATAGCGCGGATCGCCCCACTGCACCGGCAGCAGTTCGCTCAGCTTGTCGTCCACAATGCGTTCGACTCGGCGGCGGCGCGCGAGATACACCGGCACCAGATCGGAGAGCGTGTGGGTGGTGCTGTTCTCGCCCTCGTGCAGCCGGACCAGAGGTGCCGTCAGTGCGCCGCTGCCGTCCAAAGCTTCGGCGCACGCGGCTAGTTCGAGTGCCGCACCGACCTGATCCGGCGGATCCGCCGCGGTGCCGTGCACGGTGTAGCGGACCCGGTGGCCCGCCCGCACCAGAAAGTCGCAGGAGCAGAAGAATCGCCCGTCGAAGAAGGTGGCGCCGTGGATCACGTGCACGCCGGCCCGCAGCGCGGCGACGGTCTCGGCGTGTGCGTCACGCAATGCCGCGACGTGGGCCGATGGCGCGTCGGACTCGCGCGCGGCGCAATGGATTTCCACCATCGTGCTGCCGAACCGATCCCGGAAATCCGCGAGCCTGCGTTCCCGCGAATCGTCGAAACCGCTGTGCGGCCGCACAGCGGTTTCGGGTGCGGTGTCCGCGACGGGCGCGAGATTGCCCAGTTCGGTATCGAGGGCACGCAGCAGCGCAAACTCACAACGCGCCGCGCGCACGAGATCGACGGCGGTGCAAACGACACGATCACCGAACACGAACAAACGCGGCCCTCCTGTGTCTTTGCGGGACACCGCCCCCCGTCTTCGCGGGACACCCGCTGCCGACTAGCGCTGCAATACACGCCGGACGGCAACACTGTAGCTAGCGCGCCTGACCTCGATGAACCCTCCCCGGTTCAGGAGCGCGGCTGGCGCCTTTCGGGGCGCTTGCCGCCGGGGCCTTCACGCCGCGGAGCGCGGTTGAACGGACGCTGTCCCGGCGGACCGTAATCGGGCGTCAGCTGAATGAGCTGACCGCTGATCCTGGTGCGCCGCAAGGCTTCCAGCGTTTCCGCGGGCAGGTTCGCAGGCAGTTCGACCAGGCTGTGATCCGGTCGGATGCTGATGTGCCCGAAGTCGCTGCGCCGCAGTCCGCCCTCGTTGGCGATCGCGCCGACGATCGCACCTGGCACGACACGATGCCGCTTGCCGACACTGATCCGATAGGTCACCAGTTCGGCGCCGGTCCCGCGCTGATGCGAAGGTCCGCTGCCGCGCGGTCCCTCTTCGTCCTCGAATCGACGCGGCGCGCGCTCGCGCGGTTCCCTGCGCGACCGTTCCGGCTCCGGCGGTTCGGGCTGCATCAGGAAGTTGTCGCCGTCGCGGGAAAGCACGGCCAGCGCCGCCGCGATGTCGACGAGCGGAATGTTGTGCTCGCGTTCGTAATCCTCGATGAGCCTGCGGAACAGCTGCAGGTTCGACGAGGTCAGGCTCTCGGTGATGTTGTCACCGAACTTGGCGACGCGCTGTGCGTTCACGTCGTCCACACTCGGCAGCTGCATTTCGGTCAGCGGATGCCGGGTGGCCCGCTCGATCGACTTGAGCAGGTGGCGTTCGCGCGGCGCGACGAAAAGCAGTGCCTCACCGCTGCGCCCGGCGCGGCCGGTGCGGCCGATGCGGTGCACATAGGACTCGGTGTCGTGCGGAATGTCGTAGTTGACCACATGCGAGATGCGGTCCACGTCCAGCCCACGAGCGGCGACGTCGGTGGCGACCAGGATGTCCAGCGCACCGGACTTGAGCTGCCCGATGGTGCGCTCACGCTGGTTCTGCGCGATATCGCCATTGATGGCGGCCGCGGAAAAGCCACGGGAGCGCAGCTTTTCGGCCAGCTCCTCGGTGGCCTGCTTGGTGCGCACGAAGATGATCATCGCCTCGAACGACTCGACCTCGAGGACCCGGGTCAACGCGTCGAGCTTGCGCTGATGCGACACCTGCACCCAGCGCTGGGTGATGTTGGTCGCGGTCGAGGTCTTGGACTTGACCGTGATCTCGACCGGATCGTTCAGGTACTGCTTGGAGATCTTGCGAATCGCCGCGGGCATGGTCGCCGAGAACAGCGCGACCTGCTTGGTCGACGGCGTGTCCTTCAGGATGCGCTCGACGTCCTCCTGGAAGCCCATCTTCAGCATCTCGTCGGCCTCGTCGAGCACCAGGTACTTCAGCTGCGACAGGTCGAGCGTGCCCTTCTCCAGGTGGTCGATCACCCGGCCAGGGGTACCGACGACCACGTGCGCGCCGCGGCGCAGGCCCGACAGCTGGACGCCGTAGGCCTGGCCACCGTAGATCGGCAGCACGTGCAGCCCTGGAATATGCGTGGCATAGCGCCCGAACGCCTCGGCGACCTGGATCGCGAGCTCGCGGGTCGGCGCGAGCACCAGGGCCTGCGGAAGTTTGCCGGAGGTTTCGAGACCCATCAAGATCGGGATCGCGAACGCAGCGGTCTTGCCGGTGCCGGTCTGGGCCAGGCCGACCACATCGGCGCCGGACAGTAGTGGCGGAATCGTCGCAGCCTGGATCGGCGACGGCGACTCATAGCCGACATCGGCGATGGCCGCGAGAACGCGGTCATCGATCCCGAGATCGGCGAAAGTCGGGCCGTCGTTGTCCCTGTCGTTGTCGCCAGGAACGCTGTCGACCTGATTGGTACTCATTGACCAGGAGTTTACTGCCTCGCGGTGGCCGTCCCGGCCACCGGCCCAATACCGTGAGATCTATGCAACCCGATAGTGCGTCCATGCATCAGAACCCGGCGCCATCCGCGCTGGATGTCGCGGTCGTTCAGTTTGCGCCGGGAACCGATCCGTCGGCCAACCTCGCGGCGTTGCGTGAGCACGTCCGGGTGGCCGGTGAACGCGGCGCGAAAGTGGTCATCGCACCCGAATACTCGATGTTTGCCGTGTCCCGGCTCGACGAGCGTGTTGTGGCCGCCGCCGAACCGTTGACCGGGCCGTTCGTCACCGGTCTCGGTGCGATCGCCCGCGAATTCGGTGTGCATCTGGTGGCCGGAATAGTGGAGGAAGTGGCACCGGGCGCGGACCGGATCCGCAATACCCTCGTCGCGCTCGCACCCGACGCGACCCTGGTCGCGCGGTACCGGAAGGTGCACCTCTACGACGCGTTCGGACACCTCGAATCCGACATTGTCGAGCCGGGCGAGATCGAGACGCCCGCCACATTCGTTGTCGACGATGTGACGTTCGGCATGCAGACCTGTTTCGATCTCCGCTTCCCGGAGGGCGTCCGGCGCGTCGCCGCGGCGGGCGCACAGGTCCTTGTGCTGCCCGCGCAGTGGATTCCCGGTCCGTCGAAGGTGGATCAGTGGACGACGCTGCTGCGCGCGCGGGCGATCGAGAACACGATGTACGTCGCGGCCGCCGATCAGTGCGCGCCGCGCGGTGCCGGCGCATCGATGATCATCGATCCGACCGGCGGCGTGCTTGCCGAACTCGGCGATGAACCGGGTGTCCTGACGGCCGGAATCGACCTCGAACAGCTGGCTGCGGTGCGCACCACCAACCCGAGCCTGGCATTGCGTCGATTCACGATTACCGAGCGGGTACCGGAGTAGCGTTCTTTTGGATGATCTACACCGATCGGGCATCGGCCGGTCGCGCGCTGGGTGCTGAGCTGGAGCACCTGCGTGCGTCGGAACCGCTGGTGCTCGGACTGCCTCGGGGCGGCGTTCCGGTCGCAGCCGCGGTTCGTGATGTGATCGGCGGCGATCTCGATATTCTGCTGGTCCGCAAGCTCGGTGTGCCGTGGCAGCCGGAGCTTGCGATGGGCGCCATCGGCGCGGGCGGGGTCCGGGTGCTCAACCGGGATGTCTTGGATCACACCGGGATTTCGCCGCAGCAGTTCGCCGAGATCGAGGACGTCGAGCGCGTCGAACTGGAACGCCGCCGCCTCGTGCTGCGCGGTGATGCCAAGCCGATCGCGATGGACGGGCGCACGGTCGTGATCGTGGACGACGGCATGGCGACCGGAGCCACCGTCATGGTCGCCTGCCGCATCGTGGCGCAGCAACAGCCCGCGCGGATCGTGGTCGCCGTGCCCGTGTCCTCGGCCGAGGCCCTGCGCAGGGTGCGCGCGGAGGCCGACGAAGTGATCTGCCCGCTGGTGCCGCGCACGCTCGGCGGGGTCGGCACCGCCTACGTGGACTTCCACCAGCTCGAAGACGAGGAAGTCATCGAGCTGCTGCCGT
Source organism: Nocardia sp. GCM10030253 (assembly GCF_042675075.1). NCBI lineage: Bacteria > Bacillati > Actinomycetota > Actinomycetes > Mycobacteriales > Nocardiaceae > Nocardia > Nocardia sp. GCM10030253. Next base: position 472,172 of record NZ_JBHTDL010000008.1, on the reverse strand, counting down.
GATGGGCGCTGGACCACGCGGCACAGTGGCGGTCAGACCTCGGTGATGCCCTTGCGATGGCGCTGTGCCAGGTCCGCGTAGAAGCTCGGGTTGAGCTTGACCCAGCCCTCGGCTTGGGTGCCCGCGATCGGCTTCTTGACCTGGGCGGGCGCGCCTGCGGCCAGCACACCCTCGGGGATCTTCGCGTGCGCGGGCACCAGGGAGTGGGCGGCGATCATCGACCCGGCGCCGATCTCGGCCATATCGAGGACTGTGCTGCTGTTGCCCACAATGGCTTCCGCGCCGACCGAAGCGCCGTGGAACACCACGCTGTGCGCGATCGTCGCACCAGGACCGATTTCCATCGGCACGTCCGGTGGGACGTGCAGCACCGCGTTGTCCTGGATATTGGCCCGTTCGCGGATGGTGATCGGCGCCAGATCCGCGCGCAGCACCGCGCCGTACAAGATGGAGGCGCCTGCCTCGACCCGGACGTCACCGATCAGCGTCGCATTGGGCGCGACGAACGCGGTCGGATCGACCTGCGGCCGTTTGCCTTCGAATTCATAGAGGGGCACCCGCCCACCGTAACGAAGCTCACCAGCGTTCGGCGTAGGCGATCCGGCGTTCGGCCGCGGTGACCATCGGGCTCAGCTGTCCGGTGAACAATTCCGCGGTTACCGGAACGATGTCGACATCCGCGCCCGTGCGCACCGCGTACCGGCCGTCGCCGACCACATCGATCCAGCACAGCACCCCGAACGGGCGCAGCTCGTCGTCGGCTCGGCGCAGCGAGACCACGATCTGGCCGATGCCGTCGCGTGGCTGGTTCAGCAGTCTGCGTATGCGCGACGGTGTCGATGGACCGGCGACCGGCACGGTCACCAGGTCTCGGCTGTCCTCTTTGACCCTGGTCTGTGGCGCGGTCATCCGAGGCACTGCGCCGGGGGTGTTCTCCGGCAGCATCGAAACCACCCTGGCGGAAAGGTTTTTCGCGGCGCCGACGAACAACCGGACGTCAGCACCGCGGTCGGGTGTCGCGGCGGCGCGCTGCGCGGCGACCACGGCGATGTCACCCGCGGACGCGCCGAGTACCCGCACCGGCCGCACGGCGGCCTCGGAATTCGAATCATCGCGCTGCCCGAATACCTCTACACACACCGTCGGCCTGGCCAGCAAACGCAGCGCCGCTTCCAGGTCTGCGTCGAGCGCACCGTCGCACCACCGGTTCAGCGCGGGCAGTTGCGCCGCCCGCTCGGCGGTGTCGCGCGCGGATAGCCGGACAGCAAGGGGGTAGGGGATCCGATCACCGTCGGTGCGCGCCCAAGCCAGCGCGAACTGGTCCGGCGTGAGCGTCCAGCTCACTCGTACTCGGTCCACTCGCCGAGTACCGGCGGTGTCGTCGGATCCATTGCGCCGATCAATTCGCCTGCCTCGTCGGCCGGTTCGAGGAAGGTGAGCTCGTCGTCGACGAAGTGCAGACCGTCATCGTCGTCGTAGTCGGATTGCGCGGCCCGAGGAGGTGGGCTCGCGGACTGGCGAGGCGTGTCGGCGGCGGCGAGCGCGCCGCCCATCATGCCGCCCATCGCGCCCGCGCCCATGCCGGTGACCGCATCGGCGTTGGCGTCCTTGCGGCGCTCCTCGCGTTTGCGTTCGTCGTCGGAGGTGTTGGCGTTGCCGCCCGAGCCGGGGGCGGTCGGGGTGACCACGGCCGTGGCGGCGGTGACAACGGGTGTGCCGGAGGTCGTTCGCGGACTGCGGCCGGGGGTGATCGTCGCAGGTCCGGCTACCGGGGTTTCCGATGCGGCCGCGACAACCCGTGGCGCGGCAGGTGTCGGGTCGGCAGCGCCGGTGCTGCCGAGCGAACCGGCGGCGGCCGGAGAAACCGACGCGGGTGTCGTCTCGGCGGCTGCCGCCGGTGCGGTCGCTTCGACCGCCGTCGACTCCGGCGCGGCAGCCAGGGGAGTGGCTGTCGAGATTTGCGTTGCGGTAAGCGTTCCCGTGTTGCTTTCGGCAGTCGCTGTCGCGGCGGGCGCGGACGCGGTGCTTCCAGGTGTCTGGGGTGCGGCACCTGTCGCGCCATCCGGGAAGGCCGGTATTCCGGACCCACTGGGGATGAACGCGTTCGTGTAGATGCTGTCCATCGCCTGCACGACATCCTGGCGGGAGTGCTCGGTGGTCTTCTGCGCGGCGACATTGCTGGTGGCCTGTCCCGGATCGAGCAGGGCGGCGGTCAGATCCGGTGTGGCGCCGGACGGCTCGACGACCGCGGCGCGCAGTGCCTCCGCGGCATCGCCCGCCTGACCGAGCCGCTGCGCCACCGTCGCCATCACATCGGCCAGCTGCTGCCCGGACTGCTCGAACTGGTGCACGGCGTCTGCGGCCTGCCGTGCCGCGCTCCCGCGCCAACCGTCGGCGATGGCGGATCGAATCTCGGTGTGGGCCTGCTCGACCGCCTCGGCCAGCCCGGTCGCGGAACCCTGCCAGGCCTGCCTGCCCGCGGTGAGCACGGCGGGATTCAGTAGTTGGACCCCGGCGTGGATGTCCTGGTGCGACAGGTTGTCGAAGATCTCGACGTTAGGCGCATAGTCGGGATCGGTGCGATGGGCGCCGCGTTCGGCGGTGCGCGGCAGCTTACGCATGCGTGACCCCCACTACCTCGGTCTGATCGACCGCCACCGCGAGGTCATCGTCGGCTTGCGTATACGCCGCGCCGGCCGCACGGAAGGTGCGCGCGAGTTCCCTGGCGGTATCGGCGTATTCCCGCAGCCGCGCCACCGCGGTGTCGGCCTTGTCCTCGAAGCCGCGGCGCAGCGCGTCACCGGAGCCGAACCCGCCGAACCCGGGCAGCGAGGTGGCGGCGCCGAGCTGCTGGATCTGCGCCTCGACCTGATCGGCGAGCTGCTCGTAGCGGCGGGCGCACCGCTCGGGCGCGCCCTCGGCGACCAATAGGCCGTCGATCCACAGTTCGCCCTCATCGACCGCGGTGTCGAGGGCTGTCACGTTCGACCGCATCTCGGCGTCCCCCTTCCTCATCGTGCTGCGTTCAGTTCATCGGTGTCGTGCCAACCCCACGACGACACTCTGCACCCACTCCGCGATGTCGACAGCGACCCGCGCGTGCACCGGCTCGTGCAGCAAATCGTGCCCGGCGTCGGCGTATTCGCGTAAATCTACCGATTCGTGGCGACGAGTCCAGACCCTCATCGCATCGATCGGTGCGCGACGGTCCTCGACGCCGTGCAAGGCGAGCACCGGAAGTGAGCTCGGCAGTGGCGATCCGGGCGCGCCGGGCGCGCCGCCGCCGAGTGCCCGTTTCGGTACCCCGGACAACACCAGCCCGACCAGGGTGTTCGGCGACAGGCTCGGAGCCCGCGGGTAGTCCGCTTCCACCGCGTTCAGATCGTCGGTCGCCGAGCCCCTGTCGGGCACCGCGGCGCCGAGCGTGCCCAGCGCCGTGACGGCCCCGAGCGAGTGACCCATCAGGATCAGCGGTGTGCCGGGCAGCTCGGCCTGCACCAGTTCGATCAGCATGGTCGCGTCCGCCACCAGTTCGGCGAGGGTCCCTGGGTTGTTGGGATCGCCTTCGCTCAGTCCGTATCCGGAGGTGTCCAGCGCCCACACCTCTATTCCGGCCGCGCGTGGCGTCCGTGCGAAGCGGTGATAGTGCCCGCTGTGCTGCCCGATGCCGGTCAGTAGTACGACTACGCCCGCCCTGTCGCGGTCGTTTTCGACCGGCCACCGCCGATAGTGCATGCGGCCACGAGCGCCGACGAAAAATGGCATTTACAGATAGTGCCAAATCAGGTGCCTATCAGTCGACTTCATGGCCGAATCCGCGTGGTGGCTAGACTGCCGGACGATCAGTGTTCGTCTCGAGAACCGAGGTGCCGGGTGCGCAGAATCCATCACTGCTGGCCGATTGCCGCGCTGGTCGCTATCGCCTGCGGTGGGGTCGGTACGCCGTCCGCTGTCGCCGCAGAACCGATTGCCGCGTGCGCTCCCGCGCTGGCCGCGACCGCGGTACCCGCCGGTGTCCCGATCCTCGACTGGTCGGAAAACGTGGGCTACGACGCGCAGGGCAACCTGTGGGTATCGCGCCTCTACCGCAATGAAGTCCAGCGCTACGACAGCTCGGGCGCACTGACCGCGCGAGTACCCGTCGAATATCCGGGTGCCGTGCGTCTTGGACCCGACGGCTTGCTCTATGTCGTCTACGGCGATTCACCCACCAGCGTGTTGCGACCGGGCGGTGTTGTCCGCTTCGATCCCGCCGCCCCCGACCCGAGGCCCGAGACGTTCGTCTCCGGTTTCACCATGCCCAACGGCGCGGCCTTCGACACCGCGGGCAACCTCTATGTGGCAGGCGCGTCCGGCGTGACCCGCATCCGCCGGGACGGCACCGTCGACACCGACTGGACCGCGCGGGCCGCGACGGCCGTCGCGAACGGCATCGTCGTTCGCGGCGGTTCGATCTACCTGACGTCCAATGGAAATCCGCTCGGCCGCGTACTGCGGATGTCCATCGACGACCCGGCCGCTCGATCCGTCGTCGCCGACCTGTCCTCGACGTTGCCCGGTATCCCCGACTTCGCCGACGATCTGGTCGACCGGGATGGCATCCTCTACGTCACCACCATCTCCGGCCAACTTGTCCGCATCGACCCGGACACGAATGCCGCCTGCACCGTCCTGACCGGCCAGCCGATGACCTCTGTCGTGGCCGTACCCGGGCGCCCCGACGAACTCCTCGCGGGCACCGAGGGTGGCGCGATCCTGCGCATTCGGCTGTCTCGCTAGCCGCCTGGGCGGCAGCGTCAGCCGATCGGCGTCCACGGTGGCGCTGGTTTGCTCGCGCCGGGGCCGGGACGGACCTCGATATCGTGTGGGCGTAGCTCCTCGCCGCAGCAGTCGCACACCACTTTGGCGTGCGTCACTTCGCCGCAGGTGCGGTGCAGCAGTTCGGTGGGGGCGCCGTTGATCAGGCCGGTGTGCTTCTCGCCCCAAGCCAGGATGGCGGCGATGACAGGATAGAGATCCATCCCGGCCGGGGTGAGCCGGTATTCGTGCAGGGCGCGGTGCGGACCGGAGGCGTATTCACGGCGTTCCATGATGCCGAATTCGACCAGGCGATTGAGTCGTTCGGTCAGGATGTTGCGCGCGATACCGGTCTTGCGCTGATAATCCTCGAAGGTACGGGCCCGGAAGTACGCCGCGCGCAGGATCGCGATCACCCATCGCTCGCCGAGCACGGCGCCGGAACGTTCGATCGCGCAATTACTCGCCAGCAGATCGTCGTGTTTCATCCCCTCCAGAATAGCCGTTGCAAAATGCAACGACGCCGCCTAGCGTCTGGTTGCATGTTGCAACGACGCGCGCTGGCGCTGCTGGCCATCTGTGGCAGCGCGTTTCTCGCTTTCCTCGACACCTCGATCGTCAATGTCAGCTTTCCGGATATCGCCGCCTCGTTCCCCGGCGCCTCCCGAGCGCAGCTGAGCTGGGTGCTCGACGCTTACTTCATCGCGATGGCCGCGCTGCTCGTGCCCGCGGGCGGCCTCGCCGACCGGCTCGGCCACAAGCGCGTGCTGCTCTGGGGGACAAGCCTTTTCGTGATCACATCGATCGCATGCGCGGTAGCGCCGAACTGGCAGTTGCTCGTCGGCGCCCGCTCGCTGCAGGGCGTGGCGGCGGCCATCATCGCGCCGGTCTCGTTGGCGCTGCTGCTGCCCGAGTTCCCTTCCGAGCGGCGGGCGGCGGCCGTCGGGATCTGGGGCGCTGCGGCGGCGCTGGCCGCGGGGTCCGGACCGCCGCTCGGCGGGTTCCTCATCGAGATCGCGGACTGGCGCTGGATCTTCTTGATCAACATTCCGATCGGGCTGCTGATCGTCGCCGCGGGTCGGGCCGGGCTCCGGGAAAGCAAGGACGACAACGCGACCGGCCTGCCCGACCTGCTCGGCGCGGGGCTGTCCGCGGCCGGACTCGGCGTGCTCGCGCTGGCGATCATCGAGGGCGACAGCTGGGGCTGGGGCAGCCTCGACACGGTGGCCTGCTTCGTCGCCGCGGCTGTGCTGATCGGCTGGCTGGTGCGCCGCTGCCTGGTTCACCCGCAACCGGTGGTCGACCCGGCGCTGATGCGGATCCCGAGCTTCGCGATCGCGAACATCGGCACCATGTTGTTCGCACTCGCCTTCTTCTCGATGATGCTCGGCAACATCCTTTTCCTCACCGGCGTATGGCAATACAGCATTCTGAATGCGGGTTTGGCCGTGCTGCCCGGCCCGCTGCTGACCACCGTGGTCGCCATCCCCGCAGGACGCATCGCGGACCGTTTCGGCCACCGAGCGGTAATCGTCCCCGGCACCATCGCCTATGCGATCGGCCTGCTCGTCCTGCGCGGCGGCGGCGCCGAGCCCGACTTCCTCGGCACCTGGCTCCCCGGCCAGTCGTTGGTCGGCATCGGCATCGGCCTGGCCTTCCCCGCCCTCGGCGCAGCCGCGGTAGCCAACGTCCCGGCCGACCGCTACGGCTCCGCCAGCGCGGTCGGGGCCGCCTTCCGCCAGTTCGGCGCCGTGCTCGGCACCGCCCTCCTGATCGCCATCGTCGGCTCACCGACAACATTGCAAGCCGCCCTGGATGCCTCCGACCAAGCCTTCATCCTCGGCATCGTCGCCGCCCTCGCCGCGGGCGTCACCGCACTGGCCCTGCGCCCCGCGCGGGTCTCCTCCTCGGTCGAAGAGCCCATGCCAGTCGCGAAATCCGCCGAGGTGTAGTCATCGCAAATGCAGTTCCACCACAACCGAATCGCTTGGGATCCGCACTCGCTATGAGCGCCCGCAAGGGGTGCGGATCCCAAGACGAGGTGCGGCTGTGATCGGGGTGCCGAACGGGAGGCGCGTCACGGGGTCCTGGGTCTTATAGGCCGATTGCTCGGTCGATGCGAGTCCTTGTCGCGCGTAGCCGCTCGATCAGTTGGGGTGGTTCGTGGACCTGGAAGTCCGCTCCGAGCGCGATCAGTCTGTGTGCCAACCATTCCGGGGAGTCGTCGCGGGTGCCTTCCAAGCGGCAGGTGGTGTCGTCTATCGCGGTCAGCTCCCCGGGAGCGTCGCCGAGTCGTCCCGCGATCTGACCGGCTGGCGCTCGGATCGTCACTGAGAGGCGGAATGTCGGTGTGCCCCAGTCGGTTCGGCGGCCGGACACGTATGCGGCCGCGTCGGTGGCCGGTAATTCGCGTGGGGTGAATCGGGATCCGGTGGCGTTCGGGCGTTCGATGCGGTCTACGCGGTAGATCCGCCAGCCGTTGCGGTCGATGTCGTAGCCGACGAGGTACCAGCGGCGGTTCGAGGTTGCCAAGCCCATCGGCTCCGCGTGGCGCTTGGATTCGGCTCCGGCGCCGTCGAGGTAGGTGAAACGTACTCGCTCCCTGTTGGTTACGGCGGCGGCCAGGACGGTCAAGACCTCCGGGGCGACCGTCGGGCCGTCCGCGGTGGACGGGACCAGTGCGGTGCCGAGGATGTGCACGCGGCGGCGTAGTTTCGCGGGCAGCACCTGCTCCAGCTTGGTCAGTGCGCGCACGGACGCCTCCTCGATACCGGCGACGGCATACCCCGCGGCGGCGCGCAGGCCGACCGCGATAGCGACCGCCTCGTCGTCGTCCACCAGCAGCGGCGGCATCGCGGTGCCCGCGACCAGCCGGTAGCCGCCCATCGCACCCATCGTCGCTTCGACCGGGTAGCCGAGTTCGCGCAGTCGGTCGATATCGCGGCGCACGGTGCGATCGGTGACACCGAGACGGTCGGCCAATTCGCTGCCCGGCCATTCGCGAGGCGTCTGCAGCAGCGAGAGCAGTCGAAGCAGTCGAGCGGGGGTGTCGTTCATGATTTTCAGGATTCCAGATAACTAGGACATAGATAGTCCTAGATGGGTTCTACCGTCGATCACGAACCGAATGACCGACACGCAAGGAGCCCCACCGATGAACTTCGACCGCAAAGCCATTCGCCCCTTCCGGATCGACATTCCGCAGGCGGACGTCGACGACCTGATCGACCGGCTGGCTCGCTCTCGCTGGTCGGCCCAGCTGCCCGGCGCGGGCCGGGAGCGCGGCATACCGGTCGACTACCTGAAGGAACTGGCCGAATACTGGCGCACCGGATACGACTGGCGGGCGCAGGAAGCGGCATTGAACGAGTTCCCGCAATTCATCACCGAAATCGACGGCCTCGATGTGCATTTCCTGCATGTGCGCTCACCGGAGCCGGACGCGCTGCCGTTGATCCTGACCCACGGCTGGCCGAACACGTTCGTGGAGTTCACCAAGACCATCGGTCAGCTGAGCGACCCGAGGGCGTACGGTCTCGATCCGGCACAGGCGTTCCATGTCGTCGTCCCGTCGGTGCCGGGTTTCGCCTTCTCCGAAGGGCCGAAGCAGACCGGAATGACGGTGCGCCGGGTCGCCGAGATGTGGGTGACGCTGATGGACCGGCTCGGTTACCAGCGCTACGGCACGCAGGGTGGCGACCTGGGCGCCTACGTCGCGCCCGAGATGGCGATCGCCGCGCCAGATCGGGTGGTCGGCGTGCACATAGATGGCGGTATCGGGCTGCCGACCGAGGCCGATGTGCCGACCATGTCCCCGGATGAACGCGCCGAATGGGATCAGATGCAGCAGTGGATGTCCGGCGGTGTCGACCACCACGTCCTGTTGCACGCGGCACCACAGACTTTCGCGCACGCATGGACCGATTCGCCGGTCGGCCTGCTGGCTTGGCTCATGCAGAAGTTCGACGAATTCACCCCGCTGGCCGACCTGGCCGAAGACGTAATGGACCGCGACCACCTGCTGACCAACATCAGCCTGTACTGGTTCACCAACACCGCGGGCACATCATCCTGGCCGATGTACGTCGGACTCGACGGCAACGGCGCATTTACCTGGCCCGTCGGCCAAAAGCTGGTCCCCACCGGCGTCTACGGGGGCGGCTCCGCCCTTATGCTGCGGCTTGCAGAGCGCGACAACACCATTGCGCACTGGCCCGAGGGCAACACCGGCAACCACTTCATCGCCATGGAACTTCCGGACATGCACGCCGCCGACATACGCGCCTTCTTCGCGAAACTGCGCTGAGAATCGCCTCGTGGGCTACGAGAATGGGCTGATCGAGCATCTAACCCGTCAAGGGACTCGATCAGGCCGGGGCAGGCGTGGCCGGAGCTGAGCCGTGGGCGGTGCAGCAGGGGCTGGGATGATGCCGGGGAAGAGTGAACTACCGGGGGGCGGGCTGCGCGGCGCCCGGGTTCGACGGGGCCGGTGCGGCGGGCGCCGGTGCTGGCGCATTCGGGACCTCGAATATCCCGACCGTCGGGGTCATCACGCAGTGCGCGAAGGGGTAGTCGATGATGCCCCACATCGAGGCGAGGACGGTGCCGGGCCCACTGGCCACGGTCTTCGACAGTGTCGGCAGGCCCATTTCGGTCTTGTCGTCGAGCATGTCGATACCGCTGGCGCCGGTGTTGATGTTGACCCAGGCCACCGTGAGTCCGGAGGCCAGCGGTGAACCCGAGTGCGCGGGCGTCGCGCTGAACCGCAGGGTGCCCGGGTTGGAGTTGACGCCCTCGTCCAGGGGCGGGCCGATGGTGGTGGCCGCGGCGATGATGGTGGTGATGGGGCCGTTGCTGCCGCAGCCGAAGGTCGGCGCCGCATACGCGAACGGGATGAATGTGCCTGCGATGTCGCGCAGCTCGGACACGTCGACGAGCTCGGTGTACTGCTGGAGACTGGCGACGCCCGCCTGTGCGGCTGTGTCGGTTCCCGCGGTGTCGGTGAGCTCGGCGAGTCCGATGTCGACCGGCGAGGGCGCGACGGGCTCGGCCGCCGCCGACCCGGTGAGTGCCAGGACCGCACCGACGCCGAGAGAGGTCACTGCCGCGGCCGCGCGTGCGATGGATCTGCGGTTCACTCGTTACTCCTAGATACCGATCCCCAGGGTTCCCCAACCCACGCCCAGCAACGTACCAGCTCGTTGTTTGCGTCGCCGAGCCAGCCGGTGACGGTGGCCGGTCGAGTCGACGGCCACATGCGTGTCCTCTCGCTGTGACCCAGTCGACAATGGGAGATTACCGGAGGGTAGGTTTGACTCGGACGTACGAGACACACCGGGAGATGTGTATGAAAATCAGTCTGTCCCCCGACGAGGTGGCCTTTCGCGATGAGCTGCGAAAGTTCTACCGGACCGAGATCCCCGAAGACATTCGTGAGCGCGTGAAATACGGCCGCGAACTGTCCCGCGACGACATCGTCACCGCCCACAAGATCCTCAACGACCACGGTCTCGCCGTGCCGAACTGGCCGGTGGAGTGGGGCGGCAAGGACTGGACGCCGATGCAGCGTCATATCTGGCAGGACGAGATGCAGCTGGCCTCGGTGCCGGAGCCGCTGACGTTCAACGCCCAGATGGTCGGTCCGGTGATCGCGCAGTTCGGTTCGCAGGCGGTCAAGGAGCGCTTCCTGCCGCCGACCGCGGCCCTGGACATCTGGTGGTGCCAGGGCTTCTCCGAGCCCGACGCGGGTTCGGACCTGGCCTCGCTGCGCACCACCGCGGTGCGCGACGGCGATTCCTACATCGTCAACGGCCAGAAGATCTGGACCACCCTCGCGCAGTACGCGGACTGGATCTTCTGCCTGGTGCGCACCGACCCGAACGCGCCGAAGAAGCAGGCGGGCATCTCCTTCCTGTTGTTCGACGTGAAGAGCCCCGGTGTCACCATTCGCCCGATCAAGCTGATCGACGGCGGTTACGAGGTGAACGAGGTCTTCTTCGAGAACGTCCGGGTGCCCGCCGATCAGCTGGTCGGCGAGGAGAACATGGGCTGGACCTACGCCAAGTTCCTGCTCGGCAACGAGCGCACCGGCATCACCGGCGTCGGCCGCACCAAGGTCAAGATCGGTGTCGCGAAAGACCGTGCGCGCCAGACCAAGTCGGGCTCGGGCACGTTGCTGGACGACCCGGTTTTCGCGGCAAGGATTGCCGAACTGGAGAACGAACTGCTCGCGCTGGAGATCACCCAGCTGCGCGTGGTCTCGAACTCCGTCGAGGGCAAGCCGAATCCGGCCTCGTCGGTGCTGAAGCTGCGCGGCTCCGAGTTGCAGCAGGCCGCCACCGAACTGCTGATGGACATCGCGGGTCAGGACGCACTGCCGGTCGACGCCGACGACATCGCCTCGCCCGGCTGGGCGCAACGCAGTGGCCCCGGCTACCTGAACTACCGCAAGACAACCATCTACGGAGGTTCGAGCGAGGTGCAGCGCACCATCATCGCCTCCACGATCCTCGGATTGTGAGGCGACACCATGGATTTCGAACTCACCGATGAACAGGTCATGCTGCGTGACACCGTCCGCGATCTGCTGGCCCGCAATTATGATCCCGAATCCCGGCTGAAGGTCACCGACACCGAACTCGGCTGGAGTCGTGACGTGTGGCGCCAGCTGGCCGAACTCGGGGTGCTCGGCTTGAGCTTCACCGAGGAGGACGGCGGCGTCGGCGCCGGACCGGTGGAGATCAACCTCGTGCTGGAGGAGGTCGGCCGCAGGCTCGCCCCGGAGCCGATCCTGGATGCGGTGCTGGTGCCAGGCGGCTTGATCGCCCGGGTCGGCAGTGCCGAACAGCGGCGGCGGATCCTGCCCGAGGTCGTCGAGGGCAACAAGCTGCTGGCTTTCGCGCATGCCGAGCCCGGAGTGCGCTGGCCGTCCACCGAGCTGAGCACGACCGCGGTGGCAGAGGGCGATTCCTATGTGCTGACCGGCATCAAGAACCCGGTACCGCACGGCGACTGCGCCGATGAGCTCGTGGTCAGTGCGGCGCTGCCCGGTGGCGGCGTCGGTCTGTTCCTGGTCGGTCTCGATGCCGCGGGTGTGGTCCGCAAGTCGTACCGGACGGTGGACGGGCAGCGTGGTGCACAGATCGAGCTCGACAAGGCGCCCGCGGAATTGCTCGGTGACAACCTCGACGCCGCCCCGGCGATCGAGTCGACGATCGTGCATGCCCACGCCGGGCTGTGTGCGGAGTCCATCGGCGCGATGGAGGAGGCGCTGCGCCTCACGGCCGAATACTTGCGCACCCGCAAGCAATTCGGTGTCACGCTGTCGAAGTTCCAGACCCTCACCCAGCGGGCGGCGAACATGTACGTGTCGCTGGAGCTCGCGCGCGGCATGAGCCTCTACGCGACCGCCTCGTTGGCCGATGGCGCCGACGACCCGGTCGTCGCGTCGCGGGCCCGGCTGCAGGTCGGTCGCGCCGCACGGCACGTCGGTCAGGAAGCGATCCAGATGCACGGCGGCATCGGTGTCACCGCGGAGTACCCGGTCGGCCACTACGTGGCCAGGCTCACCGCGATCGAGCGCACCCTCGGCGGCGGCCTCGAGCACCTGCGGGTGCTGACCGCTCGGGTCGGCGATTACGACCTGGCCGAGCTCTAGGACCCCTACGGCGGTGCGTGGGCCGTGAGCTCACGCACCGCTGTGGCTCACTCGCCGTCGTGGTGCGGCTCGGCGGCCGGTGGCGGCGCGGTGGTCGGTTCCTCGGGCTGCGTCGTCGGCGCGATGGTGGTCAGTGGCGCCCGAGCGGTGGTTGTCGGTTCGTCGGTCTCGGTCGGGACAATCGGTGGCGGCGCAGGCGGTGGCGGCGTGGTGCCGGCTGGTAGCGTCGTCGTGCTCTGCGGCCGGGTGGTCGATTCACCTGGCGTGGCTGTCGGCGGCACGGTGAAACCGGCGGCCCTGCGCGGAGCGTTGGGCGCGACCTTCCAGGTGGGCGACGGCGGAATGACGACCTTCGGCACCGTCACGGTGGAGCCTTCCCGCATCGGCATGGCCTCGCCTGCGGACTTGATCGGCGGCGGTGCGACATAGGTGTCGTGCTTTCCGACGCCGCAGGCGCCGATGAGAACGAGACCAAGCGAGACCGCGCCCGCGGCGATCGCCGGACCGGCGATCTTGGCCCTGCTGCTCTCCATCCGAGACACTCCTCGTACGTATCGAGTTGGGGCTCACACTAATCGAGGCCGGGCGACCCGGCCACAGGTGAGAAGTCGCTGGCGATGCGCCGAATACGCGCATCATAAACGTCAATAATTCAGATATCGAATTGGTCTACTCAGCGTGTCGCGGGCACGTGTCGTGGCTGAACCGCGTGCTGTGGCCTAGCGTGTGATCAAAGTTACGCGTGAGACGCCTGTACCCAGATGAGAGACGCGCGGTGCGATTTGCGCGACGGCAACACTCTGATCGGCGTCATCGAGGAGTAGATGATGGGAGCTTACTCGACAACTCCGCTGCATGCCTCGTCCGCGGCCGCTGAACCAGCGACCTCGGCAACATCGCAGCATATGGTGTCGAACCCGCCAGTGCGCACCGTGTCCACGATTCTGTCGCGGACATTGGCCTGGCTGATCTTCGTCGGCGGAATCGTCGGAGCCATACTCGGCATCGCCGGCTTGCATGTCGAAATCACGGTTGCCGGACTGATTCTGGCGTGCACAGCGGGGCTGGTCTTGCTCAAGCTTCGCGCCGAAGGTCCGAGAGTGGGCGAAACCGGCTGAAATACGGTCACTTCGGTATCGGTGCGGTGGGTGACTCGCGAAAAGGGCGAGCGCACATCACGTTCAGAGCTCTAGCCTGATCCGATGAGGATCGAGATCACCACGGACCCCGCGGAGTTCCGGTCGCGGACGGAGCCATTCCTACGGCGTGACCCTTTGCGGCACACGGTGATCACCACCGGCACCGCCAACTCTGCCGGTGGTCTCGACGGCTCGAGTGAGCCGTCCCGGTTCCTGTCGGTGCACGCTGACGACGACACGGTGCTCGGCGTTGCCATGCGTGGTGCGGGTCGCGACCTATACCTCGGCGAGCTTGCGGCCGGCTGTGTGGACGCCGTCGCCGAGGCGCTGGCGGAGGTCGCTCCGGAGGCGGCCGGAGTCGAGGGGGCAATCGAGGATGTCACCCGGTTCGGCGAGCGCTGGAGTGCACTGCGCGGCGTCGGGCACCGGCATGACTACGCCAGCCGGTTGTACCGGCTCGGCACACTCCGGGTGCCCGATGCCGCCGGATCGCCGCGGCGCGCAGTCGAATCCGACATCGAGCTGTGCCTCGCGTGGTCGGAGGCCATGCGGGTGGAGTCGGGGATGGGGCCGCGGGGCTTGACCGCCACACAGGTTGGCAAGCGGATCGCGGCGGGGCGTTGGTGGCTGTGGGAACAGGAGGGCACGCCGGTCTCCTTGGCGGCCCATCAGGTGCCTGCGTACGGCTGGTCCCGCATCGGTCCCGTCTACACCCCACCCGCCGACCGTGGCCACGGCTACGCCAGCATCCTCACCGCTCATGTGGCACATACGCTGCGCACAAAGGGTTTGAACGTCTGCCTGTTCGCTGATACCGACAACCTCACCGCGAACAAGATCTATCAAGCCATCGGCTTCGAACCGGTCCGTGACTTCGGGCACTGCGCATTTACCTGATAGCCGTCGAGCACTAATCCCCAATCCTGGGGAACGGCACCACCATCGGGTTAACTCGCTAGGGTGAGTTGCGATTTCGGGGTAGCCCCGGCCGCCGACGTCGATAACGCCCTCGACGCACTCGAGCGATACCGGCAGATGTGGGCTCATCCCTATAGCGGTCAGATTTCGCCCACCGTATGCGATTTCGTGGCCGAGGCCAACCGCCACAGCAGCGCCGATGATCTGGTCGTCACCATCGCGGACTCCCGTGGAGCGGTGTTGCGCGCCAAGGGGCCCGGCCGGAACCGGCACCTGTACACCGTGCTGCAGCTGACGAAGGATCGCGACCTGACCGTGCTCGACGTGCAGACCGGGCACCTGTACGACCCACGTGGACACATCGACGTCGTGGTCACCATCGGCGACGGCCGGAGGTTGCCCTATCTCACCGCCGCACTGCTCGAGGACCTGGTGGTCGCCGGAACCGATCCGGACGACCCCTTTCTCGTCGTATCGCGCGACAACGACACCTACATCGGAGCACGCCGCCACGAGTGGGTCTATGAACTGGAGTATCGAGCCGGATCCACGACGGAACATTTCCGCGTGTACACGACGATGCACACCGTGGTCCGAGCTGTGCTGTGGGCGTGGGCCTGCGGCGAACCATGGTGGTCGGTCGCCCTGCCGTGGCGGCGGGTCGAGCCGGGATCGCCGGGGATCGAGGCGGCATCGGGGGCGGAGATACTGCTGGACGAACTGTCGTCCATGGCAACCGGCCTGACGGTCGACAGGCTCGCGCTGCTGGATACGTTTCTGTCGATGCGCGTTACGCCGGTGCCCACATTGGATCCGAACCGGCACCGCCCGGATGACGATGCGGCGCAGTAGGAATCGACGGCAGTGCGGGGAGCCGCGCGCAAATCGCAGCTCCCCGCATTCCTACCGCTAGCCGGTGGCGAGCACCGTGCCCGCACCGACGGTGCGTCCGCCTTCGCGGATGGCGAAGCCGAGGCCCGGCTCCAGCGGCACCGGGCGACCCAGCTGCACGGTCAGTTCGACCGTATCGCCGGGGATCGCCATCCCGATGTCTCCGGGCAGGGTCACGTCGCCGACGACATCACCGGTGCGCACGTAGAACTGCGGGCGGTAACCGGAGGTGATCGGCGTGCGCCGACCACCCTCGGCTGTGCCGAGCAGGTACACGCGGGCGGTGAACCGGGTGTGCACCGCGATGCTGCCCGGCTCCGCGACGACCTGGCCACGGCGGATCTGACCGCGCTGCACACCGCGCAGCAGCAGCGCGACATTGTCGCCCGCTTGCGCGAACTCCATAGTCCGGCCGAAGGTTTCCACCCCGGTGACGACCGTGGTCAAGGCCTCGCCGTCGAGACCGAGCAACTCCACCCGATCGCCGAGGCGAACCCGTCCGCGCTCCACCGCACCGGTAACGACGGTGCCCCGACCGGTAATGGTCAGGACGTTCTCCACTGGCAGCAGGAATGGCGCGTCGGTGTACCGGACCGGCGTCGGCACGTGGGTGTCGACGGCGTCGAGCAACTCGAGCAGCGCCGCGGTCCACCGGTCGTCGCCCTCCAGCGCACGCAATCCCGACACCCGCACGACCGGCAGCTCCGCACCGGGGTAGCCCTGGGCGGTGAGCAGATCGCGGACCTCCAGCTCGATCAGATCGAGCAGTTCCGGGTCACCCGCGTCGGCCTTGTTCAGGGCAACCACGATGTGCTCGACGCCGACCTGGCGGGCAAGCAGCACGTGCTCGGCTGTCTGTGGCATCACGCCGTCCTGCGCCGAGACCACCAGAATGGCGCCGTCGAGCTGGGAAGCGCCGGTGATCATGTTCTTCACGAAGTCGGCGTGACCCGGCATGTCGATGTGCGCGTAATGCCTTGTGGTCGTTTCGTATTCGACGTGCGTGATATTGATGGTGATACCGCGCAGTGCCTCCTCCGGCGCCCGGTCGATGCGGTCGAAGGGTACGAAACTACCGCCGCCACGCTCAGCGAGCACCTTGGTGATCGCGGCCGTGAGGGTGGTCTTGCCGTGGTCGACATGACCCATGGTCCCGATGTTGAGGTGCGGCTTGGTGCGGACATACGTCTTCTTGGACATGGGATTTCCCCTGGTTTCGATGATCGCGACGGAACCTCTGCGACGGGTGACCTTCCCCGTCCGAGGTCCCGGGACATCCCGGGGAAGGTCAGCTTCGGGCGCCGTCGAGCTGCGCGGCAAGTGCTGCCGACGCTGCCAGGGCAGCCGCCATCGCGCCCGCGACTGCGGACGACCGATCGATGGCGAAGCTGAACATGTCGAGCATCGTACGGTCCCCGGCGGCGCGGGCGCGAAGCATTTTCGGCCGGACGCCAGGGATTTCGGGTCAGTTCAGCGGTGCCGTACGCCACCAGCGCAAGGCCTCGTCGATGCTGCCCGCGAGGCCGTCGGTGTACATCACGAACTGCTCGCGATCCTTATCGCCGGTGAAGACGGTGATGATCTTGGGCCCGTCGTTGATGTATTTGTAGTTGGTGTAGGACTTTCCGCCGTTGGTGTCGGTCGACTTGGTGTTCGTCGGCAGGCTGTTCACCATTGCCTGCACGTCCGCGGCGGAGTCGTAGACGAAGATCGTGTAGAACGGGTCGGGATCGGACGATTCACCGCCGCCGTAGCAATCCCATTCGTAGACCCATTTGCCGAAATCCGGTGAGCCGGTGGTCGGCGGCGACGGTGAGGTCGAATCGGCCGCGATGCAATGGGCGCCGTTGTAGCCGGTGCTGCCGGACTTGGATGTGGGCACCATGCGCCCGAATTCGGTGCTGATGGCCTCGAGGCTCGGGGTCACCGAACCGGTGTTGCTCGCCGTGGCCGACGTGGACGTGCTGGTGCCACCGCTCGACGACGAATCGTCGGTGACCGCTCCGATAATGCCGAGAACCACCAGGAGCAGCACCACCACTCCCGCGCTGATCCCGATGATCAGTCCGGTGTTCGACTTGTGTCGCGGTGGTTGGCCCTGTGGGATCGGACGCGCACCACCGCCGACGGGCGGACCGGGCGGTGGCGCGTGGAACCCGAAAGTGGCCTGCTGGTTGTACGGGTTCGACTGCTGCTGGGTGGGCGCGGTCTGGATGGGCGGCTGTGCCAGCGTGTGGGGCGGCGTGTGGGTGACGGGCGGTCCGGTCAGCGGGTGCGGTCCGCTTGTTCGCGGCCCCGGCCCGTTGGTCACCGGATACGGCGTTCCCGTCACCGGAATCGGTGGTGCGGTCTGCGGCCGTGGTCCGCCGGTCAGTGGGGCAGGCCCGGTGACGGGGCGTGGTCCGCCGACCACCGGCATCGACGGCACGCTGGGATTGGTAAGGGCCTGGCGCGCGGCGGCGGCGAACTCCGAGCAGGAGGCGTACCGGTCCTCCGGTCGCTTCGCCATGGCCTTGGCCAGCACGCTGTCCAGCGTGTAGGGCAGTCCGGGTCGTGCGCTGCTGAGCGCGGGCGGCGCGCCCTGCAGATGTCCCTGGATCACTGCCGCCGGGTTGGTCGCCGCGAACGGGCCGGTGCCGGTGAACAGCCAGAACAGTGAGCAGGCCAGCGAATACTGATCCGATCGATGGTCCAGCGTCGCGCCGGTCAGCTGTTCTGGTGAGGCGTAGGCGAGAGTCGCGGTGAAGGTGCCGGTCTGGGTGAGATGGCCGGTGTCGTCGCGCAGGCGGGCGATGCCGAAATCGGTCAGGTAGACCCGCTCGCCGCGACCCGCGCCCGAGCGGGCCAGCAGGATGTTCGCGGGCTTCACGTCGCGGTGCAGCACGCCCATGCCGTGGGCATAGTCGAGCGCGTCCGCGGTCTCCTTGATGATCTGCACCGCCCGCTCCGGCGGCAGCGTCTTGGGGTCCACCGACGCGGCGTCGATGCCGTCGATGTACTGCATCGAAATCCACAGCTGCTCGTCGTCGAGGCCGCGGTCGTACACCGTGACGATATTGGGGTGATCGAGCTGGGCGACCAGATCCGCCTCCCGTTCGAACCGCGCCCGCACCTCCTTGTCGAAGAACATTTCTCTGTTCAACAGCTTCAGCGCAGTCATCCGCGGCAACCGCGGATGTTTCGCGAGGTAGACCGAACCCATGCCACCGCGACCCAGTTGCCGATCGATGACATAGCCGGCGAAAACGTCACCGCTGGCCAGCATGTCTGCTCCACTTCCCGCCGCTCACCGGGACCCGCCGATGAACAGACGTACAGCATAAGAACGCGCGATCAGGCCCGACCCGTGCGCGGAAACATCGAAACCTTAGCAGTATTCGGGCAACCCAACTCTGCCCATTTCATAGGGAAAGGCTATGGCGGAGGGCGCGGTTCGGGCGGTTGCCGCCCGTCGCGCTGGGCCGAGCGGGGCGGCGTCGCCCGGGCCGGACGTACCCGAACATCGGGCAGCGCAATGGTCCCCGGGCGCGGCGTCCGCCGTGGTGGCAGTGACATCCGATGCGCGGCCTGGTCGGCGGGCGACGCGCTGGATCCGTTTTGCGGTCCGGCCTGCTCCGGCCGCTCGGGCGGGAGATCGGTTCGGTGCGGTGCTGAGGGGGTAGGTGGCGTCACGGATGTCGGCGGCACAGTTGCCGCGGGCGGCGGATTCCCGTGTGGCACTGGCTGGCTGTGTGGTGCGGCCTGGCTGTGTGGTGCTGGTTGGCTGTGTGGTGCGGCCTGGCTGTGTGGTGCTGACTGGCCGTGCGGTGCTGACTGGCTATGTGGTGCCGACTGACCTTGCGGTGCTGACTGGCCGTGCGGTGCTGACTGGCTATGTGGTGCCGACTGACCTTGCGGTACTGACTGGCCGTGCGGCGCTGACTGGCCGTGTGGCACCGAATTGCCATGTGTTGCTCGAGTTTCAGAGGGCATCGCTGGGTGCGGCCCTGCGGATCGCTGCTGCAGTGGCGCGGTGTACTGCGGCGGCATGTTGTGTGGCGGCGCGTGATGCGGCGGCAGGTGGTTGGTCGGCGCGTGGTGCGGCGGCAGGTGGTTGGTCGGCGGGTTATGTGGCGGCGCGGCGTCGACCGGCCACAGAGTCGGCTGGCCCGGAGTGGGTCGTGCGTTGTGCGCCGATCCGTTCGGATGGTGCGGGCGCTGCGGTCCTCCGGAGGAGAGCGCCCACCGCGCCGCAGCCGCGAACTCCGAGCAGCTGCCGAACCGGTCCGCTGATCGCTTGGACAGTGCCCGCGCGAGAACCCCGTCCAGCCCGGGTGGAATTCCGGGCCTGGCCCGACATACCGATGGCACCTGACCATAGAGATGGCCGTTGATGACGGCCGCCGGATTGGCGCCGGAGTACGGGCCGAGGCCGGTCAGCATCCAGAACAGGGTGCAGGCGAGCGCGTACTGATCGGCCCGATCGTCCAGCGGCAGTCCGAGCAGTTGTTCGGGTGCGGCGTAGGCGAGGGTCGCGGTGATCGAGCCCGCCGAGCTCAGCGTGGTATCGCTGTCGCGCACCCCCGCAATGCCGAAATCGGTGAGCAGCACCCTTTCCGGCTGCCCGATCGGCGCCTTGGCCAGCAGGATATTGGCCGGTTTCACGTCACGGTGCAGCACGCCGTTGGCATGCGCGAAATCCAGGGCCTTGGCGGTGTCGCCGACGATCTGTACCGCCCGCCCCGGCTCGAGCACGTTCACATCCGCGCTGGACGCGTCCGCGCCCGGCACGAATTGCATGGAGATCCAGAGCTGCTCGTCCTCGGCGCCGCGGTCGTACACGGTCACGATGTTGGGATGGTCGAGTTGGGCGACCAGGTCGGCTTCGCGCTCGAAGCGGCCGCGGATCTCGGTGTCGCTGTACAGCTCCCGATTCAGCAGTTTCAGCGCGGTCAGCCGCGGCAGCCGCGGATGCTTGGCCAGGTAGACGGTGCCCATGCCGCCTTGGCCGAGTACGCGCTGGATGGCGTAGCCCGCGAAGACGTCGCCTTTGTGCAACACAGTGGATTCACCCCTTGATCGGGTCGAGCACCTGGATCCTACCGATGTATCTCTGTGCACCGCCTCGATGCAACAGACTCGTTGTGCGTGCAATCAGTAGCCGATCGCGCTTAAGTATTGGTTGCAGTCGGCTTGTCGGTGCCAGTCGATAAAGTGACCTCATGCGCATTGGAGCACACGTCCGGCTCGACAGCGATCCGATCGGTTTCGGTGAGAAACTCGGTGCCGATGTCGTCCAGCTGTTCGTCGTCGATCCGCAGAGCTGGGACAAGCCGACACCGCATCCGCGGACGGAGGAGATCCTCGCCAGTCCGATCGATGTGGTCGTGCACTCGTCGTATCAGATCAATGTGGCGAGTCTGAACAACCGGCTGCGGATGCCATCGCGCAATGCGGTGGCGCAGCAGGCGAAGGCCGCCGCGGATCTCGGCGCCTTCGGTCTGGTCGTACACGGCGGGCATGTCCGGTCCGACGCCGAGATCGACACCGGAATCGACAACTGGCGCAAGCTGTTCGAACGTCAGCAGGACAAGGGCGGTTTCGCAGTGCCCATCCTGATCGAGAACACCGCGGGCGGAAACCACGCCATGGCACGGCATTTCGATTCGATCGCGCGGTTGTGGGATGCGGTCGGCGAGTACGGCGCCGGCTTCTGCCTCGACACCTGCCATGCCTGGGCGGGTGGGGAAGAGCTCGTCGGCGTCGTCGAACGGATCAAGGCGATCACCGGTCGAATCGACCTGGTGCACTTGAATTCTTCACGCGACGAGTTCGATTCCGGCGCCGACCGGCACGCCAACTTCGCCGACGGCACCATCGACCCGCAACTGCTCGCCGAGGTGTGCCGGACCGCCGGGGCACCGGTGATCCTGGAGACCCCTGCCGAAGGAGTCGCGGACGATCTGGCGTACCTGCGCGAGCATGTGGGCTGATCGCGCGAGTGCGGGACCGCGGACACACCGGTGATCCTGAGACTCCTGCCGAAGGAGTTGCGGATGATCTGGCGTATCTGCGCGAGTTTGTGGGCTGATCGCGCTTTGTGGTCCGGGTCGCGGATGTGCTGGTAGTCGTGGAGACCTGTCGTAGGAGTTGCGGATGATCTGGCGTACCTGCGCGAGCATGTGGGCTGATCGCGCGAGTGCGGGACCGCGGACGCACCGGTGATCCTGAGACTCCTGCCGAAGAGTCGCGGATGTGCTGGTGATCGTGAAGACCTGCTGTAGGAGTCGCGGATGATCTGGCGTATCTGCGCGAGTTTGTGTGCTGATAGCGCAAGCGTGCCGAACTGCGGACGCGCGTGGTGGTCCTGAAAACCCCGGCGTAGGCCTTGCGGGCAATCTCGCGTACCGGTGCGAATAGTCGGGCTGACCGCCGCGTCGGCCTATTGCGCGCGCACTGCAATTGTGATCATCGCGACGGAAACCCTGTTTGACGGGGCAGTTCGGGTGATGTGCTCAATAGCGCATCAATCAGTCTCGAACAGCGAAGGTGATGTCATGACGGTCGACTACGCCACTCCCGCCACCACTTCGGTGACCAAGCTCGGTGCCCACATCGGTGCTCAGGTCGACAATGTCCGGCTGGGCGCCGACCTGGACTCGGCGACGGTCGAGGTGATCCGGCGCGCACTGCTCGAGCACAAGGTGATCTTCTTCCGCGGCCAGGACCACCTGGACGAGGACGGGCAATACGCGTTCGCGCAGTTGCTCGGTAGTCCCACCACGCCGCACCCGACGGTCACCTCGCACGGCGTCAAGAGTTTGGCCATCGATTCCGAGCACGGCCGCGCCAACAGCTGGCACACCGACGTCACCTTCGTCGACCGGATCCCGAAGGCATCGATCCTGCGCGCGGTGCATCTGCCGCCCTACGGCGGATCGACCACCTGGGCCTCCACCGTCGCCGCCTACAACTCGCTGCCCGAGCCACTCAAGCGACTGGCCGAGAACCTGCGTGCCGTGCACACCAACGTCTACGACTACGCCGCGCGCAACGTCGACAAGTCGACCGCCAATACCGAGGCCTACCGCGCCGAGTTCCAGTCGAGCTACTACGAGACCGAGCACCCGGTGGTGCGGGTGCACCCAGAAACCGGCGAGCGCGCCCTACTGGTCGGCCACTTCGTCAAGCATTTCGTCGGCCTGTCCACCACCGAGTCGCAGGCTCTTTTCCGCTTGTTCCAGGATCGGGTGACCCGGTTGGAAAACACCACCCGCTGGAACTGGGCCCCCGGTGACGTCGCCATCTGGGACAACCGTTCCACCCAGCACTACGCCATCGACGACTACAACGACCAGCCCCGCAAGCTGACCCGCATCACCCTGGCCGGTGACATCCCGGTCGGCGTCGACGGCACCTCGAGCACCATCATCTCCGGCAACGCCGAGCACTACTCCATCGTCGACGAGCCGATCCGCCTCGCTTCCTGACAGGCGCACCCGGACACGCACCCCGCCCTGGCCGAGTCCGTGGTCGAGCGTCGAGTGGCACATCACTGAGGGGGTCTCTCGCCGTTCGCCGCAGTCATGCGCCACTCGCGTAGTTCGACGGCCCCAGCCGTCCTCGCAGGCAACGCCGAGCCCCTGTTCCATTGTGGGCGACCGGTCCGACTCGTTTCCTAACACCTACGGCCGCCCGAAGCCTGCGTCGGCCCGCTGCGGGGCAACTGGCCTGCCCAGGCCGTGGTCGGGCGTCGAGTGGCACGTGATTGAGGGGGCTTCTCGGTGTTCGCCCGCAGCTGTGTGTGCTCGTGTGGCTGTGGGGAGCGTCGGTGCTGGTCGGGGTCGGGCGTCGAGTGGCAGGTGGTTGAGGGGGCTTCTCGGTGTTCGCCTGCAGCTGTGTGTGCTCGTGTGGCTATGGGAAGCGTCGGTGCTGGTCGGAGTCCGTGGCCGAGCGTCGAGTGGCACAAGATTGAGGGGCGTCGCGCCGTTCGCCGCAGCCGTGTTCCACTCGCTCGGCGGGGACGCGCCGGGTCGGCGGGTCGATGAGATATGGATAGGCCACACTGGTGGCCATGAGTATCAGGCCGTTGGACGGGGTGCGCGTCCTCGAACTCGGCAATTACATCGCCGCGCCGACCGCGGGACGCATGCTCGGTGACTTCGGGGCCGAGGTCATCAAGGTGGAGCGGCCGAAGGCCGGTGACGAGTTGCGCAACTGGCGGCTCTACGGCGGCGACACCTCGATGCTGTATCGCACCGTCAATCGCAACAAGAAGTCGATCACCCTCGATCTGCGTACCGAGGCGGGCCGGGGCATCGTGCTCGACCTGATCCGGCAGTGCGATGTGCTGCTGGAGAACTTCCGGCCCGGCATGCTCGAGAAATGGGGTCTCGGACCCGAGGTGCTGAACGAGGTCAATCCCGATCTGGTGATCACCCGCATCTCCGCCTACGGGCAGACCGGGCCGTTGGCCTCACGGCCCGGTTTCGCTGCCGTTGCCGAGGCGGTCGGCGGCCTGCGTGAGCTCGTCGGCGACCCGGACCGACCACCGGTGCGGACCGGCGTCTCCATCGGCGATTCCATCGCCGGTATCTACGCGGCCTTCGGCACCGTAATGGCGCTGTTCCAGCGCACGCAGCGGGCCGAGTCGATTCCGCTGGCGGAGCGCGTCATCGATGTCGCCCTCAACGAGGCAATCCTGTCGGTGATGGAATCGCTGGTGCCGGACTACCTTGCCTATGGCATCAATCGGGAACGCGTCGGCGGCCGGATGGAAGGCATCGCGCCGAGCAACGCCTACCCGTGCAGCGACGGGGCCAGCATCATCATCGGCGGCAACGGCGATGCCATTTTCCAGCGCTATATGGCCGTGATCGGCCGTCCCGACCTGGCCGCCGACCCGGAGTTGCAGGACAACGCGGGCCGTTGGCGCAACCGTGAGCGGCTGGACGCCTCGATCGCCGAGTGGACCCTCGAGCACACCCGCGACGAGGCGCTGAACATCCTCGAGGGCGCTGAGATTCCGTGCGGCCCCATCTATACCGCCGCCGACATCGTCGCCGACGAACAGTACAAGGCGCGCAACATGATCCAGTCTTTCGCAGTGGATGTCGGTGCGCCGCAACCGAAAACGGTGGGCTTCACCGGCATCGTCCCGGTGATCGGCGAGCAGTCGCTGCCCATCCGCAACATCGGGCCCGATCTCGGTGCGCACACGCGCGAGGTGCTGTCGGAACTACTCGGCATGACCGATGCCGAGATCGATGCACTGGAGGTGTCATGACCTCCCCGAATCCCAAGTGCGATCCCGCGATGGAAGCGTGGATCGCCGAGAAGTCGAAGCACTTCCAGCCGTCGGATATGGGCGCCGCTATCGGGTTGATGCGCGGCTTCGAGCGTGTCGACCGCGAGCGCGCACGTCTCGAAAGTAGGGAGTCATGAGAGATGGACACACAGTGCTCGTGACGCCGACGGAGTGCGGGAGCTCCCGCAAGATAGTGGAGGCCGCATGACTCGACGGGTTTACGGACGCAGGCGGCCGCCGGGACGTTCGGCATACGAGCTGCGCGGACCGATACCCCGGCGACCCACCGTGCATCCCAATCCGGCCGCAGGGAACGGAAAGCCGTGTGGTGGCGTGATGTGTGTGCCGCAGGAAGTGCGAGAGAAGAAATGACGGTGCTGGCCGAGTCGGTCCTGCGCGATGTGACGCTGCGGGACGGACTTCAGCTGACCGGCAAGGTCCTTCCGGTGGACCGTAAGGTCGACATCGTCCGTCGTCTGCTCGCGCTCGGTGTGCCCGCGCTGGAGATCGGCTCCATGGCCCGCCCCGATCTGGTGCCCCCGATGGCCAACACCATGGACCTCATCGCGGCACTGACTCCCGAAGAGCTGCAACGCTGTTGGGTCTGGGTCGCCACACCCCGGCACGTCGAAAAGGCGGCGGCCGCAGGCGTGCGCAACTTCCAGTACTGCTTCTCCGCTTCGGACACGCACAACAAGGCCAATATCGGCCGCAGCACGGAGGACAGCGTCGCCGCCATGCCCGACGCGGTCCGCCTTGCCCACGAAGTGGGCGGCGAAATCCAACTCTGCCTTGCCACCAGCTTCACCTGCCCCTTCGACGGCCCCGTAGATCCTGAACGAGTCCTCGCCATAGCCAACGATCCCCGCACCGAAGGCGCCACCGACATCGTCATCGCCGACACCCTCGGCCAAGCCGATCCAGCGCAGGTAACCGCCCTCATCTCGGCCGTACGCGACCGAACCCCACAGCGCCGCATCGTCTTCCACGGCCACGACACCTGGGGCATGGGCGTCGCCAACACCCTCGCCGCCCTCCAAGCAGGCGCCACCATGGTCGACGGCTCCCTCGGCGGCCTCGGCGGCTGCCCCTTCGCCCCCGGCGCCAGCGGCAACACCTCCACCGAAGACATCCTCTTCGCCACCCGCCCCACCTGGTTCACCCCCAAAACCCTCGCCGCCATGGTGGACCTATCCGAAGACCTCCTCACCGACCTCAGCGAGCCCAACCGCTCCCGCACCGCCGAAGGCGCCCGCTCAAAAGCCCAAGCCTTCGAATGGGTCATCTAACCAATCCTTGACCCGCCAACGGGATTCACAGCGGGACTTCACACCGCGTATAGGGGGCGTGGGGCTGAGAGAAGGGGTGTCGGGACGGCTGTCGAGG
The DNA here is from genome assembly GCF_042675075.1 of Nocardia sp. GCM10030253. NCBI lineage: Bacteria > Bacillati > Actinomycetota > Actinomycetes > Mycobacteriales > Nocardiaceae > Nocardia > Nocardia sp. GCM10030253. Next base: position 446,098 of record NZ_JBHTDL010000008.1, on the reverse strand, counting down.
GTGTGGGGTTACGACGAGGAGTGCGAGGACACCTGCGGCGATGTGTTTCGGGGCCAGCTTTTCGCCCTGGACGACGCAACTCCAACCCAACTGAACGGTATTGCGCTAGCGCCCGCTCACGCCGGCTAGTCCGCCGAAGAGCAGCTCGAACACCGGTGGGCTGTTGGGTCGCAGAGTCGTCGACGGTATGAAGGGTCGCCCCTCGCCCGTGTCGGTCACGATGTAGTCGGAGTGGCTGCCGGGCACCCGGTCATCTACACCTTTGCAATGCGGCCCGCCGGTGGCATTCACTTTCGGCAGGTCGTCGGGGTATTTGTACGGCTCGGCCCCGAACATGAAGCCTGAGTTGAAGTATGCGCCCGGGTATCTGCCGCCGAAGATCTCCTCGGCGATCGGCATCAGTTTGCCGAGGGCATTGACGACGCAATCCAGTGCGGGCGCATAGGCATAGAGCAATGATGTCGTTGGACGCAGGAGTTGGAGCGATGCGATCGCCGACGGTTCGTTCTCCTGTAGCACCGCGCTCGTGGTGTCCGCCAAGCCGGTGAGGTTCAGCAGGATCGCGTCGAGATCCGATTGCTGATCGATGATGGCCGCGCTCGTGGTCGTGGCGTTCTCGGTGGTGTGCAGCAGATCTCCGACGGTGTCGGCATATAGACCGGTGACGTCGGCTGTGGTGACGAGGTCCCGCCGCAGTGCGGGCAGGCTCGGATTGATCTCGCGCAGATAGGAATCCGAGCGCGCGAGGAGATCGCCGAGCTCGTCCCCGCGCCCTTGCAGTGCGGTGCTGAGCGCGTTCATGGTGGCGTTGAGTTTGCCGGGCTCGACCTTCGCCAAGAGGTCGGCGAGATGCTGGAACAGGGTATTGAATTCGACGGTCACCGCCTCGGCCGCCACGTGTGCGCCTGGGCGCAGCGACCGGCCCGAAGGTCGGTCCGGAACAATGAAGTTCACGTACTTGGCACCGAAAACCGTGGTGGAGTGGATATCCACGCTCGCGTTGTCCGGGACGAGACGCAGTAGCTCGGGATCCAGATCCAGTCGGAGCCGCACGCGGTCTCCGGCTCGGGAGATCGCCGCCACTCGCCCGACCTCCACGCCGCGAAACTTCACCCTGGCATCGGGGTCGAGCACCAGTCCCGCGCGCGGCGCATCGACGGTTACCGACGCGGTCGCGATGTATTTGCCCGAATACATCGACAGCACTGCGGCAATGGTGGTGACCATCGTGAGAACCAGTGCGGCACCGGCGATTTTCAAGCGCAGTGCCCGCCAGAGGGCGATTGCGAGCCACGGCGCATCGGTCTGTTGCTTCGAACGCATTACTCACCTGCCTGGAGACGGGTGCGTCGTTGCCCCGCTCGCGGTGCCGGATTGCTTGCCCGGCCTTACGTGTCGTAGTACTGTCCAGACACGTGTCCATCCTACGTCTGGACAGCTATCCCGGGAGGACTTTCCAATGACCCTGGTCAAACCGCGGCGGGTTTCCGGAGGCGAGCACGAACACGGCCACCTCGACGAATTCCGGGTCGATCCACTGGCTTTGATGCGCCGGGTCCGGGCGGAATGTGGTGATGTCGGATCGTTCGACCTCGCCGGACGGCACGTCATCCTGCTCTCCGGCGCGGAGGCAAACGAATTCTTCTTCCGTTCCGGCGACGAGGACCTCGATCAGGGCGCCGCGTACCCGTTCATGAAGCCGATCTTCGGCGAGGGCGTTGTTTTCGACGCCAGCCCCGAGCGGCGCAAGGAGATGCTGCACAACCAGGCGCTGCGTGGTGAGCAGATGCGGGGCCATGCCGCGACGATCGAGCGCGAGGTGGAGCGGATGCTCGCGCGCTTGGGCGACTCGGGGGAGATCGATCTGCTCGACTTCTTCGCGGAACTGACCATCTACACCTCCTCGGCTTGCCTGATCGGGACCAGATTCCGCGACGAGCTCGATGATCGATTCGCGCGGCTCTACCACGATCTGGAACGCGGCACCGACGCACTGGCCTACGTCGACCCCTACGCGCCGATCGAGAGTTTCCGCCGCCGCGACGAGGCGCGCCGCGAACTGGTCGACCTGGTGCAGGGCATCATGGACGGCCGAGTCGCGAATCCGCCCGCGCACAAAGCCGATCGCGACATGCTCGACATCCTGATCACCATCACCGACGAGCACGGCAATCCGCGCTTCAGCGCCAGCGAAATCACCGGCATGTTCATCTCGATGATGTTCGCGGGCCACCACACCACCTCCGGAACGGCCGCCTGGACGGTGATCGAACTGCTCCGCCATCCCGAGATGCTGACCCGGGTTGTCGACGAGCTCGACGAGCTGTATTCCGACGGTTCCGAAGTCAGTTTCGCCGCACTGCGCCAGATTCCGCAGCTCGAGGCGGTGCTGAAGGAGACGCTGCGACTACATCCGCCGCTGATCATCCTGATGCGCGTGGCCCGAGGCGAATTCGAGGTGTGCGGGCATCAGATCGCGCCGGGTGACCTGGTCGCCGCGACTCCCGCCATCTCCAACCGCATTCCCGAGGATTTCCCGAACCCGGACGCTTTCGACCCGGATCGCTACCTCGACCCGAATCAGGAAGACATCGTCAACCGCTGGACGTGGATCCCGTTCGGCGCCGGGCGGCACCGCTGCGTCGGAGCGGCGTTCGCGCTCATGCAGTTGAAGGCGATTTTCTCGATCTTTTTGCGTGACTGGGAGTTCGAGATGGCCCAGCCCTCGGATAGCTACCGCAACGACCACAGCAAGATGGTGGTGCAACTACAGCAGCCGTGCGCGGTGCGCTACCGCAGGCGTCAAAAGCCCTAGACAGCACGCACCCTATGAGGGAGTGAGCAGGAACATTCTGCGCTGCATCGGGATACATTTCGCTTGTACTGTGAAGCGCATGATCACGCTCAAAAAAGAAGATGGCGCCGCGGACCTCAATGGCATCACCAAACTGACTGTCGGGGTGAGCTGGGATCCGTCGTCCGGCACGAGTGGCGGTGCGGTCGGGCTGCTGCGCCGTAAGCGCGGGGTGGACCTGGATCTGATCGCCATCCTCATGCAAGGCGCCGAGCCGGTGCGTTTCGCCGGACTGGACTCACTCGACCCGCTGGGCAACGGCTCGGTCCAGCACACCGGCGACCAGCAGACCGGTGCCGCTGCCGGTGACGACGAATCGGTGCACGTCACTTTCGCCGACGTGCCAGGCGGCATCGACGCCATCGTGTTCGTGGCCGCTGCCTTCAAGAAGGGCAGCTCGTTCGAGAAGGCCAACAACATTTCGTTCAAGGTGTACGACGCGACCGGCGGCAGCGCCGACCAGGTGGCCGATATCTGGCCGTCGCTGCTCGGCAACGACAACGCCAACGCGGTCGCGCGGGCCTTCCGCTCCGGCGCGGGCTGGCAGCTCGAAGTCCTCAACCGCAAGGGCAAGATCAAGCAGGGTGACAAGCAGGCCCTGCTGCGCTTCGCCATGGCGTAGGACATGACAACAAAGCCGGAATCGAGTGGTGCGTAGCGCGCCTCTCGATTCCGGCTCGGCCGAGCGGGTTCTTACAGCGCCGCTTCGATGGCGTTGATAACTGCCGCGGAGTCCGGTTCGGTCCGGGGACGGAACCGGCCCGCCACCTTGCCGTCCCGATCGATCAGGAACTTCTCGAAGTTCCACTGGATGTCACCGCTGGTGCCTTCCGCGTCCGCGGTCTCGACCAGTTCGCTGTAGAGCGGGTGCCGGTCCGCACCGTTGACGTCGGTCTTCTCCAGCAGCGGGAAATCCACGCCGTAGGTGGTGGAGCAGAACTCCTGGATCTCCTCGGCCGTGCCGGGTTCCTGGCCCATGAACTGGTTGCTCGGCACCCCGATCACGGTGAATCCGCGCGGACCGTAGGTCTTCTGCAGCTCGACCAGCCCGGAATACTGCGGCGTCAGGCCACACTTCGAGGCCACGTTGACCAGCAGCACGGCGTGATCCCCGGCGAGGTCGCCCAGGGTCGTCGCGTCGCCGGAGAGCGTGCGCAGTGGAATATCTCGAAGGCTCACTCGTATTGCACCTGCCACTTCTTGATTCCGTTGATCCACCCCGACCGCAACCGTACCGGATCCGACACCTGCGTGATCTTGGGCATGACATCGGCGATCGCGTTGAACATCAGGTCGATCTCCAACCGCGCCAGGTTGGCGCCCACACAGTAGTGCGCACCGGTGCCGCCGAAGCCGACGTGCGGATTCGGATTGCGCAGCACATCGAAGGTGAAGGGATCGTCGAAGGCGTCTTCGTCGAAATTCGCCGAGCTGTAGAAAATGCCCAGCCGCTGGCCTTTTTTGATCTGCTGGCCGCCGAGCACCGTGTCCTGGGTGGCGGTGCGCTGGAAGGCCGTGACCGGAGTAGCCCAGCGGACTATCTCGTCCGGTGCGGTGCGTGGGCGCTGCTGCTGGTAGAGCTCCCACTGTTCGGGGTTGTCCACGAACGCCTTCATCCCGTGGGTGATGGCATTGCGGGTGGTCTCGTTGCCCGCCACCGCCAGCAGGATCACGAAAAACCCGAACTCGTCCGAGCCGAGGTGCTCGCCGTCGACGTCGGCATTGACCAGTTGGCTGACGATGTCGTCGGCCGGGCAGCCACGCCGCTGCTCGGCCATGTTCCAGGCGTAGCCGAGGAGTTCGGCCGAGGCCATGGTGGACGCCGAGGTGGTATCGCCGTACTGCGGGTCGTCGTAGTTGAGTGTCTGATTGGTCCAATCGAAGAGCTTGCGCCGATCGGCCTCCGGGACGCCGAGCAGTTCCGCGATCGCCTGCAACGGCAGCTCGACGGCGACCTGCTGGACGAAGTCGCCGCCGCCGGACTTCTTGGCCGCATGGACGATGGCGGCGGCGCGTTCGGTCAACGCCGCGCGCAGTCCTTCCACCGCGCGCGGGGTGAATCCTTTCGACACGATCCGCCGCGTCTTGGTGTGCTTGGGCGGATCCATGTTCACCAACAGCGCACCGGTCACCGCCATCTGCTCCGGGGTGGTGTCGTTGGGCAGCCGGATGATGGAGCCCTTCTCCTGCGAGGAGAAAAGCTCCGGATTCCGCGAGACCTCTTTGACATCCTCGAGTTTGCTGACCACCCAGTACCCGCCGTCACGGAAGCCGCCGGAGGTGTCGTCGGATTGCGCGTTCCACCACACCGGTGCGGTGCGGCGCAGCCATGCGAATTCCTCTACCGGCCTTCGACTTTCCCACAATGCGGGGTCGGTGAAATCGAAGTCCTTCGGCAATGCCGCCATGGCTACCTCCTCGGTAATGCGAGATGCGCTCAGCGCAGCCGTGTTCGGCGCATGAGCCGCAGCGTCGTCAGGGTCATCTTCAGTTGCTTCTCGTAGGGCATGCCCGCGCGTGCGTTCAGCACCTGACGCTTCTGGACACCTACATTCACGGTGTCGGTGTACTTGAGCAGGCCTTGATCGCCGTGCCGGGTGCCGACGCCGGATTGCTTCACGCCGCCCGACGGTGTTGCCTTGGCGGCGTAGGTGGATACGAAGCCGTCGTTGATGTTGATGTTTCCGAACTCGAGCTGGTCGGCAATGCGTTCGGCGCGGGCCAGGTTTCGGCTCCATATGCTCGCGTTCAGGCCGAAGCTGCTGTCATTGGCGAGCCGGATCGCCTCGTGCTCGTCGGTGAACCGGTACACGCTGACCACCGGGCCGAAGGTCTCCGCGGTCGCGTGTGTCATCTCGGGTGTGACGTCGGTCAGCACGGTCGGCGCGTAGAAGGCGGGTCCGATGTCCGGGCGCGCTTTGCCGCCGGTCAGTACCGTGGCACCCTTCGCGCGGGCATCGTCCACATGGGCCGCGACGCGTTCCATGTGCTGGACCGACACCAGCGATCCGAACTCCGGTGCGTAGTCGTAGGCCGCGCCGATCTTCGAACCCAATTCTTCTGCGGCCGTGACCAATCGGCGCACGAACTCGTCGTAGAGGCGGTCGTGCACGTAGATGCGCTCGATATGCATACAGGCTTGGCCGGAGTTCGCGAATACCGCGAACACCGCGCCGGGAACTACGTCGTCGAGATTCGCGTCGTCCAGCACGATCATCGGGTTCTTGCCGCCGAGTTCCAGGCTGCAGCCGATCACGTTGCGGCCCGCGCCTTCGCTGACGATCCGCCCGGTCGCGGTCGAGCCGGTGAACATGACGAAGTCGGCATGGTCGATCAGCGTCGGGCCCACCTCGGCGCCTTCACCACAGACGACCTGGAACAGCCCTCGCGGAAGTCCGGCCCGATACAGCAGTTCGACCCCAAACAGCGCACACAGCGCGGTCTTATTGTCCGGCTTGAGCACAACGCCGTTGCCCGAAATCAAAGCGGGCATCGAATCGGATAGCGCGATGGCGAACGGGAAGTTCCACGGCGCGATGACCGCGACGACGCCCTTCGGCCGGTGCTGCTCGGTAGAGCTGGTCAGCAGTGGCATCGGGCCGCCGCGCCGGATCGGTCGCAGCACCCGCTTGGCGGTCTTGAGGTAGTGGCTGATGACCATCGGCACGTCGCAGGATTCCTCGACGGCCATGCGACGGGTCTTGCCGCAGCCGATCTGGATCAGATCGGCAATGGTCTCGTGCTCGGCGAGGATCAGCTCGTGCGCACGCTCGAAAACGCGCAGTCTGCGCTGCAGCGGCCAGGCGGCCCATTCCCGCTGCGCGGCCCGCGCGGTGGCGTATGCGGCGGTGATATCCGCGGGCGTCGACTGCGGCAGCTCGCCGACCACCGATCCGGTGTAGACCTCGATCATCGGGTACGGCGCTGCCGCATCGTCGGCGGTGGCATCGGCCGCCGCGACCATCCCGGTCAGCCTGCCGATCAGCGCTTCGGTGATCCGGGCAGGCAGGGTGCTCGCCGACTCTTTGCGTGTTTCGGTTGTGCTCATCGCATTCTCCCAAGGACAACGGCGTATACGTCCGAATTAGAACACGTTCTCATTGCGACGACCAGGGTGTTCGCGCAGTTGAACGACATAATCAACCCGCCTCATGATCCGGCGCACGGCCCGCCGAGTACTCCTTCGCCCAGCGATAGTCGGGTTTTCCGCTGGGTGCTCGCGATATCGCCGCTGCGATCCAGATCTTTCGCGGAACTTTGTAACCCGCGAGGTGTCTGCGCACATGGCTTTCCAGTGCGGCGAAATCCACCGCCCCGGCTCCGGTCACCGATACCACCGCGGCCACCTGCTGGCCCCAGCGTTCGTGCGGCACCCCGATTACCACCGCGTCGTAGATCGCGTCGTGCGCCTTCACCACGCTCTCGACCTCTTCGACGAACACCTTCTCGCCGCCGGTGTTGACGACCATATTGCCGCGGCCGATCAGCGTGACCGACCCGTCCCGCTCGGACCGGGCACGATCGTCGGTGACGACCATCCGGATGCCGTCGACGGTCTGGAACAGCCTGCCGGTCTTCTCCGGGTCCTTGTAGTAGCCGATCGGTACCGCCCCGGTCTTGGCCAGCCACCCCTCGGCGCCCGGTTCGACCGGCCGACCCGCATCGTCGACCACCACCGCGCCGCGGCCGGTCTGCACCCGAGGGCCGCGGCCGGGATCATCGTCCTTCTGCGCGAAACCGATCCCGCCGAAGCCGGTTTCCGACGACCCGATCGAATCGGAGATTACCGTCGACGGAAACATTTCCAACAGCGTGTTTTTCACCTGCTGCGAGAGTAAGGCCGCGCCGGAGGCGATGGCGACCAGGCAGGACGCGTCCACCGACTGCGCCCGATAGGCGTCGATCAGCGGGCGGGCCATGGCGTCTCCGGTGATCACCATGATCTGTGGGCGACGCTGTGCGACCACCTCCCAGACCCGGTGCGCATCGAACCGCGGCTCGAACATGACGGTATTGCCCGACCACAGCGCGGTGAAGGTCGGCATCATCGCCGCGGCGTGGATGAGTGGCGGCAGCACGAACCAGATGCTCGGATCGACCTGCGCCCCGACCCGGGACTGCTGGTACTCGTCGGAAACCGGTTCACCGGTGTAGAAATCGATGCCGCCGCCGAGCACGCGCCACATGTCCTCCTGCCGCCACATGACGCCCTTCGGCAGGCCGGTCGTGCCGCCGGTGTACATCATGAAGAGGTCGTCGGGGCTGCGATCGGAGGTTCGCCGCATCGGCGAGCCCGAGGCGATGGCCTGTTCGTAGGGCACCGAGTCGACCGCCGTGGTCGCACCGATCGGGTGGGCGGCCACGGCATTCGGGCGAGCCGGAGCAGCTCTGTGCGGGGCGTGTCCGTGGTCCCCCGGGGTGTTGTCGGTTGCTCGGGAGCCGTCGGTCGTTCGGGTCTCGCCGGTCGTTCGGGCGGCGCCGGTTGCTCCGTTGTCGGTCGCTCGGTCACCGACGACGATCAGGTGGCGCAGTGCGGGCGTCAGCGCGGCTGCCTCCCGCGCCGCGTGCTCATATGGCGCGTGATAGAACAGCACCTCCAGGTCGGCGTTGTCGTAGACGTAGCGCAATTCCTCGACGCCGTAGCGGTAGTTGATATTGATGGGGACCGCGCGCGCCTTGAAGCACGCGATCAGCGTGGTCATCGTGTCGATGCCGTTGTGCATCTGAAAGCCGATGTGCGTGCCGGGGCCGACGCCGATCGAGGCGAGGTAGTCGGCGAGCCGATCGGCTTGTGCGTCCAGGTCGTGGAAAGTGAGTACGCGATCGCCCTCGATCAGCGCGACCCGATCGGGCATCGCGTCCACGGAGTGCTCGAACAGGTCGGCGAAGTTGCGGGACATGGCAGTTCATTCTTTCGATGCGTGCGTCAGAGCACAGTGAGCGGCAGCGGAATGCCGCGGTCGGTGAAGGTGAAGGACGCGCCGGTGCTGTATCGGGTGAGCGTCACCTCGGTCGCCTCGCGGAATGGTTGTGGGGCGAGGGCCATCTCGACGGTCCAGCCATGCTCGTCGGTGGCGATGGCCTGAGTGACGAAACGGGGGTTCACGCCCCTGGCCATCGCGTCCAACGGGGCGAGGTGGTCGGCGTCGATCATCGCTGGCCACGCGCCGTCTGCGGTGGCATCGCTGCGGTGCGGGATACGCAGCAGCACGGTGTCACTGGTCTCGGTGATCTCGACGCCGGTGTAGGGCAGGGGATTCCACGCCGGATGCAGCCGCAGCACCTCGGCGAGCGCGGCCGGATCGTCACCGAGCCCGAGCGCAGCACGGATGCGTTCGGAGCTGATGCCCGCGATGCCGGTGAAGTGCTTGCGGCCCATGGTCATTGCTGCTGCCTTGGGCCCGGCACCGGCACGGGCAGCGGGGTCGGCACCGGCTGCGGCGTCTGGACCGAGCCTGGCACGCACCGCGATCATGAAGCCAAGGGTCAGCAGATGGTGTTGCAGGCACACTTCGTCGGCGATCCGCACCAGTGCCGATTTCGAGAAATCGGCGAAACGGAGGTCACTGAGCAGCGGACCGGAATAGTCCGCCCGACCTGGGTCGTCGGTGTCGATCACACCGAGCTCGATACCGGCCGCCGCGGAACTCGCCACGAGCTCCGCATTCGGTGGCACCGGCGGTGCGATATTGGCCGGGTCGATGGTGACGGTCCACGCGCACATCGGATGTCGGTCGGCGGGCCTGCGCGGCGGCCGATGGATCGGCCGAATCTGCGCGTGCGCGTTGGTCGCGAGCGCCGTCGCATCGAACGTCGGATCCTCGATGGTGTGGCACATCGCCACCACGAAATCGTCGCCCATCGGCTCGACATCCATCAGCGCGCCACAGTGATCCAGCCAGAACTCCCCGTGGTCGCGATCCTCGACCCGGAATCGGAAGTCCATGAACTGTGGTGGCGCGCCGATATCGAGCTGCAACCCTTTGAAGATGGTCGCCACATCGTCGCCGACGAAGCCGAGGGCACGCTGCATGCGACGGGTATAGACGGGGCTGGCGATCTGCCACTCCTCGATGGCGATCGCCGTCATGCCCTCGCGACCGAAAGCCGCGATGGCGTGCGGTAGGCCGGATCTGTCGATCAGTTGGCCGCACAGCAGCAGTTCCGGCAGCAGCGCGGCGAGCGCTGCCCTCGGCAAATGGTCGAAGCCGCTGCGCGACATAGCCTTCACCACAGGGGAACCGGAGCTTCGCCGACTTTGTACCAGCCCGGCAGCTGCTTTCCGGACATCGAGCGCTGGATGCGCTTGCGCATACCGGGCAGCAGCGCATTGTTCGTGATCATCTCCAAGAACAACTGCGACACATTGCCGAAGTCGAAAAAGTCACGCTGCCACGACCATTGGTAGTCACCGCCGTAGCGGAACCAGCTGCCGCCGATGCCCTCCGGGCTGTAGTTGCGCCCATCGGGCCGCTTGGCGTCGGCCACCTGCTTCCAGAAGCCGATGACGCTGCCGCTGCCCTCGTCGATCACGAACTCCTGGTACGGGTAGGACCAACCCTCCAGCCCGTCCATCTCCTGGCCGAGGGCGAGCACGCGGATTTCCTCGCGTCCGACCGCCATGAATTCCTGGGCTGGACCGTAATTCCAGCCGTAGGTGGCGTCCTCGGTGTACATCTCGGCGAGCGGCTTCCAATCGCCCTTGTCCTCGCATCGCTGGTTCTCCAGCACCCAGCGCCGGACCATTTCGTCGAGCTCGCCGCGTTCGAAACTTGGCATTACCGTGTTCCTTTCGTGCCAGCGGCGGATTCGTCCGCAATGATCGAGAGCGCTTGCGTCGGGCAGTAGCGGACGGCCCGCTCGATATCCGCGCTGGTGTCCGGGCCGGGTGTCGGATCGACGATTTCCACCTTCCCGCGCTTGGGCACGGTGAAGGCTTCCGGCGCCTCGTCCTGACAGACGGCGTGCCCCTGGCACAGGTCGAGATCGGCGATGATCCTCAATGATCGCTCCTGTCTTGCTCTTTCGCGGCGCTATCCGCAATCGCACGCAGCGGCGCCTCGGGCTGGACCTCGACCAGCACCAGGTGTGCGCCGCGCGGCGTGGACACCACCGCAACCACCGCAGCGGCCAGGTCAGTGGCGCGCAGCATGTATCCGTGGCGGGCGAACCCCCAGGTTTTCCAGGCCTCCAGCATCGGCCCGACCACCTCCGGGGTGGAGTTCATGCCCATGCCCGTCAAGGTCGGTCCAGGTCGGACCAGGGAGGCGCGAATTCCGGTGCCCTCCAGTTCCATGCGCATCTGCTGGGCCATAGCTTCGATTCCGGCCTTTGTCGCGCTGTATGCGCCGGTGTGCGGGCGCGGCTCGACAGCACAGTCGGAGCTGATCAACACGACATCGCCGCGTCGCCGCGCGATCATGCCGGGCAGCACCCGGTGCACCAGTCGATGTGCGCCGACCAGGTGCACCTGGACCTGCTGAAGAAACCGATCCGGTGCCATCTCGTGCACCGGGCTGAATTCGATATCGCCCGCACCGGAGACGAGGATCTCGGTGGGGCCGAGCGCCGCCTCGGCCGCCGTTACGAATTCATCGATCGAGGCGGCGTCGGTGACATCGAGCCGGTGGGCGAACGCTTCGCCGCCGCTGTCGCGGATCTTCTTGGCCAGGGCCTCGCACTGGTCCGCACGGCGCGCACCGAGCGCGACCGGGTGCCCGAGTTCGGCGAGCGCGACTGCGGTGGCGGCGCCGATGCCGGAAGACGCACCGGCGACGAGGGCGGGCCTACGCACGGGATTGGGTTCGAAACGTGGCACTATTTCGCCTCCACGACAATGGGGAGCTTGGCGAATCCGCGCACGTTCGTCGAGTGCACGCGCACGATGCCCGAATCGATGACGTCATAGGACCGGACCCGCGAAACGAACTCGCGCAGTGCGACTCCCGCCTCCAGGCGAGCCAGGTGCGCACCCAGACAGAAATGCACACCCGCGCCGAAACTGGCCAGTCCGGCCTTGTCGGTGCGCCCGATGCGATAGCTGTCGCCGTCGGTGAATACCTCGGGATCGCGATTGGCCGAGCCGATGAGCAGCAGTACCTTGGCTCCCGCCGGGATGGTGCTGCCGTGCTGGTCGATGTCGACGGTGGCACTGCGCGCGACCATCTGACTGGAGGTGTCGTAGCGCAATGTCTCTTCGACCCAGTCGGTGACAAGCTCCGGTTCCGTGACGACACCGGCGTATTCCGCCGGGTTCTTCGCACCCCAGTACAGCGCGTTGCCGAGCAGTTTGGTCGTGGTCTCGTTGCCCGCGACGACCATCAGGAACATAAACCCGATGATCTCCTCGTCCGACAGTGTGTCGCCGTCGATTTCGGCATCCAGCAGCGCTGAGGTGAGGTCGGCGCTGGGCGAGCGCCTGCGCTCGGCCACCATGTCGCTGTAGTACCCGATGAGTCGGATCGAGGCTTCGACGGCGGGCATCGGGACGTCCAAGACGCCGTCTTCCCGGTGCACCACCAGATCCGCCAGCCTGCGGATCTCGGCGCGGTCGGGTTCGGGTACCCCCATCAACTCGGAGATCACGTCCATCGGTAGCTTGCCCGCGACCTCGTCGATCCAGTCGAAAGTGCCTGTCGCCAGCGCGGGTTCGAGGTAGGACAGCGTCAATTCCTTGATCCGGTCGGCCATTTCGGCCACCCGTTTGGGCGTGAAACCCTTGTAGACGAGCCTACGCATCCGCAGGTGGCGCGGGTCGTCCATCGCAAGGAACGACATGACCCGGTGGGCGTGCGGACCCCAGGCCGCCGGATCCAGCGACACCCCATTGGCGCTCGACAGCCGGACGCTGTCACGAAAGGCGCCGGTCACATCGGCATGCCGGGACAAAGCCCAGAAGTCCAGCTCGGCGTTGTAGTACAGCGGCGCCTCGGTGCGCAGCCGCTGATAGGTGGGGTACGGGTCCTCGTGGAATCGGTAGTCGTATGGATCGAAAGTCAACGGTTCCAATGAAGCCGCCGTCATCGCGCCGTCCCGGATTTCGATAACGAGTTCTCGTCGGTCGACGTCAGCGCATCACCGATGAGAGACACATAGCTGGACATGTGTCTGGACGGTACCACCGAGCCATTCGCTCGACAACGATTCGGCGGGATTTGTCGGTGAATGCCAGGGTGCTTCCGATAGGCCCGAGCATTGCTCCGAGCCGGGAATTCACCCGATGTGGGCGGCAAAGCTGGAACATGTTCTTGCGTCTCGTCGAGCGTCGAGACTATATTCCGTACACGTGTCCAGACAGTAACGGAGCCCTACATGAGCAGCCTCCTGCCCAGCGCCGAGTCCCGCCTGCTCATCGGCGGCAAGCTGGTGGCGGGCGCCGACGGCGTCTTCGACACCGTGAACCCTGCGACCGAGGAGGTCCTCGGTCAGGCCGCGAACGCGGGTGGTGCCGATATGGACGCGGCCATCGCCGCCGCGCGCACCGCGTTCGACGACACCGACTGGTCGCGCAATCACGCTTTTCGTGCGCGCTGCCTCGAACAGTTGCGCTCCGCGCTGCAGGCGCATGTCGACGAACTGCGGGACATCACCGTCGCCGAGGCCGGTGCGCCGACGATGCTGACGCGCGGCCCGCAACTGGAGGGTCCGGTCGCCGACCTGGGTTACTCCGCATCTCTCGCCGAAACATACGGCTGGGAAACGGATCTCGGCGTCGCGGAGCCGATGGGTATCAAGACCCGTCGGGTGTTGCGCCGGGAGGCGATCGGCGTGGTCGGCGCGATCACCCCGTGGAACTTCCCGCACCAGATCAATTTCGCGAAGCTCGGACCGGCGCTCGCGGCCGGAAACACGCTGGTACTCAAGCCTGCCCCCGATACGCCGTGGTGTGCGGCAGCCGTCGGTGCGGTGATCGCCGAGCACACCGACATCCCGCCGGGCGTCGTCAATATCGTCACCTCCGCCGATCACGCGATCGGTGCGCGGCTCACCACCGATCCACGGGTCGACATGGTCAGCTTCACCGGCTCGACACAGACCGGGAAAGCGGTGATGGCCGGTGCGGCGACAACGCTGAAGAAGGCCTTCCTCGAGCTGGGCGGCAAGTCGGCGTTCATCGTGCTCGATGACGCGAATATCGCGGCAGCAGTAGGCGTTGCGGCGTTTTCGGTGTGCGTGCACGCCGGACAGGGTTGTGCCATCACCACCCGTCTGCTCGTCCCGCGCGCGGCCTATGACGACGCGGTGCAGGCCGCCGCGGCCACGCTGGGTGGGATCGTGCCTGGTGATCCGACGAACCCGCGGACGATCTGCGGCCCGCTGATCTCGCAGCGGCAGCGGGCCCGCGTCGAGCGCTACCTGGAGATCGCCGTGGCCGAAGGCGGACACATCGTCACCGGCGGCGGACGGCCGGCCGATCGTGAGCGCGGCTATTACATCGAACCGACCTTGATCGCCGATGTCGCGAACACCTCGACCGTCGCCCGCGAGGAGATCTTCGGCCCGGTTCTGGTGGTGATTGCCTACGACGGCGACGACGACGCGATCCGCATCGCCAACGATTCCCCGTACGGGCTGTCCGGTTCGGTGTGGGGGACCGACCAGGACCGGATCCGGCATGTCACCGAGGGGGTTCGGACCGGGACGCTGAGCGTGAACGGTGGCATCTGGTATTCCGCCGACGCCCCGTTCGGCGGCTACAAGCAGTCCGGCATCGGCCGCGAGATGGGCATCGCCGGATTCGAGGAATACCTGGAAACCAAGCTGATCGCCTACCAAGCCTGAATTAGAGGAGCTGACTACATGGCCCGTTTCGCGGGAAAATCCGTCATCGTCACCGGTGCCGCGCAGGGCATCGGCGCGGTGTACGCGCAAGCACTGGCCGCCGAGGGCGCCAAAGTGGTGGTCGCCGACCGCAATGTGGCAGGCGGCAGAGCGGTCGCGGAGAAAATCGTCGCCGACGGCGGCACCGCGGTGTTCGGTGAGGTCGACGTGTCCGAACCCGAATCCGCCACGGCGCTGGCCGCATTCACCGTCGGCGAGTTCGGCGGCATCAACCACCTGGTCAACAACGCGGCCATCTACGGCGAGATGAAGCTCAACCTGCTACTGACCGTGCCCTGGGACTACTACAAGAAGTTCATGGGCGTGAACATGGACGGCGCACTGAACATGACCCGCGCCGTATGGAAGCCCATGATGGCCTCCGGCGGCGGATCAATTGTCAACCAATCCTCCACGGCCGCATGGACATATTCCAGCTTCTACGGCCTCGCGAAGGTCGGCATCAACGGTCTGACCCAGCAGCTGGCGTTCGAGCTCGGCGGTTCCAAGATTCGCATCAACGCCATCGCGCCGGGACCGATCGACACCGAGGCCACCAAGACGGTGACACCGGAGGCGATCGTGACCGACATGGTGAACCGGTTGCCGCTCAAGCGGATGGGAACACCGGAGGATCTGGTCGGCGCCTGCCTCTACCTGCTTTCGGACGAGGCGAGCTGGGTGACCGGGCAGATCTTCAATGTCGATGGCGGACAAGTGTTCCGGTCATGAGCACAGGCGAACGCGAGGCGCGATCCGATCCGGGGACGAACGGGTCTGCCGGTGGATTCCGCGTCGGCTTCATCGGTCTCGGCAATATGGGTGCGCCGATGGCGAAGCGGCTAGTGGATTGGCCCGGCGGACTCACGGTGTGTGACATGCGGGCCGATGCGGCACAGCCGTTCATAGAGTCTGGAGCCGCGGCGGCGGTCAGCGCTGAGCAGGTCGCGCGGGAAGCCTCCGTCATCTCGGTGACGGTGTTGAACGACGAGCAGGTCCGTACGGTGGTCACGGGGCCCGAGGGCATCCTGCGCACCGCCGCGCCGGGAACAGTCATCGCCGTGCACTCCACGATCAGCGATCGGACCGCCGAAGAGCTGGCGATCGAGTGCGCCGAACACGGTGTCGAGCTGGTGGACGCCCCGGTCAGTGGTGGTGCGCCGGGTGCACAGCGCGGCCAACTCGCCGTGCTGGTCGGCGGCAGCGATGCGGCGTTCGAGCGGGTGCGCGGCCCGTTCGGATGCTTCGCCGATCTCGTCGTGCACGCGGGGTCGGTGGGTGCCGGCACCCGAATGAAGCTGGCCCGCAACCTACTGCACTTCATCGCCTTCACCGCCGCCACCGAGGCACAACGTCTCGCCGAGGCGGCGGGCCTTGACATCACGACGCTCGGCAAGGTCGTGCGCCACTCCGACGCTGTCACCGGCGGTCCCGGCGCCATCATGCTGCGCGATCGCACCGCCCCGATCGAGGTCGGCGATTTCTGGCTGCCGATCCTCAGCCATGTGCGCGATCTGGGCGAGAAAGACCTCACGCTCGCCTTGGAACTCGGCGCACGACTCGGCGTCGACCTCCCACTTGCCGAGCTTGCCCTGGATCGTCTCGGTCCCGGTCTCGGCGTCGGCACCTCCGAAAGTGCGACATCCGAAAAGGAATCCCGATGAGCGACAACGCTTCCAACGGCGCTGCGACCGAATCAGTCCGGCAGCGTGGCCTCGCCAAGATGGCCGAGGTCTATGGCACCGAGTTCAAGGACTACCCCGGCGCGCACTTCGCGGTGACCGCCGATCATCTCTTCGCCGACATCTGGTCGCGTCCTGCGCTCACCGTTCGTGACCGGCGACTGATCCTGCTCGGCGCGCTCACCGCGCAGGGCGCCATCGACACGGCTGGCATCCAGATCGGCGCCGCGCTGCGTAACGAAGAGCTCACCGAGGAGCAGTTGCACGAGATCGCCCTGTTTCTCTGCCACTACGTCGGCTGGCCGAACGGCACCAAGCTGGACCTGCTGGTGGGGACCATCGTCGGCCAACAGAAGAAGGCCGCGCGCAAACAGCAGGCGGATGTGGCCGAGCAGTCCGAATCGACGGCGGAGTAGGGCGATCGAGTTGCGAAGTTCGACCCGCCGCGCCGTCCGAAGCGGCACAGTAGTCGACAGCACAGGACAACTATGGCGAGTGCTGCTCGAGCGAGCAGTGCAACGTGCAGCGGTCCGACCGAGCAGAACAGTAAGGAACACGAAACATGTCTGATGCCGCGACAATTCGGCCGTTGCGTGCCAGTGAGGTCTCCGAGTGGGACAAGGAGGCCGACGTCGTCGTCGCCGGGTACGGCATCGCCGGGGTGTGCGCGGCCATCGAATCCGCGCGGGCGGGCGCCGATGTGCTGATCCTGGAGCGCACCGGCGGCTGGGGTGGCGCGGCCGCGATGGCAGGCGGGTTCATCTACCTCGGTGGTGGCACCCCGCTGCAACAGGCGCTCGGTTTCGAGGACACTCCCGAGAACATGGAGACGTTCCTGCTCGCGGCCCTTGGCCCCGGCGTCGACAAGGCCAAGATCGCCGACTACTGCCAGGGCAGCGTCGAACACTACAACTGGCTCGTCTCGTGTGGTGTCCCGTTCCGCGAGGCGTTCTGGGGTCAGCCGGGCTGGGAGCCACCGCACGACGAGGGGCTGATGTATTCCGGCGGTGAGAATGCCGCGCCGTTCAACGCTATCGCGAAACCCGCGCCGCGCGGACATGTCCCGCAGATGGCGGATAAGCGCATCGGGCAGAAGAGCGGCGGCTACATGCTGATGAAGCCGCTCGCCGAGACAGCGGACGGCCTCGGTGTCCGCGTCGAATACGACACCAGGATCCGGCGGCTCGTCGTCGACGACACCGACCGTGTCGTCGGCGTGCTCGCTACCCAGTTCGGCAAGCAGGTCGCCATCCGAGCCGAGCGCGGCGTTGTCCTGGCCACCGGCAGTTTCGCCTACCACCAGAAGATGATCGAGGGCTATGCGCCGCGGCTGATCGGCAGGCCCGCCGCCGCGATCGAGGAGCACGATGGCATCGGCATTCTGGTCGCCCAGGCGCTCGGTGCCGAACTGGCGCATATGGACGCCACCGAGGTCGCCTTCTTCGGCGACCCGCAGATGATGGCGCGCGGCATCCTGGTCAACGGTCGCGGCCAGCGGTACATCCCCGAGGACACCTACCCGGGACGGATCGGGCAGGCCACCCTTATCCAGCAGGACAACCAGGCGTATCTGATCATCGACGAGAAGTCGCTCGAGGCCGCGCTGGCCACCGAGACCTCGACCCCCTTCTTCCGGCAGCCGCCGACCTGGGCCGCCGAGACCGTCGCCGAACTCGAGGCGGACATGGGCCTGCCGACGCTGGCACTGCAAGGGACGGTCGACGCCTACAACCTGCATGCCGCCGACGGCAAGGATCCGCTGCTCGGCAAAAAGCCCGAGTGGGTCGAGCCGATCGGCACTCCGCTCGCGGCGTTCGACATGCGCGGCTTCACCGCGGGCTTCACGCTCGGCGGCCTGCGCACCGACCTCGACTCCCGGGTGCTGCACGTTTCCGGTGAGCCGATCGCCGGACTGTTCGCCGCGGGCCGCTGTACCTCGGGCCTGTGCGCGGGCGGTTACGTCAGCGGCGCCTCACTCGGCGACGGCAGCTTCTATGGCCGCCGAGCCGGCCTCGCGGCCGCCAAGTAGGATCTAGAC
Organism: Nocardia sp. GCM10030253; assembly: GCF_042675075.1. Lineage (NCBI taxonomy): Bacteria > Bacillati > Actinomycetota > Actinomycetes > Mycobacteriales > Nocardiaceae > Nocardia > Nocardia sp. GCM10030253. The sequence continues at coordinate 427,704 of NZ_JBHTDL010000008.1, read as the reverse complement.
ACATGTCCGAAGGCGAGTCCATCATCCTCGAGGCGACCCGGCGCCGCCTCACCGAGAAGCAGGCCGACACCGTCGACAAGCTCACCAGAGCGGCGGTGGAAGTCCTTGCCCGCGAGGGCTTTGCGGGGATGACGATCCGCATGGTCGCCGCTGCGGCCGGTGTCGGCACGGCCACGGCATACACCTACTTTTCCTCCAAAGAACATCTTGTCGCCGAAATCTTCTGGCGTCGTTTGGTTTCCGGCTCATCTCCGGTCAGCGAGGACCCGGACCCCACGGTCCGGGTCGTCGCCGAATTGCGCAATATCGCCCTGCTCGTCGCCGACGAGCAGGAATTGTCCGGTGCGGTAACCAGCGCCCTGTTGGGCCGCGATCCCGATGTCGCACACCTGCGCGCCCGTATCGGCGCCGAAATCCGCAAACGCCTGATGCGCGCCCTCGGCCCCGACGCCGACCCTGATGTCGTCGAGTCCCTGGAACTGCTCTACGCGGGCGCGCTGGTTCGCGCCGGAATGGGATACGCCTCCTACTCCGAAATCGCCGACCGGCTGGAGAAATCCGCGCTCCTCATCCTCGAATAGCGCCGAACCGAAACAACGGGGCTGCACCGCAATAGCGGCCGCGGAGGCTCGACCTCCCGAGGTCATCGTGGTCGAGCACTCGACGGTGGGCAGGTAACCGGTCCGGTATCTGCCGGGGCACGGCGTGCGCGGCTCAGGGCAAGGAGTTGAGGAAGGTGCGCATGTCTTCGGCTTCGGGGACACCGAGGTCGGTGTAGAGCTCCAGCGCCGATTCGGCGTGGGCGCGGGCTTCGTCGAGGTGGCCGAGGGTGTGGTGCGCTCGGCTCAAACCTTCTTGGGCGCGCGCTTGTTCGGGGAGGTTGCTCGCTTCGTCGGCGAGGTCGAGTGCGGCGGTGTGGTCGGTGATGGCTTGGGTGGGGTTGTTGCCGCATCGGGCGGTTTCGCCGAGGGCGTTGACGGCCGAGGCCTCGTCGCTGTGGTTGCCCAACATGCGGTAGAGGTCTCGGGCTCGGCCGTGGTGGGCGAGGGAAAGGCCGAATTGACCGCTGCCGCGAGCGATCACGCCGAGGTTGTTGAGGACGAGTGCCTCACCGCGTTGGTTGCCGAGTTCCCTGTGAAGCGCGAGGGCTCGGTCGAGATGGTCCTCGGCGTCGGTGTAGGAGGCGGTCGCCGCGAAGACCATGGCGAGATTGCCCCGCACGTGTGCTTCGCCGACCTGGTTGCCCGCATCGACCGCGAGTTGTAGTGCGGGCTCGAGGTTTCGGCGTGCCTCGTCGTAGTCGCGGCGGCGCCAGGCGACATTGCCGAGGGTGTTCAGTGCCCGAGCTTCCTGGAGGTGGTCGCCGATCTCGCGCGATACCAGCAGCGCCTGGGTCGAGCGGCTGAAAGCCTGTTCGAAGTCGCCCTGCCGCCAGTGGGCCCAGCCGAGGTCGGTCAGTGCGCGCGCTTCGCCACTCCGATCCGCCAGTTGTCTGCTCGCGCTGAGTCCGACCGTGTGCAAGCGCGCGGCGTCGGTGTGGCGGGAGTGCCCGTCGAGATAGGGGCGAAGGGCTTCTGCCGCGTCACGGGCGAAAGTTGGCAGGCCGTGCTCGGCGGCGTAACCGGCTGTGGCGAGGAGGTTTTCGTGTTCCGCGTCCAGCCAGCGGCCAGCTGCAATGTCGTCGATGAACGGTAGGACCGGTCGACTCGGCTCCGGCAGCGGTCGCCGGTGTTGTGCGCTGTAGTGAAACAGCAGATCGACGGCCGTGCGCGCCGTGTGCAGGTAGTGGTCGAACAGGCGGGTACGGGCGGTATTTCGACTGTCGTCGGTTTCCGCTTCGGCGCCGGTGGCGCGGGCGTGCTCGCGCAGCAGCTCGTGGAAGGTGTAGCGGCCGAGCTCGTGCTGAGCGATGACGTGCGCGTCCAAGAGATCTTCCAAGAGCATTTCGGCGTCGTCGACCGAGCTGTTCGCCAGTGCCGCTGCCGCACCGGGGTCGAAATCGCGGCCGGGGTGCAGCCCGAGCAATCGGAACATCCGTTGATGCTCGGGCTCCAGCTGTCGATACGACAGTGCGAATGCGGCGGCCACACCCCTTTCGGCCGTGGACAGTTCGGCGAGCCTGCGGCGTTCGTCGCGCAACCGGCCGGCCAGATACTCGACGGTCCAGCGCGGGCGGTGCTGCAGTCGCGCCGCCGCGATCCGCACGGCAAGCGGCAGGAATCCGCACAGTTGCAGCACGTCGAGTACCGCGAGCGGTTCGGCGATCGCGCGGGCGCCGACAATCTGCTCGAACAGTCCGACGGCATCGTCGGCGGGCAGCAGATCGACCGAAAGTGCCCGCGCGCCATCGAGATCGACGAGTCGTCGGCGGCTGGTGATGAGCAAGAGGCTGGCACTGGCATTCGGCAGCAATGGACGGACATGGTCGGTATCCGCGGCATTGTCGAGCACGACGACCACCCGGCGTCCGGCCAGTTCCGAGCGCCACAGCGCACCGCGGTCCACCGTCGAGGTCGGGATGCTCTGTTCGGGAATTCCCAACTGGCGCAGCAGAATCTCCAGTGCCGCGTCGGCCGCGATAGGCTCCAGATTCGCTGAATGCGCCTGCAGATCGATGAACAGCTGCCCGTCCGGGAATCGTTCGGCCACCCGATGCGCCACATGCACCGCCAGTGCGGTCTTGCCGATACCCGCCATGCCGTCGATCGCGGAGATCGTCACCGTTGTGTCATCCAGCGGACCAATGAGGCGGTCGAGTTCGGCGTCGCGGCCCGCGAAATCCGGTATGTCGTAGGGCAGAAAGTTCGCCTTGCTCGACAGTGCCACGGGAAGTGTGGGTTCGACCATCGCCGGTTCCGGCGTCGCAGGTGCGTAGGACGATGGACCGGATTGCGTTGCACCGGACAGCGGGGGCCCGGACTGGGTGGGCTCGGACAACGTGGGCACGTAGTTGGTGGACCGAGACGTTGCGGGACCGGATGTTGCGAACGCGGTCAGTGCGTGCGCTCGGTTCGGCGAGAGCGGGACGTCAGGCGCCAGCGTGGCCGGATCATCGCGCAGCACAGCCTGTTCCAACGCGACGAACGCGCTGCCCGGATCGAGTCCCTGTTGCTCGGCGAGCTCCGTCCGGAACGCCCGTGCGATGGCGAGCGCGTCGGCCTGCCGCCCCGCGCGGTGCATGGCGAGCATCAGTTGCGCGGACAGCTTCTCCCGCAGCGGATGCGCCGCCACCTGCGCACGCAGCTCATCGAGCAGTTGGTCATGCTTGCCGAGTGACAGCTCGATGTCGGCCAGTCGCTCGAAGGCCGCGATCCGCTTCTCGTCGAGCAGCAGGCGAGCCGAGGCAACATAGTCGGCGTTGAGCCCGGCCAACGCTTCGCCCCGCCACAGCGACAGCGCGGCCCGCAGTTCGGCTACCGCGGCGGGCGGATCCTGTGTGGTCAACGTCTGAGCCACCGCGACCCGCCGCGTGAACTCATCGAGATCGAGCATCCCCGGTTCGGGTGCCACGACATAGCCGGCGGCCTTGGTCTCCAGTACGTGGGCGACGCCCGCTTCCCGCAGGACTCGGCGGATCGCCGTCACCGCGGCATGGATCTGTGAGCGCGCCGTGCCGGGTGGCTCCATGCCCCAGATGGCGTCGATGAGCCGCTCGTTGCTGTACACCCGCCGGGCATTGAGCAACAACCAGGCCAAAACCGCGCGATGTCGCGGTGCCGCGGGCAACGCTCGACCGTCGACCAGGACCTCGACCGGTCCCAAGACCGTGAAACGCACGTCGATCAAGCCAGCCATAAAACACCCATCTTCGAAGCATCGCAAAAGTATCAACTCGGTCGAACAAGGTGTGTTCATGCCGCAAATCCCTCTGATCGAGCCGGAATCGACGACGGGCACGACCCAACGTCTGTTCGCCGAAGCGCAACAGCGGTTCGGGATCACACCGAATATCGCCAAGGCAATGGCAAACAGCCCCGCCGCAATGCGCGGCTATCTCGACTTTGCCGCCGCGCTCTTCGCCGGCGGCATGCCGCCGGCGACCCGCACCCGCATCGGTGTGCTGGTCTCTCAGGAAAACCGCAGCGACTACGGACTGTCCTCGCACAGCTTTGTCGGCACCCGCCTGCACGGGCTCAGCCGAGACGAGCTCGATCGCGCACGCTCGGGCACTGCCGAGGATCCGAAGGACGCCGCGGTGCTCGGCTTCGCGGCGGCTCTGGTCCGACGCCGTGGCGCGGTCACCGACGCGGAACTCGAGCAGGCCACCGCGGCGCTGTCGAACGCGGAGATCGTCGACATCGTCGGCTACGTGGCCCTGGCCATCTTCGACAACTACCTCACCCTCGCGGGCCGGGTCGCCAACGACTGGCCACTGGTCTCGCACACCGATCGAACCGAACTTCCCGGTATCGACTCCTCGAAAGGAACCCAGCCATGACCGCACGGATGAAGAACCCCGCCATGGTGCTGCCCGACGCGATGAAGGGCATCAACAACATCTACAAGGGCATTCACCAGGGCGGACTCTCCATTGAGCTGCTCGAGCTCGTTGCCCTGCGCGCCAGCCAGATCAACGGTTGCAGTGCGTGCGTCTCGTCGCACCTGGCCACCGGCCGCAAGTCGAGCGTCAGTGACGACAAACTGTTCGCGGTCGCGGCCTGGCGCGAGAGCGACGAGTTCAGCGAGGCCGAGCGCGCCGCGCTCGCACTGACCGAGGTCGCCACCCGGCTCGCCGACAAGTCCGGAGACGGCGTGCCCGACGAGATCTGGGATGCGGTCGCCGACCACTACGACGAAAACCAGCTCGCCGCACTGGTGCTCAACATTTCCATCGCCAATTTCTTCAACCGCGTCAACAACATCATCAAGGAACCCGCGGGCGCCCACTGGGGCTGATCGCGCACCACCGGCCCAGCCCGGCCGATAAACACGCTCGACCATCAGGAGTAACCATGAGCGCCACGCTCGACATGACCACCATGTATGCCATGCACCACGCGCTGCGGCGCGAGCTGGAGCAGATCGCCAAGATCACCAGCCGGATCGACGACGATCCACGCAAGATCCTGGCGACCGCCGCGGGCTGGCAGATGTTCACCAAATCCCTGCACATCCACCACACCGCCGAGGATGACGCGCTGTGGCCGGTAATGCGCGAGACGCTGGCCGAGCGGCCGTCGGAGTTGGCGTTGCTGGATGCCATGGAGGCCGAGCACGGTGCGGTCGATCCACTGATCGAGGCGATCGAGACGGCCTTCGCCGATCGGGAGAGCGGCACGCAGCGCCTCGGTGACCTGGTCGATGCGCTGGTCACCGTGCTGGTCGGACACCTGGACCACGAAGAAAAGCAGGCGCTGCCGCTGATTCAGGCGACGGTCACGCTGCCGCAGTGGCTGGCGTTCGGGCAGCTGCACGGCAGCCGGATCGGACCGGATGCGCCGCAATTGATTCCGTGGCTGCTCGATGGCGCTGACGAGCGGACCGTCCAGACGGTCCTTGCTCCACTGCCGGAACCGGTCCGTGCCGCCTATCTCCACCAGTGGCAACCCGCCTACATTGCGCTGGATCGGTGGGGTGCAGATACTTCCGAATAGTAGATTTTCGCCGATGTGCCGCCCCCGACCGAACCGGTCGGGGGCGCGCTGCTGTCCAGGCAATTAAGGCAGATGTCCGATACCGCTGGCCTGCGCCAGTGTCTAACGTCCCCGATCAGAACCACAGATCGTGAGGAGAACTGTCGGGTGATCGATATCTGCACCCCTTCCCTCGTGGATGTCGAGGCCGCGGCCGAGCGCATTGGCGGAATCGTCCGACCGCTCACCGTGGTCGAAGCAGGCCCGGAGTACGGCCTCGGCGCCGAGGTTTACCTCGCACTCGAATTCATGCAGCACACAGGCTCGTTCAAAGCGCGCGGTGCGGCCAACCTGTTCGCCGCCATGCTCGCGGCGGGAACCATGCCCAACGCGGGCATCGTCTCCGCGACCGGCCGCAATGCGGACATCGGATTCGCTTGGGCGGCGGCGCTGTTCGGTATTCCTGCCACGATCTTCCTTGCCGAGTCGGCGACGCGGGCACGGGTCGATCGGCTGCGTGGGTTGGGGGCCGATGTGCGTATTTCCGGCCGCACACAGGATCAGGCGCACGACAACGCGGGTCGATTTATAGCGCGCACCGGCGCGATCGACGCCTACACCTTCGACGACAACCTGACATCGGCGGGCGCGGGCACGCTCCTGCTCGAATGCCTCGCCGCCGTACCGGAATTGGACACGATCGTGCTCGCGGTCGGCGCGGGCGGCATGTTCTCCGGTGTCACGGCGGTTGCCGCCGGTCGTGGTATCCGCGTGGTCGGCGCCGAGCCCGAGGGCAGTTGTGCGCTGCACGCGGCGCTGGCCGCGGACACCGTCATGGACGTGGAGATAGATTCGATCGCCGCGGATTCGCTGGGCGCACCGCGGATTTCCGCCGCCGCGCTTTCCTGGGCCAGGGCAAGGACCACCGACGTGCGGTCGATCGTTGTCGACGACGACGCGATCATTCGGGCCCGCAGATCCCTCTGGGAGGGCTACCGTCTCGTGGTGGAACACGGCTCGGCCACGGCCCTGGCGGCACTGACGACCGGCGCGTATCGGCCGAGCAAGGGCGAGCGGGTCGGCGTCATCCTGTGCGGCGCCAACACCGACCCTGCCGATCTGCGCACCTAGATCGGCGCCACCGAAACCGGCCGTCTCACCCGCGCGCTCGATCAGCTGCACGCCACCGAAGCGGCGGTTTGCAGGGGTCTCATCCGCAGGATCGTGCGGATCGATACTCAGGTTATCGGGGATATCCCCGATGGCGCAGTGAAGCGATCGCAGACAGACTGGATTGCATGACTTCGCACGCTGTGGGTACCGCCCTCGCCGAATCGGCAGCTCCGACCGATGCCGCGGCCCGTGCCATCGAACTGACGAAGGTCTACGGGTCGGGAGACACTCAGGTCAGGGCGCTGGACGGGGTATCGGTCGAGTTTGCGAAGGGGGAGTTCACCGCGATCATGGGGCCGTCGGGCTCCGGCAAGTCGACGTTGATGCACTGCCTGGCGGGCCTGGATGGCGCCAGTTCAGGGACGGTGCGGATCGGCGATACCGATCTGTCGGGGCTGTCGGACAAGCAGATGACGCGGCTGCGGCGCGACCGGATCGGCTTCGTGTTCCAGGCGTTCAACCTGGTGCCGACGCTGACTGCGCTGGAGAACATCACGCTGCCGCTGGACATCGCCGGACGCGATCCGGACCAGGACTGGCTGGACACGGTGCTCGAGCGGCTCGGGCTGACCGATCGGCTCACCCACCGGCCCAGCGAGCTGTCCGGTGGACAGCAGCAGCGGGTGGCGTGTGCGCGGGCGCTCGCGGGTAAGCCGGAGATCATCTTCGGTGACGAGCCGACCGGCAACCTCGACTCCCGTGCCTCCGAGGAGGTGCTGAACATCCTGCGGGCCGCGGTGGACGAATTCGGGCAGACGGTGGTGATCGTCACCCATGAACCCCACGCTGCGGGCTACGCCGACCGGGTGATCTTCCTCGCCGACGGACGGATCGTCGACGAACTGCGCGATCCGACTGCGGAATCGGTGCTCGACCGGATGAAGGCACTGGAGCAGGCGTGAGTGAGAGACAGTCGCGCTGCGCTGAGCGGAGCCTGTGGGTGCGGGTGCCCCGCAAGACACCGCAGTCGGTGCGCCGAGAGACGATCGCGCAGCGCTCAGCGGAAGCCTGGTCGATATCCCGCAAGATGCAGGAGCAGCAGTGATGGCCGGTAGTCCGATGCGCAAGGTGGCCTTGCGCAATCTCGCCGCGCACAAAGTGCGACTCGCGCTCACGGTGCTATCGGTGGTGCTCGGCACCGCGTTCATCGCGGGCTCGTTCGTGTTCACCGATACGTTGCAGCGTACGTTCGACGGGATCTTTGCCAATGAGGCCAAGGGCGTCGATGTCCGGGTGAGTCCCAAGGAGCGACAGGGCCTAGGCGTTCCGCAGAGCGTCGTGGACCAGATCGCCAAGACACCAGGGGTTCGTGCCGTCGCGCCGAGCGTGAACGGTCCCGTGGTGCTGCTGTATCCGGACGGGAAAAAGGCCGTCCAGACCGGTGGCGCGCCCACCTTCGCGCAGTCGTATCTGCCGCCGGACAAGGCGATCGCCGAACCGGACAAGTTCGTCGAGGGAGCCCCGCCGGCGCGCGAAGGCGAGATCGCGATCAACACCGGCGGCGCGGAACGCGCCGGGCTGAAGGTGGGGGACAAGACCAAGATCCTCATCCCGTCGCACGGTCCACCCATCGACGTCACGGTGACCGGCATCTATCAGGTGTCTTCCGATACCGGCGGTTTCATCGGACTGCTGTTCGATGACGCGCAGGCGCGCAAGCTGTTCACCGACGGGACGCATGTCGCTCATGTCGACATCGCCGCCGCGGGCATTCCTGGCGACCAACTGCGAGACCAGCTATCACCCGTCTTGAAGGACTACAAGGTGCAGAACGGCGATCAGGTGCGCGCCGATCTGAAGAAGGAAGTATCCAACGCGCTGAACTTCATCAACTACTTCCTGCTCGCCTTCGGCGCGATCGCCCTGATCGTCGGCACGTTCATCATCTACAACACCTTCTCGATGATCGTGGCCCAGCGGCTGCGTGAGCTGGCACTGCTGCGAGCCGTTGGGGCCAGCAGACAGCAGGTGGGTCGTTCGGTGGTTGCGGAGGCCTTCGTCATCGGATTGATCGGTAGCGCAATCGGATTGGCGGGCGGCATCGGTCTGGCGTTCGGACTTTCCGCGCTGCTCAATGCTTTCGATCTGGGGTTGCCCACCGGCTCGATGGCGGTGCTGCCACGCACGATCGTGGTCGGCATGCTGGTCGGGCTGCTTGTCACCATGGTCAGCGCCTACGCCCCCGCGCGGCGGGCCGCGAAGATCCCGCCCGTCGAGGCGATGCGGGAGGAGTTCGCTTCAGCCGGTGACTCGTTGCGGCTGCGCACGCTGATCGGTGCATTGCTCGCGGTGGCAGGCGCGGTCCTCGTGGTGATCGGCGCGCAATCCACCGGCGGCAACGCGGCTTTGACGGTGGGCATCGGTGCGCTGGCCCTGATCTTGGCCGTGCTGCTCGCCGCGCCCGCGGTGTCGCGGCCGGTGGTTGCGGTGCTCGGGGTGCTGATTCGCCCGTTCGGGCCGATCGGTCGGATGGCGCGCAACAATGCCGCCCGCAATCCGCGGCGCACGGCCGCAACGGCTTTCGCGCTCACCCTCGGTCTGATGCTGGTGACCGCGATCGGCATGCTCGGCGCATCGGCCAAGGCGAGTGTGAGCGTGCTCGTCGACAAGGGCGTGAAGGCGGACTACGTGCTGGCCGGGCCGCAGATGATCGGAGTGCCGCTCGGCGCCGGTGACGCGGTGCGCAAGTCGGTGCCGCAGGTGTCCGATGTGGTGGGGATTCGCGGTGTCGGCTTCAGGGTCGGCGACGACCAGATCCTCGGTACCTCGCCGGACGGGCCGCTCGACCGCGTGCTGAACTACGACATGGTGAGGGGCACCGACACTCTCGGTGATCACGACGTGCTCGTTTCGGAGGACGAGGCCGACGAACGCGGTTGGAAGGTCGGCGATCAGGTCACCGTGGTCAGTCTGGACGCGAAGAAGATCCAGGTCACCGTGACGGGCATCTACAAGAAGACGCCGCTGCTCGGCCCGATGGTGGTGTCGCAGAAGATGTACGACGAGACCATGCCGGTCAACTTCCGGACCAATTTTCTGATGCTGGTCAAGGCGAAGCCGGGCGCCGATCTCACCGAGATGCGCGCCGACCTCGAGAAGGCGACCGAGCAATTCGTAGTCGTTCAGGTCCAGAACCCGGAGGAATTCAAAGGCGCACAGGGCAAACAGATCAACACGCTGCTCGCGATCCTCTACGGCCTGCTAGCGCTCGCTGTGGTGATCGCGATCCTCGGCATCGTCAACACCTTGGCCCTGTCGGTGGTGGAGCGACGTCGCGAGATCGGCATGCTGCGCGCGGTCGGTATGCAGCGCGCCCAGGTACGCAGGACCATCTATCTGGAATCGATGTTGATCGCGGTGTTCGGCGCGATCGTCGGCATGCTGCTCGGCCTCGGCCTCGGCGTCGGATTCCTGCGCACCCTCCGTGACCTGGGCATCGACCAAATCGCGATCCCATTGAATCAGCTGGTACTAGTGCTGGTGTGCTCGGCCGTCGTCGGTGTCCTCGCGGCACTCTGGCCCGGCATTCGGGCCGCCCGCACACCCCCGCTCGCAGCCATCGCCGATCTCTAGCGTCCAACTTGCCCCGGCCACCCGGCCCTCCCCCACGACCGTGGGTAGCCGGTCACCCCACACCCCTTTCCTAGACCGCACACCCCGTACACGGGGTGTGCGGTTAGGACACGGGGTGTCCGGTCCCTCGATCACGCCGCGTGTGGGGTGGAGTGGCTGTGTCGGCGATGGGTGGCGGGTTGTTTGCGTCGCAACGACGATTGCGCTGTTACCTATGGATCGTGCTCGAGACGCAGATGCCCACGCTGGAATCTGACGCTGCGCATCCGAACACCTCTTACACCAGCCGTTCACCCAGTGCACGGGGTGTGCGGTTGCGACGCGGGGTGTTCGGTTCTCGGGTGGCGTCGCTGGCGACGCACCCACAGTCAGACGGCCACGTTGGAAGCTGGCGCTGCGCATCCGGACACTCCTTGCATCAGCCGTTCAGCCAGTGCACGGGGTGCGCGGTTGCTACACGGGGTGTTCGGTATCGGGCGGCATCCGCCTCGTGACGCGATCGCAGTCAGACGATCACGCGGGCGGCTGGCGCTGCGCGTCCTGACACCCCGCGTCGTCACCGCGCACCCAGTGCGCGGGGTGTGCGGTTGCGACGCGGGGTGTTCGGTTCTCGGGTGGCGTCGCTCGCGGCGCAGTCACAGTCAGACGGCCACGTTGGAAGCTGGCGCTGCGCATCCGAACACTCTTTACACCAGCCGTACACCCAGTACGCGGGGTGTGCGGCGGTAACACGGGGTGTTCGGTATCGGGCGGCATCCGCTCGTGACGCGATCACAGTCAGACGATCACGCGGGCGGCTGGCGCTGCGCGTCCTGACACCCCGCGTTGTAACCGTGCACTCAGTACACCGGGTGCTCGGTTGCGACGCGGGGTGTCCGGTCCTTCGATCACGCCGCGTGTGGGGGTGGGGGCGTTGTCGGCGATGAGCAGGCGGGTTGTGTGCGTCGGTGCGATGGGTTGCGTTGTTGTGTAGGGATCGTGCTCGAGACGTAACCACAGCCAGATGACCACGCTGGAACTCGATGTCGCGCACCTGGCTGCGGGAGGTAAGCCGGGTACGGCACCCGTCGTGCCCAGCACTGCCCCCGGTAGTTCCTGGGCAGGCGAGCCTCTCGGGGGACCTTCGTGGTGGGAGTTGTTCCCGGAACGTACCCCGCTCCGGTTGCGGTGAGGGAGAACAGGTTGCGTTGGGGTGGTTTTCTGGGCAGTGCTGGGCGCGTCGTGTGGGGTACCCGGTTTACCTTCCGCAGTCAGGTGCGCGGTGTCGGGTTCCGGCGTGAGGACTGGCTGTGGTGGCGTTGTAGAGATTTCGAGACCAAAGACAGCTGGGCGCGGTGTCGGGTTCCGTTGTGGGGACTGGGTGTGGTGGCGTTGTAGGGATTTCGAGACCGGAGACGGTTGGTGTTGCGGGTCGGCTGTTGGTGACGGCTATGCCTGTTGTGTCGCCGTGGTGTCGGGTTCTGGTGTGGGGCTGGTTGTGGTGGTGTTGTGGGGATTTCGAGATCAGAGACGGTTGGTGTTGCGGGTCGGCTGTTGGTGACGGCTATACCTGTTGTCGCCGTGGTGTCGGGTTCTGGCGTTGGGCTGGTTGTGATGGCGCTCTAGGGATTTCGAGACTGAAGACAGCTGGTGTGGCGGGTCGGCTGTTGGTGACGGCCATATCTGTTGTGCCGGTTTCCGTCGTGTCGGGTTCTGGTGTGAGGGCTGGTTGCGGTGACGTTGTAGGGATTTCGAGACCACACGAGGGGTGCCGCGGCTCGGCCTTCGAAACAGGTACCAATAGGGCGGTATTGCGGTGAATCGCTGTATTCCCTTGGCTTGCCGGTTATTACGCCGGGTAGGCCGTTCTGTGTCCGGCGCTTCTGTCTCTCCGGTCACAAAGCGATGGATCGAGTTGATGGTGATGTTACGGTAAGCGGAGGTTGATACTCCGCTTAATTGTCGGTGACGGCCTTGCTTCGATGAGGAAGGAACCGCTGGCAATGGTGGCAGTAGGTCTCGGTGGTCCTGGCGTGGGTTTTCCGCCGGCGCTCGCCGAACGGGTGGAACGGATGCGGGCCGCGGTGCACGGGCGTGGCGGTGAGGCGATCGGGCAGTTCGCGCTGATCACCGTCCTGTATCTGGCCTATCGGGTCGGCCGTATGTTCACCGCCGACGACACGATGCACGCGATCGGCAACGCGCACGGCATCCTCGCCTTCGAAGACCGGCTCGGGCTACCGGAAGAAACGACGGTGCAGGCGATCTTCGTCGACCGGAGCTTCCTCGCGGTGCCCGCCAATTTCTATTACGCCACCGCGCATTTCACCGTCGCGGTCGCGGTGCTGCTGTGGCTGTGGATCTTCCGGCCCGAGCACTACCGGTGGACCCGCAACCTGATGGTGGCGCTGACCGGCGGAGCGCTCCTGGTGCACGTGCTGATGCCACTCGCGCCGCCGCGCATGCTGCCGCAGTACGGGTTCGTCGACCTCGCCGCCAGCTACGGCCAATCGGTCTACGGCGCACCTGATTCCGGCGGCCTGTCGAATCAGTTCGCGGCGATGCCGTCGCTGCACGTCGGATGGGCGCTGCTGCTCGCCTTCGCCGTGGTCGCGGCGACCCGAACCCCATGGCGCTGGCTGGCATTGGCGCATCCGGTAATCACCACCCTGGTGGTGGTCGGCACCGGCAACCACTATTGGCTCGACGCCATCGTCGCGATTACGCTGCTCGCGGTAGCGGCGGCGGTGCACCCGCTCGTGGTACCGGGATCGGCGACCGCCTGGGGCGTGATGGGCCCGGTGGAATCAACAGTAGCCATCACCAGATGATCGCGCCGCCGGTTGTATCACCGACTGTCATACAACTGAGATCTGGTGCCCTCGCATCGATCTCGACGTGGGTCATACACTCGGCTGTCCGATTTTGTTGACTAGTCTCGAAAGGGGTTCGGCATGGATGCTCTCGATGCCATCATGGGTATGGGCTACAAGTTCATCGACGTGATCAAAGGCATGGTGAGTTTGTCGGCGGGCTACTGACCGCCCGCTCTGTGTTGGCTTGTGTCGGTGTTGGCCCAGGACCGGATATCGCATAGTCCAGGGCCAAGACCAGTTGGTCGAGATTTACCGGAGTTCGGGGCCTGCGAGCGGCCGCCGTCGTCATCCCAACGATGCGCGCCGAACGATCCATGCAGGCGGCCTGTCCGAACCGGGCAGTGTGAACTGCGAGCGAGGCCCCAGCTCAACCCAAAGAGCTGGGGCCTCGCGGTTGTCAGCGGAAGGTCAAAGGCGGTCGAAATCGCCGCCGTTCACCCTGGCGGTGAAGGCGTCCCACTCGCTTGGGGTGAACGCCAGCGCTGGGCCAACCGGGTTCTTCGAGTCGCGCACCCCGACCATGTCTCCGTCCAGATGCGCGATTTCTACACACTCCTGCGACGCACTGCTTCGGCTGCTTTTGAACGACTTCGCCTCGGACGGATCAACGTTCATGTCGGCACTCCTGGACAGTCTCTCGCAGCATGTTCGCGCTGCCGCTTTCCGCTGCGCGCACTTCCGAAGCTATGTGCTGTCGCTCATCGAATCGTCGTTGACGTCTTCGACGAACATCCTGCACACCCGGAACGGCGCGTACTGGACCTCCACGACATCGGTCTGGTTGTTGAACTGGTTCTGCCCCCAGTACACGGCGACAACGTAGCCCAAACTCCCTTCGACGATCCTTTCCATCTTTTCCACATCGGCATCGACTCGCGTCACGAACGCCGCCACCGACTCGTTCAGCGTCTGTGCCTTCAGCTCCACCCGGAGGTTTCCCAGGCCGAAGTCGGCGCGTGTCACGTTGTCCGGGTAGAACTGTTCGCGCACCAGGCCGAATCCTGGATCTTGGGCCTGCACATAAGTCCACAGCTCGACCTGTAGCCAACCCTCCCATCCGCCGCCGGACTGCCTGGCCGTCACCACGCGAGCAGTGTTGGCAGCGAAGAAATTACGGAAATGCGTCCACAGCCCGTTGAGATTGCGCGCGGGGAGCACAGCGCCGCCAGCTGGATACATGATGTCGAACTCCTTCCGGCCCAGGATCGCGACCGGAGCCATCTCGATAGTGACAGGTCGCGGCGTTCAACACGCCCACAAGCACTTTCGGGTTCAGCGTCGGTCCGCGTTGCCATTTGTTCGCGCCCACACCGAACAACCCCGCCACCAACTCGCCGACCCGGGTTGCTTCGGGACACTGAGTGCGGCCAATGTCGGGAGCGGTCGCAGTCATGTCCCGTTAGTGGCGGAGATCAGGGTTGGCCTGCGTTGGTGTTGGCCCAGGATTGGATGTCGCCTCGGTCCAAGGCGAGTGCCAGGAGGTCGGGGAATTTGTTGGGGGTGCAGGCGAAGGCGGGGACGCCGAGGGCGGCCAGGGCGGCGGCGTTGTCGTGGTCGAAGGCGGGGGCTCCTTCATCAGAGAGGGCCAGCAGGACTACAACCTGGACGCCGGATTCCTTCATCGAGTTGACGCGGCGCAGCATTTCGTTGCGGATGCCGCCTTCGTAGAGGTCGGAGATGAGGACGAACAGGGTGTCGGCGGGGCGGGTGATGAGCGACTGGGAGTAGGCGATGGCGCGGTTGATATCGGTGCCGCCGCCGAGTTGGGTGCCGAACAGGACGTCTACGGGGTCGGCGAGTTGTTCGGTGAGGTCGACGACTTCGGTGTCGAAGACGACCAGGGACGTCTTCAGGGCGCGCATCGAAGCGAGGACGGCACCGAACACCGATGCGTAGACCACGCTGGAGGCCATCGAGCCGGATTGATCGATGGCCAGCACCACATCACGGCGCACCGCCTGAGCTTTGCGGCCGTAGCCGACGAGGCGTTCGGGCACCACGGTGCGGTGTTCGGGCAGATAGTGCGCGAGGTTCTTGCGGATGGTCCGATCCCAGTCGATATCGCGCAGGCGTGGGCGGCCGATGCGGGCGGCGCGGTTCAGCGCGCCGGAGACGGCTGCGAGAGTGTGTGCGGCGATACGCTGCTCGATCTCCCGGACGACCTTCTCCACCACCATTCGCGCTGTCGCCTTGGTGGTTTCGGGCATCACGCCGTTGAGACTCAGCAGCGTGCCGACGAGGTGGACGTCGGGCTCTACCGCTTCCAGCAGCTCGGGTTCCAGGAGCAGCTGCGTCAGGTTCAGCCGGTCGACCGCGTCGCGCTGCATAACCTCCACGACCGTGGACGGGAAATAGGTGCGGATGTCGCCGAGCCAGCGAGCGACTTTCGGCGCCGAGCCGCCGAGGCCCGCCGCACGTTTGCCAGATGACGTGGTGTCGTCGGTGTTGTACAGGGCTGACAATGCCGCGTCCATCGCCTGGTCGTCGCCGGATCCCAGGCCGCCGAGGCTCGGTTCGGCAGCGGTGCCGAGCACCAAACGCCAACGCCGGGCGTGTGATTCATCGATGTCATTCATCCAGGTACTCCGGGGAAGTCGATGGTCCGCGTTTGTGTGGTCACGTAGTTCGAAGTTCTGATGCCCGAGCCGGAGGTGTTCGTGCGACGGACATAGCGCTGCGAGGTTCCACCCGGCGGCTTCACGATGGTTCTGGTGTCGCTCGCGGTTCGGGCGTCGCCCGTGGTTTGGGTGTCGTGGGTGAATCGGGTGCTGGGAATGATGGTTCGGGTGTTGCGAGCGGGCCGGATTTTGTGAGGGGTGATTCGGGCGGCGTGAGTGAGCCGCGTGTCCCGGGATCGTTGTGGTGCTGAGGACTTCATCCGGCGACTCCCAGAATCTCGGCGACCGTGTGCATGGCGATCAATCCCCGGTCCACGTCGAAGGATGCGCTGTCGGCGTTGTCGGTCCGGAGTGCGCCGCCGTCGCGGACGGCCTGGCCGATGGCGCGGCGTTCTCCCGATTCGAAAGCGCCGAAGGTGCGGCGCAGCAGGGGGAGTGTTTCGACGAACTGGTCGTCGCCGAGTTCGCGCAGCCAATCGTCGATGAGGCGCAGCAACTCTCGGTCGTGGACGAGCAGGAGGCCGCGTCCGCCGAGAAAGCCGTCGATCCAGGCGGCCTTCGCGGCGGCGGTGTTACCGATCGACAGCGCGGCGGAAAGCCTACGTGCGGAATCTGTTTCATCGATGATCCCCGCGTCGCAGAGCAGCCTGACGGCACGGCCGACCAGCGCGCCGTGGACATCGTCGCGGTCGGCGAGGCGGGTCAGTGCCCCGAGCCACTCCTTGGTGGCCCAGCCGTCGTCCCTGGTGGCGATGGCGGTGTGGGCCGCGTCGAGGAGGCTGCGCAGTTGCTCGGCAGCATCGGCGTCCAACCCGGTGACCGCGCCGGGGAGGCCCGCACAGATGCGCACCAGCAGACCGTCGGCGACGTGCACGAGCGCCTTGGTGTCGGTGCCGCGCACATCGCCGTAGCGCAGGGTGCGGACCAGACCTGGCAGGGCGGCGAGCAGGTGGCTCACGTCGTGATCCAGTGCCGCAACCGATTCCAGTCGGGAGATGAGGCCGTCGGTGGCGCCGCCGAGGTCGGCCAGCAGCGCTGTTTCCAGCGCGGCGGTGAGGTCGGCGACGGTGCTGCCGTCCCGGTTGGCCAGATCGAGGATCTTCGACTCGGCGGCGGTGCGGATGGTGGTGCCCCAGCGGGAGGCCTCGATGATCGAGACCGCGAACTCCGGTCGCCATTCCAGTGTCCAGGTTTCCCGGAAGGTGCCCGTGCTGCGCACCTCCCCGGTGGTCGGTGTGCCCCATCCGATGCCGAGCAGGCGCAGCCGATGCAGCAGCCGGGAACGATCGACCTCCCGTTCTTTGCGCAGGTCCAGATCGAGGGTCCGCGATACGGCCTCCTGCTTCATGCGCAGCGTTCGGATCCTGGCCCGCAGATCGGCGTCGAGCGGCACGGTGGGCGTGCCCTCCGGCACGGCGCCGAGCGCCTCACCGACGACGAGTTCGGCGGCGATCAATCGGACCATCGTCTCGTCACCCGCGCACATCACCGAACGCACCGCCTCGGTGACCTCGGAAAGGCCGGCAAGCGGACGATCGCGCAGCACAGCGAGAGTCTCAGCGAGCCGGACGGATTCGATGATGTGCGCACTCGAGACCGGCAGATCATGCGCCCGCAGCACCCCGGCCACCTTGGTGAGCCACCGGGCGATGGGTTGCTCGGTCTGAGTGAACAGATGGTGGTACCAGCCCGGCGAGCTAATGCCCGCGCCATAACCGGACGCCGAGGCCAGCCGCGAATGCGTCCACGGCACCCAGGTCACGGTGGCCTTCACTTTCGGCAACCCCTTGAGCAGCCGCATATCAGCCGCCGCCGGTCCGAGCTTGCCGACCAATGCGGGCGCATGCCACGCACCGCAGACCACCGCGAGCCGTTGCGCTCCGTCCTTGAGTGTCCTGCGCATCGTCTGCCGCATGTATGCCTCACGCCGCAGGGTGTGTTCATCGATCGCGACCGGCACTCGCGACGCGATCTCCGATTCGACAGCGACCGAGCCATTTTCGAGTGCGCTGCCTTCGGTCTCTTCGTTGCGATCGGTCCGGGCACCGAGCGTCCCTGCGGCGGCGGCATCGCGGATCGCCCCCATCGCTTCCGTGATCGCCTCGAAAGCGGTGGAGTCGGCAGCCGATTCGACCACCGCATCCCACCAGCGTTCGGCGTCGTCATATCCAGCAGCCGAGGCCAACTCGGCGAGCGGGTCGATGTGATCACCGGGTTCGTCGTCGCGGGCGAGCACGGTAGTGGCGGGCAGGTCGCAGAACCGCACGGCCACACGGTGTTCCACCGCATACCGCAGTGCCTGCCACTCCGGGGAGAACACCGCATAGGGCCAGAACGCCGCCTTCGCCGGCGTGTCCGGCACATAGGCAAGCAGCGCCACCGGCGGTGCCATCCCGTCAGCGGCAACGTAGCCGACCAGCGGATCGGCATCCGCCGGACCTTCGATCAGGATCGCATCGGGCCGGAACGCCTCCAACGCCGCGCGCAGCGACTTGGCCGAACCCGGCCCGTGATGGCGGATGCCGAACACTCGAGTCACTGGTCCGTCGCCGACCTGCGATGCGTCGCCGTCATCGCCCTGCGCGTTCGTGTTCGCGTGGCCGTTGGTGTCAGCGCCTGGATACGTCTGGATCACGGTGCTACCCCTTGTTTCCGCGCCGCGCTTGCCGGGCTGTACGCACCGATTTCGTGCGGTTGTCGGCATGCACGGATGCATCCGTGTGGCTTGTGGTGTCCGGGTGTGTATTGGTGTCGGCGTATGTGTGAGTCACCCTGCTACCTCGGGTCGAATATCTCTGTCCGTGTGCACATCCCGGCCGCCGCAGGACCGAGCTGCGCCGATTCCACGGTGTAGCTCACCCGTTCACGTCGCGGCAGGCGCGGTAGAAATCGGACCAGTCGGGGCGTTCGCGGACGACTGCTTCCAGGTATTCGGTCCAGACGACGGCGTCGGAGACCGGGTCCTTGATGACCGAGCCGAGGACGGCGCCGGCGATGTCGGAGGCGCGCAGGATGCCGTCGCCGAAGTGTGCGGAGAGGGCGATGCCGTTGGTGATGACCGAGATTGCTTCGGCGGTGGACAGGGTCCCCGACGGGGACTTGAGCTTGGTGCGGCCGTCGGCGGTGATGCCGGAACGCAGTTCCCGGAAGATGCGCACGACGCGGCGCACCTCCTCGGCGGCGGCGGGAATGGTGGGCAGTTCCAGCGCGGAGCCGAGTTGTTCCACGCGACGGGTGACGATGGCGACCTCGTCGTCTTCGCTGGCAGGCAGCGGCAGCACCACGGTGTTGAAGCGGCGGCGCAGAGCTGAGGACAGGTCGTTGACGCCGCGGTCGCGGTCATTGGCGGTGGCGATGACGTTGAAGCCCTTGGCTGCCTGCACCTCGGTGCCGAGTTCGGGGACCGGCAGCGTCTTCTCCGACAGCACGGTGATCAGCGCGTCCTGCACATCCGAGGGGATGCGGGTGAGTTCTTCGATGCGGGCGATCGCGCCGCGACTCATCGCGGTCATCACCGGCGAAGCCACCATCGCGCCTTCGCTCGGCCCTTCCGCCAGCAGTCGCGCGTAGTTCCAGCCGTAGCGGATCGCTTCTTCCGCGGTGCCGGAGGTGCCCTGTACCAGGAGTGTCGACTCGCCGCAGATGGCAGCCGAAAGATGTTCCGACACCCAAGTTTTGGCGGTGCCCGGCACGCCGAGCAGCAGCAGTGCCCGGTCGGTCGCCAGGGTGGCCACCGCAACCTCCATGAGCCGGCGCGGGCCGACGTACTTCGGGGTGATCACGGTGCCGTCGTCGAGCGTGCCGCCGAGCAGGTAGGTGACCACCGCCCACGGCGACAGCCGCCACGAGGGCGGGCGTTGGCGGTCGTCGATGGCGGTCAGCGCCAGCAGTTCGTCGGCGTATGCCTGTTCGGCGTGTGGGCGCAACAGGTCGGGCGTGGTGTCTTCGGTGGTCACTGCGGTGGTGGTCACTGCAACTCCTCGAGCATCATCGAGCGGTGGTTGAGGTCGTGGGCGAGTTGGTTGAAAGCCTGCTCCCAGGCCGGGTCGTCGCAACGGCGAGCCACGACGGTGACCGCGCCCGCGGCGGCGAGCGGCAGTCGCGCGGCTGCCGCGGCAAGCAGCGACCGGTGCGCGCTCGGCGTTGCGCCGTGCGCTCCGGGACGTTGAGCCCCCGGAGGCTGGTACGCGGCGCGAGCGCGTTCGAACAGCAACAGAATCAGATGCTGCGCTAACGGTTCCGGCCACGGGTGCCCCATCGCGGGCAGTAGCGCCTCTAGCTCCGAGAGCCAGGATCCGTCCAGCCGCAGCAGATGCTGGGTCCGATCGGCGAGCGGCAGCAGCGCGAACAGCTCGCGACGGCGCAACATGGCGAGATCGGACGGTACTCCGGCGTTGAACAGCGCTCGCGCCCACTCCGGATTGTTTTGCGCCAGTGTGGCATCGACCCAGCCGTCGAAAACCGGCTGCCGGAACCGGTCATCGATCGCGGCCTGCGTCGCCTGCTCCGGTGTGCCAGGCTGGCTCGGTCCGGTCGGCTCCGGGGTGCTCGGCTGGCTTGGTTCGGTCGGCTCCGGTGTGCCCGGGCGGTTCGGTCTGGTCGGCTCCAGGGTGCTCGGGTTGGTCGCGGTGCCGAGCGCCGCCTCCCAATGCGCAAGTGGCGTCGCGGCGACCAGTTGCCGGACACGGCCTGCGGTGACATCGGGTGCGCCGCCCCACCGGTAGGTGAATTCGACAGTGCGGTCGGCGATCCCGTCCCTGTGGTCCATGGTGTCGAGCGTGTCGGGCACCTCGATCGTGAGATGTGCACGAGGCTCGCCGTGTTCGGCGGGGGCCGACACGGTGGCGATCCACTTGGTCGCGCGTCGCATCATCCGGTGAGCGAATTCGGAGTCGGGGAGCAGCGTCAGCAGACCGGCGGCGGTCCGCCGGACGTCGGCGCGCCGATCGTTCAACGCCGTCTCGAGCAGCTCCTCATCGGCCGCCGAAATCCCTTCGGCGAGAACGGCGAGCAACTCCGCCTTCAACGGGCCGGATTCCTTCGGCCAGGCCGCGGTCAGCGCCTCCCGCGCGGCGTCCGCGTCGCGGCGGCGCAGGTCGGTGAGCCACTCCCGCCGCTCGGGCGGCCTGCCGAACTGCCAGACATCCGCGGGCGCGGTCGTTGCGCTGCGGCGCACCAGGTTTCGCCACTCCGGATGCTGCGTCGCCAACCATCGGCCGCGCGCACCGGCCAGCCGTAACAGGGGTTCGCGCAGCTCGGCGTTCGTTTTCGCCTGTTCGAGCAGTTGACCGCACAGCGCGTCGGGGGCGCGGTAGTCGCGTGGCGCGGCCGCGGCGAACCATTCGGCGAGGAACGGTGAACGATCGGCCAACATGCGGGACAGCCGGGAGGCCGCGGACCTCGGCAGCAGTCGCCGGGTGTCGTCCTCGGCAGGTTCGGGTGGAGTCGCGGTGCCCGCAGCCAGGCCACCGCGCGCGTAAGTGTCACGCAGCGCGGCCGATTCGAGCAGCAGCAAGGCCGGTTCGGTGCGCAGCAGGGTGGCGGCCGCGGCGACGGGCGGGTCGAGCCGAGCGGGGTCAGGGGCGCGGCGCGCGGTCCCGAGCAATGCGACGGAGGTCAGGTCCGCCGCGTTCGGCGACTGTGCGGCAGTCGAGTTTCCGGTGCCGCGGGCGGCGAGCCCGAGGCCGCTCACGTCGACAACTTCGCCCGCGGTGAATGCCGAGATCGGAGCCAGACCATCGGCGGTCCATTCGGCGGCGAGCGTGACCGGATGACCGCCGGATACACCCAGCAGCCGCCACGGCTGTTCGATCGGTACCACCGGCAGCGCCGCGCCGCCGGATTCCGTGATATACCAGCCATTTTCGGTCGGAACCGGTATCACGTCGGTGAGCAGGACCGGCCACGACCGCAGCCACGGATCCGCGCCGAGTGCTCGGGCGTGCGCATCGAGCGCGGCGGCGACGGAGCCCGCTTCCGCACCGATGGGCAGCGTGGTGAATGGTTCGGCAGCGCCGTGCCGTTCACCCCACAGTGCGCGCAGCGGCGCGGCGCCCGGGTAGTAGTGCAGTTGCGCGTCGGCCATCATGCCGGGCGCGGGCACCTCCGCGGAGAAGCTCGGCGAGCCGAACGAGTGCTCTACGAGCAGGGCCCAGCGCCGGCTTTCCCTGCCGTACAGCCAGCTTCGCCGGGTGTAGAGCCGTTCTTCCTCACTGGTCCGGACGCCGAGCACCATCCAGTGGTCGCGGAAAGCAGGTTCACTGCGAACACTCTCGGCCGGTGCGGGGTAGCCGATGTGGGAACGGACGCTGGCGGCCAACGCGGGGGATAGATCGTCGATGCGACGATGCGCGGCGACCAACAGGTGCAGCCTCGCGAATTCACGCAGCACAAGTTCGGGCCAATCCGCACTGGTGACCACCGTGGCAGGCAATTGTCGCAGCGCCGCGGCGATACCGGGCGCCTGTGCGTCGACCATCCGCGCGGCGATCGCCTCGAATGCCCCGAAGGATCGATCTGCCTGCGCGAGCCCGGTGCGCACTTGGTCGCCGAGCCAGACATCGAGCTCCTCCAGCCCCGCTGTCACCCGTACCCGCCGTTGCTCGGCCGTCGCCGGATTCGGCGTGCGCGTTGCGGTTTCACCGGCGGGCCGCGCCGCCGCGCGGGTGGCCCGGCCGGTGATCCACTCCGCCGCGAAATCGGCGATCCGCGCCGCCTCCTCGATGGTCCCGCCCGACCAGCTCAGCAGCAGCGACAGTGCGTGCTTGCACGGGAACTTGCGGCTCGGGCACGAGCACTTGTACGCCGGGCCCGCCAAATCGACGATCGTCTGATAGGGCTTGGCGCCGCTGCCCTTGCACAGACCCCACAGCGCGGTGTCGTGGTACCCCGTGCCGTGCCAGCGCCCGGCGAGTTTCCGTGCGGCGGACAACGAGCTCGCATCCGGCGCGAGGGCGTTGACCTGCTCCTCGGTCCACGGCGCCGTCATCGGGCGGCTCCCGCTCGGCTCTGCGTCATGTGTTTCCCCCGTTTCTCGGTTGACCGGATTTCTACCGCAGCCCACCGACACGTATGGCGCTACCCACGGGTTTTGCCTGGAAATCGCTGTGCAGCCGGAAAATTCGAGACCAATGGGCCTTGCCTTACCGGTCGGTTTCTGTCATTCTGTTCTGTTCGGCTCGTCCGAGCCACCCACATCGGGTGAGACACCATCGAGCTGCCCGCCGGGGCTGGCGAGGGGTGGACATCGAGCGCATTCCCCTGCCGCTCGATGGCCATACCATCCCCGCGGGCAGGTTCGGACCCCTACCAGCGTATTCGCGCCGTGCGGTGGGCGAATGCGGCGCGATCGGGTAGCGTTTCGCACAGCTTTCGACAGTGGCACCGGGCATTGGGGTCGCCAGGACGCGGTTCGGTGGTGGAGGGGGTTTCGCATGCGCACGGATCCCGAGGCCGACCCGGCGACAGCAGGCGTGCCGCGGCTGACCGAGGTGGTTGCCCGCAGGCTTGCCGCAGACCCCACGGTGACCACTGATGTCGCACACGAGGTATTGCAGGCGCTCGGCACCGAGTCCCCTGACCGGACAACAGAGTTCGACGATTCGGGGATATTCCTGCGGGCAATACGGGTACGTGGATTCCGCGGCATCGGCCAGGAGGTGACGTTGAAACTGCCGCCAGGCCCCGGCCTGACCCTGGTCGTCGGGCGCAACGGCAGCGGCAAATCCAGCTTCGCCGAGGCTGCCGAATTGGCGCTGACCGGCGGCAACCGCCGGTGGGACGGCAGGTCCGCGGCATGGCGGGAAGGCTGGCGCAACCTGCACGAGTCCGGCTCGACGCGCATCGAGCTGGAATTGCTCACCGCGGGAAGCGATTCCGAGCTGACCATCGCCAAGGAATGGGCACCGGACGCGGACCTCGGCGCGGCGCGCTGGACCGAACAGCGTCGACCGGCTCCGCCAACCGATTTCGATGCCGACCGCTGGTCCGGACTGCTGGAGCTGTACCGCCCCTTCCTGTCCTACAGCGAACTGGGCGCGCTGGTCGACGGCAAACCGAGCGACCTCTTCGACGCGCTGCACCAGCTGCTCGGTCTCGACGAACTGACCATGGCGCAGGAGCGGATTCGTGCGCGCCGTCTGGAACTGGAACGCGTGGTGCGGGATTCGCGACAGCAACGGCTCGGGCTGGTCGCCACGCTCGAGTCGGTGGCCGACGACCGCGCGGTCCGGCTGGCAGGCCTGCTGCGCCCCGCCCAACCGGATCTCACCGCGATCGGTCGTGCGGTATTCGGCCCCGCCGACGATCCGTCCGGACCCGCGGGCCTGCGGGCGATCGTGCGGCTGGCCATCCCCTCCGTCGCCGAGGTCGAGGCGGTGGCCAGGCGACTGGAGAGATGCGGGACCGTGCTCGCCCGCGATTCCACCGCGGACGCCGAAGCCGACCTGCGGGTGCTCGAGCTATTGCGCCGGGCGCGCGATCATGTAGCCGCGGCCGGTGCCTGTGCGTGCCCGGTGTGCGGGCGTGGAGATTTGGACGACGCATGGGCCGGCGCCGCCGATGCCTCGATCGCCGCGCTGACCGCTCGCGTCGATGCGCTCGCCACCGCGCGCGCCGAGCTGCGCCGAGCCGTGCGCGCCGCACGGGCACTGCCGGACCATGTTCCGGAGGAACTGGATTTCGATCCGGGCTACCCACCCACCGTGGACACCACGGCGGTGCGCAGGGCGTGGTCGGATTGGGCCGCACTCACTTCGGCCGATTACACCGCGGAACTGCCCGACCGGTTGCGGTGCGCGCATGCCCGGCTCGTCGACGAACTCGATCTGCTGCAGCAGGGCACTCGCAAAGAATTGAGCCGGATCGACGAAGTGTGGTCACCACTGGTGCCCCGCCTGGTCGGCTGGTTGGACGACGCTCGTCGGGTGGCCGCGCAGGCGGGCGGGCTGCGCACGGTCAAGCGGGCCGAGGACTGGCTCAAGTCCGCGACCGCGGGGCTGCGCGGCGAACGCATGGCGCCGCTGGAGACGACGGCGCGCTGGGTCTGGCACAGCCTGCGTCAGCAGAGCAATGTGGAACTCGGCGCAATCAAGTTGCAGGGCAACGCCGGAACCGCGCGGCGCGTGTTGCTCGATGTCACCGTCGACGACGTCGACGGCGCGGCGCTCGGCGTGATGAGCCAGGGTGAGCTGCACGCGCTGGGGTTGTCGTTGTTCTTGCCGCGCGCGACCGTCGAACAGAGCCCGTTCCGGTTCGTCATGATCGATGACCCGGTGCAGGCGATGGACCCGGCGAAGGTGGACGGGCTGGCCAGGGTGCTCGCCGTCGTCGCGTGGACGCGTCAGGTGATCGTGTTCACCCACGACGAGCGGCTGGCCGAGGCGGTCCGCCGAATGCAGTTGGACGCCTGCGTGCTCGAGGTGCAGCGACGCGAGCGTTCGGTGGTCGAGGTAAGGATGGCCAGCGATCCGGTGCGCCGGTATCTCGATGACGCGCGCTCGCTGGCCAAGACTCCGCAACTGCCACCGGCGATCGCCGACGAGCTCGTCGCCACGTGCTGCCGCTCCGCGGTGGAGGCTGCCAGCCTCGCGCGGGCAAGGCGCAACCTGCTGGCCGAGGGCATGGACCATCGCGAGGTGGAGCGCTACATCGAAGGCGCGCACACCACCCGCGCGATGGTCGCGCTCGCGGTGATGGGTGTTTCCGGCCGTGTCGACGATCTGAACAAACACCTTGCCCGCGAAGGCAAATGGGTGGTGGACGCGCTGCGTGACGCGACAGCCGGTGCGCACGTGCCGATCGGCCGCAGCATGCGCGACCTGATCGCCGATACGGAGAAGTTCGTCGCCTGGTTGCGCAAATGAGTGCGCAGCACAAGCCCCGGCGGGGGCCGGGCCGTCGCGGGCCATCGGGGCGATCGAGTGCGGGCCGTCCGAGAGCGCAGCCGAGGCCGACCGTGACCGAACGATTCGACGCCGTCGACCGGCTGCTCGATGGGTCGGTGACCGATGCCGACGGTCTGTGGTCACGCGCGACCGTGTGGATTCTGCGACTGGCCCTCGAGCAGTGCGTCGACGAACTGTGGGCGCGGGTCGCGCCGGAACTCATGCGCTGCCCGATGCGCGCGCAGCTCTTGGCATTACGCGTCTTCGCGGGTCCGGAGACGGCCGCGCAGGTCGCGACGGTATGGGCGGCGCTGTCGCGCGCCGCCCACCATTACGACTACGAACTCGCGCCGAGCGTCACCGAACTGCGCCGCTGGCGCGAGCAGACCGCGGCGATCGCCACGGTGCTGGCCACGGCGGAAGTCCGATGACGGCACGAACGGGCATGCTCGGCACCTTCGAGTGACCCGGCGCGCGGTTCGGTCCGCCGGACTTGCACGATGGGGGGATGGGTGAAGCCAAGGTGTGTCCGTGTCGGCGTGGGGAGCCGTTCGAGCAGTGCTGCGGGCCGGTGCTGGCAGGGGAGCGGCCCGCGGCCACGGCCGAGGCGTTGATGCGATCGAGGTACACCGCGTTCGCGGTGGGTGACACCGAATATCTTCGGCGTTCGTGGCATTCGAGTACCCGGCCCGCGGATCTAGAGCTTGATCCCGGGCAGCGGTGGTTGTTCCTGGAGATCGTGCGCACCGAGCGCGGCGGTCCGTTCGACGACACCGGTGTCGTCGAGTTCATCGCGCATTACCGGGCCGACGGTGCGCGTGGATCGCTGCATGAGGTCAGCAGGTTCCGCCGCGAGGACGGCGCCTGGGTCTACCTGGACGGTGTCATCGAGCCGTGACGGGTAGCGTCCCCCGCATGCCACGAGTCGCGATCGAATACTGCACCCAGTGCCGCTGGCTGCTGCGGGCGAGCTGGATGGCGCAGGAATTGTTGAGCACCTTCGAAACCACGCTCGGCGAGGTCGCGCTGATCCCCGGGTCCGGCGGTGTCTTCCGGATCACGGTCGACGGCGAGCAGGTGTGGGAACGCAAGGCCGACGGCGGGTTCCCCGATATCGCCGTGCTCAAGCAACGGGTGCGCGACCGGGTCGCGCCGGATCGTGATCTCGGCCACGCCGACAAGCGCGACTGAGCTCGGTCGGCGGCACCGATCGAGCGGAATGCGCGTCAGGCGCAGCAGCCGCCACCGCAGCAGCCGCCGCCAGAAGGACGCGGTGCCGCCGCGGGCTGCGTTGCGCCGCCGGCACCCCGGCTGACCGTGGCAAACGTGGTGAGGAGCTTGACCGTGTCGGCGTGACCGCTCGGGCAGGTGGCCGGATTCGAGGACTCCGCCATCGGGCGATTCACGTCGAAGGTGTCGCCACAGCTGCGGCACCGGAAGCTGTAACTCGGCATCGCTCCAGCGTAGCGTCCCGCAACCGTTAGGTCCTTCTCACCCGCCCCGCTCGCAGCATGGACGTACTCTCGAAGAACAGATCACGAAGTACCGGACCCGGGCGGAGCAAATTCGCAGCATTCCGACCGGCGTCGTGGGCAGGAGGTGCGAGAAATGAGCACTCAGTTCGAGACGGAACCGAGCTCGGATGTGGGCGGCGCAGCGCCTGTCTCACGAACGATGTGGGGACACGTGCGTGGCCGCTGGGACGGCCCTGTCGCGGTATGGCGCAGCATCCCGTACGCGGCGCCCGCCGCGGGGCCCGATCGTTTTCGGCCACCGATGCCGCCGCAATCGTGGGACGGGATTCGGGACTGCGTGACATTCGGGGACATCGCCCCGCAGACCTTGGGCCCGATGGTGCCCGTCGATTCGGCGCTCCGGATGGGCGAGGACTGCCTCTGGCTCGATGTGTGGGCGCCGCCGCACGCCACCGATACGGGTGAACCACGGCCGGTGCTGGTGTGGCTGCACGGCGGCGCGTACTGCCTCGGCACCGCGGCGCAAGGCATCTACGACGGCCGCAAACTGGCCGAGACCGGTGACGTCGTGGTGGTCGGCGTCAATTACCGGCTCGGCGCACTCGGCTTCCTCGATCTGTCGTCGCTGTCGGACGACTTCACCCCCAACCTCGGCCTGCACGATCAGATCGCGGCGCTGGAATGGGTACGCGAGAACATCGCCGGATTCGGCGGTGACCCCGGCAATGTGACCCTGTTCGGTGAATCGTCCGGAGCCGGGTGCGTGACGGCGCTGCTGACCTCGCCACGTTCGGCCGGGTTGTTCCACAAGGCGATCGCGCAGAGTCCGCCCGCGACGACGGTGTTCGGACAGGAGCGGGCGGCAGGTGTCGCACGGCGCTTCCTGGAATTGTTGGAATTGCCTGAATCCCGGGCGAAGGAACTGCTCGAGTGTCCACTCGAACGGATCGTGACCGCAGCGGGCGTGCTGCTCGATGAGATCCCGTTGAAAGAGCCGGGCAGGCTGGCCGCGGCGCCCGTTGTCGACGGCGATCTGCTCCCCACCTACCCGATCGACCGCTTCCAGCACGGGCGCTCGCACCGGGTGCCGCTGATGATCGGGACCAATAAGGACGAGGCATCGCTGTTTCGGGTATTCCGTTCGCCGATCATGCCGGTGACGCCGGACGCGGTGAACGCGATGCTGCGCGATGTCGCCGCCAACCACCCCGAGATGTCGCACGAGCGCATCGCCGAAATCACCTCGGCCTACCCCGATCTCGACAAAACCCGCGGCGCGCTGGCCATGTCCACCGACGCGGCCTTCCGGATGCCGGCCCACTGGGTGGCCGACGCGCATGCCCAGCACTCACCGACCTGGATGTACCGCTTCGACCAGGCGACCCCGATGTTGAAGGCGGCCCGCGTCGGGGCAGGCCACGCCACCGAATTGCCGTACGTCTTCGGCAATTTCGGCACCTTCGACCACGACCCGACTTTCTGGCTCGGCGGCCGCAAAGTGGCCACCGAGGTATCCGGTCGCATTATGCGCCGCTGGCTGGCTTTCGCCACCCACGGCGTTCCCGCGGCGCTGGACGGCTCGAAACACTGGCCGCCCTACCGCCCGTCGAACCGCACCACCTTGGTGATAGACGCCATCGACCGCATCGTGGACAACCCAGACCGCGAACTGCATACGGCCTGGGGCGAACAGGCCGTCGGTTTCAGCTGAGCCGTCCGTGTCCTAAACGGCCGTCGGTTCCGGAGCCGGAGTGGTTGCGCGGCGGCCCAATCGGACCGGCATGTGCTCGTACCCGTGCAGGGTGAACAGCTTTCGGCGTTGCGGCGGGCCGTCGAGGGTGAGGTCGGGGAAGCGGTCGAACAGCGATTGCAGGGCATAGACCGCTTCCATGCGGGCCAGGCTGGCGCCGAGACATGCGTGCATGCCGCTGCTGAAGGTGAGGTGCTCCTTGGCATTGGGCCGCGCGACGTCGAAGGTGGCCGGGTCGGTGAAGACCGCGGGGTCACGGTTGGCGCCTGCCAATGACAGCACGACCGTGCTGCCTTTACTTATCGCGATGTCCTCGAGTTCTACGTCGCACAGGGCAGTGCGGGCCGTTGTCTGCACCGGAGCGTCGATGCGCAGCACCTCTTCGATGGCGTTGGGCCACAGTTCCGGTTCGGCGCGCAGCCGGTCGAGCTGTTCGGGGTGGGCGACGAGCTGGGCGACGCCGTTGCCGATCAGGTTGACCGTGGTTTCGAAACCGGCGCCCATCAGCAGGCTGGCGGTTGCTTTGAGGGCAAAGGTGTCCAGTTCACCGGCGGTGACCAGGTTGCTGAGGATATCGTCGCCCGGTTCGCGGCGCAGGCGTTCGATGTGGTCGTCGAGGTACTCGTTCATGACATCCATCGCGCCCACCCCGCTGCGGAACGTTCGCCAGGAGATTCCGACGTCGAGCAGGGGCGTCGCCTTGTCGCCCCAGTCGAGGAAGATCTTGCGGTCCCGTTCGGGGAATCCGAGCATTTCGGAGATGATCGCGATGGGGACCTGCGCGGCGAAGGATTCGATCAGGTCGGCCGAGCCGTCCGAGGGCAGCGCGTCGAGCAATTCCTCGGTGACGATTTCGACGCGGTCGCGCAGCCTGCGGATAGCGCGCGGGGTGAAGGCCGAGGAGACCGGACGGCGCATCGCTGTGTGGTCCGGCGGATCGATGACCAGCATCGACGGCGGCTCAACCGGGCTCGGTGGCAGCGGGAAGCGGTCCGCGATCTTCTGGAGTGGCTTGGGGATGTTGAAGCTTTCGGTGGAGCGCACGCCGAAACGACTGTCCCGCAGAATGGCTCGGCACAGATCGTGATCGAAGGTGGCCCAGGCGATCGGGGTGCGCAGCAGCCTGCTCGGTCCGTGCGTCACCTGCTCGCGTAGGTGTTCGATGAGTGGATACGGGTCTGCGAGACCGCTGGGTCCGCCCATCAGTTGGGCGAACGGGTCACCACGCCAGGCGTGCGTTCGCAAGGCGAACCGGGGGGCGCCCTGCACCGATAGCCAACGCAACCAATACTGCGGCTTCATTTCTCACCAACCCCATCGTTGTGCGATATATCCACCCTACGGATTCGTCTGTGATTGTGGAACGTCCCATGGTCGGATGGCGGCCCTATACCGTGGTAGGAGCCGTCAACCGCCGCACCTATCGATTCTCCCAGTGAACGCCACTGTCCTCCCGGCGAACGCCGGGATTCAGCCGAGTTTCAGCGTCGAACCGTGACCCGTTCGGATTCCACGCGCCGCTCGTACTGAGCCGGGTCGGGATTGACCACCTGCACCAGCGAAGCCCCCGCGGCCAGCACCGAGACCAGACCGTCGATCAACTCCGCGGGGGTATCCCACGACGCGCTCGACAGCACCCGGTCGCCCTCGGAAAACCCTTGCAGCAGTGCGGATTTTTTGGCCTCGGCCAATACCTCGGACACCGGCATGCCGTCCAGTGCCATACCTGCTCCGCGTGGCAGGAACTGGTCACCGTGCACGCGCACCGAGGTGGCGAAATCGGTGATGCCGACCGGAAGATCGCGCACCGGCATGCCGAAGGCATCCAGTGACAAAGCGGCAACCTCGGCGACACCGTCGGTTTCGTCGAGCCTTTCGGCCGTGGCAAGGGCCAGATCGGCGTCGGGATCGGGCCGCAGCACCACCTCGGTGCCCGCCCACCAGCAGCCGAGCAGGACCGCGGCGGTCTGCCAGTGCGCGGGCAGCAATACCGCGACCCTGGCGCCGGGACTCAGGCCGAACTCGTCGCGAATCAGGTTGGCGG
This sequence comes from Nocardia sp. GCM10030253, assembly GCF_042675075.1. Classification (NCBI taxonomy): domain Bacteria; kingdom Bacillati; phylum Actinomycetota; class Actinomycetes; order Mycobacteriales; family Nocardiaceae; genus Nocardia; species Nocardia sp. GCM10030253. The sequence continues at coordinate 396,759 of NZ_JBHTDL010000008.1, read as the reverse complement.
TCTTGGCCGCCCAGTTCGCCAGCGTCAGCCCGGATAGCTCGATCCTGGCGCCGCTGGAGTCGTCGTAGTAGGTGACGCGCGGACCCGCGGGTTCGCGTTCGAGGATCGGATCGAGCACCGCCTCGGTGAGGGTCAGTCTCTGGTCTTTGTCACGCATCGTTCAGTTCACGCATTTCGGTCCTGTCTGGCCTGCGTCGATCGGTGGGGCGGGTGGGACCGGCGTTGCGGTGGCCGTCGACGTCCCGGAGATGTCGAACATGCTGCTCGCAGCCGAGCCCGGCCCAGAATAGTCGCTTGCCAGCACGACGCTGATCGAATCCGGCGACAACGACGGATCGGCGACCACCGTCAGTCCGCCGAGTGCCTTCGCCACGGCCTTGGCCTTCGGGTCCGAGGTGTTCGCGGCAAGCACCCTGCTGCTGGTGACACTCGGACCGGTGTAGTTGCTCACCAGCCCCTCGTGGAAACCCTTCGCGGCCAGCGCCTGCGCCACCTGTCCCGCAAGTCCACCGACGCCGCTCGCGTTGAACACGCTGACGCTCACGGTGTCCGGGTCGACCGTGGCCGCAGCGGACTGCTCGGATTTGCCGTCGACCAGCGCTGCCACATAGGTCTTGACGGCCGTGGGATCGACACGGACCACCGATTCGCCGCTGCTTGTCATGCTGTTCAGATCGGTGACCGGCACCGTCTCGAACTTCACCTGACCGCCCGAAAGATCCTGCAGCTGTTGCAGAAACGCGAGCACGTCCCAATTATCGTCCAGTACAACGGTGCGTCCGACCGCATCGCTGAGCTGTTTCAGTTTGCCCGGGTTGGCCAGCGTTTTCGCATTGAGCACCTGACCGACCAACTGCGCCATGAAGACCTGCTGGCGCACGATCCGATCCAAGTCACCGCGCGGCAGATCGTGGCGCTGGCGCACGAAACCGAGGGCCTGCGGCCCGTCGAGCCGCTGGCGACCGGCCGGGAAGTCGGCGCCGGACATCCACTCGTCGACCGGGTTGTTCAGACACACCTCGACACCGCCGACCGTGTCGGTCAGCAGCACGAAGCCGAGCAGGCTCACTTCGGCGTAGTGGTCGACGGTGATACCGGTCAGATTGGCCACCGACTTGATCAGTGCCTGACGGCCTGCCTGGGTGGACTGCTTCTCCGCGTCGGCCGCGGAAACGCCCTGGTTGATCAGCTTCAGCCGCTGGGTTTCCTTGGTCGCGCCGTAGGCGGAGTTGATTTTTCCCATGCCGAGGCCAGGGATATCGATATACGAGTCGCGGGGGATGGAGATAGCGGTGGCGGAGCGGCCGTCGTTCGGGACGCGCATCAGCACGATGGTGTCGGTGTTGGTGCCGACCTCGTTGCCCGCGTGCAGCATCGCGCGTTCCTCGTCGCTCAGCGCGTTTCCGTGCGCGTCGGTGCGGCTGTCCACGCCGACGAGGAGGATGTCCACGGCGCCGTCGCGGCCACCGCCCAGCCCGAGGTTGCCGATGCGTTCGATATTGGAGATCAGCGCATCGACGCTGTGCCAAGCGAAGCCGGTGAGGACGAGGACCAACACCGCGCCGATCGCGATGAACACGCGCAGCGGACCGAACGCGCCCGATCCGGCATCAGCGCCGGATAGTCGCGATCGCACCGACGTCCTGCTCCGCTGCGGCAACTTCTGCATCCTCTCGATTAACTCAGGTTCTCTCCAGACAGCGCCAGACCGCCCCCAATTTCCGGTAAACCCCCGTGCCCGTCCATCTAGGCTAACCAACGGTTACCGCAGCGGACATCAACCGCAGGTGTCTCGGCGTGCCAGACTTGCGGCCGTGACCGCCGACACCGCAGCCCCAGGACGTCTGATCGTGACCGGGGCACGGGGGCAGCTCGGACGGGAGATACTCCGCCGCGCACCCGCCGCCCGTGCCTTCGGTCACCGTGAACTCGACATCACCGACTCGGCCGCGGTGCGTGCGGTGATCGAACCCGGTGACGTGGTGCTCAATTGCGCCGCTTACACCGCCGTCGACCAGGCCGAATCCGATCCGGACGCGGCCTTCGCCGGAAACGAGACCGGACCGGCCGTGCTCGCGGCCGCCTGCGCCGCCGCAGGCGCCAGGCTGATCCATCTCTCGACCGACTATGTGTTCCCCGGTACCAACGACCGGCCGTACGACACCACCGATCCGACCGGGCCGTCGACTGTATACGGCCGGTCGAAATTGGCAGGTGAGCAGGCAGTATCGAAGTTGGCTCCGGATGCGCAGGTGGTGCGGACCGCGTGGGTGTACGCGGGCGCGGGCAATGATTTCGTCGCCACCATGCTGCGGCTGGAACGCGAACGCGACACCATCGACGTGGTCGACGATCAGCTCGGCTCCCCGACCTACGCAGGCGACCTGGCCGCGGGTCTGCTGGAGCTGGTCGGCCGCCCGGACGCGCCCCGGCTGCTACACACAACCAATGCGGGACAGGCGAGTTGGTTCGAATTGGCGCAGGCGGTATTCGCCGGAATCGGCGCCGACCCCGCCCGCGTACGTCCGTGTGACTCGTCCGCGTTTCCGAGACCTGCACGGCGCCCGGCATATTCGGTGTTGTCCAACGATTCGTGGATCGGTGCGGGGCTCAGCCCGCTGCGAGATTGGCAGCAGGCACTCGGGGACGCGCTGTCGCGTCTGTCCGACTAGGCTGAACCGTCGTGAGTGAGCGCAGCGAGCGAACCAGAGAAACAGCCGCCCGAGCGGTCATGCCGGAGCCGAGCGTCAGCGAGGCGGAGGTATGAGCGCTTCCGATTCTGCGGCCCCAGGCGGGCTTGTCGTCGTCACGGTGACTTATTCACCTGGCGAGCACCTCGAGCACTTCATCACCACGCTGGCCGATGCGACCAGCGAGAAGCCACAGGTGATCCTCGCCGACAACGGCTCCGTCGATGGCACGCCGGAGCTGGCGGCCGAGGCGAATTCGCACGTGCGGCTGCTGCGTACCGGCGGCAATATCGGCTACGGCGGGGCGATCAACCGGGCCGTCGCGGAGATCGATCCCGATATCGAGTTCGTGATCATCGCCAACCCGGACATCCGCTGGGGCACCGATTCCATTGATGAACTGCTGGCCGCCGCGAAACGCTGGCCGCGCGCGGGCGCACTCGGTCCGAAGGTGCTGGAACCGGACGGCAGCCTCTACCCATCGGCGCGCTCGGTGCCCGGCCTGCTCGACGGCGCCGGGCACGCGATCCTCGGTACGGTGTGGAAGTCCAATCCCTGGACGCGGCGCTACCGGCAGGAGAACGAAGAGATTTCCGAGCGGACCGTCGGCTGGCTGTCGGGATCGTGCCTGCTGGTGCGACGCGCGGCCTTCGATTCCATCGACGGATTCGACTCCCGCTACTTCATGTACATGGAGGACGTCGACTTCGGCGACCGGATGGGCAAGGCCGGTTGGCACAACGTGTTCGTGCCGTCCGCGGAGGTGACTCACGCCAAGGGGCACGCAGCTGGACGCCACCCGGAAATAATGCTGCCCGCGCACCACGCGAGCGCATACCGCTTCCAAGCCGACCGGCATCCGCACTGGTGGCAGGCGCCGCTGCGGCTCGCGTTGCGCGCTGGACTTGCGATCCGATCGCGGATTGCGGTTCGATCTGCGCTGCGTCAACAGGCGCAGAGCTAGCCGCGTCAACTGGCGCACAGCCGAACAATCCACTGTGAACAGGGGAGCTCGATGGCAGGAAATGCAGGCACCGACGCCGTGATTCTGGTCGGCGGGCAGGGTACGCGGCTGCGTCCGCTGACCCTGTCGGCGCCAAAGCCGATGCTGCCGACGGCCGGACTGCCGTTCCTGACGCATCTGCTCGCCCGCATCGCCGAGGCCGGGATCAATCACGTCGTGCTCGGTACCTCCTTCAAGGCGGAGGTGTTCGAGGAGCATTTCGGCGATGGGTCCGAGCTCGGCCTGGAGTTGGAGTACGTCACCGAGACCGAGCCGCTCGGCACCGGCGGCGGTATCCGCAATGTGCTGTCCAAGCTGCGCGCGGACAACATCATGGTGTTCAACGGCGACGTGCTCGGCGGCACCGACCTCGGCTCGATCCTCGACACCCACGAGTCGACCAAGGCCGATGTGACGCTGCATCTGGTGCGGGTCAGCGACCCGCGCGCCTTCGGTTGTGTGCCGACCGACGAGAACGGCCGGGTCACCGCGTTCCTGGAGAAGACACAGGATCCGCCGACCGACCAGATAAATGCGGGCTGTTACGTCTTCCGTCGCGAATACATCGAGAAGATTCCGGCCGGACGCCCGGTCTCGGTGGAGCGTGAGGTCTTCCCCGCGCTGCTCGCCGAGGGCGCCCGCGTGCAGGGCCACGTGGACTCCTCCTACTGGCGTGACATGGGCACGCCGGAGGACTTCGTCCGCGGCTCCGCCGACCTGGTGCGTGGCATCGCCCCCTCACCGGCGCTGCCCGGCCAGCGTGGCGAATTCCTCGTCCACGAGGGTGCGGGCGTCGCCCCAGGCGCCCTGCTCATCGGCGGCACCGTCGTGGGCCGCGGCGCGGAGGTCGGCGCGGGCGCTCGCCTCGACGGCGCGGTCCTCTTCGACGGCGCCCGCATCGAAGCAGGCGCCACCGTCGAACGCTCCATCATCGGCTTCGGAGCCCGCATCGGCCCGCGCGCCCTCGTCCGCGATGCCGTCATCGGTGACGGCGCGAACGTCGGGGCCCGCTGCGAACTACTACGCGGGGCCCGTGTGTGGCCCGGCGTCGACATCCCCGACGGTGGCATCCGCTTCTCCACCGACGTGTAGTGATTCGCCTGCCGTCGTCGACATGTGGTTCGGCGACGGCAGTTTCGGTCGGCTCGAGCTGAGAAGTCCTAGCTCCGGATCTTCCACAGGTAACGGGTTTTGGGACGACCCGCTCGCCCGTAGTCGGAGCGCCGGTCGACCAAGCCGTCTTCGGCCAGTTTTTCCAGGTAGCGCCATGCGGTGATGCGGGAGACGCCGATGGTTGTCGCGGTGTCGGCAGCGGTGACGCCTTCGGGCGCGTCACGGACCACCCGGGAGATTTCGTCGAGGGTTTGCGGGGCAACGCCTTTGGGGGCGGTGGCGCGTTGGTCGAAGGTGCGTAGGGCGCTGAGGGCGCGGTCGATGTCTTGCTGGGAGATGGCGGTTTCGCCTGCGGGTAGCGCGGTGCGGAACTCGCGGTAGCGTTCGAGTTTGTCGCGGAATGCCGCGAAGGTGAACGGTTTCAGCAGGTAGAGCACGACGCCATGGGACACGGCGGTGCGGACCATGGCCAGATCGCGGGCCGAGGTTATGGCGATGACATCGGGGCGGGGTGCCAGGCCGGTAAGCGCGGCGGCTACATCGAGGCCGCTGGCATCGGGCAGGCCGATGTCCATGAGTACCAGGTCGATCGGGGTGCCCTCGGCCGCGGCGTCGGCGGCAGCGCGCATCGCGTCGCGACCGGTGTGCGCGATACCGACCGGGGTGAAGTCGGGGATGCGTTCGACGTAGGCGCGGTGCGCCTCGGCGATCAGTGGTTCGTCCTCGACTATCAGGACCCGGATCATGGTGCGACCTTTCGTGGAATCGTCACGGAGACCGCGCTTTCCGGATCTCGCTCGGTATGGATCGCGCCGCCGTGCCGGGCGACCAGCCGGTGCACCAGTGCCAGGCCGAGCCCCTGATGGTCGGCCTTGGTCGAGTAGCCGCGTTCGGCGGCACGGGCGAATGTCTCGGCGGACATGCCGGGGCCGCTGTCCGCGACATGCAGGTACAGCGCTGAATCCTGGTGGCTGGCCGCCCCGTCTGCCAAATCCAGTTGGCGCACGGTCACTTCCACCCAGCCGTCGGCGCCGTCCGCGGCCGCATCGATGGCGTTGTCGATCAAATTGCCGACCAGCGTCACCGTTTCGTGCGCGGACAGGGGCGCGGTCGAGTCGAGGGCGGTGTCCTCGGTGATGGTCAATTCGACGCTGCGTTCGGCGGCCTGGTTCACCTTGCCGAGCAGCAGTGCCGCGAGCGCCGGGTCGCCGACCGAGGTGAGCAGCCGATCGATGAGTGCTTGGGACAGTTCGAGTTCGGCGGTCGCGAATTCCACGGCCTCCCGGTAGCGGCCCAGTTCCACCATGGTTACCACGGTGTGCAACCGGTTGGCCGATTCGTGTGCCTGTGCCCGCAGTGATTCCGCGAGTCCGCGCACGGAATCGAGTTCGCCCATTACGGTTCGCAATTCGGTGTGATCACGGATGGTCATCACGGTGCCGATCGGTCGGCCTTCCCAGGCCACCACATCCTGGTTGACCAGCAGTATCCGGTCGGTGGTCACGTGCATCTCGTCGCGCACCACGCCCCAGCTCATGCTCTGCATCGACAGCGGCAGATCGTTGCGCTGCACCGGACCTGACGGCAGGTCGAGCAACCTGCGGGCCTGGTCGTTGACGACCTCCGCATGCTCGGCGAACGGACCGAACACCACGAGGCCTTCGTGGATCGAGTGCAGCACCGCATCGTGCTGCTCGTACATGGCGCGCAGTTCGTCCGGCGCGAGGCCGTGCGTCTGGCGGCGGAGCCGGCGACTCAACAGGAAGGAACCCGCCGCCGCGACCATCAGTCCAGCGGCCGCGACGCCGAGGATCACCGGCAGTTGCGTGGCGACCTGGTCGCCGATGCGGGCCCGGGTCACGCCGGCCGACACCAGCGCGACGACTCGACCGTCGTCGTAGATCGGCGTCACCGCGCGTATCGATGGCCCGAGCGTGCCCGTGTAGGTCTCGGTGAATGTCTGCCCAGCCAGTGCGCGATCGATATTGCCGCTGAAGGGTTGTCCGATGCGTTCGGGCGTGGTGTGGGTGAACCGCGTCCGGTCCGGCGCCATCACCACGATGAAGTCCATGCCGGTGTCCTTGCGAATCCGCTCGGTCACCGGTTGCAGCAGCGCCGTGGGATCGGGGGATTGCACCGCGGCGAGCGTGGAGGGAGCCCGCGCGACCGCCACCGCGACATCGGTGACCTCGCGGGTGGTTGTCACATCGCTGTCGTGGCGTGCATCGAATACCGCGAGGACCGCTCCGATGCCGATCATCAGCGCGAGCACAACCAGTTGCAGTACGAATGCCTGCCCGGCCAGAGTTAGCCGACCACGTCTCACAAACTGTCCTCCGCTGAACACTGTCTTTCTTGAACGTAATGCACCAAAGCGTGACCGGCATCACTCCGGCCGCCAACATTGTGCACAAGGGGTGGTGACCCACCTCACGCCGGTACCACTGAAGAGGACAGCACTCGCTATGAGCGACACAACGCAACAGCAGCGGCGCGACCGTACCCATTGGCTGTATCTAGCCGTCATCGTCGCCGTCGGGGCGGGAATTCTGGTCGGCTGGCTCGCGCCCGGTGTCGGTCAGTCGATGGCGCCGCTGGGCACCATGTTCGTGAATTTGATCAAGATGATGATCGCACCGGTCATCTTCTGCACCATTGTCCTCGGCATCGGTTCGGTGCGTGCGGCGGCCACCGTCGGCAAGGTGGGCGGCCTTGCCATCGGGTACTTCATGGTGATGTCGACCGTGGCGCTCGGCATCGGTCTCGTCGTCGGCAATCTGCTGGAGCCGGGCACGGGTATGAACATCGCCGAGACCGCCAAGCAGGGTACGAAGCTGGCCGATCAGGCGCACGCCGCGGGCGGCACCTGGGAGTTCATGCAGGGCATCATCCCGACGACGCTGGTCTCCTCGCTCACCGCGGGCAGCGTGCTGCAGGCGCTGTTCGTGGCGCTGCTGGTCGGATTCGCGGTGCAGGCCATGGGGAGTGCGGGCGAGCCGGTGCTGCGCGGGGTGGCGACGCTGCAGAAGCTGGTGTTCCGCATCCTGTCGATGATCCTGTGGCTGGCCCCGATCGGCGCCTTCGGTGCGATCGCGAACGTGGTCGGCAAGACCGGGCTCGATGCGGTGAAGCAGCTTGGGCTGTTGATGATCGCCTTCTATCTGACCTGTCTGGTGTTCATCTTCGGTGTGCTCGGTGTGCTGCTGCGGACGGTGTCCGGTGTCTCGATCTTCAAGCTGGTCCGCTACCTGGCGCGGGAGTACCTGCTGATCGTCGGCACCTCGTCCTCGGAGTCCGCGCTGCCGCGCCTGATCGCGAAGATGGAGCACCTCGGTGTCGAGCGCACCACGGTGGGTGTTGTTGTGCCGACCGGGTATTCGTTCAATCTGGACGGCACCGCCATCTACCTGACCATGGCCTCGCTGTTCATCGCCGACGCGATGGGCAAGCCGCTCGGCATCGGCGAACAGCTCGGGCTGCTGCTGTTCATGATCGTCGCGTCGAAGGGCGCGGCAGGCGTGACCGGCGCCGGGCTGGCGACGCTGGCGGGCGGACTGCAGAGCCACCGACCCGAACTGCTCGACGGCGTCGGCCTGATCGTCGGTATCGACCGCTTCATGTCCGAGGCTCGTGCCCTCACCAATTTCTCCGGCAATGCTGTCGCGACGCTGCTGGTCGGCACCTGGACCAAGACGGTCGACGTCGATCGGGTTCGCACGGTGCTCGACCGTGAGCTGCCCTTCGACGAGCGGACCATGGTCGACGATGTCCATGATCCGCGGCCGCAGCCCGAGCCCGAGTCCAAGGACCTGGTCACGGCCTAGGCTGCAACCGAAAACGAAGGGGCCCGCAGGATCTGCGGGCCCCTCGTGGTGTGTGCGTCAGGACGCCCACTTCTCCGGGTTGAGGTGGTGCTGGGTGACCGCGGTCGCGTGGCCGTGGCCGAAGCCGTGCTCATCCTTAAGCCAGGCGACCAGCTCTTTGTGCGACGCCAGGCCCGACTCGCGCATCAGGGACTTCCACTCATCGATGGTGTGGCCGTACTTGGCCTCGATCGACGGGAAGTAGGACGCGGGGCCGTGCGGCTTGGTCGTCATGGCGGTCATCTCCTGATTGTTCGGACGTTCAGTGGAGTAGACGAACCTCCGCTCGCGAATTCATCGGCGAGCGTGTGTGGTCTGGATCACGCGGCGACCGCGGTGCCTACCGGCTCGGTGACGGTCTTGTTCGACGTGCTGTGCTCGCGGATCAGCAGTGCGCCGGCGAGAGCGACGAGGACGGCGGTGAGGCCGTGGATGCCGAATGCCGCGCCCGCCGAGCCGTTCCAGCTGAGCACCGTCAGCATGTCGCCGGTGGGGACCAGCGCGAGGACCAGCATCACAATGCCCAGCGCGAACCGCTGCCGCGTCGCGAGCAACGCCAGGATCAGCACCCCGGAGACGGTGTCGCGGACGCCCTTCAGGTTCATGAACGCGACCGCGTCGCCCTTCGGCCATTCCGGCAGGCCGAATCCGGTGGCAATGGTCTCCGGCGTGATCAGGTAGCTGATGCCGATGTAGAGGATGAACGCCGCGCCGATGAGGGAAAGGACGGTGGCGATGCGGGAGATGTTCATGGTCGCTCCTTGGTGCGCGTTCTCGATGCTCTGAAATCTAGCGTCGCTAGGTATGTGAGCAACATTAACGGAGCTTAGATAGATTGTCTAGCGTTGCTAGACAAGCGGATGCGAAAGTCTGTCGAGGACGGCACCTGGGAGCGCTGGAGTGTCGGGCAGGGCAGAGTGGTGGACATGCCTGATGTTGTGGTCGTCGGATCCGGACCGAATGGACTCGCCGCGGCGGTGATCCTGGCCAGGGCCGGACTGGCCGTCGAGGTGCACGAGACACAGGACACCGCGGGCGGCGGTTCCAGGACCGCGGAGCTGACCCTCCCCGGCTATCGGCACGATGTCTGCGCCGGTGCGCATCCGATGGCGCTGGCGTCGCCGTTCTTCCGTGCGTTCGATCTGCCCGCGCACGGGGTGGAACTGCTTGCGCCGCAGGTGTCCTACGCGCATCCGCTCGACGGCGGGACGGCCGGGCTGGCCTGGCGCGATCTCGACCGAACCGTGGACGGTCTCGGCCGCGACGGCGCGGCATGGCGCTCGCTGTTCGGGCCCCTGGTCCGCCGCGCGAGTGCGGTCGTCGATCTGGCGATGTCGGATCTGCGCCATCTCCCCGCGGATCTGTCGACCGCGGTGCGCTTCGGCCTGCGCATGATGGAGCAGGGATCGCCGTTGTGGAACATGCGATTTCGCGAGGAGGCCGCGCCGGCGCTGTTGACCGGTGTTGCCACCCACGCGATCACCCCACCGCGCGCCTTTCCTGCCGTCGGCGCCGGTCTGTTGCTCGGCACCCTCGCGCACGCGGGCGGCTGGGTGCTTCCCCGGGGCGGCAGCCAGGCGATTCCGGATGCGTTGATCGCCGAGCTAGCGCGTCTCGGCGGTCGCGTCGTCACCGGCCACCGCGTCGACTCGTTGGAGGAATTCGGCGGCACCCGGGCGGTCGTATTGGATACTGCCCCAGCTGAACTGCTGCGCCTCGCGGGAACTCGACTGCCGGACCGCTACGCCGCGCGCCTTGGCCGCGTCCGCTACGGCGGTGCCGCGTGCAAGGTCGACTTCGCACTGTCCGGACCGGTGCCGTGGCAGGCCGAGGGCTGCGATCTTGCCGGGACCCTGCACCTGGTCGGCACTCGGGTGCAGGCGATGGCCGCCGAAAGGACCATCGCCGCAGGACAACACGCGGCGCGACCGTATGTGCTCGCCATCCAGCCCGGTGTGGTCGACCCGAGCCGCGCACCGGCGGGCGGTCACACCTTCTATACCTACGCGCATGTGCCGAACGGTTCGACCCGCGACATGACGGAGTCCGTGATCGCGCAGGTCGAGCGCTTCGCCCCTGGCTTCCGTGACCTGATTCTGGCCACCCATGTCCGCACCGGCGCCGAAATGCCCTCCCACAATGCCAATTACATCGGCGGCGACATCTCCGCGGGCGCAATGACATTGCGTCAGACCGTCTTCCGTCCCACCCCGAGATGGAATCCCTACGCCACGCCGCTGCCGGGTGTCTACCTCTGTTCGGCATCGACCCCACCGGGCCCCGGCGTGCACGGCATGAACGGTTTACACGCCGCCCGGCACGTGCTGCGCCACGAATTCGGCATCGACACCGATCCGCTGGAGCTCTTGCGCGCGCCGCAGGTATCGGCCTGACGTCCGTCGAAGGTCAGCGAGCAGCAAGCCATTTCGGGCGATCTACATGCTCCGCTGGTGTATCTGCCGTGCTCGAGACCGACAAGGGCGCGCGGGCGCTGGCCTGCGGTGTCGACCAGGACGCCGTGGCCGGATGTCCGCCCTATACGTCCTTCGTGCGGTACAGATCCGGCTCCAGATAGATGATCCGCGCCGCGGGCACGGCGGCGCGGACCCGGGTCTCGGCGTCGTCGATCGCGGCGGCGATATTTTCGATGTCCAGCCCAGGGGTGATCCCCACCTTGGCGGCGACGAGCATTTCCTCCGGTCCGAGGTACTGGGTCTTCACGTGGATCACGCGATCGATGCGAGTGTCGTCGACCAGGTTCGCGCGGATGGCGCGGTCCTCGTCGGGGGTGGCGCCCTCGCCGATGAGCAGGCTCTGCATCTCGATGATCAGCACGATCGCGATGACACCGAGCAGGATGCCGATGGCCAGCGTGCCGATGCCGTCCCAGATCGGATCACCGGTGACCATGGTCAGCACGACCGCGCCGAAGGCGAGGACCAGACCGATCAGCGCGCCGCTGTCCTCGAGCAGCACCACCGGCAGCTCTGGGCTGCGCGAGTTGCGGATGAACTTCCACCAGCTCGCATTGCCCTTGAGCGGCCGGGATTCCCGGATGGCCGTGCGGAAGCTGAATGCCTCCAACGCGATCGCTATGCCGAGGATGACGACCGCGACGATCGGCGAGCTCAGCTCCTCCGGATGCTGGATCTTGTGGATGCCCTCGTAGATGGCATAGACCGAGCCGAGCGTGAACAGCACCAGGGCCACGATGAAGGAGTAGAAGTAGCGGTTGCGCCCGTACCCGAACGGGTGCAGCTCATCGGCCTCCTGCTCGGCGCGGCGCTGACCGACCAGCAGCAGTCCCTGGTTGGCGGTGTCGGCCACCGAGTGCACGCCCTCGGCAAGCATCGACGCCGAACCGGTGATCGCCGCGCCGATGAACTTTGCCACCGCGATTCCTGCGTTCGCCGTCAACGCCGCGAGGATCGCCTTCTTGCCACCACCAGCCGACATACGGTTTGGTCCTCTCTGCTGTCTTCGATCGTCCCGCCACCCGCGGACACACTGCCGCGCTCGAAACAGACTAGGGCAAACGAGCCGGGCAATCCGGACGGGCTAGTTCGGGCCACCTACACACGCGCAGAACAGTTGCGCGTTGCCGTCCACCGCCTGGGCGCGAATATCGGTGTCGGCAGCCGAGATCCAGGCCGCCGCGCCGCGCTCGAGCACCAGCTGTGAGCTGCCGTGCAGTAGGCGCACCGAGCCCGACGTGCACAGCACGATCCCCGGCCCGGCCGCGGTCAGCGGCACCTGTGCCGAGCCCTCGATCAAGTCGAAGCGGCGCAGCGCGAATTCCGGCGCGGGCGTCCGATAGCAGACCGATCCGTCGCCGACCGGTTCCGGCAGCACCACCGGCAGGTCGATCGGTTCGAAATCCAGCACCCGCAACAGCTCCGGCACATCGACATGCTTCGGCGTCAGCCCGCCGCGCAACACGTTGTCGGAGTTGGCCATGATTTCGATGCCGAGTCCGCGCAGGTACGCATGCAGATTGCCGGCCGCTAGGAACAGGCCCTGCCCCGGTTCCAGGGTCAGCCGGTTGAGCAGCAGCGCGGCAAGCACTCCGGCATCGCCCGGATAGGCCTCGGCGAGCTCGAGCGCGGTGCGCGCCTCGGCGACGAACTCCCGACGTCCCTTGGGGAGCGAGGCACCGCCCGACAGGTACTGCACGCAGCCGTCGAGTACCTGCGGCAGCAGCTTGCTCAGCGCGGCGTGCGGCAGCGTGATCCAGGTGGTGAACAGTGTCCGCAGACCCGCCGAATCCGGTTGGGCGGCAAGCAGGTTCGCGTAGGGATCCAACCCGGGCACGTCCAGTGCGCGGAATAGCTCGACGGTGCGGCGCGGATCACGGAATCCGGCCAGCGCCTCGAACCGATCCAGCGCGACGACCAACTCCGGCTTGTGGTTCTCGTCGCGGTAGTTGCGCATCGGCGAGTCCAACGGCACTCGCGTCCGGTTCTCCCGTTCGAACCCGGCACGGGCCTGTGCCGAACTCGGATGCGCCTGCAACGACAGCGGCTCCTCGGCCGCGAGAATCTTCAACAGGAACGGCAGCCGACCACCGAACTCCGATGCGGCCGCGCCCAATTCCCGATCCGGGTCGGCCGAGACCAGTTCCAGCAGCGACCTGCTGTCCCCGTCGATGCGCACATGCGCCGGATCGGCGGGATGCGCGCCGAACCAGAGTTCGGCTTCCGGATGCGCGGACGGTACCGGTCGGCCGCACAACTGAGCGAGCGCGGTGCGTGAACCCCAAGCGTAGGAACGCAGCGCACCAACGAGTTCGTGCACTAGTAGCGTCCCCCGTACTGCCCCTGGCCCTCGGTCGCGCTACCGCGAGAACCGATCAGCCGTAGATAGGCGGCGGCCATTTCCAGTCTGAGCGCCAGCACCGCGAGCTGTTCGAGCTCGGTGCCGTGCCCGGTGGTGCCGAGGCCACTGTCACCGCGGCCGGGTTCGTCCTGCCTGGCCGGTGTGGGGACGGACGGGTCGGTGAGCGTGGTGTGCAGCAGGTCGACGTCGGCGCGCACCAGGTCGGCGTCCACCAGCCCGGACCCGGCGGCGCCGAACACGGCCAGCCTGCGCCGCGCGGCGGACTGATCGGCATCGCAGCTGAGCACGAACACGCGCATGCGCTCCACCGGTACCGGCCCGTCGAGTTCCTCGTCGTGGAACATCGGATCGAAGTTCGGCGCGGATTGCCCTGCGGCCTCGATCATTCGGGGATTGGCGGCTACGGCCTCGGCCAGATTCACCGCGGCAGCCACTCGGCCCGCAGACTGCAGCAGCACCTCGGTGCTGTGCTCGGCCAATTCGGCCGTGGCGGGGGAGTCTCCTGCCAGCACGACCCCACGCTGGTGCATGCGAGCGGCGAGGGTCTTGGCCGGATTGTGGAAGACCTCGTTGTGCGGGCCGTCGCGCAGCGCCTCCGCATCGAGCACATCGGCGAGTTCGGTCAGGTCGGGCACCGCCGCGCCCGCACGCGTCGGGTCGACGATCCGCAGGACGGCCATTCCCGCCGCCAGGAAGCGCAGCAGCCGATTGTGATCGAGCACCTGGACTCTTGGCTCCAACAGCACCGCCCGGCCTGCTGCAGCGGCACGTAGCGGTCCCTCGTGCGGAGCGGCGACCACCACCTCGGCGCCACGGCGCACCGCGCGGTCGACGGCATCGATCAGTCGTGGATCGCCCGCGTCGTCACCGGCGACGACGACCACATCGAGCGGACCGACCCACGGCGGGAGCGACGAGACGGGAACGATGGGGAAGCTTGCTCGATCGCCGAGCGCGGCGACGAGCAGCGCAGCGGCGCGCGCGGCTCGGCCTGCGCCGGAGACGAGCACCACGCTGCGTGGGCGCAGATCGGCAAGGCGCGCGAGCGCATCTTCAGCGACGGCTGCGGCGGTGGCGCGCACCTGAGCGCCGCCGGAAGCGGCCGAGCGCAGGGCGCCGCCGGCATCGGCTGCCTCGAGCGAAGCAGCATCGTCGAGGTCGAGCACCGGTGTTCCAGCGATCATCGGGCGTCCCACCTCCCCTCATCGCGCTGTGCCATCCACACCGAACCCAGATCGGGCGAATCCAAGGCCTGTGATTCCACTATTCCAGTCAGGAGCGAACGATGCTCAGAATCTCGGTCACGAGTGCGTCTACTTCCTCCGGCGATCGGGCTTCGACGTTCAGCCTGAGCAACGGTTCGGTATTCGACGCGCGAAGATTGAACCAGGCGTTGTCGGGCAGCTGCACGGTCACCCCGTCCAACCGGTCCACCGATACGGTCCGGTTCCCGAATGCCTCCACGACAGCCATCGTCCGCGCCTGTGCGTCCGCCACTGTGGAGTTGATCTCTCCGGAGGCCGCATACGTTGCGTACGACGACATCAGCTCCGAGATCGGCCGGTCTTTCTCGCCGAGTGCGGCAAGCACGTGCAGTGCCGCGAGCATCCCGGAATCAGCACCCCAGAAATCGCGGAAGTAGTAGTGCGCGGAGTGCTCGCCGCCGAATACCGCGCCGGTGGCGGCCATCTCCTGCTTGATGAACGAATGGCCGACCCTGGTGCGCACGGGGGTGCCGCCGAGTTCGGTGACGAGCTCCGGCACCGCATGCGAGGTGATGAGGTTGTGGATGATGACCGCGCCCGGCTCCTTGACCAGCTCGCGCTCGGCGACGAGCGCGGTGATCGCCGAGGGGGACACCGGGTCGCCGTTCTCGTCGACCACGAAGCAGCGGTCGGCGTCGCCATCGAACGCGAGGCCGATGTCGGCGCCGGACTTGCGCACCAGATCCTGCAAATCGACCAGGTTCTTCGGGTCGAGCGGGTTCGCCTCGTGGTTGGGGAACGAGCCGTCCAGTTCGAAGTACAGCGGCACGATCTTCAGCTGCGGCAGAGCACCGAGCACCGCGGGCACAGTGTGCCCGCCCATGCCGTTGCCCGCGTCCACCGCGATGGTCAGTGGGCGGATCGCGTCGAGATCGACCAGCCCGCGCAGGTACGTCGCGTAGTCGGCGAGCAGGTCGACCTCGGTGGCGGTGCCGCGCGCGCCCTCGTAGGCGGGGACGCCCTCGATGACCTCGCTCTTGATCGTGGCGAGGCCGGTGTCCTGACCGACGGGCAGTGCCTTCGCACGGCACATCTTGATGCCGTTGTAGCGGGCCGGGTTGTGGCTGGCGGTGAACATGGCGCCCGGGCAGTCCAAGCTGCCGGAAGCGAAGTACAGCTGGTCGGTGGAGGCGAGCCCGATGTGCACCACATCGAGGCCTTGATCGAGTACGCCGTCGGCGAAAGCAGTGGCCAAACCAGGCGAGGAATCCCGCATGTCGTGTCCGATGACCACGCGGTTCGCGCCCTCGGCGCGCATCAGCCTGGCGAAGGAAGCGCCTACGTCCCTTACGAATTGCGCGTCGATCTGTTCACCGACCACTCCGCGAACGTCGTAGGCCTTGATCACCGCGTTCACGAATTCGGCAGAGCGCGCGACTGTCATGGGAACCACCCTAGTGGTTGCCCGAGGCGCCCCTGACACGGTCCCGCCCTCTGGTCAGCTCGGGGGGTCGGGCAGCACTCGCAGATGTCCGCGGCGACCGGTTCGGGTGGCCCGCGGCGGCGGGGCGTAGTCGGAGTAGCCGCGCTGATCGTGCTCGGGCGGGCGACGGCGTAATCCCGCTTCACGTACCGCTTCGGCCAGAGCTGTCAGATCGTCGTCATCCGGTGTGCTCGAAGAGAATCCGCCTTCGTGGCGAACCATTTCCCAGCCCTTCGGGGCGGTGATCCGGGAACCGTGCGTTTCACAGAGATCCCAGGAGTGCGGTTCGGCCACCGTGGCCAGCGGTCCGACGACTGCTGTCGAGTCCGAGTACACATAGGTGAGCGTCGCTACGGCCGGATTCTTGCAGCCTGGTCGGCAGCAACGACGCATGGGGATCACGACGATGAGAGTAACCCGCCACGCCGCCCGATGGAGGCAGACACGCTCAGGTAATGGATGAGACTTGTCCGGATCACCGCCGGCGAGTCCGCACGGCGACAACTGATCTCGTGCTAATCGCCCTCGGGGTCGATGAGGTCGGGGTCGACGCCGAGGTAGGTGGCGATCTGCTGGACGAGGACTTCGCGGAGCAGATCGACGAGATCGTCGGGGTCGCCCGCACGGAGTTCGAGAGGTTTGCGGAACAGCACCACCCTGGCGCGTGTCGCCACGCCGTGCCGGTCGACTCCCGCCGGGATGAGTCGCGACAGCGGCACCGGCCCATCGGCCACGACCTCGTCCGGCCAGGTGACCGAATCAGGGTGCAGCGGACGGATTTTCGGCACATCGTCGACCGCGATATCCAGCTTGGTGAGCCGATCGTGCCAGCGGGTGTCCAGCGGCGCGAACGCTTCGAGCACCAGCCGATCGAACTGCTGGCCGCGGGTTCGCCACGCGGGCACTGTCGGCGGCAGCATCGGCCCGCGCAACCCACGGCCGCGGCGGATCACCGACCGAGCGGTCGGCGGTCGTCGGTTCCGAAAATGCGCCATGGACAAAATCTAGGCCAGCCCGCCGCGAACTCGCGCACCGAGGCAGGCTGGCCTCGCGTCTTCTAGCCGATACCACGCTTCAGGCGGCGCCGCTCGCGTTCGGAGAGGCCGCCCCAGATGCCGAAGCGCTCATCGTGCGCGAGTGCGTATTCCAGGCACTCGTCGCGTACCTCGCAGCCCAGGCAGATCCGCTTGGCCTCGCGGGTCGAGCCGCCCTTCTCGGGGAAGAACGCCTCGGGATCTGTTTGCGCGCACAGGGCGCGCTCCTGCCACTGCTCCTCGATGGATTCGAACATCTCGTCGAAGCCCGTCACGACCAGGCTGAGCCGGGGTGGTGCCGAGACTTCGTTACCCCCCTCATGCTCGATCCGGCCGATGTCTGCGCAGACGCCACGTGCTGCGCCTGCTGTGGAATCGGTCGGCGAGACCATTTCGTTGGCCATCGCTCCGCCTCCTCACTGTGTGTTAGCGCAGAATGATTCTTTCCGTCGGACCAACACGCACACCGACGGCCCTACCCCGCGACGTTGTCCCGCGGACATCCCCGAGCTTGTCATCCCGATGCGAACACCTGTTCGAAAAGCCGTCCGCGCCTTGATCTCTCACGCGAACCCGAAATGACATGACTGTGATTAGACACGCCGGACGTGTCGATGGTCAAGCCGCCGTCGCAATTCCGTTACTATCCGCAACCGCATTCCAGATTGATCTTGAACCGCCAAATAGCAAATGAGCAGCAAATATGGGATGAACTGCGGCCGCTCCGGCACCGCATAGGCTGTGCGGATGTGACTCCACAACAAGCGGACACCGCACCAGCCGGCGGGCCCCGGATTGCCGTCCTGGTGGGCGGAGTCGGTGGCGCGCGCTTCTTGCAAGGCGTTCGGGAACTGCTGCCCGAGGCAGACGTTTCCGCGATCGTCAACGTCGGTGACGACGTCTGGATGCATGGCCTTCGCATCTGCCCCGACCTCGATACCTGCATGTACACCCTCGGCGGAGGAATCGACACCGAGCGCGGCTGGGGCAGGCTCGGCGAAACCTGGCACGCCAAGGAAGAGCTGGCCAAATATCACGCTCAGCCCGATTGGTTCGGTCTCGGCGATCGAGACATCGCCACGCACTTGGTTCGCAGTGAAATGTTGCGTGCCGGGTACCCGCTCTCGGCGGTGACCGAGGCGCTCTGCAATAGGTGGCAGCCGGGCGTGAAACTGATCCCGGCAACGGACGATCGATGCGAAACACACGTGGTTGTGAGCGACCCCGACAACCCTGGCGAACGCCGCGCGATCCATTTCCAAGAGTGGTGGGTTCGCTACCGCGCGAACATCGACACCCATGGATTCGCCACAATTGGGGCCGATGAAGCCAAGCCGGCGCCAAATGTGACGGAGATCATAGCGAGCGCTGACGCCGTCTTACTGGCCCCGTCCAACCCGGTGGTGAGCATCGGCGCGATCCTCGCGGTACCGGGTATTCGCGGCGCGCTGCGCACCACCGACGCCAAGGTGATCGGGGTGTCCGGGGTGATCGACGGGAAGCCGCTGCGCGGCATGGCCGACGAGTGCCTCTCGGTGATCGGCGTCGAGACCACCGCCGAGGCGATCGGCCGCTACTACGGCGCCCGCACTGCTACCGGCATCCTCGACGGCTGGTTGATCCACACCACCGACACCGCCGACGTGCCGGGCGTCGAGGTGCGCAGTGTGCCTTTGTTGATGACCGATCCGCCGACTACCGCCGAAATGGTGCGGGAGGCGCTCGACCTCGCGGGAGTGAAGCCATGACCACGGAAGGTGTGCTCGGCCCGACCGATCACGCGGCGGGGGAGCTGCGCATCTTGCCGATTACCGGACTGCCGGAGTTCCGGCCCGGCGACGATCTCGCCGAACACATCGCCGCTTGCGCGCCGTGGCTGGCCGACGGCGACATCCTCGTCGTCACCAGCAAGATCGTCGCCAAGGCCGAGGGCAGGATCGTCGAGGCCCCGCTCGACCCGGAGGAGCGTGATGCCGCGCGCCGCGCCCTTGTCGAGCAGGAAGCCGTGCGCGTGCTCGCGCGCAAAGGCCGCACGCTGATCACCGAGAACAAGCTCGGCATCGTCCAGGCCGCCTCCGGCGTGGACGGCTCCAATGTCGAGCAGGGTGAACTCGTGCTGTTGCCGTCCGACCCCGACGCCAGTGCGAAGGCCTTGCGCACCGCGTTGTCCGAACGGCTCGGGGTTGCCGTCGCGGTGATCATCACCGACACCATGGGCCGGGCCTGGCGCACCGGCCAGACCGACGCCGCCATCGGCTCCTCCGGACTGCGGGTGCTGCACGACTACGCGGGCGCTGTCGACGGCCAGGGCAACGAACTACATGTCACTCAGGTCGCGGTGGCGGACGAACTCGCCGCCGCGGCGGATCTGGTGAAGGGCAAACTCGGCGGCGTGCCGGTCGCGGTGGTGCGCGGGCTGCCGGTCAGCGACGACGGTTCCACCGCCGCCGATCTATTGCGTGGCGGCACCGACGACCTTTTCTGGCTCGGCACCGCGGAGGCCATCGAGAAGGGCCGGTCGGAAGCGGTGCTGCTGCGCCGATCGGTCCGGCAGTTCGCTGACGCATCGGTCGATCCCGAGCGCGTCCGCGCCGCTGTCGCAGTGGCACTGACCGCGCCCGCGCCGCATCACACTCGTCCGGTTCGGTTCGTCTGGCTGCGCAAGCCCGGACTGCGCAAACAGTTGCTGGAGGCGATGGCGGAGAAGTGGCGCGAAGACCTCACCGCCGACGGGCTGTCGCCGGAACGGGTCGAGCGCCGAATCGCTCGTGGCCGAATCCTTTTCGACGCCCCCGAGGTGATCATCCCGTTCTGCGTGCCCGACGGCGCGCACGACTACCCGGACGAGCGGCGCCGTGCCAACGAGCGAACCATGTTCACCGTCGCGGTCGGCGCGGCCGTCCAGGGGTTGCTCGTAGCCCTCGCCACCGAGGGCCTCGGCAGCTGCTGGATCGGCTCGACCATCTTCGCGCCGGAAATCACTCGCGACATCCTCGGCCTGGCCGAGGACTGGAACCCATTGGGCGGCATCGCCATCGGCCACCCCTTGGAGGAACTGACCCCCCGCCCCGTGCACACCACCGGCCTCGGCCTGGTCGAACTGTGACCGAGGCGGATCGATGAGCGCGAGTTCACTGCATGCTTCGGCGACGGAGTTGCTCGAGGCTTGGCGGCCGGTGGTGGGGGCGGATGCTTCGTTGCGGGAAGCGATGCTGGCGTTTCTGGGGTCGGCGCCGCGCGGGTGCTTGCGTGAGCACGTACCCGGGCACATCACGGCATCGGCGGTGGTGTTCTCGCATGATGAACGCGAGGTGCTGCTGACGCTGCACCCGCGGGTGGGTCGTTGGATCCAGCTCGGTGGGCACTGTGAGGAAGGCGACGAGACGGTGGCCGCTGCCGCACTGCGGGAGGCGACCGAGGAGTCGGGTCTGACGGGTCTGCGGATGGATCCGGAACTGTATGGCGCGCAGGCGCATCCGATCACCTGCTCGCTCGGTGTCCCGACCAGGCATCTGGATCTGCTGTTCCGGATCGTGGCCCCACCCGGCGCGATCCCGGTCCGCAGCGCCGAATCCACCGACCTGCGCTGGTGGCCGATCGACGCGCTGCCAGCGGACGCCGACGTGCTGCTGCGCTGATGGGCGCTCATCGGCGGTAGTCGATTGGCGGCCCGGTCCTGGCCGCCATTCGACTCCGTTCGTCTCTCGTACCTCGCAACACACCCCACTTCCGAACGAGGTCTCCGGGGTGTCCGATTTGCCGTTTCCGCCAGTCTGTACAAATCATCTGTTTTGTATAGACAGAAGACAATTAGATCTCTAATGTCAATTGAGTGGGTATCGCGCATCACATGTGATGCGCCGCTCGAATGGAGAGACAACGATGTCGACAGAAACCGATACCTCGGGCCGTCAGGTCGAGGCGGCGGCGTGGCGGGACCGCAAGCGGTACATGTGGCTGTGGGGGTTGTTCGCGCCGACCGGCCTTTTCACCATCGGCCTGCCCCTGATCTGGGCATTCAATGAACTCGGCTGGGACAGGCTGGCCCAGGTGCCGTTCTGGCTCGGGCCCGTCCTGGTCTACGTCCTCATCCCGCTGGCCGACATCTTCTTCGGCCCGGACGGCGACAACCCGCCCGACGAGGTGATGGAGTACCTGGAGAACGACAAGTACTACCGCTACCTCACCTACCTGTACCTGCCGTTCCAGTACGCGACGCTGATCATGGCCTGCTACCTGATTACCGCCGACAATGTGAGCTGGCTCGGTATCGACGGCGGCCTGCACATCATCGACAAGATCGGCCTCGCGCTCACCGTCGGCATGATCGGCGGCATCGGCATCAACACCGCGCACGAGCTCGGACACAAGAAGGTCGACCTGGAGCGGTGGCTGTCGCGGATCGCCCTGGCCCAGTCGTTCTACGGGCACTTCTACATCGAGCACAATCGCGGCCACCACGTGCGCGTCGCCACCCCGGAGGATCCGGCGAGTTCCCGTCTGGGCGAGTCGTTCTGGGCGTTCTGGCCGCGCACCGTGTGGGGCAGCTTCAGGTCTTCGTGGCGGCTGGAGAAGGCGCGCCTCGAACGGCTCGGCAAGAAGCCGTGGAGCCTGCAGAACGAGGTGCTCAGCGCCTGGCTGATGTCGGTGGCGCTGTATGCGGTGCTGATCGCGGTGTTCGGCATCGGAGTGCTGCCATATCTGATCCTGCAGGCAGTGGTCGGCTTCAGCCTGCTGGAGGCGGTCAACTACCTGGAGCACTACGGCTTGGTGCGCCAGCGCACCGCGTCCGGTCGGTACGAGCGTCCGTCCCCGGTGCACAGCTGGAACAGCGACCACATCGTCACCAATATCTTCCTGTACCACCTGCAGCGGCACAGTGACCACCACGCCTATCCGACGCGGCGTTACCAGACGCTGCGCAGCTGGGACGGCGCGCCCAACCTGCCGAGCGGCTACGCCAGCATGATCCTGCTCGCCTACTTCCCGCCGCTGTGGCGCCGGGTGATGGACAAGCGGGTACTCGCGCACTACGGCGGCGACATCACCCGCGCGAACATCCATCCGGCCAAGCGGGACAAGGTGATCGCCCGCTACGGGGTGGGGTCCGCGGCCGCGGGTTCGGGTGTGGAGGCGGCTGGAGCATGAGCTCGTTTCGTTGCCCCGTCTGCGACTACGTCTACGACGAGGCGAAAGGTGCACCGCACGAGGGTTTCCCGGCGGGCACGTCGTGGGACAAAGTGCCCGACGACTGGTGCTGCCCGGACTGTGGGGTGCGGGAAAAGATCGACTTCGAAGTGATGGGAGCTGCCAGATGACCGAATACAAGCTGTTCCAATGTATCCAGTGCGGCTTCGAATACGACGAAGCCAAGGGCTGGCCGGAGGACGGCATCGAGCCGGGCACCCGCTGGGACGACATTCCCGACGATTGGACCTGTCCGGACTGTGGCGCGGCGAAGGCCGACTTCTACATGGTCGAGATCGAGCGGTCGTGAGATTTTGACTGCGGCATATCCCCGTGACAATGTCGCGGGTATGCCGCGCACAGGACCGAGGGTTCCGTATCAGGAGGCGGCGCGGGTACTCCTGCGCACATCGGTCCTCGACGCGATGCGTGAGCTACTCACCGAGCGGGACTGGTCGAAGATCACCCTCGGCGACGTGGCGGCCAGGGCCGGGGTGAGCAGGCAGACCCTGTACAACGAATTCGGATCGCGGTCGGGCCTCGCGCAGTCCTATGCGCTGCGCTTGGCCGACGATCTGGTCGATCATGTTCGTACGGCGATCGACGGCAATGTCGGTGACGTCCGGGCCGCGTTCCACGAGGGCCTCGGTGGCTTCTTCCTCGAGGCCGCCGCAGACCCGCTGGTGCAGTCCCTGCTCGCAGGCGAGGTGAAGCTGGATCTGTTGCGGCTTATCACTCTCGATGCCGGGCCGTTGCTCGAACATGCCACCGAGCGGCTGGCTGTCGCGTTCCAGCACAGTTGGGTGGGTGCGACGGCGGCCGAATCGGCGGTTCTCGCACATGCGCTGGTGCGCATCGCCTTGAGCTACATTCCGACACCGCCCGCGCCGGGTCGGAACGCGCCCGCCGATCTGAGCGATTTGCTGAGTCCGTACGTCGAGGCAATCCTGGCGGCGCGGGAATTGAGCTAGCGCCGCTGCGGGGGCTCGGCACTGGTTAGCCAGGGGTGTGCGGTGATTGCCGTCACAGGTCAATGTGCTTAAAAACCAACTGTCAGGCATGTAACTGCCGACACTTTTGGGAGTCTTCCCGGTGTGTAGCAGTCATAAGGTCTGTATGTATTGTCATGCGTCGGAGTCAGGGTACTTATTTAGCGGGGCAAACGTGCAATCGGTTGGCAAACCGACGGGGTCGCCAGACCCCAAGCGCCATCTGTGGGTGCTGGGCCTACTCGCACCGTCGTGCGCGCTGCTGCCATCACAGCTGGTTCTGCACACCGGGGCTGTCGTCTTCTGGTGGCTCGGCCCGATCATCGTGCTGATCGTCATCCCGGTACTGGACTGGGTGATCGGCGACGACGGCAGCAATCCGCGCGACGAGGACTACGAGTTGCTGTCCAACGATCGTTACTACCGTTGGTGCACCTACCTTTTCCTGCCCATCCAGCTGTTGGGCCTCGGTATCGCCAGCTACATGTGGGCCGGTGACGAACTGGGCGTCGTCGACAAGCTAGGGCTCGCCGCCACCTTGGGATTCGTCAGCGGCATCGGCATCAACGCGGCGCATGAACTCGGGCACCGGGTCGAGCACCTGGAGCGCTGGCTCGCCAAGATCGCGCTCGCGCAGTCGGGGTACGGCCATTTCTTCGTCGAGCACAACCGTGGACACCACGCCAGGGTCGCCACTCCCGAGGATCCGGCCAGCGCCCGAATGGGGGAGTCGCTCTGGGAGTTCTTGCCGCGCACCGTTTCCGGTGGATTCCGCTCGGCTGTCGCACTGGAACGTGAGCGTTTGACGCGCAAAGGCCACCGCTGGTGGAGCGTGCACAACCACATCCTGCAGGCGTGGTCGATGAGCCTCGCGCTGTTCGGCCTGCTGCTCGGCCTGTTCGGCTGGCGTGTGCTGCCCTTCCTGCTGCTGCAAGCCGTGATCGGGATCGCCCTGTTGGAGACGGTGAACTACGTCGAGCACTACGGTCTGCTGCGGGCGCGCAGGCCGAAGGGGCTCTACGCGCGGTGTTCGCCGCGCGACAGCTGGAACAGCGACCGTCTTGTCACCAATATTTTCCTGTTCCATCTGCAGCGCCACAGTGACCATCACGCCAATCCCGGTCGCCGATACCAGACCTTGCGCAGCTCGATGCAGGCACCGCAATTACCCGCCGGGTACGCCACCATGATCGTGTTCGCGGCGATTCCGCCGCTGTGGCGCCATGTCATGGATCACCGGGTGCTGGCCCATTACGACGGTGACATCACCCTGGCGAACATCCAGCCCCGCAAGCGCCGCCGTATTCTTTCCGACTACGGGGTGACCGCGTAGTCCGTGGGTCGATTCAGCGACTAGCCTTGCCTCGGTACTGACGAACCAGGAGAGGCTGATAGAGGCAGATGACGACCTCAGAACTTCCCGCACGCACGTCCCTGACCGCTGATGTCCGCAATGGCATCGATTACAAGGTGGCGGACCTGTCGCTGGCCGAGTTCGGCCGCAAGGAGATCCGCCTCGCCGAGCACGAGATGCCCGGCCTGATGGCGCTGCGCCGCGAATACGCGGAGGTGCTGCCGCTGAAGGGTGCGCGGATCTCCGGTTCGCTGCACATGACGATCCAGACCGCGGTGCTTATCGAAACCCTCGTGAGTCTCGGCGCCGAGGTGCGCTGGGCCTCCTGCAACATCTTCTCCACCCAGGACCACGCCGCCGCGGCCGTCGTCGTCGGCCCGAACGGCACCGTGGACGAGCCTCAGGGCACCCCGGTCTTCGCCTGGAAGGGCGAAACCCTGGAGGAGTACTGGTGGGCCGCCGAGCAGATGCTCACCTGGCCGGGCGAGCCCGCCAACATGATCCTCGACGACGGCGGCGACGCCACCATGCTGGTGCTGCGCGGCGCGCAGTTCGAGAAGGCGGGCGTGGTGCCGCCGGAGGACGAGGACCACTCGGCCGAGTACAAGGTCTTCCTGAATCTGCTGCGCGAGCGGCTCGAGACCGACAAGACCAAGTGGGGCAAGATCGCCGACTCGGTGCAGGGCGTCACCGAGGAGACCACCACCGGCGTGCTGCGGCTCTACCAGTTCGCCGCGGCGGGCGAACTGGTGTTCCCGGCCATCAACGTCAACGACTCGGTCACCAAGAGCAAGTTCGACAACAAGTACGGCACCCGCCACTCGCTCATCGACGGCATCAACCGCGGCACCGATGTGCTCATCGGCGGCAAGAAGGTATTGATCTGCGGCTACGGCGATGTCGGCAAGGGCTGCGCGGAATCGCTTGCGGGACAGGGCGCTCGGGTGCAGGTCACCGAGATCGACCCGATCAACGCGCTGCAGGCGCTGATGGACGGCTACGACGTCGTCACCGTCGAGCAGGCGATCGGCAACGCCGACATCGTGATCACCTCGACCGGCAACAAGGACATCATCACCCTCGAGCACATGAAGGCGATGAAGGACCAGGCCATCCTCGGCAATATCGGTCACTTCGACAACGAGATCGACATGGCGGCGCTGGAGCGTTCCGGCGCAACGCGATTGAACATCAAGCCGCAGGTCGACCTGTGGACGTTCAAGGAGTCGGGCAAGGCGATCATCGTGCTGTCGGAGGGCCGCCTGCTGAACCTGGGCAACGCCACCGGCCATCCCTCGTTCGTGATGTCCAACAGCTTCTCCAACCAGGTGATCGCGCAGATCGAGCTGTGGACCAAGCCGGAGGAGTACGACAACGAGGTCTACCGCCTGCCGAAGCATCTGGACGAGAAGGTCGCGAAGATCCACGTCGAGGCGCTCGGTGGCACGCTGACCAAGCTCACCAAGGACCAGGCCGAGTACATCGGCGTCGACGTCGAGGGCCCGTTCAAGCCGGAGCACTACCGGTACTGATGGGCGTCCTTGTCGCGCTGGAAGGACTCGACGGCGCCGGAAAGCGAACGCTGACCGACGCCGTCGTCGCCGCGTTGACGGCGCGGGGAGTGCGGGCGACCACGCTCGCCTTCCCGCGCTATGGGCGTTCGGTGCACGCGGATTTGGCGTCGGAGGCGCTGCACGGTGCGCACGGCGACCTCGCGGCATCGGTGTACGCGATGGCGTTGCTGTTCGCGCTCGATCGCGCCGATGCCCGCGATGAGCTGTCGAAGCTCTTGGCGGACAACGACGTCGTGATCCTCGATCGCTACGTCGCGTCCAACGTCGCCTACAACTGCGCGCGGCTGCACCAAACCGCCGACGGTGAGATCGCCCGGTGGGCAGCCGAATTGGAGTTCGGGCGTTTCGGACTGCCGGTGCCCGCCGTGCAGCTGTACCTCGACGTGCCGACAGCTGTCGCCGCCGAGCGGGCGCGCAGGCGTGGGGAACTCGACGAGACCCGCGCACTCGATGCCTACGAACGCGACGACGGACTACAGCAGCGGACCGCCGAGGTGTACCGAGAGCTGGCCGAAAGTAGCTGGCACGGTCCGTGGTGGATATACCGATCCGGTGACGATCCGGCCTCATTGGCCTCGCGACTCGCCGAAATTGCTGGCCGATAAGGTTGGATGTGCCGCGGGATCCCACGAGTGTTGGCGTGGCGGCCCGATCCGAGCCGGAGAGATGACACCATAGTAATTATGAAGCCCAAGATTCTGGTCGTCGACGACGATATGGCGCTCGCTGAGATGCTCACGATCGTCTTGCGCGGGGAAGGGTTCGACCCGCATGTGGTCGGCGACGGTACGCAGGCGCTGGCGGCGGTTCGGGAGATCCGCCCCGATCTTGTGTTGTTGGACCTGATGCTGCCCGGCATGAACGGCATCGATGTATGCCGCGTGCTGCGGGCCGACTCCGGAGTTCCGATCGTGATGCTCACGGCGAAGACCGACACGGTCGACGTCGTGCTCGGTCTGGAGTCCGGCGCCGACGATTACATCGTCAAGCCGTTCAAGCCCAAGGAGCTTGTTGCCCGGGTGCGTGCTCGCCTGCGCCGCACCGAGGAGGAGCCTGCCGAGCTGCTGTCCATCGCCGACATCGTCATCGATGTGCCCGCGCACAAGGTGACGCGCGGCGGCTTGCAGATCTCGCTGACGCCGCTGGAGTTCGATCTGCTGGTCGCGCTTGCCCGCAAGCCGCGCCAGGTGTTCACCCGTGAGGTGCTGCTCGAGCAGGTCTGGGGCTACCGGCATGCCGCCGATACCCGCCTGGTGAACGTGCACGTGCAGCGACTGCGCGCGAAGGTCGAGAAAGATCCGGAGAATCCGGAGATCGTGCTCACCGTCCGTGGCGTCGGTTACAAGGCCGGACCCCCGTGATCGAAGGCGATGCCGATCGTTCGAACGACAGGGAAGGGGTGGCCCAGCGTTTCGAACGATCGCTCGCGCCGGTGGTCGCTTGGTTCAAGGAGGTCGGCACCGCGCTCGGCCATGTGTGGCGACGGTCGCTGCAATTGCGCGTCATCGTCTCCACACTCACCTTGTCGTTGATCGTCATCACGATCCTCGGCGTGGTGCTGACCAGTCAGATCACCGACCGATTACTCGACGCCAAGATCAACGCGGCGGTCGAGGAGATGGATCGCGCCCGCAACACGGTGGAGAACCAGCTCGCGGGCGTGCACGACATCGGCACCCAGCAGCAGCGTCTCGCCGACGCGCGCGACGCGCTGTCCAACCGCGGTGGGACCGGCCAATCCAGTGGTGCGGCGGGCAGTTTCGACTCGGCGCTGAGCATCGTCGGCGGTACCCCGCTGCAGCAGATCTCGACCGGTCCGATCCAGGAGGTGCCGGAGGAGCTGCGCCGCTACGTCGATCGCAACCAGGTCAGCTATCAGTTCGCCACGGTCGCCGACCCCGATGGATACCGGGGCCGCTCGCTGATCATCGGCAGCCCGAGCGCCGAGATCCCCACGCTGCAGATCTACCTGATCTTCCCGCTGGCCAACGAGGAACGCAGCCTGTCGCTGATGCGCGGCACCATGATGATCGGCGGCATCGTGCTGCTGGTTCTGCTTGCCGCGATCACCGCGCTCGTCACCCGTCAGGTGGTGCTGCCGATCCGCTCGGCCGCCCGGATCGCGGGCCGTTTCGCCGACGGCAGACTCAAGGAGCGCATGTTGGTGCGCGGCGAAGACGATATGGCGCGGCTGGCCCAGGCCTTCAACGAGATGGCCGAGAGCCTGTCCAACCAGATCACCCAGCTGGAGGAGTTCGGCAATCTGCAGCGCCGATTCACCTCGGATGTCAGCCACGAGCTGCGGACCCCGCTGACCACTGTGCGCATGGCCGCCGATCTGATCCACGGCAGCAGCGACGATCTCGACGCCGCGCTGGCCCGTAGTGCCGAACTGCTGGTCACCGAGCTGGACCGATTCGAGGGTCTGTTGAACGATCTGCTCGAGATCAGCCGTCACGACGCGGGCGTCGCCGAGCTTCAAGTCGAATCCCTCGACGTGCGGATGTGTGCGCGGGCCGCGATTTCGACCGTCCGGCATCTTGCCAAGGAGGCCGGCGTCGAGGTCGTCGTCGACATGCCGGAGGAGCCGCTCGTCGCCGAGGTCGATCCGCGCCGGGTCGAGCGGGTGCTGCGCAACCTGCTCGCCAACGCGATCGACCACAGCGAGGGCAAGCCGGTGCTGATCCGGATGCGCGGCGATCTCGACGCCAACGCGGTCGCGGTGATCGTCCGCGATCAGGGCATCGGCCTGCGGCCGGGCGAGGAGAAGCTGGTCTTCAACCGGTTCTGGCGCTCGGACCCGTCGCGGATGCGCCGCTCGGGCGGTACCGGACTCGGTCTGTCGATCAGTGTCGAAGACGCGAACCTGCACGAGGGCAAGCTGGAGGCGTGGGGCGAGATCGGCGTCGGCGCCTGCTTCCGGCTCACGCTGCCGCTGGTGCGCGGCAAGAAGCTCGGCCCGAGCCCACTGCCGCTCGAGCCGGCGTTGCGCAAGCACGCGCAGCTGCGCGCGGTCGAATCCGAACCGGCGGGCAATGGCGAGGTCGAACAGGCCGCGGCCGCGCCGCCGCGGCCGGAGCCGGTCGAGCCGGTCGAGTCGACGAATGGCGTGGGACCGCAGGCCGACAATAGTGCCGTTGCCGACACCGAAGTCGCTGAGCCGGGGGACGTACAGTCATGAGGATGCGTGCCTGGTATCCGATGTCGCACCGGCGGTCCGCGCTCGGCGCGGTCGCCATCGCCACGTTGCTGATACTCACCGGCTGCGCGAGCCTGCCGGAATCCTCCGCACCGCAGGCGCTCGGCACCATCAACAGGGAACCGACCAACGACGGACCACCGCCGCCCATCGCCGGTCGCGATCCGGACCTGTTGCTGCGTGACTTCCTGCAGGCCACCGCCGATCCGTCCAGCAGACACCTCGCCGCCAGGCAGTACATGACGCCGTCGGCGTCGGCGCAGTGGGACGACACGGCGAGCACGACCATCGTCGAGAAGACGGACACGCTGCGCGAATCCCGGGTGGGCGACAAGGCGACCTATGTCATCCGGACGCACAAGGTCGGTGAGCTGTCGCCGGACGGCGCCTATCGGGCGTACGACGGGCCATTGGAAAACAAGATCGAAATGTCCAAGGTCGACGGAGAGTGGCGCATCGACGAGCTGCCGGACGGCGTGATCGTGGACAAATCCGCATTCGCCAAGTCCTACCGGCGTTACGTGCTGTACTTCATCGACCCGTCGGGCAGCACCGTTGTGCCCGATCTGCGGTGGATCTCGGTGGCCAAGAATCAACTGACCCAGCGGCTGCTGAGCCTGCTCCTCGCGGGCAGTCAGCCCGCGCTGGCCACAGTGGTGCGCAACGAGCTGGCGCCGCCTGTCGCGCTGCGCGGCCCGGTCACCAAGGCGGGCAGCGATCCCGGTGAAGTCGGTGTCGGGCTCGGCGGCGTGCGCATCGACTTCGCGGGCGCCGCCAACCTGTCGCCACGGGACCGCGAACTGCTGGCCGGGCAGGTGGTTCTCACCCTCGCGGGCGCCGACATCCTCGGCCCGTACATGCTGCTGGCCGACGGCAAACCGCTGGACGAGCGATTCGCCGCCAACGGCTGGTCGGTCGCCGACGTCGAACAGCTCAGCTTGGCGGCGCATACGCAGAACAAGATCGGATTGCACGCCCTGCGCAACGGATCCCTTGTGCAGGTCACCGCGGACGGCATGGTCACCCCGCCCGGTTACTTCGGCGCCGTGAACAATCTGCAGTCGGTCGCGCTGTCGCCGGACGGCCAACTCGTCGCCGCCGTCGCCGATGCCGGGCGGCCGCCACCCGAACCGCCACGCACCCTGATGGTCGGCAGCTACGGCGGCAATGCCTTCCCGGTCGCCGAAGGCACAACCATCAGCAGGCCATCCTGGAATGCCGACGGCAGCGCCGCCTGGGCGGTCATCGACGGCGAACGGGTCATCCGCGCGGTCAACGACCGGGCCACCGGAACCGTCTCGGTACAGGATGTCGACATCTCGGCACTGACCGCGGTGATTCCCAGCCCGACATTCCGGTTGCCGATCACCGAACTGCGGATCTCTCGAACCGGCGTGCGCGCCGCGATGATCGCCGATGGCAAGGTCTACCTCGCGGTCGTCGTCCCGCAGCCCAACGGCAAGTACGCACTGACCTCACCGCTTCCGGTGGGTGTCGGACTGAGCACGGCCGCTGTGTCGGTGGACTGGTTCGGTGGCGACACCTTGCTCATCGCTCGTGAAGGCAATGTCGACCCGGTCAGCAGCGTGTCGGTGGATGGTTCGCAACCCCTCCCGCAGACAAGCCAGAATCTGACCCCGCCGGTGCGGCTGGTCAGCGCATCACCGGAACACCAGTACGTCGCCGACTTGCGCGCGGTGCTGGAGTTGACCAGTAACCCCGGCGGCGGCGAGCCCTACTGGCGCGAGGTGCCCGGGCTCGGCGCGAATGCCGTTCCGGTGCTGCCGGGCTGAGGTCTGACCGAACGCCTACCGCAATACCGGGTTTCGGAGTATGTCGGTGGGCGCAAGCACACTGTGCCGATGCGGACGCTGCTGGATCTGATCCTGCCCGAGGCCTGCGCCGGTTGCGGTGCGGTCGGCGTGGGTTGGTGCGCGGAATGTGCTGGCGCGCTTGCGGGGCCGCCGGTGCGGGTCTGGCCGCGTACCGATCCCGGGGTGCCGTGCTGGGCGCTCGGACGGTACGCGGGCCCAGGTCGGCGCGCGGTGCTTGCGGCGAAGGAGCGCGGGCGCCGTGATCTCGCGGCGCCGCTCGGGCTGGCGCTCGCGGGTGGGCTGGCGCGGTTGCGGGCGCAGGATCGGGCGCTGGTGCTGATTCCGGCGCCGAGCCGGGCGGCGGCGGCCAGGCGCCGGGGTGGGGATCCGGTGGTGCGCGCGGCGCACGCCGCCGTGAGGTGGCTGCCCGATTGCCGGGTGGTACCACTGATACGGATGTGGTGGGGAGTGCGGGATTCGGTGGGCTTGACACCAAGTGAGCGGCAACATAATTTGTGCGGCCGGATCGTCGCGGTGCCCGGTCGTCGCGACCGGGCGGAGGTGCCGGCGAATGCCGAGGTAGTGCTGGTCGACGACGTGCTGACAACCGGCGCGACAGCCAGCGAATCGGTCCGCGTGCTTGCCGGGATCGGGGTGTCGGTACGTGCCGTGCTGGTGACGTGTTCGGCTTGACTCCGGGAAATTTGCGTGAACACTGGCGGACCGCCCGTTGGCGTACTACCGTCGCGATCACACACCCGAACCGGCAGTTTGGAGGTGGCGCCTCGGACATCATGTGCCGAGAGATTGTCAATCGGCACGGCTCATCCCGCCGCACGCGCATCGGTTTGTGCGGCCATATCCGGGAGGTACGCGTGACGACTTCTTCACGACCTTCAGTGAAAGATGCCGATTCTTTGGTGCTGGATTCCGGCGCCAAGGATCAGACAGAGCAAACCCCAGCGGACCGCCCTAGGACCCCTAGCGCAGACGTCGTTGTCAAAGGTCGCAACGTCGAGGTACCCGATCATTTCCGAATCTACGTCGCGGAGAAACTCTCCCGACTCGAACGCTTCGATCCGTCGATCTTCCTCTTCGACGTCGAGCTGTTCCACGAACGTAATCGTCGACAGCGCAAGAGCTGTCAGCGGGTGGAGATCACCGCGCGTGGCAAGGGTCCGGTCGTCCGGGCGGAAGCCTGCGCGGACAGTTTCTATGCCGCGCTCGAGTCGGTGACAGGGAAGCTGGAGAGCCGCCTACGCCGTACCAAGGATCGGCGCCGGGTGCACTACGGTGACAAAACCCCCGTGTCGGTTGCCCAGGCCACCGCGGACCTGATCGACGATTCACTTTTCGTTCCCGACGGATCCACCACGGCGCACGACCACCCCGAGGGTGAGAGCCGCCGTGCTCCCGAGCAGTCGGATGCGACGGACTATGCGGCCGGTCCCGGCCATATCGTCCGCACCAAGGTGCATACCGCGACCCCGATGTCCGTCGACGATGCCCTCTATGAGATGGAGCTCGTCGGCCACGACTTCTTCCTCTTCCAAGACAAAGAGACCGACCGACCGTCGGTCGTCTATCGTCGCCACGCCTTCGACTACGGCCTCATCCGGCTCGCGTAGTTGCCGCGCTCCACCTCTCCGGGTAGTCGGCGCACGAGTTGGGTGCCCGGAGAATTGCGATGCGCGAGGTCGTTGTCACCGTCTGTCGCGGAAGAATGTCTTGTGTAGCAAGGATTCTCGGCGTTGGGGGCGCATGGCCTGGAGCATGACAAGGTCGGCGAAGGTTTCGGCGTCGCGCTCGCGGGTGGATTCGTAATCGCTGCGACCGAGGACGTGTGCGATGGATTCCGGGGAGATCGAGGGGAGCAGGCCGGCGATCGCGGCGTAGGTCTGTGTCGGGGACTTTTCGGTGCGCGACGATTCCGCCCCGTGCCCGAGCAGCATATGCCCGAGTTCGTGCACGATGATGTGCTCGGCGTGCCATTCGGTGGTGTCGGCGCCATAGGCGATCACGTCGCTGTCATGCTTGGCGATCCACAGTCCGCTGCCGGTACCGCAGCCGGTGCCCGCGAGGATGGCGGTGTCGACCGGAAGCAGCGTGATCGTGCGGCCGCGATGAGCGGCGACCGCGTTCAGGTAGGTCGGCAGATCCCAGGGTCGGGGTATCGGAACGGTCTGGGCAAGTTCCCGAAATCGGTTGTCCATACCGGTCATTCGATGCGATCTCCTACATACAGCGGCTCAACGGTCCCCGCCCCGGTAGGAGAAGATGTTACCGAGTCGGTGGTCCGAGCCGATCCGCGCTCTCGATGATGGCGGTGAGCATGGCGGGATCGATGTCCGAACCGCGCAGCGCGATGCTGGCGACATTGGCGTCGCGCATGGTGGCGAGCAACTCCAACTCTCGGTCGATCGCGACCGCGGCGGGCCCCGTTGTGGTCAGGTAGTCGGCGCTCACGCCGAAGCATTGCGCGATCGCGGTGAGGACGGCGACGTCGACCGCGGCAGTCGCGCTGTCGAATTCGCCGCGCCGCATTTTCTCGATGTCAGTCGTGCGCACCTCGCGCCGCAGTTGGTCGCTGACATGCTCGGCCACCGATGACGTTGTACGTTCCGGCGCTGAGCGCGGGTGCACGGTGGTGAACAGCCGGTTGATCTTGTGACTGAGCGCGAGCTTTGCGCGAGCTGCCGCGTCGTCGGTCATGTCCATCACCCCTCAGTGCCTGCCGTTTCGGATCGGTATCGCACCATTGTTTGCTGCCAGCCAGCGGGCTCGAAACCGGGCCTCCGTGCTGGTGTCCACATCCTCGGTTCGGCCTGCCAGCCAGCGGCGATAACGGCGCTCTTCGAATTCTGTCGGATCGTCTGCCTCGGCAGGTACCTCGAGCAGATGTGAAAACGCCATCTCGACAAGCGGATGCAGATGCCTGCCCGGCCCACCGTTGCGTTCGAGCATCGCCGTCGCGTAGCGCGCCGACAATCGGGAGACGACGGCGTTGAGGTCCGAGATCGCCGATACCACATGGGGTTCGGTCGTCCGGCCGCGCTCGACGGCGTCGTTGAGTCGACCTGCCGCCGCGAGTAGACCGGTCAGATCCGAGATCTCGAAGCGGATCGAATCGGGCCCGGACACGATCGACTCGTCGGATTTCGGTGCGTACACATCGACGTCGTTGGCGGCGGGAGTGCCGCCTGCGTAGGTGCGCGCGGCACTGCCGGGCAGCCAGCGCAAAGGGGCGTCGAGTTTGTTGAGCGTGTGCGTGCTGATCGCCGCGTCGCCGTCTTCGATCTTCCTGATCGTCGGCGCCGAGGGCCCTCCAAGATCACCGATCTGCATCTGGGTCAGGCCGAGTTCATCCCGGCGCTCCTTGATGATGCGGCCGAAGCGCTTCTGTCGCGACAGCTCCGAAGGGCTTTGCATAGTGGGCCTCATGGTAGATCCAGCCTAATCGAAAAGACAACTTGATAGAAAAAGTTTGAAAAATCCATGACAAAATTGCTACTGTTCCTTCGCGCCGAGTGAACGACGTCGGCCTTGCTGAGTGTCGGCTTCGGTCAGTTCCGGAACGAGCAGGGGCGTTCGCCGGGACTGGCGCCCGGTCTGTTGCGCAACGGCGCGCGACAGGTCGGCTCACCGGCGACGAACCGGCTCAGCGGCACTGGAGGGGATCGCTGAGCCGGGGCCGTGGCGCCAGAA
Organism: Nocardia sp. GCM10030253; assembly: GCF_042675075.1. Classification (NCBI taxonomy): domain Bacteria; kingdom Bacillati; phylum Actinomycetota; class Actinomycetes; order Mycobacteriales; family Nocardiaceae; genus Nocardia; species Nocardia sp. GCM10030253. The sequence goes on along the minus strand of NZ_JBHTDL010000008.1, from coordinate 361,710 downwards.
CTTACCTTGGAGTAAGTTAGGTGGCCGAGGCTCTCGAAGGGAAAACCCATGGCTACCAAAGTTGCTCGCCGTGCTGTCATTGTTTCCGGTGCACGGACGCCGTTTGTGCGGGCGTTCACGGACTACACGCGGATGGACTCGATCGCGTTGGCGGATGCGGCGGTGCGGGGTTTGCTGGAGCGGACCGGGCTGCCGGGCGCGCAGGTGCAGGCCATGGTGTGGGGCGGGGTGATCCTGCCGAGCGTTGCGCCGAATATCGCTCGGGAGATCGCGCTGGATCTAGGGCTCGACGCCGGGTGCGAGGGGTACACGGTGACGCGGGCCTGCGCGTCCGGACTGCAGGCGGTGACGTCGGCGGCGGCCGCGATCGAGCGCGGCGAATACGACATCATGATCGCCGGCGGCAGTGATTCCACCAGCAATGCCGAGGTGAAACTGCCGCAGAAGGTGGTGCACGCGGCCGCGCCGCTTGCGCTCGGTAAGCCGAAGCCCAAGGACTACCTGTCCGCGATCTCGCAGCTCGCGCCGTTCACCGACCTGCTGCCGAGCAGGCCGAAGATCGCCGAACGCACCACCGGCGAGGTGATGGGGGAGTCGGCCGAAAAGATGGCCCGCATCCACGGCATCAGCCGCGCCGACCAGGACGAATTCGCCGCGCGCTCGCACCACCGCGCCGCCGCCGCCATCGATTCGGGGCGCTTCGACGACGAGGTGCTGCGGGTGCGCACGCCCGAGGGCGTCGAGATCTCGCGTGACGGACTGGTTCGCGCCGACACCAGCGTGGCACGGCTCGCGAAGCTGAAGCCGGTGTTCGCCGCCGACGGCAGCGTCACCGCGGGCAATGCCAGCCCGCTCACCGACGGTGCCGCCGCGGTGCTGTTGATGAGCGAGGAGAAGGCGCGCGCCCTCGGCTACCGGCCGCTGGCCGCGTTCCGCTCCTGGAGCTACGTGAGCGTCGACCCTGCCGACCAGGTGCTCATCGGCCCCGCCATCTCCATGCCTCGGGCCTTGGACAAGGCCGGAATGTCGTTGGGCGATATCGACTTCGTCGATATCCACGAGGCCTTCGCCGCTCAGACGCTGGCCGTGCTCGCCGCGCTGAACAGTGACGAGTGGGCGAAGACCCGGCTCGACCGGGACACCGCGGTCGGCGAGGTCGACATCGACAAGCTCAACGTGCACGGCGGCTCGGTCTCGCTCGGCCACCCATTCGGCGCGACAGGTGCCCGGATGGTCACCACCATGGCCAACGAGCTCGCCCGCACCGGCAAGAACGCCGCCCTGCTCGGCATCTGCGCCGCCGGCGGCATCGGTGCCTCCGCGGTCCTCGAACGGGTCTGATCCCAGTCTCCGGATAGCGGAATAGTCCGCACATCCTTTGGGTGTGCTGGTCAGACGCGGAAGGATTCGTGGTGGACGGCATCGGACAAAGGCCGCCCGGTGCGCCAGCCGAAGCGTTCCAGGTCGGGGATTTGCTGGAATTCGTGAACCGGTCCGACACAGAGCCAGGCCACCGGGCGGATGCCGTCCGGCAGACCGACCAGGTCGGTCAGGAAGTCCGCGTCGTAGAACGAGACCCAGCCGACGCCGACATACTCCGCGGTTGCCGCGAGCCAGAGGTTCTGGATCGCGAGCACGGCCGAGTAGATGCCGGTTTCGGGGATGGTGGCGCGGCCGAGCACCTGCGGACCGCCGCGACCGTGGTCGTAGGTGACCACAATGCCGGTGCCGCTCTCGGTAATGCCTTCGATCTTGATCGGTTCGAAGGTTGTCGCGCGCTCCGGAGGCAGCGCGTTCCGGAATTCGATCCGCTTCTCCGCGACGTGGTCGGCGAACTTCCGCAACGTCGCCGCTTCCCGCACCACCACGAAGTCCCACGGCTGTGAGTTGCCGACACTGGGTGCCCGATGCGCGGCATCGAGAATCCGCCACAGCGTCGCATCGTCCACGATTTCTCCGGTGAACTCCGCGCGCACATCGCGCCGCAACCGGATCGCCTCGTACACGCTCAGAACTCGCCCGCTTCTCCTGGTATCCAGCGCACCAGTAGGTGCCGCGAGGCTTTCATTGCTGGCGGGCGGTTGAAATCCTGGCTCGGTTCTGGACGTACCCGGCGAGTTATCCATGTGCGTACGAAATCACGTGCGGATATCGTCGGCGCCAGGGGGTACGCCCATGGGGCGTGCCGCGCTCAGCCGATCGGCGCTACGCGGCGCGTGAACTTCTTGCGGCTCGCGGTGAGAGCGGTGCGCAGGCCGCGGCGCTTGCCGGTGATCGGGTCGATCGTCGGATAGGCGTCGCCGCCGAACTTGCGCTCCGAAGCGGTCTCCGGGGCATCGTCGGCGGTCGCGCGCAGGTACTTGTTCGGCAGTGCCAGCTTCGCGATCGTCCGCCAAGCCTTGAAGTACTGCACCGGCAGCGAGCCGGTGGTGTAGGGCAGGTCGTACTTCTCGGCCAGGGCGCGCACCTTTACCGCGATGTCGGCATACCGGTTGCTCGGCAGATCCGGGAACAGGTGGTGTTCGATCTGGTGGCTCAGGTTGCCGGTCATGAAATGCATGAGCGGGCTGCCGGAGATGTTGGCGCTACCCAGCATCTGGCGCAGGTACCACTGGCCCTTGGATTCGCCATCGATGTCGGCCTTGGTGAACTTCTCGGCGCCGTCGGGGAAGTGCCCGCAGAAGATCACCGCGTTGGTCCAGACGTTGCGAACCATATTGGCGGCGATATTCGCGGTCAGCGTCGAGAGGAACGCGGGCCCGGTCAGCAGCGGGAACAGCAGGTAGTCCTTGCCGGCCTGCTTGCCGATCTTCAGCAACACCTCGCGGCGCTTGACCTCGAACTCCGCCCGTTCGGGTGAGCCCTCCTTGTACCGTCCCACCTTGCCGAGCTCGAGATGCTGGACCGCGACGCCGTATTCGAAGAACAGCTGCAGCAGCAGGTTGTAGGCGGGGTTGCCGATATTGAACGGCTTCCAGCGCTGGTCGCGGGTGACGCGCAGCAGCCCGTAGCCGATGTCGTCGTCCATGCCGAGCACGTTGGTGTACTTGTGGTGCAGGTAGTTGTGCGTCTGCTTCCAGTGCTTGGACGGGCCCGTGTTGTCCCACTCCCAGGAGCTGGAGTGGACCTCGGGATCGTTCATCCAGTCCCACTGGCCGTGCATGACGTTGTGCCCGATCTCCATGTTCTCGATGATCTTGGCGGTGCCGAGCAGTGCCACGCCCGCCAGCCAGGCCGGTGGTAGGAAGCTGGCGAAAAGCACGGCGCGACCACTGATTTCGAGTGCGCGCTGCAATCGGATGACGTTACGGATGTACTGTGCGTCGCGCACGCCGCGCGAAGCTTCGATATCGCGGCGGATCGCGTCGAACTCCGCGCCGAGCGCTTCCACGTCGGCTTCGGTGAGATGCGCGTATTCCTTGACATCCGAGATCGCCATGGCGGTTACAGTACCGTAAGTTACGAGACCGTAGGTTACGCGGATGAGCCTCGAAATGTGGCAAATCCCCCATTGCGAACGCGACCGGGGACTGCTATGTCACCGCGTGCGTCGGATCCGGCGTAACGCCCGCTCACGCACGGCTTTCCGGCGCAGCGTCGCCTGTTCCTGACGGGCTTTTTCCTGCAGCGCCTGCTTGGCCTCGCGCAGCACTTCCTTCTCGTGCCGAGCCTTCTCCTTGAGCACGACCTTGGCCTCGCGCATGGCGGAGCGTAGTCCGTACCTGCGGCCGGTCGCCGGATCCACCGGCAGGATGTGGGTCTCCGCCCACGTCTCCGACCACCGCTCCGTAGTCTCCGACCATCGGTCCGTATTGGGCAGCGAGGGCAGGGTGATACCCGCGAACTTGCGCTCGGAGGAGGTCTCCGGGGCGTCGTCGGCGGTGCGCCGCAGGAACCGATCCGGCAGCGCGAGCTTGTGAATGGTCCGGAAGGCGAGCAGGTACTGCTTGCCGAGCGAGCCTGTGGTGTAAGGCAAGTCGTACTTGTCGCACAGCTCGCGCACCCGCACCGCGACCTCTGAATACCGATTGCTCGGCAGGTCGGGGAACAGGTGGTGCTCGATCTGGTAGCAGAGGTTGCCGCTCATGAACGCCATCGCCGGTCCGGCCTTGAAGTTGGCGCTGCCCAGCATCTGCCGCAGATACCATTCGCCGCTGGTCTCGCCCTCTAGCTGCTCGACGGTGAATTTCTCGGCGCCGTCGGGGAAGTGGCCGCAGAAGATCACCGCGTAGGCCCACAGGTTGCGCACGAAGTTGGCCGTCGCGTTCGCCTTCAGCGTGCTCTTCCACGCCGGGCCGGTCAGCGCGGGATAGAACACGAAGTCCTTGGCCACCTGGCGGGTGATCTTGCGGGCGAACTCCTTGTTCGGCTCCGACATCAGCTCCTTGGGCGTGCCGGACAGTTCCTTCTCGATGTCCCAGTCGTGCAGGGCGATGCCCCACTCGAACGTCGCGGCGAGCAGCACGTTCGCGAACGGCTGGACCAGGTGGATCGGCCGCCACTCCTCGTCACGGGTCATCCGCAAGATGCCGAAGCCGAGATCCTCGTCCTTGCCGAGCACGTTGGTGTAGGTGTGATGGGAGTAGTTGTGCGCCCGCCGCCATTGCGACGAGGGCCCGGTTTGATCCCATTCCCAGGTGCTGGAGTGGATCTCCGGGTCGTTCATCCAGTCCCACTGCCCGTGGCTGATGTTGTGTGCGAGCTCCATGTTCTCGATGATCTTCGCGACCGAAAGCAGCGCGGTGCCGCCGAGCCAGGCCCAGCGCTTGCGGCTGCCGAAGAGCATTGCGCGCCCTGCCACTTCGAGTGCCCGCTGCGCGGCAATGGTGCGACGGATGTACTTCGCGTCACGTTCGCCGCGGGACAGCTCTACCGAGCGCCGGATCGAATCGAGCTCCTGCCCCAGTGTTTCGATGTCCGCTGCCGTGAGATGGGCGAACGTCTTGATATCGGTGATGGCCACCGGGGTCCTTTCGCTGCTGGAATTACCTCGAGGGTACCTGGCGGCGACTCCGGCAAGGGTGCGCTCGCGGTGCCCGTTGTCACACGTCGAGTGTGCAGTCGCCCGCCGCGGCCGAGATGCAGGTCTGCACCTTGTCGCCCTCGCGGCGCTCGTCGCCGTTGCGCAGATCGCGCGTGTGCCCGGAAGTTATGGTCACCACGCAGGTTTGACAGATACCCATCCGGCAGCCGAACGGCATCTGTACCCCGGCCGACTCGCCCGCCTCCAGGAGGCTGGTCGCGCCGTCCACCTCCGCGCTGCGCCCGGTCTTCCCGAAGGTGACGGTGCCGCCCTCGCCGACGGCGGAGCGCTCGATCTCGAACCGCTCCACGTGCAGTCGGTCGGTGATGCCCGCGTCGCGCCAGTGGTGCTCGATCTCGTCGAGCATCGCCGCCGGGCCGCAGGCCCAGGTCTGCCGCTCGCGCCAATCGGGGAAGTGCTCGTCGAGCCGCGCGAGCGAGAACTTGCCCTGCTCGCTGGTGAGCTGCAGATGCGAGGAGAAGCTCGGGTGCCGGTCGTGCAGGTCGCGCAGTTCGGCGCCGAACATCACGTCGTCGTCGGTTCGTGCGGAATGCACGTGCACGACGTCGGTCACCAGGTCGCGGCGGTCCATCGCCCGCAGCATCGACATGACCGGGGTGATGCCGCTGCCCGCGGTGAGGAAAAGCACCTTCTCCGGCGGCGGGAAGGGCAGTACGAATCCGCCCTGTGGCGCCGCGAGTCGCACGATGGTGCCCGCGGCGACGCCGCTGACCAGGTGGCTGGAGAGGAATCCCTCCGGCATGGCCTTGACCGCGATGGAGATCAGCCGCTTGCCGCCGTGCTCCGGGTCGGTCCAGTTCGGCGGGCAGGTCAGCGAGTACGACCGCCAATGCCAGCGGCCATCGATCAGAATGCCGATGCCGATGTATTGACCGGGCTCGTACTTCCAGTCGAAGCCCCAGCCCGGCTTGATGACCAGGGTTGCCGAGTCGCCGGTTTCCTTGCGTACCTCGACGATTCGCCCGCGCAGCTCGCGTGCCGACCACAGTGGGTTGGCCAGATGCAGGTAGTCATCCGGCAGCAGTGGGGTGGTGACCCGGGCGACCGCGCCGCGCAGCACATTCAGCCGCCCGCCGCGCTCGGCGACATCGGCGGCAGGTGCTTCCAGCCACTCCCGAACACCCCGCACCGAGAATCCCCCTTTTTTCAAGACCATCGCTGCCGTTCGTCTCCCTGTCGTAGCGCCCGCTGACACGGCCACCTCGCAGTCAGGTTACGGCATCGTAGGTTTGTGAGGGGGTCGCAGGTTCAGATATGCGATCTACCGGCGCTTGCCTTGCGCGAGGCTGTCGCTCACAGCAAATCGAGTAGGAAGGGGAGTTCCTGCGCGGCGTACCAGGCGAGCTGGTGGTCTTCGGCGTCGCCGAGTACGAACTCGGCATCGGTGTCGCCGAGATCGGCGGCGTCGACCACATCGACGGCCTTCGCCACCTCGGGCTCGGCCTCGGCGAGGTCGAGGTGCACGGAAGCGATCTGGTCGTAGGTGATCGGGCCTGTCAACCGCACCACGGCGTCGTCGAGGTCGGAGCGGAGCTTCGCGCCGGTCACGTCGGCGGCGATCACCGCGCGCCGGTACACCGGGCTATGGCTGTGCGTGGCCGCCGGCTCGTCGTCGGCTCCGTCAGCGGGCTCTGGGTCTGCCGATTCGGCGAACTCCTCGCGTTCGGTGGCGAGCAGCCGCAGCGAGGCCCGGGCGGCCTCGCCCATCGCGACCTCGGCCAGTTCGTCGTCGTCGCCGGAGGCGTAAGCCTCGCGCAAGGTCGGGGTGACCGCGAAGGCGGTGTCGCTGACCGCGCGCAATTCCCGGTTCGCCACCAGTTCGCGCAGCATCGGCACCGTCGCCGGGATGTAGACCCGCAGCTTGTTCTGATCAGATACAGGCACCGAGCATCTCCTCCATGGACTCGTGCACCGACGCGGCAAGCACGCCGATGTCGGCCATCGCGTCGCGGTCGGCATTGAGCCCGTAGAAGACGCGCCCGTCGTAGGACGTGATCCCGATACTCGAGGCCTGGTTGCGTAGCAGCGGCGACACCGGATACATCTCCAGCATCCGCGCGCCACCGATGAACATCGGCGTCTGCGGACCCGGCGCGTTGGTGATCACCAGATTGAACGTGTGCTCTGCGAACGTACTCGCCGCCCGCACACTCATCGCATGCAGGCTGGCCGGAGCGAACCCGGCCAGGTGCACCAGGGTGCGCGCCCGTACGCCGCGCCGATGCTTGCTGTTTGCCTCGGTCGCGTGCGCGATGTGCGACAGCCGCATCACCGGATTCGGTTCGCCGACCGGCAGATCGATGAGGAATGAGGACACCTCGCTGGCAGGCTGCAATTGATCGCCGTCAACGCCCTCGACATAGACCGACATCGGCACCACCGCGCGCAGCACCGTCGATTCGGTGAGCGCCTCGCCGCGGGAGAGCAGCCAGTTGCGCAGTGCGCCGGTGACCACCGCGAGGATCGCGTCGTTGGTCGAGCATTCGAAGCGCGTGCGGATCTTGCGGTAGTCCTCCAGATCCGTCTGGACGACATCGAAGCGCCGGTTGCGGGAGGTCTTGGCGTTCAGCGGACTGTCCGGCGCCCCTGTGGTTGCCGCGCGCACCGCCGACACCACCGAGTCCACCGCCTTGCCCGCGGTGCCGATCACCGCGAAGGCGCCCGCGCTCGCGTCGCGGACCACCTCCAGCGCTTCGCGGGGCTGCGCCGCCAAGTGGGTCAGCGCCCCGACGAAAAGCTCCATCTCGTTGGGTTCACGCGGCGCGTGCCAGGCATCGTCGGCGAAGGCGCGCGGTGACGCGCTGCTGTCGAGGATGACGTGCCCGATCTCGAGCGCGGTTTCCCCGTCGACCAGCGCAGAATGCGTCTTGGTGAAAATCGCCGACCGGCCGTCGGCCAGACCTTCGATCAGGTACATCTCCCACAGCGGCCTGCTCTGGTCCAGCGGCCGCGAGGCCAGCCGCGCTACCAGGTCGTGCAGTTGCTCGTCGGTTCCTGGAGCGGGCAGCGCCGAACGCCGAATGTGGTAGGTGATGTCGAAGGCGCTGTCCTCCACCCAGACCGGCCGACCGAGCGCGAACGGGATCTCGCGGACCTTGCGGCGATAGCGCGGCACCAGCGAGAGCCTGGCCTCGACGAGATCGACCAGTCGGTCGTAGTCGAGTGCGGGTTCCCCGGATATGCGCCCGGGGTCGGTACTTCGGACGATCGCGAGAGAGCCGATATGGATCGGATTGCTACTCGACTCGAGCTGATAGAACGACGCGTCCTGCGGCGTCAATCTCGTGATCACGCTGCCCGATGCTCCTTCCGATGCCTTGTCGACGCCCAATTGTTGTCGCCCACAACGGTTCGTCTCGTCCCCTGTGGCATATCCAGCGAAACCGGCACACCCCTTTACCCCTGCCGGGTTCCGTGGAAAGCTTCGCCGATCCGAGCTCGGGGAACTCGATTCGATCACAGGGGGAAGTGTTGTGCACAGTGGACGATCGTCACTTTCGCCTGCTCCACATGAGCCGCGCTGCCCTGTCCTCATCGCATGCCGTCTCCTAGCGGGCTGACCAGGACCGGAGCAGATCGGCGCGCAAGGACGATAGACGAATAACATCGTACGACACCGAAGGTAGAACAGGTTTCGCAGCAGTTCGATTCGCTGAAAGTTCGCCTCGGTCGCACTTCGGCGCGTCCGCGGGTACGCGCGCGTTCGACCAGCTGCAATACCCGACCGTGCCTGGGGTGCGTGCCGCGCGGCGGGTACGGTGAGGAGCAACGGGCGAGACCACATGGCGGGGCCGGGGTGAGTCAGCACAACGCTGCTCGTCGACGCTTACCATGGGTGCCGCATTACCATGAAGCGTGCTGCGGATTCCGTCATACCCGACGGGCTCGTGCGCACCGGCCCGGCAGGGCTCCGCACGCGGGCCTGACGCGGGCGGCGGCCGACAACACGATGACACACCGACCAGAGGACTGACGAGACCCGTGCCTGCGCTGACACTGACGAGGTTGCTACGGATTGGTGAGGGACGCACGGTCAAGCGTCTGGCCCATCTCGCGGACGAGGTCCTCGCGCTCGGTCCGGAGATCGAGCTGCTCACCGACGCCGAGTTGCAGGCCAAGACCGACGAGTTCAAGGAACGCTACGCCGACGGCGAGTCGCTGGACGACCTGCTGCTCGAGGCGTTCGCGGTCGCCCGCGAGGCGTCCTGGCGGGTGCTGAACCAGAAGCACTACAAGGTGCAGATCATGGGTGGCGCCTCGCTGCACCTCGGCAATATCTCCGAGATGAAGACCGGTGAGGGCAAGACGCTCACCTCGGTGCTGCCCGCCTATCTCAATGCGATCGGCGGCGAGGGTGTGCACATCGTCACCACCAACGACTACCTCGCCAAACGCGACTCCGAGTGGATGGGTCGTGTGCACCGCTTCCTCGGCCTCGAGGTCGGGGTGATCCTGTCCGGAATGACGCCCGCGCAGCGGCGCACGGCCTACAACGCCGACATCACCTACGGCACCAACAACGAGTTCGGCTTCGACTACCTGCGCGACAACATGACGCACTCGCTCGATGATCTGGTGCAGCGCGGGCACAACTTCGCCGTCGTCGACGAGGTCGACTCCATCCTCATCGACGAGGCACGCACCCCGCTGATCATCTCGGGTCCTGCGGACGCCTCCAGCAAGTGGTACGCCGAGTTCGCCAGGATCGCGCCGCTGCTGAAGAAGGACCTGCACTACGAGGTCGACATCAAGAAGCGCACTATCGGCGTGCACGAGGCCGGCGTCGAATTCGTCGAGGATCAGCTCGGCATCGACAACCTTTACGAGGCCGCCAACTCGCCGCTGGTCAGCTACCTGAACAACGCCATCAAGGCCAAGGAGCTGTACTCGCGCGACAAGGACTACATCGTCCGCGACGGCGAGGTGATCATCGTCGACGAGTTCACCGGTCGCATCCTGGTCGGCCGCCGCTACAACGAGGGCATGCATCAGGCGATCGAGGCCAAGGAAGGCGTCGAGATCCAGCCGGAGAACCAGACCCTGGCCACGATCACGCTGCAGAACTACTTCCGGCTCTACGACAAGCTCTCGGGCATGACCGGTACCGCGGAAACCGAGGCGGCCGAGCTGCACTCGATCTACGCACTCGGCGTGGTCCCGATCCCGACGAACAGGCCGATGATCCGCGCGGACCAGTCGGACCTCATCTACAAGACCGAAGAGGCCAAGTTCGCCGCCGTCGTCGACGACGTCACCGAGCGGCACGAAAAGGGCCAGCCGGTGCTGATCGGTACCACCAGCGTCGAGCGCTCGGAGTACCTGTCCAAGCAGTTCACCAAGCGCGGTATCCCGCACAACGTGCTGAACGCGAAGTTCCACGAGAAGGAAGCCGAGATCATCGCCGAGGCCGGTCGGCCAGGCGCGGTGACCGTGGCGACCAACATGGCCGGTCGTGGTACCGACGTCGTGCTCGGTGGCAACCCGGACATCATCACCGACATCATTCTGCGCAAGGAAGGTCTGGATCCGGTCGAGACGCCGGATGAGTACCAGGCCGCGTGGCTGCCGACGCTGGAGCGCGTCAAGGAGACAACCTCCGAGGACGCCGATGCGGTGCGCGATGCGGGCGGCCTGTACGTGCTCGGCACCGAGCGGCACGAATCGCGCCGTATCGACAACCAGCTGCGCGGTCGTTCCGGCCGTCAGGGCGACCCGGGCGAGTCCCGGTTCTACCTTTCGCTCGGTGACGAGCTGATGCGCCGCTTCAACGGCGCGGCGCTGGAAGCGATCATGACCCGGCTGAACCTGCCCGACGATGTGCCGATCGAGGCGAAGATGGTCTCCAAGGCCATCAAGAGCGCGCAGACGCAGGTCGAGCAGCAGAACTTCGAGATCCGCAAGAACGTGCTCAAGTACGACGAGGTGATGAACCAGCAGCGCACCGTCATCTACGGCGAGCGCAACCGGATCCTGCGCGGCGAGGACATGGAGGGCCAGGTCCAGAGCATGATCGCCGACGTGATCACCGCGTATGTCGACGGCGCTACCGCCGAGGGCTACGTGGAGGACTGGGATCTGGACAAGCTGTGGACGGCGTTGAAGACGCTGTATCCGGTGAACATCGACTACAAGGATCTGACCGGGGAGACCTCGGTCGGCGAGGCCGGTGACCTGTCCAAGGAGGAGCTGTCCGAGGCGCTGCTCGATGATGCGCATGACGCGTACGAGAAGCGCGAGGAAGAGATCGATGGTCTCGCCGGCGCAGGTAGCATGCGCAATCTCGAACGCCAGGTGCTGCTTTCGGTGCTCGACCGCAAGTGGCGCGAGCACCTCTACGAGATGGACTACCTCAAGGAGGGCATCGGCCTGCGCGCGATGGCGCAGCGCGACCCGCTTGTCGAATACCAGCGCGAGGGCTTCGACATGTTCGCCGCGATGCTGGAGGGCCTGAAGGAGGAGTCGGTCGGCTTCCTGTTCAACCTGCAGGTCGAGGTCCAGCAGCCGCAGCCCGAGGGCGTTTCGGTCGACGCGGGCCTGCGCTCGCCGGTCGGCGCCATGTCGGCGCCACGCCCGCTGCCCACCCAGGAGGCCGCCCCGGTCGCCAACGGTGCACCGGCCGCGCTGCGCGCCAAGGGAATCGCTGACTCCGGTTCCCGCGGCTTCCACTACTCGGGCCCGGACGAGGGCGGTCACGCCGAGGTGCACAACGACGCCGAGGAGTACGGCGACGGCACCACCCGCCGGGAACGCCGCGAGGCGGCCCGCGGCCAGGCCAAGCCGAAGCGAGCCCCGAAGACGCGTCGCCGCCACTGAGGGTGTAGCCCTGCACTGAACCGAATTACGAAGGCGCCCATGGACATCGGTCCATGGGCGCCTTTGTTGTCGCACACGGCATCCGTGGTGTTGACACAGGTGACCATGAGGGACCCGCCATGACAACCGCTACGAGGACGACCAGCCCGGCGGCGGGAGCGGTGAAGGCACTGGTGACCGGTGCGAGCGCAGGTATCGGGCGAGCGTTTGCGACCTCCCTGGCGGAGGCGGGCTACTCGGTGACCGCTGTCGCACGCCACGAGAACTCACTTGTCGAGTTGATGGCCGAACTCGGCCCCGGACACGGCTACCTGGTCGCGGACCTGGCCTCTCCAGCAGGACTGTTGTCCGCCGCGGCGCTGCTGGCCGAATCGCCACACACGCTGCTGGTGAACAACTCGTGAGAGCGCCGCTAGGTTCGAGACATGGACCGCAGCGCTGTCGAGGAATGGGTCGCTGGATACGAACGGGCATGGCGGGCGCCGGGGACGCAGGCGTTGGGCGATCTGTTCGCCGCCGACGTCGGATATCGGATGTCGCCGTGGGCTGAGCCGTTGATCGGTTTGGCTGCGCTGGAGATGTTTTGGGAGGCAGGGCGGGACGGACCCGACGAGGCGTTCACCATGCGGTCGGAGATCGTCGCGGTAGACGCAGCCACCGCGGTCGTACGGGTCGCGGTCGAGTACGCCCGGGATCAGCCGTCTCGGTGGCGCGATCTGTGGGTGCTGCGGTTCGACTCGGCAGGTCGCTGCACATGGTTCGAGGAGTGGCCGTTCGCGCCGGGGCAGCCCGACGGGCACTAGTCGCCGCGGTCGATTTTCCAGGATTCGTTGGAGTTCAGTGCCGTGAGCAGGAGGCGGATCGCGGCCACTCGGCGCTCCTTGCCCGGGAGTTTGTCCAGGGCGCATTCCGGGTCGGTCGGCGGACCGAGGTGGGTGCAGCCGCGCGGGCAGTCCTCGATGGCGGCGGCGAGGTCGCTGAAGGCGGCGACCACGTCGTCGGGGCCGATGTGCGCCAGGCCGAAGGAGCGGATGCCGGGGGTGTCGATCACCCAGCCGCCCGCGGGCAGGGGGAGTGCGACAGATTGAGTCGAGGTGTGGCGTCCCTTGCCGACGCCGGAGACGACGCCGACGGCGCGATACGCGTCCGGGACAAGACGATTCACCAGTGTCGACTTGCCGACGCCGGAGTGGCCGATGAGTGCGGTGAGGCGGCCGTCGAGCAGCGCGTTCACCGGCTCCAGCGAATCGTCGATGCCGCCGTAGACGATAGTGAGGTCGAGACCGTCGAAGAGGGAAGCGAATTCGGATTCGGCGTCGAGGTCGTGTTTGGTCAGGCACAGAATCGGTTGCAGCCCACCGGCATACGCGGCGACCATGGCGCGCTCGACGAAACCGGTGCGCGGCGGCGGGTCGGCGAGCGCGACCACGATGAACAACTGTTCGGCGTTGCCGACCACGATACGTTCGAAGGGATCGGTGTCATCGGCGGTGCGGCGCAGCACCGTTCGGCGTTCGGAGACGCGGACGATCCTGGCGAGGGTGTCCGCCTTGCCGGACAGGTCGCCGACCACGTCGACCAGGTCGCCGACCACGATCGGCGTGCGGCCGAGTTCGCGGGCGCGCATGGCGACGATCGGCCGGTTCGGATCACCGTCGAGCACACAACCCCAACGCCCGCGGTCTACCGCGACCACCATCGCGGATTCCGCGTCATTGTGCTGCGGACGGGTTTTCGTCCGAGGCCGCGAACTCCGACCCGGGCGTACCCGGACGTCGGATTCGTCGTACTCGCGACGCCTCAGCGCGTCGCTCCTTGATCGGAGAACGTCGGATCGAGCATCTGCTCCCACAGCGACACGAACCCGGGCAGCGTCTTGGCCGTTGTGCCGATGTCCTCGATCTCGATGCCGGGCACCCGCAGGCCGAGAATTGCCCCCGCCGTTGCCATTCGGTGGTCGGCGTAGGAGTGCCAGACACCGCCGTGCAGCGGTGCCGGGGTGATTTCCAGCCCATCCTCGGTCTCGGTGACGTTGCCGCCGAGTCGATTGATCTCGGTGGACAGCGCCGCGAGTCGGTCGGTCTCATGGCCGCGCAGATGCGCGATGCCGCGCAGCCAGGACGGCGAATCCGCCAGTGCGGCAAGCGCGGCCACGGTGGGGGTCAGCTCACCGACGTCGTGCAGGTCGATATCGATGCCTGCCAGGCGCTCCGGGCCGCGCACGGTGAGGACGCCATCGAAGCGGCTCGTCTCGGCGCCCATGCGCACCAGGATTTCCCGGATCACATCGCCGGGTTGGGTGGTGATCCGCGGCCAGTGCGGAATACGGACCTCGCCGCCGGTGATCGCGGCGGCCGCCAGGAATGGCGTGGCATTGGACAGGTCGGGCTCGATATCCCAATCCACCGCGCGGATCGGTCCCGGTGTCACGGTCCACGTCTGCGCCTTGCGGCTGTCCGCGGGAGCATCGACGGCGACATCGGCCCGCCGCAGCATCTCCACGGTCATCTCGATATGCGGCATCGACGGCAGTGCTTTGCCGTCGTGGTGCACGATCACACCCTGGTCGAATCGGGCCGCCGACAGCAGCAGTCCCGACACGAACTGCGAGGACCCTGAAGCATCGATGGTGACCTTGCCGCCGCGCAGCGCACCCTTGCCGTGCACGGTGAACGGCATTGCGTTTCCGTCGATATCTGCACCGAGCCTGCGCAGTGCGTCCAGGATGGTGCCGAGTGGGCGAGCCCGAGCCTGCTCATCGCCGTCGAACGCCACATCGCCGCTCGCCAGCGCCGCCACCGGCGGCAGGAACCGCATCACGGTGCCTGCCAGTCCACAGTCGACAGTGCCGCCGCCCAGCGGAGCGGGCGTGACGGACAGCGTGTCGCCGTCACCCTCGATGCCTGTGCCCATTGCCCGCAGTGCACCGATCATCAGATTGGTGTCACGGCTGCGCAGCGCGCCGGAGATCGTCGAAGGGCCATCGGCCAAGGCGGCCAGAATCAACGCCCGGTTGGTAATGGATTTAGATCCGGGCAGGGTCACGGTCGCGTGCACGGGGACATCGACATAGGGCGCTGGCCAGAAACTCACCTGTCCATCTTCCCGCATAGCGCCGATGGACACGCGGGCGGTGCTGTGTTGTATTTGCAACGCCCGCGGGCCTGCGTGTTCGCGGCTCCCTTGGCTCGCGTCCGAACAGTCGAGACCAGTGCGTTCGGTGCTTGGGCTTCGGGCACTCGGCTGTGCCGAATTGGCCGTGCCTTCGCGTGGATCGGTAGCAATGGGCGTGTCGGATAGCCGTCCTGGGAGGTTGTGCCGTCCGGTGGTTTACCGGGCAGTGCTGGGCGCGTCGGGTACGGCACCCGACCCGCCCAGCACTGCCCCGGGTAAACCACCGGACGGCATAGCTTCCTGGACCAGAAGCGATGTCGGAGGTCCTGGCATCGCTCTCGACGACCGAACAGCGGCATTGCCGCTGACGGAGTGCTCGCGAGGCTTGCCAGTCGGTGACCGGTTTGTCGGCAAACCCGGGCAGCGCACCCGGGTGCTCGACTTACTTGTGGCGGCCGTGCAGGAAGGGCACTACCTTGCGCAGCAGTTTCATCGTGGAGTCGGTGCGCGAGTAGCTCAGCAGCGCCATGCCGGGGATGGCGAAGCGCTGCACCGCGATCGAGTGCGGGCGGGAGAATTCGCGCAGACCTGGCTCGCCGTGGATGCGGCCGATGCCGGAATCGCCGACGCCGCCGAAGGGTAGGCCGGCGATGGCGGCGAAGGCGAGCACGGAGTTGACGGAGGTGGCGCCGACGCGCAGCCTGCGCGCGATCTCCAGGCCGTTCTTCTTCGAGTACACCGCCGAGGACAGGCCGTACTTGGACTTGTTGGCCAGTTCGACCGCCTCGTCCACGCCGTCCACGGTGCGGATGGTGATGGTCGGGCCGAAGGTCTCCTCGCACACCGCCTCGGAGTTCTCGTCCACATCGACGAGCACGACCGGCTCGATGAACGGCGCCTTGACCGATTCCGGCCCGCCGAGCACCGCGGTGCCGCCGTTCTTCAGCGCGTCCTCGATATGGCGGCGCACAATGTCGACCTGGCTCGGCATGGTCATCGGGCCGTAGGCGGCTTCGGCACCGGATCCGGGCTTGACGTCGGTCAGAATGCGCTTCACCTCGGCGACGAACGCATCGCGTACCGAACGATCCACGTACACCCGCTCCACACCGGCGCAGGTCTGGCCGCTGTTGGCGGTGGCGCCCCAGGCGACCGCGTCGGCGGCGGCCTCGACGTCGGCGTCAGCCGCGACGATCACCGCGTCCTTACCGCCACATTCCAGCAGCACCGGGGTCAGGGTGTCTGCGGCGGCGGCCATGATCCGCTTGCCGGTGGCGGTGGAACCGGTGAACGCGAGCTTGTCCACGCCCGACTTGACCAGCGCGGCACCGGTGGCGCCGAAACCGTTGACGGTCTCGAAGACGCCCTCCGGCAGTTCCGGGTTGGCCTTCTTGAAGGCCTCGGAGAGGAAATTACCGATGCTGGTAGAGAATTCGCTCGGCTTGAACACCACCGTGTTGCCCGCGGCGAGCGCGTAGGCGATGGAGCCGTTCGGGGTGTAGACCGGGTAGTTCCACGGGCCGATCACGCCGACGACGCCGAGCGGACGCTGCTCGAGGCGGGCGGAGAAGTTCGACATCAGCATGCCGGGAGAGATCTTCTTGGGTGAGAGGATCTTCTTGGCGTTCTTCGCGGCCCACGCGATGTGCTCGAGGGCGAGCATCAATTCCAGGAAGGCGTCGTCGAGTGGCTTGCCGTTTTCCTTGTGAATCAGCGCGCAGAATTCGTCGGAGCTCGTGACCAGCTGGGTCGACCAGCGCAGCAGATGCTTGCGGCGCTCGTCGAAGCTCAGCGCGCCCCAGGTCGCGGCGGCGGTGCGGGCCTTGGCCACGGCCGCATGCACCGCGTCTTCGTCGGCGACGGTGTGCGTGGCGATGACCTCGCCCGTGGCAGGGTCGACCGACGTCAGCGCCGTGTCGGGCGCGGCCGGGGTGGTCTCGATGGTGGTCACGGTGGGTTTCTCCTCTTGCCGGTAACGGCGGCCGGGCGTGGCGGTGGGGTGCGCGTGCCGGAACGGGCGGCATAAGTTACCACCCATTCCTTGAGAGAATGCTATGTCAGAACTCTCACGAGGTCACCAACTACCTATCAATTGTTCCCGACTCTGTCGGCCCTCGGTGGGAGTATCGAGCTATGTGTGGAAGATATGCGACGACCACCGATCCCGGCCGGCTTGCCGTCGAGCTGGATGCCATCGATGAGACCGATGCCGGAACCGACGCGCGGACCAGCGGCTTCACCAACTACAACGTCGCGCCGACGACTCAGGTGCTGACCGTGGTCGAGCGCCATGAGCACGGAAACAAGGACGACGATCCGCGGCTGCGGATCCGGCGGATGCGCTGGGGCCTTGTTCCGGTGTGGACCAAGGCCGCCGAGCCGGGGGTGCCGGTCAAGGGCAAACCGCTGTTCAATGCCCGCGCCGACAAGGCGGTCACCACCGCATCGTTCCGCGATGCCGTGAAGTACCGGCGCTGCCTGGTCCCGATGGACGGTTGGTACGAATGGGTCGTCGAGCCTGATGCGCTCGGCGGGGCCAAGGGCAAGGTGGCCAAGCATCCGTTCTACATGTCGGCCGCGGACGGTTCCCGGCTGTATATGGCGGGTCTGTGGTCGGTGTGGCGCGATCGCTCGCAGCCGGAGGGGCAGCCGCTGTTGTCGTGCACGATTCTGACCACCGACGCGGTCGGCGATCTGACGCGCATCCACGATCGGATGCCGCTGCCGATGCCGAGGGAGCATTGGGACGCCTGGCTGGATCCGGACCATCCCGCGCCTGCCACGTTGCTGGAGACGCCGAGTGCCGATGCGGTGTCGGAGATCGTGGCGCGCCCGGTGCCGGATCTGGTCAACAGCGTGCGCAACAACGGTCCGGAACTACTGGCCCGGGTAGCCGGCGGGGCGGCGGCGGACACGGAGCAGGCCGGGCAGATCAGCCTGTTGTGATCGCCCGGCCTGTCGGTGTTCAGCTGCGCCGGCGGTTGTTCAGAGCTGACACTTGACGCTGGGCGTCACGATGTTCAGCCCGCACTTGATGACACCGGTGATCAGGTCGATGACCTTGCTGGTGACACCACCGCCGAGCTTCTCGGCCTTCTCGGCTCTTTCATCCTTTTTCGGAGTGCCCTCTTTGCTCGGTGCGTCGTCGATGCCCTGCCCGTCGAACGGGAAGTCGCCGATCTGTGTCACCGAGGGACGGTCCGGAGCGCCGGCGGCCGTAGGAGCGTGTAGCGCCACCGAACCCAGGGCTAGGACCAGCGCGCCGAACAGGGAGACGATCATGGTGCGCACAGACATTTCGCATCACATCCTCGGGTCGGACGAATCTGGGTCCGTCAAGTAACGCACAGCTTGCCCGGAATCCGCGCTCATACCGATGTAACCGGCGCGGTGACCGCATTGGTCAGCCGAACCAAATCCGCAGGTGCCACCTCGATCTCCAGACCCCGCCGCCCCGCGCTGCACAGCATCCGATCCCAGGTGAGCGCCGAGGCGTCCACCACCGTCGGCAGCAGCTTGCGTTGCCCGAGTGGTGAGATGCCGCCGAGCACATAACCGGTGACCCGTTCGGCCTTTGCCTTGTCGGCCATCGCCGCCTTCGGTGCGCCGAGCGCCGCGGCAGCTGCCTTGAGCGACAACGTATTCGGCACCGGAAGCACCGCGACTGCCAACGTTCCGGTGGACAGCTCGAGCACCAGCGTCTTGAAGATCTGCGCGGCGTCGAGGCCGAGTTGTCCGGCGAGCGCGTCGACCGCCTCGGTGCCGTAGGAGTCGGCGCGCGGATCGTGGGAGTAGGTGTGTACGTGGTGGGCGACACCGGCTTCGGCCAGGGTGCGGATCGCCGGGGTCGAGGCTCCTGCCATGCGGGACACCCTAGTTGCGCCACGGACAGGCAACGGTTTCGATGCCACGACGTTGCCATGGGAACACAGTCGGGGCCACGTCTGTTGACGGAAATACACAAGCAGCCTTGTGTACGACGCGAAGGAGATGTCGGGTGCCCGTTCTTATCGAGGAACGTCCGGTATGGACCGAGGTGTCGCCGACAAATGACCGGTTCCCATTCGACATGCCGCTGCCGGTAGATTTGGCAGGTACGGCGATCGAAGGGACAGGTGTGACGAGCGACGACGATGTGGTGACCGACGGTGAGGTCGGCGCCGCGGTCGACGAAACCGCGCTGGTGCAGCGGTTCGAGCGGGATGCGCTCCCGATGCTCGACCAGCTGTACGGCGCCGCGCTGCGGATGACCAGAAACCCGGCCGACGCCGAGGATCTGGTCCAGGAGACCTACGTCAAGGCGTTCCAGGGATTCAAGTCCTTCAAGGAGGGCACCAACCTGCGCGCCTGGCTGTACCGGATCCTGACCAACACCTACATCAACTCCTACCGCAAGAAGCAGCGTCAGCCCGCGCAGTACCCGACCGACGAGATCACCGACTGGCAGCTGGCGGCCACCGCCGAGCACACCTCGCAGGGTCTGCGTTCGGCCGAGGTCGAGGCGCTGGACGCGCTGCCGGACGACGACATCAAGGCCGCGCTGCAGGAGCTGCCGGAGGAATTCCGGATGGCGGTGTACTACGCCGACGTCGAGGGTTTCCCGTATAAGGAAATCGCCGACATCATGGGCACCCCCATCGGTACGGTGATGTCCCGGCTGCACCGCGGTCGCAAGCAGCTGAAGGGTTTGCTCGCGGATGTGGCGCGCGAACGTGGATTCAACCGCAACGAGGCGGAACGCCAGGAGGTCAAGCAGGCATGAGCGAGCGTAGCGAGCGAATCACAAGCACAGCACCTTCCGGTGCGACGGAGCCGAGCGCCAGCGAGGTGCAGTCGTGACCGAGCGCGACCCCGATATGGAGCTCGACTGCACGGCAGTACTCGCCGATGTCTGGTTGATGCTCGACGGCGAATGTGACGCCGCGACCAGAGCCAGGTTGCAGCACCACATGGATCACTGCTCGCCCTGCATCGAGGCCTATGGCATCGAGGAGAAGATCAAGGGTCTGCTGAGTCGCAAATGCGGTGGCGACCGCGCACCGGAGTCGCTGCGCGACCGGCTGACCGTGGAGATCCGGCGATCGGTGACGATCACTCAGGTCGAGTCGCAGCAGTCGACCGAATCCTGATCGCGGGTAACCCCCGAAACGACTGAGCGGCACGCCCTTCCGTCACGGAGGAGCGTGCCGCTCATGTGCTGTCAGCATAACGGCTCAGGCGTTTGGCCTCTTGCCGTGGTTTGCTGCGTTGCCCTTGCGGCTGCGCTTCTTACGACCACGCTTACCCATCGGTAGTCTCCCTTCTGTTGAAGGCCATTGTTTCATGTGTGGTTGGCTGTACCTTCAGCGGATACAGGGCCGACTAGTGAATGGGGTGTCATGGCTGAGGAAGTGCGCGCGGAGATGGTGTCGACCGTGCTTACCGTCGAAGTGGCCGTCGGCGACAAGGTGCGTCACGACCAGACCCTGGTGCTACTCGAGTCCATGAAGATGGAGATCCCGGTGCTTACCGAGATCGATGGTGAAGTCACTTCGATCGCCGTCGCGCCGGGCCAGGTCCTACAGCAGGGCGACCTGATCGCCGTCATTTCCTGAGCGAACCGAAGCGGTAGACCGAACATGGCGACACTGAGCGAGCTCCTGGCCGAGCACACCGATCTACCCGGCGTCGCCGTAGACCACCTGCAGCGGGTGGTGGGGGATTGGCAGCTGCTCTCCGATCTCTCCTTCGCCGATCTGTTGTTGTGGGTCGGCGCGGGCCCGATCACCGATGGTGCGGACATCGTCTGTGTCGCGCAGTGCCGCCCGACGACCGCGCCCACCGTGCATCCGGAGGATCGGGTGGGTGGGCTTGCGCTGCAGGCCGAACACCCGCAGGTGTTCGACGCGCTGGTGACCGGCAAGATCGTGCGCGCCGACAGCGATGTCGAGGCCGAAGGGGTCTACCACCCGCATCCGGTACATGCCATTCGTGAGGCCATTCCGGTGCGCTGTGGCGACGATGTGATCGCGGTGCTGAGCCGGGATACCGACCTGCAGCGTTCCCGGGTGCGCAGCACCCTGGAGATCGCGTACGTGGCCTGTGCCGACGATCTGTGCCAGATGATCGCCGACGGCACCTTCCCGACCACGGAGGATCGCGCCGCCACCCACTCCAGCCCGCGTGCGGGCGACGGTTTCATCAGGCTCGACACCGAAGGCATCGTCGTCTACGCGAGCCCGAATGCGTTGTCCGCCTATCACCGCATGGGTCTGCAGGCGGATCTGGCGGGTCAGGATCTTGCCGTCACCACGCGCTCGCTGATCACCGATCCGTTCGACGCGCAAGAAGTGGTCGGCGATATCCAGGCCGCGCTGGCCGGCCGGACCGGGCGCCGGATGGAGGTCGAGGCGCGTGGGGCCACCGTGCTGCTGCGCACCCTGGTGCTGCGCCCGCACGGCGAGCTGGCGGGCGCCGCGGTGCTGGTACGTGACGTCACCGAGGTCAAACGCAGGGACCGGGCGTTGCTCAGCAAGGACGCGACTATTCGGGAGATCCACCACCGGGTCAAGAACAATCTGCAGACCGTTGCCGCGCTGCTGCGGCTGCAGGCGCGTCGCACCGAAAACGAGGAGGCACAGGTCGCGCTGACCGAGTCGGTGCGCCGAGTCACCTCGATCGCGTCCGTGCACGAGATGCTGTCGATGTCGGTGGACGAAGAGGTCGATCTCGACGAGGTCGTCGACCGGCTGCTGCCGATCATGGCCGACGTCGCCACCGTGCACACCGCCAGAATCAAGGTGCGCAGGTCCGGTTCGCTCGGCGTTTTCTCCGCGGAACGGGCGACACCGCTGGTGATGGTGCTGACCGAGCTGGTGCAGAACGCCATCGAGCACGCCTTCGATTCCGGCGAGAACGGCTCGGTGACAATCCGTTCCGAGCGGTCGGCTCGTTGGCTGGACGTGATCATCAGCGACGACGGCCGCGGCCTGCCGCCCGGCTTCAGCCTGGAATCCTCCGACCGCCTCGGCCTGCAGATCGTGCGCACCTTGGTCACCGCCGAATTGGGCGGTTCCATCGGCCTGCACCCTGGCGCGGACATCGGCACAGATGCGGTTCTGCGGGTCCCGCTGGGTCGGCGATCCGGTCGCTGATCAGCATGTGGCCATCAATTGGATCGTGACGCTGAGCGCCAACCAATTCCACTCGCCACGACACCGTCTTCCGAGCGAAGCGAGACCGAGTACTAGAGTTCGCGGCCCGTCTCGCTTCCGAGTGGGCGAAGCGCATGCGCCGCAGGCGCGAGTCTCGCCCGCTCGGACGCGAGACCAAGGGGGCCGCGAACACGCAGCGCCGCAGGCGCTGCCAAAAACGCAGGGCTGCAAAACAATACAGCCCGGCACCTTTGCGGGTGCCGGGCTCAATGCGTTACCGGGCCGGGCTGAATGGTCCGGCAACGCCGGTCGTCTCGAAAATCAGACGACAGTGCGGGTGCGGGTGCGCGCGTTGCGACGCTTGAGCGCGCGGCGCTCGTCCTCGCTCATACCACCCCACACGCCGGCATCCTGCCCGGACTTCAGGGCCCAGGACAGGCAGTCGGCGGTAACGGGGCAGCGAGCGCAGACCAGCTTGGCATCGGCAATCTGCGCGAGCGCAGGACCACTGTTACCCACCGGGAAGAACAGCTCAGGGTCCTCGTCACGACAGATGGCCTTGTGGCGCCAGTCCATTCCTCTGCTCCTTTGCTGGGCGCCGCAATAGGGCGCCTACGGTTTGTGGATCGTTCACTTGTGCGACTCGAATGTTTCCGCACGGTTGCTTGTGAATGCTTTCACGAACACCGTAGATGTCAATAGGTATCCGGTGCACCGTGGGGAAGCTCACGCTCTCAAGGTTCCCCTAGGGGAACCTGCCCGGTCCTTTGTACTCGCTCTACCCAGTTTTCGCAGCGCAAACGCGTAGTTTTTCGCGCGTTTCGTGCTCAGGACGGTCGGGGAGCGACGACTTCGAGGACGTTCGGCACAGCTGTGAAATCCACCATGTTGCGCTTTCCGATAAAATCGCCATCGATTTGCAGGCCGATGGGTTCCGCGGCGACGATCCGTACCGACGGCACGTCGTCCTCGCGAAACAAATTGCGGGACTTGGGATTTCCGTCGGTTGCCAGCAACTGGCGCGCCAGCAGCAGCGTGGGGACCACCGCCATCGAACGCACGGCAAACACGCCGAGGCCCGTCTCGAAGGTGGTGCCCGGGTTGGTGTGCACCGGGGTGGAGTTCAGGTAGGTCCATGGGCTGGCGTTCGTTACGAACGCGTAATGGACACCGTCCACCGGTTCGTGTCCTGGGATCTCGATCCGGACGCTCGGCTCCTTGCCTTTTGCCCGAAAGAATTGTCGTACGGTTGTTCGAACGTAGTGGGCCGGAGTCGCCGTTCGACCGTTGGCGCGGCTGGCGTCGATCGCCTCGCACACATCGGCATCGAGGCCGACTCCAGCGCTGAAGGTGAACCAGCGGTCGTCGGCGATTCCGAGACCGATCTTGCGGTCGCGGTCGAGCGTCAGCAGGTCGATCAATTGGTTGGTCGCGGTCACCGGATCCGGCGAAATACCGAGTGCCCGCGCGAAGACATTCGCGGAGCCGCCCGGGATCACGCCGAGCCGAGGCAGCCACGCCTGGCCATCGTTCAGCTCGGGCAGTGGCAGGAAGCCGTTGATGGTCTCGTTGACCGTCCCATCGCCGCCGTGCACCACGATGAGGTCCATCTCGTTGGTCGACGCCCACTGCGCTAATTCCGCCGCGTGCCCGCGATGCTGGGTGTGCGCAACGGTCAGCTGGGTCCGGCTTTCCAGGGCGTGTGCCAGCAGATCCCGTGTCGCCGGTGTAGTCGAGGTGGCATTGGGATTCACGATTAGCAACGTACGCACGCTTCGAAGCCTAATCGGGCGCCGCCGGACATAGTCCGTCGCCGGTCCTGCGCTTGGGCGAGCGCGGGCGGGGCCTACCGGAATGCCCTTTAGGCTGGGCGCGTGGCTGAGACCGACAAAGGCGAGTTTTCCGGTGTGCCGACCACGGTGCGCGGTGCGGGTGGACTGGTGACGCTGGAGGGCTGCGTCGCCGTGATCACGGCGATCGTGCTGGTGGTGCGCGGGCTGCTCGGGCATGACCAGAGCGCGGCGAGCGGGTACGGCACGGCGGCGTGGTTCGGCATTCTCGGCGGAGCCGTGCTCGCCGCCGGTATCGGATTGCTGCTCGGCCGGCGGTGGGGCCGGGCGATCGCGGTGATCGCCCAGCTGCTGTTGCTGCCGGTCGCCTGGTCGTTGCTCACCGACTCACACCAGCCGGTCTACGGAGCACTGCTCGGCGTGGTGGCGATCGCCGCGCTGGTGCTGCTGTTCGCGCCGCCCTCGTCGCGCTGGATGGCCCAGGAGTACGGCATCGATGCCGAGGAACCACGTACCGACTAGGTCCAGGAGTTTGCTCAGGCTCCGGTCGCGTCGCGCAACGCCTGTCGGCACAATTGGTCGGCACGCCGGGTGGTTTCGGGTTGCCGGTAGTGCGGGGTGAGCGCGAGCACCTGGGTGCAGGCGGTGTCGAGGTCGATGAGGTGGCCGACCGAAACGAAGAGCGGCTTGACCTCGGTCCTGGTGCGCAGCACTCGGCCGACAACCCGCCCGTCGATGGTGATGTCGGAGGTCGCACCGCGTTCCCGCCCCGGCTCGGTGTAATCGCCCCACACCGACTTGGCCACTCCGATGGTCGGCACCCCGGTGAGTACACCGAGATGGCAGGCCAATCCGAACTGTCGCGGATGTGCCAGGCCCTGGCCATCGCAGACCAGCAGATCCGGTGTGGTGCTGAGCTTTTCGAGTGCCGCGACGGTGGTGGGCAACTCGCGGAACGCGAGCAGGCCGGGTACGTACGGGAAGGTGACGGTGCCGTGCGCCACCACGGTCTCGACGGGTTCCAATGTGGCGCTGTCCAATACGACGGCGGCGGCGGCGACAGCGCCATTGTCGTGGTACGCCGAATCGAGTCCCGCGACAGTCCGAAACTCTGCCGTACCAAGGTTTTTCGTGACAACCGACGGACGAAGCTCGTCCTGCATCGCCACCGCTTCGTCCGCCGTTGTCGGCCACTCGGCAGGCGCGGTCACCCGCATATTCCGTCCTTGCTTCGTGCGATGCGCGGTTACCGGCCGCCGCTACCCAGTGCTGCCAAAGCCGCACCCTCGAGCCGGTAGCCGACCCACTCGTCCTGCCCGACGGCGCCGAGCGACTTGTAGAAGTCGATGGACGGGGTGTTCCAGGTCAGTACCGCCCAGTCGACCCTGCCGTAGCCGTTGGCGACCGCTTCCTCGGCGAGCGTGGTCAGCAGCGCCTTGCCATATCCCTTGCCACGAGTCTCCGGCTTGACGTACAGGTCCTCCAGGTAGATGCCGTGCACGCCCTCCCAGGTGGAGAAGTTCAGGAACCAGATGGCGCAGCCGACCACCAGGCCGTCTTCCTCCTCGACCACGTGCGCGAACAGCGCAGGCGTCTGCCCGAACAGCGCGGTGTGCAGCTGTTCGGCGGTCAATGTGCACTCGTCCCTTGCCTTTTCGTACTCGGCGAGGTCGTAGACCAGCTCGACGAGAGCAGGTACATCGGCGGGTGTGGCGCGGCGGATCACGCCGTTGCCGGGTCGAGTCACAGGATTGCTCCGTTCGGTGCGGGAACGAGGTTGTGCGCCAGGATGGTTCGCACGTCGTGTTCGAAACCGAGCACGGTGACCGCGCCGGTCGACATGGTGAAGCGGCGACCCTCCCTGAGGTCGAGCTCGGCCCAGCGGGCGATCAGCGCCCGGGAGAAGTGTCCGTGCCCGACCAGCACGATATCGCGGCCGGGCAGCGCGGGTTCGACGGAGGTCAGCACTCGATCAGCCCTGGCGCGCACCTGTTCGGCGGTCTCGCCACCGGGCACCGCGCCGGTCCAGATGGTCCAGCCGGGTACGGTTTCGCGGATCTGTGCGGTAGTGAGGCCCTCGTAATCGCCGTAGTCCCATTCGGCCAGATCGTCGTCGACGGTGGTGTCGATGAACCCGGCCAGCGCGGCGGTGTGCACGGCGCGTTGCCTGGGGCTGGTGAGCACCAGCGGATCGCGCAGTTTCAGCGCGGTCAGCAGCTGACCGGCGCCGCGCGCCTGCTCCTCACCGCGCTCGGTGAGCGGCAGATCGGTGCGGCCGGTATGGCGGCGCTGAGTCGACCAGGTGGTTTCGCCGTGCCGGAGCAGCACCAGCCGGGCGTCATCGAGTGCGGACATGCTTTCCATCATGGGCTAATCCGCCTCTCCGCGTCTTTGCCGGTCGTGGGTGCCTCGATAGTCGCGTCGCGGGCCGGCGGTGCGTGTGGGTTGATCCTTCGGCGTACCCGGCGAGTTACCCATGTTCTTGCGAAATCAGTCGTCGCTAGCCGAGCGCGTACATCGCTGTGCCGCGCTTTTCCAGGACAGTCGTGCCAAGTACGGCGAGCGAGATGGGGGAGCCTTCGGAACCCTGGCGATTCACCGGGATGCGGGCGACCTCGGCGCCCGATGCGGGATCGAGCGCGGCGATCGCTCCGGCCACCGGGACAAGCAGGCGACCCGCCATGAACGCGGGTCCGCCGATGGCGTTCGGCACGGTCCACAGCGGGTCGAAGGTGCTGGCGCTCAACGCGATCACGCTGTTGCCGGTGAAAACGAAGAAGGCCGAGCTGATCCGGGTGGTCGTCGCCTTGTCGGTCAGCGGCGCGGAAAGCTGGTGCACCATAAGCGGATTCCCGGTGCCGTCGTAGACGGCCAGCCGCGGTGTCGCGGCTTCCACTCCTGCCGTCGCGGGTGCACCGGGTAGGTACAGCACAATCCGGTTGTCCGACACCGCGATCACGCGTGCGTCGGCGGAATCCGTGCCGGGCCCGATGAGCACGTGCGAGCCGTGTTCCTCGGGGACGGTGTTGTCCTTCGGTGCCGGGTTGAGCACGGTCAGCCGGTCGGCGGGGTCCTCGGGGCAGCGCTCCAGCACGGCGAGCCTGGTGGCGCTCGACCCGGCCGAGAGCAGTGAGCAGCCCTTGCGCGGTTGGGTTTTCACGTTCACCGGCGCGTCGACGTAGCCGTATTCGAGGGTGCGCACCAGGTCCGAGCGCCACAGCTCCAGCCGCTGCGGTCCCTGGGCGAGCACGTAGGTGCCGTCGACGGACAACCGCAGGGTCTCGTCCATGTAGCTGCTGCGTGCGGTGCGCCGGGCACCGTCCTCGCCCGCGAGCAGGGTGGCTTGGCTGCAGCCGCGCTGATCCCGGTACACCGCGACCACTGTGCCGAATTGGGATTCCACCCCGCACAACGGCATGTCGCGCCGATAGCGCCACAGCTGTACACCGGTTCGCGGATCGCGGCCGGTGACCGTGCCGTCATCGCCGGTGATCACCGCCCCCGCGGCGACCAGGGCCCTTGCCGTCGCGCCGTCCGGGGCGTGCCACAGTTCGCGCAGGGTGGTGGGCAGTTGGTCCGCCGCGGTCGGCGTCGACACCGGATGTTCCGCGGTCACCGATTCGGTGCCGCTGGCGTCGCCACGCGCCCACACCAACGCCGCCGCGATCGCCACGAGCACGGCGATCGCGACTGCGGAGATGATGTCGGCGCGCGTCCGCCGCTCAGGTTCGAGCACGATTGCGAGAGTAGCGGATCCGGTGAGGGACTAGACGGACGCAGCGGCTGCGGTGGTAGCCGCGGCCACCTCTACTGCGGCTCCGTTGCCGTTCTCGGCGCTGTTCTCGCCCGCGGGCTTGCGCCGACGACGCCGACGTCGCGCAGGCTGGTCGGCCGTCTCCGCGTCGTCGCTGCCGTTGTCCGGGGTCGTATGTGCTTCGACGCTGCCGTTGTCGGCGGCTGCATCGTCCGTACCGCCGTTGTCCGCGGTTGCGTCGGAGTCTCCCGCGGGCTTGCGCCTGCGGCGACGGCGACGGGCCGGCTTGTCGGCGTTCTCGTCCGCGTCATCGGCGTTGTCGACGGGTGCCGCGGTATCCGAAGACGTTGCGACAGCGCTGTCCTCGGTGCCGTTGACCTCGGCCGGGTCGATCGGCTCACCGGCTCGTGTCCGCCTGCGGTTGCGCTTGCGCGGCGCCCGCGCTGGCCGGTCGACCACGACGGCGTCCTCGTCGCGCTCCACCTTCGCCGTGCGGACGGTGCCCGTCACACCTTCCGGGATACCGAGCTCGGAGTACAGATGTGGTGACCGCGAGTACGTTTCCACCGGCTCCGGGATACCGAGGCCGAGCGCCTTATCGATGCTCGCCCAGCGGTTCAGTTCGTCCCAGTCGATCAGGGTGATCGCGACACCGGTGCGCCCGGCGCGGCCGGTGCGGCCGATCCGGTGCACGTAGGTCTTCTCGTCCTCCGGGCACTGGTAGTTGACGACGTGGGTGACGTCGTCGATGTCGATGCCGCGCGCCGCGACATCGGTCGCGACGAGCACGTCGATGGCGCCCTTACGGAACTTGTTGAGCGCCTTCTCCCTGGCGATCTGCCCGAGGTCACCGTGCACCGCGCCGACGGAGAACCCGCGCTCGGCCAGGTCGTCGGCCACCTTCTGCGCGGTGCGCTTGGTGCGGGTGAAGATCATCGTCGCGCCGCGGGTTTCCGCCTGCAGGATGCGGGCGACCAATTCGCTCTTGTCGAGTGCGTGCGCGCGGTAGATGAACTGCGCGGTGCGGTCGTGGATGGCGGAATCGTGCGGCTCCTCGGCCCGGATATGCGTCGGCCGGGACAAGAAGGTGCGGGCCAGAGTGATGATCGGACCCGGCATGGTCGCCGAGAACAGCATCGTCTGGCGCTGCGTCGGCACCATGCCGAGAATGCGCTCGATATCCGGTAGGAAGCCGAGGTCGAGCATTTCGTCGGCCTCGTCGAGGACGAGCACGCCGACCTTGCCGAGAATCAGGTGTCCCTGGTCGGCCAGGTCCATCAGCCGGCCAGGGGTGCCGACCACGACGTCGACGCCGGAGCGCAGCGCCGCGATCTGGGACTCGTAGGGACGGCCGCCGTAGATCGACAGCACTCGCAGCTGGCCCTGATGGTTCTTCAGGTACTTGCTTGCGTTCTCGAGGTCCTGGGTGACCTGGATGCACAGCTCGCGGGTCGGCACGATGATCAATGCCCGTGGGGTGCCGTCCAGCGGTGTGGTGCCGGTGTCGGCGGTGGCGATGCGGTGCAGTAGCGGCACGCCGAATCCGAAGGTCTTACCCATGCCGGTGCGCGCCTGACCGATGAGATCTTCACCGGCGAGAGCCAACGGAAGGGTGAGTTCCTGGATTGCGAAAGTGCGTTCGATTCCGATCTCGCCGAGCGCTCGCACGATTTCCTCGCGCACGCCCAATTCGGCAAAAGTCGGTGCAGTGTGGGTTTCGTCCAGTTCGGCGGTCAGCAGCGTGTCTGCCAAGCCCGGTTCCTGTTCGATAGTGATCTTGCTCAGGTTCGTGCCTTTCCTCGTTATCGCGTCACGCGCGCACGAGGCGTGGGGCGGACCGGTCGGCCCGCGACGACCACGTATCCGCCTGTGATGCTCACCCCGGCTACAGCCTGATGTCAGCGGGTGCCGTCTATACGGCAGCTACCTGGAGACATCGGCGCGGCGCTCTGGTGATGCGGATCTGGTGCGCGCACATTTTCCTGGACGTCGAAAACCTCGCACCCGGTGCCCGTGTGACCATACGATCCGGCGACTCGGTCGGGCGAAACTTTCCGTTGTCCGCAGTGATTGTAGCGTGATATTGTGCACGGCCCGAATTGCCGCCACGATAATTTCGGCGCAAAAGTCCGGTTTCCTCGCGCGGCTCACCGACGTACGCTGCGCGACATGGCAATTCATCTTGCGCGACGAATCTGGACCACCCTCGAACCGCTGCACGACGTGGTCTATTTCGGGGCACCGATCAAGGACGCCGGAGTAGCGATCGGCTTGCGCGGATATTGGCAGACGTACTTCGCGTTTCGAGCCGCGCCGCTGGGGGCTGTGACGGCGGGCACAGTGGTCGCGACCTTCGCTGGGTTCCACCCGGACATGATCGGCAAGGCGCTGCCCGATGCGTGGGCCAGGTCGACCCCGCAGCAGAGCCTAGATGCCCGGCTCGCCGTGTCGACCGGGCTGTTGCGCGGCGCGGGCGCTGGGAATCCGGAATGTGCGCGCGCGGTCGAGTTGCTGGTGCCGGTGCAGCGCGCGGCCGATCCGACCGGGCGGGCGCTGTTCGCGGCGAATGCCGAATTGCCGTTGTCCGACGATCCGGTCGCCGCGCTGTGGCAGCTGACCACGTCGTTGCGGGAGCATCGCGGGGACGGCCATGTGGCCGCGCTGGTCGCGCACGGATTGACCGGAGCACAGGCGTTGGTGATGCAGGTGGCCGCGGGCAAGGTGCCTGCGTCGGTGATGCGGTCCGCGCGCGGCTGGTCCGAGCAGGAGTGGTCCGACAACGCCGACGAACTGCGCGCACGTGGGTTGATCAAGGGAGAGCCGACAAGCCCGTCATTGACCGTCAGTGGTGCGGAATTGCTGACACGGGTGGAGGCGAGCACCGATGATGCCGCGTGGAACGGTGCGCTGTCGACGTTGTCGCAGGACGCGAGCGCTGAGCTGGCGTATGTGCTTGCCCCGCTGGTGAAGCAGGTGCAGGAGTCCCTGGTGCCGCCGATCAACCCCATCGGCATGGGGCAGGCATAGCCGCAAACCGGACTTGCCTGTTACCGCCGGTACCAGGTGTGAGAGATTCTTGTTCGTGAGCTTCGCAGACACCGTCACCATCGCCGCCCGCAACGCCTGGGCCCTGACCTTCGGCCCAGGCGTCGAGGCGCCGGATCCCACCCCGTCGACGGTGCTTTCCGACGCACCGCACCGGCAGCTGCGCCGCTTCGAGGGACACGAATCCTCCGGCGCGGCACCGGGTTCGGCGGTGCTACTGGTGCCACCGCTGGCGGCGCCAGCCAGCTGCTTCGACCTGCGGCCGGACCAGAGCCTGGCCCGTTTCCTGCTCGACACCGGCCGCACGCCCTACGTCGTCGACTACGGCGAGATCACCTTCGCCGATCGGCGGATGGGCTTCGAGGACTGGATCGACGACATCCTGCCCGAGGCGATTCTGCGCACCTCCGCCGATCAGGACGGTCGGCCGGTCGACCTCGTCGGCTGGTCCATCGGCGGGACCCTGGCACTGCTGGCCGCCGCCGCGCACCCGGAGCTGCCGATCCGGTCCATCACCGCGGTCGGCTCGCCGCTGGACTACGACAAGATGACCGGCATCCCGCAACTGCGCGCGGTCGCCAAGCTCACCGGCGGGATCGCGACGTCGACGGCGGTGCGCGCCGCCGGCGGCATCCCGGCCTCGCTGACGCGGTTCGCCTACAAGGTCACCGCCTGGGACCGGGAACTCACTCGTCCCTGGTTCGTGGCAAGCAACATCGCCCGCACCGAAACCCTGGCAAGGATGGAGACGATCGACCGTTTCATGGCCGAGATGCCGGGCTATCCCGGCCGCTTCTACGGCCAGCTATGGGGCAGGCTGATCCTGAACAACGACATCGGCCGCGGCGTCGTGCAACTCGGCACGCGCCGCATCGAACTGGCCGAGGTGACCGCGCAGGTGCTGCTGGTCGGCGGACCCGGCGATGTCATCACCCCGGCCGCCGCGGTCGAGGCGGGCATCCGAACCCTCACCGGCGCCAAGTCCGTGCGCTACGAAACCGCCCCCGGCAGCCACCTCGGCATCCTCGCGGGCCTCGCTGCCCGCGACACCACCTGGACACACCTCGACACGTTCCTGCGAGAAGCCGCGTGATCCGAGGCGAGTACTAGGCTGTTGAACTATGGGAGCCCAGTCATCTGCCGCGCTAGAGGTTTCGTCCATCGCCGCTGACCACTCCGGTGTCACCGAGCTGTTCGCGGTGCTCGCCTACGGTGAGATTTCCGCGTTCTATCGGCTGGCCGAGGAGGCCAAGCTGTCCCCGACGCTGCGGGGCAAGGTCGCCGTCGCGAAGATGGCGGCCGCGGAGATGCGGCACTTCGAGACACTGGAGTCCGCGCTGGCCGAACGCGGCCTCGACATCTTCGACGCCATGGCGCCCTATGTGCGTGCGCTGGACGCCTACCACGACTCCACCGACCCCTCGACCTGGCTCGAGTCGATGGTGAAGTTCTACGTCGGCGACGGCATCGCCGCCGACTTCTACACCGAGATCGCAGGTGCCTTGACTCCCGAGGTCGCCGCCGTGGTCCGGGACGTACTCGCCGAAACCAGCCACTCCGAATTCGTGGTGGAGGAGGTGCGTCGCGCGGTCGCGACGAGCCGCTCCGAACGCGACCGGCTCACCCTCTGGGGTCGGCGACTGCTCGGCGAAGCCATCACCCAGGCGCAGTACGTGATGGCCCAGCGCGATGAACTCACCGAGCTCGTGCTGACCGCGACCGGCGATCTCAACGGCATCGCCGCGCTGTTCGAGCGCATGCAGGCCAGCCACGCCGAACGCATGGCCGTCCTCGGGATCTGACGCGGCTATTCGTTGACCGCGCGCTTGGACACCAGGCGCAGTTCCGGGACGCGGGCCTGGGCCTGATCGGTGAGCCAGACCATGATGCTCTGGTCGTGACCGGCTTCCAGTGTCTCGAAGGCGACCTTCAGGATGCCGTGCTCGGGGTGGTCGAAATCCAGCTCGGCGACGATGCGCTCGTGCAGCCGATGCGGCTGCCAGCGTCCCGCGAAATCCGGATGGTGATGGAGCGCGTCGATCACCTGGAGCAGTTGCTCGTCGCCGGGCCAGCGCAGCTTGGCCCGGCACAGCTCGGCCGAGAAGACGTCCGCGGCCTCCGACCAGTTCCGTATGACCTTTCTGGCCAGCGGATGCATGAAGGTGTACCAGGCCAGATTCACGTGGGTCGGATCGTCGAGCAGGCCGAGCGGTGTCGCGAGGTCTTCCCATGCCGGATTCCAGCCAAGCACGTTCAGCCGTCGGCCGACGACGAAGGCAGGGGTGGGATGCAATGCCCGCAGGATCGTTTGGATGCCGGGGCTGACGCTTTCCTGGGCGGAAGGGGCCTTGGGGCAACGCTCCTCGTTGCTGGAGGTCAAGGCGAGCCAGCCGAAGTGGTTGCGGTCCTTGCCTTCCAGCAGCAGCGCCTTGGCCAGCGCATCGATCACCGCCACCGAGGGATTGGTGTCTCTGCCCTGTTCCATCCTGGCCAGGTAATCGGCGCTGACTCCGGCGCGGACCGCGACCTCCTCGCGGCGTAGCCCCGGGGTGCGGCGCCGCCCGCCCTCGGGCATACCGACATCCGACGGCCGTAATTCGGCGCGGCGCGCGATGAGGAATTCCGCGAATCCGTTTCGTGCCATACGTCTATCGTGCCTTGTCCTGGGATGATTATCCGCGCCCTGTCAGGTCCAGGATAACGGCGGTCTGGCTACCAGACGGCGGCTCGACAATCGTCGAAGGCATGACAATTTCTTCCGAATCCAATACCGCCGCGGCCACATCGCTCACCACCGGTTCTTGGGCGCTCGACCCGCTGCATTCCTCGGTCGAATTCACCATCCGGCATCTCGGTATTTCCAAGGTCCGCGGTCGATTCGCCCGCTTCGAGACCGAGTTCGTCGTCGACGAATCCGGCGCCGCCACCATCGGCGCTGTTATCGATCTGAACTCCTTCGACACCGGCAACGCCGATCGGGACGCGCACGTCCGCAATGCGGATTTCCTCGATGTGGCCAACCGGCCGACGCTGTCGTTCCGTGCCACCGAGCCGGTCCGGATCGCGGAGTCCTTCGCGGTGGAAGGTGAGGCCACGCTGGGCGCCATCACCAAGCCGATCACCCTCGAGGTCGAATGGGGCGGGGTGCAGGACTTCGGTGCGACCGGCGATCGGCATGCCGGATTCTCGGCGACCGGCACCATCAAGCGCACCGATTTCGGTGTCGGCGGACCGCTGCCCGGCATGCTCAGCGACACGGTGAAGATCGAACTCGAAATCCAGCTGATCGAACCGAAGTAACCAGCGCGGCCCTGTTCGCTGAGAGCGCAGGCGGTCGTGTGTCTGCGCGATGTGGCCCTGCACTAGCCTTGATCGGACAGCGAAGAGCGCTCGGGTGGACGCAGGTCCGCACGCCGCACAGGACTCTAGGTTCGGAGGTTGGCCGTGGAGGTCAAGATCGGTATTTCGGATAGCCCGCGGGAGATCGTGATCAACAGCTCGCAGACTCCCGACGAGGTCGAGGCGCTGGTGTCCGGTGCGCTGAGCGGTGGCAGCGGCGTCGTGGCGCTGACCGATGAGAAGGGCCGCAAGTTCCTGATCCAGGCTGCCAAAGTCGCCTATGTCGAGATCGGCACGCCCACCGGCGGCCGGGTCGGTTTCGCCGCCGTCTGAGTTCATCCGCCGCGTGCGGATTGCAGGCAATACCAGCGAGTGCCGCAACCGTCGTCCTGACGGTTGCGGCACTCGCTGTTTCGAAACAATCAGCCGATGGGGTGCAGCGGTACGTGCGACAGACCACCCCAGGCCAGCTGGACTGTGGTGTCGACCGCCTCTTCCTTCGGAATGGGGCGGTCCGCCTCCAGCCAGTAACGGGCGGTGAACTGGCTGGTGCCGACCAGGCCGACGGCGAGGATCCTGGCGCGGTAGGGGTCCAACCCGGAATCATGTGCGACCAGGTCGAAGACCGCGTCGACACAGGCCTCGGTGGCCTGCTCGACCCGACGCTGCACCTGCGGCTCGCTGGTCAGGTCCGATTCGAAGACCAGTCGGAAGCCCTGCATTTCGTTGTCGACGAAGTCGAAGTACGCCTGCACCGCGGCGCGCACGCGCTGCCGGTTGTCGGTGGTCGAGCGCAGCGCCTGCCGGACACTCGACACCAGCATGTCGACGTAGTTCTGCAGCACCGCGAGGTAGAGTTCGAGTTTACTGGCGAAGTGCTGGTAGAGCACCGGTTTGCTGACTCCGGCGCACTGTGAGATCTCGTCCATGCCCGCGGCGTGATAGCCGCGTTGGACGAATACTTCGCTTGCCGCCGCGAGTAGCTGTAACCGTCGCTCGTCGCGTGGAAGCCGGGTACCACGTTTGGTCGGTGCCACGGCGTCGGACGACGATCTGCGGGACGTCATCCGGTCCACGAGGTCAGTCATTTCGGCTCTCCCAGTCGATGCCCCGGCAAGAGGGGGTGTACACCGGGTATCCCATGAACGATACCCGGTCACCGACCATATGCGGACCCGGGA
This sequence comes from Nocardia sp. GCM10030253, assembly GCF_042675075.1. Taxonomy (NCBI): domain Bacteria; kingdom Bacillati; phylum Actinomycetota; class Actinomycetes; order Mycobacteriales; family Nocardiaceae; genus Nocardia; species Nocardia sp. GCM10030253. The sequence goes on along the minus strand of NZ_JBHTDL010000008.1, from coordinate 326,497 downwards.
TGGCACTCCTGCCCGCTGGTGAGAAATGTCGCAGCAAACCGGGCCGTGTGGTGTGCCCGGCTTTCGGGCCTTGCGCGTTGTGAGAGTCTGGTGTGTGTGACCGACCGACCGGAAAGACCCGGCGGCGGGCGAAATGCGCACCGCCCCGCTGGCTCCGACGCGTCCGGTTCCGTAGGGTCTGGTCCCGTGGCCAGGTCTCCAACCGCCCGTGATCGAGGCGGGGTCGAGGTCTATGACCCGTCCGGTCTGCACCAACCCCCGGACCGATCCCACCAACCGTTGCGGGCCCGCTGGGATCCCACCGCACCTGACGAGGGCCGCCAGCGGCCACGGCCCGAACGCGACACCAAAAAGCAAAGTGCGCTGGGCAGATTCGTATCCACCTATGGTTGGCGCGCGTATGCGCTGCCGGTGCTGTTCGTAGTGACCGTGCTGGTGATCGTGGACGCGGTGCGCGGCGGACCGGACGCGGCAGGCGCCGCCGGTGGGGCGCCGGGATTCGGGCGGCTGAGCCCGCACGCGGCATCCGCGGGCATCATCGGCGCCCCACCCGGCGACGGCCACTTCCCGACCGATCTGCCCACCGGGGCACTGCCCGACGGTGGCGCCTTCACCGAGACCGGCACCGGAGCATGGCATGTGGTGCCGGGAACCACGGCGCAGGTCGGTACGGGCTCGGAGTTCAAGTTCAGCTACACCGTAGAGATCGAGGATGGTATCGACACCTCCGGGTTCGGCGGCGACCAGTCCGTCGCCAGGATGGTGGACACCACGCTGGCCAATCCGAAGAGCTGGGCGCACGACAGCAAGTTCGCCTTTCGACGCATCGATCAGGGCGAACCGGATTTCCGCATCTCGCTCACGTCGCGTGAATCCTCGCGCAAGGCATGCGGTTTCGACATTCCTATCGACTCGTCGTGCTTCAATTCCGACCGGCGCCGGGTGGTGCTTTCGGAGGTGCGCTGGGTGCGCGGCGCCATTGCCTACGAGGGCGACATCGGCTCCTACCGGCAGTACCAGATCAATCACGAGGTCGGCCACGCCATCGGCTACCACCAGCATCAGCCGTGCGAGACCGACGGCGGGCTCGCCCCGGTGATGATGCAGCAGACCTTCGGCATCAAGAACAACGACATCGCCGCGCTGGATCCCGACGGAGTGGTACCGATGGACGGCAAGCGATGTCGCTTCAACCCGTGGCCTTACCCCCGCGGTTAGAGCGGGTCGTGGGTACGGGACGATGGGGCGGGAAGAACGGTCCCGTCGCCGGTGTTGAGTAAGAGGAGTCGCGCCAGGAGCGCGGCTACCGCACTGCGATCGGCCAATTCGATTCGAGGAGTCCTGGACGTGTCATCACCTAAGTCCCTCCCGCCGCTTGTCGAGCCGGCCGCGGAGCTGACCAGGGACGAGGTCGCCCGCTACAGCCGCCACCTGATCATTCCGGATCTGGGTGTGGACGGGCAGAAACGGTTGAAGAACGCCAAGGTGCTGGTGATCGGCGCAGGTGGACTTGGTTCGCCCGCATTGCTGTATCTGGCGGCCGCGGGCGTCGGTACCCTCGGCATCGTCGAGTTCGACGAGGTCGACGCCTCCAACCTGCAACGACAGATCATCCACGGCGAGTCCGATATCGGCCGCCCGAAGGCCGACAGCGCGCGCGACTCGATCCTGGAGATCAATTCCGGCATCGACGTCCGGCTGCACAAGATTCGGCTGGAGCCGGAGAACGCGGTCGAGTTGTTCGCCGACTACGACTTGATCGTCGACGGCACCGACAATTTCGCCACCCGCTACCTGGTCAACGACGCGGCGGTGCTCGCGGGCAAGCCTTATGTATGGGGCTCTATCTATCGCTTCGAGGGTCAGGTCTCGGTGTTCTGGGAGGACGCACCGGACGGCCGCGGCATCAACTACCGCGATCTGTACCCGGAGGCCCCGCCGCCCGGCATGGTGCCCTCGTGCGCTGAGGGCGGTGTGCTCGGTGTGCTGTGCGCATCGATCGGTTCGGTCATGGTGACCGAGGCGATCAAGTTGATCACCGGCATCGGCGAACCGCTGCTCGGTCGGCTGATGGTGTACGACGCACTGGACATGAACTACCGGACCATCAAGCTGCGCCGCGACCCGGAGCGTCAGCCGATCACCGAGCTGATCGATTATGAGGCGTTCTGCGGTGTGGTGTCCGAGGAGGGCGTTGCCGCCGCCGCGGGCTCCACGATTACCGCGCGTGAATTGAAGGACCTCATCGACGCGGGCAAGGACATCGAGCTCATCGATGTGCGCGAGCCGGTCGAGTGGGACATCGTGCACATCGAGGGCGCCAAGCTGATCCCGAAAGACCGCATCCTCTCGGGTGACGCGCTCTCGGAACTGCCGCAAAACCGGCCGATCGTGCTGCACTGCAAGACCGGTGTCCGGTCCGCCGAGGCCCTCGCCGCACTCAAGCGCGCCGGTTTCGCCGACGCCACCCACCTGCAGGGCGGTGTCATCGCCTGGGCCAACCAGGTCGATCCCGCACTGCCGGTGTACTGACCCGCCTGCCTCGTCCCGCGTAAGCCGGGGCCCGCTACGGGTCCCGGCGTCGCTGGGATGGTGTTCGCCGCGGTCCGCGCCGATGGCGTCGGATCCTTCGGCGCGGCGTCCTTTATGGCGTAGATGCTGGGAGTACGGTACGGCCGTGACTTCTGTGGAACCCCCCGAGCACGTGCGCGCCACGTTCGGTCTGCGCGAAGTGACCCCGGTTTCGCTGGGAGACTGGGATGGCGGCTGGCGTCTCGGTGACGTAGTACTCAGTCCCGTTGCCGATCATGCCAGGGCCGCGTGGTCGGCGAAGGTGCGCGAGACGTTGAAGGTCGATGGGCTGCGCCTGGCCCGCCCGGTCCGCGCGACCGACGGCCGGTATGTCGTATCCGGTTGGCGCGCAGATACTTTCCTGGAGGGGATTCCCGAGCCGCGCCACGACGAGGTGGTCTCGGTTTCGCTGCGACTCCATCAGGCAACGGTGAAACTCGAGCGGCCCCGCTTCCTGGTGCAGCCGCCGGTGGCCCCGTGGGTGGACGTGGATGTGTTCGTCGCGGCCGACCGAGCCGCCTGGGAAGCGGTCCCGCTGCGCAGCCTGCGGTCAGGCGGCACGCCGCCGGCGACCTCGCCGGACGGTCTGCGCAGCATGGAGCTCATCGGTCAGCTGGCCACACTGCGCAAGCCGGTGCAGACACCGCCCCAATTGGTGCACGGTGACCTGTTCGGCACAGTTCTATTCGCCGGCAACTACACTCCCGGCCTCACCGACATCACTCCGTATTGGCGCCCGGCGCCCTGGGCGGCCGGTGTAATCGTGGTAGACGCGTTGGCGTGGGGTGGCGCCGACGACGGACTGTTACAGCGTTGGTCCGACCTTCCGGAGTGGCCGCAGATGTTGTTGCGCGCGGTCATGTTTCGGCTCGCCGTGCATGCGCTGCACCCGCGGTCGACCCCGGAGGCCTTTCCCGGCCTGGCGCGGACCGCGGACATGGTCCGCCTCCTGCTCTAGCGACTGTTGGTCGGCTGCTTCGAGGGTGTTCGGAGGGGCCTACTGTGGCCTGCGTCACGATTGCTCTATGCTCTGACGACCGCCTGCGCTCCGGCGGCTGCGTTCTGCTTCGACAACTGCCCTATCTCTTCGGCAGTTGCCCGCGTTCTGACGGTTGCAAACCTGGCTCGGCAGGCGTTGGTGTCAGGTTGGTTTTACCCTTACGGACGCCGCGCGAAAACCGTGGCGCCCGTGCTAATTTGGACGAAGTCGCCGGTCCGGTAATCCGTTGGGTTGCTTGATGTCTGCGACATGGGGTGAGGACGGCGGCAGGTGAGAATTCAGCCTCGGGCACAGATTTTGAACGTGTGGAAGACCTTGATCGCCACCTGCTATAAGGATGGCAAGTGGGAGTGGGGCGGCCGGGATGGCGCCAACTCGATCAGTGATGCGGAGCAGTTGCTGTGCCTGCTATATCCCGCCACCGAAATCAATGTCCTTGCCCTGGATCGTCCGGACGACATGGCGGAGGACGTCAAGGACACCCTCGAGGCGATGGGCGGCGCGACGCGGATCGGTGAGGTGGTTGTCCGCGTGCTCGAGGAGTACATCGCGAACCACACCGGTCTCGACGGCGAGCCCGAATTCGCCGCGGGAAGCTATCTTCGGGCGAACGGTGGACGCGAGCCCACCGAGAAACAACGTGAGATCGAAGTCGTCGACTCGTATTCGATGTCACTGACCCTCAGCATCGCGTCGCTGGGTTTTCTTCGCGTCTTCAGAGGGTTCGCGCAAGCACAGACCTACGACGAGGCCAAAGAACTCGTCGACCGGATCAACGTGGTCAGCGCGAAGATCAGTACCCGGCTGACAGCGGCGATGGTCGGCCTGCTTCGTAGTTTCGTGGTCAACACGGTGACGACGAAGTCGGACCCAGGCGAAACGATCATCAAGATGTTGAACCAGACCGGGCAGCCGCCGAAGGTGATGGCGGAGAACATTATCCGCGGTCTGGAACCGGTGCGCACCCAGCTGCGCGGCATCAAGCTCGCCATGGTGCCCGGCGCCGAGCTCGGGGCCGATGACATGTTGTTCGAGTGCGGTTGGACCTGGGGCATCGCCAAGGACGCGGACAGTATCGATTTCGTGCAGGCCAAGATCGCCGACCAGCCCGGCACCGCGGACCCGCGCCCGTATCTGTATTTCAGCGTCGTCGCGCTGGACGGCATCAACGACCTCACCTCGCAACGGACCCGGCAGTTGGACCTGCTGGACGAGAATCAACGCAGGCTGGCCGAGGCGCTGCAGACCCGTTGGCACCTCACCCAGCTCTACTGGTCCACGGTCGCCCGATTCGGCGCCGGCCGCTGGCCGCTGGAGGACATCCCCTGGCGAACCTCCGACGGTCAGGAATCCGACTACTACAGCCTCGTCGTTTCCGCTGTGCTGATCCAGGACCTGGTGAACCGCACCGCCAATGACGAGGATCTGACCAGAGCGGTGGAGATCTTCGACGAGCTGGCCCGGCGTGGCCGAATTACCCGACGCGTCACCAAGGACGATCCCGCGGTCGCCGTGCACGTTCCCGGCGTGCGGATGTCGCTGGTCGGTACCGAGGGCATCGGCGACGGTCCCCGGCTGTCCTGGATCGTCTCAGATTATGCGCCGGTGTTGCTCAAGCGAATTCTGCAGGCGGCTCGGTTGTCCGGCAATGTGACCGCCCGCGACCGTTTGATGGAACTCGCGAAATCGGTGATGGAGCACCTGGATTCACGGGTTATCCAGGAGGGACCCGCGGCCGGACTGTGGGACGATTCCGCGCGTGCGTTCGGTCTGACGGATACCTCGCCGTCACAGCCGTCGTGGTATCTGACCGAGCGAGTGATCGAGGGTCTCGTCACCGCCGACCGGACCTATCGTTCGCTGCCACTGCGCCCGGTGACACTGGTCGACGATGCGGTGGCGTTGCTCAACGAGGCCGAGCACCTGCTCAATCGTGAGTTGCTCGAGGTCAATGCCGCCGACTTCACGGCCAACCGCAGGGCACTTGCCAGAATCGAGCGTCATCTGGACCGGGCGCGACGGCTGATCGACGAAAGGCCAGGAACCGCGGTCGTTCTCACGATGCGAGCGCTGGACCAACTCGACGAGTTGGCGTATGCCGACCAGGATGCGATGAGGAGCAACTGACGCCATGCTCGTGTTCTCGACATCCGACAAAGGTGGCACCGGCCGGTCGGTGACCAGCTGCAATATCGCGTTTCGACTGTGTATGAGCGGAAAGAACGTCGCCTACCTGGATTTCGACTTCGGCTCACCGACCGCGGGAGCATTATTCGAGATCGGAGCCGTGGAGCGCGGCGTCTCCGATGGCGGCGGTCTGCACTCGTATCTGTTGAACGAGAACGAGACGACGACCAGGATCGATGTGCGCGCCAAGTCCGATCGGGTCGAATTGTGTCGCATGCCGACTCGTTCCGGAAAGCTCGTCCTGTTCCCCGGCGACGAGGGCGGTGCTGAATTCCCCACCACCGGCACAGCCATGGTCGAGCAGTGCGTGAAGCTCTTGTCGAAGGTGATGGATGAATTCCATGTCGTCATCGTGGATCTCAGCGCGGGACGTTCCGCGGCCGCGCAGCTTGTGCTGGAGGCGACAGCGCAACCGCAGTTGGCCGAGAAGACCGTCCGCTGGTTGATCTTCCATCGCTGGACGCGACAGCACATCATGGCGGCCAGCGCGCTGGTGCACGGGCCGAGTGGACTCCTGGAGTCCGGTGTCGGATATGGGCATGACGAGAAAACGCTGCACGAGTCGATTCGGTTTATCCGCACCGCGGTCCCCAATCCGTTCACCCAGCCGGGCAATGAGGAGTCCGCTCAGGCCAGATGGCTGCTGAAGCAGAACGCGGCGCTCAAGAAGCTGGCGTCCACCAAGAAATTGGGGCAGAGCACGCTGCTCGGGGAAACCCCGATGGAGCCGATGCTGCAGTGGCGCGAGCAAGTGATCCTCGATGCCGATGTCGACGCGAAGATCGCCAATCTCGAGACCACCACCGCTTTCGGTGAACTCGCCCGTCAGCTCACCGATGACGCCGTGTGGGAATCGTTCTGACCCACCCTTCGAGGAAGGATTTCGATCGCCAGTGGACACCGCTGCGGGCTACAGCGAGGCGACGGCAAGCGCGACGATCACGTCGGCGCCGCTTTCGCATCTGTCTATCGAGGTCGGCCATTTCTATATGCACGACCTCACCAATGGCGAGGATCGGATAAGAGCGCAGTTCAAGGAGGTCAAGAAGCGGCTCGACTCCAATATCGGTTACGCGAGGGACGAATTCGGTCAGAAGGCCAAGGTGAGCACCTGCTTTCTGATCGACGACTATTTCGGGCCCGATACCGACCCGGGCCAGATCATCGGGAAGCTGCTGAAAGCCGCCGACGAGATCGGGATGACGATCGACTATCTCGCCCGCGAGGAAGGCTGCTTCGAATCCCCGGTGTACCTGGATGGCGTCGCGACAGGGGCGCGGATCCCGCTGGCCGAGATGGTCGCTTCCTGGATCGTTCCCGAGCCGATTCTGCAAACGACAGGACGCAGGCCACCCACCGATGTCTCGGGCTGGCTGTGCAACGGTCGCCGATCCTCCGACTACGACACTGTCCAGGCAATGCGCAGCGGTGAATACCGCCCGCCCGAGGCGTACGGCCGCCGCGAGCATTCGATCTTCCTCGATACCCAACTGTGGGCCGCGCCGACCAAGAAGTCGAGGGTTCGCCCCGACGCGGACCGAGTGTGGGCCTGTCCCTTCTTGGCCTCGATCTGGCAATTGCTGCGCTTGGACCTGCTGCGCTACGACGGTGCGGTGGTGGCACAACCACAACTGTGGCCTATCTCCGACAGCTCGGGCTCCGATGATTTCAAATGGCCGAAGGCATGGCGTGATATGCCTGCCGTGGTGCAGTTGAACCCGGACGCCCATCCGTTCGCCGCCTACCGGGCAGTGTCGATTCTGCCGCGCAGTTACGTCAGCATCGAGCATTCGGTCGAGGTCATCCTCGGCCACCTCGAGATCGACGACGAGGTGATCGACTTGGCTGTGGAAAGCGGTATCAAGGACGGTGTCACGGTGCCGCGTCCGGTCACGCAACGGCTCGAGCACCTGTTCCTCCCGGAAACCTGGGCCGACCGCGCGACGACAGCCTGAGATGGCCGATGCGATGGTCTATCCGGAACGCACGCTGATCGTCCTCGGCGAAGTCCGCACCTGCTTGGTGCCGGCCTCCGGGGCGTTGAGTCGTGTCGAGGTTCGCAATCTGCTCGCGCTCAAGTCCGGCCGTCCGGTGCGGTCGTGGGAGCGGCCCATCTCGATGGCGATCTCGCCAACGATGTTGGTCGGCGTGGATTGTCTGCTGGCCACCGAGTCCGGCGCGAGGGCGCAGAGCAGAGGCACGGTGGCTACCAATGCGGTGGTGGTCGGCGGTCGGGTACTGCAGAGTTCGGTGCGTACGGCAGTTGTCCGCGCCGCCCAGCCACAGCGCGAGAAGTGGGAACACTATCTGCGCAGGGGTGGGGTGACCGAGGTGATCAACAAGATCAGCAGCGGTATCGGGACAGACCTGGCAAACGGTTTTCTGAACAAGCCGACGGGGCCCGACACGCTGGATCTCGGCTCGATCAGTGAACGGCTGTTGGCGAAGGTGCGGCTGGATCGTGGGTTGGATCAGCGATCGCCGCTGCTGGTCGGCTCGACTCGGCTGCGGTGGACAGCACGGCTCGGTGAGGTAGCGGCCCCACACGTCGAGTTCCGACTCGAAGACGACGAGATCCGCACGGTGCGGATCACTGTGGGTGAACTCGAGGATCTTGCTGTCGCCCAACAGTTTTGCGCCGACCTCGCAATTCACGACTGGCTGCTGACCGCTGTCGTCAACGCGGTCGAGGAGGCGGATCGATACGACACGGCGCGACAGGAGTCCGCGCGTGTGCTTGCCGCGGTCCTCGAGCACCTGGCACACCTCTGGATGCCGGGTGCGCATACGCCGACCCGGTTCCTCGGGCTGTGGGAGCAACTGGAAGTGCGGCCCGGGTTCACTCGTGATTGGGACAGTCGGGTCGGTCAGCTGCGCAACCGCCTTTCGGTGGCGACGTTGGCCGCGCTGCGTGAAGCCAAGGTGGCCACGACGAACTGGTAGCCGTCGGTGGCTGGTGTTCACAACCGGAACCAGCGTCGCACGAGCAGCGCGAAGAACACCGAGGTCGAGACCGTTCCTACGTACGCTTCGATCACCAGCAGGGTCTGGCCGACTCCACCGATCTCCTCGGCGTCGCCGACACCGACCGGATTGAGGAAATTCATCAAGCACAGGTAGAAGGTCGTCGGAACCTCCACGCCGGCAATGAGACTGATTGTGAGCGTGAACGCGATCAAAAGCACAGCCATCCAGGCGAGCAGTCGGAATGGCTGATATCCGTAGCCGCACAATAGATCCGAGATGTGGCCTCCGGTCCGGCGCCAGCTGGGTGGGAGGGCTTCGAACCGCGCGCGAGCCTGGGCGAGGCCACACCGGTCCGCATCGTCGTCGTCCTCGTTCTGTCGGTGCAGACCGCCTGCGCGCCGGAACGCGAGCGCCGCGTGGGCGGGCAGTCCGGTCGAGAGCAGGCAGTCACCGAGCCGCTCGTAGACCTCGGCGAGCATGGTGTTCTGGGTGCCACTGAGCCGCAGTGGGCCTCGGAACTCGACCTCGGCGGCAAGCAGCGCGGCCAGAAACTCGACGGGGATGGTGCCGTGTTCGGCGTCATCGGTATGCGGTTCGCGGGTGGCGGTGTAGAGATCGGCGAATACCAGGCTGTCGCCGCGGCGTCGAATACCGGGTGGTACGTAACTGGCGACGACGGTTTCGACATGCGTGTTGAAGGAGTCGAGCAGGCGTCCCTCGCGCGGCTGCCGGTGTCGGCCGTTGAGCCCAGCGAAGTGGCCGGTGATCTCGTCCGCGTACACAGCGGCGTGCCGATGGATCCGGGTGGTCATCGACGCGACGAAGGTTGATGACAGATCCGGTTGATCGGTCATAGTGAATCTCCCCCGGGAGTGACACGTCGGCAAGACGTTATTTCCACCATAGCAATGGAATTCGGCTATTGGTGGTGGCGGCGGCGGATTCCTTGAGCCACCGCTTGTCCTTCGGATCGGCGATCGGCGGGCCGACGGGCGCGCGCTGGATACGGTGCACGAGCACGTCGCGCGGTTCGCCTTCACCGAAATACCGCTGTTCGTGTCCGGCCCAAAGGAATCCCGCGTTCTTGTACAGATTGGCCGCGCGCTGATTGGTGGGTCGTACGGTGATGTAGACCCGGTCGACCAGGGCGGCGCGGCAAACCGATATGGCTTGTGCGAGTAGGGCTGTGCCGAATCCACGACGCTGGTATCCCGCCGCGACCGCCAGCCCGAGCACCCAGGCCCGCTGGGCGGCGTTGATGCCGACGAGCGCGTACCCGCGGACATGGCCGTCGACATCGGCCACTACCCAATGTGATCCGTGCAAGTCGAACAGTTGGCGCAGGATCACCAAGGAGCAGGCCAGATCCCCGAGCTGTTGCTTCTCCAACGCGGCGATGTCGGCAAGATCCTCCCGCGTCGCAGTCCGGTACACCGGCGTCTGCGACTTCTTGCTGATATTCAAATGCTCACCTCTGTCACCCCGATGTGAGTCTGGGATCCAGCGTAAAGCGTTGGCGCCGTGCGGGGGTCGAGACGCAGTAAAGCCGAACGCCACAGCGTGACGTTCGGCTTGTACTGCGGCGCTGGTGGTTACACGTTGGCGTAGGCCAGGGACGAGACACGACCGACGGCGAACGAGGACCGCAGGTAGAAGAACCAGGTGACGGCCGCCATGAAGAGGAACGCTCCGGAGTAGGTCCAGAACGCGGGGGCCATGCTGCCGAAGTTGATGTTGGACAAGCGAAGTGCCTGCTGCAGCAGGTAGCCGCCGGAGGCGCCGATCGCACCGATGACACCGATCGCCGCGCCTGCTTGGCGCTTCGACGAGGCCAGTGCGTCAGTGAGTTCCAGACCGTGCTCCGAGGCGTACTTCTTGGCCTCCGCGCTGAAGATGATCGGGATCATCCGATAGGTCGAGCCGTTGCCGATGCCGGTGAGCACGAACAGCAACAGGAACGCGAGCAGGTACAGCGGGAAGCTCTTCAGCTCCAGCGCGATCATGATGCACCCGGTGGCCACCGCCATGCCGCCGAACACCCACATGGTGATCTTCGCGCCGCCGACCTTGTCCGAGACCCAGCCGCCGAACGGGCGGCTGAACGAACCGACCAGCGCGCCGAGGAAGGCGAGGTTACCGAGCGTGGTGATCCAGCCGATCTTGGTGAGGTCGGGGAAGTTGGCCTTGATCAAAGTCGGGAAGGCGAAGGAGAACCCGATGAACGAACCGAAGGTGCCGATGTAGAGGAACGACATGATCCAGGTGTGCCGGTTGATCAACGCCAGTTTGTAGGACTTGCCGTCCGACTTGGCCGTGCTGATGCTGTCCATGTACCGCAGCGCGCCGAAGGTCGCGAACAGGATGAACGGCACCCAGACCAGCACAGCCATGGTCAGACCGAAGCGATAGCCGCCAGGATCTTTCGCCATGATGGTGGTGCCGAGGGTGATCACCAGCGGCAGGATCAGCTGGGTGTTGGCGACGCCGAGGTTGCCGCCCGCGGCATTGATGCCCAGCGCGGTGCCCTTCGCCTTCTCCGGGAAGAAGAACGAGATATTCGCCATTGACGAGGAGAAGTTGCCGCCACCGAAACCGGCCAGCGCGGCCAGGATGACGAACACCCACATCGGCGTACTCGGCTGGTTGATGAAGTACGCCAGGCCGAGGGTGGGGATCAACAGCATCGCCGCGCTGAACGCGGTGAAGGCCCGGCCGCCGAACTTCGGGATGGCGAAGGTGTACGGAATTCGCAGGATGGCGCCGACCAGGGTCGGGATCGAGGTCAGCAGCAGTGCGTTGCTCACCGAGGTCGGGTTGCCCTTGCCGAGCCCGGCCAGGAACGGGAAGCCGGCGTTTCCCATATTGGTGACGACGATGGCCCAGATGACCCAGACGCTGAAGCCGAGGTTCTCGGCGAACACGGAGAAGATCAGGTTCTTGCGAGCGGTGAGTTTGCCGCCCGATTCCCAGAATTTTTCATTGTCCGGCTCCCAGGTGTCCAGCCAGCGTCCACGCTTCTGGTGCTCGAAAGTTGTTGTGTCCGACTGCTGGCCGGTGGCAGCTACTGCGGCGGTCATCGGCTTCCTCTCGATTGGGCTCGGCTTGTTGCCCAGCTACGGTCGAGACAAAGGTAGAAGTCGGTTGTTGCGTGTGAATGGCCGTCGGTGACGTTCCAGGCAAATCCGACTCACATGGTGGGAAGACCGCCGGTGACCAGTTGGTTACCTACTGTTCAGGTTCGTCCCGGGCGGGGTACTCCGCGATGAGCGTGCCGAGGAAACAGCGCGCCGCCTGACCCGCTCGGTCGGCGTCGCCGTCGATGACGGCCTGCACCAACTCGTTGTGTTCCGCGTCGAAGGCGTCGTCGGATTTCTTGGTCCGCGCCCGGATCACCTGTTCGATAGTAGGCAATAGCGAATCGTAGAACTCGAGGTACACCGCGTTGTGGCTGGCGACCACGATCGCGCGGTGCAGTTCGACGTCGGCCTCGATGGCCGCCGCGTTCTGCTCGCTCCAGCGCTGTTGGTTGCGTTCCTCCAGCAGGCGCCGCAGGTTGGCGATGTCGGTGTCGTCGCGGCGGCGCGCGGCCAGCGCGGCGGCGGTGGAGTCGAGAGCCTGGCGTAGTTCCAGGACGTCACGTTCCTCCGCGTCGGCGAAGTACTTCGCGAGCGTGCCGCCGACCTCCGAGGCGGCGATCACATAGGTGCCGGAGCCTTGGCGGCGCTCCAGCATGCCCGCATGGACGAGCGCCTGCACCGCCTCACGCACGGTGTTCCTCCCGGTTCCGGTGAGCTCGGTGAGCTCCGGTTCGGTAGGGATGCGGGAGCCGATAGGCCAACGGCCGGAACGAATTTCGGCACGCAGCTGCTCGGTGACCTGAGCTATGAGGCTGGTGCGCCGGACTGGTTGCACCGGAACAGAGTACCGCCCATCACAAATGGTTGCCTCCTATCATCGGGTCATCCTATGATTTCGCGGTGACCGCAACCATCGAGGAGACAACAACTCGCCCGGTATCCGACCGGGTCGAGCGGCGTAGACGTGCACTGACCGAGGGCCGCCTGCTGGTCCTCGCGGCGATTGTCGTGTCCGCACTCACGCTCCGTGTTGCCGTCACCGCATTCAGTCCGCTTGCCGAGCGAATCGGCACGGACATCGGCTACACGACCGCCGTGATCGGTGTCTTCGGCATGATCCCGACCGCGATGTTCGCGGCGTCCGGGCTGCTGACATCGGTCTTCGTGCGCAGGTTCGGGCTCGAACGCACCGCCATGGTGGCCATGCTGATGGCCGGGCTCGGCATGCTGATCCGGGCCACCGTCGGCAGCACCGCGGCCTTGTTCGTCTTCTCCGCGCTGGCGCTGGGCGGCATGGGCATCGGCAATGTGGTGATCCCGCCGTTGGTGAAGCGGTACTTCCCGGATCGGCTGGCGGTGGTGAGCTCGTTGTACATCACCATGGTGCAGCTCGGCACGGTCGTGCCCGCGCTCACGGCGGTCCCGGTCGCCGAGGCACACGGCTGGCGGATCTCGCTCGGCCTGTGGGCTGTGCTCGGATTCGCCGCGGCACTGCCGTGGATCGGTGTGCTGCGCGATCGTCGCGGCCGGGATCGGGTGGACGTCACCGGTCTGGCTGCCGCCGCAGCGGAGTCCAAGGGCAAGGTGTGGCGTTCTCCGCTGGCGTGGGGGATGGCGGGAATGTTCGGTATGACCTCGCTGACCACCTACGCGATGTTCACCTGGTTGCCGAAGATCCTGGCCGAGGCGGGCGCGAGCGCCGCGTTCGGCGGGACCATGGTCGGGCTGTTCGCGCTCGTGGGTCTGGTGTCGGCATTCACCGCCCCGACCATCGTGGCGCGCTTCCGTAATCCGTTCCCGTTCGTGGTCGGCTGTGCGGCCTTCTTTTTCGTCGCGTTCGCCGGCCTGTTGATCGCGCCGATGAGCGTGCCGCTGCTGTGGGTCGTGCTGCTCGGCTTGGGGCCGAGCACGTTCCCGATGGCGCTCACGCTGATCAATATGCGCACCAGGACTCCGCAGGGTTCGGCTTCGCTGTCGGGCTTCACCCAGGGTGTCGGCTACGCGGTGGCCTGTGTGGGCCCGCTGCTGTTCGGCATGCTGCACACCGCGACCGACGGATGGCTGGCTCCGTTCGCGATGCTCTTCATCGCGGTGCTGGTGCTGCTGGCCGGCGCATGGCAGGCGTGCAAGCCGCGGATGCTCGAAGACACCTGGAAATAGGTGCTGGCGTTCATCGGGTGACACTATGCGGATTCGGTGGACATTGCGGAAGCGAATCCGAGCGTTCGAGTTGCGAGCCGGTGTTGGGTTGGGAATGCTGTGCATGTCACACCTCACCGGCCGGCAATCTCGAAATCGGCTGTTTGTGACCCGTGGAAACCGTTGTGTCACATCCCCGAAACATTCGGTAGGAACTCACCCACCGAATCGGGCAATCGTGAGCAACCGTTGATTTAACGGTCATTTCCCGCAGCATTTCGGCAATACCCGTTTCCTACGGTTGGGCTAACCGATTTGGGAGGCCCTTGTTGAGCACGCTGACGCGTAACCACAACATCGAGCATTGGGATGCCGAAGATGTCACGGCCTGGGAGGCCGGCGGTAAAGACGTCGCCAAGCGCAACCTGATCTGGTCGGTCGTCGCCGAGCACGTCGGGTTCTCGGTGTGGTCGATCTGGTCGGTGATGGTGCTGTTCATGCCCACCGACACCTTCGGCATCGATCCGGCCGGCAAGTTCTTCCTGGTCGCCGTGCCGACCTTGGTCGGCGCGATCCTGCGGATTCCCTACACCGTCGCCACGGCGCGGTTCGGCGGTCGCAACTGGACCATCTTCAGCGCGATGCTGCTGCTCATCCCGACGCTGCTCACGCTGTACTTCATCAACCAGCCCGGCACCTCGTACACGACCTTCCTGGTCGTCGCGGCCTTCGCCGGTTTCGGTGGTGGCAACTTCGCCTCCTCGATGACCAATATCAACGCCTTCTACCCGCAGCGACTCAAGGGCTGGGCCCTCGGCTTGAACGCGGGCGGCGGCAATATCGGTGTTCCGGTCATCCAGCTGATCGGCCTGCTGGTCATCGCCACTCTCGGCAACGACTACGCCTCGCTGATCTGCGCGATCTACCTGGTGCTCGTCGCGCTGGCAGGTGTCGGCGCCGCGCTGTACATGGACAACCTGAAGAACCAGAAGGCCGACCTTTCCTACATGATCACGGCGCTCAAGGTGCCGCAGTCGTGGGCGATCGCGTTCCTCTACATCGGCACCTTCGGTTCGTTCATCGGCTACAGCTTCGCCTTCGGGCAGGTGCTGCAGATCAGCTTCAAGGCCGGTGGCGATACCGGGGCGCAGGCCGCGTTGCACGCCGCGCAGATCGCGTTCATCGGACCGCTGCTCGGGTCGCTGGCGCGTCCCTATGGCGGCAAGTGGGCCGACAAGATCGGCGGTAGCCGGGTCACGCTGTACACCTTCGGTGCCATGACGGCGGCCGCGGTCCTGGTTGCCGTGGCGAGCACCGTCGGTGACCGCAACGGCGGTGTGCCGAGCGGTGCGGTGATGGTCGCGCTGGTCGCCGGTTTCATCGCACTGTTCATCGTGTCCGGCATCGGCAACGGATCGGTCACCAAGATCATCCCGTCGGTCTTCGCGGCCAAGTCCGAGAGCCTGGACGTGAGCCCGGCCTCCAAGGCCGCGTGGGCGCAGAACACCTCCGGCGCCCTCATCGGTTTCGTCGGCGCCATCGGCGCGCTCGGCGGTGTCGGCATCAACCTGGTGCTGCGCTCCTCCTACGCCTCGACCGCATCGGCAACCACCGCCTTCTGGGTCTTCATGTCCTTCTATGTGGCGTGCGCCGTGGTGACCTGGATGGTCTTCCTGCGCCGCCCGAGCATGCGGTCGGTGCCCGCCGACACGAGCCTCGACTCCGAGGTCGTTGTCGAGGCCGAGGCACTCGTCCTCGAGGCCGAGGCAGCCGACTCGATCAGCACCACGTCCCAGTCCGCCAGCACGTCGGCCCGAGCCTGACGCCGAAATTCCAACGGAGGACAGTCATGAACTCGACAGTCGAACCCACCCTGCGCAAGACAGCAGTGGTCGTCGGCCACGGCATGGTCGGGCACCGGTTCGTGGAGGCACTGCGGTCCAGGGACGAGGCAGGCCAGTGGCATGTCGTCATCCTCAGCGAGGAGCAGCTGCCCGCCTACGACCGCGTCGGTCTGTCCTCTTATGTCGGTGTATGGGATTCCAGCGCGCTCGCGCTGCCCGGTAACGATTACGCGGGCGACGACCTGGTCGAGTTGCGGCTCGGTCAGCGCGCGGAGGCCATCGACCGGGAAGCCCGCAAGGTCACCACCTCCGCGGGCGACACCATCGCTTACGACGCGCTGGTGCTGGCCACCGGTTCGTACGCGTTCGTGCCGCCGGTGCCCGGCCACGATCTGCCGGAGTGCTTCGTCTACCGCACCCTCGACGACCTGGACGGTATCCGGGCGACCGCGACAGCGGCCGGCCCCGGCGCGGTCGGTGTGGTGGTCGGCGGCGGTCTGCTCGGTCTGGAGGCGGCCAACGCGCTGCGCTTGCTCGGGATGACTCCGCACGTGGTCGAGTACAACGCCCGCCTGATGCCCGCACAGGTCGACGAGGGTGGTGGCGCCATCCTGGAGCGCCTGGTCACCGATCTCGGCCTGGAAGTGCACACGGGCGTCGGCACCTCGTCGATCGAGGCCGAGGTGGACGGCACACCGAGCAGGCGGTTGAAGGTCACCCTCTCCGACGAGACGGTGATCGACGCGGCAATGGTGGTGTTCTCCGCCGGTGTCCGCCCGCGCGACCAGATTGCCCGTGACTCCGGCATCGAGGTCGGTCCGCGTGGCGGCATCATCACCGACCTCGGCCTGCGGACCTCGGACCCGAACATCTACGCGGTCGGCGAATGTGCCGCCGTCGAGGGCACCTGCTACGGCCTGGTCGCACCCGGCTACACCACCGCGGAGATCGTCGCGGACCGATTGCTCGGTGGCGCAGGCGAATTCCCCGGTGCGGATATGTCGACCAAGCTCAAGCTGCTCGGTGTCGATGTGGCCAGCTTCGGTGACGCGCACGGCACCACCGAGGGCGCGCTCTCGGTGGTACTGCACGACGCTGCCAAGGGCACCTACGCAAAACTCGTTGTCTCCGATGACGCCAAGATCCTGCTCGGTGGAATCCTGGTCGGCGACGCCACCGCCTACGCGTCGCTGCGTCCGCTGGTCGGCCGCCCACTGCCTGCCGAACCCGCGGCGTTGATCTCCCCGGCGGGTGCCGAACTCGGCGCCGACGCGTTGCCCGACGACGCCCAGATCTGTTCCTGCAATAACGTTTCCAAGGGCGCGATCTGCGGAGCCATCGAAGAGGGCGCCTGCGACATCGCGGGCATCAAGAAGTGCACCTCCGCCGGAACCTCTTGCGGCGGTTGCGTTCCCATGCTCAAGAAGCTGCTGGAGCAGTCCGGCGTCGAGATGTCCAAGGCGCTGTGCGAGCACTTCACCCAGTCGCGCGCCGAGCTGTTCCAGATCGTCCAGGTCACAGGTATCCGTACCTTCTCCGGCCTGATTGCCAAGCACGGCAAGGGCACCGGCTGCGACATTTGCAAGCCGACGGTCGCCTCCATCCTGGCCTCCACCTCGAGCGAGCACATCCTCGACGGCGAGCAGGCCGCGCTCCAGGACACCAACGACCACTTCCTGGCCAACATGCAGAAGAACGGCACCTACTCGGTCGTGCCGCGGATGCCCGGCGGCGAGGTCACCGCCGAGCAGCTGATCACCATCGGTGAGGTGGCCAAGGAATTCGGCCTCTACGTCAAGGTCACCGGTGGCCAGCGCATCGACCTGTTCGGCGCCCGCGTCGAACAGCTGCCGCTGATCTGGAAGCGCCTCGTCGATGTCGGAATGGAATCCGGCCACGCCTACGGCAAGTCGCTGCGGACCGTGAAGAGCTGTGTCGGCTCAACCTGGTGCCGCTACGGGCAGCAGGATTCGGTCGGCATGGCAGTCCTGCTGGAAAAGCGCTACCGCGGGCTGCGTTCGCCGCACAAACTGAAGCTGGCCGTTTCGGGTTGTGCCCGTGAGTGTGCCGAAGCGCGCGGCAAGGATGTCGGCGTCATCGCCACCGAGCACGGCTGGAACCTGTATGTCGGTGGCAACGGCGGGCTGGTGCCGAAGCACGCGGTGCTGCTGGCAGGCGACCTCGACGACGAGACGCTGATCCGATACATCGACAGATATCTGATGTTCTACATCCGCACCGCCGATCGGCTGCAGCGCACCGCGCCGTGGCAGGAAGCCCTCGAGGGCGGCATCGACTACCTCAAGCAGGTCGTCTGCGAGGACAGCCTCGGCATCGCCGACGATCTGGAGACCGCGATGGCCCAGCATGTCGCTGGTTACCGCGACGAGTGGGCCGCAGTGCTCGACGACGAGGAGAAGCTGTCGCGGTTTGTGTCCTTCGTCAACGCTCCGGATGAGTCCGATCCGACCATTTCGTTCGACGACAGCGGGGAACGCAAGGTTCCGGTGCTGCTCGGGATGCCGGAAATTCCGGTTGCCTCGAGCGGGCAATGACCGCGTAACCCCCTAGAAACAGGACGCCGGTACCAATGGGTAAGGCGTTTGGAGGATGACACCGATGACCGTGATCGATACCACCGGCATTGCCGCAGCTACCACCGTCGGGTGGACCCAGGCTTGCGGGCTCGACTACTTGATTCCCGGCCGCGGCGTTGCGGTATTGCTGAAGGGTGGCCGGCAGGCTGCTCTGTTCCTGCTATCGGACGGCACGTTCCACGCCGTCGGCAATATCGACCCGATCGGCCGGGCGGCAGTGATGTCGCGTGGGATCGTCGGTGATCGCGGCGGCGTCCCCGTTGTGGCCTCACCACTGCTGAAGCAGGCGTTCTCGTTGCTCGACGGGCATTGCCTCGATGACGATTCGGCAGCGCTGCCGGTGTACGCGGTGCGCGTCTACGACGGCATCGTTTCGGTTTCCAACGAGCCGGTCGCCACCGAGCTCGACTCCTCCGCGGACGGTGGATCGGCATGACAACAATCGATGCGGGCGCCTGCCTGGCTGGATTCACGGTCGGCATCACGGCGGCCAGGCGAGCGGAAGAGTTCGCCACGCTGCTGGTACGAAGGGGCGCCTGCGTCGTCTCTGCCCCGGCTATTCGAATCATCCCGCTCGCCGACGACACCGAGTTGGAGCGGGTAACTCGCCTGCTCGTCGCGCAACCGCCACAGATTACGGTGGCCACCACCGGAATCGGCTTCCGAGGCTGGATGGAGGCGGCCGAGGGGTGGGGGATCGCCGAAGACCTGCGCACTACGTTGGCCTCTACCCGGATGCTTGCGCGCGGGCCGAAAGCCAAGGGAGCCATCCGCGCCGCGGAACTGCGCGAGGAGTGGTCGCCCGCTTCGGAGTCCTCCGCCGAAGTGCTCGACCATCTGCTCGCCGAGGGCGTCGAGGGTGTGCGGATCGCGGTCCAATTGCACGGCGCCACGACCGAATGGGAGCCGGTTCCCGACTTCTGTGAGGTATTGCGGTGCGCGGGCGCGGATGTCGTTCCCGTCCCGGTGTATCGCTGGATCCCGCCGGAGGATCAGGGTCCGATGGACAACCTGATCGAGGCCATCGTCACCGGAAGCCTGGACTGCGTGACCTTCACCAGCGCGCCCGCAGTGGCGTCATTGCTGATGCGCGCCAAGGAAACCGGGCTGCTGGAGGGTGTGCTGCACGCATTGCGGGGCCGGGTGCTGCCTGCTTGCGTCGGGCCGATCACCGCGGCGCCATTGGAAGAACTCGGCGTGTCCACCTCGATGCCGGGGCGGGCGCGGTTGGGTGCGTTGGCTCGACATGTCGCCGAGGAACTTCCGCGGCGCGCCAACCGGATTCAGGCTGCCGGCCACCACATCAGCGTGCGCGGCGCCTGTGTCGTGGTCGACGGGACGGTGCGACAGCTGGCCCCCGCGCCGATGGCACTGATGCGGTCGCTGGCTCGCCAGCCAGGCCGGGTCGTGTCCCGAGAGGACTTGCTCGCCGCGCTGCCCGGTGGCGGTGACGATACGCATGCCGTCGAGACCGCGATCGCCAGGTTGCGCGCCGGGCTCGGCACGCCGAAGGCGATTCAGACGGTGGTCAAACGCGGCTACCGGCTGGCGCTGGACGCCGCCGAATGCACCGACTACCCACGGCCTGTCGGCCCGGTGTCCGGTATCGGCACCCCGGCCCCGGCCCCGGCCCCGGCCCCGCGATACGCACAGATCGCGGGGAATTGGTGACGGCTCCGGCCCTGGTCTTGGTGGCACACGGCACCAGGAGCACCAGGGGCGTGCAGATGATCGCCGCGCTGGCGGAGGCGGTGGCTCGGGAGCTCGGCGCCGCGGTTTCGGGGCGTGGCGCCGGTTCTCTCGAGGCGGTGACTTCGGTCGACGCGGATAGTTCCATGGTGGATGCGCTGGAGCAGCCCTGGGTACGTACCGCATTCGTGGACGTGCTCGGTCCGTCGCCGTCGGAGGTACTACGCGACCTGACCGATGCGGCGGGGGAGTCGGTTCCCGCCGTGGTGGTTCCGGCGTTCCTCGCCTCCGGTTATCACGTGTACCAGGACGTGCCTCGTGAGGTGGCCCAGAGCGCGCACCCGGCCGTTGCGGTCACTTCGGCCATGGGTCCCGATCCGGCGCTTGCCCGGATCATGGCGATGCGCCTGCGTTCCGCGGGCTGGCGGCCCGGTGACGCCGTGGTATTCGCTGCTGCGGGCTCCTCGGATGCCCGTGCCCGCCAGGATGTTCGGCGTGCCGCCGCCATGCTCGCCGAGCATCTCGGGGCGCCGGTCCGCATCGGCTACGTCGCCACCGGAGCGCCCCGGGTTCCGGAAGTCGTCGGCTCGCTGCGTGACTCGGGTGCCGAGCGCGTGTTCATCGCGTCCTACCTACTGGCGCACGGTCTGTTTCAGCAGCGCCTGCACGAGGCGGGCGCCGATGGTGTCGCCGAGCCGATCGGCGTCCATCCCGCGGTCGTTCGTCTGATCGCGGACCGCTACCGCACCGCCGCACGCGAATTGGTGCGGGTTTAGCCGACTGCGCCTGCTCGCGGCCCCGCAGTGGCCGTCCGGCGACGACGTAACAGGACATCGCCAGCAGACAGTGGGTGCGCGGGATCGCGGCGGTCGGCCGAGTCTGCTGCCGGGGAGATTCGTGACTTCGATTGCTGCTCAGGCAGATTGACGTGGCGTCCGGGTGAATGAGGCGCGGTAGGCGGTAGGCGGTACGCCGACATGGCGGATCATGTGCTGGCGCAAGGATTCCGCGGAACCGATGCCGCTATGCCTGGCGACCTGATCCATTGGCAGTGCGGTGGATTCGAGCAGCTCCCTGGCGCGGTGGATGCGTTGGTGTAGGAGCCATTTCTGCGGGCTGAGGCCGGTTTCCTCATGGAAGCGGCGGGTCAGGGTGCGCACGCTGGTGCGTGCGTGCGTGGCCAGCTCGTCCAGAGACAGCGGAGTGTCGAGGCGTTCCATGGCCCAGCTGCGGGTGGCAGCGAGGGAAAGACCGTTCTCGGGTGGGAGTGGGGCGTCGACGAATTGAGCCTGGCCGCCGGGGCGCACCGGCGTGACGACGGCGGCGCGGGCGGCCGCGTTGGCAATGGTCGCGCCGTAGTCGCTGCGAATCAGGTGCAGGCACAGGTCGATTCCCGCGGCGGCGCCCGCGGCGGTGGTCACCGGTCCGTCTTCGATGAACAGGGCGTCGCTACGGACGGTCACCTCGGGGAACATCGTGGCCAGCTCGTCGGCAAGTCCCCAGTGGGTGGTCGCGGTGCGGCCTGCGAGCAAGCCCGCCTGGGCGAGCACGAAGGCGCCGCTGCAGATCGAGGTGACGCGCTTGCCCTGCTCGACCGCATGCCGCAGTGCTGTCAGGGTGGCCTCGTCGGCGGTGCCGCGGCTGCCCGTGCTTGGCACGATGACAGTGTCCGCTTCGGCGATGGCGTCCAAGCCGTGCGTCACCACGACATCGAAGCCGCCGAGGGTTGCCTCGACCACGCCGGGCTCGGCGGTGCACACCACTATCCGGTACCCGGGCGCGCCGTCCACCGCCACATCGCCGAGCAGTGTTTCGGGCATGGCGAGGTCGAAGGCTTTCACCGGTGCTACGGCGACAACTGCGACAGTCTTCATGGCCTGATCCTTGGGATAGCTGGCTGTTCGGCCACTAGCCTACCTCCCGTCCGGCGGGCAATGTTGATCCCACGCGATCGGCAACCGGCTTGTACGCCATTGACGATCGTCTGAATTATCTTGTCTCAGAAGGGAAGTCGTATGTCTTCGCATGTCATCATCGGTAGTGGCGGCACCGCTTCGGCAACCGCGGTACTGCTTGCCGAGTCCGGAGACCGGGTACGGATGGTCAGCCGCCGCGGTGCGGGCCCGGAGGCTCCGAATATCGAACGGATCGCGCTCGACGCGGGTGATACAGCCGCCCTCGCCGCACTGGCGAAGGGTGCAGACACCGTCTTCAACCTGGCCATGCCCGCCTATCACACGTGGCCGCAGACGGTGCCGCCCTTGTTCGGGTCCATCCAGTCGGCCGCGGAGCAGTCCGGAGCGAACTATGTGATGCTCGGCAATATGTACGGCTACGGCCCGTCGGACAGCGTTGTCACCGATGACGCACCGCTCGCGGCGACCGGGCCCAAGGGCCGGGTGCGCGCGCAGATGTGGCAGGAAGCGAAGGCCGCACACGATGCGGGTCGGGTGCGCGCAACCGAGGTGCGGGCCGGCCAGTTCCTCGGCGCGGGCGCGGTGTCGCTGTTCTCGATCGTGGTGCAGCCGAAAGTCCTTGCCGGACAGCTTGCGCTGGTGCCTCAGGAACTCGACCTGCCGCATGCCTACACCGCGATCGGCGACGCCGCGGCCGCGCTGGTCGCGGTGGCCCGTGACGATCGGGCGTGGGGCAGGGCCTGGCTGGCGCCGACCATCACGTCCACTGTCCGCGAGGTCGCGGCGCGGCTCGCCGTCGCGGCAGGCGCGCCCGCGCCGCAACTGGCAGTGATGACCGACCGGGAATTGACGCTGCTCGGCAATACCGACCCGTTCTGGGCCGAGTTGTTCGAGACCTACCACATGTCGCACCAGAAGTTCACCGTCGACGATTCGGCGATCCGGAACACTTTCGGGGTTACCGCTAGCGATCTCGATGACATACTCGCGGAGGTGGTTCCGTAATCGGCATCCGGCTACGCCCGGGCGCAGTGCTGATGGTGCGGCGCAGTGTGATACCGCCGCAGCACGTTACGACGGAGCAGAACACGCCGGTCGGCACCGCATCGATTGGCTGGCGTTCGATGATCCCCGCGGGGTCGGGCGGACCGCCAGGCGGCGGGCTCCCCGTGGCCAATGCCGATCGAGCGCGTGCGCATCGAACTATTGTGCTTGCGGCACAACAATTTTCGCGGTCATGATCACGGACCGCACATCAAGCGGCGCGGTCGGGCGGCACCTCTTGCGCGGGCATCGGAAGTGGGGCAACCGGATCCGGCACGACAGCGGTCATTCAGGAACCCCGGTGACGGTAGGGGTTGTCACCGGGGATTCTGTCGTTGCTGCGTTACTGTCCGCCTCGCGGGAATCCGAGGTTGGTCTCTCCGAGAAAGGTGTACTCACCCTCGCTGGCGTCGAGCAAGCGACCGGCGAAGGTCATCGCCTCGATGAGCGCCTGTACCGCGTCGACACCGAAGATCGCACGTGTCAACGATTCTGGCTCCATGCCCTCGATCCGCACCAGGCAGGAGTAGGAGCCGCCCTACGCCATACCGTCAGGTCAGCACCCAGCGCCGGGGCCGGTGGCCCCCGAACAGCTACCCAGTCGCGAGGCGGACAGTCCGGGACCCTGGCGCTGGGTGCGCCTTCCAACTACACGGAACACACACGCGCACAAGGGGTTGCAACTGTTTCCCAATACTGCGTAATACTGAGCGAATATACGTTCTAATTACGTATCCTGGTGGTGTGAATCTCACGGAATGGGCCAGGTCGCAGGGGATGCATCCCCAGACTGCGTATCGCTGGTTCCGTGAGGGAACGCTGCCGGTTCCGGCGGTGCGGGTGAATCAGCGCACGGTACTGGTCAATCCGGTCGCCGCGACGAGCGCGGCGGGCGGTGTGGGTTTGTATGCGCGGGTGTCGTCGCATGATCAACGGGCTGACCTGGATCGCCAAATCGCGCGGCTGGCCGAGTGGGCTGGTCGGGCTGGTGCCACCGTGGTGCGCGTCGAAACCGAGGTCGGCTCCGGTATGAATGGTGCCCGCAGGAAGGTCCGGCGGCTGCTGGCGGATCCGAACGTGGTGACGGTGTTGGTGGAGCATCGGGACCGGCTGGGTCGGATGAACACCGAGTTGGTCGAATCCGCGCTAGCCGCGCACGGGCGACGGTTGGTGGTCATCGATCCTGGTGAGGTGACCGATGATCTGGTGCGGGACATGGTCGAGGTGCTGACCTCGTTCTGCGCGCGCTTGTACGGGCGCCGATCGGCGCGCAACCGTGCGGTCAAGGCTGTTGGTTGTGCGCACCGTGATGTGGGCCTCGCCGATTTTGTCGATGTCGGGTGTGGTGGCCAGGCCCGTGGGTAGGTCCCGGCGCCGGTCACCGTTCGTCATTGCCGCACCCGCGGGTGTGCGCATCCGTACCCGGCTGCACCCCACCTCCGGCGAGGCGTCGGTGCTGTGGGAGATAGGGAACTTCAACGGCCGGTTGTATCGCCACGAGCTTGCCGCGCGCATCGAGCAAGGCACGCTGGACCGCAAGCAACAGGGAGAACACCGGACCCAACGCAAACGCGCACTGACCGCCGATACCTCGTCGCGGTGGGCCGGGGCGATCACCCGATCTGTCGAGGATCAATACCAGTTGGGAATGCGCGCGCTGGGCGCGCACGTGCGCAGCATGGACTCGGCGATCGAAACTCTTCAGGCGCGTTGCGCTCTCGCGCCGAACGAACGCGACGGGAAGAATACCGGCTATCGAGACGCCGCAGAACGCTTCGCCAAGACTCGTCGCCTCGCGGCCCTGCGCGACCGCGTTGAGCAGGCTCGCCACGATTTCGCCGAGGGGCGCCCGGTGATTGTGATGGGCGGGAAACGGTTGTGGCGCAACCGCAACCGCCTCGCCGACGCGGGACAGTCCGAGACCGAGTGGCGTCAGGGTTGGGATGCCGCGCGCATCTTCTTTACCGCCGATGGTGAAACCGGCAAAACCGGTGGGAACGAAACCATCCGCGTCACACCAGCCACGGGGCAGCTGCGGATCAAAGTTCCCGCCGCTCTGGCGGATCAGTTCGGCACCTACCTGGGCATCGCTGCTGAGGTGGTGTTCCATCATCGGCGCGAGGAGTGGCGCGATCGGATCGAGCGCAACCGTGCCGTGCGCTACGACGTCGTGTACGACCCGGCCCGCCGACGCTGGTATCTGGACGCATCCTGGGGCATCGCGCCCACCGCGTCTGTCGAGGTCAGCGCCATTCGAACCGGGCGAGTTCTAGGTGTGGATCTCAACGACGGGCATCTCGCGACCTGTGTCCTGGACAAATCCGGAAACCCGATCGGCGAGCCCGCCACGATCGCGGTGGCAAAACAAGGCTTACCAGCGTCGCAGCGTGACGGTCAGCTGCGTGCCGCGATCACCGCACTCCTGGACAGGGCCGAACACTCCGGTTGCGCAGCGATCGTGATCGAGAACCTCGACTTCGACGACGCCCGCAGCACGGGCCGAGAAACGATGGGACGCGGCCAGCGCGGCAAACGATTCCGTCGAACCGTCGCGAGCATCCCCACCGCCAAATTCCGAGAACGCCTGCGCGGCATGGCCGCACAACGCGATATCACCGTGATGGCGGTCGATCCCGCCTACACCAGCAAGGCCGGGCGCAGATCCTGGCGCACACCCTTACAGCAACAAACACAGACTTCCGGTTACACGGTCACCACCCACCACGGTGCGGCTGTCGCGATCGGTAGACGCGGACTTGGATTCAAGCTGTCGCGTCACTCGAGCGGTCCCCGTAACGCACAGAGGAGCGTCACGGGCCAACCATCGAGCCTGGCGACCGTATCGAATCGGGTGCGTGCGACGTGTGAGAAGCCCTGCCCCACCCCCGGTCCTGAAGTGAGGCCGAAGCGGTCCGGCAGCAAGCGCCACACGCCCGCGGCCAAGACCGTTCGGGCCGCAACCGAGCAGTATTCACTATCGCTCACTAATTAGGAACGGTACCGCCCAATGCCCGTAGCTGGTCTATCTGGCTGGCCATCGCCGTCGGGAAAGCTGCGCGAGCCCACCGCAGAACCGACGCCCGCGACAACCGAGCAGGCCGTCCGAGGATCGGACAACCCCGGTTACAGAGCCGGGTGTCTTTGGAACGACTTGAGCCTGGAAGTGCAGCCGGAAGTTTAAATATGTTGCGACCAAGAATGTTTCGCCCTGGTGGTGCCCGCGTTCTTGCTGCTGTGCACACGGTCATGAGAGGGCGAACCCCTTGCCAATCAGTACGCTTGTGATGCATCGGGCTTCATCCGGCCCGCCTGGATCAGTGTTTGCCGTGCCGCCGCCTTCCGGGGGCATTCGTCAGCGCTGCACCCGCGGTGCCGTTGCATCGTCATGTGGGCTTCATCCACGCTCATGGGGCCGTCGGGTGCGTCGTGCGGCCAACCGCTAGGCCATAACTCAGCATCAGCGGGGCGCGTCTTCCGGGACTCTATGCGCCGTTGCTCGGCTCTCCACTCGGCCTGTACATGGTCCACAACGTCTTGCACTGATGCGCGTTCCGAATCGTCTTCCCGCCACCAGTTGAACCCCACCGTCATCCCCTGCCGTGGTCGAACACGTCAATTCCGGCCTCTTGAACCTCGGCGATGAGTCCAGCGTCGATCAGCGACTCGATAACGTCGCCGATGTCTTCGCCACGGGCAGCGAGCATCTGAGCCCATGTGAACTCGCCACCCGTTCGCCCGTCGGGAAACACTGGGCTCCATGTGCCGTCGTTGTTGCGTGCCCACTGAGTCGGTACATCGGCGTCGTCCTCGATCGTCTCCGAAAGGTCCACTAGCGCGTCACGCAACCGGATCAGATCCTCTGTGTTCATCTCGCACGCCTCGAGCCGTGCACGAGCGTGTTTCAGTTCATCCCAGGTCATCGACTGGCCTCCGTGGTCTTGTTCACCCCTTGGGCACACACCGGCCGCCGGGGACCACCGCGACGGACTCACTTCGCCCGATGTGCCCTTGCCGAGAGGGGGTCGCGGGCGAGGCTTCAACCCGGCGGCCGGGTGTGCTGGAACCAGCCTCACAAGCCCTGGCGAAGGTCACAATGAGAGTCCTGACCAGCTATGTTGCAAACTACTAATTTTGAGGACTCACAGAGGTGAACAGCGCCGCGTACCGTTGCTCTATGGGCGCACAGCTAGGGGACCGCCTGCGCAACATTCGCAAGCGGCGCGGGCTTACACAGCGAGAACTTGCGGACCGATCCGGCGTATCGGTGCAACTGATTCAACTGCTCGAACAAGGCGGGCAGGAGACGACCCGTACCGAGACCGCACGCAAGTTGGCGACCGCGCTACGTGTCGAGACCTCGGCCTTGATCGTCAAGCCTGACAGCGCCGACCCAGAAACCACAGATGTGGAGCTGTGGGCCGAAGTGCGCCAGGCGTTGGCCGGGATCTACCCCGCCGACGAGTTCGCCGAACCGCCGACGGTCGGCGGTGTCGACGCCACGTTCGCGGAAGCGAAGCCACTGTTCCGCGGCGGGCAATTCATCGAGCTTGCGCCAACACTTGTACCGATGCTTCGTGACGCCGATTATCTTGTGTCCGTGGCAGATTCGGGGAACACCGACGCCCGTCGTCTGCGGTCTCGGATACGACAAATGGTGGCGTGGCAGATGTGCCTTACGTGGCAGTTCGATGTGGCAGACCACGCTATCGCCCTAGCTCTGGATGATGCACCTGACATTCGGACGGCCGCGCCACTCGCCGACGCCGACTGCTGGCGATGGATTCGGCAGGGGGATCTTGCGAAGGCGCGGGAAGTGGCAACCCGATGGGCAGACGACCTCGAGCCACGCCGGATATCCAAGGCGTCCCGCGAAGACCTCGCATCGTGGGGGCTTATGCTGCAACGGGTTTCGACAGCCGCGATTCGTGACAACCGGCCCGGTGAAGCCGAGGACGCGCTAGCGTTTGCCCGCGTGGCTGGCATGGCTATACGCCATGGTGAGCATGACTCGAAAGATGGTCTGTTGCACGCCTTCGGACCGGTGACTGTTCAGATGCTCGCCGCCGAGAACGCGATGGTTGTCGACAAGCCGGAAGCAACGCTTGCGATCGGTGCGAAATTGGCGGGGGTGAAATACCCGTTGCCGTGGCCGTGGCAAAGACACCGGCTCGATGTTGCCGCCGCGCACGCTGCCATGCGTCAGTATCCCGAAGCGTTGACAGTGCTTCAGCAGATTCGGCGAGAACTGCCCGAATGGCTTGTGAAGCAACGGTTCGCACGTGACATCCTCGTGGGGATAATTGAGAAGCGGCGAACGCTGACGCCGGAGATCAGGGAGTTGGCCGATTTCGTGAACGTTCCGTACTGACTTTCTCCTCAAACGCAGGAAAGCACCCCACAAGCGGCCCCGTTCAGAGGAACCAGCGGAAAGACGTGCGATTCGATCCGCCGTTCGATTGGTTCGGCACCTCGAGCGTATCGCCGAACCTGCCGACGCCATCAGCAGCGGACCATGACGGCACCCGATTCTGCCTCGCCGGGCCCTGCCTGTTCGGGCATGTCGACCCCAACGACGAAAACTCGGCATGCCGCGGCAGTGACTCCGCCACCTGGCCGGAGTCGGAGGCGGGCCCCGACAGCAAAGATCAGTGGGGGAACAAGTACTACGACTGGACCGAAGTTCTCGGTTCGTAGTGGGAAGGTAGACCGATGGCGGATCAGATCATCCAGACGCCCATGTTCGCTGAGCTCGTGGCCGCTGCCGAGAAGATCGCGCGCGATCGCGGGGACAGATACGTAGGCACCGAACACCTCGCGGTCGCGATCTTTTCCGATCCCGACGCCGTTGCAACCCGGGAACTACGGGATCGGATGGGTGTCGACCCGGCCGAACTCGTTCGGAGGTTGACCCAGTTCATGGATGCGCCGCTGCCGGGGCCGGGCGAGTACCGGGTGCGGCGGCTCGACGGCACGACATCCATCCACCCGGTCAGCAAGTCCGCCTGACACGACAAAACCGCCCCGACTCCTGCTCATGGCAGAGGTCGGGGCGGTGTCGTGCATCCGGGATAGGATCCCCAGGCGTTTCAGGTGGGCGACAAGCGACGTTATCTCCGTCATCGCCGAGGGTGACGCGCCGGGCCGCTACCCGTTCGATTGGTTTCGGCACCTCGAGCGTATCGCCGAACCTGCCGACGCCATCAGCAGCGGACCATGACAGCACCCGATTCTGCTTCGGCGAGATGCTGAACGCCGACTTTTCCGTTCCCCGTCGCTGCACGGAGTGGCTGTATGCCTACCTGTCGCATGTCGCCCCGGATGCCGCGCTGGTCGATTGCTGGACGGATGCGGTGCGCGGACTGCGTCCCCGACGGCGTCACTGACATGCGGGTGCATTCGGCAGGAGAACACGCGCGCTGAATGTCCGAGACTCCAGCGTTCCGATGCGCAAGAATCCAGGATATGTACCGGCTGATGCGATGCCTGGTTTCCCTCCTTGCCCTTTCGGCTGCGATAGTCCCAGCTACGGTGGCTGCGGCCGACCCTGGCGACTCCAGCATCCTCGATGTGCGCCCGCTCGGTGGACGGCAACTCGAGGTGGTGGTCCACTCGGCGGCGATGAATCGTCCGATCACGCTGTGGATGTCGCATCCTGGTTCGGGCGCGCCTGCTCTGTATTTGCTCAACGCCGTGGACGGCGGCGAAGAGGGCGGCCCGTGGATGCGCCGCACCGATGTCGCGGAGTTCTTCGCGGACAAGAACGTCAACGTGATCGTGCCGGTAGGAGGGCGCGCCAGCTACTACACCGACTGGGTGCGCGACGATCCTGCGCTCGGCCGCAATCAGTGGACCACCTTCCTGACCAGGGAGCTGCCCCCGCTGCTCGAGTCGCGCTTCGAGATGACCGGGCGCAATGCCGTCGCGGGGCTGTCCATGTCCGCGACGTCCGCACTGAACCTGGCGATCGGCGCACCCGGCTTCTATCAGGCCGTCGGCGCTTACAGCGGCTGTCCGCGGACCAGTGACCCGTTGGCGAATGCTTATGTCCACGCCTCGCTCGCGGCGTTCGGCGCGAATGCCGACAACATGTGGGGCGCAGCCGACAACCCGTTGTGGGCCGAGCACGACCCGACGGTGCAGGCCGAGCGCCTGCGCGGCCTCGCCCTCTACATTTCGGCGGGCAGCGGCGCTCCCGGCGCGCACGAGACCCTCGGTGACCGTGGCATCGACGGCAACCCCGTGCGACTGGCGGACCGCATGCTCGTCGGTGGCGTCATGGAAACCGTCATCGGCGGCTGCACCCGCCCCTTCACCGACCGCCTCGCCGCGCTCGGCATTCCCGCGATCGTGACTTTGCGCCCCGGCACACATGCCTGGACCTACTGGCAAGACGACCTGCACGAGTCCTGGCCGATGTTCGCTGCGGCTATCGGCGCATAACCGCAGGCGAGCGGGCTCACCGCGCCGAAGGCGATGCCGCGAACCTGTCGGTACTCGGGGCGACAATGTGCCCATGGCATACGACGTGGAACTGGCCGACCGGATCCGGGAGCTCATCGAACCCGGACCCGATCTGACCGAGAAGAAGATGTTCGGCGGTCTGGCGTTCCTGATCGGCGGCAATATGGCGGTGGCGGCGAGCGGGCAGGGCGGGCTGCTGGCCAGGGTCGATCCCGAGCAATCCGACGTGCTGCTCGCCAACGACTTCGTCGAGTCGATGGTGATGGGCGGCCGGTCGATGCGCGGCTGGCTGCGGGTCACCGACGAAGCGCTGGCGAGCGACGAGGCGCTGCACGAATGGGTGGAGCGCAGTGTCGATTACGCCCGCTCGTTGCCCGCGAAGAAGTAACGCCGCGAGCTGCGTCGGGCTGCGATTCGGACAATCAACGCAAAGTGGGCGAATGCTCCAGCGGCCGTGGCACTTTCGGCCGATCGGGGCCTTCCCCGGCGCTGTCGCGATGATTAGGCTGCCTCGATGACGCCTTTCACACATGCGGGCATTGCGGTGCTGATGCTGGGCGGTTCAGTCTTCGGGGCGGCAACCGCGCACGCTACCCCGGGGTCTGACATCACCGCGGTCACCCTCGCCGAGGCACAGATACCGGCCGGGCTGCTGCCATTCGTCGCGGGCACCGACCTCGTCGTCCGCGAAATCACCGTCGCACCAGGCGGTTCCACTGGCTGGCATTACCACGACGGTCCGGTTTTCGGCTTCGTTCGCTCCGGGACGCTGACCCACCCCGGCCCGGACTGCGTCGCACCGGTGTACCGCACGGGCGAGTTCATCTACGAACCCGCGGGCTCCTGGAACGTCCATATCGGCCGCAATCTCGGCTCCGAGCCGCTGGTCCTCGATGTCGTCTACGCCCCGCCCACCGGCAAGCCACTCTTCGAGGACGCGGATGCTCCGCGCTGCGCATGACCGCGCCGGGTAGACCACAAAAAAAGAATCTCGAGAAATCTGCCGAGATACGTCGAAGCGTGATGACCGGCTCCGACCGAAGGGTGACAGCAAGTCATCCACCGAGCAAGGAGCCATCATGACCGTCACCACCTTCTTCTGGTTCGACAGCAAGGCCGAGGAAGCCGCCACCCGCTACACCGAGATCGTCCCCGACTCCCGCGTCGTCGACGTGACCCGCAACCCGGATGGTTCGGCGCTCATCGTCTCCATCGAACTGGACGGCCAGTCCTACACCTTGATGAACGGCGGCCCTGGCCACCCGCTCACCGACGCCGCCTCGGTACAGCTCATCGTCGACACCCAGGCCGAGGTCGACCGCCTGTGGGACGCCCTGGTCGAGGGTGGTGAGCCGGGTCCCTGCGGCTGGCTCACCGACCGCTACGGCCTGTCCTGGCAGGTCGTGCCCGCCGCCCTCCCCGCCCTCATGAGCGGAGACAACCCCACCAAGACCGCCGCCGTCGGCGCTGCTCTGCAAACCATGTCCAAGCTCGACATGAAGGTTCTGCAGGACGCCTACGACCAGGCCTGAGTCTGGACATGGGGGCAAGCCCCGGATATGGAGTAGCCCCGCCCTTCCGATGCGGAGGGGCGGGGCTACTCGGCATCGGGTGAGAGGACCCGAACTCGTGGGTCAGCGCCAGTGTTCCGGCGTGACGGGGGCATCCCAGGCGCGGGCGTAGCGGCGCTTGTCGGGGGCGTTGGATTCCTTGCTGCGATAAACGATGTAGGGGCGGGTGAGGTAGCCGACGGGGGCGCTGAACATGTGCACGAGGCGGGTGTAGGGCCAGATCCCGATGAGTGTCAGCACGACAAGGCCGTGGACTTGGAAGGTCCATGGGGTGCCGACCATCAGCTCGGGTTGGGGGTGGATCGTGAAAAGGCTACGGAACCAGGGGGAGACCGTCTCGCGATAGTTGTAGGTGCCCCACAGCAGGTTGCTGCCCCATGTGTTGAGCAGGCCGGTGACCAGGGCGGCGGCCAGTAGCGTGTACATGAGCTGGTCGTTGCGGGTGGTGGCCTTGCGGACGGCGGGCACGGTGATGCGGCGATAGAGCAGGATGCCGACGCCGAGCAGCACCGCGAGTCCGGCGACGGAGCCCGCCGACACCGCGATCAGGTGGTAGGTGTGCTCGGAGATGCCGACGGCGGCGGTCCAGGACTCCGGGATCAGCACACCGAGCACATGTCCGCCGATCACGCCGAGCATGCCGAAGTGGAACAGCGGGCTGCCCAGGCGCAGCAGGCGGCTCTCGTAGATCTGCGATGACCTTGTGGTCCAACCGAATTGGTCGTTGCGATAGCGCCACAGATGGCCGAGCAGGAACGAGGTGAATGCCACGTAGGGCAGTGTCATCCAAAAGGTGGTTGTCATCGGCGGGCTCCCGATCCGTCGAAGAGCGCGGGATCCATGGCGAAGGTATCGAGCCCGACCTCTTCCTCCGGTGGTCCCTGCGCGGCAAGTTCGGCGATGCGGCGCCGGTCTGCGGTGGTCAGTGGCGGCAATGTGGCGACCACGGCGGCCAGGACCCCGGCATACGGGGAACCGCTGTCGGCCAACGACAGCCGCAGCAGTTCGACCACCGGCACATGCTCGCCGAGAAGCCGCTCGCCGCCGATCGGGTCGATGGTCGCGGCGAACTCGAGTAGCACCGGAAGGTGGTCGGGCAGTTCCTCATCGCCGAGTTCGACCCCCGCGTGCCGGTAAGCGTGCTTGAACCGCAACAGCGCCATCCCGCGCTTGCGGGTGTCTCCGTAGGCATAGAACGTAAGGTGCATGCTGGATCTGCGGCGCATATCGAAGGTCTCGACATACTTCTTCGCCAGCTCGATCTGCGAGGCGCTGCCCAGGTGGGCGAGGAAGTCCAACAGGTGCGGGCGGACCTCGGCCGGCAATTGCGCTGCCGCATCGGATATCTGGCCGATCTCGGCCAGCAGCTGTTCGCCGGGATAGTCGAGCAGCAATGCGGCGATCCGCCACACCAGGCGGCGGTCCCGCTCGGGCATCGGGACGACCGGTTCGGGTCGTCGACGGACCTTCAGCAGACTCATCGCTGCGCTCCGGTCGGCGTAGCGGCGGAACCATCGCTGACTACGCCGTTCTTCGCCCCGTTGGTTCCGTTCGCGCCATCGCCGTTCGCGCCGTGGCCGTTGGCGCCGTTGCCATTGGTCACGTTCGCGACGGGAAGCAATCCCTCGGTGTTGCGCCCGTCCCAGTTCAGGAGATTGATCCGATTCGACTTCTCCTCCGGCGCAGCGCCATTGGTGTCGGTGAGGTGGAACTTCTCCACCATCGTGTCGAATGCCGTCATACCGGGCCCGCCATCGGTGTCCAGGCTGCAGCCGGTAGCGAGAGAGTCCAACTCGTGCGCCTGGGTCCCCGCACCGGTCGGAATCACGTAGCGGTGTTCGTACTTCGCGATGGCAAGCAGCCGATACATCGCCTCGATCTCCTCCGGCTCCAGTCGCACCGACGGCGCGATCGAAGGATCCGGCTCCACACCGAGATTCACCGAGCGCATGAACGATCGCATCGCCGCAAGCCGCTGTAGCGCGGCACGTACCGGCCCGACCTCGCCGGCGGTGAACAGTTCGGCGAGGTATTCGATCGGGATGCGCAGCGCGTCGATGGCGCCGAACAGATTCGACGCGTTCTCGCCGTCGTGCCCGGTCTCCGACAGCACATCCACCACCGGCGACAGCGGCGGCACGTACCAAACCATGGGCATGGTCCGGTACTCCGGATGCAGCGGAAGGGCGATCTGGTAGTCGACGATCAGCTTGTACACCGGGGAGTTCTGTGCGGCGTCGATCCATTCCGGCGAGATCCCGGCTCGTTCGGCCTCGGCGACGACGCGCGGATCATGCGGATTGAGGAACACACCCAGCTGCGACGGGTAGAGATCCTTGGTGTCGGTGACCGACGCGGCCGCAAGCACGGCGTCGGCGTCATACAGCATCACGCCGATATAGCGCAGCCGCCCGACGCAGGTTTCCGAACACACCGTCGGCATGCCGACTTCCACCCGCGGGTAGCAAAAGGTGCACTTCTCGGCCTTGCCGGTCTTGTGATTGAAGTAGATCTTCTTGTACGGACAGCCGGTGACGCATTGCCGCCACCCTCGGCACTTGTCCTGATCGACGAGCACGATGCCGTCCTCGGAGCGCTTGTAGATCGCGCCCGAGGGGCAGGAGGCGACGCACGACGGGTTGAGGCAGTGCTCGCAGATCCGCGGCAGGTAGAACATGAAGGTCTGCTCGAACTCCAGCTTGACCTGGTCCGACAGTCGTGCGAGCAGTGGATCCTTGCCGATCTGCTCCGGGCCGCCGCCCAGATCGTCGTCCCAGTTCGCGCCCCAGGTGATTTCGGTGTTCTTCCCGGTGATCAGCGATTTCGGCTGTGCCACCGGGGTGGTGTCCATGGCGGGAGCCGACAGCAGGTTGTCGTAGTCGTAGCTCCACGGCTCGTAGTAGTCGCTCACCGTCGGCAAGTCCGGGTTGGCGAAGATGTTCAGCAGCCGTTTCATCCGCGAGCCGGACTTCAGCGTCAGCTTGCCGCGCCGGGTGAGTTCCCAGCCGCCCTTCCACTTCTCCTGGTCCTGGTACTGCCGCGGATAGCCCTGCCCAGGACGGGTTTCCACGTTGTTGAACCACATGTACTCGGTGCCACCACGATTGGTCCACGCCTGTTTGCAGGTGACGCTGCAGGTGTGACAGCCGATGCATTTGTCGAGGTTCATCACCATGGCCATCTGTGCCATCACGCGCATGTCAGTACTCCACTTCCTGCGAGCGGCGGCGAATCGTCGTCACTTCGTCGCGCTGATTTCCGGTGGGGCCGTGGTAATTCAGCGCGAAGGACTGCTGCGCGTAGCCGCCGATGAGGTGTGAGGGTTTGATCATGATCCGGGTGAGCGCGTTGTGGATACCGCCGCGTTTGCCTCGCGCATCGTTGACTTCGGAAGTCGTCTCGATGCGCGGCACACCCACCGCCCGGTCCTGGGCGTGGTACATGAAGACGGTGCCCTCCGGCATCCGATGGCTCACGATCGCGCGCGCGACAACGATGCCGTTGCGGTTGACCGCCTCGATCCAATCATTGTCGGCCACACCGATTTTCGCGGCGTCCTTCTCCGACATCCAGATCGATTGGCCGCCACGGGAGAGCGTCAGCATGTGCAGGTTGTCCTGGTAGGCCGAGTGGATCGACCACTTCGAATGCGGCGTGAGGTACCGGACCGTCACGCCGTTGGTGCCGACGTTGCCCACATCCGGCTCGCTGAACAAGGCCGTCATGTCCAAGGGCGGCCGGAAGATCGGCAGCTGCTCGCCGAGCTCGACCATCCAGTCGTGGTCGAGATAGAAGTGCTGGCGCCCGGTGAGGGTGTGCCACGGCTTGAGCCGCTCGGTGTTGATGGTGAACGGCGAATACCGCCGCCCGCCGGTCTCGCTGCCGGACCACTCCGGCGAGGTGATGACCGGCACCGGCCGGGCCTGGGTATCGGCGAAGGTGATTCGCTTACCCTCGTGCTCGGCGGCCAAGTCGGCCAGCTGGGTCCCGGTGCGCCGCTCCAGTGCCTGGAAGCCTTCGACCGCGAGCCTGCCGTTGGTCGTGCCGGACAGCGCAAGGATCGTCTCCGCGGCGTGCGTGTCCTTGGCCAGCGACGGGCGGCCCTGCGCCACACCGGAAACCACGGTGCCGTTCACCCCGGCGAGGTAGGCGACCTCTTCGCCGGGGTGGGTGGTGACACCCTTGGTGGTGAGTCCGAGCGTTTCGACGAGCGGCCCGAGCGCGGCCATCTTCTCCGCGATCTTCGAGTAGTCGCGCTCGACCACAACGATCTTGGGCATGGTCTTGCCCGGAATCGGCTCGCACTCACCGGCTTTCCAGTCCAGCACCCGGCCACCCGCTTGCGCGAGGGCGTCGGGTGAATCGTGTTGTAGTGGCACCGCGACGATGTCCTTGCGCGTGCCGAGGTGCTTTTCGGCCATCCAGGAGAAGCCGCGGGCGATCCGGTGGAACGCGTCGAAATCGGTCTTTGCCTCCCATGGCGGCGAGATGGCGGGGGAGAAGGCGTGCACGAACGGATGCATGTCGGTCGAGGACAGGTCGTGCTTCTCGTACCAAGTCGCCGCGGGCAGCACGATATCGGAGAACAGGGTGGTGCTTGTCATCCGGAAGTCGAGGGAGAGTAAGAGATCGAGCTTCCCCGTCGGTGCGTCCTCGCGCCAGACCAGCTCCTGCGGCCGCACGCCGGTGTCGTCGGTGGTCTGTAGGTTGGAGTCCGCGCCGAGCAGATGTCGGTGGAAGTATTCGTTGCCCTTACCGGAAGAGCCGAGCAGGTTGGCCCGCCACACGGTCAGGCAGCGCGGAAAGTTTTCCGGTGCGTCGGGGTCTTCGCAGGCGAAACGCAACGCACCCGACTTAAGGCTGTCCACCACGTGGTCGGGGGCGCTCTTGCCCGCCGCTTCGGCCTCGTCGGCGAGGTCGAGCGGATTGCGGTCGAAGGTCGGGTAACTCGGCATCCAGCCGAGCCGACTGGCCAGCGCGATATTGTCGGCGGCGGTCCGTCCCGCGAAAGCTCCGCTGCCCAAGGGGGAGGCGAAGGCCTGGGCGGTGAACGGGTCGTAGCGCCACTGGTCGTTGCTCAGATACCAGAACACCGTGCCCTGCATCTGCCGCGGGGGTCGCTGCCAGTCCAGTCCGAAAGCTAAAGTCGCCCAACCGGTTACCGGTCGGCACTTCTCCTGGCCGACGTAGTGTGCCCAGCCGCCGCCGTTGACGCCCTGACATCCGGTGAGCAGGGTCAGCGTGAAGAACGCGCGGTAGATCTGATCGGAGTGGAACCAGTGGTTGGTGCCCGCGCCCATCAAGATCATCGAGCGGCCGCCGGATTTGTCGGCGTTATCGGCGAATTCGCGGGCGATCCGCTGTGCCTGCGCGGCGGGCACGCCGGTGATGGTCTCCTGCCAGGCCGGGGTGTACGGCGCGGTGGCGTCGTCGTAGCCGGTCGGCCACTCGCCGGGCAGTCCATCGCGGCCGACGCCGTATTGGGCAAGCAGCAGGTCGAAGACAGTGGTGACGCGCTTGCCGCCGACCATCACGGTCGGCACGCCGCGCACCAGGACACCGGGCTTGTCGGAATCGAAGCGCGGCAGCCGGACCGCGACCGGCTCCTGGCCTGGCCTGCCGTGCAGTGTCAGCAGCGGATCGACACCTTCGAGGTCGAGATTCCACTTGCCCGCATCGCCCGCGGTGAAGCGGTGCCCGAGAGAACCATTGGGCACCACGGGCTTTCCGGCATCGTCGAGCAGCACCGGCTTGTGCGCCACAGCCTCTCCGGTGTGGCCGAGATCAGCTGCGGTGAGGAACTTGCCCGGCAGCGCGCCGTCGTGGTGGTACACGCCCTCGGCGTCCCAGCCCTCCGGATCATCCACGCACACCAGGAAAGGCAGGTCGGTGTAGCGCTTGATGTAGTCCAGGAACCGCGGTGTCCCACGATCGACGAAGAACTCCTTCAGGATGACGTGCCCCATCGACATAGCAAGGGCCGCATCGGTTCCCGGCCGCGCGGGCACCCATTCGTCGGCGAACTTGGTGTTATCGGCATAGTCGGGGGAGACCACGACGACCTTCTGCCCGCGATAGCGGGCCTCGGTCATATAGTGCGCGTCCGGTGTTCGGGTGACCGGCACATTGGAGCCCCACATGATCAGGTAGCCCGCATCGAACCAGTCGGCGGATTCCGGCACGTCGGTCTGGTCGCCGAACACCTGCGGTGAGGCCACCGGCAGGTCGGCGTACCAGTCGTAGAACGACAGCATCGAACCGCCGAGCAGGGAGATGAACCGGGCGCCGACAGCATGGCTGACCATGGACATGGCCGGGATAGGCGAGAAGCCCGCCACCCGGTCTGGACCGTAGCGTTTGATGGTGTGCACATGTGCCGCGGCGGCGATCTCGGCGGCCTCCCACCACTCGGCCCGCACGAAGCCGCCTTTGCCGCGAGCGGACTTGTAGCGCTCCGCCTTGGCCGGATCCTCGACGATATCGCCCCAGGCCAGCACCGGATCCTTGCAGCGTTCCTTGGCCTCCCGGTACATCTCGAGCAGCACGCCGCGCACATACGGGTAGCGCACCCGCGCCGGGGAGTAGGTGTACCAGGAGAACGAGGCACCGCGTGGACAGCCGCGCGGTTCGTACTCGGGCTTGTCCGCACCGACCGAGGGATAATCGGTCTGCTGCGACTCCCAGGTGATCACGCCGTCCTTGACGTAAATCTTCCATGAGCACGACCCGGTGCAGTTGACCCCGTGTGTGGAGCGCACGACCTTGTCGTGCGACCACCGATCTCGGTAGAACTCGTCGGCGCTGCGCCCGCCGACTTGATGCAGGCTGCGTTGATCGGCGGAGGCCTCGCCTCGCCGAAAGTATTTGCCCAATCGAAGGAGCGCATCGCCTGCATCGGGTGATGGCCGATCGGCCGATTCGGCGGGCGCGGGACCCTGAGTGTGTGAATTAACCACGACGCCCCCTTCGAGCTGTGAAATCGGGCTGATGCTCCGACTCTAAGGAGGTCAGATGGTGCGTCAAAATGATCCTCTCACAACGCGCGACGGCTATCGGTGAGTTGTGAGGTCGCGGCAATATGACGGTCACCGTGCGATAGCGGCGAAACGCTGTCGACATCGATGTGACCAGCACCGATGCGGTCTGACCGGCTGAAATGCCGCTTCCACCGGTTGTTTCGGGGGCTTGCCGGTGAAGCTTTGGAAACCGCTGGTTCTTATTTGCTTTACATTTGTTAACACATTGTCGACGGGCGCTGTGGATGGATTGCCGTGCCGCGCGGCCCCGCCGCAGGGGTGCCCGGAGCGATTATCGCGGACGCGCTGAGGTGTCGCTGCTTATTTGCCGATAATTCGGCGACCTGTCGTGAGCGGATGATTCCGGGTATCCCGCCGTCCTGGCCGACTCCGACGGCATCGCCTACACCGGCTCGGCTGCCTCGATGGGGTCCGGAGTGTGGCGGGGCATGCCAGAAGGGCATCCGCTGACTCGGCAAGGCGCCGCTGTCGCTCTCGAGCATCCACTCGACGTGATCACAGAGTGCGGATCGTTGCGACACTGGTACGTGCTTGTGTGGACGTGGCGAGTGTGACGGACCGGCAACCATGTAGCGAGTCGGGCGGGCGAACGTGACGATGTGTCGAGGCGTGCGGCTCCGGCTGGGCTGCTGATGCGAATCTCGGCGGTCCCGAATGTTAGTGGCGGCGTGTCGGATTCGATCCGGAGAGGTAGCTACAACATTGCTAATTCTCGGCGTGTGCTTCGAATATAAAGAACGAATATCGTTTAATATCTAGTCCTGCGGACGCGGTCTCACATCGTCGACGATGGAGCCATGACTAACCCGATCTTGCTTGCCTCTCGTGTAGATGTACCCAACTCGTTGATACGACTACCGCTTCATAGGAGTGGATTGCTGTGCTGAGCAAGTCGACCGATACCGGCGACGGGATGCAATTGCGGCCTCCCACCTTCGGAGGGCTGCTGCGCCGACTGCGTGACGACCGGCGCATATCCCGGGAAAAGCTGGCATTCGCCGCGGGGGTCAGCTCCAGCTATATCACCCACCTCGAGGGTGGCGATCGCGATCATCCCACCAAGGCGGTAGTAACCGCGCTGATCGCCTATCTGGATCAGATCGGCCCGCTGGCCGACGCCGAGCGCAGACACCTTTTCGACCTGGCCGGGCTTGCCGAGGAAACGTTTCCGGCCGTGCCGCAGTTGCGTGCGGAGATCAGTGGCGAC
The DNA here is from genome assembly GCF_042675075.1 of Nocardia sp. GCM10030253. Classification (NCBI taxonomy): domain Bacteria; kingdom Bacillati; phylum Actinomycetota; class Actinomycetes; order Mycobacteriales; family Nocardiaceae; genus Nocardia; species Nocardia sp. GCM10030253. Next base: position 286,190 of record NZ_JBHTDL010000008.1, on the reverse strand, counting down.
ATGCGCAACGGGCTGCGGCTACACGAGCCGAATGCGGCGAGCTACCTCGATACCCGGTGGAACATTCTGTCGTGCAATGACGCCTATGCCGCGACTTTCCCCGGGCTGGTCGAGGACGTCAATATCCTGCGCTGGTTCTTCGGTAACGAGCTGTCCAAACAGGTCATGGTCGATTGGCGGCGCGAGGCCGCGCTCACGGTGGACTGGCTGCGCGGGCTCATCGGCCAGTCGGGTGATACCGCGTGGGCCACCGAATTGCTCGACGAACTCGGCGGCTACCCGGAATTCCGGACCATGTGGGCCGCGGGCCGCACCATCTATGGCCGAGACCAGCCGATGCATATTCGTGACCTGGACACCGACGAGTGCTACAGCCTCGATGTCCAGATGTTTCGGGTGGATTCCGGGAACTATCCGGGCAGGGTCCAATTCTTTCTCGGCATCCGGACCCCGTGCCCCGTGCCCGCGCCGACAACGGAATCTTTTGGCTCGTAGGTCGCACGGCACATGAGCTGGAGCAACGCCGGCGCCACCAGCTCCGGATGCGTCCAAGCCGCGCCGTGCCCGGCATCGGGCACCGTGATCACCCCGGACGCGCCGGGGAGTCCGGCGGCCAGCGCCGCCGACTTGGCCGCGGTACTGGACGCGTCGTGGCTGCCGCGCAGCACCAGTGCGGGTACCTCGATTTCGTGCAGCCTTCGCAGCACCGAATCGCGTGTCATCAGGCATTCCGCGGCCGCCCGTATGGCGAGGCGATCACCCGCTTGCCAGCGGGTGGTCCACTGCGTCCATGCGGCCGGGTCAGGGCCACCGATCAGCTGTGGCGCCAAGGTCTCGGTGATCGGCGCAAGGGGGTCCTGACCGCACCAGGCGTCGAAGAATGCACGGTATTGCGCCAATTCGGGCAGGCTGCACGCGCTTGCCTCGGTATCGAGCAGAGCAAGTCCGAGCACTCGCTCGGGTGCGAGCAAGGCGGTGCGCAGCGCCACGTAACCGCCCTGGCTCATCCCGCCGATGACGGCCTTTTCGACACCGAGCGCATTCAAAACGGTCAGTGCGTCGCCCGCGAGATCCCAATAGGTGAACGGCTCGTCGCGTGGTGCCCTTGTTCCGCCGTGGCCGCGCGCATCCCACGTCACCACATTGATTCCGGCGGCCGTCAACGGTTTCCGCAAAGGTTCGAACATGGATTCGTCCATGAGGAATCCATGTGCGAGCAGCAGGACCGGACCGCGGGTCCGGCTCGGCCGAAAATGAACTGTTACCGAGCCGGATTGAACATAGGGCATGCGGCGACGCTACCGGCGGAAAAGGGCGCCGACCACGGTATTGCCCACCGGATGCGCTACACAGTTGTGTGTTACTTCCGGCCAGAGTTTTCACTGGCCGGTGTAAGTACATCACAGGGTTTGGTCGATGTTATCGATTCGCTGGACAAGTCGTGGCGAAGCGTATTTGATCCGTTTATCGGAGTACCCGCGGAATCGGTGACGAAACGCGATTACCCGGTGGATGAGGACAGGTTGCGCGCACATTGCGGGAGTGAGTGTTTCATGGCGAATGAGATCCAACTGGTACCCCATATCACGCTGGCCGCGGCCGCGGACTGCTCCAACGGCACCTTCGCGGTGTGCGGTGACGAGGGCCGCGCGCTCTGGTACGGCCCCTTCCTCGACAGCGACGCAGATCATCCGCACGGTGACCGCCGGGCTGGGGCGATGGCCGCGGCCGCCCGCGCTGTCTGGTTGGCGGGCCGAGCCCGCGCCGACGCGGGACACGACGAGGCGACCCTGCATCTGACCATCACCGAACCCGACGTGGACGCCGTCACGCTGGCTTGCGCCGCGTCGATATCGGGACTTGCGCTGGATGTGGTGGTAGCCGAGGACAATCCGGCGCTGGACTGGTGCCTGGCCTTCGGCAGGCTGGACTGGAACCCGGGTGCGCTGGTCAGCTTGGTCGAGGACAGCAGACCGCGTCTGCTCGAGTCGTGCGCGCTCCGCTCGGTCATCGCAACCACACAACTCGATACCGACTCGAAGGAGACCTATCCGATGATTCGCAGTTCGCGCGCTACCGCTTCGATGGCCGACAACCCGCCGATCGACCCCGGCGTAGAGCTGCGCGCCGCGCTGGAGGCGTTGCTGCTGCACGACGCCGTCGGTCTGGACGCCAGGATGCGGCACGCTATCGCCGCCGTCGTCCATCTCGCGGTCGATACTCCGCACGGTCCGCCGGAGGACGCCGATGAGTTCCTCGGCCGCCTCGACGCGGCTTGGCTGCTCGCCGCATGGGCGGGCCACGACACCGAAATGTCGCTCATCGCAACGCTTGCCGCGGGCGACGTCCCCGCCATGTCCTGGTGTGAGCTGATGTACACCACCGCGCTCGCGCCTTGGTCGACCAGTCCCATCGCGGTGCACGCGCGCCGTATCTTCGCCTCCGTCCAGCACGGCCACCTCGGCGCGGTGCGCACCCAGATCGGCATTTCCGGCGGCTGAGCGCGCTGGTTCAGCGGGGCCGGAAATGGCTCAGCGGAGCTGGATTTCGGCGAACGAGTCGATCCAGCGGTGTGGTGGACGCGGCGGATTCGGCTCGCCGGGGCGATGGACGCCGATCGCCGACCAGCCCGCCGCGACGGCGGCATCGAGTTCGTCCGGGTGGTCGGACAGGAACAGGATGCGCTCGGCGGGCGTGCCGATCGCGCCCGCGATCTTCTCGTAGGACGAGGATTCCCGCTTCGGCCCCGCGGTGGACAGATCGAAGTAGCCGCCGATCAGCGAGGCGAGCTCACCGCCGCGGGCGAAGGTGAACCAATCTTGTTGGTTGCGTACCGATCCCGACGAGTACACGTAGAGGTTGATCCCGGCGGCGCGCCACGCGGCGAGCGCGGGCGCGACGTCGGGGAAGAATTCGCCGTGCAGGGCGCCGGAGCGGAAGCCTTCGTGACAGATCAGTCCCTGGGCGGCCTTGAGCGGCTCGGCCTTGACATCCGAGCCGAGCCAGTCGCGCAGAATCGCGGCGACCTCGGCCTCGCCCGCGTCGGGTCGCTCGGCCAGTTCCCTGGTCGCCGCGACGATGGGAATGGCCGCGTCCGTGCGATTTTCGGCCAGCCACTCGGGGAGCCGGGCCCTGGTGTAGCCGTAAAGGTCCTCGCGCACCGAGCTGGTCGGGCTGGTGGTGCCTTCGATATCGACGACGACCGAGGCGATCACGGCGCGGTGAGCAGCTGGTCGAGCGTCGGGAAACCTTCGCTGATGCGGTCACCGGTGAAATCGCCGACCCAGCCGTCTTCTTCCTCGAAGAAGCGGATGGCGATGAAATCGGGGCGAGTGCCCATATCGAACCAGTGCAGGGTGCCCGCGGGCACCGAGAGCAGGTCGCCGCCTTCACAGACCACGGCCAGCACCGCATCGTCGAGGTGCAGGTAGAAACACCCGCGACCGCCTGCGAAGAAGCGCACCTCGTCCTCGGCGTGCCGGTGTTCGTTGAGGAACTTCTCGCGGGCGCCCTTCGCGATCTGCGGCCACTGCGGGTTCGCATCGTCGGGGTGGATGCGGGCGATGTCGATGTGCCGGTAGCGGCCGGCGACATTGAGCTCGGCGACCCGGTCGGCGTACTCGGCCAGCAGCACATCCGAGGCAGTGCCGGCGGCGTTGTCCACCACCGGCCATCGGTCGAAAGCGATTCCGCGGTCGGCCAATTGCGCGGCGATCACCGCGTCGTCCGTGGTCCGCAGCAGTACCTTGTCGGCATTGTCGGCGGCCATCACCTGCAAAAGCGTCATGTCAATCCAATCTCGAGGATCTCGTCACGTGAGCGGGCTGTGTCATTTCGAGCGACCTGCGAGCAGTCGCCAGCGGTGTCATTTCGAGCGACCTGTGAGCAGTCGCCAGTGGCGAACGCCTGCCGTCGACCGGTACGGATCACCAGTTCGCACAATGCCTCCAGGCATTCGGCGCGGTCACGTGCCTGGGAAAGATTGTCTCCCCAGGTGGTGATGCCGTGGCCCGCGATACTCAATACCGGTGGTGCGGTGGGGTTCTCGGACAGGTACCGCTCGATGTCGGTACCGATGCCGGCAACATCGGGCCAATTGGGGAACACCGGGATATCGATGGCCGCCGGGTCGGCGCCGCCGAGTCCCTTGATGAGTTCGAAGTCGGCAATTCGCAGGGTGGTCACCTCGTCCGGAGAACCCGTCTGCGTCGAAAGGGTTGTCGCGTACGGCGGATGGATGTGAACAACCGCAGCGGCGGCGGTCGTTCGGTAGACAGCGGTGTGAATGGTGGTCTCCGCCGACGGTTTCCGCTGCTGCTGGGGCGCTGGAGCCGAATCCAGCACGCGGACCGTCACCATGTCGCGCTCGGACAATTCGCCTTTCGACAGGCCGCTGCCGGTGATCACCGCGGCCTCCCCGATCCGCACCGAGATATTGCCCGCGGTGCCAGGCATCCAGCCGCGCTGATACAGCTCGCGTGCGATGCTCGCGATCGCGATGGCCGGGTCTCGAGCTGCGACGCGATCCACGGCGCGCATGCTCGTCTCGGCGGGTGTGGCGACGGGATCGCTGTCGGCGTCGACGGTGGCCGCTCGATGGACGACGCCGAGTTCGGTCACCACGGCCGTCACCAGGTCGGCGGGGGTGACGTCGAAGGCCGGGTTGAAAACCTCGGTGCCCTCGGGAGCTGTTGGGACACCGCCGAATCCGGTGACCTCGGCGGCGGCTCGCTGTTCCACGACGATGTCGTCACCGGTCGCCATATTCGGGTCGCGGGTGGACTCGGGGGCTACGACGATGAACGGTATGCCGTGATGGCGGGCGGCGAGCGCAAGGGCGTAGGTACCGATCTTGTTCGCGACGTCGCCGTTGACCGTGACGCGATCGGCGCCGACAAGGACGCAATCGACCTGACCGGTGGCCATCGCCCAGGCCGCCGCGGAGTCGATGGTGAGGCGATGTGGGATGCCTGCCTCGGCCAGCTCCCACGCCGTCAGGCGCGCACCCTGTAGCAGTGGACGGGTCTCGTCGACCAGGACGTCCTCGATCGCGTCGCGCTCGAACAGCACCCGAAGCGTGCCGATCGCGGTGCCGAAGGCGCTCGTCGCGAGCCTGCCGGTGTTGCAGTGGGTCAGCACCCGCAGCGGGCGATCCGGGCAGAGCTCTTGCACCAGATCGGCGGCGTTCGTCGCGGCGGCACGGTTGACCCGGCCGTCCTCGGCGAGGATGGCCAGCGTCTCCGCGAGCACCGCGTCCGCACCCAGCGGCACCTGGGCCGTGACCCTGCGCACCGCCCAGGCCAGGTTGACCGCGGTGGGCCTGGTTGCCGTGATGCGCTCGGCGTCGGCTTCGACGCGCGCCACATCGACCACGCCGTCGGCCGTGTTCGCGGCAGTGGCGATAACCACCCCGAACGCCCCCGCGATCCCGATTGCGGGAGCACCGCGGATGGCAAGCACCCGGATGGCGTCGATGATCTGATCGACCGTCGTGAGCCGCAGCTCCCGTACCTCGTGCGGCAGCCCGCGCTGGTCGATGGTGACCAGCGCACCGTCGTCCCAGATGAGGGAACTGTCGTCCATCAGGTGCGTCCTTCTAGTCGTCAAGAGGGCCGTTGTGCCTGGTCAACGGTATCCGACCGGGGACGGTGCCGAAAAATCGACTCACGCCCGCGCCCGCAGCTTCGCCGCCCGCTCGATGGGGTCGTAGTTCGGTCCTACGCCCCTCGAGCCATACCAGGCTCTGTCGGCAAAGTGCCTACTCAGCGATGAATTCCGCCTCGCGTTCCACCGCCTCGATGGTGGCCTCGGGGACGCGGATCGGGCCGGGGGTGTAGGTCACCGAACGCAGCTCGCCGGAGTAGCGGAACGGACCGCGGCGTTCGCGCAGGTCCCAGGAGACCGGGCCGCGGGCGTCGACACCGACTGAGATACCGGTCCATGGGGCCATACCGACCAGCTGTACCTGATCGCGCAGTTCACCGACGCGGTCGCCGTTGATGCCGACGCTGAAATCCCAGCGCAGGTGTGGGCGCGCCACCGCGGCGACGGTGATTCGGCGGGTGTCGTCGTCCAGCGGGCCCGCCGACACCGTGGCGTAGTTGCCGTAGCTGTTCACCCCGAAGGTGACCCAGCCGTCTTCGATGTAGAGCAGGTAGCCGCCGAGCGGATCGCCGTGCGCCACCAGGACGCCCTCATCGCCGGGACGGTAGCCGCTGAGCTCGGCGGTGATGGCGAAGTCTCGGTAGGCGATCAGGCGCTGCGATCGATAGCGCTCCAGGGTCGGTGTACCCGGCAGCAATCGCAGTGGCTCGGCGAAGCGGGACTCCTCTGGCCGCCTGCGGGCCAGATCCTGGCGGGTCAGCAGCGGGAAAACCGTATTGGCCCACGCCGATTCGTCCCACGCCCGCGCGAGTTCGGCGGCTTTTTCCGGGAACTGGTCCGAAAGGTCGTGCAGCTCGGTCGGGTCGGTGCGCACGTCGAACAGCTGCCAATTGGGGGCGTCGACATCGTCGCCGCGTTCGTGCAGCGACAACAGCTTCCAGCCGTCACGGTAGAAGCCGCGATGCCCGGTCATCTCCGAGTACTGCTCAGTGTGTGTGCTGCGGGCCTGCGGGTCGCGGAGTACGTCGGCGGCGGAGATACCGTCGAACTCCTTGGCGGGCAGGCCATTGCGCACGCTCGGCCGTTGCAGGCCGGCCAGGTCGAGCAGGGTCGGCGCCAGATCGGTGACGTAGGCGTATTCCTGCCGGATGCCGCTGTCGGCATCGGTGCGCGGCAATCCCTTCGGCCAGGACACGATGAGCGGCACCCGGACACCACCCGCGAAGGTCTGGCCCTTGTAGAACCGGAACGGTGTGTTGGAGGCTTGGCCCCAGCCGCGCGGGTAGTGCACGCCGAGCCGGGCGGTGCCGATCAGTTCCTCGTCGTGCGGAACATCGCCGACCCAATCCGGATCGTCGATGTGCGCGAACTCCGCGAAATAGGTACGGGTGCCCTCCGGTCCGCCTTCGGCGGTGCCGCCGTTGTCCGAGGTGAACACGACGATGGTGTTGTCGAGCTCATCGAGCTGCTCGACCACGTCGAGAATGCGGCCGAGGCTCTGGTCGATGCTGTCGACCATGCCCGCGTACACCTCCATATACCTGGCGAAGCGGCGCTGCTCCTCGGCGCCGAGCGAATCCCACTCCGCCGCCTCGTATCCCGGCTCGGTGTTGCGTGCCTTCTGTTGTGTGCCCTCAGGGAACAGGCCCTGCGCGAGCTGAGCGGCAAACCGGTTCTGTCGCAGTCGGTCCCAGCCTTCGGCGTAGCGGCCGCGGTACTTGGCCAGGTCCTCGGGCTTTGCCTGCAACGGGCCGTGCATGGCGACGTGCGCGAAGTACAGAAAGAAGGGCTTGGCCGAATCGTGGGCGCGCAGATCCTTGAGGTAGCCGATGGCCTTGTCGGTCAGGTCGTCGGTCAGGTAATAGCCCTCCGGATACCGCTCGACATCGACGACGGACGAGTCCGACACCAATTGGTTGGGGTAGTAGAAGGAGTTGAGCCCCTCGAGTGAGCCGTAGTAGCGGTCGAAGCCGCGCTGGGTCGGCCACGAATCCCGGTGTGCGGCAGGGTTCATCGTGGCGTCGCGCACCAGGTGCCACTTGCCGACCGCGTAGGTTGCGTAACCGTTGCCACGCAGTATCTCCGGCAGTGTCAGCACATCGTCGGCCAGCTCCAAACGCAGGCCGGGGTATCCAGGATCAGCATTGGCAACGAAGCCGAATCCGGCACGGTGGGAGTTGATTCCGGTCAGCAGCGCCGCGCGCGACGGCGAGCACAGCGGGGTGGTGTGGTAGTTCGTGAGCCGAACCCCGTTGGCGGCCAGCCGGTCCAGCGTCGGCGTCTCGATCTCGGAGCCGAACGGGCCGATATCGCTGTATCCCATGTCGTCGACCAGCACCACGATGATGTTGGGGGCGCCGGCCGGTGCGGTGGGCGAATAGGTCCATTCGGGTGTCGAATCGGCGGTGGTGCGGCCGATCGAACCGGAGAAGGATTCGTAACCGCGGGCATGGGATGGAACAGTCATCATTCCAGTCAAAGTCGGGCAATGCCAGGTCACCAGTATTTCGCGCACGGTGCGCCGAACCGGTGCTTGGGCTATGTCGTTGAAGAGTGGCCGACCGAGTCGTGGTGCTGCGCCGGGGATCTGTCGTCGAAACCGGACCGGTTGCAGACGTTTTCACTCGCCCGCGCGAGGATTACACGCTGCGATTTCTCGATGCGGTGCCCACTCCGGATCCGACGGTCGCACGGCGTTCCGTCGACGTCGATTCCGTATCGCTGTTACGTACGGTGCGTAGCGCGGGAATTCATCCGCAAAATAAACGGGTCGCCTGTTCCTGCAAATGCAGGAACAGGCGACCTGTTTTACAGGACTTGGATCAGTGTTGCCCGGGTCGCCGCTCCGCGCGCCGTTCGTCGTTCAGGCGTTGCTGCTGTTCGGGGCTCAACCTCTGGCCCTCGGCATTCCCGCCTGCTCGGCTTTGATCCTGGCGCTGCTGTTGCTGCTGCCTAGGCATTTCCTTGGGCATTTTCTTAGGCGTCTTCTTCGACTTTTCAGCCATCTCCACTCGGTCCTTTCCGGGTGATTAATGTTCGCCTAACCACCACACAATAGCGAGCATGCGCCATTCGTGGAAGGAAAAATGCGAATGTGTCCGGCGATTCAGTGCGATTGCCGCGAAAATGGGCGGAAATGGGCGGCCGGAGTCAGGTCTGCAGGGGCAGGAATTCGACCCGGTCACCGTCGGTGGCTTCGGCGGGGACGATGACCAAACCGTCACGGTCGATCAGGCCGCCGAGATGGGTGGTGCGGATGTGGGCGTCGCCGTGCCAGCCGCCGTTCTCGGTGATGCGGGCGGGGACGATACGGGGGACCGGGCCCGCGATCTCGGAGGCGTTGCGCAGGGGGCCGATCAGTGCGCGCGGTGGGAGGCTGCCGGTACGGCCGTTGACGAGGGCGGGTGCCAGCGCCATCAGGGTGGCGACGGCGGCGAAGGGGTTGCCAGGCAGGCCGAGGACGGCGGTGCCGGTCCGAAGCTCCGCGACGACGGTAGAGCCGCCGGGGCGCAGGCGCAGCCGTGGCACGAGGATCCGGGCGTTCGCGCGGGTCAGTGCGCTGCGAAGCTGGTCAGCGGCGCCGCCGCCGGTGGCGCCGACTATGACCAGGACGTCGCAATCGGACGCGGCCGTGAGGACTTCATCGAAACCATTCGGAGTGTCGCGCAGGTGGACACGGGCAATGGTGTGAATTCCATACCAGGACAACATGTCCGGTAGGACCGGGCCGATGGAGTCGCGGGTCTGCCCGGCGTGCAGGGGGCCCCTGCTGCGGATTTCGTCGCCGGTCATGACGATGCGCGCGCGGACCGGGCCGCGGACCAGAGCCTCGGTCGTTTCCACGCTGGCGGCGGCGGAGATCAGGGTCGCGTTGACGAGGGTGCCCTCGGGCGCGATCAGATCACCGCGCGTGCGGTCCTCGCCACTGCGGCGGATGTCGTCGCGCAGCGGAGTGTCTGGCAGCCGGTACAGGGTCTTGTCCGCCTCGACCCTGGCGAACTCGTCGCGCACGACGTGGGTGGTGCCGTCGGGCACGTGCGCGCCGGTGGCGATACGCACGGCCTCACCGGTCAGCAAGCCGACCGGGCGCTGCCCACCGGCGAAGCCGATATCGCGGCGCAAGCGCCACGGACCGTCACCGGCGACCGCGTACCCGTCCATGGCCGATACATCGAAGCGTGGCAGTGGTCCCATGGCCGACAGCGGCGCGGCGAGCGCGGCCCCGCGTACGGAGCGGAGGTCGGCCCGATACACGGTCAGTGGAGAGAGATGGGCGCGCAGCGTGTTTCGCGCCTCGTCGAGGGTCAACGCGGGGCGATCGCGGCCCGGCGCGGCAACGGCCGAGGTCGGTGCGGGCGATCCCGCGCCGCCTTCCGCCATCCGCGCCGCCGTCTGTGCCCGCTGCACATGCTCATCGGTGTCGACATCGGCAATCCCCGGCATTGCGACGGTCACCGTGTCGGTCGGCACCAGCGCTTTCATCGGTTGATTGACCGGCGAATCCAACTTCGCGATTGCCGCGGCGAGCGCGGACCGTCGCCACACTCCGGTCAGATACTGTGGCCGCCCGGACTCGTCGGCGGCGAACACCGCGTCCGCGCCGGATTCGTTTGCGTGCCTGATCAATTCGACTACCACCGCGTCGGTCAGGAACGGCATGTCCGCCGCGAGCACCACCACGAGCGGGGACGCGGCAGCAGTGAGCGCCCGCAGGCCCGCATCGACCGCCGCCACCGGACCCGACCCGGGCGGGACTTCCCGCACCTGCCGGATCTCCGCGTCCAACTCTGGCCGATGTGGCCCGACGACGACGGTGCGCACACAGCCTGCGACGGCGGCCACGGCCGCGTCGAGCATGGATCGTCCGCCGATCACGATGGCGGGTTTGTCGACGCCGCCCATGCGGCTGGCGCGTCCGCCCGCGAGGATGATCGCGTCGGCGGCCGTCACAAGCCGGTACCTGGAGCGAGGAACAACATGGCCGACATGCTAATTCGTCGACGCCGTACATCCGCCCAGGCAGGCGTGGTGAATCAGACGGTCGAGTAGTCCGAGTAGTTCGAGGCAGGTCGGAGCAGGCAGAACTCGTTGGTCTCCGGATCGGCGAGCACCTGCCCCGGCGCGCCACCGACTCTGTGAGGCGCGACCGGGGTCGCGCCCGCCGCACGCAGTCGGGCGACTTCGCCGGCCTGGTCGTCGGTGGGGAATGAGGCCAGATCCAGGTGTAGTCGATTGCGCCCGCACTTCGCGTCAGGGGTGCGCACGAACTCCAGCCAGGAGCCGAGGCCGGTCGCCGACCGTAATCCGGCCGCCTGCTCGCCGACGTGCTCGACCGGCCACCCGGACGCGGCGGACCAGAACTCTGCCAGCCGCACCGGGTCGTGCGTGTCGACGACGATGGCGGCGACCGCGCCGGTGTCCACGTACTCCTCCCTTGGCTCCAGCACACAGAACTCGTTGCCCTCCGGATCGGCGAGCACCACCCACGACACCGCCCCCTGACCGATGTCGATGTGTCGTGCACCGAGCGCCAGCGCCCGATCGACCTGCACGCGCTGGTGGTCGAGGGAGCGAGTGGCAAGGTCGAGGTGGATACGGTTCTTCCCGTGCTTCGCGCGCGCCGCAGGGAGGAACGTCAGGGCCAAATCGAGGCCGTCGGGGTCGGGTGCCGCCACGTCGACTTCGTCGGTACGGTCCACGGTCACGCCCCAGCCGAGCAACTCGGCCCAGAAGTCCGCGACGAACCGCGGGCGGTCTGCATCGAACACGACACACGCCAGGCGGGTGGACATAACTTCAACGGTAACCGTCGAGCGTGGGCGGTGTGACGGGATTGCGCGGTGCTACCGGTCCGGTGTTTCGGGGAAGGGGAAACGCGCGGCGCGCAGGTCGACCCGCCCGTCACGGATCGTGACACCCTCCTCCGCCAGCAGCCGCAGCTGGCGATCGGCCAGATGCGCCGCCGGCTTGCCGCCCGCCCCGATCACCCGATGCCAGGGCAGATCGGCGGCGTCGGTGCGCATGATCCAGCCGACCGTACGCGGCGTGGAAAGACCGGCCGCCGCGGCTATGTCGCCGTAGGTGGCCACCCGGCCGAGCGGGATCGTCGCGACCAGTGCGCGGACCAGCTCGACCTGGGCATCCGAGGTGGCCATCGCGCTCAGAGCACCGATCGGATCAGCGCAGCGGTCTCGGCGGGACGGATCTGGGCGACCATGTGATCACAGTCCCACTCCAGCTGTGTCAGATTGTCGCCGAGGCGCTCGATCAGGGCGGCACGGAACTCCGGCGTCACGAATGGCGGTACTACCTTCATGGCCTGCACCAGCACGGTCGGCAGGTCGCTCGGCGGCAGCACGAAGTGGCGGGCCAGCTGACCCCAGTAGGAATTGATGGCGGGCAGGCTGATCCGCCAGCCGACGCGGCCGTCGGCGGTCGGCATCAGATGCTCGGCCAGTTCCGCCTCGAGCAGGCGCGGTTCCACCTCACTCCAGCCCGTCGCCACCTTGTCCTGACGAGCGTGCGCGACATTGTCGTAGTCCGGCGAGGCGAGGGTGGACTGCGCGATGTCCATGAGCCGTTCCGGTTCCAGCGCGATGGCCGAGTCGAGCAGCACCAACTTGCGCGCCAAGTGCGGATGGCTATCGACGAGATGCAGCGCACACGCGCCACCGAACGAGTGCCCTACCACCACAACGGGTTCGTCGGTTTCCGCGGCGAGCAGCTCGGCGAGATCCTCGACGATGGCCTCGAAGTTCCACGGCGGCAGCGCGGTAGAACGGCCGTGTCCTCGCAGGTCAGGAGCGATTATTCGAACATCGGGCAGGTGCTCGGTCGCGATGGCTTCCCAGCGTTTGCCGTGGCCGGTGACGCCGTGCAAAGCCAGCACGATCGGCCCGTTCGCCGGCCCGAATCGGTAGACATGAAGAGGGGACACGGAGTCCATTTTGACGGGTATCGAAACCCGTCGCAGCGCGAGTCGACCCGGAGCGGCGCGTGGCGTGTCGGACGCGTCTGTTGCAATAGCCCGCGTGGTGCGATCGGATAGCGCGGTGCGACTTGTTCGCCGAAACGTGGCGGCACCCCGGCCGCGGGCCTGGGGTGCCGATGTCCGCGCGCTGTTCGACGCCCAGGCCGCGATCGGCCCGATCCGCCCTGGATGGCGGCCGTGGCAGGTGCTCGGCGGGCCGGGCACGGGCAAGACAACCCTGCTGATCGATCTGGCAGCCGATCGGATCTCCGCGGGAGCCGATCCGGAATCGGTGCTGGTGCTGACCCATTCGAAGCAGGCGGCGAGCGCGCTGCGCGATGCCATCACCGCCCGGCTGACCGGGTCGGGACCCGACACCGAACCGGGCGTGCCCGGCGCTACGCGGGAGCCGCTGGTGCGCACGTTGCACTCCTACGCCTTCTCGGTATTGCGCAGGCACGCCACGGCGCACGGCAACCCCCCGCCGCGTTTGCTGACCGGTGCCGAGCAGGATGCCGTGCTGCGCGAGATGCTGCGCGGTGACCTGATCGACATCGCGGAGGGGGCGAGCGGATTGTGGCCCGAACGGCTGCAGCCCGCACTGAGTCTCGGCGGGTTCGCCGAGCAGTTGCGTGATCTCATGCTGCGGGCCACCGAGCGCGGACTCGGGCCAGAGGATCTGGTCCGCCTCGGTCGCGAGCATGCACGGCCGGAGTGGGTGGCGGCGGGCAAGTTCGCGGTGCGGTACGAGCAGGCGATGCTGCTGCGCTGGTCGGTGGGGGTGGAGGCGCCCGAGGCAACCGCGCCCGCACTGGATGCCGCCGAACTCGTCGGTGCCGCACTGGACGCCTTGGCGGGCGACGCGAATCTGCTTGCCACGGAACGATCCCGGATCCGATACCTACTGGTCGATGACGCCCAGCACCTGGATCCGCAAGCCGCGCTGCTGATTCGGGTGATCGGCAATGCCGCGCAGACCGCGGTGGTCGCAGGCGATCCGGATCAGGGCATCTTCACCTTCCGCGGCGCGGATACGCGGTTCGTCGCCGACCTCGATGCTCCTGATGGGCAGCGAATCATTCTGCGTGACAACCACCGATCGGGCGGTCAGGTGGAGCTGGCGGTCGCCAGGGTCGCGGCCAAGTTGCCCGGCAGTGCACCGCAACGGTTTTCGCTGCCCGAACGGGCAGCCGAACCGGAGGACGACGGTACCGCGGTGCGGGTGCGGGTGCTCGCCACCCCGGCCAAGGAAGCCGCCCTGATCGCCGACTATTTGCGCCGCGCCCATCTCACCGCGGGAGTGCCGTGGTCGCGCATGGCGGTGATCGTGCGTTCGGTGCCGCTGTCACTCGCACCGCTGCGTCGCGCGCTGCTCGCGGCCGGGGTGCCGGTGCAGCAGCCCGCGCTCGATGCGCCGCTGGCGCGGCGGCGCGGCGCGGCCTGGATGCTGCTGGCCCTGCGCGCGGTAATCGCGAGCGAGCGGGCGCAGCGCGCCGCCCCGCCGACAACCGAGCCGATGTTCGTCGACGAGGATGCGCTCGACCTGGTCGCAGGCCCGCTCGGCGGTGCCGACCAGATCAGCTTGCGCAGGCTGCGGCGTGGTATTCGACGTAGTGTGCTGGAGTCCCAGCGGAATGGATCGAAGTCCATACGGGACGCTGGCGATTCTGAACGGCATGTCGATGACGCCGGTGCTCTGCTCGATCAGTCCTCGGCGGAGGTGCTGCGCGATCTGCTGATCGGCGTTGCCGACCGCGAGATCATGGAGCGGCTCACCGACGTGGAGGCGGCGCCGCTGCGCCGGGTGCTCGACGCGTTGGATCGGGCGCGAACGGCCCGCCGCAAGGGTGCGGGGCTCGAGGACGTGATGTGGGCGCTGTGGACCGGGTCGCGACTGGAGCGCCGCTGGGTTGCGCAGTCCGAACGCGGTGGCGCGGTCGGGATGCAGGCCGATCGGGATCTCGACGCCGTGGTCGGTCTTTTCGACGCTGCCGCCGCGTATGTCGACCGGCTGCCGCGCGCCAGCGTCGAGGGATTCGTCGAATACCTTCTTCAACAGGAGATTCCGCATGACACAACGTCGCTGACCACGCCTGGTGCCGCGGTCGCGTTGCTCAGTGCGCACGCGGCGGCGGGCCGGGAATGGGATGTGGTCGCGGTCGCCGCTGTGCAGGAGGGCATCTGGCCCAATCCACGCCCGCGCGGCACCCTGCTCGGCAATGAGGACCTGGTCGACCTCACCGCGGGAATCATCGATGCCGGGGAAAGGGTGAGCCGCGCGGCCCCGATCCTGGCGGAGGAGCGCAGGCTACTGCTGGTGGCATGCAGCAGAGCTCGGCAATCGCTGCTGGTCACCGCGGTGGAATCGGTGTCAGGTGACCGCGATCTTGTGCCGTCTCGTTTCCTCGCCGAACTGCTGGGACACGACGACGACGGCGAACCCGGCGCACTGCCGGTCGCCGATCCCGGCCGTGCCCTTGTGATGCACTCCCTGGTCGCCGAAATGCGCGGCGTGGTCTGCGATTCCGAGGCGGACCCGGAACGCAGGCGCCGCGCCGCCCATCAGCTGGCCCGGCTGGCGAGTGCGGGCATCCGCGGCACCCACCCCGAAGACTGGTACGGCACAGCCGATCTCAGCTCGTCACGGTCGCTGTGGGACGACGACGCCGCCGCCGTTGCGCTGTCCCCGTCCACCGTCGAGCTGCTGCGTACCTGTCCGTTGCGCTGGGCATTGGAACGCCACGGCGGCACCGACGGCGACAATCCGCACGCGGTCAAAGGCAATCTGGTGCACACCCTGGTCCAGGCGCTTGCCGGGAAGGTGCCGGAAGCGCAGGTGCGCGGGGCTCTCGACAAGGCATGGCAGGCTATCGATCCCGGCACCGGTTGGCACTCCCGCCAGGAGTTGCGCCGCACCGAGGCCATGCTGGAAACGTTCATGGCCTGGGTCCGTAACACCCGAGGCGAGCTCACCCAGGCCGGCGTCGAGGTGCCGGTCGACTGTGTGCTGCCCCCGCGCGCGGAAGACGAACGCCCCGTCCGAATTCGGGGCCGAGTCGACCGCCTGGAACGCGACGGCCTCGGCCGCTTCGTGATCGTAGACGTGAAAACAGGCAAGTCCCCCGTCACCAAACAAGCCGCCGCCGACCACGCCCAACTCGCGACCTATCAGGTAGCCGCGGCGATGGGCGCACTCGACGCCACCGTGGGCAAATCGGATAGCAGCCAAGCTGAATCAGGGAGCACAGACGCAGAATCCGGACCTACCAAGGGAGCGCCAAGTCGTCCCGCAGTTGAATCGAGACGCGTAACCGCGGAATCCTGGAGCATGCTCGATGTTGCCGAACTCGGCAATTCCGCGGACGAACCCGGTGGGTCAGCGGATACGCGTGGCAGCACCGTAACCGGAACTCCAAGAGCAGCAGAGGAACCCGCCAGTGCGGTAGGTCCACATGGTGGCGCAGCTTCGCCTGGCAGCACCGTGACCGCAACTCCAAGAGCAGCAGTTGAACCCGGCCCGGCTGGTGGCGTGATGGGAGAGCCGGGTGGGGCTCGGCTGGTGTATGTCGCCAAGCCGAGTAGTAAGGAGGGTGCGACGCAGCGGATGCAACTGCCGCTGGATGCCGAGGCGCTCGACAAGTGGCGCGACACGATTCACGACGCCGCAGCCGCAACTCGAGGCCCCAGCTACCTCGCCATGCGCAACGATGGCTGCAGGCACTGCTCGGTCGCGGGCAGCTGCCCGGTCCAGGACACCGGGAGGCAGGTGACCGACGAGTGAGGGAGTGCAGCGAACGAGTCATAGGCGCAGTGCCTTCGGTGCGGTGCAGGGTGTCGGCGCGGGCGGAATCGTGAGGGAGCGCGGCGATCAGGCTGTCGGCGGAGGGGCTTCGGGCGCTGTGGTGTCGAGTGTGTGCGAGGCGCGATCGTGAGCAGGGTGACGCCGTATCGGCTGGCGGAGGCGCTCGGGCTGCCGCCGCCTACCGATGAGCAGGCTGCGGTGATCGCGGCTCCGCCGGGGCCGACCCTGGTGGTGGCGGGTGCGGGTGCCGGTAAGACCGAGACGATGGCTGCCCGTGTGGTGTGGATGGTGGCCAATCGCCTGGTGCTGCCCGATGAAGTCCTCGGACTGACGTTCACCCGAAAAGCCGCCCAGCAGTTGACCTCTCGCATCCGGACGCGGTTGGCCAGACTCGCGGGCTCGCCGCTGTTGCGCGAGCTCGATGTCGGCGGCGAACTGCGCGCACAGTTGGCAGGCGCCGAACCGGAGATCAGTACCTATCACTCGTATGCGGGCAGGCTGCTTACCGAACACGGCCTGTTGCTTCCGGTGGAACCCTCGGCGACCTTGCTCACCGAGACTCAGCTCTGGCAGCTCGCGCATCAGGTGGTGCGCAACTGGGACGGTGACCTGGACACCGATCGGACCCCGGTATCGGTGACCGAGGCGGTGCTCGCGCTGTCCGGACAGCTCGCCGAACATCTGGTGGAACCCGAACAGCTCGCCGAGGCACACACCGAACTGGAAAAGCTGGTATTCACGCTGCCCGCGGGCCCGCGTCAGCGCGGCGGTCCGAGCCAGACACTGCTGAATATCGTTCAGGTGCAACGTGAACGCGTGGCACTCCTGCCGCTGGTCCAGCAACTGGCCGAGGCGCTGCGCCGCCGCGGCGCCTTGGACTTCGGCGCCCAGATGTCCCTCGCCGCCCGCCTTGCCGCCGAACATCCCGAGGTCGCGACGGCCGAACGCGCCCGCTTCCGCCTGGTCCTGCTCGACGAATACCAGGACACCGGCCACGCCCAACGAGTCCTGCTGTCCGCACTGTTCGGCGGCGCATCCCCCGTCGAGCAGCGCCGTCACCCCGCCCGGCCCTCGACCACAACCAAGCGCCCGACCTCCGTCGAGCCACCACGCCAGGCCAAGTCTCCGGATATCGACCCACCCCCGGACCTCGAGCTCCCGCCGGACTTCGGTCCGCCCCCTGACTTCGAACCGCCTCCGGATTTCGAGCCCCCTCCGGATTTCGAGCCCCCTCCGGATTTCGACCCGCCACAGGATTTCGACCCGCCACAGCACCCGAGCCAGCTGCCGGACCCAGGTGGCCGGTCGGACCAAGGTGCGGAGTCGGTCACTGCCGAGGCCGGGCAGCGGTTGGCGGTGACGGCGGTCGGTGATCCGATGCAGTCGATCTATGGCTGGCGCGGTGCTTCTGCGGCGAACCTGCCCCGGTTCGCGACCGACTTTCCCACTGCCCCCGGTGTTCCCGCGCCGACCCTGCCGCTGCTGACCAGCTGGCGGAATCCGCCGGAGGCGCTCGCCTTGGCGAATCTGGTCGCAGAACCGTTGCGGCGTAGCGCGATCGACGCAGGTGGGGTAACCGTCGATGCGTTGCGGGCGAAACCCGGTGCGGAGTCGGGCATCGTGGCATTGGCATTGACCGAAACCGTTGCCGACGAACGGGACTGGGTAGCAGCGCGGATTGCCGCCGAGTGGGCCGTCCGCCGGGCAGCCGACGAACCGCCGCCAACGTCGGCGGTGCTGGTGCGCCGCAACGCCGACGCCGCTCCGCTCGCGGAAGCTCTTCGCGAGCAGGGTCTCCCGGTGGAGATCGTCGGTCTCGGCGGGTTGCTCGCGACGCCGGAGGTCGCCGATATCATCGCCACGCTGCGGCTGATTGCCGAGCCGGGTGCGGGCAGTGCGGCGATGCGTGTGCTCACCGGTGCCCGCTGGCGGATCGGTGTCGCGGATATCGCGGCGCTCGCGCGCCGGGCCCGTGACCTATCGATCAGTCGTTTCACCGCGGGCGATGCGAACGACATCACCGATACGACCACCCTCGCCGCGGCACTGCGCGAGGTGGCGCCGGAACCATCCGAACAGGCCGGCTTGGCCGATGCGATCGCCGATCCCGGTCCGCAGGAACAGTATTCGGAGTCCGGGTTCGTGCGGATCGTCGCGCTGAGCCGGGAACTCGCGGCACTGCGCGAACGCAGCGGCCAGCCGCTGGCCGAACTGGTCGCCGACGTCGAGCGGACCATCGGGGTCGGTGTCGAGACCCAGGCCAGGCGGGCGATGGCGGGCGCAGGGGCCGGGCGCGAGCATCTCGACGCCTTCGCCGAGGTGGTCGCCGGGTATGCCAGTGATTCGGGAGCGTCACTGAGCGGATTGCTCGCCTTCCTCGCCGCGGCCGAATCGGTGGAGAACGGATTGGAGCCGGGCGAGGTCGAGGTGGCCCGTGATCGCGTACAGGTGCTGACCGTGCACGCCGCGAAGGGTCTGGAATGGGAGATCGTCGCGGTCCCGCACGTGGCGCGCGGCGTGTTCCCGTCCGGAGCGGCCTCCGGCAGCTGGCTCGGCGCGCTCGCCGAACTGCCGACCACCTTGCGCGGCGATCGCCAACAGGACGACGCCACCGAAGGCGTTCCGGTCCTCGACTTGTCCGATCTCTATGACCGTGCCGATCTGGACCGCGCGATCAAGGCGCACAAGGAAGCACTCGACCGGCGCCGCCTCGACGAAGACCGCCGCCTGTTCTACGTCGCGCTCACCAGAACCGAACGGGTCCTTCTCGTTTCGGCGCATCACTGGGCCGAAACCGGCACCACCCCCAAGGGTCCGTCGGACTTTCTGCTCGAACTCAAACACGCCAGCGAGTCCCAGGACAGCCCGGCCAACGGCGCTGTCGACATCGACCGCTGGGACGACCCGCCGGAGATCGACGCCGTCAACCCCTTCACCGACAACCCGGCCACCGCCGAGTGGCCCCGTGACCCGCTCGGCAATCGTCGCGACCCCATCGAGCAGGGCGCGGCATTGGTCCGCGCGGCTCTCGAAGAACTGCTCGCGCTACCCGAGGCGGTGTCCGCCGCCGCCACAGTCGATTCAGCGCGGCACCACCCGGCGATGGAGGCTGACAACACTGCGGACGACACAGCAGTGATAGTAGGCGGACCCTCTGACACTCCGGCCCCGCCCGACGGCGCCGACGCCGACGATCTGAACCTGGCCGACGCGAACGACGACGCCGATGGTTGGGCCGCTGACGTCGATGCCTTGCTCGCCGAACACGAAGCGGCCCAAGCGATCGCGCGAGTAGTGGAACTGCCCGGGCAGATCGCGGCGACCGCGCTGGTCGAGATGCGCGCCGACCCCGCGAAACTCGCTGCCCGCCTGCGCCGTCCGCTCCCGTTCCCGCCGAACCCTTTGGCGCGCCGCGGCACCGCGTTCCACGCCTGGGTGCAACGGTGGTTCGGTGCCGACCGGCTACTCGGCCTCGACGAACTGCCAGGGGCCGCCGACAACGGCGCCGCCGACGCTGGCGTAGACGCGGAACTGACCAGGATGCAGGACGCATTCCTCAACTCGCCATGGGCGCACCGCAGCCCGCTCGAGGTGGAGATCCCGTTCGAAACCTCCATCGCGGGCACCGTTATCCGCGGCCGGATGGATGCGGTATTCGCCGAGCCGGGCGGCGGCTGGATCGTGGTGGACTGGAAGACCGGCGCCGAGCCGAGCCCCGCCGAGGAGCCCGCGGTCGCGATGCAATTGGCCGTGTACCGGCTGGCCTGGGCCAGGCTGATGGCAGCCCGCGAAGGCGGGACCGAGCAAGAGCTGCTCGAACGTGTCGGCGCCGCTTTCCATTATGTACGTTCGGGGCGCACCATCGCGCCCGTCGCGCTGCCCGGCTCCGACGAGCTGGCCGAGCTGATCAGGAGCGCCGCGCCCGTCGACTCACCTTCAGCGACTGAGTGATCAGCGGCAGCTGCAACGGCAGTCGAAGCACCGACCCGATCTTGAACGCCTGCGGCGTCTTCGGGTTGGCCACCAAGTCGGCGGCCATCTGCACATTCGCCGGGAACACGACGATGAACAGCAGCGCTGCCAGCCGACCGCCGAAGCTGCGGGTGCGCGGCAGCGCGAGCGCGGTGGCGATGGTGAGCTCGGCGACACCGGAGGCGTAGGTGTAATCGCGGGCCCGGCCGGGCAGCGCACGCGGCACGATCGAATCGAACGGCTTCGGCCACACGAAGTGCAGTACGCCGGAGCCGAACAGCAGTGTCGCGAGCATCAGGGCGGGCCGACGGCCGGTGTCACGGGGGACGAGTGCGTTTTCTGCCATGCCCCACCCTGACATTCACCCACCGTTCGCGTCGAGACCGGGCGGTATTGCGATAACCGGGTAGGCTCCCGTGCTGTGCCGGATGGACAAGCAATGCCGAGGGCAGTGAACTCGGCGAGCGACAGGTTGGGTGCGTCCGGTGCTCGGTGATCGACGCAGTCCCGGGATGTCCGACCGCCCGGATTTCGCGCTGGTCGGGTTGCTGCGCATTCCGGAAATACAGACCAGCCCATGGATTTCGCTGTCTCGCCGGGTGGCCTTCGCGGTCGCGTTGCTGTTCAGCGCCGCGCTGGTGGTTTACCTCGGCCGCGACGGATACCACGACAATTCCGGCAACGAGCTGTCGTTCCTCGATGCGTTCTATTACGCGACGGTGTCGCTGTCCACCACCGGATACGGCGATATCGCCCCTGTGACGGCCCAGGCGCGGCTGGCCAACATCGTCATCATCACCCCGCTGCGAGTTCTCTTCCTCATCGTGCTCGTCGGAACCACACTCGGAGTGCTGACCGAACGCTCCCGGCAGGCATTCAAGATTCAGCGTTGGAGGCGCAGCGTGCGTAATCACACCGTGGTCGTCGGATACGGCACGAAGGGTCGCACCGCGATCGACGCCATGATCGGCGACGGCGTGCAGGCCGCCGACATCGTGGTGGTCGACACCGATGTCGTCGCGCTGGAGGCCGCGGCGAATGCCGGTTTGGTGACAGTGCACGGCTCGGCTACCCAGTCCGATGTGCTCCGGCTGGCCGGCGCGCAGAACGCGGCGGCGGTCGTGGTCGCCACCAACCGGGACGACACCGCCGTTCTGGTCACGCTCACCGCCCGTGAGCTCAATAAGGCAGCCAAGATCGCGGTGGCCATCCGAGAGGCCGAAAACACCCATCTGCTGCGCCAATCCGGCGCGGATTCGGTGGTGGTGTCCTCGGAGACCGCGGGCAGGCTGCTCGGCATCTCCACCACGACGCCGACCGTCGTCGAAATGATGGAGGACCTGCTGACCCCCGAGGAGGGGTTCGCGGTCGCCGAACGCGAGGTCGAAGTCTCGGAGATCGGTGGTTCGCCACGACATCTCAGCGACATCGTGCTCGGCGTTGTTCGCGACGGTCAGCTGATCCGGGTCGGCGAACCCGAGGTCGACGCCATCGAGGCGGGCGACAAGTTGCTCTACATCCGTCTCGTTTCCAAGTGACATCGGTCCGCCCGGCACCCGCGCACCAGGCGGCAGCTTCGCCTTCGCTCCGCCGAGCGCGTGGCTGTCGACGGACTCCGTCCGGCTGGCGTATCGGGCGGCGCGTTAGGCTCGGAGCGTGGCATTTCAGCTCAATGGTGTTCCGTTGCTGTCCCGTTCCGTCGTCGATCGAGCCGAAGAGGTCAGGGCCGATGCGCAGGCGCTGAAAGAGGGCTGGGCCGACGCCAAGCTGCTACGGGTGAACCGGCGCGGTCAGGTCAGGTTCGAGAACGGCGCGCTGGTGTTGGATTCGGCGATCGAATTGGCCGCCGAGCCGAGTCCGGCGGCGGTGTTCCTCGGTATCGAGGAAGGCACACACCTGTGGGCGGTGCGGGATCCTGAGCTGACCGGCGCGCTGACCGACCTGCGCGCGATGGCGAGCGGAGTAGACGATTTCACCGCGGGCCTGCTCTCCAGTGCCATAGCCCTGCTGAACTGGCATGACAAGGCGGGCTTCAACGGCGCCGACGGCACCGTCACCGTCTCGGCCAAGGGCGGCTGGTCGCGGGTCACCGAGTCCGGATACGAGGAATTCCCGCGCATCGATCCCGCGGTCATCTGCCTGATCCATGACGGCGGCGACCGGGTGCTGCTCGCGCGTCAGCACAGCTGGCCGCACTCGTTGTTCTCGCTGCTCGCCGGATTCGTCGAAGCAGGCGAATCACTGGAACGATGTGTAGAGCGCGAGATGCTCGAGGAGGTCGGGCTCGACGTCCGTGACATCCACTATCTCGGCAGCCAGCCATGGCCTTTCCCGCGCTCGCTGATGCTCGGCTTCGCCGCGGTCGCGGATCCCGAACAGCCGCTGGTCTTTTCCGACGGTGAGATCGCCGAGGCGCACTGGTTCACCCGCGCGGAAGTGCGCGAGGCGCTGACCGCGGGGGACTGGTCGGCCAAGACCGAGGACACGCGACTGCTGCTGCCCGGCTCGATCTCCATCGCCCGCACCATCGTCGAATCCTGGGCAGCCCTCGACTGAGCACGCGCCTGCGCGCGGGCCGCATTCGGTCCGCGCGTATGTGCTATTCGGAGCTAAATGTCAGGCGATCGCGGCCAGCGCCGTTTTGACCGCGGCCAGCGACGGGTTCGTCGCGGTGGTGCCATCGGCGAACTTCACCGTCGGCACCACATGGTTGCCGTTGTTGACACTGCCGACGAATTCGGCCGATGTCGGGTCTTGTTCGATGTCGATCTCGACATAGGTGATACCGGCCTCGTCCAGCTGGGTCTTCAGCCTGCGGCAATAGCCGCACCAAGTGGTCGAGTACATCGTCAGGTCAGGCGTCGCGTCAGTCACGGTCCGTTCAACGCCTTATGGTCCGTTCCTGTTCCACCGGTGGTGGCTGCTTCCAGCGCCGGACTACGGCTTGTCGGCCGCGCCTCGCCGTCGGCCGTCGCGGTCTTGTCGGTCGGCGCTGTCATGATGGTGCCCGTGCCAGCACTCGACCTCGCCGCCCTCGACCCGGAGCAGGCCGCCGCCGTGCGCGCGCCGCGAGGGCCGGTGTGCGTGCTCGCAGGGGCGGGCACCGGCAAAACCAGGACCATTACCCACCGGATCGCGCATCTGGTGTCGGCCGGGCATGTGAAGGCCGACCAGGTGCTCGCGGTGACGTTCACCGCCCGCGCGGCGGGAGAGATGCGGGGCCGACTGCGCGAACTCGGGCTCGGCGGCGAGGCGAATCAGGTGCAGGCGCGTACGTTCCACGCCGCCGCACTGCGCCAGCTCAAGTACTTCTGGCCACAGATCGTGGGGGAAGTGCCGTGGCAGCTGATCGATCGCAAGTTCCCGATCGTGGCGCAGGCCGCGAACAAGGCAGGACTCTCTTCTGCCACCGACAGCGTCCGCGACCTGCTCAGCGAGATCGAATGGTCGAAGGCCTCGCTGATCGCCCCCGAGGACTATCCCGCGGCCGTGGCCAAGCACCGGCGCGAGCCGCCATACGACCCGGCGCGGGTGGCCGAGGTCTATCTCGCCTACGAAGCGCTCAAGACCTCGCCGGACGGGCTGCTGCTCGACTTCGACGATCTGCTGCTGCACACTGCCGCCGCGTTGGAGGACTATCCGTCGGTGGCCGACGAATTCCGCGGCCGCTACCGGAGTTTCGTGGTCGACGAATATCAGGACGTGACCCCGCTGCAGCAGCGGGTGCTCGACGCCTGGCTCGGCGATCGCGACGACCTGACCGTGGTCGGCGACGCGAACCAGACGATCTACTCCTTCACCGGCGCCACACCCGGCTACCTACTCGACTTTTCCCGGCGCTTCCCCGAGGCGACGGTGATCCGGCTGGAACGCGACTACCGGTCGACCCCGCAGGTGGTGTCGCTGGCCAACCGGGTGATCGGCGCCGCACGTGGCCGTATCGCGGGTACTCGACTGCAGCTGATCGGTCAGCGGCCCGACGGTCCCGAGCCGGTGTTCGCCGAGTACGACGACGCCCCCGCCGAAGCGGCGGCGGTGGCGCGATTCATCAAGCGGCGGATCGAAGCGGGCATGCCCGCCGCGGAGATCGCTGTGCTGTACCGGATCAACGCGCAGTCGGAAGCCTACGAACAGGCGCTGACCGAACTCGGCATCCCGTATCAGCTGCGCGGCGGCGAGGGCTTCTTCGCGCGTGCCGAGGTCAGACAGGCCGTGCAGGCGCTGCGCACGGCCGCGGCCCGCGACGACCTGCCCGACCAGGCCCGCAGCGGAACCGCCCTGGTCACTCTGGTCCGAGCGGTGCTCGGCCCGCTCGGACTCACCGCCACCGAACCGGCGGGCGCGCAGGCGCGGGAACGCTGGTCGTCGCTGATCGCGCTGGTGCGCCTGACCGAGGAACTCGTCGGTCACGACGACGAGCTCGACCTGCCAGGTCTGCTGCACGAGCTGCGCGCCCGCGCCGAGGCAAGGCACCCACCGACCGTGCAGGGCGTGACCCTGGCATCGCTGCATGCGGCGAAGGGCCTCGAGTGGGATGCGGTCTTCCTGGTCGGACTCGCCGACGGCACGCTGCCGATCGCGCATGTGCTCGGCGATAACGGCTCGGTCGCGGATGAGGCAGCGCTGGAGGAAGAACGCAGGCTGCTCTACGTCGGCGTGACGAGGGCGCGCGAATACCTGCAACTGTCCTGGGCGCTGTCGCGCGGCGAGGGCAGCCGCCGCACGCGCCGCCGCTCCAGGTTCCTCAATGGCCTGGTGCCCGACGATTCGCCCGCTTCGCGGATTGCCGCGCCGGTCTCCGACACCACCTCGAACGGGATTCGCCCGTCCTGCCGTGTCTGTGCCAAACCACTGATCGGTACATACGCCACCATGCTCGGTCGCTGTCGGCGCTGCCCGGCGGAATTGGACGCCGAGCTATTGACGGCACTGCAGGCGTGGCGTGAGGAGAAAGCGCTGGCACTCGAGGTGCGCGAGTTCGTGGTGTTCACCGACACCACGCTCACCGCGATCGCCGAGCAACTGCCCGGTGACGACAATGCACTGGCCGCGATCCCCGGGATCGGGTCGAAGAAGCTCGATCAATATGGTGCGGACGTGCTCGCTATCGTGGCATCCCGGTTGCGGTCAAGCCCACAAAACCGCAGGTAGAAAATAGGTTGTCGGTTCTGCCGACATTGCATATGGTGGGAATCACGCACCGGGAGGTCATCTCGGCGCGCAGAGTTCAGCGACAGACAACGAGTTAAGGAGGGAGGCAGACCAATGAACGACAACATTAACTTCAACGCGAACGACGTTGCGGTGAATGCACCCGTCATGTCGGCCTCCCGGGGGATCCTCGCTTTGCAGGGGATCGGTCTGTCCGGCGGCAGTGCATTCGGGATGCCGGCGCAATTCACGCACATGCATTCCCCCATTTGCACCATCTCGCAGGACAAGCCCAGCGCGGGTTGGCACCCGGTAGCCGCGAAAGCAGCCACCGGCGCCGACGCATTCGAAGCCGGATATGCACCGGCAACAGTGCCTACTTCGGTTGGTACCGATCTGCAGGCAGCACGCCTCCGCGCCGCACACCCAGCGACCGTGATCAGGAATCGACACAGATGTCGACCTAGGTAGGGAACACCCCAACCTCCTGGCCACGGATCGCCCGAAGCGAAACCGTGGCCAGTATTTTTTTCCCGGCCCTTCAGCCGGACGGCACCGGTTTCGCAGAAGAAACGAAACGAACCGCTGCAAACGAGCTGAAGGAGAACGACGTGTTCACCGCAGAGAGCTGGCCGCAGGCCACCGCTGGCGTGACATGCCGAACCGTGGCACTGCCTACCCGCACTCGGGAGGTTACGAAGGTCCTGCCTTGTCGAGCCGGAGACCCCGATCTCTGGTTCGCCGAGAGCCCTGCCCAGTTGGAGCAGGCCAAGGCGCTGTGCGAGTCCTGCCCGATCCGTAAGGGCTGCTTGGCCGCCGCCGTGGATCGGCGTGAGCCGTGGGGTGTCTGGGGCGGTGAGATCTTCGATCAGGGTGTCGTGATCGCCCGCAAGCGCCCGCGTGGACGTCCGCGCAAGGTCGCGATCTCGGCATGAGCGAGCGTAGCGAGCTCACACCGGCGCAATGCCCCGGTGTCATGCCGGAGCCGAGCGTCAGCGAGGCGCAGGCATGACGCCGAGACTCGCGCCCTCCCTCCCTCCGGTCGCTGAGGCCTATCCGGTTGATTCCCACCGGAACCGGGCCCACGAACGAGAAAGCACAAGAGCCGCTCACCTCGAGATCAGGTGGGCGGCTCTTTTGCGTTCACCCGACCAGAGGTGAACGGCCCGTTCGTCTTTCGGCGTCAGCTGGCCGTGCGTTGTTCCCGGAAGCCGGGCATCCAGGTCTTCACCAACTGCATGAACGGCAGTTCCGCGTCGAGCTGGGCGAGGATGCCGACCGAGCCGCCGAGGACTCGGAAGATCATCACGTATTCGGCGGGCAGCTGCAGGGCACGCGCGGTCTTCATCTCCGGGCTGGAGATGTCGGATGCCTTGCCCGCCACCCGCTGCATCCACTTGCGGGTGAAGTGGAACGAATCCGTCTGGACCGGGTCGGTGAACGGCCGCAGATAGTCGGCGATCTCCTTGTCGGTGATGGTGCGACCGGGAATCACCCAGCCGTTGTCGTACATCAGCTCCGTCAGCTCGTCGAATCGCTCCTCGACCTCCAGCGCCAGCATGCGGCCGAGCACCTCGGGGAAGCCGTTGGGCATGGGTGCGCAGGCGCCGAAGTCGATGACGGCCAGCTTGCCGTCGGACAGCATCATGAAGTTGCCGGGATGCGGGTCGGCGTGCAGCAGACCGACGGTTTCGGGTGAGGAGAAATGGAACTTGCCCATCAGGCCCGCGACGCGATTGCGCAGCGCCTTGGTGCCCGCCGGATCCTCGGCGCCCTGCTTGATGATTGCCGAGACGGCGGTGCCGTCGAGCCATTCGGTGACGATCACCTTCGGGGCGCTGGCCACTACCTTGGGCACCACGATCTCCGGATGTCCGTCGAACGCCTTCGCGAACGCCCGCTGGTTGGTGGCCTCGTTGCGGTAGTCCAGCTCTTCCTCGGTCCGCTCGGTGATCTCGGCGAGGAGCGGTTTCACATCGGCGCCCGGAATCACCGAGGCGAACAGGCCCGTCATCCGTGACAGTGTCTTGAGATCCGCGCGCAGCGCCTCGTCGGCGCCGGGATACTGCACCTTCACCGCGACGGCCCGGCCATCGGACCAGACCGCCTTGTGCACCTGGCCGATACTGGCCGACGCGGCCGGGGTGTCGTCGAAGGACTGGAACCGCTGCCGCCACTGAGTGCCCAGCTGCTGGTCGAGCACTCGATGCACGGTCGCGGCGGGCATCGGCGGTGCGGCAGCCTGCAGCTTGGTCAGCGCCTCGCGATAGTGCTCGCCGAACTCCTCGGGAACCGCCGCCTCCATCACGCTGAGCGCCTGTCCGAACTTCATCGCGCCGCCCTTGAGCTCACCGAGCACGGTGAACAACTGTTCGGCGGCCTTCTGGTTCAACTGGGCGTTGATCTCGGACTTGTCGCCACCGGCTAGCTTCTTGCCGAACCCGACGGCGGCTCGGCCTGCGATCCCCAGCGGAATTTTGGCTAACTTGGCATTGCGGGATGAGCGACGGCGCACGATCTCAGACACGTACCCATCATGGCGGACAGAACCGTCAATTTGCCATCGCAATGTGATGTCTTTCCTTGGCGGAGTGTAATAATCGTCACGTTCATGCGGCCGGACCAGCGAAAATTCCGCGACATCCGCAGGCGGCGTGCGGCGGCCAATCCCGCCGCTCGATCACATGCGAAGCAAGATCGAGCTCGACGGTGGAGTTCAGGGTGGCCAACTCGTGCCGGGGCGAGCAGCTGCGGATCGCCTCGAGTTCGCCGAGCAGCAGCGCCGTTGTCGCCGCGATCCCGGCGGGTGAGGCATGTCCGACCCGCCCGAGCAGTTGCGCGGCCAGCAGCGGCCAGTCCGGGTCGTACCGGCACCGGGTGAGGTCCACGCAGCGCAGGCAGCTGGTCATACCGGGCAGTACCAGCGGGCCGATGACGCCCTTGTCATCGCGTATGCGGACCGGCAGATGCGGAATCCGGTGCAGCACCAGATCATTGGCGAGACGCGGATCGATCACCAGCGAATCGGTGAGCACCACGAGATCGGCTCGCCAGTCGGTCACCGAGGTGTCGGAGCCATAGTCGCGCGAGCGGCTCGGCCGCAGCCCGAGGCGGCGCAGTCCGGCCCGGTGGCGTCGTCGGGCTGCATGAGCAGGCCCGCCTTGTCGATCTCGGTCAGCAGCGCAAGTGCTCGCTCCGGTGTGATGCCGTGTTCTCCGGCGCGCCAGACGAGCTGCGGCCTGGTCTGCATTCCGTCCAAGAGACGCAGGAAGGCGAGCACCGTGTCGACATCCAACTCGGCCGGGTGCAGTAGCAGCGCACCCTCCGGGTCCCAGCCGAGTTGGACCACACCGGAGGGGCGCACCAGGATCGTCACCCGGGGATGCAGCATTGGACCGTGCGGGCGGATGGTGATTGTCATGGCCAGCAGTATGCGGACCACGCAAGGCTTGGAACACCGCGAATCCTGCGGTTATCCACAGGGATTCGCGGTGACTAACAGGACAGTCTCAGGACTTGTCGCTGTCCTTGCCGAGGTCGGGACCGTCGGAATCGGACTCGCCCGATGCGGCCCGCTTGCGTTCGGCCTCGTCGCGTTCGCGGGCCTCGGTCGCCGCCAGCTGGGCGATCGGATCGTCGAATGCGGCGGTGCCGCCGCCGATCACCGAGTCGATGAAACCGGCGGGGGAGTCCAGGTCATCGGAATCCGGCAGCAGGTCCGGGTGCGCCCAGACGCCGTCCCTGGCCTCCATACCCGCGTCGGCGGTCAACCGCCGCCACAGCGCCGCCGCCTCGCGCAACTTGCGCGGCCGCAGCTCCAGGCCGACCAGGGTCGCGAAGGTCTGCTCGGCGGGGCCACCGGTGGCGCGGCGTCTGCGCAGCGTCTCGGCGAGTGCGCCGGCGCCGGGCAGGCGATCGCCCACCGCCTCGGTGACGACGACCTCGACCCAGCCCTCGATCAGCGCGAGCAGCGTCTCCAGTCTTTCGAGGGCCTGCTTCTGCTCCGGGGTGGTCTGCGGTTCGAAGGTGCCCTGCGACAGGATCTCCTCGAGTTTCGACGGATCGCTCAGCGACATCGGATCGATGCCCTGGGCGGCCTGCTCGAGCGCGGAGAAGTCCATCTTGATGCCGCGCGCGTAATCCTCGACCGCCCCGAGCACCTGCTGGCGCAGCCACGGGACGTGGCCGAACAGCCGTTGATGGGCCGCCTCACGGGCGGCGAGGAACACCAGGATCTCGCTCTCCGGCTGCTCCAGTCCGGCGCTGAACTCCGAGATCGCCGCGGGCAGCAGCGCCGCAGTGCCACTGGGTCCAAGCGGGAGACCGATATCGGTGGAGGTCAGCACCTCCCTGGCCAGCTGCCCGAGCGCCTGCCCGAGCTGCGATCCGAAGGCGAGCCCACCCATCTGGCTGAGCATCCCCACCATCGGACCAGCGAAGTCCCTTGCCTCTTCGGGCAATTGCGAGGTCCACATGCCCGAGATCTGCTCGGCTACCGGATCGCACAGCCGCTTCCAGGTCGGCAGCGTCTCCTCGATCCAGTCGTTGGCCGTCCACGCCACCGTCTTGGTCGCACCGGCAGGCAGCGTGGTCGCACCATCGAGCCACACCTCGGCCAGGTGCGCGGCATCTGTCACCGCGCTGGCCGCACCCGAGGTCAACGGGGTCAGGCTGGATCCGAGCTGCTGGCGGGCCAGCCGCTTGGCGACGTCGTAGTTCACCGGACCGGCCTGCGCCGAACCCGGCTGGCCCATCCCGCTGAGCATCTGCCCGAGCGAGGTCAGCATCTGCCCGAGTTGCGCCGGGTCGAAGCCGCCTGTGCCGGGCCCACCTATGCCGAACGGATTGTTTGCGTCGGGACCGCCCGGCTCCTCGCCACGCTTGCGCGCGTCGTCGTCATCGCGATTCGAGAATCCGAAGGGGAGGTCGCTCATACCCCTTACGTTACGCGTGCGGGATAGGGGCCTTGTGTTCGCGCGTCGCGAAATCGGAGGACACCCGAACGTGGTAAATGCATGCCTCTGCCGCCCATCGGCGCGGGCGATCACTACTGTGGTCGAGGTGAATCGACGGATCCTCACCCTGGTCGCCGCTCTGATCCCGGTGCTCGTGCTCGGTGTCTCGGGCACCGTGTTCACCGTGCCGTTCGTCGCACTCGGACCCGGGCCCACGTTCAATACGCTCGGCGAGGTCGAGGGCAAGCCGGTCGTCGATGTGCAGGGCGCCGTGCTCGACCCCACCACCGGACATCTGAACATGACCACTGTTTCGGTGCGCGACGGGCTGAATATCTTCGAGGCATTCGGTTACTGGGTCAGCGGTGAACACGGCCTGGTGCCGCGCGCCGAGGTGTATCCACCCGGGGTACCGCGTGAGCAAATCGATAAGTCCAACCAGCAGGACTTCAAGGACTCCGAGGGCAACGCCGAGGTTGCCGCACTGCACTATCTGAACCTGCCGACCGTGGTGCTGGTGCGCAAGGTCGGCGATGACGGCCCGGCCAAGGACGTGCTGGCCGCTGGTGACGAGCTGATCAGCATCAACGGCGCACCGACAAGCACACCGAAGGACGTGGTGGCCGCCGTGTCCTCGCAGCAGCCGGGCAACCGGATCACCGTGGTGTATCGGCGCGACAATGCCGAGCAGACCGTAATCATCACCCTCGCCGCCCGCCCGGACGACGCGGCCAAGGGCTACCTCGGCCTGACACCGACCGAAGGTGCGCGCCCGCCCATGGAGGTCACCTTCAACCTTGCCGATATCGGCGGCCCCTCGGCCGGGCTGATGTTCAGCCTCGCGCTGATCGACAAGCTCTCACCCGGTGAACTCGACGGCGGCAAGTTCGTCGCGGGCACCGGCACCATCGACCAGGAAGGAAAGGTCGGCCCGATCGGCGGCATCCAATACAAGATGATGGCCGCCCGTGACGCGGGTGCGGAGACCTTCCTCGTCCCAGCGGCCAATTGCAACGAGGCCAAGCAGCGCATCCCCGACGGGCTGCGTCTGGTGAAGGTCGAAAATCTCAACGGCGCGGTCACGTCGCTCAACGACATCAACGCAGGCAAGCAGACCGTCTCCTGCGGCTAGCCAGTGGTTACTCGAACGTCTGGTGCAGGGCTTCGATGACGTTGGGCGCGAGATTCGGGTAGGTGCGCAGGTCGAGGTCGCCGAAGTCTTCGGAGTCGTCCTCCGGGCGCACCTGCAGCAGTGCCAGTGACGTGCCCTCGCGAAGGACCGCCGCGAACAGCCGCGCTTCGCGGCGTTCCGGATGCGCTTCGGCGGCGGCGCGCGCGGCCGCATCGGCGGCGTCGTGATCGGCGAGTAGCGGGGCGAGTGCGTCGTCGAGGGTGCTCTCGGCGTCCGGCGGGAGCACCACGATCTCCTGCACCAGCACGCAGCCCTCGACGGCGTCGGGCCAGCTGGTGGTCGCGAGGAACTCGTCGAGTGCCATCGACCCGCCGGTCACGTCGTCCGGAAAGGATTCCTGGGCAACGGGAGTGAGCTCATTGCCGTCGTCGAGCTGATCGACGAGCCCCGGTTCGGCCGCGACCAGATCGGCGGTGCGCACCAGCGCGAACATCTGCGGCGGGTTCCCCCAGCCCTCGGCGTCCACGAATTCCGCCACCTCCCGGACGCAGCGGGCGAGGACGAGTTCGGCGTGCAGGTCTTCGGTCACGCAGACATCCAATCAAACGATCGGTCGATCGCAGACCGCCGGTCCGGCTAAGCCGCAGCCTTCTGGTCTGTGCGATTGCGGCCCTGCGGTCCGATTGGTGTCCGATTCCGTAGAGTGGGCGCTGAACAGGTCCGCAAGGACCATCTGCAACATCGGACTGCGGCGCATCAACCGAAATATCGGTGCGAGTGCCGCCGGACCTTGGAGAGTGGCATCGTGGGCATGCGGCCCCCCACCGGCTTACCTTCGTTGTCCCGACGCAGCCGTGTGCTGCTGGTGGCGGCCATTATTGTGGCAGCGCTGCTTTTGTTGGGACCACGACTGACCGACACGTATACGAACTGGTTGTGGTTCGGCGAGGTCGGTTTCCGCGGCGTCTATCTCACCGTTCTGCGCACCCGAGTCCTGTTGTTCGTGGTGGTCGCGGTGTTCGTCGGTCTTGTTGTCTGGCTGGCGCTGTTGCTCGGCTACCGGACCCGGCCGGTGTTCATCCCGGTGGTGGGCCCGAACGACCCGATCGCGCGCTACCGCACCACCGTGATGAGCAGGCTGAAGCTGTTCGGCATCGGCATCCCGGTGTTGCTCGGCGTGCTGTCCGGACTGGTGGCGCAGTCGAATTGGGTCACTGTGCAGCTGTTCCTCAATGGCGGCTCGTTCGGGCAGAAGGATCCGCAGTTCAATCTGGACGTCGGGTTCTACGCGTTCGATCTGCCCTTCTATCGCATGGTGCTGAACTGGTTGTTCGTAGCCATTGTCATCGCCTTCTTCGCCAGCCTGGTGACGCACTACGTCTTCGGTGGTCTGCGCCTTACCGGCAGGGAAGGCACGCTGACCCGTCCCGCGCGCGTCCAACTTGCCGTGCTTGCCGGGCTTTTCGTGCTGCTCAAGGCGATCGCGTACTGGTTCGACCGCTACGAACTGCTCTCCAGCAGCCGCAAGGAGCCGACCTTCACCGGTGGTTCCTTCACCGACATCAATGCCGTGTTGCCCGCCAAGCTGATCTTGCTTTCCATCGCGGTGATCTGTGCGGTGGCCTTCTTCGCGGGCATCGTGCTGCGTGATCTGCGGGTCCCCGCGATGGCGGCCGCACTGCTGGTGCTGTCGTCGATCCTGGTCGGGGCGGTGTGGCCGCTCGTTGTCGAGCAGTTCTCGGTGCGCCCGAACGCTGCCGACAAGGAAAGCGAATACATCGAACGCAATATCGCCGCAACCAGGCAGGCGTTCGGCATCACCAACGACAAGATCGACTACAAGGACTACAAGGGCGAGAGTAGGAAGAACCCCTTGGACGTCCCGGTCGACGCGGCGACTATCGGCAATGCCCGGCTGCTCGATCCGAACATCTTGTCGCCCACCTTCACTCAGCTGCGGCAGCTGAAGAACTTCTACGGCTTCCCCGAGTCGCTCGATATCGACCGCTACAACATCGACGGCGATATCCAGGATTACATCGTCGCGGCCCGTGAGCTGTCCCCGGCGGCGCTGAGCGGCAACCAGACCGACTGGATCAACCGTCACACCGTCTACACCCACGGCAACGGTTTCGTCGCCGCCCCGGCAAACCGAGTCAACAAGCCGCAGTCCGACGATCCCACCAATGCGGCCGGCGGCAGCAGCGACAGCGGCTACCCGATCTTCATGGTGAGTGACCTGTTCACGCCGACGGACAAGCAGCGGATCAAGGTCGAGCAGCCGCGCGTGTACTACGGCGAGCTGATCTCACAGTCGAATCCGGACTACGCCATCGTCGGCTCGACGGAGGGGCAGCGTCCGCGCGAATACGACTCCGACACCGCGCAGTACACCTACACCGGCAAGGGTGGTGTGCCGATCAGCAACTGGTTCACCCGGTTGGCGTTCTCAGCCAAGTACGCCGAGCGGAATATCCTGTTCTCCTCGGCCATCGGCGACGACTCCAAGATCATCTTCAATCGCAGCCCGCGTGATCGGGTGCAGAAGGTGGCGCCGTGGCTGACGACGGATGGGAACGCCTATCCGGCGGTGGTCGAAGGCCGGATCCAATGGATCGTCGACGCGTACACCACCTTGGACAACTACCCCTACGCGCAGACCACTTCGCTGGAGGGCGCGGTCGAGGACAGCATCGACCAGAAGACCGGTCGACTGCTGCCGCGCAAGGAGGTCAGCTACATCCGTAACTCGGTGAAGGCCACCGTCGACGCCTACGACGGCACGGTGAACCTGTACGAGGTGGATTCCTCCGACCCGGTGTTGAAGGCATGGCGCGGCGTGTTCCCCGGCGCGGTCAAGCCGGAGAGCGAGATCTCGCCGGAGTTGCGGGCGCACTTCCGCTATCCGGAGGATGTGTTCAAGGTGCAGCGCGAGATGCTGACCAAGTACCACGTGGACGATCCGCGAGAGTTCTTCACCAACAACGCATTCTGGTCCGTGCCGAGCGACCCGACCATCGAGGGCGGCACCTTCAACCAGCCGCCGTACTACGTGCTGCTCGGTGATCAGCAGACGAACAAGCCGGTCTTCAATTTGACCAGCGCGATGGTCGGCTACAACCGTCAGTTCTTGTCCGCCTACATCTCGGTGCGGTCGGATCCGGACGGCTACGGCAAATTCACGATTCTGCGATTGCCCACCGACACGCAAACGCAGGGTCCGCAGCAAACGCAGAACACGCTGACGACAGCACCGGAAGTGTCGGCGGAGAAGACACTGCTGTCGAATTCGAACAAGATCAAATATGGCAACCTGCTGACATTGCCGGTTGCCGACGGCGGAATCCTTTATGTGGAACCGCTGTACAACGAACGAAATACCGGGCCGAATACGTCGACCTTCCCGCAGCTGCTCCGAGTGCTGGTGAGCTACCGCGATGAAGCGGGCAGCGTGAAGGTCGGCTACGCGGCGACCCTGGCCGAGGCGCTGAATCAGGTGCTACCCGGATCCGGTTCGCTGGCAACACCATTCGGTGGTGACCCGGCGTCGAGGCCGAAGCCCGGCACCGCGCCACCGCCGGTCGAGGGCAGCACACCGCCACCGCAGACCGCCGGCACCACCCCGCCGCCGGGCGGCGTCACTCCGCCATCCGGCTCCTCGCCCGCCAAGGACGCGGCGGCGGCGGAGCTGAACCGGAAGATCGAGAACGTGCGTAATGCCATGCGCACGGGCAACTTCCAGGACTTCGGCAAGGCGCTCGACGAACTGGATGCCGCGGTGAAGGCCTACCAGGACGCCGGTCGCTGATCTCGTCCGAACACAACAACGGCCCTGCCACCCAACCGGGTGACAGGGCCGTTGGCTATCGGTCGGTCTCGACTACACGAGAACGGCCCCGTCGCCCGAGCGGGTGACGGGGCCGTTCTTTGCATTAGATCCCGAGTAGAAACGGAGATCAGCGGAACAGCGAGTTGATCAGGCCGCTGTTCTGCTCGAGCACTGCCTGGTACTGGTCCTGGACGCCGGCCTGCTTGGCGAGCTCGTCGCCCGCGCTCTTGGCCTGGTCGACGACGGTTTTGGCATTGTCGATGGTCGGGGCGGCGACGGCAGGGGCGGCGGGCTCCGGCTCGACGGCGGGCTCGACATCCGCGGACTGGCCGTCGCTGAGGTAGGCGCCGCACGTCGGCCAGGCACCGACGCCCTGGGTGGCGAGCACGTTCTCCGCGACGCGGATCTGCTCGGCCTTGCTGGCGGTGTGCGCCGAGCCCGCACCGCCGTTGGCCGCCCAGGTGCTCTGCGAGAACTGCAGGCCGCCGTAGTAGCCGTTTCCGGTGTTGATCCCCCAGTTGCCACCGCTCTCGCATTGTGCGACGCCGTCCCAGTTGTGGGTGGGCGCGGCTGAAGCGGTCGCGGTGGAAAGACCGAACGGTACTGCAACGAGAGCGCCGGTGACGGCCACGAAGCCGAGGGCGCGGGTGCTGAACTTCCGGTTCTGAGACATAGTATTTTCCCTCCCTGCGCCCGCCAACGCGGCCAAAATCTGCCGTGTCCCTGTCCCCAGGAGTCGGGGATCCTCGAACCGCGGGACAGGGTCACCGGTGTTCGGCGGTTCGAGTTCGTGCCCATCACGTTTGATCCGGGCCGTGGACACGACGGTAACGAAGAATTCTCAACAGATCACGTCTTGATAACGCTCGTATTGTATGAAGCGAATGGCATGCATTTCGATGTTTGCGCTGGTCGCTAATGTCGTTTGAATGGATTCTGGGCGGTCAGTTATTGTGCCGTGATGTGCCTGAGATCACAGCGAAATAGTGATCCGAGTCACGTTTGAAGGGCTTGATGAAGGGGTGTCGCGTGCGTGCATTCCCTCGGAGGCGCCATCCCGAACATCGGAACGAACTTGATCCTGGATTGCCGTGGGCTGCGTCACTGGGCGACCTCGTTCACCCACCTCTCGGGTGGCCCGATGCCGCTGACCTGCGCAAACGCCTTGCCTTGGGGTCGATTTGGCATCTAGGCGCAGACGTGTGTAATGTTGTGTTTACCGACGCGGGGTGGAGCAGCTCGGTAGCTCGCTGGGCTCATAACCCAGAGGTCGCAGGTTCAAATCCTGTCCCCGCTACTAGGGACAATGGCCCGGAACATATGTTCCGGGCCATTTTTCTTGGCCCCTCGAGGGCATCTTTGGGAATCTTGGCCAGGCTCGGGATTCCGAGTCTGTCACCGCCGGGTTCGGTTTGGTGACGCCCAGTAGACAGGTTGGTCCACAAACCGCTGCGTCCTGGTCTATTCCGGGCAGACACCCAAAACCTCTGGCCTGTAGTCGAACTCAGGCAGTACGCCGTCCAGGTGTGCCGGTCGAGCGGCGGATCTTGGTACGGGCGACGAGTTCGATCGTTACTGCGACGGCGCAGGATTGGGCGAGTAGCAGGGCGATCAGCACCAGGATTTGCACGGCGCCTGCCTGGATGGCGGAACCGCTGGCGATAAGGACACCGACGAAAGCGCCGGGGAGGGTGACCAGGCCGACGGTGCGGGTTTGGTCGACGCCGGGGAGCAAGGCGTCCGAGGCGGTCGGCCGGACTATCTCCAATCGCGCGTCGCGTTCGCTCAGTCCCAGGCTCAGCCCTGCTTCGACCTCACCCCGCCGCTGCTCGATCGCGTCGAGTGCCCGCCTGGCCGCCAGCGAGGTCGCGGTCATCGTCCCGCCGAGCACGATGCCGCCGATCGGGACCATGGCCACACCCGCCAGGGGGACGACGCCACTGATGAGCAGCAACGGCAGCACACTGCCGAGTCCGCAGGCGATCGCCGATCCCAGCCACGCCGCCGACCTCCCGGCGTTCGCACGCCGTGCCGATGTCGCCACGGCCGCACCGAACATCACCGTCAGCACCACGATCGACGACCACAGCTGTGCGAGCGCGGCGGCAAGCACCAGCGCGACAACCGTCAACTGTGCCGCCCCGCGCAATGCCGCACGCGGCACGATCGCCACCTCACCCAGCCCGGCAGCCAGATACACCACCACCGTGCCCGCGACCATCATCGTGCACACCACGGCCAACCCGAGGCCGGGCGCGATCACCCCGTTCCTGTCATGTCCACCTGCCCATTGTGATGAACCCCGGCCGACCTGGGCGATCTACGCGATTTCCCAGGTGTCGCGGACACGTTCGCCCTGCCAGGGCAGGAGTCTGTCGAGATCCCACACGTGATTGCGTGGTTTTGTGACGTCGTGCCCTGCGATGTCGAGGTAGCGAACCGGTTTGCGCCCGATGCCGAGCGTCACCGGCGCATAGACGGCCCGGATCGCGGCTCGGAATTCCATCACGAATCCCACCGCCTGCGAGTGCAGAATGCCCGCACGCACCGATTCCAGTTGCGCCGCTTCGCATCCAGGATCCTGCCAAGTGCCGTCGAGGTGGTCCGCAAGCGCGGCAGCCTCCTCGAGGACGGTCGCGGGCACTTCGGGCCAATGCAGCAGCAGATGTCCGATGCCGCCGTCGCTTGTCAGGCCGAGTAGGCAACTCGAATTCCACACCGGGTGTCCGTTGATCCGGCGTCGCAGCCGTCCGTATCGGACGCCGGGCTCGGCGGGTTCGGGTGCGGCTATCCCCGTGCCGCCGTGGTAGCTCGCGACCTGCGCGTATTCCCGAACGATGTCACGTTCGCCGACCTCGTCGCGCGGTATACCGAGACGAGCTGCCACCGCGTCGCATTCGGCGAGGAGGGCGTCGTCGGAACCTCGATAGTCCGCGCCACGGCCCGTTCCGAACGCCGAGTTCTGCACGAAATAGGTGCGGGAATCGAGGCGCTGACTGAAAAGCAGGTCATCGCTTCGGATCCCGACGGTATTGCCCACGATCCCGCTCGCGCCGTCGATCCGCAGGCCGAGCAGTTCGGCGAGGCCGGTCAGTCGTTCGAGTTCGGGCGATCGCTCGCCGCCATCAGGGGCGGTCATGTCGACTCCTCGGCTGCCTCGTCATCATGCGGTGCGCCATTTCCAGGCGAACCACGCCGCCGGATAGTTGAACAGGCTGTGCACACCGATCGTTTCGTGATCGCGGTGCCAGATGGCGTCGCTGCGTGAGGTTCCCGCGGCAAGGGCCACTGCCGAACACCCTGGTTGGATGTCCTCGGTTCCAGCGTTCATCCACGCGTCGCCCACCGAGTAGTGCGGGAAGAACGGATGCATTCCCGTCGCGTACAGCGCGAACAAGAATCCGCGATCCGGGCTGTCCAGTGTGTCGGCAGCCGAGTTACCGGAATGGCCCAGTGCGATATGCAGACCCTCGAACACCGGGAACCACGAATTGGCCAGCGCCACCAGGTCCATCGAGCAACCGGCATCGATCACCGCGTACTGCAGCCCCGAACGGAGGGTGTTCCCCCAGCGCACCTCGCGACCGATCGTGACGATGTCGGACCGCCCGCTCGTGCTGCAGACAGAAAGAAAGTCGGGGTCCGTCGCGGTGGGTGTGCTCTGACATCTCCCGTGACCACAGAAGAGATAGAGCTCGGCGAGGTCACTGCCGCCCTGCGGCTCGCGATCACCCGCTCCCGCTTCGCGGAAGTCCGAACCCCACACATCCGCGTTCTCCCATCGGGCGAAGACCTGGTGGCCTGCCTGCAGGAAGATAGCCGCAAAGCTGCGCGCCTCGTCGAAGGTGGCGGGCAGATCAGGCCCATCGCAACCACTCGCGGCGTATCTGCTCACCGCCCCGGTCGAGAATCGCATCGCTGATCTCCCTTCCGTGCTCGCACCATCGTGTCGCCGCCGCCCTCCTGCGACGCGAGTAATTACCTACCCGAACGTTCGGTCGGGGGCACAGCACCGCCGCGAGTAGTGCCGACTCGCCCGCGGCCACTACCAGAGGTACGGGATCGGGCCGATGTTGGTTCGATTACGGCCGCTGACCTGGTGCGGCCCACCGGGGAGACCCGGCTGCTTGCGCACCGTTCGCATCCGGACCGCACCACGTCGACATCGCAGCAGCCAACGCCTGAGGAACTGTCGAGGCGTCCGGACACGTCGATGAACCGTGCGCCGCCGGGGAACGTGAGGTGAGGGAGATACTTGGGCCGGTACCGCCGCGGCGGTCGAGAACCGAGGAGATGCCCTCATGTCGACGATCAACGGTCTGCCCGCCCATGTGCTGTTGGTTCATGTGATCGTGGTGTTCGTGCCGTTGACCTCGGCGCTGCTGATGTTGTCCGCGCTATGGCCCGCGGCGCGTCGTCGGCTGATCTGGCTGGTCACCGTGTTTGCCGCGGTGACCGTCGCGCTGACACCGCTCACCACCGACGCGGGCGAATCGTTCCAGCAGCGGCTCGGCTCGTCACCCGCCATCGAAACCCACGCCGACCTCGGCAGGACGATGATCTACTTCGTCGTCCCGCTGCTGCTGGTCAGCGCCCTGCTCATCGTCGTGCACCTGCGCGAACAACGCGAGAAGCCGCCGACCCGCGTCATCACCGCGGTGATCGCCGTGCTGGCGATCGGCTGCGGCATCGCGGCCATCACGCAGGCGTATCGAGTCGGCGACTCCGGCTCCCGCGCCGTGTGGGGCGCCCAGGTCGACACCACATTGTTCTCAACGCTCTAGCCTGGCGGGTGCCGACCGGTCAGGCGGGGGAGACCAGTCCGTGTTTGTGGGCGTACACGACCGCGTGGATCCGGTCGCGGACACCGAGTTTGGCGAGAATGCGGGAGACGTGGGTCTTTACCGTCTCCTCGCCGACGCCGAGTATCGCCGCGATCTCGGCATTGCTGCGCGCGTCGGCGAGCAGGAGCAGCACTTCTCGCTCACGGGCGGTGAGTCGCAGTACCTCCGGCGGACTGCGGGGCGGGGTGAGGTTGTGTGCGAACCGCGACATCAGGCGGCGGGTCATCGACGGATTGATCAGGGCGTCGCCGCGAGCGGCGATTCGGATCGCGGCCACGAGTTCTTCCGGTGACAGGCTTTTCGCAGGAAGCCGCTCGCGCCTGCTTGCAGGGCACGGTTGGCGTCGCTGTCATAGGTGGTGAGCACGAGAGCATAGGTGCCGCCCGTCGCGACGATGGACTCGGTGGCGGCGAGCCCGTCCCCGCACATCGAGGATCGCGACATCCGGTCGCAGCCGGGCGGTTTCGGCAATGGCCCTTGCTTACCTCGGCGACACTGTCGAAATCTGCTTGGCTGTCGACGAAGAGCTGGTGGGTGTGGGTGCTCGGGTTGGTTGTCACGGATTTCTGCTACCGGATGTCCGCTGGTGCCCTGCTTTTCAGGGCGGTGGTGAAGGCGGACGCGGGAGTCCGCGCGGCGGGCAACGCGAGGTTCGAGATCACAGCCGGTCGGAAGCTGCGGTTGCCGAAGATCGGCGACATTCCAGTGCGTTGGTCGCGGGAGTTGCCGTCAGATCCGTCTTCGGTGACCGTGATCAAGGACGCGAGCGGCAGGTATTTCGCGTCGTTCGTGGCCCCGCCCCATGAGCTGGCGGGAATGATCGGCGATGTCCGCAACGCCGAAACCTGGAGGGGCCGATTCGGTTACGTATTCGGGCCGCCCGGATGGGCCGAAAAGGTAACCGGCACTGAGCCGGAACCCCGGGCGGCGTCGGCCGACGCCACTCTGGTCGCCGAATCTACTGCCGCGGCGTGATCCCGGCGAAATCGAGCGGCATCGCCGCCGGACCGCGCAGGTTGACGTGCGCGCGGTACGGCGGCGGATCGATGATGCACCTGGGTGATTGATTGACCGGGTTTCGTCCTGATCGAGCTGGTGCTCAGGCGTCGGTGAATACCCGGATCGCCGTGATTCGCGTTGCGCCCATGGCGAACTCGATGACCGCGACACCGTGGATATTCCCGAGCTCGATACTGGCGGTGACGCTGCGACCGGCGGCGATCATCTTGTCCCACCGCATGCCCCGGGCCCGGTTGGTGAACTCCTCTACCGAGACGGGCGTTCCTGCGGGCAGTTCGATGACGGTGTTGTGGTCGAGCAGGCGGCGGACCCGGCTGATGTCGGTGGCGGCGGCGGCCGAAAGAACACTGTTCGCAGCGCGTTTGCCCGCTCGGCCGACTCCGAAGAGGGCCTGCGTCATTCCGATGGCGCCGTCGAGACCCTGATTGACGATCAGTTGCGGGCCGAGTTTCAGCGCGGCGCCAAGGCCGGGTACGCCGGTGCGCAGTAGCTGCACGATCATCGCGGCCAACTCCCAATGCGCGGCCAGTCGGGTGATCTTCCAGGTTCCGTCTTCCTCGACGAGGTCGTAGCGCAGGTGCATCGGGACGACGACGGTGGCGCCGGTCGACATGGTCGTCTTGATCATCAGGTCGCGCACCACTGTCGGCGGGCTGACGAAGTCGTGATCGACTTGGAAGGTGATGGTGTTCGGGCCGATGAAGGTGTCGTAGAAGCGCTCGATCGCGGATCGGCCGATGTGCGGCCGCGAGCCGACCGGGTCGTTGACGACGGCGTCGGTGCTGAACAACCCGACCCAGGCCGCGCGGTCATGTGCGGCGACGGCGCGCGGTGAGGCCTGTACGGCGGCCAGCAGGTCGGCGGCCGTCGGATCCAGCGGCATGACAGTTCCTCCGTTGTCGCGGGTCGTGACTCGAACACATGGTAGAACATGTTCTAATTTTGGCGTCGGAAGTCAGCAGAAGTACCCGGCGCAACGCTCGACAAAGGATCTCGATGGACTGGTACACCGGGAACACCACCTACGACACGGTGCTGACGATCGCCTTTGGATTCGCGGCTTTCGTGCTGGTCGGCGGGCTATTCGCGCAGAGTCCGTACGGCCGCTTCGCCACCACGAAGGTCGGTTTCAACCTCAACCCGAAGCTCGGCTGGTGGTTGATGGAAGTCCCCGCGACGGTGGTCTTCGCGGTGTTCTATCTGACCGGCCCGAACCGGTTCGAGCCGACGCCGCTGGTGCTCGCGCTGATCTGGTTGCTGCACTACGGAAATCGCGGGTGGTTCTTTCCGCTGTCCATCCGGCAGGTGCCGGGCAAGCGCGGCAGCTTCAACGTCTCGGTGCTCGGCATGGGCATGTTCGTGACGGCACTGCACGGCTATCTCAATGGCGCGTTCTTCAGCCATGACTACCGGCATCAGTACGACACCGGTTGGCTGACCGATCCGCGCTTCCTCGTCGGCGTGGTGGTTTATCTCTGCGGGTTCATCGTGCTGGTCCGCTCCGAGGCGATCGTGCGCAACCTGCGCGATAAGAACAACCCGGGAGCAACGGAATACCGAGTGCCCTACGGCTTCGGCTTCCGATTCGTCACCAGCCCGGCCTACCTCGGCGAGTTGATCGCCTGGGCCGGCTTCGCCCTGCTGACCTGGTCGCTGGCCGGTGTGGTGATCTTCCTGATCACCGCAGGCAACCTGGTGCCGCGCGCCTTTGCCACGCATAGGTGGTACCGCGAGAAGTTCGCCGACTACCCGGCGGATCGAAAGGCTCTGATTCCCTTCGTGGTGTGAGGCCACGCGACCTGCTCATCCGATGTCGACACGGGCCGCCTGGTGGCAGCCCGGCAAAGCGCCGGTTCGTGGCTACAGTCGGGGGTATGGGCATCGAGTGTTCGAGCGTCGTCGCCGTTCCCCGGGCCGAGATCTTCGCATGGCATGCCAGACCAGGTGCGTTCGCCCGGCTGGCGCCACCATGGCAGCCGGTGTCGCTGGTGGCCGAGGCAGGCTCGTTGCGGGACGGTCAGGCGGTGCTCGGCCTGCCCGGCGGGCTGCGCTGGGTCGCCAGACACGATCCAGCGGGCTACGAGCCTCCGCATCGGTTCGTCGACTCGGTCGCCGTCGACGGCCTCGGTTCGCTGCCCGCCAAGCTGCTGCTGCGGTGGCGGCACACGCACGATTTCGAGGTCGTCGACGACGACCACACGCGAATCGTCGATCGCGTGGAGTCACCGGTGCCCGCTTTCGCGCTGCGCTCGATGTTCGACTATCGGTATCGGCAGGTCGCCGACGATCTGGCCGCGCACGGCCGGGCGGCCGAGCAGGGCTTCGCCTCGTCGACCATCGCGATAACGGGTGCGTCCGGATTGGTCGGGTCGGCCTTGGCCGCGTTCCTGACCACCGGCGGGCACACCGTCATCCGCTTGGTTCGCCACGTGCCGAGCGATGCGAATGAAAGGCGCTGGGACCCAGCGGATCCGGCCCCTGATCTGCTCGACGGTGTCGACGCGGTGGTGCATCTGGCCGGTGCGTCGATCGCGGGTCGTTTCACCGACGAGCACAAGCGGTCGATCGTCGAGAGCCGCATCGGCCCGACCCGCAGGCTCGCCGACCTCGCGAGCCGCACGGGAGTGCCCACCTTCGTCAGTGCTTCGGCCATCGGATATTACGGCTATGACCGGGGCGATGAGGTCCTGCGCGAGGACGCTTCTCGTGGTGACGGGTTTCTGGCCGATGTCGTCGCCGATTGGGAAGCGGCCACCGTCCCGGCTTCGGCGGCCGGGGTCCGGGTGGTGTCGGTGCGCACCGGGATCGTGCAGTCGCCGCGCGGTGGCACGCTGCGGTTATTACGCCCGCTCTTCGCCACCGGACTCGGCGGCCGGATCGGCGACGGCAACCAGTGGCTTTCCTGGATCGGGATCGACGATCTGGTGGATGTCTATCACCGGGCACTGTGGCAGGGTGGACTATCGGGCCCGGTCAATGCCGTTGCACCACAACCGGTTCGGAATATCGACTACACCAGGATCCTGGCCGCCGTGCTGCACAGGCCCGCCCTGCTGCCGGTGCCGGAGTTCGGTCCCGGCCTGCTGCTCGGCGCACAGGGGGCGCAGGAACTCGCGTCCGCCAGCCAGCGGGTGGCGCCCGCTCGACTGGAATCGGCCGGTCACACCTTCCGCATGCCGGACCTGGAATCGACGCTGCGCCACCTGCTCGGCCGCACTCGCTCCTAGCCCGCGGGAGCCGAGCGGGTGCGCAGCAACTGCCGTCCGTCGAGATAGCCGCGGCGCAGGAAGCCGGGTGAACGGCTCAACTCGTTTGGATCGGGCGAAATGTCTGAAATCGCGGCGACCGGTGGAAACGCCGGATAACCGCGCTGGTATCAGGCCGGCTGTGCGGTGAGCAGGTGGCTGTGGCGCTCGCCGGGGGTGAGCGTACGAAAGACGCGGGTTCGGGCGATAGCAAGAAGGGAGTCGAGACTTGGGGGAACTGTCCAGATTCGGGCGGTGCCGTCGCCGGAGGTAGTGACGAGGG
The DNA here is from genome assembly GCF_042675075.1 of Nocardia sp. GCM10030253. Classification (NCBI taxonomy): domain Bacteria; kingdom Bacillati; phylum Actinomycetota; class Actinomycetes; order Mycobacteriales; family Nocardiaceae; genus Nocardia; species Nocardia sp. GCM10030253. The sequence continues at coordinate 241,383 of NZ_JBHTDL010000008.1, read as the reverse complement.
CGGTTGCGTCGGGTGACCAGGCGACGCCTTCTGTCCAGGCACCATGGCCTCGAAGGATGGCTATCTCCACGGCCTGGACGGTGTCCCAGACCCGGGCGGTCCCGTCGTCCAGGCCTACGGCCAGGCGGTCGTCGCCCGGGGCCCAGGCCAGATCGCGGACCACCTCCTCTTGGTGTCCCAGATCCCGGATGAGCTCCTGCGTCGACGGATCCCACAGCAGTAGCCGCCGATCGCGGGATCCGGTGGCGATCGTGGTGCCATCGGGTGACCATGCGACGCCGGTGACCGAGTTGGTGTGGGTGGTGATAACGGCGAGTTCAGCGCCGTCGGCCGACCAGATCCGGGCGGTGCCGTCATTGGAGCCGGTGAGCAGGCGGGTGCAATCGGGGGACCAGACCAGGGCACGGACCATGGCTCGGTGCCCCCGGAGCACGGCCAGTTGCTCCCCGGCGGCCGACCACACCCGGATCGTGTCCTCCCGGCCGCAGGTGGCCAGCCGATCACCGGTCGGTGAGAAGCGGACGCGACGGACGCCCTCCCGATGCCCGATCAGACGGTGGACCTCGTCGCCAGCGGAGGTCCACAGTCGAACGGTGTTGTCATAGGAGGCGGTCGCGACCAGAAGCCCGTCGGGCGAGAATGTGACGCTCCGGACCTCGTCGTCATGGACGAGCAAAGCGATCTGTTCTCCGGTGGCGGCGTTCCACAGGCGAGCGGTGCCGTCCCGAGAGCCGGTCGCGATCGTGCGGCCGTCCGGAGACCATGCACCGGTACGGACCCAGCCGGTGTGCCCCGACAGCCGGACGAGTTCGGGGGTCGCAGCAGCGTCCCAGATTCTGATCGTTCCGTCCCGCGATGCGCTGGCGATCCGGGAGCTGTCGGGGGACCAGGCGACGTCCTCGACCCAATCACCGTGACCGCGGAGAACCGCTTGCTCCTCGCCCTCGTCAGCCGTCCACATCCGGACAGTGCTGTCCCGGGAGCAGCTGGCCAACCGGGAGCCGTCGGGCGACCACGCGAGCGACTCGACGTTGGACTCATGGCCGCGCATCAGCAACCGCTGTTCGGCGCGGGCGATATCCCACACCCTGACCGTTGTATCCCGCGATGCGCTGGCGAGCGCCGTTGCGTCCGGCGACCAGGCGACGGCCTCGACCCAGCCACGGTGACCGCGCAACAGCGTCGGTGCCCCGTCCTGTCGCGGGGCATCCCGGTCGTCTCGAGGAGGCACTCCCCAGATCCTGATCAGACCATCCCCCGACGCGGACGCCACCGGCCAACGACCGCCATCCCCCTCCGGCACGGACGTAGCGGGCACTGGCGCGAACTCGACGTCTTGAACCCAATCCTCGTGGCCGGTGAGAACGCCTGCTGTAGACCCGTCCGAGGCCGTCCACAGGCGGACCTGACCATCGCGGGAGGCAGTGGCGATGAGCTCGCCGTCGGCGCGCCAGTGGGCCGCCTCCAACCGGTGGGTGTGCCCGGTGAGAACGAACAACTCGGTCCCGTCGACGATGTTCCAGACACGGGCCGTCTGGTCCTGTGCGGCGGAGACCAATTGAGTCCCGTCGGGCGACCACCGCACTTTCGACACCCGGTCGGTGTGGCCACGCAGTACCCGCGACTCCCCTGGCTCGGCCAGGTCCCACAGCCGGACGGTGTGATCGTGCGAGGCGGAGGCGAGCATCGTGCCGTCGGGGGACCATGCGATGCCCCATACCCAGTCGTCGTGGCCGCGCAACAGAATTCGCTGCCTGCTCGTCCACAGCGCCCGATGGAGGGCCCGGACCGCGGCAACCCGGACAGCACACTCCTCGATGGCCGCGATCGCGAGAAGAATCGCAAGCTCCGGATCGTGGTCGACAGTCAAGGTGGACTGGGCGGCCAGCGAATCCGACAGCCGTTCCCGCCAGGCCAGATCGTCGTTGCGGGATGCGGCGAGGAATTCCTCGATTTCGGGTACCGCGTCGCCGTGCTCGGACCACCGCATGGCCGTCTCGAGACGTTCACCGCGCAGCAGAAACGCCCGCTGACGCCCGGACCGCACCCATTCCGTCGCCCAGCGTTCCAGCTGAGTGCGGCGGCGTAGCTCGTCCGCATGCGTCTCGACCTGCTGTTTCAGCGGTGCCCAATACCGGAACAACGCCTCGTGCGCGACGTCGAGCACCGGTCCCTCGTCGTCGGTCCTCGACGTGACCAGTCGCACGTTGACGAACACGTCGGCGATCTGGGCTTCGGCGCCGGTCAGATCCGCTCTGCGCACCCGCCGCCGAGTTGGCTCAGGTCCCTCCCAGGTGACGAATTTCAGCAGTGTCCGCAGCACTTCGTCCTCGCCGTGGCTGCCTGCGAGCTCCTGTAGCACCCGTTCGGCGCGGCGCGAGATCGCTCCCCGCACCCCACCGAGACTCAGATAGTCCTCTTTGGTAATCGTCGAACGTCCACGGGTCGCGTCGAACAACTGATGCAGCAGATATGCCAGCAGCGGCAGGGCGTCGCCGCCTCCGGTCTCGGTGAGCATGCGGCTGACCAGACCTGGTTCGAACACCTTCCCGGCGAGTTCGGCGGGCCCTTCGATCACCTGGCCGAGCGCCTCGGTATCGAGGACTCCCACCGTCACCGGGTTGTGCGCCAGATGCGCGAAACGGGAATTGAGCAAATCGGTGAGGAACTCCGACCTGATCGTCGCGATCACCCACAACTTCGGAACGAGATGCAGCGTCTCCCGCACCAGGTCGAGCAGCTCCTCGGCTTCTCCAGGGCCGGACAGCGTGTAGAGCTCCTCGAACTGGTCGATCACGATCACCTGCCGACGTTGTCCCGCCACCATCCGCAACCGTCGCTCGAGCGCCCGGTGCCCGTCGGCGCGCAATAACGCCTCGATACCGTCTGCGTTGCCGACTGGCGGCAGCTCCGCCAGCGCGTGCGCCAGCGCGGCCACGGGCTCGGTGCCCGGCTGGAACGCCGGAACGACGAGCCAGCGGCCGCGCTGGCCGAGTGTCGCCATGACACCGCCCTGCACAAGGGACGACTTCCCGCTGCCCGACGGCCCGACGACCGTGATGAACCGGTGGGCATACGCCCCGGCCGCCGGGTTCATCCGGTCGACTATCTCCTCGATCTGCAGCGATCGTCCGAAGAACACGGCCGAGTCCAACGGGGTGAACGGTTCCAGCCCGGGATACGGCGACCGATCCGAATTCCACAAACGTCGCTTCGGTCGCTGTTTCACCAGCTCCTGGGCGACCAAGCTCGCGAACGCCACCACGAATGCGGGGATGACCGCCAGTAACGACCTGTTGTTACCCGTGATCAGCGACAACGATGTCGCCAGACCGAGCACGACCGCCGCGACCATCCACAGCTGGAGGTTCCGCAGGAACCCCGTGGACCACTTCCTCCGCGTCCGCACCCCACTATGATTTCGGAGAATTCGTCCCCTCGCTGGGTTTTCCTCAGGTGAATTCGCCTGAGGCCGACCTGTTTTCGGGGCCAAGCTAGTCCGCGCGCGGGGTTCGGCATTCGATATGGGATGCAACGTATTCGGCGTCGCGACCGACGCCGCGTTGTTGGTCGGGGCCCACAGCCGGCCGCCTTGTCGGGCTCCGCCGATTCCAGTGGGCGGAATCGCGATGACAGGAGTGCCCGACCCCCTCCCCGCGGTGGTTCGCAGCCCGGCGGCTGGTCGCAGGCGTTTTTTACCAGGTCCCCGACTTCGGCGGTTGCTTCCCCGCCGAGACCAGCACCGGCTTGTGCAGGTCGAAGTATTCGACCTCACCCATGAGCTTGCTTTCCTCCTCGAACAGCGACCTCAGATCATCGGGTACATCCACCTTCTCGTGGGAGCGAGCTTCGGCCTCGGAGGTGAAATACACCGCCTCGACGTATCCGTCGCCGCCGAATGTCGCCAAGGTGCCGCCGAGAATCTCCGGGCGCAATTCATGCATGCGGTCGACGGACTGTGTCAGCAGTTCATGCATCCGGCCCGCATCGCGCGTGTGGCCCTCCATGATCTGCACGAACCCGGCCTCGTCGGAGCCGCCCCCCATCCACTGCGTTACTTCGGGGCAGTCCATGAATGTGACGGGCCCGTCGAAGCATTTTTCGGTCTCCGCCCACCATGCGCCTTGCTCCGGACGCGCACTGTTCCGTCGTGCCGCGTCTTCGGATTCGAATCTTGCCAAGGCGATGAATGTCCCGTCGTCACACAGTCCGCCGGTCGTTCCGAGGTAGCCGGTGGCTCCCGGTTGCAGTTCCTCGGTCCATCGATCCATGCATTGACGTAGTCGGTTGGGGTCGGAGGCTTTGCCTTGAATGACTTGGATGAACATCGAGTCCTCCTCGCGCGGAGCGATCACTCCGCATCGTCACGGGGCCGACGCCTCGTGGTCCACCGAGGGCGTGGAACCGCACGGCCCGCGAAGGCAGCCGCCGCACAGTTAATCGTTCGCTACGGGCAAGCTGTGCGCAAGTGCGGCTGCTCACCGATCAGGTGGACCCGCGCCCAGCGTGAACCCCTCCCCGCCGGGGGTCCACGACTGAATGCTCGGCACCGTCGGCGCGGGTCCGGTCGACACCGCGTGCGAGGTCACCGGCCACGTGAGCGTGCTCAGCGCGACGGCCCCGGCTCGGCGTGTGCGGCAGTGCACGTGAGTCCGTCGGCGCGGCGACCGGCATCGCCACGCCGACGGGGCCGGACGAGCGCAAAGACGCACCTGCCCAGCGATTCTCGACGCGGCAACCGGCACCACCACGCCGAGGGAGCCGGACGCGCGCGGAAAACGCACCCGCCCAGCGGTTCTCGGTCTCCCGGTCACGCGACCGGGATCTCCGCGAAGGACGGCGAGGTGAACTCGACCATCGCGCCGTTCGGTGTGGAGCTGACATACGGAATCGGATCTTGCGTGGTCACGGTGATAGTCAGGCGGTGTCCGGCGGGCAGATGCCAGAAGGTCGGCGCCAGATCCCAGGCGACGGTGTTCGGTACACCGGGCGTGAGATCGTGTCGGGTGAGGGGGAACTGGGTGATCTGTACCGCGTTGCCCGCCGGGTCCTCATCGAAAAGGATGCCGATCACGGTCAGATCCGGTGTCGGCGGTCGCACGGTCAGGCTCAGCGATGGCGTGCCGGACACCGTGGCCCCTCCTGAGAACGGTTCGCCACGCCACACTCCGGCGGCGCCGCGGTCGATCGAGCCGATGGCGGTGGGCGGGACGATGCCGAGTTGTGCGGCGACGCCGCTGATGTAGGGGATCGCGGCGACAGCGGTGGTCGGCGCGGAACGCAGCGCCTGCGACCAGTCGCCTGTGCTGTCGCCGAGCGCACCCGCCGCCGGGGCGGACAGTTCGAAATGGCCGCGACAGCGAGGCAACAACTCAGCGTCTTGGTACCCATGGTCGGTCCCTCGGCCTCAGAGTGCGGTCGCGAGCGACAGCAGATTCGCCAGTACCGACATCGGCGACATCATCAGGTAGCCGACCAGGGTGCCGAGCAGATCAGGGGCAGGAAGTTGACCGTTCACGAGTCCTCCGCAGCTGCGCTCGATCACAGGTGTGATCTCTTATGCACACTATGAAAGCATTCTGAGCACATTTGCGCACGAGATAGGTGGCAACGTGGTGCAGAATCACAGCGGAAGCGGGGACGCGGACAGGGCCCATGGCGGATTGCCCTTGGCCCTGTTGTGGTGTCTATGAGTCCACAGCGGACGGATGTCTGTCGCTGAGCGCTCACCGCGGCGGTGTGACTACCCGTCGTGCGTCACGCGCCGGGACCGGGTGAGCAGGTTCCCGTCCACCCGCACCAGGACATCGTGCACCACGGTGCTCGGATTGATCTCCGGTGCGCTGCCCGGTCGGATCTTGACGACGAGACAGTAGGCGGTTGACACGATGGTGCCGTCTTCCTGCGGCCGCAGATTGATCATGTTGAACCAGTGCCTGCGCTGCATCGGATCGGTCTCGAATCGCTTGTGGAACTCGACGAGATCCGCGACGATGCCCGCCCGGGTGCGCGCGGGCGGGCGGCCCGGTGTGTGCTCGAATTCCGCGTCCTCGGTGAATGTTTCGGCGTAGCCGGTGATATCGCGGTCGTCGATCCGCTGCATCTGATCGGCGTAGAACTGCTGAACCTCGGCGTACAACTCGGTCCGGCTGGCGACGGTGGTCATGTTCGCTCCTGGTGCGGCGGGGATCTCTGCTGCAGGTCACGGTGGCCGATCGCGCTCGAGCCCTGCTCGAGTAGCCGCATGCACCGCCGCGGGTTGACCAGAGCTATAGGAGACCGGACGAGTCTGGAGCTCGAAGAGCCCGGCGAGTTCGGATATTCGAGCGATGGAGGAGTCATGGCGGAAAGTCGGCGCGTCGCGCTGGTGACAGGAGCGACCAGTGGCATGGGTCTGGAGATCACCAAAAGTCTGGCAGGTCAGGGCATCTCGGTGTTCATCTGTGCCCGCGACCAGCAGAAGCTGACCGATACGATCAAGGATCTGCAGGACGAGGGCAATGAGGTCGACGGCACCGTCTGCGATGTCGGCGATCCCGCGCAGGTGCGGGAGTACGTCGAGGCGGGTGTCGGCCGATACGGTCCGATCGACATTCTGGTCAATAACGCGGGTCGCAGCGGCGGTGGCGTGACCGCCGAAGTGACCGACGAGCTGTGGTTCGACGTGATCAACACCAACCTCAACAGCGTCTTCCTGATGACCAAAGCGGCACTGACCGCGGGCGGCATGCTCGAGCGCGGCCGCGGGCGCATCGTCAATATCGCCTCCACCGGCGGCAAACAGGGGGTCGTGCACGGTGCGCCGTACTCGGCGTCCAAGCACGGTGTGGTCGGGTTCACCAAGGCGCTCGGGCTGGAACTCGCCAAGACCGGGATCACCGTGAACGCGGTGTGCCCCGGCTTCGTGGAAACTCCGATGGCCGAACGGGTTCGGGAGGTCTACTCCGGGCTGTGGGGTGTGGACACCGACGAGGTACACGCTCGAGTCAGCGCCAGGGTGCCGATCGGGCGTTACGTGCAGCCGTTCGAGGTAGCGGCGATGGTCGACTACCTGGTCGGCCCCGGCGCGGGAGCGGTCACCGCTCAGGCGCTGAATGTCTGTGGCGGACTCGGCAATTACTGATCTGGTCGAAAGGTCTTTCAGCGATGACAACAGTAGAAGAGAACGTGGCGGAGGAGCAGCGCGACTACCTGCGCACCCTCGAAGCGATTCAGACGGGCGCATTGCGACTGCTCGCCGGATTTCCTCGGCAGCCGAGCGCGCTACGGATTCAAGTCGGCGAGGTGACCGTCGAAGCGGAGTGGGCCGTCGCCGCGCCTACGCAGGCGGCCGGGTCCGCGGTGCTGCCCGACGTCCTGGAAAGCGCTGGCGGCCAGGAAGTCACGGCGCTCGACCCGGTGATTCGCGCGCCGAGCGTCGGGGTCTTCTACCGCTGTCCGGAACCGGGTGCGGATCCGTTCGTCGCGGTGGGTGATCGGATTTCGGCCGGTCAGCAGATCGCGATCGTCGAGGCGATGAAGTTGATGATCCCGGTGCACGCACCGGTGAGCGGAGTGATCACCGGCGTGCTCCACGAGGACAACGAACCTGTTCAGTTCGATGACGCGCTGTTCTCTTACGTCCCGGAATGAGGAAGGGCGCCCGACCGGGTGATTCGAGCCGAGGGCGGATTCAGGCGGCGGGCCGGATCCGCCGCCAGGTCAGCACTCGGCGCTGTGCCCGGCCCTCGACCTGGGCGGTGCCGATCAAGGTGAGCGTGTCGCCGGTGAGCGAGAGCTGCCGCACCTGTTCGGTATCGGCCAACGCGGGGTTGGAGCACACGGTGATCGCGTGCACCAGCTCCGCACCGGATCGCCGCCACGTGCCCGCATACCCCATGAACGGATTCGCTCCGACGGCGTGGTCGGTGCGCATCATGCTCACCGACATGTGCCCGTTCGGGTCATAGATGAGCAGCCCGCGCGGCGCGTCCCCCAGCGGCCCTTCGCTGCGCGTATCCGAATCATCAATATCGAAGTAGGACAACAGCTGCCAGGTCCCGACGAGATCGGTTGCGTTCATGGTGAACACCTTGCGCGCCGCCGCTCGAATCACGCTCTAGAGCCGACTGTTCTGTTCGGGTCAACCTTTCGGATCTCGCCCAGCAGACCTCGGCACGAAATCTGCCATGTCAGCGGGGTTCGGTCCGCAGCGGCTGGGCCGCCTGCTGGTTCGAAGCGACGGGAGCGAGCAGCTGTCGACGGCCCAGCCACCGTCGGATCACGAGTAGATCGCTGCCATCTTTTCCTGGTACCACTGCCCGGGCGTGGTACCGGATCCCGATTCCTCCTCGACCGATCGGAGCCGCGGCAGCGGCTCGATCTGCGCGTCATGGTTGGGGAGGTGGAAGAACGGGATGGATACCCGAGCGTTGGAAGCGCCCTGTGGGGGGTTACACACCCGGTGCATCGTGGAGACCCATCTGCCGCCGGTCCAGAACGCCATCATGTCACCGATATTGATGACGAAGCTGCCCGGGACGAACGGTACGTCTTGCCAGTTGTCGCCGTGGCGCACCTGTAGGCCGCCGATGTCGTCTTGGTAGAGGATGGTGAGGCTGCCCCAGTCCGTGTGTGCTCCCTTGCGCAACTGACCGGGCAGCGGAGCGCCGGTCGGGGGGTAGTAGTAGTTCGCGACGATGGTCGAGATGTGCTGGTCGATCTTGTCGGCGAAGAATCCGCGATCTAGGCCGAGGGCGAGGGCGAACAGTTCCATCAGGTCTGCGGCCAATCGCTCCATGGCGTCGGCGTATTCCGACCAGGTCTCGCGAAAACCCGCTGGAGTGCGCGGCCAGAGATTGGATCTGGTCCACGGCATGGTGTCGTCGCCGAACTGTGCCAGGAACTCGGGGTGGCGATCGCCGAGAACGTTGCAGCTGAAGATCTCGCAGAGGTCGGTGGGGGTGTCGTGGCCGATGCTCTTGGCGGCGCTGCCCGCCTGATATCGCAGTCCGCCTGTCGCGGAGGTGGCCAAGACTCGGTCCTTCTCGGCGCGGGGTAACTGGAAGAATTCCAGCGTGGTCGCGTACATGCGGTCGATGAGTTCGGGTGTGACGCCGTGTTCGGCGATGACGAAGAACCCGGAGGTCTCACACGCGGTGCCGATGGCCTGAGCTATCGCTGCGCGGCCGTCGGTGGTGTGTTTCGAGGACAGGTTGATCACGGGCACGTAGTCGTCGACGATGGTGATCGGTGCGGAGTTGCCGATATCGGTAGGCACTGATGTCTCCTCGAGGGGCTGAAGGGTTGGAAGTGGCGGTGAGTTCAGTTCTGCAGGGTCTTCAGCTCGCTTCCGTCGAGATCGGTTGTCGGCCGGGTCTTGTCGGTGTCGATGACCAGCCATCCGATCAGCGCGGCGGCGATCAGGACACCGGCGGCTACGGTCAGCGCCACCGAAAAGCCGTGCACCGTTGCGGAATCGGCCCTGCCGACCGGACCGCCGTGCCGGACCAGTGCGGCCGCGGCGACCGAGGCGGCCACAGTGTTGAGCAGCGCCGTACCGAGCGCTCCGCCGAGTTGTTGCGCGGCATTGAAAGCCGCGGACGCGATACCCGCTTCGGTGGCGGAGACCTGCGACGTGGCCAGACCGGTCGCGGGTGTCATGACGCAGCCGAGTCCGAGCCCGATCAGCAGTTGCGCGGGCAGCAGGTACAGCAGGAAGACATTGTCCGTTTCAGCGGTCAGCCGAGTCAGGATCAGCATTCCAGCCGTGGTGACCACCAGTCCCGATACGAGCAGCACCCGCGGTGTGGTCTTGGATAACAGCGATTCCGCGACGACGGTGGCTCCGACGGCGATACCTGCTGCGGTGAGCAGGAATACGACACCCGCCTGCACCGGTGAATACCGCAATATTCCCTGCATGTAATAGGTCATGAACAGGTAGAAGCCGAACATGGCCACCTGGGTGAGCCCGATGGTGAGCAGCGTGCCGCCGCGGACGCGGTGGGCGACGATCCGCAGCGGCAGCAGCGGGTGTCTCGTGCGCGACTCCACCAGTGCGAACAGCGCCAATAGTGCCGCGCCGCCAACCAATAGAAGCAGAACGACCCGATCACCCCACCCCCGTCCCTCCGCCAGCGTGAATGCGTACACCAACGCCACCAGGCCGGCGGCGCTCGAGATCGCACCGGGTATATCGAGACCCCCCATACCCGACTGCGGAGCATCGCCTCGCAGGAAAACGGACCCGGCCATGGCCACCGCCGCGATGGGCACATTGACGTACAAACACCAGCGCCAGTCCGCATGCTCGGTGAGAAGCCCGCCGACGACCATGCCCACAGCAGATCCACCAGCGCCGACTGCCGCGAAAACCCCGAAGGCCCTGCCTCGTTCGCGCGCCTCGACGAATGTCGTGGTCAACAACGACAGGGCCGCGGGCGCGAGCAACGCGGCGAACACCCCCTGCGCGGCCCGGGCGCCGAACAACAGTGCCGCACCGTTGGCGGCGCCGCCGAGTACCGACGCGACCGCGAACCCAGTCAAGCCGATCACGAAAGCGCGCCGGTGACCGATCGATCCACTGATCCGGCCGCCGAAGAGCAGGAGACCGCCGAAGGCCAGCGCGTACGCGGTGATCACCCACTGCCGATTCGCGTCGGACAAACCCAGTTCGGACTGCACCGATGGCAGCGCGATATTCACGATCGTCGCGTCCAGCACCACCATCAGTTGTGCTGTCGCGATAACCGCCAGCGCCCACCAGCGATGGTCGCCATGGGTGTGCCTACCTGGTCTTCCTGTTGATTTCATGCCCACCTCTCGTACGTTGGTCTATCGCTAGAACATTGGTCTAGTGATTGATCAACGTACTAGAGTGGGGGCATGAGTGCGGCCACGAATGAGACTCAGATCACAACAAGCATGGGGAAGGGTGGCCGGAAGGCGGATACAGCCTCGCGCAACGTCTGGCTCAAGCCCGCTCGCACGCCACGAGACGAACCCACGCTCAATCGGGCCCGGATTATCGACGAAGCTCTCGCGCTACTCGACAGCGAAGGCATCGAACGACTGACCATGCGGCGGTTGGCCGAACGCCTGGGACATGGCTCGACGACTCTGTACTGGCATGTCGACACCAAGGACGATGTTCTCGACCTGTGCCTCGACGCCATCTACGGTGAGGTGCCGCTGCCCGAGCACACCGGGGATTGGCGCGGCGAAATCACCGTCATGCTCATCGGCTGGCGCACTGTGATGTTGCGGCACCGGTGGTCGACCACCCTGGTGGGGCGTCCCATGATCGGACCGAACATTCTGGCGCACATGGAGTTTCTGCAGGCGTCACTGCTTCGCGCCGGGCTTACCGACGCATGCCTGGCTGCGGCGACTTGGGGGTTGTACAACCATGTCATGGGCGCGGCGGTTTCGCGTGCCGGCTGGCTTATGCCTGCCGATGAGCGGGCTCAGGCGCAACAGCACCTGGCCGCGCATGGTGACCGCTATCCAACCCTCGCCGCGCACGGCTACATGCTCGACGACGACTGGGACGGCACGTTCACCCGCAGCCTGGACTACCTCCTCGACGGCATCCAAGCGCAAATCGAGCGCGGCGGAGCCTGAGGAACTGGTAGCTCCCTACCTGAACAGGACACCGACCCTCAGCCCCAGAATCCCACGATGCTGGTGCCGGGAAACCGCTTGACCTCTTGCATCCACGCCACGCAGTCTTCGATCCCCTCCAGCACATCCGGCTCCAGCGCGGCGCGCTGTTCGGGGAGTGTCGCGGTCCATCGGTCGAGTGCGGCCAAGCAGTCCCGTTCGGTCCACTCGCCACAGCCGGCCTGGGTCGGATGCGGCAGACCCGCCGGCAAGCGATTGCCCGCGAAGGCGCGCACGCTGACGCGCATACCCAAGGCCGCCAGGCCTTTGTCGACCCGGGCAGGCCAACCGAAATCGAGCGGCCCCCACAGGTTGTCGAGTTCCGCACCGAGCACCGAACACATGCTCTCGTAGACGTCCAGGTAATCGTTGGCATACCGCTGATCGAACGGGCCACCGTCGATCACCGTCCGCAGCGCCTGGACGGCAGTGGGCGCGCCGTCGGCGATGTGCTCGGCGTAGTCCTCGTCCAGCTGAGCCATGGCCGCCGCGCACTCGACCGAAATGCGCTCGAAGTGACCGTCGTCCTTGGATCCGACCACCCCGGCGACCGTGTCCAGGTCAACTATGTAGAGACTCAGGAAGTAGCCCACGGCGGGGAGTCTATGTCCTTGTTGTCATGCCAAGCATGTCGGTAGGCTGCCGCCGTTGTAGGCAACCATCTCGTCGAATATCGACAGCACATCGAGTGGCTCGCCTACCGGGCCGCCGTCGAGCTCCGCATAAGCGCGGTACAGGTTTCCGACGATTCGTTCGGCGTCGACGAGGTCAGCGAATTCGCCGTGGTCGACCTGCCGCGCGACCTCCAGCGGGGTCAGCCGCAGCGAGCGGCCCTCGGCGGCCAACTCCTGGATCCATTGCAGGTAGCGGGCCGTTCGGTCGAGTACTTCCGGGCCGGTGACCGGGCCATGTCCGGAGACAACGGTTTTCGCACCGAGCGCCGCCAGTCTGCGGACGGCGGTGCGGGATCCACTGACCGAGCCCATCAGGCAGAACGGCGCCGCGCCGGACATCACGATGTCGCCCGCGAACAGCACGCGCTCTTCCGGGAGCCAGGCCACCACGTCGTTGGTGGTGTGGGCGGCGGGACCGAGGTGGATCAGTTCTACTCGTCGATCGCCGACGTGCACGGTGATTCGACTGGCGAAGGTGATGGTGGGGAGGGTGACTCGCACGTCGCCCCACGCCACATCCGGCCACAGTTGCGTCAGTGCGAGGCCGGTTTCGATCATCTCGGGGCGGATGCGGTCGTGGCCGAGCACGACCGCGGTTGGCCCGAAGAGATGATTGCCGAAGTTGTGATCACCGTGGTGATGGGTGTTCACGATCGTCCTTGCCGGGCCGACGCCCAGTGCGTCGACGAAGTCGACCAATGCGCGAGTGCGGCCCTCGGTGGCCAGGGTATCGATCACCAAGGCGCCGTTCGGGCCTGCCAGTACGCCCGCATTGCTGACGCACCAGCCGCCGCGACTATGGGTGTACGCGAAGACACCATCGGCGACCTCGCGCACGACCGGCGCGGCGAGCTGGGGGAGTCCGGTCGATGTCATGTCGCCGACTTCGTGACGTCGGCCTGCTGCGCCGCGGCATACCGCACCGCGCACAGCAGCGTATTGCGGCTGTTCGTCCCGAGCGCCTCACCGAGATAGGCCCTCGCGTCCGCCAGATCGGTTTCGGCGCCGAGGATTTCGCGTGCCTTCTCCGGGTTGATGGCGACAGTGTGCCGCGCGGTCACCACCGCGCCGTCCGGGCCGTCGGCGAATTCCCAAGCGCCACTGTGCCCGAACAGCATGGCGGGCGGCATCAGCTGCTTGTAGTCGATCCGGGTGCCATCGAAGCAGACACGCACCGACTTGGTGGTGTGCGCGATTCCGCCCGCGGTCACCGTGTCCATCTCCATCAGCTGGACGCCATCGGCATCCTCGGTGAGCTCGATCCGGCTGACATGCGGGACATACTCTGGCCATCGCTCGCTGTGATAGATGAAGTCGTAGAGCTCGGCAGCGGACGCGTCGAGCACGACGGTGTCCTCGAAGGTGTGGATGACATCGTCGACCGGTTGGCCGAGTTCCGCGATGCGACCGAGCGCCGCGAGCTCGCTCACGCTGTTGCGATCCACCGCACCGGCGACCAGCTCGGCATCGACACCGTCCACCACGGTGAAGCGGTGGTCCAACGTCACTTCGGTCATGCCGGTTTCGATCTCGCGGAAGGCCCAGCTGCCGCTCATGGAAGAGATCGGCGCCCGGCTGCGCTCCTGTTCGAACGAGATCCGGCGCTGGTCGCGATCGAGCACCCGCCGCGACGTCCAGTTCGTCACCTCGCCATTGACGGTGGCCCACAACCGGAATCGCTCTTCATCCGGTCCGCGGTGCAGGTGGCGCACCAGCACGCTGGGCCCGAAAACCACCGGCCAGCAGCTCACATCGGCCACCAGGTCATAAACGACTTCCGGCGCCGCCTTGACGACCTGGGTATGCCTCATGTCCCGGCCAGGCGCGCTCATGCCGCACCCCGCAGCTGGTTGTTGACGATGTCGATCAGTTCCTGCGGTGTCTTGACATCGATGAGTTGTTCCTCCGGGATCATCACCCCGAAATCGCGCTGGATCCGCGACGCGGTCTCGATCAACGCCAGCGAGTCGTAGCCGAGCTGTTCGAAATCGACGGTCGAAATATCACCGTTCAGTTCGGCGATCTCGTCGCCGCCCGCGCAATCCACGAGGATCTGTCGCAGTGCTGTGATGGTCATGGTCATGATCGGCTCCTGGGGGTGATACGGATTAGGCGGGGATGCTGCGGACGACGACCGCGGAGTTGAAACCCCAACGGCCACGGGCCAGGACGAGGGCCGCGCCGACAGTGGCGGGCCGTGGTTCACCGAGCACCAGATCGATCCGGCAGTCCTCGGCGAGCTCGGTGGTGTTGGCGGTCGGTGGGATCAGCGCGTCGCGCATCGACAGCAGCGCGGTCACGATGTCGAGGGGGCCGGCACCGGAAAACAGCCGTCCCGTCAGTGGTTTGGTGGCGGTCACCGGTACGCCGCCCGCGCCGAAGATCCCCTCGATTGCAGCGGCTTCGTCGCGGTCGCGGTCGGGAATCCCGGAGGCGTCGGCGAACACGACATCGACATCGCCGGGGCGAAGGCCCGCGTCCGCGAGCGCCAGTTCGGCCGCACGGCGCAGGCCGGAGGGCCGCTGCGAGTCGGGGGGCGGATCGAATGTGGAGGCGTATCCGGCGATTTCGCCGTGCACCTTGGGCACGCCGCGCGCTCGCGCTGCCGCCGCATCCTCCACCACCAGCATCGCACCGCCCTCGCCTGGCACATAACCCTCGGCGGTGACATCGAAAGGCAGGTAGGCACGCGACGGTTCGGTCGCGGTGCTGACCGCGCCGCTGGACACATGCGAGGCCCAACCCCACGGGTCGAGCGCCGAATCGACGCCGCCGGTCACCACCAGCGGGGTGCCGCGCCGCACCGTGCGCCGCGCATGCCCGACCGCGTCCAAGCCGCCGGCCTGTTCGGCCACCAGCGCACTGCTCGGTCCACGCATGCCGTGCCGGATCGAGATCTGGCCGGTGTTCACCGCGTAGAACCAGGCGAAGGATTCGTACACGCTCACGTGCTGCGAGCCGAGCGACCACAGCTTGTTGAATTCGCGGTGGGTGAATTCGAAACCGCCGGAGGCGTTTCCGGTCACCACACCCATGTCGTAATCGGTGAGTGCGGCGGTGTCCACCTTCGCGTCGTCCAACGCCCACTGCGCCGCGACCAGCGCCATCCTGGTCGACACATCGGTCTGCGGCAGCAACCGACTCGGCAGGTGCTCGGCCGCGTCGAAATCGGCGACCTGCCCGGCCAACCGCGCCGTGGACCCGCTGGTGTCGAACCGGGTCAGCGGCGCGATCCCGCCACGACCCTCCAATACCGCGTCCCAGAACCGCTCCAACCCGAGACCGTTCGGGGCAATCACTCCCATTCCCGTCACCAGAGTCATGCCGCCGCACCCTTCGGGTGGCGCAGCACCATCGCGCTCTGGAATCCCCCGAACCCGCTGCCGACGGTGAGCACCGTGTCCATCCGGTGATCCCGCGCGACCAGCGGCACATAGTCCAGATCGCACTCCGGATCGGGTTCGTGCAGGTTCGCCGTCGGCGGCACCACCTGATATTCGAGCGCGAGCAGCGAGGCCGCGATCTCGACCGATCCGATCGCGCCGAGCGAGTGGCCGACCATCGACTTGATCGAGCTCATCGGGGTCTCATAGGCATGCGCACCGAGACTGCGCTTCACCGCCGCTGTTTCGTGCCGATCGTTCTGCCGGGTGCCCGAGCCGTGCGCGTTGATGTAGTCGACCTCGGTCGGGTCGATTCGCGATTCATCCAGCGCCACCCGGATCGCCTCGGCCATTTCCCGGCCGTCGGCCTTGAGACCGGTCATGTGGTAGGCGTTGCACCGGGTCGCGTAGCCGGAGATCTCCGCGTAGATGTGCGCACCACGGGCGCGGGCGCTGTCGTACTCCTCCAGCACGAACATCGCAGCGCCCTCGGCAAGCACGAACCCGTTGCGAGAGTTGTCGAATGGCCGCGAGGCTACCTCGGGCTCATCATTGCGCGAGGTGGTCGCCTTGATCGCGTCGAAACAGGCCACCACGATCGGGGTGATCGGAGTGTCGGACGCGCCCGCGAGCATGACGTCGGCGGAGCCCTCGCGAATCAGCTGCACCGCGTGGCCGACCGAGTCGAGGCCGGAGGTGCAGCCGTTGGAGACCATCGCGACCGGTCCCTCGGCGCCCACGCTCCAGGCCACCTCCGCGGGCATCACGCTCGGGATCATGTAGTCGAACATGTGCGGCGACAGGTAGTTCTCGTCGACCAGCCAGTTCCGCCCTGAGTCCGAAAGCACCAGGTACTCCTGCTCCAGGCTGGTGGCCGCTGCCACCGCGCTGCCGAGGCTCACGCCGAGCCGGTGCGGGTCGAGCGACCCGATGTCCAGCCCGCTGTCGGCCACGGCTTCCCGTGCGCACACGACGGCGAACTGGACGGCGCGGTCCATCCGCCGAATCTCTCGTGGCGACAATCCCTCCAGGACCGGATCGAAGTCTGCCTCGCCCGCTACCTGGGATCGGTACGGCGCGGCGTCGAAGAACGAAATTCGGCGGGTGGCGGTGCGGCCCGAGGACAGTAGCTTCCAGAACTCGTCCTTGCCGGATCCACCCGGCGCGCGGACACCGAGTCCGGTGACAACAACTCGGCGGGTCATCTCGCACCACCGGTGACGAAGGTGTGCATAGCTGTATCTCCCTTCACGCCGACGAGGTTCTCGCCATTCCAGCGTTGATCGGCACCAAGCATCCGACGGCGTCCTCGAACCTCACTCGAGTCCAGGAGTCGAGTTGTTCTCTAGCGGGCGCGCGGAAGCTGTTGGGGGTAATCACGTGGCCGGCGTTACCGAGCACAGGAGACACGCGTGAAGATGTCAGCAGACGGCCGTAACGGCGCAGCGGAGTGGATTCTCTGCCCCGGCTGCCGGATTCCGGTGTACGGCAAACGATTCGTCCGCGACCTCGGCGTCTGCGCCGAATGCGGCAGGCACGCCCCGATCACCGCCGAGCAGCGCATCGAGCAACTCGCCGACGAAGGCCGCTTCGAACCGCTCGCTGTGGCGTCGACCGACGACGATCCGCTCGACTTCACCGACACCAAGTCCTACCGGGACCGGCTCGCGGCGGCGCGGGCCCGCACCGGGATGCGGGACGGGGTGCTTTGCGCCTTCGCGACGATCGAGGGCAGCCCGGTGATCATCGCGGCCATGGATTTCCGTTTCCTCGGCGGCAGCCTGGGCACCGCGGTCGGCGAAATGATCACCGAGGCCGCGGAAACCGCACTCGCCGAGCGCACGCCGCTGCTGATCGTCACCGCCTCCGGCGGCGCTCGCATGCAGGAGGGCGCGCTGTCGCTGATGCAGATGGCCAAGACCAGCGCGGCGCTCGAACAACTCGATCGCGCGGGCATACTCACCATCACCCTGATCACCGACCCCACGTACGGCGGCGTCGCGGCCTCCTTCGCGACCCTGTCCGACGTCCTCATCGCCGAGCCGGGCGCTCGACTCGGATTCGCTGGGCGTCGGGTGATCGAGCAGACCATCCGGCAGGAACTGCCCGCCGAGTTCCAGACCGCGGAATTCCTGCTTGCCTGCGGACTTATCGACATGATCGTGCCGAGGGCGGGACTGCGGCAGGCGCTCGGTGCGCTGCTGCGCGTCGCGACACCGGTGGAATCGGCCGCGGGGCCCGCACTTGCCGATCCGGGCACCATCACCGATCCCGATCTCGTCTCGGAAACCGATCCATGGGCCCAGGTGCGTCGGGCACGCTCGCCGAGCAGACCGACCGCGCTCGACTACTTCGCGCTCGCCTTCGACGGGTTTCGGGAACTGCGCGGCGACCGGATCTCCGGTGATTGCGCCGCCGTGGTCGGTGGTCCGGCCTGGTTGGGCGATCAGCCGGTCATGGTAATCGGGCAGCAGAAGGGACACGAGCCGAAGGAGTTGATGGAACGCAACTTCGGCATGCCCACGCCGGCCGGCTACCGCAAGTCGGCACGACTCATGCGCCTCGCCGAGAAACTCGGACTGCCGGTGATCACCTTGATCGATACACCGGGCGCCTATCCGGGCGCGACCGCGGAAGAGCAGGGGCAGGCGATTGTCATCGCCGAGAACATCCGGTTGATGTCCGCGCTGCGGGTGCCCGTGATCAGCGTGGTCATCGGTGAGGGCGGCAGCGGTGGCGCGCTGGCACTCGGCGTCGCCAATCGGGTGCTGATGTTCGCCAACGGCACCTATTCGGTGATCAGCCCGGAGGGGTGCGCTGCAATAGTCTGGAACGATCCCGCCGCGGCCCCGAATGCCGCTGCGGCACTGTGTCTCACGGCGCGCGATCTGCTTCGGCTCGGTGTGGTGGACGCGGTGCTGCCCGAACCCGGCGACGACGTGGGCAGCGCGCCGGTGGCGGCCGCGAACCAGTTGCACCGCGCCCTTGTCGCGAACCTGCGCGAGTTGAGCGGCCGCGACGGCGAGGACATCGCGGCCGAACGGCGGGCGCGCTTCCGGCGCTTCGGTGCGCGGCGGCAGGCCAGGGTCCGGTCGGTGGCGTAGGGGATCGGGAGACGTCATGTTCGACAAGGTTCTGATCGCCAATCGTGGCGAAATCGCTTTGCGGGTCGCGCGCACCTGCCGGGAAATGGGAGTGCGTACCGTGGCCGTGCATTCGGTCGCGGACCGCGATTCGGCGGTGGTCCGCCTCGCCGATGAGGCGGTGCAGATCGGTCCGGCGGCGGCGAAACGCAGTTATCTCAATGCCGCGGCGGTGCTGACCGCCGCCGAGCTGACCGGGGCGGACGCGATCCATCCCGGCTACGGATTCCTCTCGGAGTCACCGGATTTCGCGGATGCCTGCCGTGCGGCGGGCGTTACGCTGATCGGCCCACCCGCCGATGTGATGGCCGAACTCGGTGATAAGCAGTCCGCTCGCACACTGATGGCGAAGGCCGGGCTGCCGTTGCTGCCCGGCAGCCTCGACCCACTCGAGCCCGACGCGGCCCACGCACTCGCCGATCAGATCGGCTACCCGGTGATCATCAAGGCCGCCGCGGGTGGCGGCGGCCGCGGCATGCAGGTGGTTCGTGACAGTTCGGCATTCCCGCACGCGTTCCAGGAGACCCGGGCAACCGCGCGAATGCTCTTCGGAGACAGCAGGGTCTACCTCGAGAGGTACTTGGAAGGCGCCAGACACGTCGAGGTCCAGGTGTTGTGCGACGGGCACGGAGCTGGCGTCCACCTCGGTGAGCGCGATTGCTCGGTGCAGCGCCGCCACCAGAAGCTCATCGAGGAGTCACCCGCACCGCGGCTGCCCGATGGGCTGGCCGAGCGAATGGGCCGTTCGGCCGTCGACGGTGTGCTGGAGGCGGGATATGTCGGCGCGGGCACGGTGGAATTCCTGGTGGACGCCGCAGGCAATTACTACTTCATGGAGGTGAATTGCCGTATCCAAGTGGAACATCCGGTCACCGAAATGGTGACCGGCATCGACTTGATCGCCGAGCAGATCAGAATCGCCGCCGGTGCGCCGCTCGGGTACACCCAAGATCAGATTTCGGTGCGCGGCGCGGCCATCGAATGCCGGATCAACGCCGAGGACCCGACTGCCGAATTCGCACCGGCCCCAGGAATGGTGGCCGAGTTCACGCCGCCGGGTGGACCATTCGTTCGAGTGGATTCGCATGTGCACGCGGGCTATCAGATACCGCCGCACTATGATTCGCTGTTGGCGAAGGTCATCGTCTGGGCGCCGGATCGTGACGGAGCGCTCGCGCGAATGCAGCGAGCGCTGGCCGAATTTCGGATTTCCGGTGCGCGGGTGGAGACGACCAGGGACTTCTTACGTGAGGTGCTCGACCATCCCCGGATGCGATCGGCCACCCATTCGACCGCGCTCGTGGACGAATTACTCGGAAAGCAGGACGGTTGAGCGGCTCGAACGCTCTTACGGCACCAGGAGATTGAAGAGGGGGGCCTGGCGGAGCAGTTCGGCGGGGCCGCCGGCAAGGCCAGCGGTGAGGCACACCTTTGCGGGAGCGTCGACCCCGGCAATCAGCGTGTAGTCGGGTCCGCCTGCCCGGTAGAGGATCTCGTCGGGGACGAATCCGGCCAGCCGGGCATTGCCGCCGAGCGCGGTGACGCCGAGTAGGCACAGGATGTGGGCATAGCTGTAGGACAACGGCACCGGAAGCAGGTGCAGGCCGCCGCCGGAGAACATGCGCTCGAAGCAAGCGAGTACCGACCAGACCGCACTGCGTTGGGTCGCGGAAACACCGGTCGGGCGCGCCGCGGTGCGGGCCGCGTACAGGACCCAGGCGGGATCGTCGATGCCGTAGTCGTCGCGCGGGAGGGCGGTGGGTTCGGTGCTCGCCAGGTCCTCGAAGTATGCGCAGCGTGCCGGAATCGGCGCGGTCGTCGCGCCATCGTCCGGCAGCACGACCAGCAACGGTGGCTGCGGCCACCGCGATTGCCGGACTTCCATGGCAGCGACCGGCGTGCCGAACACCGCGAACGGCCGATGTTCCTCGACGAGCCAGCGCAATTCGCCCGCGTCCAGGTTCGGGCTGACGGGAATGCCGACTCCGCCCGCTCTGGTCACCGCGAGGGTGGCCTCGATCGACTCCACCCGGTTGCCGAGGCAGCTCACCACGTGGTCGCCCGGTCGCAGTCCGGCCGCCACCAGGTGACCGGCCAGCCGCGCGGTGCGGGCGTCCAGCGTCCGATAGTCGACGGCCCGTAGCCTGTCCTCGAATGCGACCGTATCGCCCGATTGCACCGCTCGCTGGGTCAGCAGGGCAGGCACGGGACGAAGTAGTTCAGTACGAAACATTTCACCTCCCCGCTGATTCGCTCGCAGTGGCGATTCCATTGCCATTCGATTGCCGCTATTGCTTCGCGTTTCATTGCGGTTGGTTTCATAGTCGAATAGCGGGCTTCCGCATGCTCAACGCAAGAACCACTCGCGGATCACCAGCGCAGGTCTTCGGTTGATGTATATGCGATAACACCTGGCGCACACCGCGTCACTGGTGCGCCCATAGAACAGCAGCTGCCGGTAGGACTCGGAGGAGGTGGTCTGCAGCGCGGCGCCGATCCCAGCGGATTCGGTCGCCAGTGCGTCGGAGAACGCCGCGGGCAGCCTGCCGAGCGCGATCAACGACTCGGCGCGGGCATAGCGGGTCCCGGTTCTTGCGCCGATCAGGTCCACCTCCCGGACAAGTACTTTTTCCTCGGGAGGTACATCGAGCCAGCCGTCGCGGTCGGCGGCCGCGGTGGTCTCGCGTTGCGCAACACACTGCGCCTCAACGGGTTCCAGCACGTGGGCCTCCAGCGTGCGGGTCACGGTGCCGTCGGTCAGCAGGACTGCGCGGTGGTAGGGGCTCAGCTCCGCGGCGGCGATGTCCTGCCAGCCGGGCGGTCGCGCGAACGGGGCATGAAAGTGCCTGCGCACCAGTGCCTCCGCCGCGACATCGGTCAGCATCGCGGCGCCGCGGGGGCGGTCCGGCGCGGTATGCCCGCGCGGGTCGGCGTGCGTTCTTGTCTCATGACGTGAGTTTCGCGAAGAACATTGCCACGCAGAAACCCCTAAACCTTCCCCTATAATGAACTGTTAGCCGTTTCACGAAGTCTTGACAGCATTCCTCGGGGTGGGGTTTGCTTGGGTGTCTGAATGATGCAGCGACAGTTAATATTCTGCTACTCAGTTGCGACAGAGCCGCCGTGACGTTGCCATGCAATTGGCCTGCGATTCTGGGACATAAAATGGGAAAGCTCGAACCGCCTGCGCGGAAACACCGAGTGCCACTGGTTGTCAATCCGGTTCTGGCAGTGAACAGGGCGACCGGTCTGTCCGCGGCGCTGGCCGACGATATTTTCGTCGCGGAGGAATACGAAGGTCAGCTACGAGCGGGGGGCGCGGCAGCACGGCGGGTATCTCGCCACGATGTCAGCGATATCGCGGAGGCGGTCGTTCACCGGCTGCGCAGGGGCGGCGCCGAGCACATGCGGGTCGGCGAGGCCATCGCGGTGCTCGGTGCGGCAAGCAGCCCGCGGGCGATCGGCCTTGTGCTGCATCATGATCCGGCGGTGATCGGTCGGATCGTCGCGACGTTGACCGCGACCGGTCTCGTCGAGGACGGACGGTTCCGGCATCGAGAGGTCGGTCGGTTCATCTTGCGGGGGATGCGGGTCGACGCCCGCAGACAACTGCACAGCCGGGCGGCTCTCGCGCTGCGCGAATGCGGCGCACCGGCGGCCGCGATCGCCGAACACCTGGTGCGGTCGGGGGATACGCGCCACCCGTGGGCGCCCGCGGTACTGCGGATCGCGGCCGACGAAGCGTTGGCGCTGGATCAGATCGACCGCGCGGTGGATTGCCTGGAGCTGGCCTATCGCGCGACCGCGCAACCGGTCGATCGTGCGGATATCGCCGCGGTGCTCGCCTCGATCGAGTGGCGGGTGAATCCATCGACGGCCACCAGGAATTTCGCCAGGCTGCACGCGGCGGTCCGGGCGGGCACGCTGTCGCCGCCCGCGCTGTACGCGGCGGTTCGGTATCTGTTGTGGCACGGCCGGGTGGACGACGCCAAGGCGGCATGGATGCTGCTGGAACGAGATTCGCACGCCGTGGGAACCGCGCCCGCCGGGAACCAGGCCCGCACGGAACTGGCGTTCCTGCGGTCTTGGATTGCGTACACCTACCCGGAATTGCCACTGCGTCGGGCTATCGCCGAGCCCGCGACACCTGTCGCTGTGGCAACGGCCGGCGACGATCGTCCGACCGGCTCCGCGACCGCGCACCACCTCGCCGCAAACCTGTTGACCGCCATCGCCACCGACGCCGGCCGCGAGGCGACGGTGCCGGTCGCACACCAGATCCTGTCCCGGCATCGGCTCGATTCTTCGACCGTCGAGGCGCTGACGACCGCCCTGGACGGTCTCATCTACGCCGACAAGTTGGAGGTGGCGACGGCGTGGAGCGATGCGCTGCTCGCCGAGTCGGTTGCCCGAGCCTCGCCGACCTGGCAGGCGATCTTCGCCGGTCTGCGCTCGGAGATCGCGCTACGGCAGGGACGCTTGGACGATGCCTGCGGCTATGCGATGCAGGCGTTGAACCAGGTGCCCGCGGGCAATCTCGGCACCGTCGTCGGCAGACCGCTGTGGTGTTACGTGCGGGCACTGACCGCCGCGGGCCGGCACGACGAGGCACAGGCCCAGCTCGACCGCGAGGTTCCCTTGAGCCTGTTCGATTCCCGGCTCGCACTGCCCTACTTGCATGCCCGCGGGCACCACGCACTGGCCACCGCGCGGGTCGAGGACGCGCTGCTGGACTTCCAGCTGTGCGGTTCGCTGATGCGGCGGTGGAATACGGATCTGCCGGGTCTGGTGCCGTGGCGCAACGATGTCGCGCTCGGTTACCTGCTGGTCGGCGATCATCGCCGGGCGCGGGTCTATGCCGAACGCCATCTGGAGCGGCTCGGGGACGCACGCAGGCACGGCACGGGAGCGGTGTCGTTGCGCGTGATCGCCGCCACCGCAGATCCACCGGACCGGGTGCCGCTGCTGCGTCAAGCCGAGGTGATCGCGCGACGTAGCGATGATCGGCTCGAATTGGCCGCGGTGCTGGCCGATCTGAGCCGTGCCTACGAGTTGATCGGCGAGGTGGAGCGGTCCCGGTCGCTGCGTCGGTCGGGTCTGCGGCTCGCCGTCCACTGTGGTGCGGAGCCATTGATCCGTCGATTGTCCGGTGACCAGGACGAGGTGGTCGAACCGGTGCGCGACGGCGTCGCCGACCCGGTCGACATCGGATCTCTCAGTGCGGCCGAGCATCGGGTCGCGGAAATGGCGGCAAAGGGCCTTCGCAACAGAGAAATTGCCGAAGCCCTCGAAATCACCACCAGTACAGTGGAGCAGCATCTGACGCGGGTGTACCGCAAGCTGAAGGTGCGCAGGCGTACCGAGCTCCGCTTCATGTTGAGCACCAAATGCTGAGGAAGAATGACGAAGGTGGTCGATGATGACTGAATCGGCAGCGTCCGAGCTGTGGATCCAGCGGTTGCGGGCGCACCCCGAACCCCAGGTGCGGGTGATCTGTTTCGCCCACGCCGGTGGCTCGGCGAGTTCGTTCGCCAAGCTGGGGCGGGCCTTCGACGGGCCGATCGAGGTGCTGGCAGTGCAGAGTCCTGGTCGGCAGAATCGGCGGCGCGAACCCTGCCTGGACAGCGTCTCCGATCTTGCCGCCGGTGTACTTCCCGCGGTGCTGGAGCGTACCGACGTTCCGATCGCTTTGTTCGGGCACAGCCTGGGTGCGATCGTCGCATTCGAGGTCGGCAGGCTGCTCGAGGCGAAAGGCATTACGCCCGAGGCTTTGTTCGTGTCCGGCAGGCGAGCGCCGTCGACCGTTCGGGCGGAGTCCGTTCACCGGCGCTCGGATGCGGGCATCCTGACCGAGCTGCGACTGCTCGGTGGACCGGGCATCGAACTGTTCGATGATCCCGAGGTGGCGCGCGAATTCCTGCCCGCCATCCGCAGCGATTACCGGGCAGTGGAGACCTACAGTTGCGAACCCGGCGCACGGGTCGACTGCCCGGTGACCGCGCTGATCGGGGACCAGGACCCGAGGGTGACCCGCGCCGAGGCCACGGCATGGCGCACGCACACCACGGGGTCGTTCGACCTTCGGGTGTGGCGTGGCGCGCACTTCTACCTGTGGGAGCACGTCGGGGAGGTCGCCGCCACGGTGCAAAATCAGTTGGCTCCGGTCACTGCGTGAGCACGGTATAGACCTGACCGCACATCGCGTCTCACCAGACGGGGTGTGCGGTCGTTTCGCGCTCCGACGTGGTGGTCGGAGTCAGCGCTGAGCGATCTGGTCGGGCTGTGCGGTCACGGTGCCGTTGCGGGCGGCGTCCTGGATGGCGCGGATGAGTTCCTGGTGCGGGTCCGTGCCGGGTAGCACTGCCGCAACCTTCGCGTCGGGACGAAGGAGCACCGCGGTACTGCCGCCGAGTCCGTAGCCGGCCAGGACTTCGCCGGAGGGATCCGACAGGGTGCTGTCGTCGGATGCGCGATCGCGGGAGACCGCAATGCAGGCAACCGGAGTGGTGTTCATCATTCGGACGTAGCCGACGGCGTCGAGCCAGGCGGACTCGCGGTCCTCGCCGTACATGAGCAGATAACCGTCGCGGCACAGCTCGGGTACACGGTCGACCGCGCTGTTCGCGAGGTGGCTCGATGTTGCCGTCGGTCTGTCGGTGGATTCGGAACCCGGCAGACCGCGCAGGCCGACGATCCCGGTCAGCGCACGATCGGTTGCCCGATCGATGCGGCGGTGCATGGGCAGCGCGAGCAACGCGAGCAGTGGCATCAGCAGCACGGAGGTGGCGAGCGTGCCGACGAACGCGGTGAGCGTAATGGCGCGCAGCACCGGTCCGCGCCGTGCCGCCGCTCGAATCAGCGCGCCCCATCGCCGGAACAGCTTGCCCGCGAAGAGGTCGGCGCCTGCGATGGGATAGACCACCTGCGTGCCGGTGACGTCGGGAGTGCCTGCCGCCCAATCGGTTCCGCAGTCGCGGACCCTCGTCAGCTCACGGTCGTCGATACCGGCCCTGCCGAAGATCCCACCCGCCTCCCGCTTACCCCCGAGTAGCCAACGCAGTGTGGTGACCATGGTGACGAACTGTGGGCGGGTGTCGGTCGCGACGACGGCCCCGAGATGCCGGGCGCCGAGCGTCTCCAGCCTGCGGCCGACCTCGACCGCGGCGGAGTACCACATGTTCCGGCACGCGATGACCGACAGCACGTCGCGATCGGCGAAGAGATCGGGATGCGCGTTGAGCAGCGTGCGCATCGGCAGCGACGGCGCGAGGAACCAGACCTGGTAGGCGAGAATGACCAGCTCGCCCGGCTCCACGCGCAGCTCCGAACTCGTTGTGTCCAGGTCGATGACGGCCTGTTCGTCGACGCTGTCGGGAAACACGCCGAAGAATTTCCGTACCGGCCATGGAAACGGATAAGGCTCGGCCGGTGTCACCGCGACCCGGCGGATCTGCCAGCCTGCCTCGACCAGCGCATCGGTGAATGCCCGCACCGTTTCGGTCAATTGGCCGGTCTGGGAGTAGGAAAATACGACTGCACGCTTTTCGGCGACCATGATGGTGCCCACTTTCTCCGGGCGAATTCGGAACTTGCGTCGGCAGAACTGTATCGGTGCCCGCAGTGCACGGTCAAGGATCGCAATATCTCGGTAGGGGTGTCCGAATAGGGGTTGACGCAGATGAATTGTAATGTCACGCAACGTATTTCGAGCTGATCATCTTGACGGGTGTTAGTGCCGGTGGAACACTGGGTCCAAGTCGTCGAGACGACTTCAGGGGCATGCCAGGCGTACGAAATGGGGTAGCGCATGTCGATAGTAGACGAAATCCAGAAAGACATATTCGAATATCTGGATTCGCATTACGGGATAGAGCAGCACGAGATCAAGGGCCATTCGGCACTGAATGAATTGGGGGTCGATTCACTCGGCCTGCTCGCCATTGCTGACATTGTGAAGAAGAAGTACGGAATCGTCCTGGACGACGAGCGGATCGCCTCGGTGCGAACCTTTCAGGATTTCACCGACTTGCTGGAGCGGAAGCTGGCGGCCAAACAGGCCGCGATCGGAGCCGAAAGCTGATGACTGCCTACATCACCGCCACCGGCCGCTTCCTGCCCGGTGACCCGATAACCAACGACGAGATCGAGAACTACATCGGTAAAGCCGGCCTGGCCTCGTCGGATCTGCGCGAGATGATCCTGAACAACAGCGGCATCAAGACCCGGCACTACGCGATCGACAAGAATCAGGAGACGGTCATGTCGAACGCGGCGATGGCCGCCGCCGCGGTGCGTGAGGCGGTCGGCCGCGCCGGGCTCGGCCCGGACGACGTCGACCTGCTTGCCGCCGCAACCACGGTGCCGGATCTGCTCGGACCCGGTCACGCCAGCATGATTCACGGCGAGCTCGGCTACGCGCCGATGGAAGTCATGACCGCGCACGGGATCTGCAGCTCGGGAATGATGGCGTTGAAGGACGCCTACCTCCAGGTCGCCATCGGCGAGAAGAGCAATGCCGTCGCCGTGGCGAGCGAATTCGCCTCGCGAGGTTTCAAGAGCTCCCGCTACGACGAGATGCAGCAGGTGATCGAGGAAGGCTCGCTGCCGATGGAGACGGCGTTCCTGCGCTACATGCTCTCCGACGGTGCGGGTGCCGCGGTGCTCAAGCCGGAGCCGGAACCCGGCCAGATCAGCCTGCGGATCGACTGGATCTCGCTGACCTCCTACGCCAATACCGAACAGGCGTGCATGTTCTTCGGCAGCAACGACAATTCCTGTACGAAGACCTGGGGTGACTATCCGACGCCGTCGGCGGCGGCGCGCGACGGCGCGCTGGTCGCGCGGCAGAAGCTGTCGCTGCTGCCACATCTGGTCGAGGTCGGCATCGCCGAATATCAGCGGCTCGTCGAGGCGGGCAAGTTCGATCCCGAGAAGGTCACCTGGTTCCCGGTCCACTATTCGAGTGAGCGGATGAAAGACCTGATGATCGGGGAGTTCAAGCGCCGCAAGATGGTCGAGAACATGAACTGGTTCAGCAATCTGACCAGGGTCGGCAATATCGGCAGCGCGAGCATCTACATCATCCTCGACGAGATGATGACCGAGGGCATGATCAAGGACGGCGACACCCTGGTGTGCATGGTGCCGGAATCCGGCCGGTTCATTATCTCGTTCATGCACCTCACGGCGGTGCGTGCGGACCCGGCCTGAGGTATCGGGGCGATGGCCGAGGAGCAGCAGCTGCGCGATTACCTGCGGACCGCGGCGCGCGAACTACAGAAGGCACGGGATCGGGTGCGGCAGTTGGAAGCTCGGGCTTCCGAACCAGTGGCGATCGTGTCGATGGGGTGCCGCTACCCCGGTGGTATCGCCTCGCCGGAGGACCTGTGGCAGGTGGCGGCCGATGGACGCAATGTCGTGTCCGCGTGGCCGTCGGATCGCGGGTGGGACTTCGACGAATCCGACCATCCGGATCGAACCGCGATGGTTCGACAAGGCGGATTCATCGATGACGCAGGTGGATTCGACGCACGGTTCTTCGGCATCAGTCCACGCGAAGCGCTGGCGATCGATCCGCAGCAGCGGCAGCTGCTCGAGGTGGCATGGGAGACCTTCGAGCGGGCGGGTATCGACCCGACTACTTTGCGCGGCAGCCGAACCGGGGTGTTCATCGGGCTGATCGGACAGTCCTACGGCATGGTCGACGGCCGCTACCGGGCACTGGAGCCGGAGCAGCTGGCCGGGCTGACCGGGTGGCTGATGACGGGAAAGGCCTCAGGCGCGGGCTCGGGCCGGATCTCCTACGTCTTCGGTCTGGAAGGGCCTGCCTTCACGGTGGATACAGCGTGCTCGTCGTCGCTGGTCGCGCTGCATCAAGCCATCGCGTCGGTGCGGGCGGGCGAATCGACCCTCGCATTGGTCGGTGGGGTGACAGTGATGGCAACGCCGGACATGTTCGCCTCGTCGAGCGAGCGCGGCTCGGCGACGGACGGCCGCTGCCGTTCCTACGCCGCCGCGGCGGATGGCACGATTTGGTCCGAGGGTACGGGACTGATTTTGCTGGAACGTCTTTCGGATGCGCGGCGAAACGGGCATCCGGTAGTCGGCGTATTGCGCGGGTCCGCGGTGAACCAGGACGGCGCGTCCAACGGGTTCACCGCCCCGAACGGATCGGCGCAGCGTCGGGTCATTCGCGATGCGCTCGCGAACGCGGGACTATCGGCCGCGGAAATAGACGTGGTGGAGGGCCACGGCACCGCCACTGTGCTCGGCGACCCCATCGAGGTACAGGCACTGCTGGCCACCTACGGGCAGGATCGGGACCGGCCCGCGCTGCTCGGTTCGATCAAGTCGAACATGGGGCACTGCCTTGCCGCCGCCGGAGTCGCCGGCGTGATCAAGATGGTCATGGCGATGCGACACGGGATCGTCCCACCGACCCTGCACGTGGACGAGCCGACCCCACACGTCGATTGGGCGTCGGGTCGGCTGGAGCTGGTCACCGAGTCGCGGCCGTGGCCGGAGACGGGTCGCCCGCGCCGGGCATGCGTGTCGTCGTTCGGTATCACCGGAACCAATACGCATGTGGTGCTGGAGCAGGCGCCGTCCGAGGACGAGACGCTCACCACGCCGGGGGTTGCGCCGCCGGTGCTCGCCTGGGTGATTTCGGCGCGATCGGCACGGTCGCTGACCGGACAGGGCGAGCGGCTCGCGGCGTTCTTGCACGATAACCCGGAGGCAGACCCGGTGGATGTCGGGCACTCGCTGGTGGTTTCGCGCGCCCGACTGCCACACCGGGCCGTGGTTGTCGGCCGCAAGTCCGATGAATTGATAGCCGGACTGGAATCCATAGTGGCCGAGAGCAACTCGCCTGCGGTGGCAATCGGTCAGGCGTCGCCGGTTGCCGAGACGGTTGTGGTTTTTCCGGGCTCGGGCTGGCGTCAGGGCCTCGGTCGCGCGCTGTACGCCGAGTTCCCTGTGTTTCGGTCAGCATTCGACGAGATGTGCGAGGCGTTCGGAGACCGGCTCGGCCGACCTCTCCTTGACGCACTTCGCACCGACAGCACTGCGGTGGCTGGTGCAGCGCTGGCTGGGGCCGAGGTGGTCGGCGCTGAGGTGGCCGGGCCTGCGGTAGCCGGCGTTCTGGTGGCCGAGGGTGCAGCGGTGGCTGGAGCCGCGGTTACCGATGGCGCGGTGGCTGATGGTGCGGTGTCGGGTCGTGGTGTGGTGGTAGACCGGACTTGGGCCCTCGACACGGCTGTGGCATCTGACAGGGCCACGCCCGGCTCTTTGTGGAATAGCGGAAATATGGTGAAGGCGGCCATGTTTGCGGTCGAGGTCGCGTTGTATCGGTTGGTGGAATCGTTCGGGGTCCGGCCGAAGCGGCTTGTCGGCCGCGGGGTCGGCGAACTTGCGGCTGCCCATGTGTCCGGCGTGTACTCGATCGCCGCGGTCGTCGAAATCATCACGGGCGGTGGTGAATCGGGCGCCGCCGGCCGTCCCGGTCCGAGGATTCCGATGGGGACCGACCTGACCGCGTCTCGCGGCGGAATGATCCTGGTGGAGTTGGGGGATGGAGCCATGGCACGGCAGCTCCGGGCGCCAGCAGCTACGGAGTCGGAGGTGGTGACGGTGGCAACCTTGGATCCAGCGGTCGACGAGACGACCTCATTCCTGAACGCGCTCGCCGGTGCATTTGTCTCGGGAACAACGGTCGATTGGTCCGCGCTGTACACGTACTCTGGCGCGACCCGAATCGACCTGCCTACCTACAGCTTTCAGCACCGGACCTACTGGCTCGGTAGGTGACCGGTGACCGTGGGGGACGGGCGGCATGTCGCTGTTGTCGGCGCGGGCGTTTCCGGACTCGCGGCCGCCTACCATCTTCAGCGGGCAGGCCACCGCGTCGACCTGATCGAACGCGACGGCGCACCGGGTGGGCGCTTCGGCATCGACCGGCTCGGCGATCTCCCGGTCATGACGGGCGCCAGGCTCATCGGCAGCAAATACGTCGAGCTGCGCGCGTTCCTCGCCGAACTCGGGCCCTACCGGCTCGAGTCGTATCCGTTGCGGCTGTCCCGCATCGATGAGGGACGGCTCGTCACCCTCGACAATCGCGACCGATCCACCGGTCTGCGCTATCTGATCGAGGCGGGCGCTCCGGCCCCCGACGTCGCGAAATTCTCCTATCTGGCAGGTCACGCCCGGGAACAGAACGGCATGCTTGAACCGGGATATTTCACCAAACTGGCCGTGCACAGCGACCATAAGCCGCTGAGCGAGCATTTCGGCACCACCCTGACCGACACCCTGCTGCGCGCGATGACCATCTGGACCCATGGCGCCGAGCCGGACGAGGTCTATCTCGGTGCCTTCGGCGCGACGCTCGGCACCGTATTCGACCACTTCGAGCAACTCACCGACGGCATCGAACCGGCCATTGCCGAACTGGCCCAACGGGTCACGCTGCGACGACACACCACAGCCCACCGCTTGCTCGTCCGCAACGGGCGGGTGCGCGGCCTCGCACTATCCGAAAAAGGCAGCCCGGCAACCGAACACAGCTACGACGCCGTGGTCCTCGCGACGACCGCGCGCGTCGCCGCGGACCTCGTCTCCGACGAATTCCCGGCACTGGCGAAACTGCTCACTCAAGTCAGATACCTGCCCTCGGCGATCGCACTCGTCGAATACGACCGCGACATCTTCGCACCGGGCCTCTGGGGATTCGCCATCGACGACAGCCCGTGCCGCGAGGTGGCCCCCTACGCCGCCGACCGTCGCCACATCGTCCGCTACACCTTCACCGGCCGCGCCGCCCGCCCGCTGCCGTCGCCCGCAGTCCTCGACCACTGGCTGACCCGCGCCGAGCGGCTCACCGCCGCCCTGTGCGGCATCACCGGCGCCGCCCGTCGCGGCATGATTACCCGCCGCTGGGACGCCGCCCACTGTGCCTACCTCCCCTTCCACGCCGAATTCACCGCCAAACTGCGTCACGAGGCCACCGTCGCCACCGGCACAGCCCTGGCAGGCGACTACTTACTCGGTACCTCCCTGGAAGCCTGCTTCCGTTCCGGCACCGTCGCCGCCGCCGACGTACTCGCGCGCCTGAGCTGACGTCAGTCGACGGGCTTGCGTGCGCTGACCGCGAGAACGGTCGGGGTCGGGTCGCCGCCCTCGGTGAAACCTTCGAGCACCAGACCGGCGTCGAGGAATGCGCCGCGGAGATATCGATGCCGACCAGATCCCAGCCCAATGCGCGGATATGAGCGGCGTGTACGCCTGTACCACAGCCGATCTCGAGACACATTCCCGACTCCGAGCGGATCCGCGAGCGCCCGGTCGATTCCGAGTGGATCTTCGTCCGTGGAACGAGCGAGGAACTCCTCCTCGTACCAGTCGGCAATCTCGTCGTATGCGGCGTCGACCATCACACCATCAGAACGGCGGCGGCGGTGTGATTGATGCCTATTTCCCGCAGGGCGAACGTCAGGGAGACATCGGATTTCGTGCGGTGAGTGCCGGTTGGAAGAACCCGGTTTGCTCGGGGAAGTGCCAGACAGGCCTTTCGAAGCCCGCGGTGCGCGCGAAGTCGGTGAGCTGTTGCCTGGTCAGTGCCCAATAGGTGGCGCGCCCGATGTGAGTCGACCAGACGTCGTGGTGTGAGGTGAGTTGGAAGAGTTCCAGGTCGTAGTGCTCTCCGTCGTTGTGCCAGTTCCACAGTTGGAAACTGATGGCTCTGCCATGGGATGTGGTGGTCGCCTGCGGTGCAGTGCTCTGTGGATGGGTTTCGAGGAGCGCGTCGTAGTCGCGGGTAGTGGCCATCAGCAGCCCGCCGGGTCGCAGTATGCGGCGCATCTCGCCGAGGGCGGCGCGCAGGTCAGCCGGGGTCAGCAGATGAGGCAGCGCATTGTCCGCGCAGACGACCGCGTCGAAGCTGTCGGCGCGAAAAGGCAAGGCTCGCATATCAGCTGCCGCGGTGGGCAGAGCCAGCCCACGGACCGCTGCTTCCCCGGCTGCCCGAGTCGCCGCGACCGGGCTGAGGTCGACGGCAACGACCCGATGACCGTGCGCGGCCAAACCGAGGGATTGAGTCCCGATCCCGCAGGCAGCATCGAGAATTGTCGCCGATCCATCCCCGATCTCTTGCTGAATGAGACCGTAGAGCACGTCGCCCTGCCGAACTATCGCGGCGGACCAATCCCGGTAGAGCAGGTGATAGCTCTCAGCGAGTTGATCGTAGAAGCCGCGCACCGATTCTCCCGTCATACCGCCACGCTATCCGCGCACCAGCCGGGAATCGGCAACCCCTGCGGTGTCGAACACAGTGGCCGCCGAGCGGATGTGACTACGACTATCTGGAGGAGACCGTGCGCCGCGCACAATGTGCTCTACGACCTCGTATTGCGAACCGTCCTCGATTAACGAATACCGCTCGGAACAAACAAATCCAGCGACACTGACCTCGAGTTCCGGGCGCTGGCCGACCAGCACGTCGAAAAGGTGCTCCGTCGGCTGGGCCGTGTCCCACGTGACCGTCTTTGCCTCGTGCCGAGGTCGACGCTGTATGTGGGGCTCCATTCCGATCAGTAGAGCTCGGTGTAACAAGAATGGTGAAATTTCCGCGGCCTGCAGGACACAGTGGTTAACTGAGGCAATGCCACTGTTGCGCAGGTACGTGACGGTATTGGTGACAATCTGTGGAGCGTTTGCCGCGGCCACTACGAGTGCGGCGGCAAACCCGGTTGGTGTCCCCGTTCCTCCTGGCGGCAGCGTCGTCGCTTGGGGGGACAACTCTTTGGAGCAGCTCGACATTCCTCCGCCGCCTGTTGGAGTGAGATACACCGCGATAGCCGCCGGACAAGAGCATTCGCTCGCATTGGGGTCGGACGGTCAGGTCGTCGCGGTTGGTAGGAACCTGGCCGGGGAGACGAATGTGCCAGCGCTCCCCGCAGGGGTCACGTACACGGCAGTCGCAGGTGGCAATTACCACTCGCTGGCGTTGCGCTCCGACGGTCGGGTAGAGGGGTTCGGTAGAGATGAGTCCGGGGAAACCACCGTGCCAACGCTGCCGACCGGAATCCGATATACAGCGATTGCGGCTGGACAAGGGCATTCGCTGGCGTTGCGCTCCGACGGTTGGGTAGAGGGGTTCGGTAGAAATGAAGCCGGACAGACCGATGTGCCCCCACTGCCGGCGGGCCTGACGTACACGGCAATAGCGGCCGGCGGAGCCAACTCCCTTGCGCTTCGCTCCGACGGGCAGGTCATACTGTTCAGTGACGCGGCTCTTCCGCCTTCGACGCCGCCGGGCGTGTGCGCACGGACTTGCGCCCCGGTCACCAGCACTGTGTGCCCACCGATCTGCATCGACTTCGGCCGTACCTACACCGCGATTGCCGCCGGATTCGGACATTCCTTGGTGTTGCGGTGGGACGGTCGGATTTTTGGCATCGGTTCCAACGGCGTAGGGCAACTCGACGTTCCTCCGCTGCCGGTGGGGGTGACGTATACCGCGGTGGCCGCCGGCATCTTCCATTCCTTGGCGCTGCGATCCGACGGGCAAGTAGTCTACTTCGGGCGCTTCCCTGAGCAGAACGCCGTTCCCCCACCTCTTTTCGGTGCGCGATACACCGCTATCGCTGCGGGCCACCAGCATTCCCTCGCAATAATGACCTGCGACTTGCTGTGCAACCTGAACCTCGGCCTCCCCGATTTCCTGAAGAACCTCTGTCCCGACCCGATTCGCGACCAGTGGCCGTGCGGCCCCGGCCCCCTCATCCCGAACCCCATCCTTCCGTGGGAGCTACCGAGACCGAACTGAAGTCGAGGACGTAGTCCCGCATCGGGAGAGCGGCACTCTCGGTTTCGGTGTCATCGACCAAAAATAGCTTGCCGTCGGCCTGGGCTGCGATCATTGTCAACCGCATGAATGGGCATGAGATTCGGGCCGACTACGACCGTGACACCATCGTCGTCTATCAGGCCTACCAGCCAGGGATCGGCAAGCCCGCGGTCGCGAACGGCCGCTTCGTCGAACCGTTTTCACGGGGGCGGATGACGTGGATCAAACCGTCGTTCTTGTGGATGATGGCCAGGAGCGACTGGGGACGCAAGCCGGGCCAGGAAATGGTTCTCGCCGTGCGGATCACCCGCAGCGGCTGGGAAGAGGCATTGGGATCCGCGGAGCTCACCCACGCGGACAAGCGGGTCTACCGCAGCACGGACGAGTGGCGCGAGCGGTTCGCTCGTGCGCTCGTGCGTGTGCAGTGGGATCCGGAGAAGACTTTGCGCGGAGCAACTTTAGATGCGCGCAGCATCCAAGTAGGAATCAGCCGCCATGTCGTAGGCCGCTACTTCGACGACTGGACGGTGGCAATCGACGACCTCACCCCGACGGTCCGAAAGATCCACCGGCTACTCCAGGACGGCCAGGACCACCGCGCCAAAGACCTACTCCCCAGAGAACGGACCTACCCGATCGGTGCAGAGCTGGCCCACCGCTTGGGAATCGACACCTGACCCGAACGCCGCCCGAATACCCCGCGCGGCCCTACACCCGACCCACTGCCATCCGAACACCCCGGCCCACAGCCACACACCCCCTATACAGGGTGCGAGGCCACAACAAAGGGTGTGGAGACAATTTCCCGACCACCCCGCACCCCCAGTCGTCCGAACACCCCGCGTCACAGCCGAACACCCCATATACGGGGTGTTCGGTCACAACACGGGGTGTCAGGACGCTGTACGGGGGTGTGCAGCTAAGACACAGGGTGTGAGGACGGATTTCTTTACCGCTCGAGAACGCAACCACAGCCAGTCTTCACGCCGGAAGCCGTGTGCCTGCCTGCCCAAAGCTGCGGAAGACCAGGTCGGGTACGGCACCGACGCGCCCAGCACTGCCCCCGGTAAAACCACGGGGATGCAACCAAAACTGGGGTGCGCGCCGTGGGTTCGGTAAACCGAGCTCGCCTGCCTGAGGTGCTCCGCTGGAGCTCACCGGAGTAAGCCAGAGCTGTAGGGGTGGAAGACCGAACTGTCGTCCGAACACCCCGCGTCACAGCTGCACACCCCGTATACCGGGCGTGCAGTCACAACACGGGGTGTGAGGACGCTGTACGGGGTGTGTGCAGCTACGACACGGGGTGTGAGGCCGATTTCTTTACCGCTCGAGAACGCAACCACAGCCAGTCCTCACGCTGGAAGCTGTGTGCCTGCCTGCAAAAGCTGCGGAAGACCAGGTCGGGTACGGCACCCGACGCGCCCAGCACTGCCCCCGGTAAAACCACGGGATGCAACCAAAACTGGGGAGCGTGCTCCAGGTTCGGTAAACCGAGCTCGCCTGCCTGAGGTGCTCCGCTGGAGCTCACCGGAGTAAGCCAGAGCTGTAGGGGTCGAAGACCAAACTGTCGTCCGAACACCCCGTGTCACAGCCGAACATCCCGTATACCGGGTGTGCGGTTACGACACGGGGTGTGAGGACGGATTTCTCTACCGTCCGGGAACGCAACCACAGCCAGTCCTCACGCCGGAAGTCGTGGGCGTGCCTCGCAAAGCTGTGGAAGACCAAACTGTCGTCCGAACACCCCGCGTCACAACCGCACACCCCGTATACCGGGTGTGCGGTTACAGCACGGGGTGTGAGGACGGATTTCTCTACCGCTCGAGAACGCAACCACAGCCAGTCCTCACGCCGGAAGCCGTGTGCCTGCCTCGAAAAGCTGCGGAAGACCAAGCCGGGTACGGCACCCGACGCGCCCAGCACTGCCCCCGGCAAAACCACGGGGAGGCAACCAAAACTGGGGAGCGCGCCCTGGGTTCAGTAAACCGAGCTCACCACCCTGACGTGCCCCGTGCAACTCACCGAGGACAGCCCGAGCGTTTGGGAGCGTGCCCTGGATTGGTGGACCGAGCACGCCTGACCTGAGGTGGCCCGCTGGAACTCACCGGAGTAGGCCAGAGCTGTGGGTAGCGTGCCCGGTTTGATAAACCGAGCTCACCTTCCAGCGGTGTTCCGGGCAGTGCTGGGCACGTCGGGTGCCGTACCCGACCTGGTCTTCCGCAACCTGGGTAGGCAGGCCACGGTTTCCGGCGTGAGGACTGGCTGTGGTTGCGTTTCAGGCGCTTTAGGTGGTGAAGGCAGCAGGTGTTGGGGAGCTTGTCCTGGGTTGGTGGCCCGGGCTCACTTCCTGGCGGTTGTTCGGGGCAGTGCTGGTGCGTCCTGTGCGGTACACCCGGCTTGGTCTTCCGTGGCCCTGAGCAAACAGGCATACGGTTTCCGGCGTGGGGACTGGCTAGGGTTGCATTCCAGGCGCTTTAGGCAACGAGCTGGTGCTGGTGTTTGGGGCTTTGGTTGGTCGCCATTCTCTGCCGTCGGTGTTTGGTGGCAGGTCGGTCGGATCCGAGATCGGCTTTGTTGTCAAGAATCGGCTCGGCCAATCACGTTGTTCCACAGGCTAGTTCACCGCTTGGCTGGGTTATCGATTGTGAAGGTGGTGCCGGGGGTCGCGTAGTCGATCCGGCCGGAGTAGCGAGTGGTGGCGCGGGTAATGGCTTCGGTCGGGGTGAGGAAGGGGCTGATGTGGGTGATGATGAGTCTGGTTGCTTTGGCTGCGGTGGCGGTGTTGCCCGCGTCTTCTGGGGTGTGGTGGAGCGGTTCTTCGTCGGTGGGGTGGTCGATGAGGTCGGCTTCGCACAGTAGGACGTCGGAGTTGGCGGCCAGGCTGGTCAGGGGTGCGCAGGGTGCGGTGTCGCCGGAATATGTCAATGATCCGGCCGCGGTGTCGATGCGCAGGGCGAAGGCGGGCATGCCGTGTGTGACGGCGCTAGTGGTGAGGGTGAGTGAGTCGAGTTGTACTCGGTGGCCGTCGTGGAGTTCGTGGATCTTGAAGGCGGATTCGATGGGGCTGCGGACCGGGGTGTTGGTGAGGAAGTGTGCCAACCGGTCGGCGATGCCGGGCGGGCCGAACAGGGGGATCGGGGCGGGGAGGCGGATGTCGCTGTAGAGGGCGCCGTAGAAGGCGGTCAGTAGGTCCGCGCTGTGGTCGGCATGCAGGTGTGAGATCCAGATCGCGTCCAGCTCGTCCAATTGGGTGTGGCGGCGGAGTTGGGCCAGTGTTCCGGTGCCCGCGTCGATCCAAACTCGGGTGTCGCCCGCGGACGCCAGGTAGCCGGTGCCCGCGTCGATCCAAACTCGGGTGTCGCCCGCGGACGCCAGGTAGCCGGAGCACGGGTTGTCCGGGCTCGGGTACGGTGTCGCGGATCCGAGGATCGTGAGATGGAGTGGGTCGCTCGTCACCTCGGGCAGTCTAGGGCGCTACCTGCCGGGTAGCTTGGCGATGAGCTCGGCCATCGGCACCTGGCCGCGCTGCCATCGTTCGGGCGACAGACGCGGCGGTGGATCGAGGTTGACCAGCAGGGCAGTCGCGATCGTCTGGGGTTCGGTGTATTTGAGCAGCCCGTCGGGACCGTGACGGCGACCGAGGCCCGAAATCCCCATGCCACCCATGGGGGCGGCCGGTGCCGCGGCGGCGACGGCGTAGCCCTCGTTCACATTGACCGCGCCGCAACGCAGTCGGCGGGCAATGGCTTCGCCACGCGCGGGCGTTGCGGCCCACACGCTGGCCGACAGGCCGTACTCGGTGTCATTGGCCTGGTCGACGGCCTCGTCGACGTCGGCGCACGGGGTGATCGAGACCAGTGGACCGAAGGTTTCCTCGCGGCTGCAGTCCATTTCGGAGGTGACGCCGGTAATCACGGTCGGCTCGAAGAACAATGGACCGAGGTCGGGGCGGGCATTTCCGCCGGTGAGTACCCGCGCGCCTTTGGATTTCGCGTCCGCCAGGTGTTTGGAGACGGTGGCCAGTTGGTCGGCGGAGCTGAGACTACCCATGGCGGTGGTGAAGTCGTAGCCGGCACCGAGGGGCATGGCTTCAGTGGCGGCGACGAACTTCTCGGTGAACTCTTCGGCGACCGCCTGCTCGACATAGACGCGTTCGACGGACAAGCAGAGCTGGCCCGCATTGGAGAAGCACGCTCGGAGTGCGGCTTTGGAGACCTTGTCGAGGTCCGCCCCCGCGGTGACGATCATCGGGTTCTTCCCGCCGAGCTCGGCGGAGCAGCCGATCAGGCGATCGGCGCATTGCCGGGCGAGCAGGCGGCCGGTGGCCGAGGAGCCGGTGAACATGAGGAAGTCGCAGTCGTCGACGATGGCGCGTCCAACGGTTGATCCGGAGCCGGGTATGACCGCGAACAGTTCGCGTGGCAACCCCGCTTCGTAGAGCAGCTCGGCATTCGCCAGGGCGGCGAATGGTGTTCGGGCGGCCGGCTTCAGTATGACCGCATTGCCCGCGAGCAGTGCTGGAATCGAATCGCCGATGGCGAGGAACATCGGGTAGTTCCACGGTGCGATCACACCGACGACGCCTTTCGGCTGTGCGTGCACGCGCACCCTTGTCAATCCAGGGAGCGGTCCCGGTACTCGACGCGGTTTCAGAAATTTCGGGGCCTTGCGCGCGTAATACCTGGAGCTGGCCAGGATTCCGAGAATTTCTTCTTGTGCGGTCCACCTGGCTTTGCCGGTTTCGGCCTGAATGATGTCCATCAACAGATCTCGACGTTTCAGTACCAGCGACCGATAACGCTCGATGATCGCGACCCGATCGCGCACCGCCAACTCCGACCAATCGCGTTGCGCCGCTGTGGCATCGGTACACGCCGCGTGTACATCGTCGGCATCGCCGACCGGGACATGACCGAGCGTATTCCCGGTGAATACCTCGTCGATCGTGGTCGTCGGGCAGCGGCCGATATCGGTGACCGAGGCCAGCCGTCCCAAACGCTGGAAAACAGTGGATTCCGGCACCGGCATCAGCACACTCCTGCCTCGCTGCGCACCCGAATGGAATGGGCGCCCTCGAAAGGCAAACTACCGCGCGAATGAGCGGGTCGGACTCGGCGGTGGCCGGACGATTACCTCATGGTGGATAGCCACAGACCGTGCCCTCTTTACCTTTGTCATCAGGTGGCGCAACCACATTCGAGGAGTCCAGATGTCACAGGCGAATGGTGAAAACGGCGCGGCGCAGGTGCGAGAGGAACTGGCGCACCGAACCCCCGACGAACAGCGGCGCCTGCTGCGTGATCTGGTGGTCCGGGAGGTGACGGCCGTGCTCGGCGCCGTCGCGCCGGAGGTCATCGATGTGTCGACGTCGTTCCAGGACTTGGGCTTCGACTCGCGATCGGCGGTCGCGCTGCGTGACCGACTGCACGCGGCAAGTGGCGTCGAACTGACCGCCGCGATCGCCTTCGACTATCCGACGATCGAGCGCCTGGCCGGCCTGCTCCGGATGCGGCTGCTCGGTACCGGCAGCGAACCTGCCGGGCCCGCGGACGCACCGCTGTCCGATCCCGAAGAGCCCATTGCCATCGTCGGCATGGCCTGCCGCTATCCGGGCGGCATCGCCTCGCCCGAGGACATGTGGCGGATGCTCGTCGAAAACCGCGAGGTGACTACGGACTTCCCTCCGGAGCGGGGCTGGGACGACGCCTACGATCCCGAACCCGGTGCGGAGGGCAAGACCTACGTGCGTACCGGCGGTTTCCTCGACGGCGCGGACACCTTCGACGCGGACTTCTTCGGGATCTCGCCGCGTGAGGCGTTGGCGACCGACCCACAGCAGCGGTTGCTGCTCGAGGTGTCCTGGGAAGCGCTGGAGCATGCGCGAATCGACCCCGGCTCGATGCATGGCAGCCGCACCGGCGTGTACGCCGGAATGTTCGGCAACGACTACGCCGACGACACCGCGCCCGCGGAGCTGGTGGGATACGTGATGACCGGGATGACGGGAAGCGTTGCCTCGGGCCGGATTTCGTACTCGCTCGGCCTCCAGGGCCCGGCGCTCACGATCGACACCGCCTGCTCGTCGTCACTGGTCGCCCTGCACTTGGCCGCGCAGGGGTTGCGCAGGGGTGAGTGCGATACCGCGCTCGCCGGTGGCGTCACCGTAATGGCGAAGGTCGCGCCGTTCGTCGCCTTCAGCATGCAGCGTGGGCTCGCCCCTGACGGTCGATGCAAGTCCTACGGAGACGGCGCCGACGGCACCGTCTGGGGCGAAGGTGTCGGAGTGCTTGTGCTGGAGCGGCTTTCGCGGGCCCGTGCGCATGGCCGTCGGATTCTCGGCCTGGTGCGTGGCACCGCGGTCAATCAGGACGGCGCGTCGAATGGTCTGGCCGCGCCGCACGGACCCGCCCAGGAGCGCGTCATCCAGGACGCGCTCGCCGATGCCGGGATCACCGCCGCCGAAGTCGATATGGTCGAGGGCCACGGCACCGGGACGGTACTCGGCGATCCGATCGAGGTGCAGGCGCTGCTGTCCACCTACGGCCGGTTGCGGCCGAGCGATGGCAGCCCGCTGTGGCTCGGGTCGATCAAATCGAACATGGGACATACCCAGGCCGCCGCCGGCGTCGCGGGAATCGTGAAGACGCTGCTGGCGATGCGGCACGAAACATTGCCGCGCACATTGAATTCCGAGACGCCGACCGACCACGTGGACTGGACCGAAGGCAACGTGCGCTTGCTCGCCGAGCCGCAGCCGTGGCCGCGCCGGGCGACACCGCGCCGTGCCGCTATCTCGTCGTTCGGCATCAGCGGAACCAACGCCCACGTCATCATCGAGGAACCGCCGGTCGAGGAAGAGTCCGAGTCGGGACCGCCGCAACGGATTACGTTGCCAGTGACGCCGTGGGTGCTGTCGGGGCGCACCGACGCCGCGGTGCCCGCCCGAGCCGAGGGGCTACTGGCTCTGCTGAAGGAGCACCCGGACACCGACCCGACCGACATCGGATACTCATTGACGACTACGCGGTCGGAGTTCGAGCACCGCGCCGTACTGCTCGGCGCCGATCGCACCGAACTGATCTCGGCACTGGAATCGCTGGCAGCTCAGCAGGACTCGGCAAAGGTGCAGCGCGCGGTCGCGGGACGCGATGTGCGCACCGCGGTGCTGTTCCCCGGACAGGGTGCGCAGCGGGTGGGCATGGGTATCGGGCTGTACCGGGCATACCCGCTGTTCGCCGAGATCTTCGACGAGGTGTGCGGGCAGATCGACGCCGCCAATCCGGACTGGACGGTGGGCCTGCGTAGCGTCATCTTCGCCGAGCCGGGCAGCGAGACGGCCGCATTGCTGGATCACACCGAGTACACCCAGCCCGCGCTGTTCGCGATCGAGGTCGCGCTGTTCCGCCTGCTGCAGTCCTGGGGCGTGAGCCCGGACTACCTGGTCGGCCATTCCATCGGCGAGATCGCCGCGGCCTTCGTGGCCGGGGTGTGGTCGCTGGCGGACGCCTGCACATTGGTCGCCGCGCGGGGCAGGCTGATGCAGGCGTTGCCCGTGGGCGGCGCGATGGTCTCGGTCACCGCCGAAGAGGCCGAGGTGGTCGAACTCATCGGTGGCCGGATCGACAGTGTCGGTATCGGTGCGGTGAACGGACCACGCTCGCTGGTGCTGTCCGGCGACGAGGACGCTGTCGAGGAGATCGCGGCGAGCCTGGCCGAACGCGGCGCCAAGACCAAGCGACTCGCGGTCAGCCATGCGTTCCACTCGCCACGCATGGATCCGATGCTTGCCGAGTTCGAGCGGGTGTGTACGGGCCTGACCTATCACAAGCCAACCATCCCGATCATTTCCACGGTCACCGGCGAACCTGCCGGTGACGATGCATTGTGCTCGGCTGCCTACTGGGTCGGCCAGGTTCGGCAGCCGGTCCGGTTCATGGCGGCCGCGCAGCGACTGATCGGTGCCGAACGGGTCACCGTCGCGTGGGAGGCAGGTCCGGGCGCGGCACTCACCACACTGGTCCACCAGACGGCCGCGGCCGCGGACAAGCCGGTGCCGACTACCAAGCCGGTCCTGCGCATACCAGGAGACGACGGTGAAGTCTTGGGTCTCGTCGGTGCGCTCGCGGCCGGATATTGCGCTGGGGCGCAGCTGAATTGGTCCGAGATGTTCGCGGGCAGCGGCGCGACGGTGGTGGACCTGCCGACCTATCCGTTCCAAGGCGAGCGTTTCTGGTTGCAGCCCGCCGGTGTTGCCGACGTGCGCCAGTCCGGTCTCGAGGATGCGGCGCATCCTCTGCTCGGTGCCGTCGTCCGGTTGCCGGCATCCGACGAGATCATCTGCACCGGAAGGCTTTCGCTGCGCACCCATGCCTGGCTGGCCGACCACGACATCGGTGGCGCCGTGCTGCTGCCGGGCACCGCGTTCGTCGAAATGGCCTTACACACCGGTGCATTGGTGGAGTGCACTCGACTCGCCGAACTGGTGCTACAGGCACCGTTGTTGTTGCCTGCGGCTGGTGCCATCGAACTGCGGGTCGTCGCGGGGGCCACGGAGGACACCCGTGGACGGTCGTTGAGCATCTATTCGCGTCCGCAGGCCGAGCCCGACGCCGAGCAGTCCGAATGGACTTGTCATGCCGTTGGTGTCATCGAACCAGCCGCGGAGACGGCAGCGGAGTCGGCCGCGGCGGATTTCACCGTCTGGCCACCGCGGGGTGCGGAGCGCGTCGAGCTCGAGGGCGGTTACGAGGACCTGGCCGCAGCGGGCTACCGATATGGTCCGCTGTTCCGGGGCTTGACCGCGTTGTGGCGTCGAGGCGAAGAGCTGTTCGCCGAGGTGGATCTGCCCGAGCACGGCAGGTCCTCGGCCGAACGCTTCGGCGTGCATCCCGCCCTGCTGGATGCGGCACTGCACGCCATTGCCCTCGGAGCGCCCCCGGAAAGCGACGGCGAGGTGTCGGTTCCGTTCTCCTGGGAAGGGGTGTCGCTACACGCAGTGGGCGCCTCGTCGCTGCGGGTGCGGCTGAATGTCTCGGCGCCGGACCGTATCGCGCTCACCCTTGCCGATGCGAGCGGCGGCCCGGTTGCCGAGGTAACGGCGCTGGCATTGCGGGCGCTGCCGCGTGAAGCGCTCGCGATCAAGTCGGCGGCGGGTGCGGATCTGCTCACCGCGATCTGGACGACGGTGCCCCGCACCGAGACCGTGTCGGTCGAACACCCCTGGGCACGGCTGGGCGACACGACCGAGCCCGGCGTGGAGACGGTGACTGTGGCCGGACAGCAGGCCGCTGTCGTGTGCGCGCCTGCCGGTGTGTCCGAGTACGCCACGCCGGAATCGGTGCGCCAGTGGGTCGGTGGCCTGATGACGACTGTTCAGCGGCTGGTGACCGAAGACGCCGCTGCCGGAAGAGTCCTGGCGGTAGTGACCCGACGCGCGGTGGCCGTGCACGGCGCCGAGACCCCCGATCCCGCGGGTGCGGCGGCCTTGGGCCTGCTGCGCAGCGCGCAGAACGAGAACCCAGGCGCGATCCTGCTCGTCGATGTCGACGAACTGGCCGACTACCGGGACGCGGTCGAACAAGCGCTCACGGTGGCGACC
The DNA here is from genome assembly GCF_042675075.1 of Nocardia sp. GCM10030253. Taxonomy (NCBI): domain Bacteria; kingdom Bacillati; phylum Actinomycetota; class Actinomycetes; order Mycobacteriales; family Nocardiaceae; genus Nocardia; species Nocardia sp. GCM10030253. The sequence goes on along the minus strand of NZ_JBHTDL010000008.1, from coordinate 197,098 downwards.
GAGCCGCAGCTCGCGGTGCGTCGGGGCGGACTGCACGCGGCGCGGCTGAGCCGGTCGGGCGGCGATGTCATCGAGGCGAATCAGCCGCTGGACGCCGGTGGTTGGCGGCTGCTTCCACTCGGCAAGGGCACCCTGACCGCCGACAACCTCGCGCTGACAACGGACCCCGACGCCGCGACACCCTTGGCAGCGGGCCAGGTGCGGGTGGCGGTACGCGCGTCGGGCGTCAACTTCCGCGATGTGCTGATCGTGCTCGGCATGTATCCCGATCCGGACGCGCCGATCGGCGGCGAGGGCGCGGGCGTCATCGTCGAAGTCGCCTCGGATGTCACCGAATTCGTGACCGGTGACCGCGTGTTCGGGTTCCTTCCGGTGGTCGGTTCCACCGCCGTCGTCGACCGGCGGCTGGTGGTGCCGATGCCGCGCGGCTGGTCGTTCGCGCAGGCCGCGGCGGCACCCGTCGTGTTCGCGACGGCCTACTTCGGACTGGTAGACCTCGCCGCGCTGCGGCCGGGGGAGACCATGCTGCTGCACGCCGCGACCGGCGGTGTCGGCATGGCCGCGGTGCAGCTTGCCAGGCATCTCGGCGCCGAGCTGTTCGTCACGGCGAGCAAGCCGAAGTGGGATGTGCTGCACGGCATGGGATTCGACGACGGCCACATCGGTGATTCGCGCACGCTGGACTTCGAGCAGCAGTTCCTCGCCGCGACCGAGGGCCGTGGTGTCGACGTGGTTCTCGATTCGCTGGCCAATGAATTCGTCGACGCGTCACTGCGATTGCTACCACGCGGCGGACGTTTCATCGAGATGGGCATGATCGACCGACGTGACCCGGGCACGGTCGCGCAAGACCATCCCGGCGTCCGCTACCGCGCCTTCCATCTGATGGACGCGGGTCCCGACCGGCTGCAGGAAATCATGACCGAACTGCTCGTGCTGTTCGAGTCCGGCGTGTTGCAGCCGATTCAGGTCACCGCATGGGATGTGCGTGAGGCGCCGGAGGTATTCCGGTTCATGAGTCAGGCCCGCCATATCGGAAAGAACGTGCTGACCATCCCGGTGCCGTGGAATCCAGCGGGCACGGTGCTGGTGACCGGTGGCACCGGTGGTCTCGGTGCGGTGGTGGCCCGGCACCTGGTCGCCGAGCGCGGAGTACGCAACCTGGTGCTGGCCAGTCGCCGTGGTCCGGCCGCCGAGGGCGCGGCGGAGCTGGCCGCCGAAATGATCGCGCACGGTGTGCAAGTGGAGATCGTCGCCGCCGATGTGGCCGATCCCGAGGCGGTATCGGCGCTGCTCGCCACCATCCCCGCGGAGCACCCGCTGACGGCGGTGGTGCACACGGCCGGTGTCATCGATGACGGCATGTTCGAGTCGATGACCGCCGCGAACCTGTCCACCGTGTTCGGCCCCAAGGTCGACGCCGCGCACCATCTGCACGAGGCGACCAAGGATCTCGATCTCGCGGCGTTCGTGCTGTATTCGTCGATCGCGGGCGTGATCGGTGGACCCGGCCAAGCCAACTACGCCGCGGCCAACGCATATCTGGACGCACTGGCCCGGCGCCGCCACCTCGCGGGACTACCGGCGACCGCGCTCGCCTGGGGTGCGTGGCGCGGCGCGAGCGGCATGACCGCGCAGTTGGGCGACCAGGATTGGGCGCGGATGCGTCGCGAAGGCATGCTGCCCATCGATGACGTCCACGGCATGACGCTGTTCGAGGCTGCACTCGCCGGTGGTCAGCCCGCCGCCGTGGCGGCCAGGCTGGATATGTCGGTGCTCTCGGCCATGGACGCGGCCGACCTACCGGCGATGCTGCGTGGCCTCGCTCGTTCGTCACGGCGCGCCGCGGCCGCCCGGTCCAGCGAATCGGCGAAGTTCGCGGCCGGACTGATCGGGCTCGGTCCCGCCGACCAGGATCGCGTCATCGTCGAGGCAATTCGCGCGCAGGCCGCGGCCGTGCTCGGGCACCAATCGCCGGACGCGATCGATGTCGAACGCCCCTTCCAGGAACTGGGTTTCGATTCACTCGGCGTGATGGAGTTCCGCAACCGGGTCAAGTCGGCGGTCGGCATCAACCTGGGAACGACGGTGGTCTTCGACCATCCGACGCCCGCCGCGTTGGCGGCCTACATCCGCCAGGAGATCGCACCGGCCGACGATGCGCCCGCCCGCATCAAGTCCGAGGTGGAATCGCTGGCACGCAGCTGCGCGGGGGCGGAGCTGGATCCCGACGATCGACGCGATATCGCCACCCGCCTGCGGGCCGTGCTTCGCGAACTCGACGGCGTGCCGGACAACGAAAGCATCGGTCACCTCGCGGCGGCCGACGACAGCGAACTATTCGAGTTCATCGACCAGCTGGACTGACGGTCACCACAGTCGAGGGGAGGTGGATCGTGATGGCCGAGGACGAACAGTTACGGGAGTACCTGCGACGAGCCGTGCGGGAACTGCACGAGACCAGACAGCGGCTGCGCGACCTGCGAGCCGAACAGACCGAGCCGATTGCCATTGTCGGGATGGCCTGCCGGTTTCCAGGTGGCGTTCGCTCACCGGAGGAACTGTGGGAGCTGATCGCCGCGGAGCGCACCGTGGTGTCGGAGTTCCCCACCGATCGGGGCTGGCGCCCGGCGTCCGCGCACGACGAGCCGGGGATGCAGACAGTGGGTCGCGGTGGATTCCTCGACGGCATGGCCGATTTCGACGCCGGATTCTTCGGTGTGTCCGAACGTGAAGCCGGGGCAATGGACCCGCAGCAACGGCTGCTGCTCGAGGTGTCGTGGGAGGCGATCGAGCGTGCCAGGATCGACCCGACCACGTTGCGCGGCACCGACACCGGAGTGTGGGCCGCGGTCAGCGACATGACCTACTCGGAATGGTCACCGGACTGGGACGGATTCGACTCGTACTACGTGCTCGGCAACCAGGCCAGCCTCGCCACCGGCCGGATCAACTACGTGCTCGGTCTGGAAGGCCCCGCCGTCACCGTCGACACCGCGTGCTCGGGAGCGTTGGTCGCGCTGCTGCAAGCTGTCGAAGCCCTGCGCGGCGGTGGGTGTTCGCTGGCGGTCACCGGCGGCGTCACCGCCATGCCGTTGCCGTCGCCGTTCGTCACCTTCTCCCGTCAGCGGGCGCTGGCGCCGGACGGCCGCTGCAAACCGTATGCGCAGTCGGCCGACGGGACCGCGTGGTCCGAGGGCATCGGCATGTTCGTGGTGGAACGACTCTCCGACGCTCGGCGCAACGGTCACCAGGTGCTCGCCGTGATCCGTGGTGGCGCGATCAACTCCGACGGCGCCTCCAACGGCCTGACCGCACCCAATGGGCAAGCGCAACAACGAGTTATCCGGCAGGCGCTGGCAAACTCCGAACTGTCCGCGGCCGACGTGGACGTGGTCGAGGGCCATGGCACCGGGACACCGCTCGGTGATCCGATCGAAGCGCACGCCCTGCTTGCCGCCTATGGCCGGCATCGCGACCCGGAGCGGCCGGTGTGGCTCGGGTCCGTCAAGTCCAATATCGGCCACACCCAATCCGCCGCTGGGGCAGCGGGATTGATGAAGGTGGTACTGGCGATGCGGCGAGCGGTAGTGCCCGCGACGTTGCACGTCGATCGACCCTCGGGGCACATCGATTGGGCGACCGGCGGAGTCCGGGTGGCAGTCGAATCGCGACCATGGCCGGAGACGGGACGGCCACGACGAGCCGGGGTTTCCGCGTTCGGATTCAGCGGCACCAATGCGCACGTCCTCGTCGAGTACGACCCCATGGGGATCTATTCGGGCGAGGTCGGGCCGAACTCGGGCACCGAGGGTGAGCGCGCTTCCCGCCAGGTAGAGCAGCTTCCGCTCTACCCTTGCGTACTGTCGGGTCGAACGGCACAGGCATTGCGCGACCAGGCGGCCCGCCTCGACACCATTGGTCCGGACCTGGTTCCGGCCACCGGTGTCAACGGGATTCAGCCGACCGGTGGTGCCGGGACTCTGCCCGCTGGTGGTGTCGGGATTCACGGCACCGGCGGCGCTGGGAATCAACCCAGCCTCGACGCACCCGCTGCGACAGTCGGCGTCGCGGACATCGGGTTCTCGCTGGCGACCACACGCACGGTGTTCGATTACCGGGCGGTGCTGTTGGCCTCGGACTATCAGTCGTTGCGGGCGTCGGCGTCGGCGGCGGCGATGGGCGCGGTGGACGGGTCGGTGGTGGTGGGGACCGCTACTCCCAGCCGAAAGCTTGCGCTGCTGCTTCCCGGTCAGGGTAGCCAGCGGGCTGGCATGGGACGACAGCTGTACGAGACATTTCCGGTCTTTCGTGCAGCGTTCGATGAGTTGTGCGCCGCCTTCGGCGCCCATCTCGACAAGCCGTTGCGCGCGGTCGTGTTCGGAGCGGATACCGAAGCAGTGTTGGATCGCACCGAGTACACCCAGCCCGCGCTCTTCGCCGTCGAGGTCGCGATCTATCGGCTGCTCGAATCCTGGGGTCTTGCACCGGATTTTCTGCTCGGTCATTCGATCGGCGAACTTGCCGCCGCGCATATCGGCGGCGTGTTCTCGCTGACCGACGCGGCGGCCGTGGTGGCGACGAGGGGTCGGCTGATGCAGCAACTCGGCCCGGGAGCAATGCTCGCGGTGCGAGCCACGCTTGACGAGGTCACCGAATCGCTTGCCGGATACGACGGGCAGTTGTCGGTTGCCGCGAGCAACGGCCCGAACGCGACAGTGATCTCCGGCGATCCGGACGCTATCGCCGCGTTGGCCAAACAATGGCGCGGACGGGGTAGACGGACGCGGCGGCTGCGGGTCGAGCGCGCCTTTCATTCACCGCATCTGGACGGTGTGCTCGACGAGTTGGCCGCGGTCGTCGCCGAGGCCGAACTGAGGCCGTCGTCGATTCCGTTGCTGTCCAACGTCACCGGCGAACCGGTTGTCGCGGCGGAGATTTGCTCCCCCGTGTACTGGGTCCAGCAAGCCCGCCGAGCCGTGCTCTTCCACGACTGCATGCGTTACCTGATCGGCGCGGGGGTCGACACGTTCATCGAGATCGGCCCTGGTGACGTGCTTTCCGGCATGAGCTACGAGTCCGCGGGCGACGGCCATTGTGTGTCGATGCCCACGCTGGGCAACGGTGAACTCGAACCACGTGGCCTCTTACGCGCGGCAGCAGGTGCGTGGGTGCGCGGTATCGCGATGGACTGGGCAGCCGTCTTCGCCGAATCCGGCGCCCGCCCGGTCGATCTACCGACCTATGCCTTTCAGCATCGCCGGTATTGGCGTGGCACCCAACACTATTGGTGCGACGGCGAGGTGAGCGCCGCGCCGCTGCACGACGGCGGCAGCGAACCACGCGAGCCTGTCGTCGACGGCGGGTCGCCGAACGATGCGCCAGACCACAGTGCCGAGCTCCGCGCGCAACTCGCGGCGCTACCGGAGCCGGAGCATGCGGCTCTCGTGCGCGCCGCAGTGCGGTCCCAGATCGCCGCGATCCTGGTCGACCGCACCGACGCCGGGGAGATCGACGACGACACCGGTGTCATCGCAGCAGGTCTCACCTCACTGTCGGTGCTCGAGCTGCGCAACCGCCTGAACGCGATTGCCGGGACGGCCATTCCGATCGATGCCTTCCTCGCTAACCCCACGCCGCGGGCGCTAGCCGCCCTGATCCACGCCGAGCTCGCCGGCTCGGAGTCCGGCGGTGGCGAGCCTGTCGGCGTTTCGCGACCGGTCGCCGCACTGTCTGGATCCGAACTGACCGGCGCGATAGCGGCGAGCGCCGGAATCGGTGGTTCGGGGCTCGAGCCGACGCCTGCCGGACCGATGCCCCGGTCGGCGGTGTGACATGCCGATGCCGGAGAAACTCACCACGCCCGCCAGGGGGATCGGAGACTCCATGCGTGTGCCGTCACCGGAGCCGACCAGCACACCGCGAACGGGCGGACTGAGTTTCGAGCAGACCGTACCGTGCTCGCTCGCGCATCGTCGTTGCCTCGGTGAGGTTTTCGTAGCGGACACCGTGGCTTCGGGGCCGGGGGAATACCTCGCGGCCATCCAGATCCCGCGCGCGCATTCGCTCTGGTCGGACCACCTGGCCGACTACCACGATCCGCTGGCGGCGGTAGAAGCCATTCGCCAGGCCATGACGGTGGTCGGGCATCGCTATCAGGGCCTGCCCTTGGGTACGGCGTTCAGTTTGCAGCGGATGACGGCCGAGGTCGAGGACCGCAGCGCGCTGCGGAACACCGGTACGGCGCCGCTGGAAGGGATCGTGCGGATCCGGAGCGAGCTCGGGTCGGGCGGCGGCCCGGGATATCTTGCCGATCATTCCTTCGATGGCACCTTGACGGTCGGGGTGGGCACGGCGCTGACGGTCCGGGGGAGCGGTGTCGCCTTCCCGCCGGAGACTTACGCCGAATTCCGAGCCCATCAGCGGCGCGACCGTTCCGGGCCGGTGGTCGATGTGAGCGCTGCGGTACCGGTGCCGCCGGAACTGGTGGGGCGCAGGGACTCCCGCAATGTCGTTGTCGCCGAGGTCGGCTCGGTGCTCGAGCTCGTGGCCGACCGGCGGCATCCGTCCTTCTTCGACCACCCCTACGATCACGTCCCAGGACCGCTGATGCTGGAGGGCTTCCGCCAGGCGGCGCTGGTGGCCGCGGGTGCTCCGTTCGCGCTCGCGGCATTCGAAGCGAACTTCACGGGGTTCGCCGAGCTGGATGGCTCGCTGACTTTCACCTGTCAGGTCGAGGCCGACCCCGATTTCGGCGCCGATGCCGAGCTGACGCTGAGCCAGTTCGGCATCCAGATCGCCGACTGCCGAATCGAACTCACGACCTATCCGTCCGAAGCGCACTCATCCGACGCGCAGAACTGAGGAGACCGCGATGGAAAACCCAACCTCGTCCGGCAGTCGGCTCGCCGTCGTCGGCGCCGGTATCGCAGGCATGGCCGCCGCGCTGCGCCTGCACAAGGCGGGCTATGAAGTCGAATTGATCGAGCAGATGGATGTGATCGGTGGCCGTTTCGGTCTGGACCGGCTCGGCGAGCGCACCGTGATGACCGGCGGCAAGAACCTCGGCCGCAAATACAGTGCGCTGCGCGGGTTCCTGGCGGAGCTCGGCGCGACTGACTACGAGGAGTTCGGCATCAATACCTCACGGGTGTTCGACGGCAAGCTGATGACGTTGGACAGCAAGCAGAGCGGGTGGGACAAGATGCGTCGGCTGCGCCGCCTCGCCCCCCTTCCAGATCTGCTGAAACTCGCCTATCTCGGATTTCTGGTGCGCCGCGCGGAGGAGAACCGATTCCTCGGTTCGGCGGCGTTCGTCAGGATCGCCGCGCGCAACGACGACAAGCCGCTGAGCGCGCACTTCGGCGCCCGGATCGTACGAAATATGTTCCGCCCCATGAATGTTCGGATGAACGGCGCCGAACCAGACGAGGTGTATCTCGGCACCTTCGGCACGAACCTTTCGATGATCATGGACACCTACGACCAACTCACCGAGGGCATCGCTCCGGTCACCGACCAGCTGTCGAAGCTCGTCCACGTCCGTACCGGCGCGCGGGTGGAGCAGGTGATCACCGGCGACGGCGAGGTGATCGGCCTCGGTATTTCCGACAATGGTGGACCGGTGATCGAAAACCGTTACGACGGAGTGATACTCGCTTCGCCCGCCTACGCCACCGCCGAGATCGTCAAATCCGGCCTACCCACATTGAGCGAATTATTGATGGAAGTCACGTATTTCCCCGCCGCGGTGGTGCTGGTGGAGTACGACCGCCCGGTGTTCGATGCGGAAGTCCGTGCCATCGTCCTGGACGACGGACCGTGCAGCAACGCCGGTGTATACGGCATCAACGACCTGCACATCGTCCGCTACACCTTCAGCGGCCGCCTGGCGCGTCCCACCCCGACCGACGATGTGCTCGACGCGTGGATCGACGAAGCCGAACGGCGGATCACCGGCTTGCTCGGTGTCGACCATGTCGAACGAGTCAACGTGTGCAAGCGCATCTGGGACGCCGCGTACTGCGCTTATGTCCCGTTCCACGGCGAGTTCCTGTCGAAGGTGCACGCTGAGGTCGCCGCGACTCCAGGCCTCGAATTGGCTGGCGACTACCTCCGCGGCGCGCCCCTCGAGGCCGCATGCCGCTCTGGCATCGAGGCCGCGGAGATGCTGCTGGCACAACTGCCCGCCGCGGTCCCGGCGTAGGCCCCACCGCACACGCTGTGGCCTGCGATTCAGGTGTGGAGATCGAAGGGTGCGCGCTGGTCAGGCGGGCGAACGGAATGCGCGAGGGTGCAACGAGGAGTCTTGGGCGAGGATCTGTTGGTGCAGGCGTTGCAACTCACGGCCGGGTTCGATGCCGAGGGTGTCGACCAGCGCGGCGCGGGAGCGGTGGTAGACGTTGAGTGCGTCGCCTTGGCGGCCCGACCGGTACAGCGCGAGCATGTACTGGCGATGGAAGCCTTCGCGCAATGGTGCTGTGGTGGTGAGCAATTCGAGTTCCGGGGTGATCTCTCGGTGTCGGCCGCACGCGAGTTCGGCGTCGAAGCAGTCCTCGTAGGCGTTGAGGCGTTCGTCCTCGATGGCGGTGAGCTCGCTCCACAGGATGCCGTTCTCCACCAGGTCGGCGAGTGCGTTGCCCGACCACATGGCGATCGCCTCCCGAAGGTGCAGCCTGCCGCGGGCGACGGCGCCCGCGTCCAATTCGGCTCGGCCGAGCCTGGTCAGTGTGCGGAAGCGGTGCAGGTCGACCGATTCCGGGTCGACGCGCAGTCGGTAGCCGGGCAGTTGGGTCAGTAGCGCGGTCGAGCAGAGCCCGGGTTCCGATGCCGGTTCGCCCTCGACGGCGAGCACCTTGCGGATGGCCGACACCGCGTTCTGCACGATCTTGCGCGCGGTCGGCGGCGGATCCCCGTGCCACAGCGCAGCGCGGATCCGGCTGGTCGGTACGACCTTATTGTCGTGTAGGAGTAGATATCCGAGCACGGCCCGGCGGGTGACCCCGCCGAGATCGATCTCGCAGCCGTTGGCGCTGATGTCCAGCGCGCCGAGCACACGGAATTCCATTGTGCCGCCTCCCGGTTCGTCCACTGTCGGGTACTCACCAAGGTGTATCAGCACCGGCTGGCGGCGAGGTACCCCTACGTTCGGGACCCTTATGCCGGTCGTGCTCGGTTTGTCGGACCCGGAGGGCTCAATTCACCGCGCGCTCGCGACCCTGCCAGAACTGCTCGCGCAGTTCGCGGCGCAGGATCTTGCCGCTGGCATTGCGGGGCAGGGCGTCGACGATGGCGAAGTGCTGTGGGTGTTTGAAGGAGGCGAGCTTGTCGCGCAGGAACAACGCGAGCTCACGGGGTGTCACCGACTGGCCGGGCGTGAGCGCGACGAAAGCATGGATGGTCTCGCCCCAGCGGGCGTCGGGCGCGCCGACCACCGCGGCCTCCCGCACCGCCGGGTGCGAGACGATCACGTTCTCTACCTCCGCCGGATAGACGTTCTCGCCCGCCACGATGATCATGTCCTTGATGCGATCGCTGATGAACAGGTAGCCGTCGGCGTCCAGATAACCAGCGTCACCCGTGTGGATCCAGCCATCGATGAGGGTGGCCGCGGTGGCCTCGGGCCGGTTCCAGTACTCCACCATCGGAGCGGGGCCGTGCACCACCACCTCACCGACTTCGCCGGGCGGCAGCCGATTTCCGGCCTTGTCGAGCACCGCGATCTGCGCGCCCCGATACGGGAACCCCGCCGAGCGCAGCCGTGGATTGCCGAGCCAATGGTCCTGTGGCGGGAGAAACGCGATCGGGGTCGCGGTTTCGGTCATGCCGTAGAACTGCAAGAACTCACAGCCGAAACGCTCCATGCACTGGGCGAGCATGTCCTCCGGTATCGGCGATCCGCCGTAGGCGACCAAGCGCAGGTCGGCGAAATCCTCGTCGCGCACTCCCGGCTCGATGAGGATGAGCGCCAACATGATCGGCACGCCGTAGAGCGCCGTGACTCCGCGGTTCCGGATGGCCCGCAGCGCGAGGCCGGGCGTGTACTCGGGCAGGATCACATTCACGATACCGTCGATGAGTCCCTGTACCACCCATGCCAGCCCGGCGATGTGGAAGCCGGGAATGATCACCAGCGCCACATCGTCCTCGGGGACCTCGAGCCATGCCATCTCCGACCCATGCCGCACGTCACGCACCGCGAACAGGCTCTGCTGTGACACCACGACCCCTTTCGACTTGCCGGTCGTTCCGCTGGTGTACATCTGAAGCAGCGGATTCAGCCGCGATGCCTCGAACTCCGGCGCGGAATCCGGCTGTCCGGCATGCCATTCGGCGAAGCCGGCACCGGCGACACCGTCCCGGTCCATGCCGAGCACGGTGATCTCACCTGGCAATCGCGCCAGCGCACCATCGGCGTCGGCCGCGCTGCCCGCGTCGACAAAGAGCAGTCGAGCGCCCGAATCCCCGAGAATATGTGTGAGCTCGGCAGCGGTCAGCCGCCAATTGATCGGTACCAGAACGATTCCGGTGCCAGCCGCCGCGATCAATAGTGCGTAGAACAGTTCGCTGTCGCGGCCGAGATAACCGATACGGTCACCCGGCCGCAGCTTCTCGGCCAGCAGCGCGTTGGCCACCTGTCGGGAGATCCGATGCAGCGTCGCATAACTCGTCACTCGGTCGCCGCAGACAAGGGCCACCGCGTCCGGCCGATGCGCCGCATGCTCACCGATCACCGTCGGAAGTCCGATCGTGCCGGGGCTGGTTTCCGTTGTGGACTGCATGATCATGGCGCGCTCCCCACGGGTGTGATGCGGACGAAATCACGGTATCTGCCAGTGGTAATCGATCAGTAACCATGAAATATGTTGGTGGCAGCGATGTTTGATGCGTATGCGGACGTATGTGCGGTACATAGGGGTCGGTGATAGGGGTTGGCCCGGGCCTGCCGCTGGGGTGCCATGGTCGCGGAAGCCTCATCCAGCACCCGGCGGGGGTGGCCGCGATGTACGGAGGAGACAACGATGTACACGCCGAAAGTCATGCCACCCCCGCGAATTACCCACGCCATCGAATGGGCTCGCGGCAAGACGCGGCGGCTCATCCAACGTGTCGTACCCGCACCGCTCGGCGTTCTGGAGCTGGCCTCCGGCTGGATGATGACGCAGGCGCTCTGCGCCGCGGCCGCGCTCGGCATCGCGGACGTGCTCGTCGACGGCCCACGCTCGGCCGACCGCATTGCGGCCGAAGTCGGCGCCGACCCGGACGCCACCTACCGATTGCTACGCGCGCTCGCCGGTCACGGGGTGTTCATCGAGCTGCCCGACCGCTGCTTCGCGCTCAACTCGATGGCCGACACGCTGCGCGCGGACTCGCCACGGACGGTGCGGCCGGTTTTGCTGATGGTGGGCCATCCGATCGTCTGGGCGGCGCGCGGGCAACTGGTCGAATCCGTCGCGACCGGACGATCCGGCCACGAATTGGCCCACGGGATACAGGCATTCGATCAGATGGCCGCGAATCCCGAGCTTGCCAGCGGCTTCAACGATGCGATGCGGGTGACGACCCAGATGGCCGAACGGGCGATCCTGTCCGCCTACGACTTCTCCCGGTTCGCGCGGATCGTCGATGTCGGCGGCGGCAGCGGATATCTCTTGGCGGCGATCCTGCGCTCGGCGCCGCGCGCCAAGGGCATCGTCTACGACCTGACGGCGGCCACCGCCGAAGCCGGGAAGATCTTCACCGGCGCCGGTGTCACCGAGCGGGCCGCGATCGAGAACGGTTCCTTCTTCGACGCCACTCCGGCGGGCGCCGATGCCTACGTGCTCAAACACATCATCCACGACTGGCCCGACGAACAAGCGCTGCAAATCCTGCATTCGGTGCGCAGGGCGATCGCGCCGCGCGGACGGCTATTGCTGATCGAATGTGTGGTCCCGCGCCGCAACAGCGCGCATCTGAGTGTGTGGCTGGACATCGAGGTGATGCTCGCCATCGGCGGCCGGGAGCGCACCGGCGCGGAGTACACCGAATTGCTCGCTCGCGCGGGCTTCCTTGTGCGGCGGATTGTGCCGACGATCGGCCCGCATTCGATTATCGAGGCGGTCCCGAACCGATCGGGACTACCACTCACCTAGGGTCGCGGGGTCTGCCAGCGCACCCTCGGCGGTCCGTAGCCGGTCGGTCACCGCGGTGAGCAGGTCCATGGACTCCTCCGATAGACCGAGCGCATGGCGCACCAGACGGCGCAGCGGCATGCTGGTGATCTGACAAACCAGGGCGGCGTCGTGGTCACTGTGTCTGTCGAGGTAGTCGGGATCCACGGCGGGGTACTCGCAATCTGTTTCAGTTCCGGACACCACCTGGGATGGCCGGTCGGCCTGCGGAACTGTGATGCATCGCACAGTCTGCTTGCGCTGCGCCGTTGTCGAATGGTTCGCGACTTCTCCGCCCTTGATGATGGACAGTAGCGTCTAATATTCGGCAATGGAGGCTCGGCCCTCCTATCGTCCAGCTGAACGAAGGAAAGGCGCAACGATGGCGTTCGCCGATTATCAGAACGAGATCTATTTCGGCGCGCTGGGCGGGCATCCGCCCGAGTTCCCTGCCGACTATGCCACGCTCGAGGCAAAGGCCGCCGCCGCGCTGCCCGAGTCCCTGCATTCCTACATTGCCGGTGGTGCGGGCGACGAGCTGACGCAGCGGCGCAACGTGGACGCTTTCGCGGACTGGGGCCTGGTGCCGCGCATGCTGGTCGGCGCGACCGAACGCGACCTGTCGGTCACCGCGTGGGGACACACGTTCCCCAGCCCGATCTTCATGGCCCCGGTCGGCGTCATCGGGCTGGTCGGCGACAAACACGGCGACATCGCGGTCGCACAGGCCGCCGCGAAAACCGGTGTCCCCGCGGTGTTCTCCACGCTGATGGAGGACCCGCTGGAAGAGGTCGTCACGCATGCCGGTGCGACCCCCAGTTTCTTCCAGCTCTACACACCCAAGAATCGCGACCTCGCCGCGAGCCTGGTGAGCCGGGCCGAGGCGGCCGGCTATCGCGGTATCACGGTCACCCTGGACACCTGGATTCCCGGCTGGCGTCCGCGCGATCTCGCGACCGGTAACTTCCCGCAGCTGCGTGGCCACGTACTGAGGAACTACACATCTGATCCGGTGTTCCAGAAGATGGTGGGGTCCGACGACCCGCAGACCATCATCCTGAACTGGATTCAGACCTTCGGTAACCCACTGTCCTGGTCGGATCTGGAGTGGCTACGGTCCTTGACCGACCTGCCGATCGTGCTCAAGGGCATCTCGCATCCCGATGATGCCCGGCGCGCCATCGACCAGGGCGTCGACGGTATCTACTGTTCGAATCACGGTGGTCGGCAGGCCAATGGCGGACTCAGCGCGCTGGAGACACTGCCCGCCGTGGTAGCGGCCTGTGATGACCGCGTGCCGGTGCTTTTCGACTCCGGGGTGCGATCGGGCACGGACGTGGTCAAGGCGCTGGGGCTCGGCGCCACGATGGTCGGCATCGGCCGTCCGTATGTCTATGGCCTGGCACTTGCCGGGGTGCCCGGTCTGGTCCACGTGTTGCGGATGATCCTGGCGGAGGCGGACCTGTTGATGGCCGTCAACGGCTATCCGGACCTGGCCACGGTGCGGGAGAACATTCGGGCGACGACGAATGGTCGTGCTACTCGCTGACGCTCGTCAGGCTGGTCAGGAATCGGGTGAGCACCTCGATGACTGCCACGAGATCGGTGCGCGAGTCGCCAGTGCTCCACTGGTGCACAAGGGCGTTCAGCGCGCCGACGAATCCGGTCGCCGCCGCGCGGTAGCCGCCCGGCGGGATGAAGTCCGGTCCGAGGGTGCGCTTGCACTGATCGGCGAAGAACGTCATCCACACCTCGCGCTGATCGATACGGTGCTGTTCGACCCGCTCGCTGACGCCGACGATCTCGATTTGCGAGATCCGGGCCCGGCGTGGATCGCGCCCGAGCGATTCGGCATAGGCCCGCACGGTGGTCTGTGCCCAGCCGACGCCGTCACCGGGTTCAGTAAGGTCAACGGCCTCGGCAACCGCCTGCCTCGCTTCCTCCTGGATCATGTCGAAGACGGCGAGCAGCAGATCCTCGCGGTTGTGGAAGTGCTCGTAGAACTGGCTGCGAGCAAGGCCCGCCGTCCGGCACAGCGCGGTGATCGAACTGTCCTGATAGCCGCTCTCACCGAATACCTCCAGACCCGCCGCGAGGAACTGCGCACGTCGCTGGGCCCTGCGATCTGCGACAGGAAGCCCGTCGTAGGTGCGGGGGGTGGGCGCTGTCACGGCACGACCCTAGCGAGCATGGTCGGCTACGGTGCGGAGGCGTCCGGCGCGGAGGTGTCCGGAGTCGGCGCATCGGGCTCGCCGTCGGCGCTGATCGGCGCGGGTTTCTCCTCTTGCAGTGCGGTGGCGTGCCGCCCGGCGGCTCCCCAGCCGCTGTACGCCTCAGCGCGCATCCGCTCGACCATGTGCGGGTAGTGCAGCTCGAACGCGGGACGCTCCGACCGGATGCGCGGCAGTTCGTAGAAGTTGTGCCGCGGCGGCGGGCAGGTGGTCGCCCATTCGAGCGAGTTGCCATAACCCCACGGATCGTCGACGGTGACGACCTCGCCGTAGCGGAAACTCTTGAAGACGTTCCAGATGAACGGCAGCATCGAGGCACCGAGAATGAACGACCCGATCGTGGAGATCATGTTCAGCGTGGTGAAGCCATCGCTGGGCAGATAGTCGACATACCGGCGCGGCATGCCCTGGGCGCCGAGCCAGTGCTGCACCAGGAAGGTGGTGTGGAACCCGATCAGCGTGGTCCAGAAGTGCCACTTGGCCAACCGCTCGTCGAGCATCCTTCCTGTCATTTTGGGGAACCAGAAATAGATGCCCGCGAAGGTGGCGAACACGATGGTGCCGAACAGCACGTAGTGGAAGTGCGCTACCACGAAATAGCTGTCGGTGACATGGAAGTCGAGTGGCGGCGACGCCAGGACGACGCCGGAAAGACCACCGAAGAGGAAGGTGACGAGGAAGCCGACGGAGAACAGCATCGGTGATTCGAAGGTCAGCTGCCCGCGCCACATGGTGCCGATCCAGTTGAAGAACTTCACCCCGGTCGGGACCGCGATCAGGAAGGTCATCATCGAAAAGAACGGCAGCAGCACAGATCCGGTGGCGTACATGTGGTGCGCCCACACTGCCATCGACAGTGCGCCGATCGAGATCGTCGCGTACACCAGCGTGCTGTATCCGAACAGCGGCTTGCGGCTGAACACCGGGAAGATCTCGGTGACGATCCCGAAGAACGGCAGCGCGACGATGTACACCTCGGGATGGCCGAAGAACCAGAACAGGTGCTGCCACAAGAGAACTCCGCCTGTGGCCGTGTCGTAGATGTGTCCGCCGAGATGCCGGTCGAACGCCAGCGCCATCAACGCCGCCGTCAGAATCGGAAACGCGAGCAGCACGAGAATGCTGGTGACCAGAATGTTCCAGGTGAAGATCGGCATCCGGAACATGGTCATACCCGGCGCGCGCAGGCAGACGATTGTGGTGATCATATTGACGCCGCCGAGGATGGTGCCGAGCCCCGACACCGCGAGACCCATGATCCACAGGTCCGCACCCGCGCCGGGCGCGTGCTCGAAGGTGCTCAACGGGGTATAGCCGGTCCAACCGAAGTCCGCGGCGCCACCCGGGGTGATGAACCCCGCGGTCGCCATGGTCGCACCGAACAGATACAGCCAGTAGCTGAACGCGTTCAGCCGGGGGAACGCGACGTCGGGCGCGCCGATCTGAAGTGGCAGCACGGCATTGGCGAAACCGAACACGATCGGGGTCGCATAGAACAGCAGCATGATCGTGCCATGCATGGTGAACAGCTGGTTGAACTGCTCCGGCGAGAGGAATTGCATACCCGGTCGCGCCAGCTCGCCGCGCATGAGCAGAGCGATCAAGCCGCCGATGAAAAAGAAGGTCATCGCGGTGGTCAGATACATGACCCCGAGCACCTTCGGATCGGTGGTGGTGATCATCTTCCAGAGGTAGGAACCCTTCGGCCCCACCCGCTGCGGATACGGTCGAACAGCTTCTATCGGAGTTACGCTCACGGCCGTCGCCACCTTCCCAAACGCCGACCAGCCTGTGACCGGATTATGCGCCTTTTCGATCTCCGAGATGGGCGCTTTCCGCCATTGGCGCCGGGGCCGATTCGATCGTGCGACGATGGATGGGCCTTACCGGGACTACGCGCGGATAAGGGGTAGACCCATGGGGAATCTCGACGAAAAAGTAGCCGTGATCACCGGTGGAGCGCGCGGCCAAGGCCGCGCTCATGCCGTAGCGCTTGCCGCCGCGGGCGCCGACATCGTGGTATGCGACATCGCCGGACCGATCGCCAGCGTGCCCTACCCGCTGAGCTCGGACTCCGACCTCGCCGAAACCGCCGAACTCGTGACCGAAGCCGGCCGCCGCTGTCTGGCGATCAAGGCCGACGTGCGCAGCGAACCCGAGATGAACGGGGTGGCCGAGCAGGCGATCGACGAGTTCGGGCGCATCGATATCCTGATCGCCAATGCGGGCATCTCGTCCAACTCGCCCATTGCGGAGATGGCCGAACAGACCTGGCAGGACATGATCGACGTCAACCTCACCGGCGTCTTCCACAGCTTCCGTGCCGTAGTGCCATACATGATCGAACGCCGGTGCGGTCGAGTCGTCGCCACCTCCTCGATTGTCGGTCGGATGGGCGTCAAGACCGCGGGCCACTACGCGGCGGCCAAATGGGCGGTGCTCGGATTGGTCAAATCGCTGTCGCTGGAGGTGGCCGAGCACGGGATCACCGTCAACGCGGTGCTGCCCGCGGGCGTGGACACCGACATGATCCAGAACCCCGCCATGTGGCGGCACCTCTTGCCGGATATCGAGAATCCGACCCGCGAAGACGCCATGAAGATGTTCAATTCGGGACCACCGAACGGCGGTCTGATCGAGCCCGCCGAGGTCGCAGCGGCCGTGCTGCTGCTGGTGTCCGACCAAGGCCGCCACTTCAACGGCGAGGCCGTGACGATCTCCGGCGGTATGAGCGCGAGCATCACCTGAGTCGAACTGTCCCGCTCGTCGCATCGACCCGATTTCACTGGAACGTGGGAACTTTCGCACGAGTTCATCCGACAGCTGGACGAGGGCCGGTTTCGCACGCAGGACATGGTCTTTCGTCGCAAAGGGATGGTGGACACAACGTGCAGGTGAAGCGCTCGACAGTCCACTTCATCTGGTGTGCCGCGGCGCTCGTATCGCTGGTTCTCGTCGTGGGATCGGTTCTCGACGCGGACGATATGCCCTATCGAGAAGCGGGCACCGCCTACCCCGGTATCGGGGCTGTGCTCGGGTATGTGGTGCTGCGAGTGGTGGCCGCGCTGGCGGGCGCGGCGACGCTCGGGTCCCTGGTCTACGCGGTGTGCTGCACCGCCGTCACCGCGCGTGGTCGTGTCGACGTCGATGGCTATGCCGGAGTCCGGGTCGCCGAGCGGGCGGCCGCGGTGTGGTTGGTGTCGGCGTTGCTGCTGATCCCGGTCACCGCGGGCAACGCGGCGGGTTTGTCGACGTCGGCGGTCTTTCGGCTCGGCGCGCTCGGCGCGCTGATCGATGCGAGTGAGAAACCGAAGGCATGGATCGCCGTGGCGGCGTGTGCCGGTGTCTTGACCCTTGCCACTCGATTGACATTGTCCTGGACCGGTTTGGCGGCATGGACAGCGTTGGCTGCCCTCGCCGTCTTGCCGCCTGCGCTGGTCGGTAATGCGGGGGAAGGGCCCGACCACGACTTCGCCACCGGCGCGATGATCGTCTTCCAGATCGCGGCGTCGATACTGCCCGGTTCGGCCTGGTGTGTCACGGCGCATGTGCGGCGCAACGGATCCCACCTCGAGACCGCGATACGGCGCTGCGTGGCGATCGCGTGGCTGTGCCTGGTGGCGGCGGTGTTCAGTGGGTTGGTGCTCGCCGCGTTGCTGCTGCCGTGGTCGATGGTGCTGTCGACAGGGTACGGGCGGCTCATGCTGCTGACGGCGGCACTGGCGATCGGAATCGGGATGGTGTTGTGGCAGATCGCCGTGGCGAAACGCGATGTTCGGGGCCGAATAGCGTTCCTATTCGCCTGCGTCGCAGCGCTGTCCGCGACAGCGATGACGGCGTTGGTGGCCATGGCCGTCCAGCCCGCGCCCGCGTTCGCCGACCGCACGTTTACCGCGCAAGAGGTGTTCATCGGGTTCGACCTGCCGCAACGGCCGGACGTGGTCCGGCTGATGACGTTGTGGCGCTTCGACATCGTGCTCGGCACCGCGGCCGTCGCCGGCATCGCCGTGTACGCCGCAGGCGCGCTGCGATTGCGACGGCGTGGCGACGACTGGTCGCGTTGGCGTGCGCTGTCCTGGGTGAGTGGCTGTGTGGCCCTGCTGATTGCGACGTCATCGGGCATCGGCTCCTACGGCTACGCCATGTTCAGCATGCACATGATCACGCACATGGCGTTGAATATGTTCGTGCCGGTACTGCTGGTGCTCGGCGCTCCGGTGACGCTGCTGCTGCGCGCCGTGCCCGCGGCGGGTCGAGACGAGATTCCCGGTGTGCGCGAATGGGTGCTGCGGATCCTGCATTCGCGCCCGACCGCGGTAGTCGCCCACCCGGCCACGGCGATCGCCGCGTTCGTCGTCTCGCTCTATGGGCTGTATTTCACGCCGCTGTTCGAGAACCTGATCCGATTCCACTGGGGACACGTGCTGATGAACGTGCACTTCCTGATCATCGGTTACCTGTTCTATTGGGGCATCATCGGCATCGACCCAGGCCCGCGCAGACTGCCGCATCTGGGCAGACTGGGAATGCTGTTCGCCGTCATGCCTTTCCACGCCTTCTTCGGTGTCGCGGTGATGTCGATGAACACGGTGATCGGCGAGCGTTTCTACAACCAACTCGATCTACCATGGCACGCCGATCTGCTGTCGGACCAACGGATAGGCGGCGCAATCGCCTGGGTATCAGGCGAAGTCCCGATTTTGCTCGTGGTCGGCGCCCTGCTGTCGCAATGGATGGCGCAGGACCGCCGCACCGCCGTACGCACCGACCGCAAGGACGACGAGTACGGAGATTCCGACCTAGCCGCCTACAACGCGATGCTGGAGAAGCTGGCCGCCTCCCGCCGCTGAGTCGCGGAACTCGTTGCCGCGCCTGTGTTTCAGTGTCGAAAGTGGGCTCGACGCAGGCGGAGGCTGTTGGAGACTACGAAGAATGACGAAAATGCCATGGACGCACCGGCGATGAGGGGGTTCAGGTAGCCGAGGGCGGCGACGGGGATAGCGACCACGTTGTAGCCGAAGGCCCACACGAGGTTGCCTTTGATGGTGCGCAGGGTGGCGTGGGCCAGTTCGATGGCGTCGGCTACGGCGCCGAGGTCGTCGCGGACCAGGATGACATCGGCGGCGGCGATGGCGACGTCGGTGCCCGCGCCGATCGCCATGCCTAGGTCGGCGGTGGCGAGGGCGGCGCCGTCGTTGATGCCGTCGCCCACCATGGCGACGCGGTGGCCCTGTTCCTGCAGGCGGGCGATCAGTTCGACCTTGCCCTCCGGAAGTAGTTCGGCGACAACCTCATCGATGCCGATATCGTCGGCAACCGACTGCGCGGCGTAGGCGTTGTCGCCGGTGAACATCATGGTGCGCAGTCCGAGCCGATGCAGCCGGGCGACGGCCTCCGCGGCCGAGTCCTTGACGGTGTCGGCCACCGCGATCACGGCGCATGCGACGCCGTCGACGACGACGAGGACCGCCGTGCGTCCAGCCCGCTGCTGTTGTCGCACCACACGATTCAACGACGGGGGAACTGTCACGCCCTGCTGGTTCAGCAGCCGCGGCCGGCCGACCGACACCGCCTTGCCCTCGACGCGGCCGCGGGCGCCCAATCCTGGTAGTGCCGTGAAGGATTCGACCTCGGGCAGCTCGCCGAGCAGCTCCCGCGCATACCTGGTGACGGCCGCCGCGACGGCGTGCTCGGAGGCCGCCTCGACCGCACCGGCCAGCCGCAGCACGTCGGATTCGGTCATTGCGCCGTTGACGGACACGGGGCCACCCAGTGTCATCGCGCCGCTCGCAGCCGTCCCATCGTGCACAGTCGGTGCGCTCGCAGTCATTGCGGCGTTCGCGGTCGGCGCGCTGTCCACGGTCACCGCGACAACGCTCATAGCGCCGTTGGTGACGGTGCCGGTCTTGTCGAGCACCACGGTGTCCACGTCCCGCGTGGCCTCGAGCGCCTGATGGCCTTTGATGAAGATGCCGAGCTGCGCGCCGCGTCCGGACGCCACCATCAATGCTGTCGGAATCGCCAGCCCCAGCGCGCACGGGCACGCGACGACCAGCACCGCCAGTGCCGCTGCCGCGGCCTTTTCTGTGCCCGTGCCGGTCAGCAGCCAGGTCACGAAGGTGCTTGCGGCTACCGCGAAAACGAAGGGCACGAACACCGACGACACCCGGTCGGCCACGCGCTGCATGCGTGCCTTCCCGGTCTGTGCCTGCTCGACCAGCCGGATCATTCCCGACAGCTTCGTATCCGCGCCCACCGCGGCGGCTTCCACGATCAACCGTCCGGTCAACGCGGTGGTGCCGCCGATCACCTCCATCCCGGGTGTCACATCCACCGGGATGGATTCGCCGGTCATCGCGCCGGCGTCGACGCTGGATTCGCCGGACACCACGAGGCCGTCGGTCGCGATGGTCTCGCCGGGGCGTACGACGAACCGCTGCCCTTCGACGAGTTCGTCGATCGGAACCCGCATTTCGCGATCGCCGCGGGTCAGCACGGTGACCTCGCGGGCGCCGAGGGCGGCGAGCGCCCGCAGCGCGCTGCCCGCCGAACGCTTGGCCTTGGCCTCGAAATACCTACCGGCGAGGACGAATGCGGTGACGCCCGCGGCGACTTCGAGGTAGATGGAGTCGCTGGACCAGATCGCGTCCCACACACCGCCCGGTGCAGGCTGCGGTCGGTCCTGATGCAGGAACATGGTGTCCAGCGACCACAGCGTCGCGGTGATAACACCCACCGAGACCAGCGTGTCCATGCTCGCGGCAAGGTTTTTCGCGCCATGGAAGGCACGCCGGTGGAACGGCGCCGCCGACCACACCACCACCGGCAACGCCAGCACCGTCAGAATCGCCTGCCAGCCGGGGATTCGGGTGGCGGGCACGGTCGCGAACATCACCGACAGGTCGGCCAGGGGGAAGAACAGCAGTAGCGCGACGACCAAGCGGCGGAACAGATCACCGACGGCGGCGTCTTCGGGAGCCGAATCGACCCGGCCCGTGTGTGCGACAACCGGTTCCGCGCCGTAACCGGCCGATTCGACGTCGGCGCACAGTTGTTCGGCCGTCACATTGTCGGTGGCATCGATAGTCGCCACGCCGGTCGCGTAGTTCACCGAGGCGGTCACCCCGGTCACCTTGTTGAGCTTGCGCTCCACCCGGGTCGCGCAGGCCGCGCAGCTCATACCGGAGACGGCGAGCGAGATGCGGGTGGTGGTTTCGGTGCGGGTGACGGATTCCGGAAAAGCGACGTCAGTACTCATGATTCCGTTCGGTCAGGCGGCAGGATCTTGGGTCGATCCGAGGTGGCCGGTGCGGCGGCCGAACTGGGCGCCGGGCGGCAGGACGAGTTCGGTGGGCACGGTGCGGCTAGTGCGCGACGGCGGTGAGGCTTCGGGTCGGCGGGCGCGGTGCACGACCACGACCAGAACGAGCGCGACGACAAGGACACCGTGGGAGAGGACGCGGGAGATCGGTACGACCCCTGAGGTCAGATCGCCGATGGCGAACGCCGTCAGTGCCACTACCAGCACACCGAGCACCGGCAGGACGCCGGCGGTGGCGTGTGGCCGCAGCGCGCAATAGATGAATCCGATGCCGATCGCGAGACTCCATGCGGTGCTCTCGTTCAGCAGGTGCCTGGTCATTTCACTGCCGTGCTGGTGGCTCATACCGAAGTCGAAGCCCGCGGCCTGACTGATCGCGAGGCCACACTGCACAGCGCCGAGTAAGCCGAGCAGCAGCCGGGTCCACGCTGTGCGGGAGGAGGTCAGCGCGGTGCGCCACGATGCGAACCGGTCGGCCGCCGCGGACCCGATCGACTGCCGCAGCCGGTCGAGGTCGGCGGCGGCGAAGATCGCGTCGGTGAGATCGGGGGTGTATGCGAAGCCGCCGCGTAGCAACTGCGAGGTCTCGACGGCCGCGATGTACCAGGAGCAGCACTCGGCGCACTGCTCCAGGTGCTCGTCCACCCGCGCCGCGGGAACGGGTTCACGTTCGCCATCGATCCGAGCCGACACCGCTGTCCGGCATACCTTGCACTCCACGCCAAGATTGTCGTCCACGGGAACACCGAAGTTCCCCACACCTACCGAACGTCGAGCAGGCCCGAGGTCTCGAACTGGGATTTCGAGTAGTCGGTACTCAGGATTCCGAGTGGCGGGCGGAGGACCATGGTCAACAGTTCGTTGTCGGGGCCTGAAGATCGGTGCATAAGATGGTTACCCTGCGTATCGCCACATTCAATCTGGAAAACTTCGATGAGGTGCCGCCGAATGTCCGGCCGTCACTGGCGGAACGGATAACGGTGATGCGGCCGCAGATCGAGCGGCTGCAGGCCGATGTGCTGTGTCTGCAAGAGGTGCACGGCCAAGAGCGTGCGGGGCAGCCGCGGGCACTGCTCGCCCTGGCGGAACTGCTCGCGGGGACCAAGCAGGCGGGGGCGAATGTCGTATCGACACGGGATCCCAACGGGCAGGTGTTCGATCAACGAAATCTGGTGGTGGTCACCTCATTGCCGGTGATGGCGCGGGCTCAGCTGTTGAACACGCTGATCGCGCCGCCGATGTACCAGATCCTGACTGCGAATCCGCCCGCGCCGCAACCCGTGCCGATTTTGTTGGAGCGACCGATACTGCACGTGGAACTCGATCTTCAAGGCGCGCCGCTGCACGTGATCGTGGTGCATCTGAAATCGAAGCTGCCCAGCAACATTCCGGGCCAGAAGGTCGACGACTTCACCTGGCGCAGCGCCGACGCGGTGGCTGAGGGCTCGTTCATCTCGTCGATGAAGCGGATGAGTCAGGCCGTGGAAGTGCGGCGGCTGGTCGATTCGATCCTCGACCAGGATTCGGGGGCGCGCATCGTGGTGGCCGGCGATTTCAACGCCACCGCCGACGAGGTGCCGTTGGTCGCCATCCGGGGTGATGTCGAGGAGACCGGCAACGGCGCGTTGGCCGGTCGGGTGCTGGTGCCGGTCGAGAACACCATTCCCGAGCCTGCCCGGTATTCGCTGTTCCATCACGGCAGGGGGCAGATGCTCGACCACATCCTGGTCACCCGCAATCTGCTTGCCCACTACCGAGGTACGGAGATCCACAACGAGGTGCTGCACGACGAATCCGGCGCCTTCGCCACCGATATCAAATACCCGGAGTCCGATCACGCCCCGGTGGTGGCGACCTTCGAATTCAGTGGCTACTAAGCCGCATCGGCCCGATATCGATCGATCAAGGCGGCCGCCATCCGCTGAGCGCGGCGGGCGGCGCCGCGATCGCCTTCGGTCGCGGCGACGATGGAGCCCTTCATCAGGATGTGCCAGGAATGCGCGAACTCCTCCGGATCCCGCAGACCGGCTTCGACCGCTCTGGCGCGCACGACGCCACGAATCCGGTCGAGATGCTCGATGCTGGCCAGACCTGCGGGATGGCTCGGGCCCATTTCCACCAGGACATTGATGAAGGTGCACGCCTCGAAATCCGCGGTAGCAAACCATTCGTCGAAGACGTCGAAAATGGCCAGCAAACGCTCTTCCGCGGTGGTACCGAGCAGGTGCGATCGATGCTCGACGAAGCCGAAGGTCCACAGTTGCTCACGGCGCTCGAGTACGGCGATGACCAGGTCGTCTTTTGTCCGAAAATGGCGGTACAAAGTGGCTTTCGCGATACTGGCCCTGGCGATCACTTCGTCGATGCCGACATCTCGAATACCGCGTCGAGTGAACAATTCGTAGGCAGTGGCCAGAATTCGCTCGCGAGCGCCGACAACTGGGTCGTTGCTGGCAGACATAGTCATACTCTATCTCTGTACAGAGCTGTGCGATCCTGCTTCACTAGAGAGACAGGTCTGTCCCCGCGTAGGTGACGGGTCTCAGGAGCCAGCCCATGTCCACGCATTGTGTGAATGTTGTTGAGTGCACCGCTGTTTGTGCCACCGGCGGAAGTGGCGTGATCCAGTTCTGTGTGAGCCGTCCACGCGGCGATGTGACACTGATCGAGGTGGCCGGCGAAATCGACCTGTGCACCGCACCGACACTGCGGGAGAACCTGGTGCGTGCCTTCGGTTTTCAGGCGTCCACCATGGTGGTCGACCTGTCGCCGGTGACCTTCTTCGCCGCTGCGGGGGTGACCGCGTTGATCGAGGTACAGGCGGAGGCCGAAAAGTCCGCTCGCCGAGTGTTTTTGATCACGACAGGGCGCAGCGTCAGTCGCGTCATCGAGATCACCGGCCTGTCCGCCAGCTTGCATTGTGTCGGCTCGCTCGATGCCGCACTCGCCGAAGGATACGAAGCGACGGCGTAGCGTCCCGCCGGACTCAGCCGCGCCGTGCCTCGACACGATCACGGGCTGCCTCGGCGATATGTACGCCACGTTCACGTGCGTTCGCGGCGAGTTCGGGTCCACGTTCCTTGGCGATCTCCGCCCAATCCGAACCGCGCCGCCGGGCGGTCTCGGCGAGCTCGGGTGCGCGTTCTTTGGCAACCTCGGCCCAATCCGAACCGCGCCGCCGGGCGGTCTCGGCGAGTTCGGGTGCGCGTTCTTTGGCAACCTCGGCCAGTTCTACGCCACGGCGTCGGGCCATATCGGCGAGAATCGCGGCTCGGTGTTTGGCGATCTCGGCCCATTCCGAACCGTGCTCTTTAGCGATCTCCGCCCAATCCGCCCCGTGTTCCTTGGCGACCTCGGCCAGTTCGGCGCCACGCTCTTTCGCGACGTCGGCCCACTCGGAGCCGTGCTGCTGCGCGACCTCCGCGACCTCAGACCCCTTCACCGCGGCGATTCCGCTCAGCGTGCGTGCGCGATCGGCGGCCTCGTACGCGTGCTGACGCAGCGCCTCACCCGTCGCGCTGTCGGCCGCACCGAAGGGCAGCGTCGCGGATACCGCGGCGGCCGCACTGTGGGCAGCCCGCCTGCCGCGCCACCCGAGCGACGGCTTGCCCGCCGTGTCGGCGGCCGCGATCATCAAACCCCCGAGCAGGCCCATATCCTTCAGAAACGCATTTCGTTTAGCGGCCTTGCGCCCTGGGTCCTGCTCGGCCCAGAAGTCCTGTTCGGTGACTGTCGCGGGAATCACGGTCGCGGCAAGCACAACGGATGCGAGCCTCGGCATCTTGCCGAGCGCCAACAGCACGCCTCCCGACACCTGCGCTATGGCATTGACCCGGACCACCATGGCGGTATCCGACGGCAATTTCGCGGCGAGATTGTCCGGGAGCCGCTGCTCGCCTTGCTGCACGAGCGCAGAGGCCGCCTTAGCGCGTGATTCCGGATGCATCAGGGTGTCGACTCCGTCGGCGACAAAGGAGGCCGCAAGCAGCGGTCGGGCAAGTCGGCGCAGCAACATAGCATCAAACCCTTTCTCGATGGCTTATCGACCGGGTTCCCGCAACATATGTCATCAAACAACACCAGCTAGCCTGCCTCTCCGCATGTGCAGTGCACCACTGGGTGCGATGAAAGTCGGCAGGCGGTTCGAGTGTAAATCAGCTCGCGGAGATAGCCGGGAAGTTACCGAGGTACTCGCTGGGGCAGTTATCGGGTCTGTGAAAGGGCAGTGGTTCTGCGGTTGGATCGAGCGGTCTCGAGGGCTATTCGGCCGGTCGCGTCAACCTGGATGGGCGCGGCTGAGCCGTGGCGAGAAACGACGTGATCGTTGTTGTCACGGTCGCGGGGTCTTCGACCATGGGGAGGTGGCCGCAGTCGGAGAGCTCGACTTCGGTGTGCGGGCGCAGGGTGTGGTTGAGGCGGGCGCCTGCGCGAGCGGAGAGGATGCGGTTCTGCTTGCCCCAGATGGTGCAGATCGGCGGGAAGTCCGGGGGCGGAGTGAAGGTGTCGAGGCCGATGAAGGTGGGGAAGTCCTGGACCAGGCCGTGGAGAGCTTGGAGGCGGCCGCGGTCGGACCAGTGGGCACGCAGCCGCGGTGACCGGTGCAGTTTCTGGCGTCGGCCGCGGGCGCCGAGCTGGTCGGCGATGATCCGGGAGACGATCATGTCGGGCAGCGCGAGTCGGCGCGCCACGGGAGCGAGGGGGAGTCGGGCATCGACCCATGCCAACGCGCTCTGGCGGCCGGCGCGGACGGTGTTCCAGGTCAGCGGGTTGATCAAGACCAGCGCGCGGACTCCGGTGGGGTGCGCCATCGTGTAGCGCAGCGCGGTGGCCGCGCCGAGGCAGTTGCCGACCAGGACGACGTCCGTGCGGAGGTGTGCGTCGAGGAAAGCGCCGAGCATGCTGACGTAGCTGTCGAGCTGGTAGCCGTCGGCGGGCTGGTCGGATTCCCCGTAACCGGGCAGGTCGAGTGCGAAGACTTCGTGGTCACGGCGCAGTACCGCGATCTGATCGTCCCAGATGTGACGTTGGGTGCCTGCGTTGTGCAGCAGGACAATCGGCGGACCGCTACCTACTCGGTCGAAGGCCACAGACCGGCCCTGATGCACGAATGTCTCCACGTCGCCTCCTTGCGAGTGGGCGGGCGAACAGAGTGTGAACGCCGGTTATAGATAAAGATAGCTCGAATTCGGCTACCGCGAGCGTGAATTGACGCCCCGCTGCGCGGATCAGGACGAGCTTCGGGCAAAACAGACTCGCGGCGGTCGAGTGCTCAGCTGTCGTTCGCGCCTGCCCGCAAGAAGCGGCCGGTCCGGCGGGTGCCGAGCACGGGTGCGGATTCGCCGTTGCCGAACACGTATTCGCCGCCGACCAGCACCGCGGCGACTGTGGCGTCATTGCGGTTGACCATGCGCGACAAGTTGTCGAACTGGGCGATCGGCGCTTCGGCATAGGCGTCGGTGGTGTCGTCGAGATGTTCGGGATCGATCACGACCAGGTCGGCGCGGTCGCCGGTGCGCAGATGGCCAGCGTCGATGCCGTACCAGTCGGCGAGTTCGCCGGTGATGCGATGCACGGCGCGTTCCAGCGACAGGATCGGCTGACCTGCGCGCTCGGCATCATGAACTCGGCGGAGGAACCGCAGGCCGAAGTTGTAGAACGCCATATTGCGCAGATGTGCGCCTGCATCGGAGAAGCCCAGCTGCACACCGGGATCGGCGGCGAACCTGTCCAAGACCGCCGGTCGATGGTTGGAAATGGTAGTCCGCCACCGAACCTTGCTGCCGTGTTCGACGACGAGGTCGAGGAAGGCGTCGACCGGGTGCAGTCCACCCCGGTCGACACCGACCTGGCCGAAGGTCTTACCGAGCACGGCCGGATCCGGGCATTCGACGATCTCGGCGTCGAAGAAGTCGCGATGCCAGACCCGTGGGCCGAACTTCTTGTCGTAGTCCTTGCGGAAGCTGCGGCGGTAGCTTTCGTCGCGCAGCAGTTCCCTGCGCTCCTCCAGCTGGTCGGCCAGATGCAGTGCGGCCGCACCCGAACCGAATTCCTCGAAGACCGGCAGATCGATCCCGTCGGAGTAGACCTCGAACGGCACCGGCAGATGCTGCCACCGGAAGTCACCGCCCAGTGCGTTGAGCACCCGGGCGATCAACGGAAAGATATGTGCCACCGCGGGAATGGCCTTGATGTCGGCCGCGGACAGCAGGCTCACCTTCAGCGGCTTGCGGAAGATCCCGACGCTGCTGGCCGCCATGGCGACCAGGCTTTGTGGCCGTGCGACATCGGGCCCGCCCTGCAGTGCGCGACCGCGACGCCGCAGAATCGCGTTGAGCCTGCGCCGTTCCCGAGCGGACGCATAGGTCGAGGGCAGGGTGCGTGAGCGACACACGTCGCCGTCGAGCTTGTCGAACAGCAGTTGCTGTGAGGACATACCGACGAAGCCCGCATCCAGCGCCTCGCTGAGCTTCGCCGCCATGGCATCGAGCTCGGCGTCGGTGGGGCGAATGTCTTTGCTGGTGGATCGTTCCAGACCCAGCTGCGCGGCGCGGATATCCGAATGTCCGATGAACGCGGCGAGGTTCGGGCCGAGCGGCAGCGCCTCCAACGCGTCGACGAACTCGTGCGCCGAGGTCCAGGTCTTGGTTTCGGTGACGGCCTCGATCACGTGCTTGCGTGGAATGGCTTCGACGCGGCCGAACAGATCACCGGCATCGGAAGCGTCGACGTGCACCGTCGACAGCGAGCACGAGCCGAGCAGCACGGTGGTGACGCCGTGGCGGACCGATTCCGGCAGCGCCGGGGTCTGCAGCACCTCGACGTCGTAATGCGTATGGATGTCGATCATCCCGGGAATCACCCATTTCCCGGCGGCATCGATGACGGTCGGACAGTCGGTTTCATCGAGCGGCTCGATCGAGACGACGGCGATCCGACCGTCACGGATGCCGAGGTGGCGGACCGCGGAGGGCGAAGCCGCGCCGTCGAACCAGCGCCCGCCCTTGATGATGGTGTCGTACATGTTTTCTCAAACCTCGATACCGGTGCGCATGACCTTGCCGGTCGCATTGCGTGGCAGTGCGGTGGTGGTGAGCCGCCAGCGAGCGGGCACCTTGAAATAGGCAAGCCGCTCTTCGGCGAACGCGAGCAGCTCCTGTTCGGTTGTCGCGGTGTCCTCGTCGACGACGACCAGCGCGGCGACCTGCTGGCCGAGATCGTCGTCGGGCACACCGACGACGGCGCATTCGCGCACCGCGGGGTGTTCCTCGAGGCACTGCTCGATCTCGGTGGGATAGACGTTCTCGCCGCCGCGCAGGATGAGATCGGAACGCCTGCCGGACAAGCGAAGTCGGCCCTGCTCCTCGACCCCGATATCGCCGGTGCGCAGCCAGCGGTCAGGGGTGATGGCGGCGGCTGTCGCGGCATCGTCTTCCCAGTAGCCGAGCATCACATAGGGGCTGCGCACACAGATCTCGCCCTCGGTGCCCTCGGGGACGGCATTGCCCGCGGCGTCACGTATCTCGATGCTGACCCCGATGACGGGGCGGCCGACGGTATCCGGGAACGCGGCGAGCTCGGCGGGCGCGGCGAGCGTAGCGGCGGTGCTGCATTCGGTGAGGCCATAGCTGGTCACCAGCGCGTTCTTCGCCACGGGAAGTTGGTCGCGCAGTCGCTGTTGCAGGGCGGCCGAGGACGGCGCCGAGTTGAGCGACAACGACGTCAGCGAGGACAGATCGTAGTGGGACAGATCGGTTTCGAGCATCCGGCTGGCCATGGTCGGCATCGCGCCCCAGTTGGTGATGTGCTCCCGTTCGACCAGGCGCAGCACCCGATCCGCGTCGAACGACCCCTGGTGTATGACGGTGGTATCGCCGGTCACCATCCGCGGTATCACCAGGTTGTGCAGGCTGGCGATGTGAAAAAGCGGCGAGGTGAGCAGGAACCGCCTGCCCTTCGGGCTGCCGTCGTCGGTGCGGCCTTGAAACGCCGCGGCCAGCGCATCGTTGAATTTGTGATAGTCGATGACCGCCAACAGGTTTCGTTGCGTGTGCACCGCACCCTTCGGTCGTCCGCTTGTGCCGCTGGTGTAGAGGATGACCGCCGGGTCGTCCTCGGCCACCGGCGTGCGAGGCAGTTCGCCGTCGTCGAATTCGGCGATCAGGGCGGGTAGGTCCTGCTCCATGGTCAGCACCGGGACATCGATACCCAGCTCCGCCACCTGCGCCGCCCGCTTCGCGTCGACGATCAACACGGCGGGACGGGTGTGGTCGACGCCGTAGGCGATTTCGCGAGGAGCCCACCAGGCGTTGTACCCCACCGCGATAGCACCGAGGCATTGCGCCGCCCAGAACGCCACCACCCATTCCGGGGTGTTCGCCGCCAAAATGCCGATCCGGTCGCCCTTTCCGACGCCATGCCGATCCCGCAGCGCGCGGGCCAGCGCGCCGACCGCGTCCGCGTGCTCGGCATAGGACATCCGGCGGTCCTCGGTGACCAGATATTCGCGGTCGGCCAACCCGATGGATGCCTCGAGCACGTCGCCGAGCGAGCGGCCGCGATGCCGCATCACCGGCATCGGTGCGCCGAGCACCTCTTCGACCACCATCTCGAACTGCCCGCCGGGTCCGGTCAGCCGAGCGATTGCGGCGGCCGCCATGGCCTGCAGGTCCATAGGCTGTGTCATAGGGTGTTTGGCGCGGTTACTCCCTCGTTCGCGGGGGAGGGGAAGCGCCATCCTCCTTTCAGGGGTTGGGTCAGGAGAGTTTGTCGGTGGTGTTGGGGCAGAACGCGGCCACATCAGTGTCGACGACGTGAGACAAGCGGATCACCTCCCTCGGGTGGGTGGTTCGGTTGCGGTCTGAGCTGGAAATCTCCTGCCTTCAAGCAAGGGAAGCGTTAACTGCCTACGGCACCAGAACAGCGCGGCCGGTGACCAGCCCGCGTTCCAGGCGGTCGAGTGCCGCGCGGCCGTCGGCAAGGTCATAGCGTTCGACTTCGACCTCGAGTTTGCCCGCCTGCGCCAGGGCGATGGAGTTGATCAGGTCGGATTTGGTGCCGCCGTAGGACTTTCGGATCGATGCGCCCCATGGCCACCCCGGTCCACCCGCCGGACCCGCGGTGATTTCCGGTGCGCCACCGCCGAGGCCGATCATGCGGTAGGCGCCGTTGGGCGCCACCGATTCCACGGCCAATGTCGCGGTTTGGTCGGTACCGACGAAGTCGAATACCGCGTCGGCGCCGCGACCTTCGGTGCGGTCGAGAATCTCGCGCGCGGTGTCCGGTCCACCGAGTAGACCTTCGGCCGCTCCGCAGCGGGCGGCGAGGTCGAGCTTGTCCGTGCTGACGTCGACCGCGATCACGTGCGCCGCGCTGGTCGCGGCAAGGATCTGCACCGCAACGTGGCCGAGCCCGCCGATACCGATGACCACCGCGACCGATCCCGGCCGCAGCTGCTCACGCGCACCGTTGATCGCGTGATAACTCGACAGTGCGGCGTCGGCCAGCGGTGCGGCCTGGAGGAAGTCCAGGTCGCCGATCGGCACGAAGGAGGTGGCCGGAATCCTGATGTACTCGGCCATCCCACCGTCGGGTCCCAGGCCGGGGCAGGGCGGCATCGCGGTGCGACCGGCGGCGAGGCAGACATTCTCGTTGCCGCTCACACACTCCCGGCACACGCCGCACGACCAGCACAGATAGACGATCCCGCGCGCACCGGCCACGCAGCCGTCGACAGCACTGCCGACGGCTTCGATAGTGCCCGCGACCTCGTGTCCCAGGGTGAGTGGTTCCTCACGCATTTTGAACGGGATATGCAGCACATGCAGATCGGAGTGACATATGCCCGCCGCACCGACGCGCAGCAGCAGATCGGTGGGACCGATCTCGGGGACCGGAACTTTACGCAGTTCGAGCACACCGGGATCGGTGAGTTGTAGTGCCCGCATCATGAGCGATCTCCCCGTACTACCGAGAACACCGACCGCAGGTAGGCGTCCGCGCGGTCGGAGCCGATCAGTCCGGCCGCCATCTTGTTCATGGTGTAGGCGAAGGTGACTCGATGCTCCAGATCGTTGACGACGATGGCGCCGCCGAATCCGGCCCACCAGCAGACACGGCCGTCGGGGACCTCCGGTGCGGTCTGCGGCTGCGGCAGACCGTAGCCCATACCGAAGCGAAGCGGGAGCAGCAGCGCCAGATCGGCACCATCGGACTGTTGCTCGAAGATCAGGTCGATCGTCTTCTCGGACAACAGCCTTCGGCCGTTCAGCTCGCCGCCGCAGGAGACCAGCGACTGAACTTTCGCCACCGAATGAGCGTTGCCGTGGCCGTTCACCGCACCGATCTCGGCCTGCCGCCACGCGGCGCCATTGGCCTCAGGGATATCGAGGAGAGGGCTGGTAAGCGTCTTGACCAGAATGCTCTCCTGATCGAGCGAGGCCATATCGAATTCCAGCAGCGGCGGCGGCACCAACGGTGCGATGCGGTGGTGGTGCTCGGGGCCGGTGCCGATATGGAAGTCGGCGTCCAGCGGCCCGGCGAGCTCCTCGGCGAAGAACTGCCCGAGGGTGCGGCCGGTGATGCGGCGAATCACCTCGCCGATCAGGTGCCCGTAGTTCAGTGCGTGATAGCCGGAAGCGGTGCCCGGCTCCCACCACGGCGGTTGGGTCGCGAGCCGGGCGCTGGCCGCCTCGGTGTCGTAGATATCGGCGAGTTCGATCGGCCGCTGCCAGCCCGAGACGCCGGAGGTGTGCCCGAGTAGATGGCGAATCTCGATATCGCCCTTGCCGTTCGCGGCGAACTCCGGCCAGTAGTGCGCCACCTTCTGCTGCACATCCAGCTCGCCGCGGTCGACGAGCAGCAGAGCGGAAAGTGCGGTCATGGTTTTGCTGATGGAGAAGACATTGACCAGGGTGTCCTCGGTCCACGGCGTCGTGCGCTCGATATCGCGGTGCCCGCCCCAGATGTCGACGACCGGTTCACCGTCGATCGTCACACAGATCGAGGCACCCAACTCCTCGCCCGAGGCGAGCTGGTTCTCCAGTTCCTGTCGCACGGCCTCGAAACGGTCGGCGCAGCATCCCATCGTCGTTGTCATCGCCGCCTCACACGTTCTCGAGCACTCGGGCCGGCACCGGAAGGGCGTTGCCCGTCGCGGCGGCTCGCTTTGCGCCACTGGCCATTTCGCGCGTCATATCGCGTACATAGGCCTCGAACTCGATCTGGATGGTGTGTCGCGGCGAGTCGTAGTAGCGACCGCTGCGCCGCTCCTCGGCGGTGCGGATCACCTCGTTCATCTCCGGCTCCGGCGGCGGGAGGTATGCGCCGGTCAGGTAGGCGGCGACGAGCTTGCTCTGCTGCTCGGCGAAGTTCACCAGGGTCGGCAGCGGCTGCGCCAGGCCCATATAGAACAGATTGTCGACACCCGGCTTCATCATCTGCTTGAACAGCGGGATGCGATTGCCGCTGTCGGGCACCAGTTCTGGATCCGAGAAGAACGGGAAGCTGATGTGATAGCCGGTCGCGCACACGATCACGTCCACCTCTTCGGTGCTGCCGTCGGCGAAGCGCACCCGCTTGCCCTCCAGCGCGGTGATGGCGGGCTTGAAGGCGATGTCGCCGCAGCCCGCCCGGTGCAGGAACTCCTCACTGGCCGACGGGTGTGCCTCGAACGGCTTGTGATCGGGTTTCGGCAGCCCGTAGAACTCCATGTCGCCACGGAATTTTCGGACGAACCGCTGCTTGAGCTTCATGCTCACTTTGCGTGGAATCCACGGCGGCACCGATTGCCTGTCGCCTACCTTGCCGTTGACGTACTTCGGCAGCACCCACACACCGCGCCGCGCGGACACGGTCAGCCGCTCGGCTATGAAGCGTTGGGACAGCTCTGAGGCGATGTCGAGGCCGGAATTGCCCATGCCGACGACCACGACCTTCTTGCCGCGCATGTCCACCGGATCGAACGGATCGTTGTAGGCGTGACTGTGGATCAGTACGCCGTCGAACTCACCGGGGTAGTCGGGGATGTTGGGATCCCAGTGGTGCCCATTGCACACGATCAGGGCGTCGTAGTCGCGGGTGCGGCCGTCGTTGGACGTCACCAGCCAGCGACCGTCGGGTTGCCGTTCGGCGCCGGTCACCTTGGTGTTGAACAGGATCTTGTCGCGGAAGCCGAAATGATCGACATAGTCCTTGAAGTACTGGAACAGCTGCGAGTGGTGCGGAAAATCCGGCCAGCCCTCGGGTACCGGATAGTCCTCGAAGGCCAAGCGCCACTTGGACGTATCGATATGCAGGCTCTGGTAGCACGCCGACATGCCATTGGGGTTCTTGAAGTACCAGTTGCCGCCCACCTCGTCGGAGGCCTCGAAGAGGTCGAACGGGATGTCGAAGTCCTGTAGGCGTTTGGCGGTAGTGATGCCCGACGGTCCCGCGCCGATGACGCAGACCCTGGGAAGCGTGCGTGGAGTCAATTCAGTAGTCCTCATCCGAAGCTGCCGTCACGGCTCGCGGTGGCGCCGGACACGGCGGGCGAGTATCCGGAGCCGTGGGGCTCCGTAGTGACGTAGACAACAAAGTAACACTGAGTAGACTGTGTGTCTAGTGAATGACAGTATGTCTAGCGAGAGCTGGTTGTTCGAGCGACCTGCAAGCAGTCGCCAGCGGCGGCCGGCCTCGGCCGGACGTACACTTGCTCACCGGAAGTCGCACGTCAGCAATAGTTTCCGACCGACACGAGGTAGCCGCACACATGCCAACGAAGTCGAAACAGGCCGGAATCAGCCTGCGGGACGAACAGAAACTGCAGACCAGAGCCAAGCTGCTCGAGGGTGCGAAGAACCTGTTCAGCACTCAGGGCTACGCGGCGGTCCGGGTCGACGACATCGCTGCCGCCGTCGGTTGCAGCCGCGCCACCTTCTATCTGCACTTCGCCAGCAAGCTCGAGGTGCTGCGCGCGGTCGCCGAACAGAGCACCGCCCCGAGTGCGCTGCACTTCTACGAGGACCTGGATCGGGTCCTCGACACCGGCTCGCGCGCCGCGTTCGTCGGCTGGATGACCCGCGCCATCGGCTGGTTCCAGGAGTACAAAGACCTGCTGCCGGCATGGGACGAGGCCACCGCACTCGAACCGGAATTCCGTGAAATCGCGCGCCAGGGCATCCTGGCCCTGCCCAACGCGATGACGTCCTATCTCGCGCGCTGGCCCGCCGACCGCCAGGACGAGGCCCGCCTACGCGTGGAACTCCTTGTCGCCCAACTCGAACGTTTCTTCACCCGCTGGGCCATGCAGGGCACCATCGATGTCACCGCCGATCAGG
This sequence comes from Nocardia sp. GCM10030253, assembly GCF_042675075.1. Taxonomy (NCBI): domain Bacteria; kingdom Bacillati; phylum Actinomycetota; class Actinomycetes; order Mycobacteriales; family Nocardiaceae; genus Nocardia; species Nocardia sp. GCM10030253. Next base: position 162,078 of record NZ_JBHTDL010000008.1, on the reverse strand, counting down.
CCGCCGCCGTCCTCGCCGATATCTGGTTCCCGGCCTTGCGGGCGCCGACGGGACGGTAGCGTCGGCACGGGATTTCTTGGTGTAGCCAAGGGTTCGCTGGATCTGCGGCTCGGGCGTTTCGCTGAGTCGATTTGGTAGCAGCTTGCAAATCTGTCGGTGGCGTGCGGCATCATCTGTGCACGCAGCCATCCACGAATTCGCTCGGAGTCACCATGCCCTCGCCCAGAACCAAACCACAGCCCTTGTCGGACACTGAGATTCAGCAGATCGCCACGGACATTGCCGACGGCCGACCGCCGATGGTGTGGTTCACCGCTGCCGCGGTGGGCGTGCCGGCGGGACGATCGGGAAAGGTGATCGAACTCGATGATCCATCCGTAGGAGACTTCCTGCGGGTCCGGCCGGCCGGATCGAAGGATGTACTGTCCTTTTCTCCTACCGAAGTGACGTTGACCAAGCCGCCCCGGGCGGCGACAGCTTCCACAGCCCAGCCGAAGTCGACAACCAGGAAGGATTCCACCGTGACCCAGCCGTCGACCTTGACGAGCGTTGCGACACCGTCCACCCCGCCGAGTCCCGGCTCCCTCGGAATCGCCGCGGTGACACCGTCGGTGCCCACGCCCAGCCCGGCCGTCTCGGGAACGAGCGAGGCCGACACTGTCGCCAAGTCCGCCGCGGCCAAGCAGCCCGCCGCTGGCGCGCCAGGAACGAAGCCTGCCGCGAAGGCGCCTGCCGCCGCACGCAAGACCAAGGCGCCGGAGGTCACGGTGACGCTGACCGGAACCGCCGACGGGGAGTGGTCGGTCGACGTGATCAGCGGCAAGAAGCGGGCCGTGCGCGGTCTGCCGGTGACCAGCTCCGCGGTGGCGCAGGCCGCCAAGGTGCTGCATCCGGAGGTGGCCGAGGTGGTGGCCGGGATCCTCGAGGCCGCGCGCGAAGTGCAGCAGGTCAAGGTCGCGCAGCTGGCCGCGGAGTTAGAGGAAGCCAAGCGCCTGCTCGAGGAATTGACCGACTGATCAGACGGCGGTGCTCGTCGACCGATTGCCGGGGCGCCAATTCCGGCGCCCCGCATCGGGGGCCCCGTGCCGCACTTCGTCGTGGAACGCGTATCCGAGCGAGTACTCCTTCGCGTGGTACATCGCCGAATCCGCGTCTCGGATGAGGTCATAGATGCTGGCGTCGTAACTGCGCGGGCTGCCGCAGGCGATGCCGACACTGGCCGTAATCGGGACCTCGCCCGCGCTCAATTCGAACGGGCGCACGAAGGCGCCCAATAGTCGTTCGGCGAGCATGGCTGCCGCTTGTCTGTCCAGCGGGGCGAGCACCACGAATTCATCGCCGCCGTAGCGGGCCACCACGTCCTCGCGGCGGATGACCCGACGAATCCGGGAGGCGGCGTTCGCGATCAGTTCGTCGCCGACGGCGTGGCCGTAGCTGTCGTTGACCATTTTGAAGCCGTCCAGGTCGATGAACAGCAGGCTCAACGGCTGCTCCAGCCAATGCTCGTGATTGCGATTGAGCGCGCGCAACAGTGCGGACCGGTTCAGCAGTCCGGTCAGCATGTCGTGGTCGGCCTGGTACTGCGCACGGCGTTCGCTGCGGGCACTGCGCACGATGGCGCGTTCGCTGCGGGCAAGGACTCCGATCAGCAAGAGCGCGAACAGCGAAGAGACGACCACCCGGTCGAGGGTGTCGAGACTGGACCCGACCACCGGAACCAGTGAGGCCATGATCAGTGCGACCGCGATGAAACTGGCGCGTTGACGCGAATGATGGGGGTGGATGGGCCGCGGGGTACCGAGGCTTGCCATGGTCGGATGCAGCGCCGCGATACCGACGGTCACGTAGGCGGCCAGCAGCGGCGCCAGCAGTACGTCTCGTCCGATCGTCGCGGTGCCGACGGTTTCCAGGCTGTAGCCGAGATCGCCGAGCAACACTGCGATCAGGCCCACGTGCAGCAGTCGCAGCGAGGTCTCGGAACGGGTCGCCGTGGCCACCGAATGCGTGACCAGCGTCAGCAGCAGCGCATCGAGTACCGGATAGGTCGCCGCCACAACGGTGTTCATGGTGGTGGCATGCGACTGCAGGATCGGGGAGATGAGAAAGGTCCAGGAGGCCAGCAGTGCGCCGAGTCCGATGAGCCCGGAGTCCAGCAGGAGGTCGTAGTTGCTCCGGACCTGGCGCGGCCGCAGCCACAGGGTGGCAGCGACGCCGATCGCGAGGTAACCGGCAAGGGTGAACAGGTCATCGATGGGATGCATCGCATGGTCTTCGATGCCGCGCAGCACGGTGCCGGTGGCGAACAACAGCGCTGACGCCGCGATCAGGTACCAGGGCAGCGGCTGCGCGGGCCGATGGCGCCGCAGGCCGAAGCCGATCATGGTGAGCGCGCAGCCGACGACGGTCAGCATCGTCAACAGCGAAAGCAGTCGCGAATCGATCACGATATTGAGCCCGGCAGCGCCCGCGATTCCACCGAAAAGCATTGCGTACCACCGTAATCCGAAGTGGTGACGCTGGCTTGTCGGCTGCTTTTCGGTCGGTGTCATCAGCCCCCCTTGGTCGCTCCATCCCCTGTGAACCGAGCCGCATAGTAGGTCTGCGAATCCTCTACCGCGACTTCGAAGTTCGCTTCTTGCTCATCGAGCACTGCCCGGATGCTGTCGGCGAACGAGAACCGAGTGTTGTTGTACGAGCAGATGTCCCAGCCCACCGCCGCGCGCTCGGCCACAAGCACCTGGACAACTGATTTGATCATGGCATGGAACGCGGCCCCCTGTCGGGCACTCGAGGAAACAAGGGTGAAACCTGCGTAATAGATCGCATTCCTGGTGGCGTGCTCCGGGTAGCGTGCGGCGAAGTATTCGGGGCTGATCCACGGCACTGTCTCCAGATGTCTGGTCAGGGTTGTCACACCGATGGGTTCACCGGTGGCGGTGCGTGCGACGTGCTTGAGGACTCGGGGATCGACCATCTCCTCGCGGAACTCGTCCTGGTGCAGCACCTGCCTGGCGATGGCCTTGGTGCGCAGTGGACCGAACGCTTCCTCGTAGAGCAGGTGGAACATGTCGATCCGGTCGTCCGGGATCGTGGTTTCGACGGTGACGTGTAGGTCGCTCATCGTCTGGTCCACGGGGTGGTGTGGTACGCGGCGAGCACCATGGCGCAGGCCGGATTCCCCTCGGATCGCGCCTCGCTGGTGCACAGCTGGATCGGGCCGAAGCGTTCCGGTCGATTGCGGGTCATATCGGCGAGGCTTGACCGGATCAGCCGCTCGACCTCCTCGGCGGTTTGCGCCTCGTGCTCGACGAAAAGCCCCGCACCGGAATGGTCGTCGCGCAGCACCCAGCCGATGCCCGCGGCGGCCCGCTGGCCCTTTCCGATCGCGTGCTGGGCCGCGTATACGCAGTAGAGCCGATCGCCCCATGGGATCGGCTTGCGGACACGGGCGGTGCGCTCCAGAGTGGCGCGCGGCGGAATCACCGATGACAGGCGAATCAAGTTGGCATCACCCACTCCCAGATCACGCAGAGCCGCATCGAAGGCCGACATGGCTGTCGGGCCCACCCCGGTCGCGGCGCCGATCTCGATCGTCAGTGGTGCCTCGGGCAGTTGCCGGCCGTCGCGATCCGGCCTACCCAGGGGCGGGAGTAGTCGATCGATCCACTGCAGCCCGAGTAGGCCGCTGCGTAGGGTCGTGTGAATCATAATGCCCTCCCGAAACTCCCGGCCCATTTTGCAGGCCGATATTGCGTCAAAATCGACTGTGCTTCACAAACGGTGATCTCGCACGCGCACCGCCCGAAAGCAGTGCTCCTGCGGCGTGTCTCGTAACGTGTGCCGGCGAGCCATCGGACACACTCCGAACGATGAAGCGAGGACCAGTGCAGAAGTGGGTGGCGCCGGGGCGGGTCAACATCATCGGTGAGCACACCGACTACAACGACGGCTTCGTGTTGCCCATTGCATTACCGCTGGTTGTCGAGTGTTTCGCGGTAGTCAACGGCAGCGGGCAGGTGCGTGTCGGCTCGCGCCAGCGTCCACGGGAGCCGGTGCTCGTCGCGGTGGGCGCGCTTGCCGCCGAACGGGATCGGGTGCCTGCCTGGTCGCGGTATCCGCTGGGCGTTGTGTCCGAATTCGTGCGACGCGGGCATCGGATCGCGGGAGTGGACATCGAGCTCGACGGCGCCGTGCCGATCGGTGCCGGACTGTCCTCGTCGGCGGCACTGTCGTGCGCCGTGGCGGTCGCGCTGCGAGATCTGTTCGCGCCCATGGTCGTCGATCGGGAGCTGATCGACATAGCCCACGCCGCCGAGAACGACTACGCCGGTGCGCCGACCGGACTGCTCGACCAGTCGGCGGCGATTCTGTGCACCGCAGGACACGCACTGTTTCTCGACGTGCGCCGCTGCACCGACCCGGATGACGACGGCGCGCACGAACAGATCCCCTTCGATCTGGACCGTTTCGGGTTGGAACTGCTCGTCATCGATACCGGACAGGCGCACGAATTGGTCGATGGCGGGTACGCCGCCCGACGCGCGCAATGCGACGCGGCGGCCGCGGAACTCGGCGTGCCCGCACTCCGGGATGTCGAAACGGTCGACGCGCTCGAACGCATCGCCGACCCGGTACTGCGACGCCGGGCTCGGCATGTGGTCACCGAGAATTCCCGCGTGTTGACAGTTGCCGAAAAGTTGCGCAACGGTGTCGATCCGCGCTCGATAGGCCCGATTCTCAACGCGGGGCATGCTTCGTTGCGCGATGATTTCGAGGTCTCCACCCCTGCTCTGGACGTCGCTGCCGCGGCGGCGGTCGAAGCTGGGGCGCACGGCGCGCGCATGGTCGGTGGCGGGTTCGGCGGCAGCGTTATCGCGCTGGTGGATTGTGAGCGGACCGCGGCTGTCGCGGACGCGGTGCGAAATCGTTTCGCCCGTGCTGGTTTCGCCGATCCGCGCACCTTCGTCGTGGTGCCGGGAGCAGGCGCGCACCGCGTCGACTGAGCGAATGTCCAGGTTTTGTGCGTGATTGCGCTGCGGGGATGCGGCACAATCACCGACAGTAAGTAGACAAGTCGCGGCCACCACACGCGGTACGCGCACGATGCCCGACATCGCTCGACGCCCGGTTTCATCGCCTGGAGGGACGACGCTGTGCCGCTTGCCGATTCACCCGTGTTCAGCTTCGCGCTCGACGTCGCGATACTGCGATCGAACGCGCCGACCGTGCACCTAGATGCGGCATCGTCCCTGCAACTGGATGCGGATCCCGTCGACTATGCCCTGGTCGCGCTGTATTTCATCTTCGTCATCGGTATCGGACTGCTGGCCAGGCGGCGCGTCTCCTCCAGCATCGACTTCTTCTTGTCCGGACGGTCACTGCCTGCCTGGGTGACCGGGCTTGCCTTCATCTCCGCCAACCTCGGCGCGGTCGAGATCATGGGCATGTCGGCCAACGGCGCCGAGTACGGCTTTCCGACTTTCCACTACTTCTGGATCGGCGCCGTGCCGGCCATGCTGTTCCTCGGCGTGGTGATGATGCCGTTCTACTACGGCTCCAAGGTGCGCAGTGTTCCCGAGTTCATGCGCAGGCGATTCGGTACCGGCGCGCACCTGGTGAACGCCTTGAGCTTCGCGGTCGCGCAGGTACTCATCGCCGGGGTGAACCTGTACCTGCTCGGCACCATCGTGAATGTGCTGCTCGGTTGGCCACTGTGGGTTTCGGTGATCGTCGCGGCGGTGATCGTGTTGTCCTACATCACCCTCGGCGGGTTGTCCGCGGCGATCTACAACGAAGTGCTGCAGTTCTTCGTCATCGTGGCCGCGCTGCTGCCGCTGACCCTGGTCGGGCTGCACAAGGTCGGCGGCTGGGAAGGTCTGCACGACAAGGTGACCGCGTCACCGGGCGGTGCGGCGCAGCTGGAGTCCTGGCCGGGTAACGCGCTCAGCGGCTTCACCAACAACTTCCTTTCCGTCGTCGGCATCGTGTTCGGGCTCGGGTTCGTGCTCTCGTTCGGGTATTGGACCACCAACTTCGTCGAAGTGCAGCGGGCACTGGCGACGCACTCCATCTCGGCGGCGCGACGCACCCCGATCATCGGCGCCTACCCGAAGATGTTCATCCCGCTGATCGTGGTGATTCCGGGAATGACCAGCGCGGTTCTGGTGCCGCAGATGGCCGAGTACAAGAATCAGGTGACCGCGAATCCGGACTACACCAGCGATGTCACCTACAACCAGGCGCTGCTGTATCTGATGAAAGACGTACTGCCCAACGGGTTGCTCGGTGTCGGGCTCGCCGGTCTGCTCGCGGCGTTCATGGCGGGCATGGCCGCGAACATCTCGGCCTTCAACACAGTGTTCAGCTATGACCTCTGGCAGCAGTACGTGCGCCGTGATCGGCCCGATGGTTACTACTTGACCGTCGGTCGGCTTGCCACCGTCGGCGCCACCGTCGCCGCGATCTTCACCGCGTTCATCGCGGGGAGTTTCAGCAATATGATGGACTATCTGCAAACGTTGTTCAGCTTCTTCAACGCGCCGTTGTTCGCGACATTCATTCTGGGCATGTTTTGGAAGCGGATGACACCGACGGCGGGCTGGATGGGCCTGGTCTGCGGAACCGGTTCGGCCATGGTGATTTTCGTGCTGCACAGGTCCAATGTCTTCGAATTATCCGGCCAGGGTGCGAGTTTCGTCGCTGCGGGTGTCGCCTTCATCGTCGACATCATCGTCAGCGTCGCTGTCACCATGGTGACCCAGCCGAAGCCCGCCGCCGAACTTGTCGGCCTGGTCTATTCCGAAACCCCGAAGGAAATGCGCACCGACCCCGAGTCCGATTCCCTGCCCTGGTACCAGCGCCCGGTCCTGCTCGCCGGTATCGCCCTGGTCCTGGTCATCGCCCTCAACATCTTCGTCGGATAAGGAGGCCAGCCGATGCTTTTCGACATCCGCACCATCGTCGGCGCCCTGCTCGGCAGCTACGGCGTCATCCTGATCATCACCGGGCTGGTCCACGACACGGCTGCCGAGGAAGCCAAAACCGGAGGCATAAACATCAACCTGTGGTCCGGCGTCGGGATGGCCGCAGTAGCCCTCGCCTTCCTGGTCTGGGTCCTACTGCGGCCGGTCGTCCCTCCGACCCTTGAATCTCCTACCGCCGAGGAAGATTCATCAGCCGATACGTGAGGCCATTCAGGTCTCCTCGATGAAGAGATCAGTGATCGTGGTGGCGGTGAAGGAACGGTCGAACCATCGATCGAGCTGGTCGAGATCCAGGCAGGTAGTGATGCGGTCCCTGATGTCGTCGGGCAATGCGATGCCACGCTGACCGAGGATGCGCAGGATGTATTTGGCGCGGCCTTCCGCCCGGCCGATGGCGCGACCTTCCGCCCGGATCCGTTGCGACGTCTCCGAGCGGAAGAAGGACAGATCAATGGACATCAGTTGCCTCCGGGTTCGGTAGAACGATCGGGGACTCTTGGCTGAATTCGGTTGTGCCGCAGTGCCTACCGCCCGCTGATTCCGATGCTAGGTCTCGTCGGCGAAGAGGTCAGCGATTGCGGTAGCCGTGACGGAGCGATCGAACCACTTGTCCAGTTGGTCTTGGTCTGTGCAAGCCTGGATTCGTGTTCGGGCGTGCTCGGGCACGGCGATGCCGCGTCGGTACAAGTTCCGCAGGATGTATTCGGCGCGCCCTTCCGCGATACCTTCGGCGCGCCCCTTCTCGATGCCCTCCGCGCGCAGGCGTTGGGAGGTTTCCGAGCGGAAGAAGGACAGATCCATGGTCATCAGTTTCCTCCAGGTCTCGATGGCCGGGCTGCTGCCCAGGCCGAGTTCGGTGAGTTCGGCGAAGAGTTGCGCTTCGTTTGTGTCGCCGATGTCCCTCAACGCGGTGACCAGCGCCTTCAGTATTGCACCGATGGAGGGGTCTTTGGCATGCGTGATTGCGGACAAGGTGGCGAGCGGAATGTCCGCGGCAGCGGTCTCTACATCGGTTACCTCCGGCACATTGTGCGGGCCCAGTACCAGCGGCCGCACTGTCAGGCTCGACCATTGCGGTGGACCCAGCTGCCATGGACCCGCCGCCCAGGTTGCGGTCGCTTGGTCCTGGCATACGACCAGCAGCACTGGCGGCAGCCCGAACTTGGCGAGTAGGTGGGACAGGTAGTACGCCCAGGACGCTGGTTTGGCGTGGTCTTTATCGCCCTGTGCTTCCACCAGAAGCAGGAATGGACCACTGGCGGTGACGATTCGCATGACGGTGTCGACCCGTCGTTCGATCGGTCTGGATTCGGTGAGATCGGTTGACAACAAGGCGACCTCGAGAGGGTCGTCGAAGGTAGATCCAATTCGTGGAACGCTCGTGTGAAGACTCCTGGATCGTGTTGGAAGAGCCGGTGCATCGCCTCATGTGGGGAGCTGACCATGGCGGCGACAGTAGGCGATCCGATCGCAACTATGTTCGAAGAATTCGAGTTGAGCGTGAAAGTGCGGCGAGTTTGCCGACACGCGGGTGAGGTGTCGCGCAACCCGCCAGCAAGTTGGGCGCATGTATGGGAAAGCCCCGTCCGGCGGTGTGACCGGACGGGGCTCTGGTGCCGAATTCTGTTGTGAGGGGTTATTTCCGGACTACTTGGCGGGCGGGGCGAACGGCTGGTTGATCGTGGTGAAGTACTGGATCGCCGCACCGATGGCTACCGGGGCGGTGACGAAGATCTGACCCGCGACGGTGCCGATGGCGCCGACAAGGGCGATACCCGCGATGCAGCCGACGGCGGCGGCGGGGAGGAACGGGCCGAACAGGCCGATGATGGTGCCGCCGACGGCCGCGCCGCCGAGGATGCCACCGAGGACACAGCCGACGGTCGCGCCGCCGATGCCACCGACGAGGGTGCCGATGGAGGCGCCCATGCCGATGGTGCTGGCCATGCGGCTCCAGGCCGCCTGCTCGCAGTCGTACTCGGTCTTCCAGGGCGCCTTGTCCTCGAAGGGCAGGGCGACCGGCTTGTAGCTGGCCTTCGCAAGGTCCATCTGCGGCGTGAGAGTCGCGGTGCGGCCGGAGATTTCGGCGGCGATCGGGAACTCGAACTCGTCGACACGGAACGTCAGCGGGGTGCCCGCGACGACGGTGCCGTCCGCGGCCTTGACCTCGAGCACTCCGTCTTCGGCGGTGAGCGAGCCCGCGTCGGTTTCGATGATCGAGGACTTCTCGGTGGCATGGGCGGTGAACCCAATGGTGGCGGGCTCCGCGGCAGGCAGCGGGCTTGCGTAGCTCGCGCCCGCGGCAATGCTCACCGCGGTCGTCATGAACGCGGCGGCCAGGGCGAACTTCGTGATCTTCATGGTGCGTATGAATCCTTGACTAGGGAGTTCGAGGCATGGCGAATCAGCGGCCATACCTCTGACGTCCGGTAGGTCGTTGTGGTAACGCCGGAGTCGTTGCTCCGGCGGATCAGTACTGGGTTATGGCGTGGCGCGTACGCGTCCGACGAGACCGACCACCAGGTCGATGGCGAGGAAGGCCAGCAGGCTCAGCCCGACCAACGGGACGAACCAGCCGACCACCAACGCGGCGGCCACCAACGGCACCGCAAGCCACGGCGAGGTCTTGCGCAGCGCACCCCGGCGTGGTGCGCGCCCCATGGCAATACGTGGTCCGTTGCGGGTCGGCCGCCGGTTCCACCACATCAGGTAGCCGCGCACGATCACGGTGATCAGGCCGATCATCACAACGAGCAGCAGCAACTGGTTGAGCAGGCCGAACATCAGACCCATATGGAACTGGATGCCCCAGTTGGTGAGCTTGGCCATCAGCGGCCAGTCGGTGTAGGCCAGCTTGTCGGTAACCGTGCCGGTCGCGCCATCAACGGCGATTGCGTCGACGGTGTACACGCCGGGCAGTCGTCGTTCCTTCACCACGGACGCCTTACCTGGCATGGCCGGGACACTGATCTCGACCGGTTGGGTCACGCCATCGGCGCGGGCCAATTCATAGACCCGATCGACCTGGGCGATCCGATCACTCGGGCCGGCAATCGTCGGCGTCGCCTCGTGACCGCCGCCATGGTGGTCACCACCCGAAGCCTGCGATGGTGCGGCCGCCCCCGGCAGGGCGGTGCTCACGGCGGGTGTGGTCCAGCTCAGCTGCTGGCGCAATTCGGTGATGTTCTCGCCGGCATAGGTGGACCAGGTCATACCGGTCGCCGACAGCAGCAGGATCACTGGAAGTATCCAGATACCCACGGCGCCATGCCAATTCAGTCGCCGACCACGATCGCCCTGCGAGCGGTCGGGAACCAGCAGCCAACCCGCCGAATTGCGGTTGCGGCGACTGCGGACGCGGCGGAACCACAGCACCAGACCGCCGAGTGCGATGATCCACAGCCAGGACGCCGCGAGCTCGCTGTAGATACGGCCCGGCTCGCCGAGATGAAGATCCCTGTGCAACTGGTCGATCCAGGTGCGCAGCGGCAACGCGCCCGAGCTGCCGTAGACGACCGAGTCGCCGACCGGCTGTGCGGTGTACGGGTTCACGAACACCGCGCGCCGCTCGGACTCGCCGAGCGACGGATCGCTGAAGATCACCCGGGTGGTGTCCTGTGAACCGGGGGCCGGGGCGACGGCAACCAGCGCCAGGTTCGGCTGGGTCGCGACGGCTGCGGTGATCTGCTCCGACAGCGGCTTCGGTGTGCCACTCGGGTCGACCTGCAGCAGATCACGAGAGACGATCGTTTCGAGGGTCGGGGCGATCGCGTAGAGCGCGCCGGTGACCGCGGCGATCAGGATGAACGGGGCGATGAAGATGCCCGCGTAGAAATGCAGCCGCATGGCAAGCGGGTAGAGACCGTTGCGGCGGCGAGTGGATTTGCCCGGAGTGCTGGATTCCGGTGGTATCGCCTCTGATTCGGTATCGGGAGGACTGGCGTCGATGATGCTCATGTTCGATTCGTTTCTGGAGTTCTAGGAAACCCGGATGCGCGTCGCTTCGTTGCCGATGAAAGCCACCGGTTCCGGACTCGCGAGTCCGTCGCGGACACGGCAACGCGTCGGGCCGCGCTGATCGTGCGGCTCAACTCGGGTCGGCTGTTTTTCCCGCATCGACAGCGATGTGCCTGTGGCTCGCGCCGACCGATGGTGGGTATCGCAGCAGAGGATCCGGCGGCGAATCACCGACCAAGGGCAACGATCTGGCGTGCGCGGCGGCGATATTGATCCGACGACGATTGCGCGATCGACCCTCGGCTGGATATTCGCCGAGGTGGCGACGACGCACGAGCGACGAGGCTCGTGCACCGGGTAAAGGTATTGGTCAGAGACGAACCGTGAGTGGCGGACCGCGGGTGCGCAGCGATTCGGCCGCGAAGACCCGCAGAATGACGCGATCGCGATGGGTGTCGCGCAGTAGTGCCGGTCCGGTGATGACGGGCGGGCGGTAGCGCATCGGCAGCACGCGCGACAAGACGGCGCAGCCGATCAGGTAGGCGGCTTCGGCGCCGCGGATCACGACTGCGGCCAGCAGGGCGGCGACGGTATGCGCGGTGAACATGGCGGGGGTGAGTTGCGCATCGCCGTGATGCATGTGCCCGGAGCTCCAGCCCATGGTCAGGTGGCCGAGCAGCTGACCCGCGATGAGCGCGGCGACCAAGCCGGTCGAGGTGTTACGCAGCGGCGCGAGATCGGCGACCAGTGCGCCGATCACCGCAGCGGCTGCGGCCAGTAGGGCAAATGTGGTGCTGTCCGGTGTCATTCCGCCGGATGCCCAGCCGTGTGCCGCAACCGAAATGGCTCCCGAAATCGATCCGGCCGCGGCACCGCGCAAACGCGCGACGGCACTGCGTTGCCCCGCAACAGCGCGGCCGGACTCGATACTCACCCGCTGATGATAACTGACAGGTAACGCACAGATTCCGGAGATGATAGATCGCTGAATTCCAGTGGGCGCTGCAGTTTCCATGTGGAAACAAATTGTGGATCGTGCATCGCCGAATTTCCCGCACACCCGATCGCATGCGGTCGAATGTGCGGGAAATCAGCAGAGGCGCGAGCGGCCGGACGTCAGTCCGCGTCGACCACCATCTCGATGAGCGGTTTGCGCAGCAGCTTGCCGGTGGCGTTGCGGGGCAGTTCGTCGAGGAAGATCACCTCGCGCGGCACCTTGTAGCGGGCCAGGTTCGCCCTGACGAACTCCTTGATTTCCTGGGCGTCCCGCTTCGACTCCGGACCGGGAACGACGAACGCGCGCAACCGCTTTCCGAATTCCCGGTCGTCCACACCGACCACGGCGGCCTCGAAGATGTCCTCGCGGCCCGCGATGAGGTTCTCCACCTCGAGCGGGAAGACGTTCTCGCCGCCGGAGACGATCATGTCGTCGTCACGACCGTCGATATAGAGCAGGCCGTCGGCGTCGAAGTGCCCGACATCGCCGCTGGACATCATGCCGTCCACGATCTCCTTGGTGCGGCCGTCGGTGTAGCCGGTGAAGGCGAAGCCGTTGTCCACGAAGATGGTGCCGGTGACGTTCGGCTCGGTGATCGGCTTGCGGTCCTCATCGAGCAGCACGATCCGGATGCCGACCGGCGCCTTGCCCGCGGTGGTCGGGGCTTTGCGCAGGTCCTCGGGAGTCGCGACCGTCATGACGGCGCATTCGGTGGAGCCGTAGAGGTTGTAGAGGCTGTCACCGAAGTAGTCGAGCGTGCGGGTGACGACGTCCGGAGCGATCGCCGAACCGGCCGCGAAGATCACCTTGATGGTGCTCGGGTCGTACTTCGCCAGCACGTCGTCACCGAGATCGAGGATGCGCTGCAGCATGGTCGGGACCACGACCAGCGAATCCGCCCGGTACTGCGTGATATTCGCGAGCGTCTTCTCCGGGTCGAACCGGCGCTGCTGGAAGATCACCCGGTTGCCGAGAGCGAGGCCGATGGTGAACTGCGAGAGTCCGGTGCCGTGGAAGATCGGTGCCGCCATAATCATGGTGCCGTTGTTGGGCAGCGGCACCCGGTCGACGAACTGGGCCGAGGCGAACGGGCTCACCCGGTCGCGCGGCGCGCCCTTCGGGGTACCGGTCGTGCCGCTGGTCAGGATGACCATGCCGCCGGGCTTGGCGGGCGCGGGCAGCGGTTCGGTGGAGCGGCCCACGATCAGAGATTCGATGGTGGGGATCGACGGATCGGCGTTGTCCTTCTCGTCGACCCAGGTGAGCACGCGGGGAATATCGGCAGGGATGGCGCTCATCAGGTCGAGGAATTCGCTGTCGTGCAGCACGGCCTTGACGTTCTCGCGCTTGGAGACGTCGGCGAACTGCGGTTTCGCGAAGCCGGTATTCATCAGGACCGTGCGTACGCCGAGCTTGCCCGCCGCGAGCAGGCTCAGCACCATGCCGCGATGGTCGCGCGCCAGCAACGCGACGACGTCGCCGGGCTCGATGCCCTGCGACTCCAGGCCACGTGCCAGGGCACTCGACTGTTCGTTGAGCTGACCGAAGGTCACCTCGCCGCGTTCGTCGACGATGGCGGCCGCGCCCGGCCGGGTCTGGGCCGCGTGCATCACGACGCCGGCGAACGGGCCGAACTTGAGCACGTTGAATGCGGACCGAGCCGCGTGATCAGGTCGGAGCGGATTGAACAAGTGCCGCTTGACCATGACATTCACGCCCTGGGCGAAATCGCCCGCCTTTCGGACGGAGCCATTCAACGCGGGCAGAGATAGAGACATTCGACAACGCCTTCCGCAGTCCACCCACCGGGACCGGGGGTGGTGTGGACCGCAACTTCGAGATCCAGTGCTGGTGCTAACAATAGCAAGCAACTGTGACTCAATGTGGCATGTATCTCAGTTGGTCGATTCGGCCAGGTGGCGGAGCCTTCCACCTCGCGAATCGGGCCGATGCGGACTGCCGCGTTTGCCCGCCCGTCGCTGACGGGCGGGCAAACGCGTGAACTCGATCGGTCATTGCGACGGATCAGTTGCAGGCCGCGCTGGACGCAGCCTTGCTGAATTCCCGGATCCGGCGGGTTCCGAGTCCTGCGATCAGGCCGGTACTTCGTACTCGACGAGGACGCGGCGCAGCAGCTTGCCGGTGGGGTTGCGGGGCAGATCGTCGAGGAAGACGACCTCGCGTGGGACCTTGTAGCGAGCCAGGTTCTCCTTGACGTAGGTCTTGATCTCCTCGGGGTCCGGAGTGCGGCCCGGCTCGGGGACGATGAAGGCGCGCAGGCGCTTTCCGAATTCGGCGTCGTCGACGCCGACGACCGCGGCGTCGAAGACGTCGGGGCGCTCCAGCAGCAGGTTCTCCACCTCCTGCGGGAAGACGTTCTCGCCGCCGGAGACGATCATGTCGTCGTCGCGGCCGTCCACCATCAGCAGGCCGTGTTCGTTGAAGTGCCCGACATCGCCGCTGGACATGTAGCCGTCGATGATCTGCTTGTGCCTGCCGTCGGTGTAGCCCTCGAAGGGTGCGCCACTGCGGATGAAGATGCGCGCGGTTGTGTTGACCTCATTGACCCGCTTGTCGTTGTCGTCGTACAACCGCACCTCGCAGGTGATCGGTGCGCGGCCGACGGTGCCTGGCGCCAGCGCCAGATCCTCGGGGTTGGCGACGGTGGCGACGGCGCATTCGGTCGAGCCGTACAGGTTGTACAGGACGGGCCCGAAGACCTGCGTGGCCTTGTCGCACAGTTCCGGTGACAGTGCCGAGCCGGCCAGCAGAATGCACTTCAGCGAGGACGTGTCGTACTTCGCGCGGATCTCGGGCGCCAGCTCGGTCATCCGATGCAGCATGGTCGGCACGGCAACCAGCATTTCCGCCTTGTGGTCGGCGATCATCTTCAGCGTCGCCTCGGCGTCGAAGCGGCGACGCACCACCACCTTGTTGGTCATCGCCGAGGCGACCAGATAGGTGCCGAGGCCGGTGCTGTGGAAGATGGGCGACACGATGACCTGAGTTCCTCTGACCGGGAACGGGATTCGGTCGACCATCTGCGCGGTGGCCAGCGGGGTCACCTTGCTGCGCGGTGCGCCCTTCGGCAGGCCGGTGGTGCCGCTGGTGAGGATGACGAAGCCACCGGGCTTGCTCGGTGCGGGCAGTGGTTCCGTCGAGTTGGCGGCGATCAGGTCGTCGATCGTCTGTGCGCCCTCGGGCAGTGTCGTACCTTCATCGACCCAGGTGAGGTAGCGCGGCAGGTCCGCGGGCAGTGCATCGAGCAGGCCGAGGAACTCGCTGTCGTGCAGCACCGCCTTGACCTTCTCGCGCTCGCAGACCTCGGCGAACTGCGGCTTGGCGAAACCGGTATTCATCAGCGCGACCCGAACGCCCAACTTGCCCGCGGCGGCCATAGCGAGAATCAGGCCGCGATGGTCGCGAGCCAGGACGCCGATCACCGAACCCTCGGTCAGGCCCGCGGGCTGCAGCCCGCGGGCGATCGCAGTCGACTGCTCGTCGAGTTCCCGGTAACTCAGCTCGCCACGTTCATCCACCAGCCCGGGCGCATCAGGCGCGATCCGCGCGGAGTGCTGGATCAATGTCGCCTGCGGGCCGTAAACCTGGGACTCCTTCATCGTCCGCAGCGTTTCGAGCGGCTTGCGCGGATCACTGATCCCGCGGGCCCGCAGCACTCCTAATGCCTTGACTACCTCCAAGGCATGCGCCAACTTCATCGTCGAACTCCTCCACAAAAGAACTCGCGTCGGCACTCGACCTAGCGATATTGAATGGGCGTGTATGCCAGCTCACCGTATCAGCGAGAGTGGGGCGAATCACAAAAGTCGGTAAACCGGTAGATGATCGTCCAGATGTGGTGTGAGCCATTCTTGGCGACACGGGAATTGGCCAGGGTGCGCGACGGCCTCCGGATCAGCGGCAGGTTGTCCGGTTGACCACTAAGGTTCGGGACATGCGTATCGTGGCCTTGACGGCTATCGTCCTGCTATCGGCCGGTTGTGCCGCGGAATCGGATCATCGGTCGCATGGCACGCCGAGCTCGACCACCGCCGCGGCGGATGAGTCGTCGGCAGTGCCCACCACGCGATCGGCGCCGACGCAGGGCGCTTCGGTGGCGGATCTGGAGTCCTGGACCCGGGCGGGACACAAAGTCGAAGCCTCCGAGTACAGCACCGCACGCCTGGACAGTGGCGCCGTTACCGACCTGAAGAGCGACCGCGCCTTCACCAGCCCCTCGGGAAAGATCAGTTGCATCACCGATTACGAGCATGGTGATCAGGGCATTGTCTGTCTGGTCGAGTTGAAGAATCCGCCCGCGAAACCACACGACGGCATGGGCAACTGGAAGGGCGGATGGATCCGCTACACCGGCAGCAAGCTGACTGTCGGCGCATTCCGCGGCGACCCCGGTCCGTTCGTGCAGGGCCGCGGCCCCGAATTGCCCTACGGCAGTGCGCTGTCCATGCGTGGCTTCACCTGCCGCATGGACTCCAGCGGACTCACCTGTGTGAACCCCGCAGTGGGTTCGGGCGTGCAGATGAGCGACGCGGGTGTCATTCCGTTCGGTTGCCTCAAAGAGCAGGCGGCCACCCAGAACGACAATGCGGGCGTGCTGTTCAGCTGCTGAATGGCGATCCGCCGCGTTGTACTCGCCGTCGATCGCCGAGTCGGGCGGTGTCAGCGTCGGGCGCTGGCGAGGGCTACCAGTAGCGGGATGACCCGAGCCTCGGGCACTTCGAAACGTCCACGGCCCGCGGTGTGCAACCAGCCGACGGCGGCCAGCTGGCGCAGGTGGTGATACACCTGGCCGGAGGTGCCGACCCCTTCGAGTCCGACGAGTTCGGCCGCGGTCCTGCGGCCGCCCATGACCTCACGCAAAAGCCGTAGTCGTACCGGACTGCCAAGGGCGGCCAGGCATTCGGCCGCTTCCGACCAGTCGTCCTCGATGATCTCACCGGTGGTGAACCGCGCTTGCCATCCGTAGTGCTCATCGGTCGGCAGTCGAACCGACCCGGCGAACAGCACCCCACCATTGGGCTCGTCGGCCGCGGCGAAATCCTCCTGCAGCCGTTCCACCGCCCATTTCTCCGACGACGCGTCGTCGCGCCGGCTTCCGCCTGCCTCCAGCGCGCTGAGCCGCCACTCGAGCTCCGCAACCCGTTCCTCTAGACCCACGCCCCAAAATTACGGAACTACGTAATCCCGGACAAGAGGACACCCGGCTGCCCTCACCCCGCCGTCGGCGAATGGTGCTCACGCATCAGGCAACCCGAGACGGCTGTGCGTGGCGAGAGCCGATGCAAGTCCAGGGCGGACCCGCATCGGCTCTCGGGCGTGGTGCTGGAGCGGTCAGTTGTAGATGACTCCGAAGGAGGGGATGGAGATGGTGCCGCGCTGGTACCGGAAGCCATCGGGGTTCGCATCGCTGACCGGGGCGGGCGAGCGGTGCCACAGGGTTCCGTACACCGCGGTCACGATCATGCCGCCGCCGATGTCCAGCGGACGGGTGCGGATGGTGGTGTCGACGGGGACATCGTTGTGCTCGGAAAGCACCTCGGTACCGCTGCGGCCGTTGGACAGGTTGATCCACATCACCTCGAGCTTGGCTCCGTTCTGGTTCGGCGAAATCGTGCCGGGCCCGCCGAAGAACCCGAACCGGAATCCGTCGTAGCCGAGCGCGATGCCGGACCCGTAGACACCGGGGCCGTCACCGCGGCCGATGTCGGATTGCGCCGGTACCTGGAACGGTTGCGCGGGCAATGCCACCTGCCCTGCGGTGGCGACCTGGCCGGAGGCGATCAGCCGATCGACGGCCTGCTCGGCCGCGGGGTTGCCGGCAGCTGCTGCCCGCAGTTGCCGAGCTGCCGTATTCCAATCGACTTCCGCCGGGTCGGCGGCGGCCTGACCTGCGAATACGACAGCAACTGCGGTCGTTGCCGCGAGTGCGGCGGTGAAGCGACGTATCAAACCCAACTTCTGCATAACCAGTCTCCTCATGGGGGGTCTTGGTACAGCTCGATGGAAAATTCGTCCGCTGAATTCTTCGGACTCAACACGCAGGCCGTTAGCTTTGTCAAACCGCGTGCCCGTGCAGCAACGTAGTGGACCGCTCGACCGACTGGTCGTAAGCCAGGGCATGTGTCTGAAAACCGAGACGAATTGGGCCATCGCAGAATGGATAGCAGTAAGCTGAATTCCTTGTCCGCGTGTGGATTATCGCGGCATTGCGGAGAGCTTCATGACTACAGGCGATTTCAGCTATGTCAATACGTCAGGGGATGACTACACCCTGCGCAACCCATGCAGCGGCAAATACCTCGAGCTGGTCGGTGGTGCACTGCGCGTGGTCAATCGCACCAACACCAGGGCAATCCTGTGCAAGGAGCGAGGCAGCCGTGGCTCCCGTCTGGTGATATACCCAGGAGCGTCAGGGAGTTTCGGCGGCGCCGCTGTCCCTGACCTCGTGATCTTCGACTAGCGGGCGATCGGACTCGCCGTCACCGAACGAACAGAAACCGGTGCGAATCACAGCGTGGACTCGCACCGGTTTTCGTTCCAGCTCTTACTTCTGCGTCATTTCAGCTCGGCGCTGGTCTTGCCGAGGACCCGCCGCGCCACGATGAGCTGCTGGATCTGCTGGGTGCCTTCGAAGATGTCGAGGATCTTCGAGTCGCGGCCCCACTTTTCGAGCAAGGTGCGCTGGGAGTAGCCGATGGCGCCGGCGAGTTCGACGGCCTTCAACGACACGTCGGTGCCGGTGCGGCCGGCCTTGGCCTTGGACATGGAGGCTTCCAAGGAGTTCGGCTTCTTGTTGTCGGCCATCCATGCGGCGCGCAGCGACAGCAGGTAGGCGGACTCGTAATCGGCCTCCATACGCAGGAATTCGGCGGCCGCGGCGTGCTGGTTGTTGGCGGGGGTGTCGTAGGAGATCTCGACACCGGCGTCGGTCAGGATCGCACGCAGCTCCTCGAGGGCGGCGCGGGCGACGCCGACGGCCATGGCGGCAACGAGGGGGCGGGTGTTGTCGAAGGTCTGCATGACCCCGGCAAAGCCCTTCTCCACGTTGACTTCCGGGCTGCCGAGGATGTTGTCCTTCGGAATCCGGCAGTCCTGCAGCAGCAGCACGGCGGTATCGGAAGCCTTGATGCCGAGCTTGTGTTCGAGCCGAGCCACCGAGAGGCCAGGAGCGTCGCGCGGCACGACGAACGACTTGATCGCGGCGCGGCCGAGGCTGCGGTCGACCGACGCCCACACCACGATGTGGGTGGAACGCTGGCCCGCGGTCACGAAGATCTTCTCGCCGTTGAGAACCCACTCGTCGCCGTCGAGGACGGCGGTGGTGGTGACCGCGGCCGAGTCGGAGCCGAACGACGGCTCGGTGATGGCCATCGAGGCCCACACCTTGCCGAAGCGCTCGAGCTGCTCGTCGGTGGCGACGGCCGCGATGGCAGCGTTGCCGAGACCCTGGTAGGGGATCGAGAGCATCAGGCCGACGTCGCCCCAGGAGGTTTCCAGGGCGTTCAGCAGTGCGGACATGTTGCCGCCGTTGGTGTTTCCGAGCAGCTCGGTGGCGTGGTCGTCGGACTCGCTGCCGGCCGCACGGCCACCGGCCGCGCCGCCGATCTTCTGGGTGCCGGAGTCGGCGAGGCCTTCGACCATGGCGGCCATGGTGTCGAGCTCGACCGGGTAGTCGTGCTCGCCGAGGTCGTACTTGCGCGAGATCGGACGGAAGATCTCCGAGGCGACCTGGTGGGCCTGGTTGGCGCTGGCCCGGAGCTTCTTGGGGAGTTCGAGATTGATCATGGAATGTCTCCTGGAAGTTAAGGAACCAGCCGGTTTAGATGAGCACGACACCTTCGGCGACGCCGATGGCCCGCAGGTCGCGGTACCAGCGCTCGACCGGGTGTTCCTTTGTGAAGCCGTGGCCACCGAGCAACTGCACGCCGTCGAGACCGATCTGCATGCCCTTGTCGGTGGCGAGCTTTCTCGCCAGCGCCGCTTCGCGAGCGAACGACAGGCCTTGTTCCGCGCGTGACGCACCACGCAGGGTCACGAGCCGAAGGCCGTCGAGTTCGATGGCGATGTTGGCGACCATGAAGGCGACCGCCTGGCGGTGGCTGATCGGCTCGCCGAACGCCTCACGCTCGTTCACGTACGGAATCACGTAGTCCAGCACGGCCTGGCCGGTGCCGATGGCCAGCGAGGCCCAGCCGAGGCGGGCGAGACGGACCGCGTCCGCGTACTCCTCGGCGCGCTGCTTGGCATCGCCGTCGCCGAGGATGGCGTCGGTGCCGACCGCGACGTTGTCGAGGATCAGGCGGCCGAGGCCCGCGGCACGCAGACCCATGCTCGGGTCGGCCTCCACGACCAGACCCTGGGTGTCGGACGGCACGATGAACAGGGCAGGGCGACCGTCGAGCTCGGCGGCGACCAGGAATAGCTCGGCATCCGCGGCGGCGGGCACCAGGCTCTTCACCCCATTGAGGCGGTAGCCGCTGGGGGAGCGAGTTGCTTTGGTCTCCAACGCGAATGGGTCGAACAGGGCGCGCGGCTCGCTGATCACGACCGAGGCCTGCGGCACGTTCTCGCCGGTGAAGGCGGGCAGGTAGGTCTTCTGCTGCGCGTCGGTACCCCACTGGGAGAGGGCGACCGCGACGCCGCTCGGCGCGAGGATCGGCAGGGCAAGGCCCATGTCACCGTGTGCGAGGGCCTCTGCGACCAGCGAGTTGGTGACCGCGCCGCGCTCGGCGGCCGCGCCTTCGAGCTCCTCTGGCACGTTGATCAGGGTGATACCGAGTTCGGCGGCCCGCTCGAGCAGGTCGCGTGGCGCCTTCGCGGCACCGTCGGCTTCGTAGGCGGCCGGGCGCAGGATCTCGGCCGCGAATTCCTTCACCGTCTCGACGATCATCTGCTGCTCGTCGCTGGGGGTGAGGTCGAAGAAGTCCTTGTTCTTCGACTCGTTGTCCGCCAGTCGCTTCGGTGCGCCGTTGCCCGCGACCTTGGCGAAGGCGCGGGTGGCCGCGCCGAGGGTACGGAAGCCGGTCTTGGTGCCTTCGTAGGTGACTCGCTCGAGCGGCTTGCGCAGGTTGTACTTCTCGGCGAGCTCCGACCCGGTGAAGGTCGTCATGATCCGCATGGCCGCGCCCATCCAGTCCCGCTTGGGATGGTTCAGGCCAACGGCGGACGTGTCTGGACGTCGCTTCGTTGCGCTGTCTCGAGTGCTCATCATCACCTGTTTTCTCGGGTGGGTGGGGTGAGATCTTGTCCCAGCTATCTTACTCCTGAGTAAGGCTATCTTACTCCAGAGTAAGAACTGCGTCGAGGTGCAGCATACGCGGCTGATCTGTGTCAGGCTGGACAAGTGCCCAACGTCGCGGTGCGACAGGTGCCCGCTGTTGCGGTGCGACAGCTGACCGCCGTCGCGGGTCTGTTTGCTGCTCTGCTCATTGCCTTCGCCGCGCGCTACGGCTACCACCGGGACGAGCTGTATTTTTTGGCGGCGGGCCGGCACCTGGACTGGGGCTACCCGGATCAACCGCCTCTGCTGCCACTGCTCGCCCGCGCAATGTCCGCAATCGATCCCGATTCGATACTGCTCCTGCGTCTTCCGTCGATCGTGGCGGCCACGTTCATCGTCATCTGCGCGGGTCTGATGGCGCGCGAGCTCGGCGGCGGGCGCGGTGCGCAGGCGCTCGCGGCGGCGGCCGTGGCCAGTGCGGCGCTGGTGATGGGCGTCGGGCACCTGCTCACCACCACCACCTTCGACATGGCCGCATGGTCACTGGTGTGCCTGCTGGTGCTGAAACTGCAGGGTGACGGAGACCCGAGATGGTGGATCTCGGTGGGGTTGGTGGTCGGGATCGGGTTGCAGAACAAGTTGCTGCTGATCTTTCCCGTCGGTGCGCTCGTACTGGCGCTGGCTCTGGTCGGACCGCGAAAGATATTCGCTACCAAGTACTTCCCGATCGCGGTCGGACTCGCCGTGCTGATCTGGCTGCCCTACCTGTGGTGGCAGGCCGGGAACGGTTGGCCGCAATGGGAAATGAGTCGGGCGATCGCAAGCGGATCGTCGGGCACCTCGGACTCGCCCGCGGCGTTCGTGCTGCTACAGCTCGGGCTGATGGGGCCGTTGTTGGTGCCGCTGTGGGCATTCGGGCTGTGGCGGCTGTGGCGCGACCTTCGGTACCGTGCCTTTCCGATCGGGTATGCGCTGATGTTCGTGGTCTTCGCGGTCACCGGCGGCAAGGCGTACTACATGGGCGGGATGTATCCGATTCTGCTTGCCGCGGCTGCGGCGCCGGCCGCAGTCTGGCTCGGGAACCGGCGAAAACGTTGGGCGGCAGCGGGTTCAGCGCTCGCGGTCAATGCCATCGCCTCGGCGATATTGTTCCTGCCGGTGTTGCCGATTTCCGCATTGCCGGATTCGCCGGTGCTCGCCATCAATTACGACGCGGGCGAAACCATCGGCTGGCCGGAATTCGTGCGCCGGATTGCCGACGCGCATGCCGCCCTCGGTGCCGATGTCGCCATTCTCACCGCCGACTCCGGCGAGGCAGGCGCCATCGAACGCTTCGGCGGGCAATACGGTCTGCCGACACCCCACAGCGGCCACAACGCCTACTGGTGGTGGGGTCCGCCCAGTGACACCGCCACTACTGTGCTGACCGTCGGTATCGACCGCGACCAGCTGGTCCGCTTCTGTCGTGACATCGAACCGATGGGCCGTATCGACAATGGCCTCGGCATCGACAATGACGAACAAGGTGAGCCGATCTTCCGCTGTCGCGAACCGCGAACGGCCTGGTCGGAAGTGTGGCCACAAATGAAACATCTCGGCTGAGATTCGGACCGGACAGCGCTTTGGTCAATGATCTTGATAGGCAGCAAGATTGGTGACAATCGACTGCCATCCGGAACATCTACCGCAACGAAGATCTATCGAGGCCTGTCGTAGGTGCCGTCCGGTAGAGCTCGGCGCCCGGTTTCGGCAGGACTGTCATTCCCGCTGCGAACGAATGGAGATGTCATGGTAATTCGCATTGTCGATCAATTCGTCTCCGGGATAACCAACCTGATCGCTGTGCTGTTCATTCCGTGAGTGGAGCTGTCCGGGGCGGATATGCTGTCCGCCCCGGACAGTCCGTCGATCGCTCGGACGGTGGCGGCGAGGGCGGTTCGTAGGCATGCTCGATTCGGACGTAACCCGAAGGAGTACCGTGCCCGAATCTGCCCCCATGGTCGTGGCGACTCCCGCTGACGCGGTCGACATTGCGCAACTACGCGATCGACTCGCCGAGTGGATGGTCGGCAACGGCATCGCGCAATGGTTGCCCGGCGAATACCCCGCCGCGGTCGTGGCCGAAGAGGCGACGCGGGGCGAATGGTTCATCTGGCGCGAGAGCCTGACCGAGCTGACCGCCGCGGTCCGGATCGTCTGGCGGGACCCGGACTTCTGGGGCGCGGACGACGCCGAAGCCGGATACATCCACGGGCTCATGGTCGCCCCGGAGTATCGGGGGCGTGATCTCGGCTCCCGCATCATCCAGTTCTGTGCCGACTACACGCTTGCCCGAGGCGTCACTGTGCAACGCCTGGACGCAGCCGCGGACAATCCGGTGCTCCGCAAGTACTACGGCGCACAGGGTTTCATCGAGGTTCGGGAAACGCAGCTGCCACCACAGTTCCACGGCACCGCCAGGGTGGTGCTCATGGAGAAGCCGCTCGCGCCGGGGAGTTAGTCGGCGCCGAGGCGGGAGAGCACCTCGTCGTGCAGGAGCCCGTTGGTGGCGATGGCGTCGCCGCCGTGCGGGCCGGAATTGCCGTTGAGAGCGGTGAAGCGGCCGCCCGCTTCGCGGACGAGGATGTCGAGGGCGGCCAGATCCCACAGCGAGACCTCGGGTTCGGTGGCGATGTCCACCGCGCCCTCGGCCAGCAGGCAATAGGTGAGGAAGTCGCCATAGCCGCGGACTCGCCAGACGTCATCGGTGAGTCCGAGGAAGTGTTCGCGCAGACCGCGTTCGCGCCAACCGGACAGGCTGGAGAACGCCAGGCTCGCCGAACTCAGCTCGGCCACCGCGGACACCGAAAGCGGTTTCGGCGCATCGTGATCGAAGGTGGACCAGGCGCCGGCGCCCGCCGCCGCCCACCATCGGCGGGTCAGCGCAGGAGCGCTCACCACGCCGACCACCGGCACTCCGTCCTCGAGCAACGCGATCAGCGTGGCCCAGATCGGCACCCGGCGCACGAAATTCTTGGTGCCGTCGATGGGATCGATCACCCACTGCCGTCCCGTGAACTCCACGTCCCCGCCGAACTCCTCGCCGAGCACCGAATCGCCGGGCCGTTCCTGCCCGAGCACCTGCCGGATCGCCTTCTCCACCGCCAGATCGGCATCGGAGACCGGCGTCAGATCCGGCTTCGAATCCACCTTCAAATCCAACGCACCGAAGCGCGCCCGAGTAATCGCATCGGCCTCATCGGCCAGCCGCAGGGCAAGTTCGAGATCGGAAGAATCCACAGCCACACCCGCACCCTATCGACCTGCCCCCACCCACCCGACCAGCAGCCACCCCGCCAACCGGCACCGCGAGTGGCGCATGGCTGCGGTAACCGTCGAGAGCGTCCCGCCATGGTGTGCCGCTCGCGGCCGGTCCAGCAGCGAAGGTGCGGCGGGCCGAATGCGGGCACGCGGTGCTCACGCTGCTTGCGGGACCGATCGGGCGGCGGTGAGGGCGCTTGCCCACCAGTGCAATTGGTCGAGCATTGCTTGGGCGGCGGCGGCGGGCTCTTCGGGGTCGAGGAGGTTTCCTTCGGCATCGAAGAGCAGGTAGTAGCGGGGGAAGGAGACGTAGTTGCGGACGGTGTGGGCGTTGAGTTCGCTGAAGACCTGGCGCAGTCCTTCGATCGCGAGCAGGCCGCCGCTGGCGCCGCTGTAGCCGACGAAGCCGATCGTCTTGCTGTCCCACTGGGTGAAGTGCCAGTCGATGGCGGCCTTCAGTGAGGCGGGGAAGCTGCGGTTGTAGTCCGGGGTGACGATGACGAACGCGTCGGCCGCGTCCAGTCGCCGGGTGAGGTCGGTCATCCCGGCCGGGCGCTCCGGGTTCGGGTCCATGGCGGGGGAGACCGCGGGTAATTCCAGCGGCAGTTCGAAATCCGCCAGATCGATCACGTCGATATCGAACCCGCCGTGCCGGGCGGCATGTTCGGTGAACCAGGAGGTCACCACGGGGGCGAAGCGTCCCTCGCGGACACTGCCGACGATTACCGCGAGCTTCAGTGCGGGCATGCCATTCTCCTTTTAGGAAGCCTCGCCACGACCGTTCGGCCGTGGCATCCCCCAATCTGCTGCCCGCCGTGGCTGCCAGGAAGACCGCGCGGAGAGTGGTAGCGGCAGGGTCACCCTCGCGCCGGCCAACGCTTGTACCGTTCGAAGGGTGAGTGACAACGAGTTGGGCCTCTTCCTGCGCACCCGGCGCGAGGCGGTTACTCCGGCCCAGGTCGGATTGCCGACCGGAGCGCGCCGCAGGACCCCCGGACTGCGTCGCGCGGAGCTGGCCACCCTGGCCGGGGTGAGTGTCGAATACATCACCCGACTCGAACAGGGGCGCGATCGCCGTCCCTCGCCGCCGGTGCTCGGCGCCCTCGCCGACGCACTGCACCTGGCGCCGAGCGAACGCGTGCACCTGCACCGACTGACCAAGGCCGCCGATGCCGGATTCAGCTGCATGGGCGGCGCCCAGCCGCCGCGCGAGGTGCGCCCCACCGTCCGCGCCGTCCTCGACCGCTTGGAGCCCGCACCCGCGGTAGTGGTCAATCGACTGCGCGACGCGCTTGCCTGGACCGAAGGCTACGAACGTCTGATGGGCTCGACCGGGTTGCTCGATGACGAGGGCTGCAGTCTCGCGCTGTACGTCTTCACCGATCCGCGCGCCCGGACCGTCTATCCGGATTGGGAACATGTCGCCGACGAATTGGTGGCCGCTCTCAAACAGGGCCCGTTCCGCGCCGACCCGCACATTGCCGCACTGGCCGACGAACTCACCGTCGCCGCTGGTGCGGAGTTCACCCGACGGGTACAGAACGTTCCCAGTCTCGCCGCCGCCACCGGCATCACCCGCCTGGCGCATCCTGACGCGGGCAACCTGCGGTTGTCCTACGAAACCCTCGACCTGTCCGCGGACGACGACCAGCAATTGATCGTCTACCTGCCCGCCGACGAGTCGACCGCGCATGCCCTCGATGCGCTCACCGGCCGCCGCCCCGGCGGTTTGCGCGCGGTATCCAACTGACCCGACGACCGGGCTGATCCGCTCAGCACACGCCACCGAACCCTGGCCCGCGCTGACCACGGGCTCGCCACGCAAGCCGCGTCGCACTCGGCGGCACGCTGGGTTTAGGGGCAGGCGGAGCAGCACAGTAGGCTAGGACATCGTGCATCCTGACGTCTCCGCTGATCTCGCCGAACTCGACGCAACCCTCAAGACGGTCGAGTCGGTCCTCGACATCGAGGAGCTGCGTCGTCGTATCGACGAGCTGGAGCACCAGGCCGCCGATCCGGACCTGTGGAATGACCAGGATCACGCGCAGCAGGTCACCAGTGAGCTGTCGCACGCGCAGAGCGAGTTGCGCCGGGTCGAGGAACTGCGCCAGCGGCTGGAAGATCTGCCGGTGCTGTACGAACTGGCCGATGGCGAGGAAGGCGAGGCGCAGGTTTCCGCGCTGGCCGACGCCGACGCCGAACGTGCCGCGCTGCACGGCGACGTGGAGGCCCTGGAGGTTCGTACGCTGCTGTCGGGCGAGTACGACAAGCGTGACGCGCTGGTCAACATCCGATCGGGCGCGGGCGGCGTCGACGCCGCGGACTGGGCCGAGATGCTGATGCGCATGTACATCCGCTGGGCGGACCGGCACAAGTTCTCGGTCGAGGTGTACGACACCTCCTATGCCGAGGAAGCGGGCATCAAGAGCGCCACTTTCGCGGTGAAGTCGCCCTACGCCTACGGCACCCTCTCGGTGGAGATGGGCACGCACCGGCTCGTGCGGATCAGCCCGTTCGACAACCAGGGCCGCCGCCAGACTTCCTTCGCCGAGGTCGAGGTGCTGCCGGTGGTCGAGACCACCGATCACATCGAGATTCCCGACACCGAGATCAGGGTGGACGTCTACCGCTCGTCCGGCCCCGGCGGCCAGAGCGTCAACACCACCGACTCCGCGGTGCGGCTGACGCACATCCCGACCGGCATCGTCGTTACCTGCCAGAACGAGAAATCCCAACTGCAGAACAAGATTTCGGCGATGCGCGTGCTGCAGGCCAAGCTGCTGGAACGCAAGCGGCAGGAGGAGCGCGCCCAGATGGACGCGCTGAAGACGAACGAGGGCGCGTCCTGGGGCAACCAGATGCGCTCCTATGTGCTGCACCCTTACCAGATGGTCAAGGATCTGCGGACCAACTACGAAGTCAATAATCCGTCTGCCGTGCTCGACGGTGACATCGATGGTTTCATCGAATCCGGAATCCGCTGGCGAATGCGAGAGCAGGCAAGCTAAATGAACATCGCGGGGATCCAGGCCTTCGCCTCGTCCACCGATTTCACGACCTGGCTGCGCTCTTCGGGCCTGGAGATCGTGCTCTACCTGCTCGGCGCGGTGCTGTTCAGCCGGTTCGCGACCTTCATCAGGGATCGAATCACCCGCAAGATCGACGCCGGCTTCCGCAGCAGCGATGCGCTGGTCCGGACCGAAGCGGCCAAACATCGGCACGCGTTGGCGCAGGTGGTCACCTGGGTGGTGCTGACCATCGTGTACGTCCTTGTCGGCATCGAGGTGCTGCGGCGCATGGGGTTCGCGGTGACCGGACTCGTCGCGCCCGCCGCGGTGTTGGGTGCCGCACTCGGTTTCGGCGCGCAGCGCATCGTGCAGGACATTCTGGCCGGGTTCTTCCTGATCACCGAGCGTCAGTACGGGTTCGGTGACGTGGTTCGCATCGCGGTGACTGGATCCGCGGAGCACGCCGAGGGTACGGTCGAAGATGTCACGCTGCGGATCACCACGTTGCGTAACGCGGACGGTGAAGTGATCATCGTGCCCAACGGTCAGATCGTGAAAGTGACGAATCTGTCGAAGGATTGGGCCCGCGCCGCGATCGATGTGCCGGTGGCCGCAAGCGCGGACATCACCAGGGTCAACGAGATCCTGCACGAAGTCGGTACACAGGCGTACCAAGACAGTCGGCTGCGGCCACTGCTACTCGACGAGCCCAGCGTGATGGGTGTCGAAGACCTGACGGTCGACCAGATGAACATCCGGATGGTTGCCCGCACGTTGCCAGGCAAACAATTCGAAGTCGGTCGCGAACTGCGGGTGCGGGTAGCCGCAGCGTTGCGCCGGGAGGGAATCAGTGAGACCTCGTAGATCCACGGCGATCCTGATGGCAACCTGGGTCGTCACGTTCGTGTTGTATCTGTTCGTCAAGCCGGATAACCCGATGCCAGCCGGATCGAATCCCAATCTGAACACCGTTCCGGCAGCAGTGCTTCCGGCCGTACCCAACCGTTGAGGCGGGGCCGTCGGCAGCGCGCGTGCGCCGCGGTAGGTCCTCGGCCGTGGGGTCGTCGAAGGGTTGCTGGTTACACTGGCTCCCCGTGATCACCATGCGGAACGTCACCAAGTCATACAAGACCTCGACGCGACCCGCGCTGGACAACATCACCGTAGATGTGGACAAGGGCGAATTCGTCTTCATCATCGGACCGTCCGGTTCCGGCAAGTCGACCTTCATGCGCCTGCTACTCAAGGAGGAGGCACCCACCTCCGGCGAGATACAGGTCGCCGACTTCCGAGTCGACCGGCTTCCTGGGCGGCGGGTGCCGAAGTTGCGTCAGCGCATGGGTTGCGTATTCCAGGACTTCCGACTACTACAGCAGAAGACTGTCCAGCAGAATGTCGCGTTCGCGCTGGAGGTGATCGGCAGGCGCCGCCAGTTCATCGACCGGACGGTTCCCGAGGTACTCGACATGGTCGGTCTCGGTGGTAAGGCCGATCGACTGCCGAGCGAGCTGTCCGGCGGTGAGCAGCAGCGCGTCGCGATCGCCAGGGCGTTCGTGAACCATCCGCTGGTACTGCTCGCCGACGAGCCGACCGGCAATCTCGATCCCGACACCAGCGGCGACATCATGCTGCTGCTGGAGCGGATCAACCGCACCGGTACGACGGTGGTGATGGCCACGCACGACAACCACATCGTCGATGCGATGCGCAGGCGCGTGGTCGAGCTCGATCGCGGCCGCCTGGTGCGCGACGACGCGACCGGTGTGTACGGGGTGGGCCGGTAATGCGATTCGGATTCCTGTTCGGCGAGGTTCTCACCGGACTGCGCCGCAATGTGACGATGACCATCGCGATGATCCTCACCACCGCGGTGTCACTGACCATGTTGGGCGGTGGCCTGCTCTCGGTACGGATTGCCGACAAGACCGAGAACTACTTTATGGATCGGGTCGAGATTCGGCTGTATCTCGATGATGCCGTCTCGGAGAGCGACCTCGAGTGCTCCAAGGAGCCGTGCCAGACGCTGACGTCCGATCTCAAGAAGACCGGCGGCGTGGTGTCGGTCCAGTTCGTCAACAGCGAAGAGGCGATGAAGGAAGCCACCGAGGTGACCTTCAAGGGCCAGCCCGAGATGATCGACATGATCAAGGACACCAGGCTGCCCGCGTCGCTACGCGTGAAGATGGCCGACGCCGACCAATACGAGCGGATCTTCGAGACGTACCATTCGCGACCCGGGGTGCAGCAAGTCCTCAACGACAAGCAGATTGTCGACCGGCTGGTCAGCATCTTCGACGGGCTGCGCAACGCGGCATTCGGTTTGGCGTTGGTGATGGCGCTCGCGGCACTGATGTTGATCGCGAACATGGTGCAGATCGCCGCGTTCACCCGCCGTGAGGAGGTGGGGATCATGCGGCTGGTCGGCGCGACCCGCTGGTACACGCAGCTGCCGTTCCTGCTCGAGGCGGTTGCCGCGGCGGTCATCGGTTCCGTGCTCGCGATCCTGGGCCTGCTCATCGCACGGCCCATGGTGGTCGATCGGGCGCTCGGGCAGCTGTTCGACAGCAATGTCTTCCCGCATGTCACCGGCGACGACATCGCGGTGGTCGCGCTGACCATCGCGCCGATCGGTGTGGTTTTCGCCGCGATCACCGCCTACGCCACGCTGCGCTACTACGTGCGCGAATAGCCGAGACTGCCGCGAACGCCGGGACCGGGGACGCCGAGGCTGTCACTGGCTCCGGCACTCCGCGCAGGATCGGGGCGCGACCCCGCGGATGACGAGATTGGTTATGCACATGTGGAGTACCTGCCGTGTGGCCCAGGGTCGGGGACGGTGTAAGGGTTTCTCTCCGGGATGGCGCTCGTAGGATGGGCCGGGTGGAATCCCCCGATGCTTTCCCGGCTGACTCTTTCGAGCGACCCGCAAGCAGTCGCTACGGGCTGCTGACCGACGGCGACCTCGGTACCGAATCCGGTGCGGCGCAACAGGTTCTACGTCGTGTGTTCGGCTACGACAGCTTCCGCGGTGATCAGCAGGAGATCGTGGAGCATGTGGTCGGCGGCGGGGATGCGCTGGTGCTGATGCCGACCGGCGGCGGTAAGTCACTGTGCTACCAGGTGCCCGCGTTGGTGCGTCCCGGCGTCGGGGTGGTGGTGTCACCGCTGATCGCCTTGATGCAGGACCAGGTGGATGCGCTCAGCGCGCTCGGCGTGCGGGCCGGGTTCCTGAACTCCACGCAGTTCCCGGACGAGCGGCGGATGGTGGAGGCCCAGTTCGTCGCGGGCGAGTTGGACATGCTGTACCTGGCGCCGGAACGCCTGCGGCTGGAATCGACCGCGAACCTGCTCGACCGGGGCAAGATCGCGCTGTTCGCCATCGACGAGGCGCACTGCGTCTCGCAGTGGGGCCACGACTTCCGCCCCGACTACCTCGGCTTGTCGATGCTGCACGAGCGCTGGCCGGATGTGCCGCGCATCGCGCTGACCGCGACCGCGACCGACAAGACCCGCGACGAGATCATTCAGCGCCTCGAACTCGGTGCCGCCAAGCGATTCGTCGCCAGCTTCGACCGGCCGAATATCCAGTACCGGATCGAGCCGAAGAACCGGCCGGAGCGCCAGTTGCTGGAGTTCATCAAGGCCGAGCATGCGGGGGATGCGGGGATCGTCTACTGCCTGTCGCGCAACTCGGTGGAGAAGACCGCGGCATTCCTCAACGAGAACGGGATCAGTGCCGTCGCCTATCACGCCGGGCTGGACGCGAGGACTCGTGCGACGAATCAGTCACGGTTCCTCCGTGAGGACGGGCTCATCGTCGTCGCCACCATCGCCTTCGGCATGGGCATCGATAAGCCGGACGTGCGGTTCGTCGCGCACCTGGATCTGCCGAAATCGGTAGAGGGCTACTACCAGGAGACCGGCCGCGCGGGCCGCGACGGGTTGCCGTCGACGGCGTGGATGGTGTACGGGCTCAGTGATGTTGTGCAGCAACGCAAATTGATCGACGCCTCCGACGGCGACGCCGCCCATCGCAGGCTGCTGCAGTTGCATCTGGACGCGATGCTCGCGCTGTGCGAAACCGTGGAGTGCCGCCGCACACAGCTGCTGGCCTACTTCGGCCAGCCCGGTGCGGCGTGCGGCAATTGCGATACCTGCCTGACCCCGCCGGAGTCCTGGGACGGCACGGTGGCCGCACAGAAGGTGCTGTCCGCGGTGCTGCGGTTGAAACGCGAACGCGGCCAGAGCTTCGGTGCGGGCCACATCGTCGACATCTTGATCGGCAAGAAGAATCCCAAGGTGCTGCAGCACGATCACCATGAGCTGAAGGTCTTCGGAGTCGGCACAGAACTGCGCGACGTCGAATGGCGTGGCGTGGTACGGCAATTGCTCGCCCAGGGGCTGTTGACCGTACATGGGGACTACGGCGTGCTGACGCTCACCGAGGCAAGCGACGGCGTGCTGTTCGACAGCAGGCAGGTGCTACTGCGCCGTGAGCCGGAGCGCGCTACCCCGGCACGCGCCGCCCGGTCGGCGAAATCGGCCAAGACCCCGCCCGTCGATCTGGCGCCCGCGGATGTCGGGCTGTTCGAGAAGCTGCGTGAATGGCGTGCGGCGACCTCGAAGGAGCAGGGCGTACCCGCTTACGTCGTCTTCCACGACGCCACGCTGCGCGAGATCGCAGGCCGTAAGCCGAAGAGCCTGGCGGAGTTGGGCACGGTCGCCGGTGTCGGCGAGAACAAGCTTGCCAAGTATGGGGAACAGGTGCTGGAGGTGTTGGCCGGAGAGTGACATTCTGCACCTGATGGAAGTCTGTGCGTGCTGCGTGTCCGCTCTTCGGATCACTCGAAAGTGGCTGTGCTGCTGAGCATTTCGGCTGTCTGCCGCGCCCATCGCAAAGCTCGGTGTACCCGAGGTAGCTACGAACACTATGGAGTCTCGATCATGCCCGCTGTCTCGTCGCGCCCCACACCTCGTCGGCTCCGGGCCGGTGCCGCTATCGGCGCCGCCCTTCTCGTCGGGGTACTGGCCGCCTGCGGGTCCTCCGACTCCGCTGGACAGAGCAATGGTGAGCTCATCAGCCCCGACGCCAAGGGCGACCTGAGCCAGACCGGCGGCGCTCGCCGGACCACCGGTGACCGTACCGATGCGCTGCGCGCCTCCCTCAACGGCAACCAGGCCAAGAACGTCATCCTGCTGATCGGTGACGGTATGGGCGATTCGGAAATCACGGTGGCGCGCAATGTTGCCGAGGGCGCTGGCGGCTACTTCAAGGGCATCGACGCGCTGCCGCTCACCGGTTCCTACACCCACTACTCTCTCGACAAGGCCACCGGAAAGCCGGACTACGTCACCGATTCCGCGGCCAGTGCCAGCGCGTGGGCGACCGGGACCAAGACCTACAACGGCGCCATCGGCGTCGACATCCACGGCGCCGCACGAACCAATCTGCTGGAGATCGCGAAGGCCAACGGCAAGGCCACCGGCAACGTGACCACCGCCGAGATCCAGGACGCCACCCCCGCCGCGATCGGTGCGCACGTCACCGATCGCAAGTGCTACGGCCCCGAGGAAACGGCGCTGAAGTGCCCGACCAACGCGCTGGAACAGGGCGGCCTCGGCTCGATCAGCGAGCAGTTGCTCGACACCCGCGCCGATATCACCCTCGGTGGCGGCGCGAAGAGCTTCGAGCAGAAGGCCGCAGCCGGCCAGTGGCAGGGACAGACGCTGCGCGACCAGGCCGAGGCGCGCGGCTACCACCTCGTTGCCGACCGGGCCGGTCTGGACGCGGTGTCGAAGGCCGACCAGGACGCACCGCTGCTCGGTCTCTTCGCCACAGGCACGATGCCGGTCCGCTGGGACGGCGCGAAGGCCGTGCGCGACGGGCTGAACCAGCCCGCTCAGACGTGCCGTCCGAACGCGGATCGGCCCGCCACCCAGCCTGATCTGGCCGGCATGACCCGCAAGGCGATCGATCTGTTGAAGGATCGCAAGGACGGCTTCTTCCTCCAGGTGGAGGGCGCGTCGATCGATAAGCAGGACCATGCCGCGAACCCCTGCGGGCAGGTCGGCGAGACCGTCGATCTGGACGAGGCGGTGCAGGCGGCCCTCGAATTCGCCGAGAACGACGGCAACACCCTGGTGATCGTCACGGCGGACCACGCGCACAGCAGCCAGATCGTGCCCCTCGATACCAAGTCGGCAGCGCTGACCAGCAAGGTCGTCACCAAGGACGGCGCCGAGATCGGCATCTCCTATGGCAACGGCGAAGAAGGCGGCTCCCAGGAGCACACCGGCACCCAGCTGCGTGTCGCCGCCTACGGCCCGCGCGCCGCGAACGTGGTCGGTCTCACCGACCAGACCGACATGTTCTTCACCATCTCCGACGCGCTCGGTCTGGATCGGAACAAGAAGGCGACGACCGGCAAATGACGCCGCGCGCGACCGTCGGGATCCACCAATCGGCCCCGACGTTTGCCGATGACGAAGGACCGCATGCCCGTCCTCGCTCCCGATGAGTGAGGATGGGCGCCGGAACATCCGAATGTGAATCACGGTGGAGGACATCGCGTGACAGATGACAGCACGATCGGGCGGCGTGGTTTTCTAGCGGGCGCCGCGACTGTCGCGGCGGGAGCGTCGCTGGTGGGTTTGTCGCCCGCCAACGCGGTGCCGGTCGAGGCGGGCGTGTCGAAGTTCGCCCTTCCGGACGAACGCGGCGTGCGTGTGCTCGTCACCGGTGATGCGGGCACCGGCACCCGCAACCAGTGGGCCGTCGCCGACGCCATGCGCGATCACCATCGCCGCCAACCGTTTTCGCTGGCACTCGGGCTCGGCGACAATATCTACGAGAGCGGTCCGAACAGCGGCGTCGACGTCCAGTTCGCGGACAAGTTCGAAAACCCCAATGCCGGACTGGATTTCCCGTGGCTGATGGTGCTCGGCAATCATGACAACAGCTCGGTGTTCGGCGGCGATGGCGGCTGGCTGCTGCGCGGCAACAACGAGGTCGAGTATCACGCGCATTCCGCGCGCTGGTGGATGCCGAGCAGGTACTACTCGGTGCGGGTGCCCGAAGAGAACCCGGTGGTCGAATTCTTCGTGCTCGATATCAATCCGCTTGCCGCCTACATCCCGCCGATCTTCGACCCGTACTGGGCGGTCGACGGCCAGTTCATGAACGAGCAGCGCGCCTGGCTGGATCGCGCCATCGCCGAATCCCCGGCGAAGTGGAAGATCGCCTGCACGCACCATCCCTATCTCAACAACGGCCCGCACGGCGACGCAGGACGCTATGAGGGGCTCGCGATCGAGCCGCTGAACGGCGTCCACGCCAAGCGGTTCTTCGAGGACCACATCGTCGGTAAGTGCCACTTCATCCTGTCCGGTCACGACCATTCGCTGCAGGTCCTCGAGCCGACGCCGGAATCGAAGGGCACCAGGCAGATCGTTTCCGGAGCAGCCGCCAAAACGGTCGGCGCCGAGCCGAAGCTGACCCCCGGCGGCACGCACCCCGCCCTGTTCGAGAACTATCACCAGCTCGGCTTCATGGTCATGGAGCTCACCGCGAGCACCGCCGATCTGAAGGTCGTCACCGTCGACCTCGCCAGTG
Organism: Nocardia sp. GCM10030253; assembly: GCF_042675075.1. Lineage (NCBI taxonomy): Bacteria > Bacillati > Actinomycetota > Actinomycetes > Mycobacteriales > Nocardiaceae > Nocardia > Nocardia sp. GCM10030253. The sequence continues at coordinate 126,980 of NZ_JBHTDL010000008.1, read as the reverse complement.
GTGGCGCCGACGAGGCTTTTGCCCGCCGCCTCGCCTGAGTCTCGAGTGCATTGCGCTGCGCGCTAATTTCGGCGCAGCTCCGACCCGGCGGCTACGGTGCTGCGTATGGCATCTGGTGATGGCCCAACCGACGACGGGGCCGGCGGCTCCGGCGACATCTCCGCCCGCGAACCAGTGGACGCGCCGCCACATCAGCGCGGCACTCACGATCTCACGGTCGAATCGGTGTGGCTGCGCCATCGCCCGCCGCCGCTGCGCCGCCATCCCGCGCTTCCGCGCGCCTCCACGATCTTGCTGGTGGCCGCCTTCATTGCCGTACTCCTGCTGTACCTGATGCTGCGGCCGGGCGGATAGCACGCGACGCTGTTGGCTACCGGGTCACGACCTGGGGATAATCCCGTTGCGGGGCCACTTTAAGCTTCTCGTTATGAAGGAACAAGGGCGCAAGGTCATCGCGACCAACCGCCGGGCGCGGCACAACTACACGATCCTGGAAACCTTCGAGGCCGGGATCGCGCTGGTGGGTACCGAGGTCAAGAGCCTGCGCGAGGGCAAGGCCTCGCTGGTGGATGCCTTCGCGACCGTCGACAACGGTGAGGTGTGGCTGCGCGGGCTGCACATTCCGGAGTTCAGCCACGGCACCTGGACCAACCACTCGCCGCGCCGGGTGCGCAAGTTGCTGCTGCACAAGCGTGAGATCGAGCGGCTGGTCGGCAAGTCGCGCGAGGGTAATCAGACGCTGGTGCCTTTGTCGATGTACTTCTCCGACGGCAAGGTGAAGGTCGAGCTCGCGCTGGCCAAGGGTAAGCAGGACTACGACAAGCGGCAGGATCTCGCCAAGCGCGATGCCGAGCGAGAGGTCACCCGCGAGCTAGGGCGGCGGATCAAAGGCATGCGGTGACAGCTGTCCTGCTGGCGTTGGTCGCCGCCGCCAGTTACGGCGTCAGCGACTTCTTCGGCGGAGTGGCGGCACGGCGGGTGACCGCACTGCGGATCGTCGTTGTCTCCTATCCGATTTCGGGGCTGTTGGTGCTTGCCCTCGTGCCATTGGTCGCAGGCAGCCCGGACCTCGCGTCGATGGGCTGGGGTCTGGCGGCGGGAGTGGCCAGCGGCCTCGCGGTGTGGTGGTTCTACGCCGCATTGGCACGCGGTCCGATGGCTGTGGTGTCGCCGTTGACCGCGGTGCTGGTTGCGGGTATTCCGGTGCTCGCCGGTCTGGTGATCGGAGAACGTCCCGGCGCACTCGCGTTCGGCGGCATCGCGGTCGCGCTGCTGGCCGTGGTGCTGGTCAGCCGGGAAGCGCCGGATGATGTCACCGACGAGATCACCGGCGGCCGCGAGCTGCGATTCACCCGCAGTGTCGCGCTGTTGACCGTCGGATCGGGTGCGGCCTTCGGCTTCGCGTTCTTCTTCCTGCACGAAACACACGCGAGCGCCGGCCTCTGGCCTCTGGTCGCGCAACGTGTCGCGGCCATCGCGGTCGTGTGGTTGACCGCGCTGGGCACCGGGGAGTTTCGGACGCTGCGCGGCGAACCGCTGCGACTGGCGGCCTACATCGGCGTACTCGACACCATCGCCAACGCGGCGCTGCTGTATGCCTTCCACGGGTCGCTGCTGTCGCTGGTCAGCGTGATCGGCTCGCTCTACCCAGCCGCGACCGTGTTGCTGGCCATGGTTCTGCTCGGCGAACGGGTCGGTCGTATGCAGCAGGTCGGCATGCTGCTGGCGCTCACCTCCGTCGGCCTCATCGCCGTGAACTGATCACCACCTGGCCTGACACAGCGCCCCGGATAATGGAATGAATCAGGCATCGCCAGGTGTTAACATGACTAGCCCGACAAGGTGTCGGGACGTACGGGGCTGAACGGTTTCGACTGCGTACGTAGATTTAGGGGAAGCGTGTCGGTGCAGGCAAGAGACCACCGTAAGCGTCGTTGCAACCAATTAAGCGCCGATTCCAATCAGCGCGAGTACGCCCTCGCTGCCTAAGTAGCCAGGTCGTCTCTGTCAGTCCGGGTTCGTCCCTCGACCCGGGTACTGGCATCAGCTAGAGGGAATTACCGTCCGGCTCGGTCACGGAGTCGGACGGGACATCAAACAGTGACTGGGATCGTCATCCGAGCTTGTTCGCGAGACCCGGAGATCCGAGCAGAGACATAGCGAACTGCACACGGAGAAGCCCTGAAGACGCGGCGGAGGACCCGGGTTCGATTCCCGGCAGCTCCACTCGGCAGGCCCGGTCCATACGGACCGGGCCTTCGTCATTCATGGAAGCCCTCGCCGGCTGCCCTCCATCACACCCCACCTCGGCTCGCCAGACCTGCTGCCTCGCCCGCCCCGAACTCCCAGGCGCGGTCCTAGAGTTGTCTGCCCTCTCGGGCCTACCCCGATTGCCGGTCTCGACGTCGCACTTCAGGGTGTGGACACCCATCCGCATAGGCAGGTCGTCTAGTGAGCTGCGGCCGTCGGGCGCTTACGTGGTCGCGGTGGCGGGTATTGGAACGGCTCGAAGATCTCGTCCAGGCGCAGTCCCATGAAATTTTGATCGGGATACAGCAGACCGTGGAAGTCGTGATCCTGATAGAGAGCTTCCTCCAAATCCTGGAAGTTGTAATCGTATTCGGATTCGGGTAGATCCCGGATCGATGCGGGCTGCATCTCGTCGAGCTCGTCACATGCCGTCCGAGCGTCGGCGAGCATCGACCAGAGTGCTATTTCTTCGGCCATAGAGCGTGGTAGAGGGTAGTCACCGCGCTCCAAGTCGTCGACCAGATTGTCGAAACATCGCGCCAAACGCTGATAGAACTTCGCCTTCTGCCCGTGCATCGATTCTGGCAGGTGGTTCTCGCCGAACCCGAAATCCTTGTCTCGAACCTCGTCGCCGATGACGCATCCGGAAGTCCGCAACATCTCGGCGGTGCGCGGCGTGATGATCGTCGGCCGGAAGTAATCGTCCTCTTCGAGCACGCTCAGCTCGTCCTCGCTGATTTCATTGCCACTCGGGTCGTGAGGTGCCGACGTCACGGGAAAACGCATCACACCGCAGATGGACGGCCGGACCAGAGCTTTGAGGTAGGGATCGTTCAGCTCGCCGAACAACTTCAGGTCGGACTCGACGTTGGCGCTGATGGTCTTGGCGATCCGCTCCACTTCCGCACGCACCGGTCCGGGAGCCGCGGCGATTGCTTCGGTTAGGAATTCGCGCGCCAGGCCGACGCCTTGTAGGAGGTCGTTCAGCGCGTCGGCCAACCGCACTGCTTCCCAACGGCGTTCGAAGGTTGCGATTGCTTTCAGCTCATCCCAGCCGTCGTCGTGGTACACCGCGACGACGCGATGCTTACTCGGCGTGTGCTGCGGCAGGAACAGCTTGTAGGGGTTGTTGTAACTCATATCTCGGAGTGAATCCTTATGTGTTGGTGACGTTTTCGGGTACACCGATCGATGCCTGGCCGCTCTGGAAATGGACGCATGAGAGCGCACAGCCCTGCTGGCCGGGGGTTCGATCAAGGGTTTCCTGCTGGCTGCCACGGTTCGTCCGGTGGCCCCGTTGCGGGATCGTTCGACTCTAGCACGGGCGTAATGCCAAGTGTCGTCGCTTTGGTTATGACTGTGGCTTGGCGACGGGTTGTCAGTGGCCTTGGGGGAGCTGTGGTGCGTGCCCCCTTGGGATGATTCCCGCCACGGGCTCACGCTCTGTGAATTCCTCACTGACCTCCAACCGTCGGATCGTTACCCCGTTCTCTCGAAGCACTTTCGCCACCGTCCGCTTCGCCATGTGGTGTTCCACCTTCAGCTGCGTCATCGCCGCGCCCGCGTTGTACTTGGCGATGATCTCAGCCGCCTCGGTAGGACTCAGTTGCTTCTTCGTTCCGCCGGGTGGTTTCGGCTGAGATGGCTTTGACCTGCGCGGTCCGCTTATTGCGATGTGTCGTTGCAGCTCAGCGAAGTTCGCCAGGATGTCGGTCTGGTTCGAGTAAGTTCCCGCCATGTCCACAAGACGAGAAATCGCAGGTCGACAACCTGCGATTTCTCGTATCTGCTGCACGTAGCCTCGCTGAACAGGTCTTTTCCGAATGTCTTAGGTTCGATTCACGAGATGTGTCCTACTTGCTTTTCCTGTTCGAAAGTCCTTCGCACAGTGGTGGTTTGGCCACTAATCTCCACCGTGTGACAGTCAACGATTCCCAGGCTTGGCAGCCATTCAGCAGCCGTAATGCGGGTCAGCCCATCGATCTGAGCTGGCATGAAGATGTTCCGAAATCGTTGGAGCACCCGCTTCGAGAGTGGCTCGACCGCCAGTATTTGCTCAACCCCGGAATCCGGCAGCAGGTTGCCGCGCGGCTCCGGTACGTGCCGACCGAGAAGTACTGGTATCACGACAACATGTGTGGGGTGCCGACGGAGGAGTTGTTGGATTGGATCGATGCAACTCTGCACGTCAGGACTGACGGCCAGCACTTTGACTTCGGAGATTTGCTTGGGGATCAGGTGAAGCTGGTTGATGCTGTCTTGCGCGATGGGCGCTCGGTCTGGAAGGTCAGCGAAGCTGGCAACTCGTTGGAACGCCGCCAAGACCCGGTAGTCACCAGAGCAGTGCGCGAGGCATACCAGAACGCCGCGGCTGCCAATCGCAATGCCGCCGCCGCTCACCTGCAGGTTGCGTGGGATGCCGCGTACCGGTTCCATCCTGATCCGTCTACGGCATACCGGGAAGCGATTCTTGCTGTCGAGGCGGCGGCGATCCCTGTTGTTGTACCTACCCAGGCTGGCGCGACCTTGGGGCATGTGCTGGGGCAACTCAGCAAGCAGGGTCATTTGTACGCGCTTGCCATCCGCGACAAATCCGGTGTCTCAATCCCCGTGACGGCAGTGGCACTGATGATTGGGCTGTTGTGGGAAGGGCACACAGATCGGCACGAAGGCGTCACACCTGCGATTCCGATCACGCCGGAGGCTGCCCAGATGGCATCGACGCTCGCTGTGGCTCTCGTTCAGTTGTTTACGACTGGAGCGATCCAGCGCCGCCGTTAAAGCTCGGACGCAGCCAGGTTCAGGCTGCGTCGGTGTGGTGGCTGGTGAAGTTCACTCGGGTTTCGTCGGCGTCGAGGGCGATGTTGAGGGTGGCGTCGAGGGCGTCGGCGAGTTTGGCGAGTAGGGGGAGGGTTGGCACGGTGTCGGAGCCTTCGATGCGCGAGATTTTGGCTTGGGTCAGGCCAGCACGTTCGGCGAGGTCGGCTTGGGTGAGGCCGAGTTCGGTGCGGCGGTCGTAGACGGCTTGGGCCAGTGCCATGGAGAGCCGGATTTCGCGGCGGGTCTCGGTGACATCGTCGGGTTCGGTGTAGCCCTCGGCGAGTTTGCGTTCCCGGAGGGTTTTCCAGCGTGCGTGGCTCATCGGTGGGTCCTGCGGAACACCGTCAACAGGATGGCTCGTCGTCCAGGTGCGAGCCAGTAGGTGATGCGGATGGCTGCGCCATCCAGTGTTGGGCGTAGCTCGCGGACCCCGTCGCCAAGATATCGGGCGTAGGGTTCGCTCAGCGACTCTGCTTGTTCGGCGAGTAGGCCGACGTATTCGTCGATCTTGAGGAAGTGCTTGGCCGGCAGCGCTTCCAGCCAGTCCCGCACCTCGGGCTCGATTTCGATGGTGAACAGTTCGCTCACGACACCAACGATATATGTCGTCGACGACATGCAGCAAGGTGCCGGCTAGGTCGGTTTCGACGCCAGTTGTCCATCTGGATGATCGCTATTGCAGGAACCCACCCCCTCAGCGGTACTGCCCGCCCCTCGGACGAATCGTCACTCCAGCTTCCCGCAGCACCTTGGCCACTGTTCGCTTGGCCATGTGGTGCTGCACCTTCAGCTGAGCCATGGAGCGCCAGCTTTGTATTTGGCCACGATCGCCGCAGCCCCCTCTGGGGTCAGCTGCTTCTTCGGACCGCCAGACGCGCCCCTGCGGGACAGTGTTGACCTACGCGGTCCGCTTCGCTCGAACCGTTGCCGCAGCTCAGCGAAGTCCTCTAGAAGATCGGTCGGTTCGAGTATCTTCCCGCCATGTCCACTCGGGAAGTGTCCTTGTAACCAGCGATAATGCTGGGAGCGGGGGTGTTTTTCGTTGTTCAGCTGTTGACGGCGTCAACACATGGGCGCGCTACCCAGGTACCGGGGGTCTTCCCGCGGGCGGCACCGCCCACGTCATCGCTGGTGAGCCGGACAGTTATAGCTGAACCGCAGTGCCGAGTAGGTTGGGACTGATTCGAGCAGTTGTTCAACGTCGGCGAGTTGCCGTGCAGAGCAACAGCGCCGACCATTCGGGCGCGTTCTTGGAACCACGGGCGATGGGGCGAATCGTGCGGCACCAGCTATTGGCTCAGGTACCGAACAGACATGCCCGATGCGGGAATGTGGTCTTGTACCGCTCGCTGCGCCGGTCGAATGCCAGTGCTTGCGCGGTTTGCCTGCGAGACCTGCTCTCCGCCGGATTGTGAGAAGTCAACTCCGTGGGCAGCTGCTCGTCGGGAAAGCCCCGCCCTTCCGTCAACTCTAGAACTTTGCGCCAATCTCCGCGAGGTGCCCCTCTCGCGAAACGCCGACCCATACCGGCCCGCATTCGAAAATGGAGGAGGATTCGTGTCCAGTGAACAACAGTCGGATTTCGTGTTCATTCACAATAAACCCGAGATCTTCCTGCAACTCGACTACAGCTCCGTGGGCGAGACTCTGGGCACTGTTATCACCATTCGTGTACCACGGTCGCCGGTCAACAACGGGAGACGAACGTACAGAATCATCAGCTACGCCCAAGGTTGCCGCTGCGGACACGAGGGGGGACGGCGGTTCGACAAGGACAATTGCTGAGACCAGCATCCCGGTCTCCAAATCGACCTTCAACTCGACCTCGCCACCCCTGCTTCCGGAAACCCGAAGGTACAGCAAGCTTGTCGACGGTCGAGGCAGCCAAGACACCTTCATCGGAATCCACGGGTCATGCTCGACCGTCGCCTCGGCGCAAAGTTCAGTCCCCACGACTTTGACCACAGTTTCTCCTTCATCCCACATAGAGCGCATGAACAACCGCCGGAAGTTGACCAGCTCCACGCGGTTCACCGAACTTCAATTCCCACCCGCCATATCGAACCAGCTGATTGTAAACCATACCGTTGCGGCTGGCCTCCTCAACCGCAGCCTGCAGACTTTTCATCTGAGCCTGCGCCGCCAAATCCAGCTGGGCTTTCGTGGATCCACGGCCAGCCATGTGCTGCAGGTATTCCGCCATATGTTCAGTAGCGTTTCCATGGACCCATACTCTATTTTCGCCGACCTGCATTTCATATGAACGCGGCAGTTCAGTTCCGGGATAGTTATCCTGTGTAGCCTTGATCTCATCCCAGAACTTGTCGTCCCTAACGTTGCCGTCCCCCTTCTTTCTGTCCTTCCTCCAGTTTTCGAATTTTTCGACCAGCTTGTCTTTGAGTTCTTTGATGCGCTGGATGGTTTCTCTGGTTTTGGTGCCGATGCGTTCGACCGTGACCGCCGCCCGGAGCTTCGCCGCTTCTACGGCCTTCTTGATCAGGCCGGCGAACTTGTCGATGATTTTGGCGACTGCGACCGCGGTCTTGGCGGCCACTGCCGCGGCGCCGACGCCGAAGCTGACGCAGGAGGCGACTACCGAGAGCGCGAGGTTGACGGCAACTTCTGTGGCGAGTTCTGTAGCGAGGTCTTTGACCAGTTGCTCGAGATCGGCTCGCATGTCGTCATGGGCTTTTTTCTGATCGCGGCAGGCTTGGGCGAGTTCGCCGTAGGCACCCGCGAGATCGCCGGCGGCAGTTTTGAGTTCTCGGAGGTCTTCGTCGATGAAGTTCGCGTCCGGGGAGGTCACTTGCTCGAACAGCGCTGCCGCGCGTTCGAGCTCACCCGGGGAGGCAGTTACGGTGCCGTTGTTGGCGAGGTTGTGCCAGACGTCGCCGGAGTGGGACAGCTTGGTCGTGTCGCCGTCAGGGATAGGGATGCCGACTTTCGCTGCCAGTTCGAGACCGTCATCGACGAGTCCGCGGCCGGGTCCGCCCGCAGAAGGTGGTACCAGCAGCGAGGTGAGCTCTTGCGGGGAGAGAGTGAAGGATGGGTTCAGGTTGGGAGCGGCGGGCTCCGGTTGACCGCTGTTCGGGTCGTGGTCCGCAAGGGCATGGTTGTACCCGGCCTGTTTGAGTACCTGGGCGTAGCCGTCGAGCGCCAGCACCATGTCGATGGACATCGTGTAGATGTCTTTGCATTGCTGGTCATAGGACTCAGCCCACTTCTTACCGTCGCCAACACTGCCGGCCATATTGGTGGTGTCGCCGAAAGACCTCATCGCGGCTTTGAATGCTTCGAAGTGTCCCGAGGCGGCTTTGCCGCAGATGTCTGCGGCGTCGTAGTAGGTCTGTGCGGAGACGTCGAGGACCGTCACGACTGGCTGCCCGTAGTGCGGCCGAGCATCTGCAGGTTCGTGGTTATTGCGGCCTGGTAGCGGTCCCGCGCGGCCGTGGCGGTGGCGCGCATGGTCTCGATACCCTCGGCGACATCTTGGGCGCCGGCCACCCATTTCGTGATCGCATCGTTGGCCGCAGTGGCGGACGGGCCGGTCCAGCTGGACTGCAATGCCGCTGTGCGTTGCTGAATACCGGAGACGCTTTCGGTAAGGAACCCGACGAACCCCCTTAGCTGCGTGGCGATGTCGTCGAGCTCCTCTAGATCCACCCGGAACGAGTCAGCCATGAACTTCTTCCTCCCCCAACGCCTTACGGCAAATCCAGTGAGCTTGTGCTGGCGGCACGCTGTGTGTCGAGATCGACGTGCGTATCGGCGACCACGCCGAGTAGTTCGGCCAACGTCGCCAACGCCTCCAGGACGGTTTCCGCACCCTTGCGCGTCTCATCCCAGCCGGAGCGATAGGAGGTAGCGGCGTTGCCGGTCCAGTTCTCCAGCAACCTGTTGACGTCGGCATCGATGGAACGGAGACCGTTCACCAGCTCCTCAGCCGTCAGTTGGACGTAGCGACCGGCGTCGGTGACCTCAGCCGGGACGACATCGAACTTCCCGTCCCACGATTGCGACACGACAGCCCTCCCCCTCGTGCAGTGACACAGCAATTTACACCAGCCACTCGGCGGCGACGAACTCTCCAGGAATTGCGGCATCCCCCGCGCCAGCAGAATGCCGCACGACCCACACCTCTGCAACGTGGCTCCGCCGGGACTGTTCCGGCAGTTCGCGAGCAATAGGCCAAGGGCAACAAGCCGTGCTTCAGGTGGCGGGCTTCGCTCCCGGACGCCCGTTTGTCGGGTATCTGTTCCAGAACGTTGTCGCTGCCTCGCGAGCCGGGCTGTCTCGAACCAGTGGGTTTGTCTACAGCCCGAGGTACAGCCGCACGGCGCGTTCCAAGCTCTCCATGTCTTCTTGGGATAGGTACCCGACTATGTCCTGGACATATTGGGTATCCAAGGAACGGATCTGGTCCACCAGCAGAAGCGTTGAGCTGCCGAGCAATTCAACCCGCGGACGAAATGGTGAATCTCGAGCCGAGGTCGAGGTGGGTACCACCGTGACCATGGACCAATCGATTTCGGATAGGACTACCCCGTAGCGTCTGCCGCATTGCTCGCGGCCGCGACTGACCTGACCGAGATCCACCTGATGGACGGCTGCGCGGATCACCAGGCGTCCGGCTCCTGGTTGAGGTCTTCACCGCAGGCATCGATTCGTTCGGCTTCCTGCTGGGCGGCAATGACCCATTCCTGGCGTTCCAGCTCGTGTAAGGCACGACGGATTACATCCGCCTTGGTTTCCCCCGGTTTGGCGAGCCTGTCGACGAGGGTCTTGTCGGCTTGGGTGAACCGGATACCGGTGGTGGCGCTCTGATGTCGGTGTGATCGGACATGATGTATTTACGCAGTTAGATGACACTTTGGCTGCGTGGCCAGCGGCTTGGAACGGGTTCGATTCCCGGCAGCTCCACAATGAAGGCCCGGTCCAACCGGACGGGTCTTTACCGTTGACGGACGGTGGCTTGCCGCAGCCACACCGCGCGTGAGCGCGCCTGCGAGCTATAGCTGAAATGTGCGCTCACATACCCCGGCTTCAGACGGCGATACTCGAGTTGTTCCACTCAGTCAGGAGCCCACCTGCGTACTCGCGCCGTTTGTCGATCGTGGATCCGGAGCTTATCTCGTAGTACCGGTCGAAGGCCTCCGCCACCTCGCGGGGGTCGTTGCTGTTCGAGTCGATAAGGGTTTCGGCACGCTGATACGCGTCCACGCCGCGCAACTCCTGAACCATGTAATCGACATGGGTCCTCCAGTCGCCGATATCCTCACCCGGCTTGCTCGCGAAATCCATGAGCGCCGCCTGTCGCCCGAAACGCCACTGGAATATGCCCTTGGCTGTTCCGTTGTCACCCGTGGCGTCGACGTCGAAACCTGACTCGAACTTCGCGTTGGCGACGATTCCCGCTGCCTGTGCCGGGGTGAAGTGGTGTTCCTTGATGAGGTATTCCATCATTGCCATCGCGGTAGGCTTGTCTGTGGTGGGAATGATCGCGGTGCCCATCGAACCCGAGTTGGGGGTCGACGAGGTGGGTCCGCCGGACCCCGAGCCGGAGGACGACACCGGCTGAGTGCCGCCGCCGTTTTTCCTGGATTTGGGGTCGAAGCTCGCCCCGTCGCCGATGATTTTGAGCGCCTCGGCCGCTGCTCGATCAGAGACCCCGTTGACCTGGGTGAATGTCGTGTTCATCGTATCCCACACACCCTTGAACAGGCCGTTGATTATTTCTGTCGGCAGTTCTTTCTGGACGTTGCCCTGCTCATCGGTCACCGGCTTGCGGGTTCTGTCGTCGATCACGGTCTGCACCGCGTTGTAGGAGGCATCGATTTTCCCGTTGAGTTCCCCCACCGAGGTGTCGATGGCACTGTAGGCCTTCGTCACAACCTCGCCGATCCCAGCGGTTTTTACGACGATGCCTTCGTCCTTCCCGTGGATGCCCGACGTGGCCTTCTCCAGCTCGTCTTTGTTATCGCTATATTTGTCGATCATCGTCGACTGGTCCTCGGGTTTGGCGATTCCGCTGTCGCGCAGCAGCTTACGCAGATCGGGAGCCTTGGACGGTGTGCCCGACCCCAGCTGCTTGACCTGGGCTTGAATAATCCCCTCGGCCGCAGTGAACAGAGCTTTCAATCCAGGCGGCGCGCAGGCCGGAAGTTTGTGCAAATCGCCCAGCCGCTTGGCGTCGTTGGGGCTCATCGGCGCCTCGCTCTCACCCGGACAGACAACGTCGACACACGTCGACACATGTCGATTATCGGATGTTCCCGGACCTGGGAACGCACGAAGCGGTCGTGTACCGGGAGCTGCATTGACCACGTCAACACTGCTCGGTAGCGTCTCAGGTCACAAGAAGCGCCGAACCACTGAGATGCGTGTTTCCGCAGGTTGGCGGCGGTTCACCGCGTCTTGGGGGAAGCAGCCTGCGGCACCTGCGTGAACTCGTGAGCGGCAGACTACTACGCGCGATTCGGCGTGACATGCTGGTTCGCCTCCCCGGAGCCGGGCCTCGGACCCTCGTCCCCGGTTCGGCTGGCTGAAGCCGTGCCGCAGATAGTGCGAATTGCTATGGGAGGCAAAGAAATGCTTATTCTGGATTGATGTTCGACTCACGGCACGTTCGGGTTTTCGACGAGGTCGTGCGGACCGGTTCATTCGCTGCGGCGGCGCGGAATCTCGGCTATACCCAGCCCGCGATCAGCCAGCAGATGAAGGCGCTCGAGCGGTCCGTTGGCACTCCGCTGTTCGTGCGGGTGGGCAGGGGGCTGCGGCTGACAGATGCCGGCCAGGTCCTTGCTCAGCATGCTGCGGGCATACTCGGGACCATCTCCGCGGCGCAGCAGCAGATGACGGCGATCACCCGGTTGAAATCTGGGCGTGTTCGGGTCTGCGCATTCCCCAGTGCGAGCGCGACGCTGGTCCCGTCGGCTGTGGCGGCGATCAAGACCCGGCATCCTGGAATCCGGATCGAGTTGTTCGACGCAGAACCACCGGACTCGGTGGAGGCGCTGCGTCGCGGGGACTGTGACATCACACTGGCCTTCACCTACGACGCATCGAGTGAGCAGCCGGAATCGGATGACCTGTACAAGGTTTCGCTGCTCGATGACCCGTTGATCGTATTGCTGCCCAGGGGTCATCCGCTGGCACGGCGCCGATCGGTCGAGTTGGCGCAGCTCGCCGAGGAACGGTGGATCGCCGGATGTGTGCGTTGCCGTAGCCACTTCATCGAGTCATGCGCGACTGCCGGTTTCGAACCGCACATCGATTTCACGACAGATGACAACCTCGCCGTGCAGAGCCTGGTCGCCACCGGCACGGGTATCGCGGTCATGCCGAGCATGGTGCAGTCGTTCATCCGCCACCCGAAGGTCGTCAGCCGCCCGGTGATCCCCGTGGACTCCCGGACGGTGGCCGCGTACGCACTGGCCGGCCATCAGAAGATTCCGGTCACCCGGCTCATGATGGAAGCCCTTCAGTTTGCCGCCAACGAGATGAGCGGGATGTGAAATATGTTGCTGCACCCAGAGTTCCACTCATAAGCGTTCCTTTGGTAGCGGCAAGAATATCTGAGTAGACCGAAGAGGTCGGTGGGCTGCATGCTGATCGGCATGAGCCGCTTCCACGGATTCGACGCCCTTGTCATCGACGATCTTCCGTTGCAAGGCAAGGAGTTTCATACTCGTCGAGTTTCTTCGGCAGTGTCGAGTCGCTGATCGAGATGTTCGGCCCGTTTTCGTTCGTCTCACTCGTTGATCGGAGTCGACATGTCCATCAGCACCGCCGCCCCGAGCACACCGGTCCTCGCTGATCTCGTGTGCGCAGTGCGAGAAATTGTCCGGCTCGAACGTCCGCCCGCCGAGGCTGCACGGCTCGTCGCCGGTCGGATCGAGGGGTTCCTCGCGCAGCCGGATCTGCTGCCCGCCGAGTACCGCGAGGGCGCGCCGGATCGGTATCGGCAGCACCTCGTGCACACCGAAGACGACGGGAGTTTCTCGGTGGTGGCACTCGTGTGGCAGCCCGGGCAGCAGACGCCGATCCACGACCATGTGGCCTGGTGCGTGGCCGGGGTTTACGAGGGCGCCGAGACCGAACGGCGATACGAGTTGCGTGGCGAAGGTGTCACCGCACGTCTCGTCGCGGCGGACGACGCGATCAACAACGCTGGAACCGCCTGCGGCTTCGCCCCGCCCGGTGACATTCACCTGGTGCGCAATTCCGGTACATCGACGGTGATCTCGATCCACGTATACGGCGCGCACATCGGCAAACTCGGTACCAGCATCCGCCGCGAGTATCACCTGCCCGTCGCGGACGAATGACCAGCTGGGGTGTGGTCCTGTCCCCCTCAACTCTTCGAATCACTTCGACTTCAGGAGAAGACTCTTGGTTCCGCGCTCGGCCACGCTGGCCCTCAATGAAACGATCAACGCACGCCGGGCGGCCGGCCAAGACATCCTGCATCTCGGGTTCGGCGAGGCGGGGCTGCCGGTGCTGCCCGAGGTCGCTGCCGCACTGGCCGAGGGGGCCATGGAGAACGCGTACACCCCGGTGGCCGGGACAGTCCGGGCGCGCGAGGCCGCCGCGCGGTATCTCTCGCGTCGCGGTCTGCGCACGAGCGCCGACCAGGTCATCCTTGCTCCAGGCAGTAAGGCGCTGCTATACGCCGCCATCGCGGTGCTGCCCGGCGACGTGGTGCTGCCTGTCCCCTCCTGGGTCAGTTATCCGGCGCAGATCGGGCTGATCGGCAAGCGGGCCATCGGGGTGCCGATACCTCGCATCGCGGGCGGTATCCCGGATCCAGACCTGCTCGAATCGGCGCTCGTGACGGCCCGCAAAGATGGCGCCGATCCGCGGATTCTCATTCTGACCGTGCCGGACAACCCGACTGGAACCATCGCGGGCGCGGACCTGGTCGGGCGGGTCTGTGAGATCGCCGACCGGCACGGCATGACCATCATTTGCGACGAGATCTATCGCGACCTCGCATACGACCCCGAGGCGATGCACAGCCCGGCGACTCTGCTGCCGCACCGGACCATCGTCACCGGCGGACTGAGCAAGTCCATGGCCCTCGGTGGATGGCGAATCGGGTTCCTCCGAACCCCGCCCGGCCTTGCGGGACAGCAACTGGCGGACCGCATCACCGGGCTCGGCAGCGAGGTCTGGTCCTGTCTGGCGGGCCCCATGCAGGCGGCGGCAGCCTTCGCCTTCGAAGCGCCTGCGGCGGTGACCGAGCACATCGCCGCGAGCCGACGGCTACACGCGAAGGTCTCCCGCGCCGCGCATGCAGTGTTCGCGATAGCCGGTGCCGCCTGCCGGGCACCGCAAGCCGGGTTCTACCTCTATCCCGACCTCGAGCCATTCCGTCCCGCACTGGCCGACCGCGGCATCGAAACGAGCGTCGCCCTCGCCGACTATCTCCTCGACGAGTACGGCATCGGCGTACTGGCAGGTGAACATTTCGGTGACACGCAGGGGAGTCTGCGTTTCCGAGCGGCGACCAGTCTCCTCTATGGACAAACGACCGATCAGCGCTGGGAAGCGTTGGGCAGCAACGATCCAACGTCCCTGCCCTGGATCTCCGCGGCACTCGACCGCCTGCACGCCGCACTGCAATCCCTGGCGTGACCCGCTGACCCTGCCGACACCACGACAAGTAGCGCCGACCGCACGGCCGCGTCAGTCGATTGTGGCGACGGAGGCCACGGCACAGCTCCCACCCGGCGGGGTTCGCCCCACCTCCGCCTCGGGCTTGCCAACCTGCGGCTGCGGTTCCGGCTCCTCGACACAGGCTCGGCTTCCTGTCGCGGTTCAAGCAACCGCAAGCCCGTTATATGACGTGCCGTCATATAACGGCACGTTAATTGAACTAAGTCCCCTTCTGGTTGAATTTCTAGTGCTTGAGCTGCACTTAAGCATCGGCGATGACCTTGGGGTGCACCTCGGTCAGAAGTGACTCATTGAACGTGCCGTTGGCTGGCGGTATATTAAGTGGCACGGGTTCTTCTCCGCTCCGCTAGGGATGTCGAGGTCGAGCCCACCGAGATCGTCGATTGACAACTGATTGATTCGTACCGAAATGAGGAAGCTCTGATGGGTCGAGATAACCGCACTGGGCGTGCCTGGCCAGTGGTCGCCCGTATCGCAGTGGTGTCCGCGATAGCGCTGATGCCGATTACCGCCGCTGCCGCCCCGGCGTTCGCCGACCCGGCCGTTGCGGTGACGGTGGCGGAGTCGGACCAGGTCGACTTGGTCCACGGACGCCATGGTCACGGTTATGGGCACGGTCACGGTCACGGTTTCTGGAACCAGCCGCGTTACCCGAGCTACCCCAGTTACCCGAGCTACCCCAGCTACCCGCGTTACCCGGGCTACCCGGGGTATGGCGGCTGGGGCATGTGGCCCATGCCGTCAACCGGAAGCGGGTCCGGAAGTGGGGCGTACTGAGCTAGCGCGGACGTGCACTGGAACGACGCCGGCTGGGCTTTGTGCGGCAGATCCGTCCAATGGATCCACATCTGACGTAACTCAGTCCCAGTCGTCGTCGTAATCCAGGGGTACGGCGGACTCGGGCCAGGTCAGGTTTGGCCATCAGCGCGGTGGCATCAATCCGGCGCAGCGGAGGCCGCACCGTCCTCCTTGCGCATACGGTTTCGGCGCTGGCGTCGAGCCCCGAGGGTATGACATCAACGAAGAATCGGATCAGGGCATGACATCAACGAAGTATCAGACGGCAGCTCAGACCGTTCTCGTGACCGCGGGCACCGGCAAGGTGGGTCGCCGGGTGGCGGATCGCTTGGCGGCCAAGGGTTTCCCGGTTCGTATCGGCTCCCGTTCGGCGGAGGTCGCGTTCGATTGGGAGGACCGCAGCACGTGGGCGGCGGTGCTCGAGGATGTGGGGGCGGTGTTCCTCATGTACACCCCCGGGCATCGGGACCCCCGCGCCGGAGACACCATTCGGGCGCTCAGCGAACTGGCCGTGGCGAACGGTGTCGGTCGGTTGGTGTTGTTGTCGGCTCGCGGTGAGGATCAGGCTGCTGCGGCGGAGCAGGCGGTGCGCGACAGTGGTGCGGAATGGACTGTGCTGCAGGCAGCGTGGTTCGACCAGAACTTCGACGAGGGTGTGTTCACGGATGCGTTCCCCGCCGGTCAGGTGTCGGAGCCTTTCAACGATTCCGGTGACCTCGCGGATGTCGCGGCCGCCGCGTTGACCGAGGACGGGCACGCGGGCAGGAACTATGAATTGACCGGTCCCCAATTGCTGACTTTCGGTGACGCAGCCGAGGCGATCGCGAAGGAGACCAACCGGGATGTCGCCTATATTCCGGTCAGCGGTGACCAGTTCGGTGCCGTGCTGACCTCGGAGTTCGATATGCCGGATGAGGAGGTGGACGTGATGATCGACATCTTCGCCACGCTCCTGGATAGCCGTAACACGAAGGTGACCGACACCGTCCGTCGTCTGCTGGGTCGCGACCCGGTCGACTTCGCCGATTTCGTGTGCGAGGCGGTTGCGTCGGGCGCCTGGAAACAGGACTGACCAACGGGCTGCGGGTGCGTCCGGTCGTGCGGGTGCCCCCTGCCAGGATCACGATTTCAGAGCCATCGACCGGCACCGCGCGGTTCGTAAGCTGGTGCATCAGTCCCACTCGAAAGGCCCGGTCCACACGGACCGGGCCTTCGTCATTCCGCTCGAGGATCGTCCGAACAAAGTGCTCATTTGGTGAACACTTTATGCTGGAGCATGGTTGCCATGAACATTTTCTTCGCGAGCACCATCGATGACTGGCGTACCTGGTTGGCCCAGAACTGCCAGTCCGAGAAGGAAATCTGGCTGGTCATCCACCACAAGGACAGCGGCGTGCCGAGCCTGCGGTATCACGAGGCGATCGAACACGCACTCTGCTACGGATGGATCGACGGGCTACACCGCAAACGCGACGAGAACAGCTCGC
Source organism: Nocardia sp. GCM10030253 (assembly GCF_042675075.1). NCBI lineage: Bacteria > Bacillati > Actinomycetota > Actinomycetes > Mycobacteriales > Nocardiaceae > Nocardia > Nocardia sp. GCM10030253. Next base: position 109,947 of record NZ_JBHTDL010000008.1, on the reverse strand, counting down.
AGCTCCGGTTCAGCCCGCGTACCCCGCGCAGCACATGGAGCCGGGTGAACAGGGAGCGCGCGGCGAACATGATCGAGCAGGGTCTGATGACCGAGCACGGTCAAGCCCTCATCGATCTGGCCAAGACCAAGGGGACCTGGGAATTGGTCGCGGACCAGCAGCGTTGGGCCGTGCCAGACGACTTGCGGACACTGCTCGACCGAAATGAAGCTGCCCGCACCAACTTCGAGAGCTTTCCGCCGTCCTCGAAGCGGTTGATCCTGGAGTGGATCGTGACAGCGAAGAAGCCGGAAACCCGGCAACGCCGGATCGATCGAACGGTCGAGCTCGCGGCGGTGAACATCCGAGCCAACCACCCCGGAGTTCGGATGCACACCGCCGGCTGACGCAGTCCTTTAGTACGGCTGGTGGTTACTGCAGCAGCTTCCCGTGCAGCACTTTGAGGGTGCGGATCGTCGCTTCGACGTCTGCTGCGGGCAGCTCGCCGAAGCCCTGTACTTCGGACCGGTCGATCAGCGACTTCGCTTCCGCGAGTAGTTCTTTGCCCGTCTGCGTGAGGGTGAGGCTGTTCTGCCTGCGGGACTGCGGCGATACCTCGACCTGGATCCAGCCGTTTCGCCTCGCGATGTCGATCTGCCTGCTCACCGCGCTCTTGGCGATGCCGAGGCGCTCCGCGATGAGCTGTTGCGAGGGCACCGTTGGTCCCGCGTCGAACAGTCTCAGCAGCATGAACTGCCGCAGGCTGATACCGAGCTCGCGACGAAACATCCCGTCGCCGCGCTTGTCGATCAAGGCGACGACTTGATGGATGTAGTAGCCGAACTCGCTGTACGGATCCGTCGGATGGGACATGCCTGCATCCTACCCAGTCATGTTCACCTCAGAACTGTTCACATTAGAACGATCTTCGGATACGCTGGCCGCGAGCTACCCCTTGGAAGGATCGGCAAATGATTCAGGAACCAACACCCGGCCGTGCGCGCAACGGTGACGTCTCACTCGCCTACGAAGTGTTCGGGCCGAGTACCGGCAAGCCGCTTTTGCTGCTCATGGGCATAGGCATGCAAATGCTGCTATGGCACGAGGACTTCTGCCACGAGCTGGTGCGGCATGGCTTTCAAGTGGTGCGGATGGACAATCGCGACGTCGGGCTCTCGACGCATCTCGCGGATCGCGGCGAGCCGAGCCTGTTCGACATGATCGTGCGGCCGAAGGCCGCAGCCCGATACTCGCTCGGCGATATGGCACAGGACGCGACCGCCGTACTCGACGACATCGGGTGGCAGTCGGCCAACGTGGTCGGTGGCTCGCTCGGAGGCATGATCGCGCAGACGATGGCGATCGAACATCCGCAACGCGTGCGATCGTTGACCTCGATCATGTCCTCGCCGTCCGCCCGCATCGGACGCGCCACGATCAGGCTGAGCATGAAGGTCGCCGGATTGTTCCAGCAGCCGGTCGACTCCGCGGAGGAAGCCGGCCGGCAATTCATCGCCATGTACAAGATCATCGGCACGCCGGTCGCCAATTACCCGCTCGATGAACAATGGCTCGAGGAGATCGGTGCGAAGAGTTTCGAGCGGGCCTACGATCCGGCGGGCAAGCTCCGCCAGCAGGCAGCCATGCTCGCGGCTCCCAACCGGACCAAGGCGCTGGCCGAACTCCAGCTGCCGACACTCGTCATGCACGGCACCGTCGATCCGATGATTCGACCGGCCGGCGGACGAGCGACCGCCGAGGCCGTCCCCAACGCAAAGCTGGTGATGTTGCCGGGTGTGGGACACGGTGCATTCCCACGAGAGATCTGGCCGACCATGATCGACAATATCTGCGCAATCGGCGTGTGACCTGCGCAGGCATCAAACTCGTCGTGCGCTGAATTTTGCGACCGCGTGCTCGGCGGCATAGGCCGCGAGCGGCCGGGCCGGGTGGCCGGTGATGCGTTCGACGGTGTCGGTGACGGTTGCGTTCACGCCGTCACGGATCAGGGTGAACAGGCCCAGCTGCCAGGTGATCGAGTTGTCGTCGGCACCGGCGCCCCGCAGGCGGGCTGCGAACTGGTCGGCTGTGAGGGGTGTGTACTGCAGGTTCCGGCCTGCCGACGTACCCAGGATTGTCATTGCCTGTGCGTGGCTGAGGGATTCGGGTCCGGTGAGGACGTAGACCTGTCCCGCGTGACCCGCTGCGGTGAGGGCGGCGGCAGCGACGTCGGCGATGTCGCGGGTGTCGACGAAGCCGAGGGTGGCGTCGGCGGCGGGCAATTCGAGCGAGCCGGTGTCGCGCAGGGACGCGGCGAAGCCTTCGCCGAAGTTCTGCTGGAACCAGTTGGGCCGCAGGATCGTCCACTCTTTACCCGAGTCGCGCACGTCCGCTTCCCAGCCTGCCATCGGCACTACGTCGGGCAGCAGGTCGGCGCCGAGGACCGAGAGCAGGACCACTCGCCGGATGAGCGGTGCGGCGGCCAGTAGTTCGCGGACGAGTACCGCGCCGTTCGGCTCGGCGTAAGGGCCGACCACGTACAGTCCGTCGACATTCGCCAGGGCTGGTTCCCAGGTGCCGCGATCTGCCCAGTCGAATCGGACAGTCTCGATGCCGTCGGCCGTCGGCGCGGGATTGCGGCTGGCCGCACGGACTTTCACGCCGCGCGCCACCAGTGCGTCGACCACGGGCCGTCCGGTCTTGCCTGTCGCTCCGAGTACCAGAACAGTCATTGTCGTTCTCCCTTTGCATCCGTCGTTCTCTGTACTGAGATCAACTTATGACTGGGAATCGGGATGCTCAATGCTGCTTCGTCCGAGAATCATGCCTGATCATCCTGATGCGCGGATGGACGGTCGTAGAATAGTGCGCATGGATGTCCTCTCCGACGCGCTCGCCGCCATGCGTACCGGACAGACCCGTTCAGCGCGCACCGACGTGCGTGCCCCGTGGGGTTTGCGGTTCCCCACGGTCACCGGCACCACCTTTCACGTCGTGATGCAGGGCACCTGCTGGCTCCTGTCCGAAGGCTCGGCCACGCCTCTCGCGCTCGGCCCGGGCGATGTGGTCTTCCTTCGCGACGGCAGCGCACACGCGCTCGTCGATGATCCGGCGACGCCGCAGGTCGACTTCGTCCCCGAACGCGCCGACCCGTCCTCGACGATCGGGCAGGTCCGCATCGATGGATCGGGTGCGCACTCGGTACTTCTGTGCGGCGCCTACGAACTCGACAGAACCCGGTCACACCCTTTGATGAACGAGCTCCCCGGCCTGGTGCACCTTCCGGCGCGTTCGGCGAAGCACAGCGAACTCCGCCACCTCATCGACCTGCTCGCCACCGAGCTCGACCAACAGCGGCCGGGCGGTGACGCGATCGTGCCCGCGCTGATCGATGCGATGCTGCTCTACATCCTCCGTGCGTGGATCGACGACCGATCCGCCACCGAGACCGGTGCCGAGGCATCCTCGGGATGGGCTCTGGCACTTACCGATCCGGCGATCGGTCGAGCTCTCCAAGACATTCACGCCCACCCCGCGCACTCGTGGACCGTGCAGGAACTCGCGGCGCGAAGCGGCCTTTCGCGATCGGTATTCGCCCAGCGCTTCACCGGGTTGGTCGGCGAACCACCGTTGACCTACCTGAGCTGGTGGCGGATGACCACGGCCGGACGACTGCTCCGCGAATCCGATGCCCCGCTCAGCGCGGTAGCCCGACGTGTCGGCTACACCTCGGAGTTCGCGTTCGCCAAAGCCTTCAAACGTGAATACGGCACCCCGCCAGGCCGATACCGCCGTCCCGCCCCGATCGTTGCGCCGGTCTGAACCACCGCTCATCGATCGGCGGACATGGTGACCAGCCTGCGGGCCAGTCGGTGGGTCTGGATATCCAACTCACGGTGGGGAGATGCCGGGGTGCCGAATTCGATGGTGGTGGGAAATGCGGCGGGAGTGGGTTTTGCCTGGGGGAGTGGAGTGGTCGGCACGGTGGGGGGTGCGCCACAGGCGGATGCGGTGGAGAGGAATACCGTCATCGAGTCGGAGGTCGACAGGTGATGTTCGCCCCGTCGTGCACAGATCCCGGCCACCGCTGCTTGCGTCACCGCCACGGCGTCGACTACGCCAGGTGCGTCGACGGAGAAGGTCACGTACGCGATGTCTTCGGCGCGTATCGGGCGTAGTCGCTCCTCGTGCGGTACCGCGTCGGCGGAAGACAGTGCGAGCTCGTTCTGGAATTCCGGGTCGTTCAGCATCAGCCACTGTGCTGAGCCGCGGAGGTTTCCCGCGCCTGCTGTCAGCCCGATCGCCGGTTTCCAGTCGGCCAAGAGTTGCGTGACATGTTCGGCGGCAGTGTTCGTATCGACGACGATGAATCCAGCGCCGGTTTTCGCGACCGCCCACATCGCCGACACCGACTCGATCGATGATCCGATCGCCAACGCGACGAGATCTCCTGGGCCGATATTGCGCTCGATCAACAATCGAGCCAACCGTGAGGACGCGCCGTCCAGTTCGCGATAGCTGAGCTCGGATCGGCGGCACGACACCGCGGTGCCGTCGGGATCGGCCTCGACGGCCGCCGCCAATAGTCGCGGCAGGTTGACTACCCGGGGTCGCCGTGAACGAACCGGACGCGGGCGTACCGGGTTGCTCATCGGCTGCCACGCATCGGACTGCTGCCCATCACCATTGTTTACCAATCCACCGATGCCGAGACCGGTCGCCACTTCTGCTAGTCGAGCCGTCCTAGGGGAAAGTTGCTTCGTTGTTGCCCCACTCTAGAAAGGCAACACCTACTTTCGGTGCGTGACCGACCGCGTGTTGCGTCGAACCTGTTGATCGGTGCGCTCCGTGGCATCCCTTGGCGGCGGCTGGCCTCGGCCGATGAAGCTACCCGGTGGCTGGAGTTGCTCCAGGTCCGCGGGCGTGGCTCAGTCCCACAAACGGGCGCATGGAAGCGGCGGTAGATCGTCGCGCAGCTCGTCGTCGACGGTGACTCTGAACTCTGGAAAGCCTTGGGCCAGTTCGTCGGCCACGCTCTGGGCCTGCTCGGCCGATGCGCGGTATTCCAGTGTCAGTTCGCCGGATTCGATGCGGATGTGTCGCGCCGGTACTGTCATGTCCCGGCTCCTTCCCTGAGCGACCGGGCCGCCGGGTGGGTCGGTCGTGATTATCGAGCGTGGCTCGAGATAGGTAACAGCTATCGGCGGCCGGGTGCCGGACGAGTATCCGTAAGGTGCATATTCGGCGCACCGGCGATCGATCAGAAGTGCGTACGGGTCTGTTGGGGCGCAGTGGTTCTCAGTGTCGGTAAGCGAATCGACCTGTGCGCCATGGTGTCGATGGCGGGCGAGCGGTGACAGCCCCGCGCGTTGTCAGGTGCCGCCGAACAGGGCCGTGACGGCCGATCCGGTCACGAATCCGTTGGCCGGGTACCGACTTTCGCACCACTATTCGGCGGCGGGTTCGAGTTCCTCTCCGACTTCGGGAGGCGGAGTTGTCGCCACATCGATCTGCTCGCCGACGTAGCGGATCGTCACCGCGACGACCGCCGCGAAGGGGACGGCGAGGAACGCGCCGACGATGCCGTACAGCGATCCGCCCGCGGTGATCGCGAGCAGCACGATGACGGCGTGCAGCTTCATGCTCCGGCTCTGCAGCACCGGCTGCAGGACGTTACCCTCGAGCTGCTGCACGGCGATGATGATGCCGAGCACGATCAGCGCCGTGGTGAAACCATTGGCTACCAGCGCAACCAGGACCGCGAGCGCACCGGCGACGAAGGCACCGACAATCGGGATGAAGCCACCGATGAACGTGATCACGGCGAGCACAAGAGCAAGCGGCACACCGAGGATCACCAGCCCGACGCCGATGAACACCGCGTCGATCAAACTGACCAGAGCTTGGGTGCGGATGAAACCGCCGAGGGTGGCCCAGATCCGATTCAGCACTTCCTCGAGATGGAGTCCGGTGCGGTTGCCGAGCGTGCTGTGCAGCCAGGGCAGGAAGCGCGGGCCGTCCTTGATGAAGAAGAAGGCAAGCACAAGCACCAGGACCAGCGTGACGATCGCCGATGTCGCCGTGCTCACTCCGCTGAAAACGCCGGTGGCGATCCGCTCGGTGCTGGACTGGAGCCGCTCCACGATCGCGGTGACCGCCGAATCGAGTTGCTCCTGGCGGATGTTCAGCGGTGGACCCTGCAACCAGTCGCGCACCTTATTGATGCCCGCGGTCGACTTGTCGGCGAGTTCGGGAGCCTGATCGACCACCGAGGGCACGATCAGCCCGACTACGCCGGCGAGCAGACCGAGGAAACCGATCAGGGTGACCGAAGCCGCCGCGGCTGGACGCAGGCCGTGGCGCGTCAGCCATCGCGTCGGCGGCCACAGCACGGTGGCGACGACGATCGCGAGCAGGACCGGCAGCACTGCCACCCACAACTTCGCCAGGACGAATCCGATGACCCACGCGCCTGCCGCGATCGCGACGATGCACACCGCCCATTTGGCGAGCCACAGGACTCCGGTGCCGATCACATCGCCGCGGTCCGGCGTCGATTTACCTTCGCTCAGCTCGCTCACGGCCCCAGTCTTACATGGGTCCGACGGTTGAGCAGTGATTGCTCAGGCCGTTCGGTCATCGGTTTCCCGCCGACTACCGGCGCACCGAATCAAGGAATTCCAGGACCAGAGGGCCTGCGGTGCTGCGGAACTCCTCGAAGTACGCGTGCCTGGCGCCGGGGATCAGCCGAAGCTGAGCGCCCGGGATGCGATCGGCGAGCAGTGCCGCGTTCGCCGTCGGATTGAACCGGTCGTCGGTGCCGTGCACGACCAAGGTGGGAACGCCGATGTCGGGCAGGGCATCCCAGGCGTCGTGGCGGCTGCTCGCGACGAGATGTCGTCGTCGAGCGAAGGCGGGCATCGTCGGGTCGCCCAGGGTTGTGAAAGGTCTGGGCGCGGTCGCCAGATACGACGGGGTGTACATCAATTCCAGCAGCGCATGCCTGGCGGCCGCCGGATCGGGATCGGCAAGCGATCGGCGGACATCGTTGCCGCGTTCCACGCCGTGCCGATCTCCCGGTGTGGTGCAGCCGAGCACGAGGGCATGCACCCGATCCGGGTAGCGGGCGGCCAGCCATTGCGCGACCCGACCGCCCATGGAAGTGCCGTACACGGCGGCGCGGTCGATACCGAGATCATCGAGTACAGCGATGGCATCATCGGCGAATCCTGTTGTGCTGTAGGGCGTATCGGGCTTGTCGCTGTCACCGGTGCCGCGATAGTCGAAAGTGATTGTCCGATAGTCGGTGTGGAAGTCGTCGCGAACACCGTCCCACCAGTGATGGTTGTTGGATTGTCCGGCAAGCAGAATCAGCGGTGTGCCGTCGCCTTCTGTTTGGTAGGCGATGCGAACGCCGTCGGCGGACTTGGCGTGGGACACGGTGTGCGGGTTCCTTCCTGTGTCAGGTCGTTGGTTGCTCGTGCGGCCGGCGCAGACCGTCGAGGACGAAATCCAGGCATCGGCGCCAGGTCGGAGTACCGGCGGTCTCCCCGAGTAGCGACAGCGCCCACAGCAGATTCACCACGTCTTCGTCTCGCGCGTCCGCGCGCATCGCTCCGGTTCGACGGGCGCGCTCGAGCAAGGTCGACAGATGCGACATCCCGCGATGGCATGCCTGCGTCAGTTGTTCGGCGGCGGGATGGTCGCCGGTGAAGGCGTCGAGCAACCCGCGGTCGGTTGTGAGCTGGTCGAGCAGGGCTTCGGCGAACTCGGTGAACGCGGTCCACGCATCCGGCTCGTTCGCGGCTCGGGCAGCGAATTCGTCCAGCGCGGCCAGCCGCGGCGGCAGCAGCGCGTCGATCAGGGCATCGCGGTGGGGGAAGTGGTTGTACAGCGTCCCGATGCTGACGCCTGCCCGCCGCGCGATCTCCTCGAGTGACCCATCGAGCCCCTGCTCGGTGAAGACACCGGCGGCCTCGCGCAACAGCTTCTCGCGATTGCGGGCCGCATCGCGGCGCATGGGTTTGGTCATGCACGCATTCTACAAAATCGAGGGGTGCCTCGGATTCGTGCTACAACTCGCCCTGTCATCCGCGGCACTTTCGACGCACTCGGCGGATGACGACCGAAGCCAGCTGCTATAGAACAACTTCCATACGCTCTGCGCCGTGGATTCGGTCAGCCGCCGACGATGGCGTTCATGATGGTGCCCGCGCTGGTAGCTACGACGCCGCCGATCATGGCTCCGGCGATCATCTTCGGTGATTCGAGGGTGCCGCCGCTCCACTTTTCCCATGCGAACCTCCCGCCCGCGTAGGTGATACCGGTGACGCCCGACAGCAGCACGAACCAGGAGAGGTATCGGACCATTTGCAGGATCTTCTCCGAGGCGGGCGGGGCTTCGGGGGAGGGGTTGCCGATCTGGGTGAGGACGACGTCATAGGCGGCGGTCAGGATCATGGATGTGCTCGTTCCGTGTCGAGGTGGGCAGCTGATGGCTAGCTCGAGCGAGGTGTCCAGATGATTGCCAGATCTATACCGCACAGTATGTGCGGCCGTCGCCATTCGCGGGGCGGGATCGCGCGACCTGTCGAAAATGTCCGAAACTGTCTAGGGGGATGAATGTGTAGGACAAGGTCATTCGGGTCATTCGGACTCGCGCGGGAGGGGTGACTTTCCTGGCACCGACCTACCAGGAACGCCCAGCTGGACCTCGGATCAACTGCGGTAGCGCACATCGGTGAGTTTCTCGGAGACCTCCCACAAGGCGGCTTGGCGCACGGGATCGTGGGAGCGGAGGCTGGATTTCACTGGGGCCGGGTAGCCCTGGATCTCGAAAAGTCCTGAGGGGCCGTAGTATTCGCCGCCTTTTGCGTGGGGATCGGTGGCGGCGCGGAGGGTGGGGAGGGCGCCCATGGCGGGGGTGCGGCCGAAGAGACGGGCGATGGCGAGGTTGGGCAGTCGGAATGCCGCGGGGGAGTATCGGAATACCTCGGTGCTTGCGCCACCGGGGTGGGCGGCGAGGGCGATGGCCGGGGTGTTCGCGAGGCGCCGGTCGAGTTCGTAGGTGAACAGGAGATTTGCGAGTTTCGATTTGGCATAGGCGTTTCCGGTGGAGTCGGCTGGGCTGTCGGGGTCGACGCGGCCGAAACGATGACCGATGCTGCTGACCGTGACAATGCGCGCGGCCGGTGCGGCCGCGATGTGGCCGAGGAGCAGGCCGGTGAGGGCGAAATGGCCGAGATGGTTGATGCCGAACTGGATCTCGAAGCCGTCCTCGGTGACGCCGGAGAGTCCGGTGACCCCGGCATTGTTGATCAGCAGGTCGATGTGGTCGTGGCGACTGCGGATCACATCGGCGGCGCTGCTGATGGAGTCGAGGGAGTTCAGGTCGAGCTGTGCGGTTTCGATGGTGGCGCCCGGTGTGTTCTCCATGATGCGGTTGGCCGCGGCCTCGGCCTTCTCTCGACTTCGGCAGGCGAGAACGACAGTCGCACCGTGCTCGGCCAGTGCCCTTGCCGTTTCGAAGCCGATGCCGGTATTCGCTCCGGTGACGACAGCGATGCGGCCGTGCTGATGGGGGATGTCTACTTCGGTCCACTTGCTCATGCGATGCTCCTAAGATGAACTACTGGTTCATATTAAAGTGAACCAGTAGTTCATGTTCTGTGCAAGGCGGCCGAGAGGATCAGAGATGACCGAACAACCCAAACTGCGTGCGGACGCTCAACGCAACCGAGACGCGATCCTCAGCGCCGCACGTGAGCTCGTGGTCGGCCGTGGTCCTGCGATCGGCATGGACGAGATCGCCGCCGCCGCCGGCGTCGCGGTCGGCACGCTCTACCGGCACTTCCCGACCAAGAAGGATCTCGTCGAGGCAATCGTGGCCGATCTGGCGGTAGTGGTCGGCGAATCGCTGGACGAGGCGCTTTCCAGGGTCGCAAGCGGCGCGAGCTCGGCCATCGATGAAATTGTCGCGTTGCTGCGCAGCGTGGTAATCGACATGCGGCAGGAACGCCTGCTGAGGTTCGCTGTCACCGGATTGGCGGAGGATTCATTGCAGGAGTTGCAGCGCCGTGGCCGCGACGCGGTCGAGCAGTTGGTCGCTGCGGCACACCGAGACGGTTTGGTCTACCGCGACACCACGGTCGAGGACGTGATCCTGCTTCTGGCGACCTCACCCGACGACACCGTGTCGTCGACCGAACAACAGCGGTGGCTGACATTGGCGCGGCGTGCACTCTCGCCACTTCTCGAGCCCGAAGCCGCGCCTGGGATGACTGCACGCACAGGGGCGTAAGGGTCAGCCGAGAGCCAGGGCCAGGAAGAAGTCGACGCGGTCTTCCAGGCGGGAGAGGTCTCTGCCGGTCAGCTCTTCGATGCGTTGGATGCGGTAGCGCAGGGTGTTGACGTGGACGTGGAGCAGATCGGCGGACTTGGTCCAGGAGCCGGAGGCCTGGAGGAAGGTTTCGAGGGTGTGGACCAGGTCGGAGCGGTTGTCCTGGTCGTAGTTGGTGAGCGGGTCGAGCAGGCGTAGGCGGAACATGCGGCGGACCTCGTCGGGAACGCTGGCGAGCAGGAGCATGTGGGTTGCCAGTTCGTCGTGGCCTACGACGCTGGTGGGTTGGTGGCGGTCGGCCGCCAGGCGGCGGGCGTAGCGGGCCTCTTCGACGGCGCCGCGCAGGCCTTCGCCGTCGACTATTCCGCTGACGCCGACCGAGAGTTGGCTGCCGCGCAGGCCAGGCTCCAAAGCGGCTACCGCGCGGTGGATTTCGTCGATGACCGAGCCGTTGGCGCCCGCGGGAATCAGGGCGATTGCCTCGCCGTCGACGACACCGGCTGCGGGCCTTCTGCCATACAGGATTTCGCGCAGCAGGACGCGTAATTCGCCGGGGCGCAACGTATCCGCTTGTGCCGCAGCCACAACCGCGATGTAGGACTCGGCAGGGCCGAGGCCGGTCAGCTCGAGGCGGGAGATGATCTCGGCGGGTTTGGCGTCGGAGACGATCAGTTCGATGAGTTCTTGGGCGAGGCGGCCCTCGGCGCTTTGCCGGTCGTCCTGGCGGGCGCGTTCGAGGGAGACGACGGCGGCCAGTTCGCCGGTGAGGGCGCGGCGTTCTTCCGGCCAGTCGCCGCAATCGCCCGCGAAGACCAGGAACCAGTCGGCCGCTCGGGACGTGCTGTGCTCGTCGACGGCGAAGAGGGAGTAGCGGTGGCTGTCGTGGGTCAGCACGTGGGGCAGTCGGCGGGCGTTGAGGAAGGCGGCCGTCACCTCGGCGGGTGGCGGTGGTGGGCCTGCCACCACTCGGCCGGTCGACGACATGACCCAGCAGCGCATGCCGAGGTCGCGTTCGATGAGTTCCAGCACCGAGCCGAGGCCGGTGCCCGCGACCAGTTGGCGGTGCCGATCGAGGATCGCGGTCAGGTCTGCGGCGCGGCCGGTAGAGAGGTTCCTGGTGATTTGCTCGGTGACCGTGGCGAACGCGATGTTCTCCGGTACCCGGAAGAGCGGGATGCCGTGCTTGCTGCAGGCCGCGACGACGTCGGGTGGTGCGCCGCCGTACTTCGCGTCGCCTGCGGCGAGGCCTGCCACGCCGGCTCGGGCCAGTGCGCGGACGAATACCTCACTGTCGGCGGGGTCGGTGCGCCATTGCAGGCCGGTCAGCACGAGCTCGCCGCCGGAGAGGTAGCGGCTGGGATCGAGCATGTCCGTGGTTACCACCCAGCGAACGAACCTATCGAGCTGATCCTCGCCGGTCACGAGCTCCAGCCCCAGGTCCGTCATGGTGAGTAGGGAACGTAGGCGCACAGTGTGGACGCTAACAGTCGAGGGGCTTGGACATACCTACAAAGAATTCACTGTGAACTGGCACACAGTTCGGATTTCTCGTTTCTAGCTGCACCGATCCCCAGCGGGTCTACTTACCGGACACGTTGAACCCCCGATGGGAGACCGGATGTCAGGTGAGATTGGATGGCTCAACTCACTGCCTCTCGATCAAGCGGAGGCGGAGCTGCTGACCTGTTGCGCGTCACGGAATTGGGCGCGAAAGGTGGTGGCGCGCAAACCTTATGAGAACAGCGAAGGCTTGATAGCGGCCGCGGTGAGCGGAGTATGCGAGTTGAGTTGGCCAGATGTAGAGGAGGCACTGTCCGCGCACCCGCGCATCGGCGAACGAGCCAAAGTGGCTGCGGCATCCGGACTTTCGGCTGGCGGTGCGGAAAAGGCGCGACGCGAGGCGAATTGGTCGCGCAACGAGCAATCCGGCGCCGCGAGCGCCGACCCCGCGGTGCTGCGTGAACTCGCCGCGAAAAATTTTGCCTACGAAGAACGGTTCGGGCATGTCTTCCTGATCCGCGCGACCGGCCGCAGCGCTCAGGAAATGCTTTCTGAGCTGCGTAAACGCCTGGATAACGCGGTCGAGGACGAGCGCGTGGTCATTCAGGCGGAGCTCGCCGAGATCACCCGGCTGCGGGTGCGGAAACTGCTGGAGGATCGGTGAGCCTTTCCACCCACGTGCTCAACGCGGCGACCGGCCGCCCTGCCGCCGGGCTGCTGGTCCGGCTTGCTGCGGCCGACGGCACCGTGCTCGCCGAGCATCGCACCGACGACGACGGCCGCGTCGAAGACCTGCCTGCCCCCGCGGCCGGTGTGCACCGCCTGACCTTCGAGACCGGTGACATCAGCCCGTTCTACCCGTCGGTCTCCATCGACTTCACCATCGCAGACCCAGCCGAGCACCACCACGTGCCGCTGCTGCTCAGTCCGTATTCCTACTCCACCTATCGAGGTAGCTGAACAATGTCGATCAAGCTAGGCCCCAATAGATATGGCAAGTCGGAGAACCGCGTTGTCCGGGTGACGAAAACCGGTGGCGTCCATGAGATCCGAGATCTCAACGTCAGCGTGGCGTTGTCCGGTGACATGGACGACACCCACCTCACCGGCGGCAACGCCGCGGTGCTGCCGACCGACACCCAGAAGAACACCGTTTTCGCCTTCGCAAAGGAGCACGGCATCTCCTCACCGGAGGAGTTCGGCTCGCTGCTTGCCCGTCATTTCGTCGACTCCCAGCCGACCATCGACCACGCCAGGGTCTCCCTCGAGGAATACGCCTGGGAGCGCATCGTCGTCGGCCCCGGCAACCAGCAGCACTCCTTCGTCCGCTCCAACCAGGAGATTCGGACCGCCCGCGTCCACTTCAACGGCACGGACGCCTGGGTGGTCACGGGATTGAAGAACCTGGTGGTCCTCAACTCCACCGGCTCGGAGTTCCACGGCTACATCAAGGACAAGTACACGACCCTGCGCGAGGCCTACGACCGCGTCCTCGCGACCGAGGTCAACGCGGAATGGCGGCACAACGCCATCCCCGACGACTGGGACAAGTCCTACCGGGAGGCCCGCCGCTGCCTGCTCGAGGCGTTCGCGGAGACCCACAGCCTGTCGCTGCAGCAGACCCTGTACGCCATGGGCAATCGGGTGCTCGACACCTGCCCGGACATCTGCGAGGTACGGCTATCGCTGCCGAACAAGCACCATTTCGTGGTGGATCTGGCCCCGTTCGGGCTGGAGAACGACAACGAGGTGTTCTGGGCCGCCGACCGGCCCTACGGCCTCATCGAAGGTTCGGTCCTGTGCGAGGACGCCCCCGACGCCGGGCCCGCCTGGGACTGAATCGAAGTGACAATGGACTTTCTGCAACCCGCCACCTGGGCCGAGGCACTCGAACTGAAGGCCGACCGCCCGGACGCCACCCCGATCCAGGGCGGCACGGACATCATGGTCGAGCTCAACTTCGACAAGGGCCGTCCGGCCGCATTGCTCGACCTCAACCGATGCCGCGCTCTCTTCGAATACGAGGAGCGCGACGGCAGACTCCGTATCGGCGCGGGCGTTCCCTACGTGCGGATCATCAACAGGCTCGGCGACCGGCTGCCCGGCCTCGCCCAGGCCTCCCGCACGGTCGGCTCCCCGCAGATCCGCAACCGCGGCACGGTCGGCGGCAACCTCGGCGGCGCCTCCCCAGCCGGTGACGCGCATCCCGCGCTGCTCGCGGGCGACGCGGTGGTCGAGGTGGAGTCTGCGGCGCGCGGCAGCCGCATGATCCCGATCGACGACTTCTACGTGTGGGTGAAGAAGAACGCGCTGGAACCCGACGAGCTGATCCGAGCCGTGTGGCTGGAGCCGGCGCGGGGCCCGCAGTATTTCGCCAAGGTCGGTACTCGCAATGCCATGGTGATCGCGGTGTGTTCGTTCGCGGTCGCGCTGTACCCCGACACCCGCTCGGCGCGGACGGGCATCGGCTCGGCAGGGCCGACACCGCTGCGTGCGACACCGGCCGAGGAATTTCTCGCCACCCAGCTGGCTTGGGACGATCCTGCCCCGCTCACCGAACGAGTATTGCGCGAGTTCGGCGCGCTGGCCGCCGCTGCCGCGAAGCCGATCGACGATGTCCGCGGGACCGCGGACTACCGCAAACACGCCCTGTCGGTGTTGGCGCGGCGCACCCTGACCTGGGCCTGGAATGACCATCTAGCAGAGAGGAGGGCGGCCTGATGCGCGTGACCTTCGATGTGAACGGCTCGACGGAAACCGTCGACGACGTCTGGGAGGGGGAGAGCCTCCTTTATATGCTCCGCGAGCGTATGGGTCTTCCCGGCTCGAAGAACGCCTGCGAGCAAGGTGAATGTGGTTCGTGCACCGTCTATTTGGACGGCACCCCGGTCTGCTCGTGTCTTGTGGCGGCCGGTCAGGCGCAGGGCCGATCGGTCCGGACCGTCGAGGGTCTGGCCAAGGGCGACAAGCTCGATCCGATGCAGCAGGCGTTCGTCGAGGCGGGCGCGGTCCAATGTGGTTTCTGCACACCGGGTCTCATCGTCCAGGCGCACGACCTGGTCGAGCACAACCCGGACCCGTCCGATGTGGAGATCCGCGAGGCGCTGGCCGGAAACCTGTGCCGCTGTACCGGATACGAAAAGATCCTCGACGCGGTACGGCTCGCGGCACGACGTAAGGCGGCGAAATGACCAGGGTCGTTATCGAGAACGCCTACATCGCACCGGTAGTCGGGGCGGAGATCGCCTCCGGCTATCTGGTCGTCAAGGATGGCAGGATCGAGTCGCTCGGTGCGGGGCAGGCGCCTGTTACGCCGGATGCCCAACGCATCGACGGCACCGGCTGTCTGGTCACCCCCGGTCTGGTCAACACCCACCACCATCTCTACCAGTGGGCGAGCCAAGGCCTGTTCCAGGACTCGACGCTTTTCGAATGGCTGACCGGGCTCTACCGCACCTGGGCGCGCATGGATGCCGAAGTCGTCTATGGCGCTGCCGCGGCGGGCCTCGGCTGGCTGGCGCTGACCGGCTGCACCACGAGCAGCGACCATCACTACATCTTCCCGAAGGGCCGAGGCGACCTGTTCGAGGCCGAGGTGCGCGCCGCGCGCGAGATCGGCCTGCGCTTCCACCCGTGCCGCGGTTCGATGGACCGCGGGCAAGCCGACGGTGGCCTGCCGCCGGACGAGGTGGTCGAGGATCGTGACGAAATCCTTTCTCACACAACTGAAGTAATCGACAAGTACCACGATCCTTCGTTCGATTCGATGCTGCGGGTCGCCGTCGCGCCCTGCTCGCCGTTCTCGGTCAGCGAGGGCCTGATGCTCGATGCCGCCACGCTGGCGCGGGCGAAAGGCGTTCGGCTGCACACCCATCTCGCCGAGACGCTCGACGAGCAAGAGCACTGCATCGAGCAGATGGGCTGCACCCCGGTCGAATACATGGAGAAGCTCGGCTGGCTCGGGGAGGATGTCTGGTTCGCCCACGCCGTCCACCTGCACGACGCCGACATCCGCCGGTTCGCCGAAACCGGGAGTGGCTCTGCGCATTGCCCCAGCTCCAACGCCCGGCTCGGCGCCGGTATCGCCCGCGTCACCGATCTGCTGGCCGCCGGTGCGCCGGTCGGCCTCGGCGTCGACGGCGCGGCGTCGAGCGAGCTGACCTCTCTTGCCGGAGAGATGCGCCAGGCCATGCTCTTCCAGCGTGCCGTGCACGGCCCGACCGCGTTCACCGCCCGCCAGGCCCTGGAGATCGGAACCCTGGGCGGCGCGCGCAATCTCGGTCGACACAACGAGATCGGCAGCCTCGAGCCGGGCAAACTCGCCGACATCGCCATGTGGAGGGTCGACGGGTTCCGTGCCGCGGTGCAGGACCCGGTCTGCTCCCTGGTCTTCGGCCCGACGCCGCCGCTGGCGCGGCTGCTCGTCGGCGGCCGGACCGTCGTGGAGAACGACGAGCTGCGCACCGTCTCGCACGACGGGGTCGGCCGGGCGGGTGCCGCGGCTCGGAAGCGGCTGATGCGACAGGAGTCCCGATGACTGTGCCACGTACGACCCGATTCCCCGCCGAGGTCGCCGCGCCAGGCAAGGGCGGCATCGGCGAGAGCCCGCTGCGTCCCGACGGCACCCTCAAAGTGCGCGGTGAATTCGCCTACGCCTCGGACCTGTGGATGGACGGCATGCTGTGGGGCGCGACCCTGCGCAGCCCGCACCCCCGCGCGATTATCCGGAGCATCAATATCGCTCCTGCGCTGGCCATAACCGGTGTACACGCGGTGCTCACCGAGGAGGATGTGCCCGGCCGCAAGATGTTCGGCCTCGACCACACCTGGGATCAGCCGGTCCTCGCCATCGGCGAGGTGCGCCACCACGGTGAACCCATCGCCCTGGTCGCCGCCGACCATCCCGAGATCGCCCGCCGCGCCCTCACCGCCATCGAAATCGATTGGGAGGTACTGGAACCCATTACCGACCCGATGGCGGTGGTCTCGGCCCCGAAGCGTCTGAAGGTGCAGGAGCGCGGCGGTATCGCCCGTCACCAGCCGGTGCGCGTCGGCGATATCACTGTGGGCCGCGCCCTGGCCACCGTGGTGGTGACCGAGGAGTTCGAGGTCGGCATTCAGGACCAGGCATTCCTCGGTCCCGAATCCGGCATGGTCATTCCGGCCGAGGACGGCGGCCTCGACTTCTACGTCGCCACCCAGTGGATGCACAACGATCTCTCCCAGATCGGCCCGTGCCTCGGCCTGGCCGACGACCAGATCCGCATGACCATGGCCGGTGTCGGCGGAGCCTTCGGCGGCCGCGAGGACCTGTCCATGCAGATCCACGCGGGCATGCTTGCCATGCACACCGGCAAGCCCATCAAGATGGTGTACAACCGCGAGGAGTCGTTCTTCGGGCACGTACACCGGCACCCGGCGAAGATGCTCTACGAATACGGTGCCAATGCCGCCGGAAAGCTCACCTACGCAAAGGTTGTCATCGTCCTCGACGGTGGCGCGTACACCTCGGCGACACTGAATGTCACCGGTAACGCGTCCTCGCTCGCGGTGGGGCCGTACGAGATTCCGCATATCGAGATCGACGCCTACGGTGTCTACACCAACAACCCGCCGTGCGGTGCCATGCGCGGATTCGGCGCTGTCCAAGCGTGTTTCGCGCACGAGTCGATGATGGACAAGGTCGCGGAGGCATTGGAACTCGACCCGGTGCATGTGCGCCAGATCAACGCCGTCTCCCAGGGCTCCAAGCTGGCGACGGGTCAGGTGGTGCACGCCCCCGCGCCGTTGGCGGAGATGCTCGGCCAGATCCGTGAGATGCCGCTGCCCGAGGCGCTGGACGCCTCCGACATTCGGAACCTGCCCGGCGGGGCCTCGCAGACCACCCACGGCGAGGGCGTTGTGCGCGGCATCGGCTACGGCGTCGGCATCAAGAACATCTGCTTCTCCGAAGGGTTCGACGACTACTCGACGGCCCGGGTGCGACTGGAAGTCATTGCCGGAGAACCGGTTGCGCTGGTGCACACCGCGGCCGCGGAAGTGGGACAAGGACTGGTCACCGTCGAAGCGCAGATCGCGCGCACCGAACTGGGGATCGAAAGAGTCACCATCCATCCCGCCGACAACCAGGTAGGTGATTCCGGGTCGTCATCCGCCTCCCGGCAGACCTATATGACCGGCGGTGCGGTCAAGACCGCCTGTGAGGCGGTGCGACAGCGGTTGCTCGAGCTCGCCGTCGCACAGGGCCACGGCCCGGCCGCACAGCTGATCGGCGGCAAGGTGGTTTCGGAGACGGGGGAGGTGCTCGCAGCGATCGTCGATGTCCTGAATGAGGGGGTCATCGAAGAGACCCGCGAGTACCACCACCGCCCGACCACCGGGATGGACCCGGTCACCGGCCAGGGGACCAGTCATACCCAGCTCGGGCTCTGCGTGCACCGCGCGGTTGTCGACGTCGATACCGAACTCGGCCTGGTCAAGGTCGTCTCCCTGGACGCGGTCCAAGACGTAGGAAAGATCATGAACCGCCTGTCCCTGGAGGGCCAGATCCATGGCGGCTCCGCACAGGGCCTCGGCCTGGCAGTAATGGAGGAAATTCAGGTCAAGAACGGAAAAGTGCTCAACCCGTCCTTCACGGACTATCTGATCCCCACAATCCTCGATATGCCTCCGCAGAAGCTGGAGATTCTCGAGAACGCCGATCCGCACGCCCCCTACGGGCTGCGCGGCGCCGGAGAGCCACCGACGCTCTCATCGACCCCCGCGATCGTCTCGGCCATTCGTGACGCCTGCCGATCACAGGGTGGAAACGTGCACATCAACCGTGTGCCGGTGCGACCGGAAGACATCATCCGGAGCAGTTGATCAACGGGGGCAGCCCGCCTTTCGCAAGAGCGGCGGGACAGACCCCACAACAGCAGTACCCGAACCGAGCGGTCTGGCTCGAGTCCGATAAGGACAGCTCCGGACCGTAGGTCGGCTACGCCCCGAGGAGGGCACGCCATGACCCAAATTCAGACCAAGCCAAGCGCACCAGAGCCGGTAGCCGGAAGGTCTGCGCTCGACCGTTTCTTCCGGCTGAGCGAACGCAAAACCACGGTTTCCCGGGAAATTCGTGGTGGCATAACCACTTTCGTCGCGATGGCCTACGTCATCCTCTTGGTCCCGCTCATTCTCGGCGGGGTAGCGGATGTCAACGGCGACAAGCTGAGCATTGCGCAACTCACCACGGCCACCGCGTTTTCCGCGGGCCTCAGCACCGTCCTCATGGGCGTGGTCGGCAATGTGCCGCTAGCGCTCGCCGCGGGACTCGGTGTGGTGCCGGTGGTCGCCTTTCAGGCCGCACCCCACATGACCTGGCCCCAGACAATGGGTTTGGTCGTCCTGATGGGCGTGGTCATCGTGGTGCTCGCCGCGACCGGCCTGCGGACGATGATCATCAACGCCATCCCGCTCAGTCTCAAGAACTCCATCGGTGTCGGAATCGGCATGTTCATCGCGATGATCGGCCTTGTTTCGGCCGGGGTGGTCGGCCACGGTTCGCAGACCGGCCCGCCGGTCACGCTCGGGGCCGGTGGTCACCTCTCGGGTTGGCCGGTGGTGGTTTTCGCGGTCGGACTGCTGGTGATGCTCGCGCTGTTCATCCGTAACGCGCCCGGCGCGATTCTGATCAGCATCATCCTCGCGACGGTGCTCGCCGTTGCCGTCAACTCGCTGGCGAAGATCGACCCGGCGACGTGGGGCCCGGTCGTTCCCGAGTCGCCGAAAGGTTTCTTCTCCGCACCCGATTTCGGCCTGATGTTCAACATCGACCTGTTCGGCGGGTTCGCACAGGCGGGCGGGCTTGTCGCCGGCGTTGTGCTGTTCACCTTGGTGCTGACCGGCTTCTTCGATGCCATGGGCACGGTTTTCGGGGTCTGCGATGAGGCCGGTTTGCTCGACGAGAAGGGCACCATGCCCGGTCTCGGCAAGGTCCTCACCATCGACGGCGTCGCGCAGGTCATCGGTGGGGCCGCCGGCGGCGCGGGAAACACGGTCTATGTCGAGTCCGCGACGGGTGTCGGTGAGGGCGCTCGTACCGGACTGACCAGCGTCGTGACCGGTGGACTCTTCTGTCTCGCGGTATTTTTCACCCCGCTGGCCGCGGTGGTGCCGATCCAGGCCGCCGCTCCGGCGCTGGTGCTGGTCGGCGCGCTGATGATGACCCAGGCCCGCAAGATCGACTGGGCCGACCTGGAAGTGGCGGTGCCCGCCTTCCTGACGATTGTGCTGATGCCGTTCACGTACTCGATCACCAATGGTGTCGGGGCAGGCCTCATCTCCTATGTGGTGATCAAGTCGGCGCGCGGCAAGTTCAGTGAAATCCATTGGCTGGTTTGGGTTGTCGCGCTGGTCTTCGCAGGCTACTTCGGCATCTCGGCCATCGAACTCCTCCTGGGCGGATAAGACGATGCGTGACCTCGCGACAGAACTCCTGCACTGGCACACGGCGGGTAAGTCCTACGCCGTCGCCACCGTCATCGGTGTGACCGGCAGCGCGCCTCGGCCGCCCGGCGCCGCCCTTGCGGTCGACACCGAAGGCGCTGTCATCGGGAGCATTTCCGGTGGCTGTGTCGAAGGCGCGGTGTACGAGCTCTGTCGCGAGGTGCTGCGCACCGGCCAGTCGATGCGCGAGACCTTCGGATACAGCGACGAGGATGCCTTCGCCATCGGTCTGACCTGCGGCGGCGAGCTCGAAGTGTTCATCCAGGCGATCACGCCCGATGAGCACGGGACCATGCAGGCGATCCTCCAGTCCACCGAGGCGGTCGCGCTGGTCCGGGATCTGAATACCGGGGCGGCAATGGCGCTCGGTACCTGGTGGACCCTCGGTGCGACATTCGACGAGGTGATCGTCGCGGAGGCGCGGGCGATGCTCGACACGGGCTCGACGGGCCAGCGGGTCATCGGCTGTGGCACCGACGAGCGCGCGATCTTCGTGGAGTCCTACGTTCCGGCTCCGCGCATGATCGTCTTCGGCGCCATAGATTTCGCCGCTGCCGTCACCCGGATCGGACGCTTCCTCGGCTACCACGTCACGGTCTGCGATGCACGACCGGTGTTCGCCACCCGCGCCCGTTTCCCGGACGCCGACGAGATCGTCGTGGAATGGCCGGACCGCTATCTCGCTCGCACCCAGGTCGATTCACGCACCGTGCTGTGTGTGCTCACCCACGACGCCAAGTTCGATATCCCGCTGCTCCAGGTGGCGTTGCGGCTGCCGGTCGCCTATGTGGGCGCGATGGGTTCCCGGCGCACCCACGACGATCGGAATGCCAGGTTGCGCGCGGCGGGTGTGTCGGAATCCGAACTCGCCCAACTACATTCGCCGATCGGCCTGGATCTCGGCGGGCGCACGGCCGAGGAGACCGCGGTGGCGGTCGCCGCCGAGATCGTCGCGGTCCGCCGCGGTGGCTCGACCCGACCGCTGACCACCAGTGACGGCCCAATCCACCGAGACCTGGTCCCGGCCAGGTGAGGGCTGCGTATCGCACACCCCGTGTTGTCTGCCGTACACCCATCGCACGGGGTGTGCGGTATGTCCGTGGTCGCCGAAGCGACCAGTGGAATGTCGGGGCTGGAGCATCGTACGAAATGAGCTCCGGAATCGTCGGCGAGCTCGGTGTTAATCGCTTCTATTCCAAGTGAAGTGGTTGCCCACATACTTGATGAAATTTCGAACAAAGGACCCGAATAATGCCGTTGATATTTCTGAACGGTTCCGCGATGCGTGGCGGGCCGCTGAACCACCTGCTGGGCGGCGCGCCGTTCGCGGGCGAAGTGAAGACCGCGCCGCGCTACCGATTCTTCTCTGTCGGGGACCGCTTTCCCGGCCTGGAACCGGCCGCGGACGGCGGTGACTCGATCGCGGGAGAGCTCTTCGACGTACCGCTCGACGTGCTGCGTAGCCGGTTACTGCCGGCCGAGCCACCCGAACTCGAGCTCGGCGCGATCGAACTGGAGGACGGTCGTTCCGTCCTGTCGATGGTGCTGCGCCGACCCCCTACGTCGTATCCGGAGCTGATCGATATCACCGCTATCGGTAGCTGGCAGAAATACCGCCGAAGGAGCTGAATGAATAATTACGCAGGGGGTTCGAAACTCCCGAAATTCGATGTCAACTGCTCGATACTGTTCACCGACCTCCCGCTGCTCGAACGACCGGCCGCGGCGAAGCGGGCCGGATTCGACGCGGTCGAATTCTGGTGGCCGTTCGGGGAGAATCCCGCGCCGGGTGACAAAGAGATCGACGAATTCGTCCGTGCGATCCATGATGCCGGTGTCGAGTTGGTTGGCCTGAACTTCATCGATCTGATCCCGGCGGGGCGCGGCCTTGTCTCGGTCCCCAGCGAAGTCACGAAGTTCCGGGACAACATCGATGTGGCCGTCGGAATCGCCGACAGCACCGGTTGCCGGGCGCTGAATGCCCTCTACGGCAACCGGATTGCGGGCGAATCCCCGGAGAAGCAGGACGAGCTCGCGTTGGAGAACCTGCGTATCGCCGCTCAGGCTGCCGATCGCATCGGAGCCACCGTGCTGCTGGAGGCGCTCAATTCCTTCGAGTCGCCGGACTATCCGATCGTGAGCGCCGCGCACGCCGTGCGGATCATCGAGCAGACCGGCGAGCCCAATGTGCGGTTCCTCTGCGACCTCTACCACCTGGCAAGGATGGACGAGAACCTGCTCGAGGTGATCAGGACCTATGCGCCGCACATCGGCCACGTGCAGATCGCCGACGATCCCGGCCGCGGCCGCCCCGGCACCGGCGAGCTCGACTTTTCCAGGCTCTTCGACACCCTCGCCACAAATGGCTACGACGGCTGGATCGGCCTCGAATACAAAGACCCCGAGCTGGATTGGAACTGGATCAAATGACCAAGATCGGATTTGTCGGACTCGGGATCATGGGCAGCCCGATGGCGGGCCACCTGGTCCAGGCCGGGCATGATGTCACCGGCTACGACGTCGGCCCCACCGGGCTGGACAAGCTGAAGGCGGCGGGCGGTGCGGCCGCGGCGAGCGCCGCGGAAGCGGTGCGCGACAAGGACATCGTCATCACGATGTTGCCTCAGGACGAGCACGTCGAGCAGGTCTTCGGCGATGTCCTCGAGCACGCGAACCCCGGGACGCTGTACATCGACTTCTCCACTATCACCCCGCAGACGGCGCGGTGGACCGCGCAAGAGGGGCAGAAGAAGGGCCTGCGGGTCCTCGACGCCCCGGTGAGTGGAGGGGAGACCGGGGCGGTCAACGCGGCCCTGTCGATCATGGTCGGTGGCGCCGAGGCCGACTTCGAGGCCGCGAAGCCGATTTTCGGGGCGGTCGGCAAGACCGTCGCGCTGGTCGGCGGCAACGGCGCCGGTCAGTGCGTCAAAGCTGCCAATCAGCTGGTTGTCGGTGGCACGTATGCCCTTGTCGCCGAGGCGATCCTACTGATGGAGAACCTGGGTGCGGACGCGGCGAAGGGCCTGGACGTGCTCGCGGGCGGCCTCGCGGGCAGCAAGATCCTCGAGCTCAAGCGCGAGTCGATGCTGGCGCGCAGCTTCGTGCCCGGATTCCGTATCGACCTGCACCACAAGGACATGGGCATCATCCTGCAGGCCGCCCGCCAGGCCGAGGTATCGATCCCGATGGGTGCGCTGACCGCGCAGTTGATCGCCGCGGCTCGGGCCATGGGCTACGGCTCGCTGGACCATTCGGCGCTGCTGCTGGTCGCGGACGCGTTGTCCGGCGGGACCGAGACAGACGGGGAGAGCTGACGATGGCACGCATGCGCACCGTAGACGCGGCCGTCCTGATCCTGGAAAAGGAAGGAGCGGCACAGGCTTTCGGCCTGCCAGGCGCCGCGATCAACCCGTTCTATAGTGCGATGAAGGCGCACGGCGGTATCCGGCACGTCCTCGCCCGCCATGTGGAGGCCGCGTCGCATATGGCCGAGGGCTACACCCGTGCCGTGCCGGGCAATATCGGTGTCTGCATCGGCACCTCGGGCCCGGCGGGCACCGACATGATCACCGGGTTGTATTCGGCCAGTGCGGATTCGATCCCGATTCTGTGCATCACCGGTCAGGCGCCGGTGGCCAAACTGCACAAGGAAGACTTTCAGGCGGTCGACATCGCCTCGATCGCGGCACCGGTCAGTAAGTGGGCGGTCACCGTCCTCGAACCGGCGCAGGTGCCAGGCACTTTCCAGAAGGCCTTCCACCTCATGCGGGAGGGTAGGCCGGGGCCGGTGCTCATCGACCTGCCGATCGATGTGCAGCTCGCCGAAATCGAGTTCGACATCGAGACATACACGCCGCTCGAGGTGCATCGCCCGGCCGCGACAAGGGCGCAGGCGGAGAAGGCCATTCGCATGTTGAACGCGGCGCAGCGTCCGCTCATCGTGGCGGGTGGCGGCATCGTCAATGCCGACGCCGCCGAGCTGCTTGTCGAATTCGCCGAACTGACCGGTGTTCCGGTGGTGCCGACCTTGATGGGTTGGGGCACCATTCCCGATGATCACGCCCTGCACGCGGGAATGGTCGGTCTGCAGACATCGCATCGCTACGGCAATGCCACCCTGCTGGAATCCGACTTCGTGCTCGGCATCGGCAATCGGTGGGCCAACCGGCACACCGGTGGCGTCGAAACCTACACCCAGGGCCGCACTTTCGTGCACGTCGATATCGAGCCGACCCAGATCGGCCGGGTCTTCGCTCCCGACTTCGGCATCACCTCCGACGCGGGCGCCGCCCTCGCGGTGTTCGTCGAGGTTGCCCGCGAGCTCGCGGCGGCGGGGGAACTCACCGACCGCGGCGACTGGGCAGGGCAGGTGCGGGCCCGGAAACAGCTCGGACAGCGCAAGACTCACTTCGACAATGTGCCGATCAAACCGCAGCGGGTCTATGAGGAGATGAACAGGGCGTTCGGACCTGACATCCGCTACGTCAGCACCATCGGCCTCTCCCAGATCCAGGCGGCGCAACTGCTGCACGTGTATCGGCCGCGGCACTGGATCAACGCCGGTCAAGCCGGGCCGCTCGGCTGGACGGTGCCCGCGGCGCTCGGTGTTGCGACCGCGGACCCCGGCGCCACCGTGGTCGCGCTGTCGGGGGACTACGACTTCCAATTCCTCATCGAGGAATTGGCGGTCGGCGCCCAGTTCAACATCCCCTACATCCATGTCCTGGTGAACAACTCCTATCTGGGTCTGATCCGCCAGGCGCAGCGGAACTTCTCGATGGACTATTACGTCCAGCTCGACTTCGAGAACATCAACAGTCCCGAGCTGAACGGCTACGGCGTCGATCACGTCAAGGTGGTGGAGGGGCTGGGCTGCAAGGCAATCCGCGTCAACGACCCAGCGTGGATCGGGCCTGCCCTGGAAGACGCGAAGAAGCTGATGGCCGAATTCCGGGTGCCGGTGGTCGTCGAGGTCATTCTCGAGCGGGTGACGAACGTGTCGATGGGGCTGGAAATCGACAACATCAACGAGTTCGAGGAGCTGGCAAGCTCCGCAGCGGACGCGCCGACCGCGATCGCCCCGATCGAGGAGCCGGAACCTGTCGGAGGTGGCAGTTGAGTCGGCCGGGAGCGGCCAGGAAACTGTGGCGAGAAGGGCATTGCGTCCTCGCACCCGACAAATTCAAGGGGTCGCTGACGGCTCCCCAGGTCGCCGCGCACCTGGCGGCGGGACTTCGGCAAGTCCGGCCGGATGTTCCGGTGGTCACCATGCCGGTGGCCGATGGTGGGGACGGCACCGTGGACGCCGTGGTGGAATCGGGTTTCGCCCGGTTCACGACGAGTGCCACGGGCCCGGTGGGGGATCGGGTTGTCGCGTCGTTCGCGATCCGCGACCACACCGCCGTCGTCGAGCTCGCCGAGGCATCCGGTCTGCGCCGGATGCCGGGCAAGCCCAACTCCACGGTGGCACTGACCGCGAGCAGCCTCGGCACCGGTGAGCTGATCAAGGCGGCCGTCGAGCGCGGCGCCAGACGGGTCGTCCTCGGGCTCGGCGGCAGTGCGTGCACGGACGGGGGGACCGGAATGCTGTCCGCGCTCGGCGTCCGCTTCCTCGACGAGCACGGAGAGCGGCTGCCGCCAGGCGGCGGGTCGCTGCGCAGGCTGGCGCGCATCGATACCAGCGCCATGATGAGAATTCCGGTGACGGTCGCCTCTGATGTCGACAACCCGCTGCTCGGAGTGCGTGGCGCGGCGAATGTATACGCCAGGCAGAAGGGCGCCCAGGCCGCCGAGGTCGACGAACTCGAAAGGGGCCTCGCCCATTTCGCGTCGATCGTCCGGCGCGATCTGCACGTCGATGTCGTGGACCGGCCCGGAGCGGGAGCCGCGGGCGGGGTCGGCTACGCCGCGCTCGCCTTCCTCGGCGCGCAGGTTCGACCGGGCATCGAGCTCATCCTCGAGCAGCTCGGTTTCGCCGAGCAGGTCGAGGGCGCCCGGCTGGTGATCACCGGTGAGGGCTCGCTGGATCGGCAAACCCTGCACGGCAAGGCGCCGGTCGGGGTGGCGCGGGCGGCGGTCGCCGCAGGGGCTCCGGTCGTCGCGGTCGCCGGACAATGTGCGCTCTCCGACGATCAGCTGCGGCGGGCCGACATCGAGCAGGCATACGCACTGACCGATATCGAGCCGGATCCGGAGATCTGCATGGCGAAGGCCGGTCCGCTGCTGGAAGAGCTGGCTCGGGACATCGCCGAGAAGTGGCTGGGAGACAAGGCAATCAGCAATGAGGCAGGCGCTCATGCATGATCTGGTCATCCGATCCCGGCGCGTCGCGCTGCCGGACGGGATCCGGCCCGCCGCGATAGCCGTGCAGGACGGGCGAATCGCGGCGCTGACGGACTACGAGACGGTGCTGCCCGCGACCACGATCACCGATCTCGCCGACCTCGTCGTGCTGCCCGGACTTGTCGATTCGCATGTCCACGTCAACGAGCCGGGGCGCACCGAGTGGGAGGGTTTCGCCACGGCCACCAAGGCCGCCGCGGCGGGTGGGGTGACCACGATCGTCGACATGCCGCTGAATTCGCTGCCGCCGACGGTCTCCGTCGCCGACCTGGCGACCAAACGGGCGGCGGCCGAGGGGCAATGCCATGTGGACGTGGCCTTCTGGGGCGGTGCGATTCCCGGCAATCTGGACTCGCTGCGGCCGCTGCACGAGGCCGGCGTTGTCGGCTTCAAGTGCTTTTTGTCCCCGTCCGGGGTCGACGAGTTCCCGCCGCTCACACTCGATGAGATCGACAAGGTGATGCGGGAGCTCGCGTCCTTCGATGGGCTGCTCATCGTGCATGCCGAGGATCCGGTGCGGTTGGGCGAACCTGTCGACGGCTCCTACCGCGCGTTCCTGAATTCTCGCCCGGGAGCGGCCGAAAGCTCTGCGGTACAACAGATCATCGCGCTCGCTGAGGCGACGGGTACCCGCACACACATCCTGCACGTCTCGGCGGCGGACTGCCTGGAACCGCTCGCCGCCGCCCAAGCCCGCGGCGTGCGCATCACCGCGGAGACATGTCCGCACTATCTGACCCTGTCGGCGGCGGAGGCGTACACAACGGCCTTCAAATGCTGTCCGCCCATTCGCGACGCCGCCAACCAGGACGCACTGTGGCAAGGCCTGGCCGACGGTGTGCTTTCGTGCGTGGTCTCCGACCATTCGCCATGCCCGCCCGCTATGAAAGAGGGTGACTTCGCCAGCGCCTGGGGTGGCATCTCGTCGCTGCAGATCGGGCTGCCCGCGGTCTGGACCGCCGCGCGGGCACGGGGCTTCGGCCTGACCGACGTTGTCCGGTGGATGGCGGCCGCGCCTGCGGACCTGGCGGGATTGACCCGCAAGGGTCGGATCGCGGTCGGCTGCGACGCCGATCTGATCGCCTTCGATCCGTCGGCGTCGTTCACCGTCGAGCCGATCTCGTTGGCGCACAAGAACCCCATCACGCCGTACGGCGGACGCGAGTTGCTCGGCGTCGTCCATTCCACTTGGCTCGGCGGCCGGGTCGCCGGGGACGGCCACCCGCCTGCGGGTCGCCATTGGGTTACCGACAATCGTTGAGAGAGAACACATGTCAGATTTCACGAGCCTGCCCGACCTGGCGCTGCGCACCAATCGCGCGAGCGTGATCGCCGCGAGCGACGAATCCTTCGAAGAGCGCGAGAATCTCATCAATCCATGGGAGCCGCGCTTCCAGGAACACACCTTCGGCCCCAAGGGCCAGGAGTACGACGGCTGGGAAACCCGCCGCCATCGCACCCCCGGCGACGACTGGGCCATTATCCGTCTCGGCATGCCGGGCGTGATCCGTGGCGTCGTTGTCGACACAGCCTGGTTCAAAGGTAATTACCCGCCCCATGTTTCGGTCGAGGCGTGCCGGTCATCGGACTACCCCTCTGCGGAGCAGCTGAGCACCGCGGAATGGGTGGAGATCGTGCCGCGCAGCGCGGTCGGCGGCGACGCGAAGCACGAGTTCCCGGTCTCGGACGGACGCATCTTCACCCACGTCCGCCTGAATATCTACCCGGATGGTGGCGTCGCCCGGCTGCGCGTACACGGCGAGGTGGTTCCGGACCCGGCGTTGCTCACCGGGCTCACCGTGGACCTCGCCGCGCTGGCCAATGGGGCACGCGCGGTGACGTGCTCCAATATGTTCTATTCGGCCCCGGACAACATGCTCGCCCCCGGTCTTGCCCGCAACCAGGCCGAAGGCTGGGAGACCGCCCGCCGCCGCGACGGCGGAAACGACTGGGCGACAATCCGCCTCGCCGCCCAGGGTTTCCCGGAGCTGATCGAGCTGGACACCACGAATCTCCTGTTCAATGCCCCAGGTTCAGCTCGCGTGCTCGGTATCGACCACCGCGGCGACGAACCGGTGCCGCCACTCGACGACCCAGCGTGGTTCGAACTGCTGCCCGAAACGCCCCTGCAACCCGACACCCCGCATCGCTTCCGCCTGCCCAATGCCCCACGCCGCCCCGCTACCCACGTTCGCGTCGATATCTACCCGGACGGCGGCATCGCCCGCCTCGGCATCCTGGGCACCCTCACTCCCGCTGCGGAGCGAAACCTGAACTACCGCTGGCTGGCTCCCTCCGAGGAGTGACACGCCACTGGCACCCGCGGCATAGCCGAGGGCGAGCCGTTCCCCAGGTGCCAATAGTTCTACCAAGGGCGCCGATGATGGCAGTGAAATGGTTATCGACGGTAGTGAAATGGTGACTGCCAAGGCACAGTGGCGCCACCATTCCACTACCGTCGTTCGCCTAAAGCGCTTGAAACGCAACCACAGCCAGTCCTCACGCTGGAAGCTGTGTGCCTGTTTGCTCAGGTTGCGGAAGACCAGGTCGGGTACGGCACACGACGTGCCCAGCACTGCCCGGAACACCGCTGGAAGGTGAGCTCGGTTTATCAAACCGGGGCACGCTCCGTGCAGCTCTGGCTTACACCGGTGAGTTCCACCGGGCACCTCGAGCAGGCGAGCCTGGTCCGCCAATCCAGGGCACGGTCTCCACAGCTCTGGCTTACTCCGGTCAATTCCAGCGAGCACCTCAGGCAAGCGAGCCCGGTCCACCAAACCAGGGCACGCTACCCACAGCTCTGGCTGTCCTCGGTGAGTTCCAGCGGGGCACGTCAGGGTGGTGAGCTCGGTTTACCGAACCCAGTGCGCGCACCCCAGTTTTGGTTGCATCCGTGGTTTTGCCGGGGGCAGTGCTGGGCACGTCGGGTGCCGTACCCGACCTGGTCTTCCGCGCCTTTTCGAGGCAGGCACACAGCTTCCAGCGTGAGGACTGGCTGTGGTTGCGTCCTCGAGCGGTAGAGAAACCCGTCCTCACACCCCGTGCTGTAACCGCACACCCGGTATACGGGGTGTGCGGCTGGGACACGGGGTGTTCGGACGACAGTTTGATCTTCCACAGCTTTGCAAGGCACGCCCACGACTTCCGGCGTGAGGACTGGCTGTGGTTGCGTTCCCGGACGGTAGAGAAATCCGTCCTCACACCCCGTGTCGTAGCTGCACACCCCCCGTACAGCGTCCTCACACCCCGTGTTGTGACTGCACGCCCGGTATACGGGGTGTGCAGCTGTGACACGGGGTGTTCGGACGACAGTTTGGTCTTCCACACCGCTTGGAGGCACGCGCACGGCTTCCAGCGTGGGGACTGGCTGTGGTTGCGTCTCGGGCGGTAGAGAAATCCCTAACAGTGGGTGTCGTTACTTGCCGAGGGCCGCATCTAGTTCTGTGAGGAGCCTGGATTTCGAGCGTGCGCCGATGAATGCTTGCACCGGTTTGCCGTCGCGGAAGAGGATCAGGGTGGGCAGCGACATGACCTGGTAGTCGCGCATCGCGGCCGGGTTCTCGTCGGTGTCGATGGTGCGGATCGTCAGCGATGCGGCGCGCTCGTCGGCGATCTGCGCTAGCACCGGCGCGATCATGCGACACGGCGGGCACCACGCTGCCCAGAAGTCCACCAGGACGGGCTTGTCGTGCTCGAGGACATCGCGCTCGAAGCTGTCGTCGGTGATCGCGGCGATGTTCGCCGAGGTGTGGATGGTCGACATCAGGCCTCCGTAGTTTCGTTCGTGTCGGCGTAGTCCGCGCCGCAGCACGAATGTGGCCTGGCCAGCGCTCGGGTCAGCTTGTCCTGCAGCCCTGCTCGCACCGCGTCGAGTTGAGCCATGCACGCCTCCACCTCGGCGAGTTTGCGCTGGTAGACCTCGATCGAGTTGGCGCAGGCGTCGCCGGTCTCGTGGCCGGCGCGCAGGCACTCGACGAACGGCTTGGTGTCATCGAGGCTCAGGCCGACGGCCTGCAAGGTCAGGATCTCGTCGACCAGCCGATAGTCCGCTTCGTCGTACTCGCGGTAACCGTTGGCCGAGCGTCGTGCATCCAGCAGCCCCTGTGACTCATAGAACCGCAGCGCCCGCGGGGTAGTCCCGGCCCGCCGGGCGAGTTCACCAATTCGCATGCGATCGACGGTAAACCTTGCCGCGAACGTCAAGGCAACACTTTCTTGTGGATCAGGCGGCTCGGCAATGGAAAATGCCCCAGCGCAGGCGGCCGTCGCGGCAGGCATTCACCCATAGGGGGAGGTTCTCCAGGAGCCCTTCCAAGTACGGCGGACTGATGTGAGCTGCGAGGTCGGTGGCTCGGCGTCGGGTTTCGGCGGTGATGGTGCGGTAGTGGGTGAGCAGGTGTCCGCTGTAGTCGATGAAGTCGATGGGTGCGAAGCCGTTCTCAGTGAGTTGCCTGTAGTAGGAGCCAGGGGTCGGCAGAGATTCGGCGCAGGTGCGTGCGATGACCGAGCGCAGGGTTTCCATCGCTGCGTCGTTTGCGGCCATCAGGTCGGTGAAGATCAGTCGGCCGTCGGGTTCGAGTACGCGCCTGGCTTCGCGGAGCGCCTTCCCTTGGTCGTCGCTGTGGGACAAAGCGTCCTGGGACCACACGACATCGAATTGGCCGTCGCCGAAGGGCAGTTCCTCGAAGGAGGCGGTGACGATATCGATATGCCCGCTCGATCTCCTGGCTGCGTTGATCTCGTGGTGTCGGCGGTTCTGCACGCCGCTGATGTTCACAGCGACTATGTGGCCGCCGAAGTGCGTCGCCAGATGTCGGGCGGGGCCGCCGTATCCAGCGCCGAGATCCAGCACCATGCGGCCGGGTCCGAGGTGCTCGGCGACCATGCCGGCCATCGTCGTCACTGTGCGTCGCGCGGCGGTGGCGACCGATTCGCCCGCGTCGGAGTACATGCCGATGTGGATATTCTCGCCACCCCACACCGCGGTGTAGAAGCCGTTGACGTCATCTCGGTCGTAGTACCGGCGCGCTGTCTCACTGGCTTTCGTGCCCACTCCCGCCATTCTCCCCGGGGCGATGTTCACCACACAGGGTTCTGCTTGACCGGATTTCATATTGGAACGTACCCTCTAAATTGTTATAGAGGGAACATTCCAATTGGAGGTATCGAGATGGCGGTACTCAACATCCACACGCGGCGGCTGCCGGTGTCGGAGTCCGAGGCCGGGGCGCTGATCGACGGCGTCGCGAGTGATCACGACCGCCTGTGGCCACGGGACAACTGGCCCGCGGTGCGATTCGATCGTCCGTTGGGTGTCGGTGCTGTCGGTGGGCACGGACCCGTCCGCTACGTCGTCGAGGCGTATGAGCCGGGTCGCTGGATTCGGTTCCGCTTCACCGCGCCTCGCGGTTTCGACGGGTTCCACGAGTACTCGGTGCGGCGCGCTGGCGACGGCGCCGTCCTGCTCAGTCATGTGCTTGCGATGAAGGTGCGCGGTCCTGCGCGGGTGTCGTGGCCGCTGTGCTATCGCTGGATGCACGACGCGCTGTTGGAGGACAGCCTGGATTGCGCGGAACGTGCGGTGACCGGCGCGATCCGCACACCCGCCCGTTGGAGCCGATACGTTGTGTTGCTGCGTGAGATCGGCAGTCGAGCGAGTCGCGGGAAGGCGCAACCACAGGCTGTGGCAGTGGCAGGTGGCGCATGACGAGCTCGGTCGATGAATTCTTGCCGTCCCCCGATTTCCGTGAGCAACACTCCATCACCATTCAGGCGCCCGCGTCAGCCGTATGGATCGCCTGTCATCAGCTCGATCCCCGTGACATTCGGCTGGCCCGCCCCTTTTTCATAGCCCGCGACGTCATCGCCCGCGTGCTGCACGGCCATGGCCAGCAAGACATTCCGACGCTGGGCGCGATGATCCGGCTGGCCGAGGAACCACAGCGCGAAATCGTCGAGGGGTTGATCGGCCAATGGTGGAAGCTCGGTGCAACCGGCCGAAGTCGAGTCGAGACAGCGGAGCAATTCCAGGCATTCGACGAGCCGGGCTACGCCAAGGCCACGGTGAGTTTCCGGCTGGAGCAGCTCACCGATGGCGGTCCGACCCGGCTGACCACTGAGACACGAGTTCACTGCCTGGACGCCGAATCTCGCCGAACAATGGGCCGCTACTGGCTACTGATCCGCCCGTTCAGCGGCCTCATCCGTCGACTCATGCTTTCCGCTATCCGCCGCCGCGCCCTCGATGTCGTGGACGCTGCTGTTCGGTCGAGGTCCGGCTATGTGTGACTCACTGCGGAGGAGGCGGCCTGATTCACGTATCGCGTTGCGCGGCAAGCATCTTTCGCCCCTGCTCGGCGGAGCGAATCATGTCGTGTCCGACGTACTCCAAGTACCGGCTCATACTGTTCAGTCGGGCGCCGGCCGGTGTCGCGACGCCGAGCGTCGACGCGCCATGTTCGAGTGGGGAGGCGGATGATTTCACGGAACGCGGCTGCGGTGTGCGGCGGCGAGCGCGGCGTTCGGTCGCCAGGTGCGCACGGTCGGGCTGATAACGACCGGGACCGCCGTTGCGCGTCACTTCGCGGCTGACGGTCGAGGTCGGCCGATCCAGTCGCCGGGCGATCTCCGCGTAGCCGAGCTGTTGTGCCAAGCCCGAAGCAATCTGTTGGCGATCTTGCTTGGTCAGTCTGCCGCCGGGCATCGATCCGTCCCTCCTTGGTTCCATTGCAACTGCCGTCGCAGGCTTGCATTCGGCTGCCAAGCCATTGCAATGACGATCGCCAATCTACTGGCAAAGTCGTTGACAAGCAGGGCATGAGTCCGACGAAGGTTCACTGAACGCAACGTAGCGTTCGGGCTTGTCTGAAACATCGGCCGCCGATTCGGCGGGGTTGCCGCCTGTCGGTATAGTGGCCGCGGATGAGCAGCGCTACCACCCGTGACCAACCGAGGCCACTGAACCGCCGATTCGGGCGCTTGGTGTGGCTGGTGCCGCCACTATTGGCCGGATTCGCCGCACTATGTCTGATGTCGCCGCTGTGGCCGTTCCAGCGGATCACCGGTGGCTTCATCGACCTGCAGGTGTACCGGCTCGGGATCGAGGCGCTGCGTGACGGCGCGGATATGTACGGGCAGCTGCCGCAAACCACCATCGGTATCGGGCTGCCGTTCATCTATCCGCCGTTCGCCGCGGTGGTGTTGAGCCCGTTCGCGCTGCTGCCGTGGGATGCCGCGGCCTTCACCTTCTTCATCACCTCCACGGTCGCGCTGGCGGTCACGCTGTATCTGGTCGCACGGCGGCGGTGGCCGGAGGAGTCCGGGAGCAGGCTGGCGCTACTGGCCGCCTCCTGTGCGGCGCCGCTGGCGATGTTGCTGGAACCGATCCGCTCGACGTTGGACTTCGGTCAGGTCAACCTGCTGTTGATGGTTCTGGTGGCGGCCGACTGCCTGACCGAGAAGCCGAAGTGGCGGCGCGGCATGCTGGTCGGAATCGCCGCGGCGATCAAACTGACCCCCGCGGCGTTCGTCCTGTACTTCCTGGTGCGCCGCGACTATCGGGCAGCCGCGACGGCCGCGATCACCGGCGCTGCCGCGACCGCGCTCAGCTTCGCGGTGCTGCCTCACGAATCCGTTCAGTACTGGTTCGGTGGGCTCGGCAATGTTTCCGGGCTCAGCGGCTCGTCTTTCCATACCAATCAGTCGATCCAGGCTGTGCTTGCCAGGTTCGGTGTGGAGAAGCCGCTGTTCACCCTGGTGTGGCTGGTGCTCGGCGCCGCTTTGCTCGCACTGGTCGTCGTCGCTATGCGGCGCGCGGCCGCGGCTCCCGCGTTGGCGCTGTCGATCAATGCGGTCTTCACGCTGCTGGTGTCGCCGATCTCCTGGTCGCATCACTGGGTGTGGGTGGCGCCCGCGCTGCTCGCGATGGTCGGTTACGCGACGCTGTTGCCGCTGCGGCAGGCGATCTGCTGGTATGTCGCGATCGCTGTCACCTCAGCGGCGTTCGTGTACGGGCCGCAGAACTGGATGCCCGGCGACAAGCAACGAGAATTGTCGTGGACACCGTGGCAGCACCTGGTCGGGAACACTTATGTCTGGCTCAGCGTGCTGCTTGTCGCACTGTTCGTCGTCACGACAAGGCGCTCGAAGTCCGTCACGCCGCCGCGGACGCCAACCGTCGATTCCGCGCCGCCACCTTCAGCTCTCACTGGTTCTCAACCGACAGCCTGACCGAGGCGGCAGTCGGGAACTTCGACACCTGTCGGTACGGGTTGGCATGGTGGGTAGTCGAGGCAGTTGCGTGATGTAGACGGAGGGACGCGACGTGGTAGCGATCGATCTCGAACGGACACCGAAATCGGCGTGGCCGCTGCCTGCCCTGCGGGCGGTGGCGCAGCGCGGGCTCGGTGGCGTTCCGCCGACCGCCTTGGTGCTGGCGGGGATCGTCAGCGTGCAGATCGGTGCGGCGCTGGCCAAGCAGTTGTTCAGCGCGACCGGTGCCGCGGGTGCGGTCAGCCTGCGGCTGTTCTTCGCCGGGATCGTGTTGCTGATCTTCTGGCGGTCCGCATTGCGCATCGATCGGCGCGCGCTGCCCGTTGTGCTCGGCTACGGTGCCGTGCTCGCGTTGATGAATCTGTCGTTCTACGAGTCGATCGATCGCATTCCGCTCGGCATGGCGGTGACGATCGAGTTTCTCGGGCCGCTCGCGGTCGCGCTCGCGGGGTCGCGCCGTTGGATCGACCCGCTGTGGGCGTTGCTGGCCGCGGCCGGGGTAGTCCTGCTCACCAGGGCCGGTGGGCAGGTGGTGTGGTCGGGAGTGCTGTTCGCCCTGGCCGCCGCGGTGTGCTGGGCGGGCTACATACTGCTCAGCGCCGCGCTCGGGGAGCGGACGAGTGGGGGCGGGGGCCTCGCGCTGGCGATGGCCTTCGGTGGTCTGTTGATGGCACCCGTCGGTATCGCGGACGCCGGTGCCGCGCTGCTCGAACCTGCCGTGCTGGCAGCGGGATTCGGGGTGGCGATGCTGTCGTCGGTATTGCCCTACTCGGCGGAACTCGAAGCGCTGCGGCGTATTCCGGCTCGCGTGTTCGGGGTGCTGATGAGCCTGGAACCCGCCGCGGCCGCCTTGGCCGGTCTCGTTGTCCTTGGCCAGATCATGAATCTTGCGCAGTGGGCAGGGGTTACCTGTGTGGTCGCCGCCTCGATCGGAGCGACCCGAATGTCGAAAAGAGCTAACGACTCGGCGGCAGGATTCTGAGGGCCAACACCAGCCCTGCGACGATGCATACGGTGGAAACTGCTGCGGTAGTGAAGGATTGGGTGATCGCGGTGATGCCGGCGGTGAACGTGAAGCAGGTTGCCAGAGCCAGCAGTGCGGTTCCCCGCTCCACACCGGCAATCCGGTGAGTTCGGTTTCTCGTCACTGTCATGCTGTTGTGATACCCCGCCGTCGGGGTTATCAAACCGTTATCGTTGCGGGCGATGACGAAGAGTCAGTTATTCCGCGCGCTGGGTGAGTGACTTGTCCGGCTGTCGACACCCGAAATGACGGCATCTGGCTCACCGACAGGAATGCGCCGCTGATCGAGTGCATACAGCACGGTGGCGCCGATAATCGCGCAGGTGGTGCCGAGGATGGCTCCGGCGATGACATCGGTGAGCCAGTGCACGCCGAGGTAGAGCCTTGTCGCCGCCACGATGGCGATGAGCAGGGCCGCGACAGCGGCGAGCATCGCACGGACCTGCCGGCTGCGCCCGATCATCAGGATGGTGACGGTGATGCCGACTATCGCCGAGGTGCTGGTGGCGTGTCCCGACGGGAACGAGTAGTTCGTTTCGAGAACCTGCTGTGTCTCGATCGGCGGGCGCGTCCGTCCGACCACCAGCTTCAGTGTGGTGCTCGCCGCCGAGGCGGCGCACACCGTTGCGACCATCACGATGATCGGCAACGCGGTTCGTGCACGCCAGGACAGCAATGCCCCGATCAGGGCGGCGAGTGTCACGGCCGCGACGGGGCTGCCCAGATTGGTGATCACGATCGCCGCGGTGTCCATCGAGCGCGTCCGTTGGGCGACGAACCAGGTCCGAGTGGCTCCGTCACCACTGGTCAGCCAGCCATTGTCGGACACCTGGACGGCGAGTGTCGCTAACGCGATGAGCAACCCGCAGGCACAGAGCGCCGCTGAGACATATCGACGGCCCGCCTGGACGATTCCCGCGACGATCACGGCTCCCGCTACCGCCAGCTCGGCGAGCGCGACGTCCTTCGCCGCGGGCTCTGTGACGGTCTCGACGATCGCGCCCTGCAAAACGGCGATGGGATGCATGCTCCGAGTATTGCGATCATGTGCTGAGTGGATGCTGAGAGGTCGACTCCGGGCCATCGCAACGGTAGCGGCTCCGCCGTCGTCGCCTGCGGCATCGAGCTCCGGTGTCGTGCGAGCGATGAATTCTCGAGGTGTGCTTCGTCTGATCTGATGACGAAGCGACCACTACCAGGAGACGTCTCATGAGGAAGATCACCGCAGGCCTGTTCATCT
The DNA here is from genome assembly GCF_042675075.1 of Nocardia sp. GCM10030253. NCBI lineage: Bacteria > Bacillati > Actinomycetota > Actinomycetes > Mycobacteriales > Nocardiaceae > Nocardia > Nocardia sp. GCM10030253. The sequence continues at coordinate 72,768 of NZ_JBHTDL010000008.1, read as the reverse complement.
CGCTCGATGGCGTGATCGAGGACCCGCAGAACTGGCATTTCCCGTACTTCACCGATGAGATGGGTGCGGCGGTCGATGCGCAGCTCGGCCAATCCGACACGCTGCTGCTCGGTCGCAAGACCTACGACAGCTTTGCGGGAGCGTGGCCGGAGCGGGAGCTGGCGGGTGAGGAAGATGCCGCGATGGGCAAGGCGCTTGGTGATGCGCGCAAGATCGTGGTGTCGAACCAGGAACTTGAGTTCACCTGGCGCAATTCCGAACTGCTGAAGGGCGACCTCATCGAGGCTGTCACGGCGCTGAAGAACGAGCCGGGCGCGACGGACATTGCCTTGAGCGGGTCGGTATCGGTCGTACGACAGCTCCTCGAAGCCGGGCTGCTCGACGAGCTGCACCTGCTCGTCCATCCGATCGCCGTCCGCAAGGGCGCGCGGTTGTTCGAGGAGTCCGACGCCCCACTTCCGCTGCGGATGATCTCCTCGACGGCCTTCCGATCAGGGGTTGTGCACCAGGTCTATGCACTCGCGGATTCTGCGCCCACCGGCACTTATGAGGATGCAAAAGTGCACCTGCCCCAGGATGATCAGTAACACCAGTTCCCTCAGCAGCGCGCCTCCACCAACGATCCACTCACCTCGAGCAGGGCAAGTGGTCGAGCTGGTTCGAGATCCAGTCCGCAACCGAGGCGTGAATTCGGCCGAACTGGCGCAGTCGGTCGACAGCCCGCGCTCCGCCTGAGCGAGGGCGTCACCGCATAGGGTGGAAATCAAGAGCAACCGGCAGAGAGGCAGACGAGATGCGGGCGATCGCGTTCGATGAGTTCGGTGGGCCTGATGTGCTGAAGGTCGTGGATGTCCCGATCCCCGAGCCGGGCGAAGGGGAGGTCCGCGTCGCGGTGCGTGCGGCGGGCGTGAACCCGGCTGATTGGAAGATTCGCTCCGGCGCACTGACCTTCGGTGACCCGGTGTTTCCGCAGTACCCCGGCGGCGAGGTCGCTGGCGTGGTCGACGCGGTCGGCCCGTCGGTTACCGGGGTTGCGGTCGGTGACGAGGTGTTCGGTTGGGCGCGCCGCGGCGGGTACGCGGAGTATGCGCTGAGCGGTGCGGTTGCCCGCAAGCCCGCCGGGCTGGATTGGGCGGATGCCGTCGCACTCCCCGTTGCCGTGTCCACCGCGGACACCGTGCTGAAGTCGTTGCGGCTGAAACCTGGTGAGACCCTGCTGATCAACGGTGCCGCGGGAGCCGTGGGTTCGATGGCGGTGCAACTGGCCGTTGCCGATGGCGTCATTGTCATCGGCACCGCTTCTCCGGCCAACCAGGACATCGTGCGCGCCCTCGGCGCCACCGCTACCACCTACGGCGACGGCCTCGCCGACCGAGTGCGCGCACTGGCGCCCACCGGAATCGACGCCGTATTCGACGCGGCGGGCCACGGTGTCCTGCCCGCCGCCATCGAACTGCGTGGCGGCACCGACCGCATCGTGACCATCGCGGATCCGGCGGCCTTCGAGCTCGGCGTGACCTTCACGAGCGCGGGTGGCGCCCCACGTCCCACCGCGCTCGCCCAGCAAGTCGCCGAGCGCGTCGCCAAGGGTGAATTCCGGCTCCCCGGCTCGGCCCGAGTATTCCCCTTCGACCAGGCCGCCGCCGCCCAGCAGGAAAGCGAAACCGGGCGCGGTCCTGGCAAAGTCGTGCTGCTGGTGCGCTGAAACTGTGCTCGGGGCGTGGTGATTCGCTCGTTCTGATCGCCTGGCCGGGCGGTCCAGTTGATCACGGACACAGTCGAATTGGCCCCGCACTGCGCGATCTTGCGCTGTGATGAATAAGATACGACGAGATCGAGGCGGTCGCGGGCGTATTCATCGGGGGCCGCGGGGCCCGCTGGGGAGCGTGCTCGAGTCTGCGGCGCGCTGAGCGAGGAGGGCTGGCGCGGTGGCCGTAGAGGTGCAGACCGAGAATACCGGACGCGGCGTGCTCGAAGCCGGGTTTCAAGTGCTGCAGGCGATTTCGGCGGCGCCGGAAGGGTGCGGCCTTTCGCAGCTCGCGCGCTCGACCGGGCTGGCGAAGGCCACGGCATACCGGCTTGCCGAGCAGTTGGTTGTGCTCGGTGCGGTGCAGCGGGTGGAGCAGCGGTATTTCGTCGGCGCTCGAATGGCGGAGCTGGGGCGGCAGTGGCAGGCCGCGCCGATGCTGCGGCGAGCCGCGCAACGACCGGGACGGACGCTGGCCGCCCTCACCAAAGCGACTGTCGCAGTGTGTGTTCTCGACGGGGACGAGGTGCACCTGATCGCGGGTTTCAAGGGTGCGGAGGTATTCATCGCGGCCGATGCGGAAACCGACCTCACATTTCGGACGGCGATGGCGCAGGTGCTGCTGGCCGCCCGTACCGACAAAGCGCCGCCGCCACCGACCTATTCGGCGGGTGAATGGCGACGCATCGGGACGGCCATCGCCGACGACGGCATGATCGCCGTCGACCGTTACGACCTCGTATCCGGAATCTGCTGTGCGGCAGCGGCAATCAAACCGAACGGTACCGGTAATGCTGCCGCTGTCGGCTGCATGTCGCTGGCGTCACGCTTTCCGCCGAACCTCCCGAGCCTGGTGGCCCATGCGGCCCGCGAGATAGAGAAGAATCTTCGCTGATCGGTTCGCTCAGTGGACCGACCCGTTCCCGCTTCGCGGCGCGGCGCCCACGATGAATGGTTGTTCAACATCGTGAGTGAGGGCTGATTCGCCGATGACCGACTCCAATCTTTGGGGCCACCGCTATGTTTCGTTGTCCGTGACCGAGGACGGTCGCCGTCGATATCTCGTCCGCGGCACCCGGATCACCCTGTGGTTCGTGTCCGAGACCCGCAGGCTATCGGCCCACGCGGGCTGCAATACGGTCATGTTCGACGCGGACACCGACAGCGGAGTCATCAAGGCCAGGTCGCCGTTTTCGACCGTGCTGACCTGCTCGGCGGAGCTGACCGGGCAGGACACGTGGCTGAGCGAATTCCTACTGCTCGCCCCGACCTGGGCGGTCGTCGACGACACGCTGGTCCTGACCAGCGACCGCACCCGGATTGTGCTCCAGCGAACGCTCGCCAATCATGATTGAACGGGCGATCGGCGCACCAGCGTGTCCTGAGAAGGTGCCGACCTACGACGGTGCCACCAGGAAACTTTCGACGACGCGACGCACCCTTGACACCACGTCGGTGTCACCGAGCCGCAGTGCGGTATTCGCGGCGCCGAGCACGGCGTCGATCTGGAAAGCGGCGAGAGCGGTGTCCAGGTCGGCGATTTCGCCCGCGGTGACGGCGTGCCGTAGTTCGGCGGCGATGGTGTCGACCCAATCCTGTTGGTCGCGGACCAAGGCGTCACGAACCGGGCCGGGGTGGCTGTCGAAGTCCGCGATGTTCGCCATTCGCAAGCAACCGCCCGCGAACAGTGGCGATGCCGCGTAGACGATCCAGTGCTCGACGAGCGCGCGCAGGCGTGCTGCCCCATGGGGTTGCGAGTGGGCCGGGCGAATAACGGCGTCGATGAACATCTCGCGCGCGTAGTCGACGGCGGCGACCTGCAGGATCTCTTTCGTTTTGAAGAGGGTCTGTACACCGGCCTTGCTGAGTCCGGTGTCGGTGGCCAGCTTGCCGAAGCTCAGTCCGTCGAGTCCGTCGAGCGATGCGGTGTCGACGGCTTGCCGCAGCACGATCTGGCGGGACCTGGCGCCGCGCAACAGGCGCTTGTCAGAGGTCATGTCCGCACCCGCTTCCCGAGGTGGTGGGCAAGCTGTTTGACGACCTCGGCGGCCATTACTGCCTGGCCCGATGCGGAGAAGTGGATGCCGTCGGCGCTCAACAGGTTTGCTCGGTGGTTGATCGGGTGGTCCCACATATCGACGACCAGCGCGTGGTATTCGGCGGCAAGACGGCGGGTGATGTCGTTGAGCGTACGCACCCGCTCGTCCCAGTCCGGAAAGACTGGCACGACATACGCTTTGCCGAGGGTGAAGGTCAGCAACTGCGCCCCGGTGTCGGCCGCGAGGCGATATACGTCGCGCAGGGTCTCCTCGATGTCCTCGAAGTCGGGGGTGCGCCTGGCAATGTCGTTCGCGCCGGAGGGCACGTGAAGTAGGTCGGGTGCGAAGGCGCGGATGTGCGCGGTCTGATGCTGCAACGCTTGGGCAGTCGTCGCCCCCGGCTGCGCGGTGTTGAGATACGCCAGATCAGGGTGGACCCGGCGCAATGTGTCTGCGACCCGGTCGGCCCAGCCCATGGTCGCGTAACCCGGGCTCGGGTCGCCCATGCCCGCGGAGAGGCTGTCGCCGATCACCGCGAAGCGCCGCCACGGCGCGTCGAAGAGCAGTGCTGCCGCGTCCAAGGGGAGCAGGCAGTACGGATCGGTTTCTTCGGTCGAAGGGAGGGTCACGGTGGTCATAAACAAAGAATACGTCCGGTCGTATGTTTAAGCAAGAACGGCGACGGCGACAGGCCGTCCGTGCGAGTCAGGCCCGGCGCGCCGACCGAGGTTGGGTTGAATCAGGTTGCTGCGCAATCTTTCTCGACATGACCGGCTATCATCTGGCTAGGAGTTCGACGGCGTCACCGGCATTCGAAGAGGGGTACGACTGTGAGCATGATTCTCGCTGCGGCACAAGATGTGTACGGAACAGTCCTCGCCCAGATGGGGAACCCGACCCCGGAGGCGCCGCCGATCTCGGACAAGATTCTGCAGCTGGTCCGCTACATGACCTGGTTTGTGCTGCTGTCCGGCATTCTCGCCATCACCTACGCGGGTGGCCGGTTCGCATGGGAGAAGTGGTCCGGCGGCGGTCTGCAGTCACCGAAGATGGTGGCGGGCGCCATGATCGGCGGTGTTGTCGCGACGAGCGCGGGCACCATCATGAACGCCGTGATCGGCACGTAGGCCCGCGGCCTACCTCAGGTCCGAGGGATCGGTGTTGGCGCCGCACAATACGACACAGACCTTTTCGTCCGGATCCGGACGGTAGGACCGGCCGGGGCGCTGATCGTCACCGGTCAGTACGGCGAGCGCTGTTGCGGCGGCGTGCTCGACGGCGAGGCGGCGATCATGCCACAGCGCGCGACGGGCGGCGATGATCTCGGTGTCGGAGACCAGCAGTGATTCGACGTCGTAGTGCTGCGCCGCGTGCAACGCCAGCTCGGTGACGCGCCTGGCGCCGAGTGAATCGGCGGCGACAGAGTCGACCGGGCTGTCGACGACGTGCCCCGCTTCGATCGCGGCATTGAGGGCGCGGCAGTTCTCCGGTTCCACCGCCACCGTGCGAATGCCGTAATGGTCTGCGGCCGTGGCCATCCCGGCAAACAGTCCGCCGCCGCCGACCGCGACGACGATGGTGTCGAGGCGGGGAAGTTGCCGGTGGATCTCCTCCAGCATGGTCCCCGCGCCCGCGGCGATGAGCGGATTGTCGTAGGCGTGCGACAGCAACGCGCCGCTGGTGTCCGCGTATTCCAGGCACGCGGCGAGCGCGTGCGAGTACTCGTCGCCGACCAGTCGCACCTGCGCGCCGTAGCCGCGCAACTTGTCGACCTTCACCGCAGGCGCCGTTGTCGGCACGAACACCGTCGCGGGCACGCCCTGCTGCTGCGCCGCCCACGCACACGCCAGGCCCGCGTTGCCGCCGGAGGCAATGGTCACCCCGGCCGCGGGTAGCGTGCCGTCGTCCCGATGCGCCTGGATGAAGTTCTGGGCGCCTCGGGCCTTGAATGTGCCGGTGTGCTGCATGAACTCGAGCGCGAACCACACCTCGCCCGACCCCGTCCCGGCCCGGCGGTCCGCTGGTGCGAGAGCGACCGGGCGAACCCGGCCGGCGACGCGGTCGGTGGCTGCCTTGACATCGCGGTAGGTCAGTTCCATTGCGCTCCTCCGCCCATGCAATAGCCCGTCACGGCCGGTGCGCCCGAGTCGAATACGACGGGCAACGTCATCGGCGTCCTCCGAACCACGGCGATCACTTCGGTCAGCGCGATCCTAGCTCCCGGCGCGAGGTTGAACCGAACATGTTCGAGGTGACCGAATTCTCGCGGACGACATACGGATACACGTCACATTTATTGCTGCGGCGGCCCCGCATTTTCTAGGCACTCTCGAACTCGGTTGTGCCGACGCTATTTGCGGATCAATTGCCGCCTTTCGCGCCATGTAGTCTGCATTCGTCTGAGAAGTTGTCATGCTCTATTCGATCGCTGATCCATACCGACGCCTGGTGAGTCGGGCGCGAAGAGAGGTTGACCTGTGAAACTGATCTGGATGACGGCGCCCGCACTGGTGGCCGTGGCCGTAACGGGGTGCTCCGATGATAAGTCGTCGAGTTCAGCAGCGACCTCGACCGTTGCCTCGGCAGCGAGTTCGGTGGCCGCACCCGACCCGAGCATCATTGCCGAACCTGGGGGCGGTGTGCGGATAACCCTCGGGGAAACCAAGAAAGTACTCATACCCGCCGACGCCGTCATGGATATCAAAGTCCCCGCTGAGTGGGGACCCGCGTCATCGAGCCTGCGCTGCACGGTAACCGACGGCACAGGACGAAACGAAGACCTCCGCTCCTCGGATGTGAAAAAGCAGGAATCCATCGGCGGCAAAGACTGGACGACGATCTGGACGTTTTCTTCTCCACCCGCGACCGAAGTCACCGTGGGGTGCAAGGATCCCGATGCCAAAATTCCCGCCACCGACGTCGACTACATCCGCGTCCTACCCCGCGGGCTCAACCCGCACTGAGGCGACCATTCCACCGGAAGCCAGGACGCCTGCGTCGAGCGGCCGGCGGTAGCCTCGAATCGTGGCGGAGGTAACGGCGGCGCTCGGATATCGCGAGTGGCCGTCGCGGTTGGACGGTGCGGTGGTGTGGACGCGCACCGTAACCGGTCATGATCTCGGGCTACCGGTATTGCCCGACGGATGCATGGACCTGCTGTGGAGCGGCGGCAAGCTGTCGGTAGCCGGTCCGGACACCGGCGCCTACCGACCGACTGTGCCGGTGGGAACCAGCTTTGCGGGGATTCGGTTCTTTCCCGGTTCCGCGCCCGCGCTATTAGGGGTGCCCGCGCACGAATTGCGTGATCGGCGTGTCGAACTCGCGGACCTGTGGCCGTCGGCGACGGTACGGCAGCTGACCGAGCAACTCGACGCGGCCGACGACCGGATTGCCGCGCTCGAGGCGCTGGTGCTGCGGCGGGCGGCCGAAACCGAACCGCCCGATCCGATCCTGCGCCGAATCGCGGTGGCCTTGGATTCGGGGTGGTCGGTGGCGGCGACGGCGGAAGCGGCCGGGCTCGGTGCGCGGCGGCTGCACCGCCGGTCCCTCGCGGCCTTCGGGTATGGACCGAAAACGCTGGCCCGGGTATTGCGGTTGCAGCGTGCCCTTGCGGCGGCGCGCAGCGGAGTGCCGCTCGCGGACACCGCCGCCCGCACCGGTTACGCGGATCAGGCCCACCTGGCTCGCGAGGTGCGCGAGCTGGCGGGAATGCCGTTGCGTGAGTTGCTCACTCGGTAGCGGGCAACGGGGCGTACAGGTCGACGCCGTTGCCGTCGGGATCCGCGAGCGAGGCGTAGCGCTGTCCCCACACGGCATCCCATGGCTTCAGTTCGCCGTGGTAACCGGCGTCGACGAGTTCGGCGAACACCCGATCGACCTCGGCGGGGTCGGCGCACCGGAAGGCGAGTCCGGTCCTGCCCGCGGAGGTGGGTGGCTGCCATTCCGGATGGAATGACTTGATCACGGCCTCGGTGTCGAATGCGATGCGTACTCCGCCCGCGGCCGCGGCCTCGACATGCGGCTGGTTCTCGGAGCCCTCCGGGAAGGCCAGTCCGAGGCGTCGGTAGAAGTTCAGCGAAGCGGCCATATCGGTGACCACGATGCCGATGAAGTCGAGTTGTGGAGTCATAGTCGCAGCCTAAGACGCCTCGGGATGGTCGGTCTTGAACAAATCGGACACCGCGGCAGTGACCGCAAGCAGTCGCTAGCGGTGTTGTTTCGAGCGACCTGCAAGCAGTCGCTAGCGGTGAGCGCTCAGCTTGCGGTGGCCGGAATGAGTTCGGCGATCAGGTTCTCCACGAGAATGCGGATCCGGTCGCGGATCGAGCGCACGATGGCGATGTCCTCGCCCGACGGGTCGGGCAGCACCCAGTCTCGGTAGCTGATGCCAGGGAAGAACGGACACGCGTCGCCGCAGCCCATGGTGATTACGACGTCGGACATGGCGACCGCATCGATGGTCAGGATCTTCGGCGCCTGATCGGAGATGTCGATGTCCGCCTCGGCCATCACGGTGACTACGGCCGGGTTCAGGGAATCGGCCGGTGCGCTGCCCGCGGAGCGGACCTCGATGCGGTCACCGGCGAGCGCGCTGAGAAATCCGGCGGCCATCTGCGATCTGCCCGCATTGTGGACGCAGACGAACAGCACGCTGGGCTTGTGAGCCATGTGCGGGAATACCTTTCAACTGGGTGAATCGAGCGATGCTGGACGCGAAGTCGGGCAATGCGGGCGGGTTCGAGCCGGTCGGGGCGCCCGAACGGCGCCGTAGTGTGAGTGATACGTATACCAGGGCGCGCGGAGGCCGGATGCACGCTCACCGGGTTACGGCGCACACCGCGCCGCCGAATTCGATCATCAACACGTCCGAGAGTTGTTGCAGCGCTTCAGGTATGTCTCGATAGTAGACACACGAAACGGCCCGCGGGGCGCCGGGCGGGCTACCCACGGGCCGTGGCTGTGGCTCACAGACGGCGGTGACTCACATAGGGCGCAGGTCGATGATCTTTCGCAGCCGTGCGCGGTCGCGTTCCAGGCGTCGGGCTTCGTAGGCAATCGGGAAGTAGCGCAGGCGTTCCGGGAGCAGCGGTACCGTGCGGCCGATGAGCCGGCCCAGTGCGCGCAGCTTGCGTTCGTCGGCTGTGGTCCAGGTCAGGCCCAGCTTGCGGCGTGCCGGCTCGGGAGTGGTGCCGACGGTGAAGAAGTACTGGAGTTGTCCGATCGGCGCGACCGCGCGCCGCCAGATCGGGCGCAGCGCGCGGGGCAGCTGCTCGGGTGGCGCGACGGATCGGATCACTCGCAGATAGTCGTGCGCGGTGTCGGTGTTCTGTAGGTGGTTTTCCACCATGTCGTCGAAGAACGTCTCGAATGCGGCGTAATTCTCCGGAATCTCCTTGGGCGCCACCGAGAAGTTGCGCATCAGCTGCACCACTTCCTGGTAGTACGCCTCCTTGTCGGCTGCGGTGAGCGGGCGGCGGGCGAAGTACTTCGAGCCCTCGGTGAAGGCGAAGGTTCCGGTGTGCAGCACCCAGGCCCACGGCCCGGACGAGAGTGCCTTGTGCCGGACCCCGGCGGCATCGGTGGTGTTGAGCGACGCGTGCATTGCGCGCAGGCGATCGGCTTCGGCGAGTGCTTCTTCGCCACCGTAGATCCACATCATCACCGAGCCGAGGCTGCGCACGGCGCGGCCCATCGGGTCGGTGCGGAAGGTCGAGTGCTCGTCGACGACCGCGGAGATGGTCGGTTCCATGGTTTGTAGCAGGAAGGCGGATCCCGCGGTGAGGGAGAAGGTGATCAGCCCGGTTTCGTCCCACATTCGCGTGCCCGGCTCGATCGGGCGGCGGATGGGCAGCGGGTGCGGGCCGCTGGTCTCGAGTGCGACGGACGCCGTCATTGCGATCTCCTTTGATCGACCTGCTCAATAGCTTGAGAGATTTAGAGTAGCAATCTCTCACCGTCTTGGCATCCTCGCGGTGCCGATCGCGTCGATGCTCCGCTCAGGACAAACGCGCCGACGGTAAGCGCGCCGCCCGAGTGCACCGGCCGAGGATCTCCCCCTACGCTTTTCGATATGACGACCGAGTGGCGTAGGCGATCCGGCCGGATCGGGGTCCTCACGGGTGCGGGCATCTCCACCGATTCCGGAATCCCGGACTTTCGCGGGCCGCGTGGCGTGTGGACGAAAGACCCCATCGCCGAACTGTTGTCGACCTTCGATACCTATCTGGCCGATCCGGAGCTGCGTCAGCGATCGTGGCTCGCCCGCCGCGACAACCCGGCGTGGCAGGCCAGGCCGAACGCTGCACACACCGCCCTCGCCGACCTGGAGCGGGCCGGGCGCAGCGTCACGATCATCACCCAGAACATCGACCGGCTGCATCAGCGCGCCGGTTCTTCGCCGAATCGGGTCATCGAGATCCACGGCAATATGTTCGAGGTCGTGTGCGTCGAGTGTGACTTCGAGACCACCATGGCAGCGACCCTGGACCGCGTCGCGGCGGGCGAGGCGGATCCCCCTTGTCCCGAATGCGGCGGCGTGCTGAAAGCGGCCACCATTATGTTCGGCCAGCTGCTTGACTCGGACACGATGACGAAGGCCGCACTGGCAGCCGAAGCCAGCGATATCTTCCTCGCGGTCGGCACCTCGCTACAGGTGGAGCCCGCAGCTTCGATGTGCGCGATCGCCGTCGACAGCGGTGCCGCCCTAGTCATCGTCAACGCCGAGCCGACGCCCTATGACGACTTGGCCACCGAGATCATTCGCGACCCGATCGGCACGGCACTGCCTCGCTTGGTCTCCGAGATCCTCGCCGATTGACGGCGCCGGCGAGGTCAGTCGACCGGTCCCAGGACCCGGTTCAGATAGGCGTTGCTGAAGCGGCCCTTGGGGTCGAAGCGGCGGCGCACCTCGGCGAAGCGATCCCAATCGGGGTAACGCTGCCGGAGGGTCTCAGCGGTCTGGAAGTGGCGCTTGCCCCAGTGCGGGCGGCCCTCGTAGCGATCGAAGACCGCTTCGCAGGCGCGGAAATACGGCTCGAAGTCCATGCCGCGGTACTGGTGCACGGCGATGTAGCAGGTGTCGCGACCGCCTGCGGGGGAGAGGAACGCGTCGTCGGGGGCGACCCAGCGCACCTCGATCGGCATCGGCGTAGCGAATTTTGTGGATAGTTCCTTGATTTCGCGGATCGCCGCGATCGAGTGCTCGCGCGGGATCGCGTATTCCATCTCGGTGAAGCGAATCAGCCTGGGGGAGGCGAACACTCGGTACGAGCGGTCGACCTGGCGGCGGTAGCTGCCCGCGTAGGCGGCGCCACGGTGAATCCACGGCACCAGGCCCGGCTGCCATTTGCCGAGGCGGCACAGCGCGTCGAAGGTGTAGTTGGACATGAGGATGTCGGCGAACCAGTCGACGGCCTTGCCGCGCGGCTGTTCTGGCAGGTCGACCGGGTTGTTGCGCTTGGTCATGGCCAGCGGGCTGTGCGCGAACATGTAGAACTCGAAGTGCTCGTTGCCCTCGATGTAGGAATCCAGGTCGGCGAGGATGTCTTCCACCGGGACCGGCCGCTCGATGCCCTCGAGCACGAATGACGGAACCAGCTGCACCGTGGCGGCGGTCACGACGCCGAGTGCGCCGACGCTGACCCGCGCGGCGCGCCAGCCCTCCGGATCGGTCTCGGCGTTCAGTTCGACCAGGCTGCCGTCGGCGAGCATCAGCTCGATGGAATGCAGTGCGGCCGAAAGGTTCTGTAGCGCGGCGCCGGTGCCGTGGGTGGCGGTGGCGGTGGCGCCCGCGACGGTCTGCACGTCGATATCGCCCAGGTTGGGGAAGGCCAGCCCGTGCGGGTGCAGTGCGTTGCTCGCGGCGTTGAGGGTGATGCCCGCTTCGACCCGGACCCGGCCGGTGGTCCGATCCACGTCCAGGACGCGGTTCATATTCGCGAGGTTCAGCAGCACGCCGTCGGTGAGGACGGTGTCGGAGAAGGAGTGGCCTGCGCCCGCGACGCGTACAGTCTGCCCGTCCGTCGCGGCGCGACCGAGGATCTCGGCCAGCTCGTCGGTGCTGCGCGGGGCGGCGATGGTCGCCGGCGCGCACTGCTGATCGCCGGCCCAGTTCACCCACGAGTTGGTCATATGTCCAACTGTAGGGGATGGCGTGTGACGCGCGCTACTTGTGTCCGGTTTTTGCGATTACCGCTTGCGGCCTGCGCAGACGTGAGACTTGGCCAGCTCGACCTCTTCGTCGGTCAGCGCGGGCACGGTGAGTGGCTGTCTCGGCATGGCGTCGGCGCGTACCCCGTTGAGTGCGATCGCCATATACCGCTGCCAGACATCGGGATTCACCGGCCTGGAGAATTCGGCGATCGCGTCGACCATATGGATCAGGGCGAAAAAGTCCGAGGCCTCCACGTCGGGAGCCAGGGTGCCCGCGTCGCGAGCCCGATCGATGACGGCCGCGACCGTCGGCTTGAGTCGATCGCGCACGGCGGCGAAACGCTCCATGTCGTTCTCGAGCTCGAGCATCACTTCGCTGAAGCCGCGGTTGGTGGCCAGATGCGTGCACGCGTACTCGAAGAACTGAACAAGACCCCGCCAGGGATCGGGATGCGCGCAGGCGGCATCCGCGGCGTCGCCGAACTCCGCCATGTTCTGCTCGAAAACCTCGGCGATCAGCTCCTTCTTGTTGGCGAAGCGCCGGTAGACGGTGCCGACGCCGACACCGGCGCGCTCGGCGACGTCATCGAGGGTGATCTCGAGTCCATGGTCGGCGAAGAGTTCGCGCGCCGCGGCGACGATCCGCTGCTGATTGCGCGCGGCGTCGGCCCGTAAGCGCCGAGGTGGAGAAAGGGCCGTGGCGTGATTCACACCCACATCCTATCAAGTATCGGGATTAAGCGGAGGCGTTACCTCCGTTACCATGGTAGCTTCTTCGTAAGCGGAGATGGATTCTCCGCATCAAGACCTGAGACAAAGGGGACAGCATGACTACGGCGATCGACCGTGGGGCACCCGCCCCCGAGAAAACGGATAACGGCAGGCGCGGCTCGCACGCGCTGCGTTGGTGGGTGCTCGCCGTCCTCGGCGTCGCACAGCTCATGGTCGTGCTCGACGCGACTGTCGTGAATATCGCGCTGCCCGCCGCGCAACAGGATCTCGGCTTCAGTGACGGTGACCGCCAGTGGGTCGTTACCGGCTATGCGTTGGCCTTCGGCAGCTTGCTGCTGCTCGGTGGACGACTCAGCGACCTTTTCGGTCGCCGCAATACCTTCATCGTCGGCCTGATCGGCTTCGCGGGCGCCTCTGCGGTCGGTGGCGCAGCCACCAGCTTCGAGATGCTCGTTGCGGCGCGCGTCGGGCAGGGCGTGTTCGGTGCACTGCTGGCTCCGGCCGCGCTGTCGCTGCTCACCGTCACCTTCACCGAACCGAAGGAGCGGGCAAAGGCTTTCGGCATCTTCGGTGCGGTCGCCGGTACCGGTGGTGCGATCGGACTGCTGCTCGGCGGCATGCTTACCGAGTGGGCCTCGTGGCGCTGGGTGATGTTCGTGAACCTGGCTTTCGCCGCGGTCGCGTTGGTCGGTGCAGTGCTGCTGCTGGCCAAGCACGTGGTCGCCGAGCGGCCGAAGCTCGACATCCCGGGCACCATCGTGGTTACCGCGGCGCTGTTCGGCATCGTCTACGGCTTCTCGCACGCCGAGTCGACCAGCTGGACCAACCCGGTCACGCTCGGCTTCCTCTTCGGTGGCGCCGCGCTGCTCGCGGTGTTCGTGTGGCTGGAGACCCGGGTCGCGCACCCGCTGCTGCCGCTGCGAATCCTGCTGGACCGCACCCGCGGTGGCTCGTACCTGACCGTGTTCGTCATGGGCATCGGTATGTTCGCGATCTTCCTGTTCCTCACTTACTACATGCAGCTGAGCTTGGGATACTCGCCGATCATGACCGGCGTCGCGTTCCTGCCGATGGTGGCGGGCATGATCGCCTCCTCGACCACCGCGCCCTCGCTGCTGCTGCCGAGGGTCGGTCCGAAGGTTGTTGTGGCGGGCGGGTTCCTGGTCGCCGCGGCGGGCATGGCCTGGCTGACACAGATCGGTCTGGACACCGGATATGCCACGCACATTCTGCCGGCGCTTGTCCTGATGGGCCTCGGTCTCGGTGGCGCGATGGCGACCGCGTTCCAGGGCGCGACCGCCGGTGTGCACCACGAGGATGCCGGTGTCGCCTCGGCGATGATCAACACCAGCCAGCAGGTCGGCGGCTCGATCGGCACGGCGCTGCTGAGCACCATCGCCGCGTCGGCCGCGACCGACTACCTGGCCACCCGGAATCCGGATCCGCTGAACGTGGCCCAGGCCGCGATCGAGAGCTACACGACCAGCTTCTGGTGGGCCACCGCGATTTTCGTGGTCGGTGCCGCGATCACCGCGGTGCTGATGCCGAACACGGTGCCCGCTCCTGCTGAGGGAGAGCTGGTCCTCGCGCACTGAGTGTTCCGCCCGAAAAGCACAGCGCCCGCGTCACTTCGACGCGGGCGCTGTGCTTGTGGTGAATCTCTCAGCAGTTGCTCGGTGCGGGGATGCCCGCGAAGCGGTCGGCGAGGTAGCCGTACGCCCGGGCCGCGCCCGGGGCGATCGCGGAGCCGTGGTCGGCTCCGTGGATCAGTTCGAACAGCACCGGAGTGCCGGAGTGGCAATACCTTCCCGCAACCTCCTGTGCCAGCTGCGGCGACACTTCGTCGGCAGCGCCGTGCCACTGGTAGAGCGGGGCGCGCGGGACGCCCGCGAAGGTCTCCAGGCTGTTTTCGTGCACGATCCGCACCGTGATGGGGTCGGCGTCCAACGAGCTGGTGAAGACGTCGTCGACGCTCTTGTTCGCGCCCGCGCTGATGATCTCGCTGGTGCAGGCGTTGGCGATCTGCGAGCGCAGCGCGAACCCGGCGGGGTTGAGGTACCGCTCCATCGCCAGCTCGGACGGGTACTCGCGCTCGAGGCCGACCGCGGCGGCGAACCCAAGGCCGAACAGCGGGCTCGGCTGGTCGCCGATATCGCGGGCGAGCTTGCCGATATTCACCGGGACGCCACCCACGGCTACCCCGACGATCGGTAGCTCCGGCGCGTACTCGGGTGCGAGCGACGCGGCGAACCCGGTGGCCATGCCGCCGCCGGAGTATCCGGCAAGACCGACCGGGCTACCCGCGAGACCGGCAGGCCCGAAACGCTTGACCGCGCGGATCCCGTCCAGGGTCAGTCGGCCGCCGAGGCGTGCCGCGCCGTAGGCGCTCGTCGGTCCGAGATGGTCGGGGACGGCGACCGCCCACCCGCGCGCCAGCAGCAGATTCAGCGCGGGGCCCTCCTGCATGGTGCCGTTGAAAAGGCTGTGTGACGGTGCGCATTCCATGCCGAGCGAGTTGACGAACGGCTGATAGGACACCAGCGGCCGGTCGCCGCCCCCGCCCACGGGCAGCAGCAATGTGGTGACCGCCGCGATCGGCGCGTTCGCCGAATTGGTCGAACGGAACACCAGCTGCCATGCCGTCGCGCCGGGGTATCCGGCGGCGGGCATCGGCCTGCCGCGGATCACGTCACCGGGTTGGAAGTCGGCCAGATTCGGTGGCGCGGAATAGAAGCCGTCGCCCTCGGGGATCGGGAAGATGGCCGCCGACGCGACGGGTGGCGCGTAGGCAAGGCTCGCCGCCGCGACGGAGAGCGCGGCGATGCCGAGCCGCCGCAGCGATCGTCGCCCGCACGAGGTGATCGGATTCTGTCTGCCGAACAGTTGCTGTCGCCCGGGTCGACGCGGTTTCGCCGTCTCCCGAGCCATCGTGGGTACTGCTCGTCGTGCCGCCATCATCGCTCCCGACCTGAGTCTGTAGGGGATAGGTGGAACCTCGGCGAAACCTTCCCGGCATTCGTACGTCGTACACACGCGCATGTCAACGAACGGCGCTGTTCGTAATTCGTGCCGCCGTCCCGGACGAAAAGACCGCACGGTACAGCCGATAGCATCGCACCGGTGACATTCGGCTCGGCAGGAGGTCAGCGCATGGGTCAGCGAACCGACGCCCCGGCCGTCGAGCCGATGGTGCTGCTGGTGATCTCCGTCGGCGGCGCTATCGGCGGCCTGCTGCGCTACGGCATCGGCGTGTGGTGGCCACCGCGACCGGGGCACGTCCCCTGGGCGACGTTCACGATCAATGTCATGGGATGCTTTGCGATCGGCATTCTGATGATTCTGATCACCGAAGTATGGGTAGCCCACAGACTGCTCCGCCCGTTTCTCGGCGTCGGCCTGCTCGGCGGCTTCACCACTTTTTCCACCTATAGCCTCGAGGTTCGTAGACTGCTCCAATCGGGTGCAACGGTCGAGGCGCTCGGCTATTTGGGGGGAACGGTGGTGGCGGCGCTGGTCGCGGTCGTGCTCGGTATGGGCACGGCGCGCTGGGCGACCCGAACGGCTCGACGGACATGACGACGGCAGACGGAAGGGGGTCAGACGATGAATGATTCACCGGCGGGCGCGCGTCCGACGGCGGGACAGTGGAAGCAGGCCGCACGGCTGACGGTGCTGCTCGACGAGGACGATAAATGGAAACACGGCCCCCTTTACCACGAGATCGTGCAGCGGGCCCGCGATGCCGGACTGGCAGGCGCGAGTGTGTGGCGCGGAGTCGAGGGCTACGGCGCCTCCTCGCGCATCCACACCAGCCGGATACTCGATCTGGCCGAACACCTACCCGTGCAGGTGATGGTCATCGATGAGGCCCAGCGACTGCGGTCGTTCGTCGAGCAGAATTCCGAGCTGCTCGCCGCGGTGAACGTCACCTTGTCCGAGGTCACGATCTGGCAGCCGACCGTGGGAGTGCGCCGGTGAACGTCGCCTTCGTCGTCCTCGGCGCCATGCTCGGCGCACCCGCTCGATATCTGATAGACCGCACTGTCGCAGCACGTTTCGGATCTCTGCTGCCGCTGGGCACATTGACCGTTAACATTGTCGGTTCGGCGTTGCTCGGTGGTCTGGTCGGCGCGGGTGCGAACAGCTGGCTGCTCACCGCTGCCGGTACCGGTTTCTGCGGTGCGCTCACCACGTTCAGCACCTTCGGCTACGAGACCATCAGGTTGGTTGCCGACGGCGCCTACGTCTATGCCGTTGGCAACGTCGTGATCAGCGTCGTGGCCTGTTTGGCCGCGGTTTTCGCCGCGGCGTCCGCGACACAGTGGTTGTGGACATGATTCTGATGACGAGCCGGGCGCAGCCGATCCGGAAGGGAGACCCGAGCATGGCCCATGATCGAGCCGGGCGACCCGCGCGACCCACCGACCTGGAGGACATCGCGCATCTGGTGACGGCCTACTACAGCCGCATCCCGGATCCGCAGGACCCCGCGCAGCAGGTGGTCTTCGGCACCTCCGGGCATCGTGGTTCCAGTTTGGACACCGCGTTCAACGAGGCGCACATCCTGGCCATCACCCAGGCGATCATCGAATACCGTGCCACCCGCGGCATTACCGGCCCGGTGTACCTGGCCAGAGATACACACGCGTTGTCGGAGCCCGCGTGGACCACCGCGCTCGAGGTGCTCGCGGCCAACGACGTGACCGCGATCATCGACGCACGCGACCGGTACACCCCGACCCCAGCGCTCAGTCACGCGGTGCTGCGCCACAATCGCGGCGGCACCCGCCATCAGGCCGACGGCATCGTGGTCACCCCCTCGCACAATCCGCCGCGCGACGGCGGCTTCAAATACAACCCGCCGCACGGCGGTCCGGCCGACACCGTCGCCACCGATGCCATCGCCGCTCGTGCCAACGAACTGCTGCGCAGCGGACTCGCCGGTATCCGGCGCACCACGCTGCAGCACGCGCTGGAGACCAGCGTCGAACGCTACGACTACCTCGACCACTACATCGCGGATCTGCCGAACGTGTTGAACCTGGACGCCATTCGCGGCGCGGGGATCCGGCTCGGCGCCGACCCGATGGGTGGGGCGAGCGTCGACTACTGGGAGGAAATCGGCCAGCGGTACGATCTCGAGCTCGAGGTCGTCAACCCGTTCGTCGACCCGACCTGGCGGTTCATGACCCTCGACAGCGACGGAAAGATCCGAATGGATCCGTCGTCGCGCTACGCCATGGCCTCGCTGATCGCGATCAAGGACGACTACGACCTCTCCACCGGCAACGACGCCGACGCCGACCGGCACGGCATCGTCACGCCGGACGGTGGGCTGATGAACCCGAACCATTTCCTCGCCGTCGCCATCGAATACCTTGTCGCGAACCGAATGGGCTGGGACGCGCTGACCAAGATCGGTAAGACGGCGGTGAGCTCGTCGATGATCGATCGGGTGGTCGGCGTGCTCGGCAGGGATGTGCACGAGGTGCCGGTCGGCTTCAAATGGTTCGTGCCCGGATTGTTCAGCGGCAGCCTGGCTTTCGGTGGTGAGGAGAGCGCGGGCGCGTCGTTCCTGCGGATGGACGGCACGGTCTGGACCACCGACAAGGACGGCCTGCTGCTTGCGCTGCTCGCCGCGGAGATCGCGGCGGTCACCGGCCAGAGCCCGTCGGCACGCTACGTCGAACTCGAAAAGCGCTACGGCAGCCCCGCCTACGCGCGGATCGACGCCACCGCCACCGGGGAACAGAAAGAGCTGCTCGCGAAGTTGACGCCGGACATGATCACCACACAGGAGATCGCGGGCGAGCCGGTCACCGCGGTACTCACCCGGGCAAGGGGCAACGGCGCACCGCTCGGCGGGCTGAAGGTCACGACCGAGAACGCGTGGTTCGCCGCGCGCCCGTCCGGTACCGAGGACAAGTACAAGATCTACGCGGAATCGTTCCACGGCGCCGACCACCTGGCACAGGTGCAGGCCGCCGCGGAGGAGATGGTGGGGCAGGCGCTGTCGGGTGAGTAGTAGATCGAAGGCCCTGCCCACCGAGATCTGGGTGTTGGTCGGGGCCGCGTTCGTCATTGCCATCGGATTCGGCTTGGTCGCACCCGTGCTGCCGCAGTACGCCCGCAGTTTCGGCGTCGGTGTCGCGGCGGCCTCGGCGATGATCAGCGCATTCGCCTTGATGCGGCTGCTGTTCGCCCCGGTGAGCGGTCGATTGGTGCAACGGCTTGGGGAGCGCGCGGTCTATCTGAGCGGGCTGCTGATCGTCGCGGTGTCGACGGGTGCGAGTGCGCTGGCCCAGAGTTATTGGCAGCTGGTGGTTTTACGCTCGGTCGGCGGCATCGGGTCGACCATGTTCACCGTTTCCTCGCTGGCGCTGGTGATTCGGCTGTCGCCGCCCGCGCAGCGCGGACGGGTGTCCGGACTGTGGTCGACGAGCTTCCTGATCGGCTCCGTCAGCGGGCCGCTGGTCGGTGGCGCGCTGGCCGGGCTCGGGCTGCGGGCGCCGTTCGTGATCTACATGGCCGCGCTGCTCGCTGTCACCGCGGCCGTCCACCTGAGTTTGCGGAATTCGCACCTGGCCGCGCCGGAAATGAGCGGTGCCGTGCGGGTGATGACCTTCCGGCAGGGTTGGGAGCGCCCGGAGTATCGGGCGGTGCTCTGGTCGAACTTCGCCAACGGCGCCGCGGTTTTCGGCGTGCGGATGGCGTTGGTGCCGCTGCTCGTGGTCGAGGTGCTGGATCAGCCCGCGGGGATGGCAGGTGTCGCGCTGACGGTGTTCGCGGCAGGCAATGTCGCGGTGCTGTTCGTCTCGGGCCGGTTGTCGGACCGTTGGGGGCGCAAGCCGTTTCTCATCGCCGGATCGCTGGTGTGTGCGGTCGGCACGGTCGGGCTCGGTTTCGCGCCGAACCTGTTGTGGCTGATGGTGACTTCGGTGGTGGCCGGACTCGGTTCGGGCATGCTGAGTCCGACACAGCAGGCCGCGCTTGCCGATGTGATCGGGCCGAAGGCGCGCGGTGGGCCGGTGCTCGCGGGCTTCCAAATGTCCGCTGACCTCGGCACCGTCATCGGTCCCGTCGCGATCGGTGCGCTCGCGCAACACGTCTCCTACGGGGTCGCGCTCACCGTCACCGGTGCGCTGCTCGCCATCGCCGCGGTGGTGTGGGTGGTGGCGCCGGAGCCGTTGCAGACGCGGACCCGTGCCGCCGAACCGGATCGGTCCGACCACGTCAGCGGCGTGCCCTGCGACGACGCCGAATACCAGCTGGCGCATCGCGCCGCGGAGTCGTGCGGGGACGGCGATGAGCAATTGTTCGATGACGCGGACGGGCGCACCAAGGTCGAGTCCGGGTAGCAGGACACGCGGTTGTTCGCCGCGCACCCGGCGAGGGTCGCCGCGGACGGTTGCGGCAGAGTGTTCGGGGTGAGCGAATCGCGTTCGAACTACACTCCGCGACCGATGTCCAGCAAGACCACGTACGCCCTCGGCGGCGTGGCGCTCGCGCTCATCGTGGTGATTGTGATCCTGGCGCTGCGGTGGGGTCGCGACGAACCCGCCGTGCGCAACGACGGATACGGTCCGGTGCACAGCTCGGCGGTGGTCGCGGCGCTGCAGCCCGACGGCGTGATCCTGGTCGGTCGCCCGGACGCGCGGAAGACGATCGATGTGTATGCCGATCCACTGTGCCCGGGATGCGGGTCGATGGAGCGCGTCTACGGTCAGGAAATCGCGCAGCAGCAGGACGAAGGCACACTCGCGCTGCGTTATCACCTGGTCAATTTTCTCGAATCCAAGTCGAGTAGCAAGAACTACTCGACGCGCGCGATCGCCGCGAACGAGTGTGTCGCCGAGGCCGGTTCGGGTCCGGTGTACTCGAAGTTCCACGCGTTGTTGTTCACCACCAAGCAGCCGAAGGAGGGCGGCGCGGACCTGAACAACGAGGAGCTCGCCGCGGTGGCACGGGAGGCGGGCGCATCCGATCAGGTGGCGCAGTGCATCGCCACCGGCGCGAAGGTCGATGCCGCGCGGGCCAACGCCCAGGTCGCACTCGGCACGCTCAATGAACTCCTCGATGGGCGCGCGTCCACCCCCTCGGTGTTCGACGGCAAGACCAAGCTGGACGTCAATAGCGAGGAGTGGGTCGCCGACGTCGCACGCTGAACGCCCGAATCAGCTGGACCGCCCAGCCACCGACAACAATTGCCCGCGTCGACTTTGTCGAACAAACTATTGGGAGACACGCTAGCGTTGTAGAGGTGGCAACCCTGAACGATGCCGCTGACATTGCTCTTCAGCTCCCCGAAGTCATCGAAGGCCTGCGATATGACAACCGGACGTGGTCGGTCGCGGGCAAGGCTTTCGCGTGGGAACGACCGTTCAGCAAGGCTGATATCAAGCGATTCGGCGATACCGAGCGGCCCGAGGGGCCGATCCTCGCGGTGCGGCTGGCCGATCTCAACGACAAGGAAGCCGTCCTCGCCGAGGATCGCCCTGGCGTGTTCACCATCCCGCACTTCGATGGTTACGCCGCGGTCCTCGTCGAATTGAACCTCACCACCGCCGAGCGGCTGCGCGAACTCCTGCTCGACGGCTGGCTGGCTTGCGCCCCAGCTCGGTTGGCCGACAGCTACCTCGAGGGCCGCTGACGATCTGATCGTCGAAGCGCCCGGTCCGGGCGACGCGACCGCGCCGCCCGATCCGGTTCCGCTGGCGACTGCTATTTCGTTGACAGCGTGGCGAGTTCGCGCTCGACCAGTTTGTCGTGCTCCTCGGCTTCCGCCGCGGCCTTCTTCGGGTTCCAGTGTCCGGCCATCAGGAAGACGAACGGCAGGAAGGCGATCTGCGCGATCAAGCAGATCCACCACCAGCGCTTCCACTGCGAGGGTGAATCGGCTTGCGCTTGCTGCACTTCCTCGGCGTGCTCGGCCAGGTAGGCCTGGTCCTCGGCGGGAATGGTGCCGACCGCTTGCAGTTTCGCCGTCGCCTGTTCCAGTTGCGGCCCCACCTTCGCGGCCACCGTGAGATCCGCGGGCGGAATCTGCTGGACGGCGGTGAGGCGGGCGATCGCCTGGTCCGGCGGAATCCCGAACTTCTTGGCTACCTGACCGACCGCCGCGAGTCCGGCGTTCGCATCGGCCGGGTTGGCCGCGAGCGCCGCCAACGTGGCTGCGTCGATAGCTTGCAGCGTCGCAACCTCCTGCGGGTACTTCATGCTGAGGCCGAAGGCTGCCTGAATTTCGGCCGGTGTGGCGCCGGTCAGCTTCGTCAGTGCCGCGAGCTGTGCGGCCTGATCGTTGGGGTTGGCTTTGAGCGCCGCAAGGGTTTCCGGTCCGACCTGCTGGATGGTCGCCAGCTGCGGGCCGAACCGGTGCTGGATTTCCTGGAGCTTGGGGCCGTAATTGACCAGCGGACCCGCCGCGTTCACCACTATGAGCAAGCCGAACAGGACGACGGTGACGACGCCGCGCAGGGTGCCGCCCCACACCGCGAGCCCGACGGCGGTCGCTGCCGGACTCCGGTCCTCGACCGTTTCGGTGAAGCTCGCCATCCAGGTGGAGTAGGCGATGCCCGTGCCGACCGCGATGACCACGAAAACCGTAGCGAACGCGTAGTAGCCGGTGTCGGGCTTGTCGGTGTAGCCGATGAACACGTACATGCCGACGATGCTGATCAGCGCGCCGACGATCATGAACGGCTTGCGCACCTTGAGTTTGTCCGACGCGATACCGGCGAGCACGAGAGCGATCGCGTTGGCGGTCCAATACCAGTTGCCGAGTGCGTTGGACTTGGCCGGACTGAAGCCGAAATTCGTGGCCATGTAGACCGGTAGGAACGACACGATTGTGTAGAAGAAGGCCAGGAAAAGGCTGATTCCGAGGGCTGACCCAATGATATTGAGGCGCAACATCTGCCGCCACTGACCCTGCTCCAGCTTGCTGACATCGATGCCGCGGGCTCGTGCCTCGATCAGCGCGCGGTCGCGCAGCGACACCATGATCTGGTCGCGCAGTTGTGGACTCAGCTCACGTAGTCCGATGACCGCGACTACGGCGATGACGAGACTGATCACGCCGCACAGCCGGTAGTGGAACTGCCAGTCCGGATGTGCGTCGAGGGTCCGTGTGGAGATCTGGGTGGTGACAAGGGCGCCGATAACGGGTCCGAGGGTCCAGAAACCCATCGCGGACGCACGGTCCAGCTGCGGCGAGAAGTCGCGGATCAGTGCCGGTGTCGCCACCAGGACAGCGCCCTCGACGATGCTCACCAGGATGTAGACGACGAGGTACGCCTCCTTCGTGGTTGTCGCGGGTACCGCGAAGAGCGTCAGCAATGAGCAGATCACCACGCCGTACGCGACGATATTCGCCCGCCCCCACCGATCGAGCACACCCGCCAGCACCGAAGCGACCGCGCCGAACGCGGCGCCGATAATGAAGATCCACACGAAATACGCGAAAGATAGATCGAAGTAGGCGATGAGCTCATTGCCCACCGCGCCGGTGACGAACAATTGGTAGTACAGCGCGATCGAGGTGATGACCACCACGGCCAGGTACCAGGAGCGGGCGGGCGTATCGGGATAGTGCGGTAGCTTGCGCTGCCATAACCCGGTGATCAGGGTCGGCGGGGCCGCAGTCGTGGTCGAACTCATGGTCGAGATGCCTTTCTGGCCACGGCATTTCGCAGAAGACTGAACCATCCGCAGTTCAGGACGAGTAGCCGGGTGGAAACAATGTAGCGACCGTCCGTGATTTGCATCACTGTTCTGGAAACAACTGCTTGTTTGTTCCTAGTCGCTGGGCATCAGGTGATCCGGGGGTCGAGGAGGATCTGCTGCCAAGGCATGCAGAGTGAATCGTGCAGGGACGAAGCTCTGGCGCGACGAACGATGGATTAAGGCGCGTGGTTTCGGGTGGGTGCCGGTTTGTCGTCGGGGATTTCGTCTTCGGGTGGAATGCGGCGGAGTTGCCCGTGGATGACGACGTAGCCGTTCAAGGGATATGCCATGTCTTCGGCAGTGCGGCGGTCGGGGAGTGCTGTGGGCGCGTCGATCGGTGGCGCTTCGGGCGGCTCGGATCTGTGGACGCCGGTGTACGGGACGGTGGGTGCGCCGGTGTCGGTGCGTGGGAAGAGGTATCGGGCTCCCTCTCGGACGGTGGTGTGTATGTCGCCGGTGGGTGCGGTCCACTGCAAACGTTCCAGGTCCGCGCGCCAGACTTTCCAGGGGAGTTTGTCGTTGTCGGCCAATGTCTTCAGGCGATGATGACGACCGCAGAGCACGGCGAGGTTGGTGCGCGCGGTCGGTCCGCCGCGGGCTGGTCGCTCGTGGTCGAAGGGGTGGTTGTGGTCCAGTTCGGACTCGGCGGCAGGCATTGCGCAGCCGGGGAAGCGGCACATTCCGTCCAGTGCCCGGACTTCTCGTTCCAGCCGTGATGCGGGCTGCCACTGTGCGGCTTCTTCGGCGGTCGCCGGGTCGTCGGCGTCCGACTGCTCCGGAATCACTTGGAATCGGGCATGTTCGGCCAGCAGTCGGGCCAGCGCCGCATCGATGGGCCCGTAGCCGGCCAGGAAGGCGGGTGCGTCCTGAAATCCGAGCAGGCTGTCGGCGGGGATTCCGATCTGGATCAGCGGGCGGCGCGGCTGCTCGATCGGCACGCCATACTTCGGGCACCGTCCACCGCGCCCGCACTGGCACCTCAATTGTCCCGACCCATCGGCCAGCGCCACCAGTGCGTCGGCCCGACGCTGCGGCATGGTCCGCGGATCCGACGCGCACACCTGCATGCTCATTTCCCGCAGCCGCATCGCCACTGTCTGTGCCCCCGGCGCGGGCAGTAGCCCATCGAAGACAGCCATGCTGTCCTGAACAGCGCGCAGCCGGACGTCACGTTCCTCCTGCCGCCGTTCCCGCCGCTGCCGCGTGCCACCAGGATCGAGCCGAGCCGCCCAGCGCCGAGCCGCCTGCCGCAGCCGCACCGGATTGGTCCGCCCCGCCACCTCCAGCAGCCGCGGCTCCAAATCCTCCAGCACCTCCCGCGCCACCGCGCGTGTGTTGTCGACGATCACCCGCACCTTCGCCAGATCGATCCGCCCCGCCGCGAACGCCGCCCGCGTGCGCGGCAGCGAATCCTCCAGCGCCAGACCGATATCGATCAGCGCCCCGGTGGTCGCCTCGTCGACCTGCAGCGCCACCGCCGCCTCCGTCGCCGCGAACTCCCCACCCCGCGCCCCGCCCGGCCCCGGATCCGCACTATCCGCGCGATACCTCCGATACAACTCCCGCACGGCGAACACCTCCGCCGCCTGCGCGGCCGCCGCCGCCCCATGTGCCGTCCGAAGGGCGTCGATAAGCCCCTCGTCACTAATGGCTCTGAAGTCCACCGCCGAGAGGTCATCGCTATCGAACATATGTTCGATTCTACGGACTCCTCCACCCCCTCCGCCAGCCCCGAATCAAGGCGATTTGGTTGCTGACGCGCCCGTGGTGTAACTTCGTTCAGGCAGTCGGGGAAACCCGAAAGCAATAACCAGGGGCTATGGCGCAGCTGGTAGCGCACCACACTGGCAGTGTGGGGGTCAGGGGTTCGAGTCCCCTTAGCTCCACGTATTAATACAGGTCAGGACCGGTATCGCACTGGTCCTGACCTGTTTCATTTGCGCCGACCCCACGTTTACCCCACGGTTTCGCCCCAATGTTTTCATCATGCTGGGGGACGTGTGGGAGGGTGGCTGTTCCTGACCTGGACGCCGTGGCTTGCGCCCGGACTCAGGGTTGCGCTCGAGGTGCACCAGCGCTGCCCGCGACCAGTCTCGGGCGTGGCTTGTCGACAAAGTGCGATCAATCGAGGCCCGGAGGCTCACGACCTGTAGCCGGCCATGTGTTTTGGGTGACGGCGCCTGGGTATCCGCGTGCTGGCCGGGAGGTGCGTGGATGACTGTTGAGCGGGTGTCGGGCCCGACGGACCTGCGGTGGAGGTCCTGGCGTGATGCGCTGTGGCGCACGATTGGCGCGGTCTGGTCGGACAAGCTCACGGATTGGGCTGCGGCGCTGACCTATTACAGCGTGCTGTCGCTCTTTCCGGGTCTGTTGGTGCTCACTGCGGTTCTCGGCATGCTGGAGCCCAGCTCGACGGATACGCTGATCGACACCGTTGAGCAGCTCGGACCGGGCAGCGGTATCGCCCTTCTCGTCGACGCGATCGAGAATCTGCAGAATGCACGTTCGCTGTCGGGGCCCGTGGCGGTGGCCGGGCTTGCCGTCGCGGTGTGGACCGCCTCCGCCTACGTCGGCGCGTTCATTCGCGCCGCGAACTCGATCTACGAGATCGATGAAGGCCGTTCGATGTGGAAGACGTTGCCACTGCGGCTTGGATTGACCGTCGCGCTGCTGGTCGTCGTCGCGGCGTGCACGGTCGGGGTGGTCGCCACCGGAGCGGTGGCTCGCGAGATCGGTGGGTGGTTCGGTGTCGGCTCGGCGGGTGTCCGGATCTGGGATGTAATCAAGTGGCCTGTGTTGGCTGTGCTGGTGAGTTTGGTGTGCGCGCTGCTCTACTGGGCCGCGCCGAATGTTCGGCACCCCGGGTTCCGTTGGCTGACACCGGGAAGTGTGCTTACGGTAATTGTCTGGACCACTGCCTCAGCCGGATTCGCGGTCTATGTCGCGAATTTCGGTTCGTTCAACAAGGTTTACGGCTCATTGGCCGCTGCGGTGGTCTTCCTGGTGTGGTTGTGGATCACGAATCTCGCGGTGCTGATGGGTGCGGCGTTCGATGCCGAACTAGCGCGTGGGCGCGGCATCGAGCAAGGACGGTCACCTGATGCGACACCGTTCCTACCGGCGCGTGACGAACCCGGCACTGCCGCTTGATGAGCGGTCGTTCACGGCGTGTTCGCGTTCCGCTTTTGCGGGCGCGCTGTTCTTTCGGGATCGGGCCGGCTTGTTGAATGCCTGGCGGAGCCCGGCGCTACACGAATGAGAAAGGCTCCGCACCTCGATGGTGCGGAGCCTTTACAGGTCACGCTGGATCAGATAGCGCGGACATCCTGGGCCTGCGGACCCTTCTGGCCCTGGCCTACCTCGAACTCCACGCGCTGGCCCTCTTCGAGCGACTTGAAACCCGCCCCGCCGATAGCCGAGTAATGCACGAAGACGTCAGGGCCGCCTCCGTCTTGAGCGATAAAGCCGAAGCCTTTTTCACCGTTGAACCACTTCACACTGCCTTGAGCCATGTTATTAACAACTTCTTCTCTGTAGGTGAGCCGTGCAGATCACTTCGATACGCCCGGTCTCAACAGCCAACTATGCCATGAACCGCAGAATCCGCACGTCCGGGGCTCGTGGACCGAGCACTCGACACGGTCGACCGGAGTAATGAGGGCAGCGAACGCTCGTCGCGTTGTTCCGGTATCCCACGCGATCGGGTCGGTCTCAGCGAGCGGTTGTTCGGCCGGTTGAGGTGCTGTGCAGGGACGTGCACGACGCGAGCCCGGCCGAGATGGCCGGGCTCGCGGAGTACCTGTTCGTTTTCCGGCGTACTCGTTCGCGTCAGGCGTTGATGACCTGCCGTCGGTTGCTGCGTTCGATGTCGATCTTGCGTGGCTTGGCTTTCTCCGCGATCTGGATGCGAAGTCGCAGCACACCATCGTTGTAGTCGGCGCTGATGGCCTCGGTGTCGAGGGACTCGCCGAGGAATAACTGCCGACTGAACACGCCCCGTGCTCGTTCCGCGGCGATCAATTCCCGGCCCGCGTTCAACTCCGGACGCTGTGCTCGCACGGTGAGTACGTTGCGTTCGACATCCAGATCCAGCGAATCCGGATCGACGCCGGGTAGATCCAGCTCGACCACGAATTCCTCGCCTTCGCGCCACGCATCCATCGGCATCGTCGCCGGACGTGCCGCAGTGCCGAATACCTGCTGTGTGAACCGGTCCAGATCCCGGAACGGATCGGTACGCATCAACATGGTCGCCACCTCCAACTGTCCTTTCATCTCGAATCGACTGGCAAGATAATCTGTGCCAGTGGGTGCATATTTCTTATAGCACCGGGGGTGACTGTGTGCAACCAGCGAGCGTCGACAGGATTCGTCCCTGGCGTAACCCTGTGGGATGGTGCGCTGCTTCGGGCGCGCCGTCCCAGCAGGGAAATGCCTGTACGCCGGGTTTATTCGTGCACCAACGTGCGTTGACCGAGGCCGGGGAGCGCTGTTGGGCGTGGTCTTGCCTCGCAATGGTTGCCGCTCGTGACAGTCGAGCGGTTGCGGCCGTCAATGGTGGAGTGGGCTACGGATCGGCGAAGAAGAAATCTGTAGTGGTGAGTGTAGACAACCGATGCGGACTGTTGTACTGTCGCTCTTGTTCAGAGAGTAGGAAGTCCGGTGGCCGTGGCAGAGATGAACTGCCCGGAAGATGTTAGGTTCGGCCGTCCCCTCCGGCTGGGGTGAAGTGAAGTAGTTGATGTTTGGTTGTACCGCCGGAGGGGACGAAGAACACCGCAAGTAAGCGCAGGAAGCGTCTCGACGAGTTTCCGGGCGGGACCGCGTCGCTGGTTGACGCGGGGTGCGCATCCAACGAACCGGGAGGTGGTCTACGAGCAAACACATACGCACTACGCGTCCCTGTGCACATGTCCGGACGCGGTGTGCGACACCGGCCTTGCCGGCCGATAGTCGGAATTGAAACAACAGATAGATCGACCCCAGGCCCTGGCGCTGTACGCGCCGGGGCCTGGAGGCATGAAATCCTCAAGAGGTGTAGTGGAAGATCCGCAAGCGAACCCTGACAGCACGCCCGCCGACCGGCTCGATGACGATGACTACCCCGCCTACAGCATGGGCCGGGCCGCGGAAATCGTCGGAGTCACTCAAGCCTTCCTGCGCGGTCTCGACGCCGCTGAACTGCTGACCCCGCAACGCTCCGAGGGCGGCCACCGCCGCTACTCTCGCTACCAATTGCGTATCGCGGCTCGGGTCCGGCAACTCGTCGACGAAGGCAACCCACTCGAGGCCGCGTGCCGCATCGTCATCCTCGAAGATCAGCTCGCCGAAGCCCAGCGCATCAACAGCGAACTACAGCAAACCCTCCGAGATGGCCGGGGCAAGGATCGGCGCCCGCCGGAGTGACGGACCAACGGCGGCCGATCCGCTGTCGAAACAGGCGGAACCGATTCGCGCTGCCGACTGGAAGGTCACGCGTGGGTGGGCAGCACTCGGTGATCTGACCCCGTGTCCGGGATTTGATCTCGTCGCGGAGTGGCCACACTTATTCGACGCCCGCTACTCGCGGTTACCCCACGCTTTCGCCGGTATACACAGCCGCCAAGGCCACCCGCCCAAGGCGCGGACCTCCGAGTCGGAGGATCTATCACGTCTATTCAGGGTGCATTTTTGATCCGCCTGAGCGGGGCCCCGGCCGCCATCACGGGACATGATCCTGACGCTCGCTGCCGGGGATGCGACCGGCGACCGAGGGTGGCAACGCCACAGACCGTAGGCAAGACGACTGGACGGAAATCGGCACTACCGAGCGTTCGAGGTAACTCGCGGTGCAGGTTGCGTATCGTTTGGTGGCGGTTCGCGGGTGTGGGTGCAGACTTGAGCCGGCCCCACGGTTACCCCACTCTGTCGTCATCGATGTGACGTCGACGTCGGGTGCCTACCGGGGGAGGACTGCTCGCGGAGCCGAAGGGAGATCGTCGGCCGTATTGCCTTTTTCCCTGCTCAGTCGTCTGCTCGGGTGTCACGGACCGTCTTGGACGCAGTGGGCCGGGAGGCTGGGTTGCCGCCGGTCGACTTGACGTTCTGACGAGCGGGTCATAGAGGGTTGAGTATCCGTTGTGGGGGTGCGTTCGGGGTAGCCCGGTGGGGAGGTCGTGCAGTTCGGACTCGACGGGAGTTCCTCGCTGTGCGCTGTATTTCCGTTGTGGCCGAACGTAATTCGGCGGCTTCATAGTCGGAGGGTGCGGCCACTTTCGTTGCCGTCGCGGGGGCGATCGTTGGTGTCGGTGCCGAACATCGAGGTCTCGCCGGACCGATTAGTCTCATGAACCTCTTTGTGGGGGTCAGGGGTTCGAGTCCCCTTAGCTCCACAGAAATAGCAGGTCAGGCCCAGTCATTGACTGGGCCTGACCTGTTTTTCCGGTCCTGTCCCCCCGTAAACCCCCCGTTTTGGTTGTGTGTTTGATGGATGCGGCGTGCGGACCGCCGTGGTTCCGATCCGCCGCGATGGGCGATGCGGCCCGCAGTCGACAGTGAAGCCTGTCCGGGGGATCTTTTTTCGCCGTCCAGTGATTGTTTTCGGTCGCGGGATGGAATTCTTGGGCGGGTCAAGTTCGCCGCACAGGCTTGCGGCGTCGCCCGCTGGTGACCATAGGTTACGCACCCCGGCAGGTCGAACGCGCGAACAGTGTTGATAGCCCGGACGACGCCGACTACTCCCATGCTCCTGGCGGGCGTGCCGAGCTGCTGCCTAACATGGCCTTCCCCAACGGTGGGCCATGTCCAGATCTCACTTATCTCAGCAGCAGTCCCGGCGTTGGTCCATTGGCACGGGTGGTTGTGGCCTGGCAGCGCGATGGTCCAGTTCATACTGGTCTGCGGGGGTCTGTAAATCTGTCGAACAGCGCCGTGAAGAACTCGGTGAGTAACGGTTTCGCGGTTTCGGGGTCGGTCAGCTCGGCGCCACCGAAGCGGAAAACCTCGTAGCCGCGCATCCGCAGGTTCCTGTCGATTCGGGTGTTGCGTGCATAGACCTGCGGTGAGGCGTTGCCATCTTGGTCGGTGTAGTGGGTTTTACCGTCGACTTCGAGAACGACACGGTGCCCGCCAGGGTGCAGGAGCAGGAAGTCCATTCGTTGGTTGAGCAGCGCTTGCGCGCCGCGTTGGCGCACGGTCTGGTGGTCCCAGTGCAGCCATACTTCGGGTAGCAGCGCTGGGAGGTCCCATACACGCTGCCCGTGAATCTCGTGGTAGAGCCGGTACAGCAGGCGCTGTGGTGGTGAGGATTCGGGCAAGTATTGGCCGAGTCGCTGGTAGAGCTGGTTCTTTGCAGTGTCGCTGTCCATGGTTGGGTGTCGGTCGCACCACCAGCGGTGTAGATCACGCCAGCGCAAGCCGTCCGAGCCGATCGGTCGGTCGGTCGTAGATCAGGGCATCCGCGCCGTTGTCGACGATCTCGAGGCGGTTGTCGGGCACGCTGCTGAGTCGGATATCGGGCTTGAATTTGCCGCTGAAGACCAGCGTTTTCGGCGGCGTCGCCGCGACTCCCGTTGCTGATATGCGGAAGACTGGGTAGCCGGCATGAGTGCCGTCCTCGCGCAGTGCGAGGTGGTCTCTGCGTAGGTGGTTGTTGATCGTGTCGACCAGCCTGCGTTGCTTGGGTTCGTCGAGCACTACCTTTGGGGAGACTAGGTCTTCCAGGAAGGCCGCGAACCGTGGATTCGGGGCCTCGAACGCTTCGAGTTGGGTGAACAGGTACGACACCGACCAGTCACCCTGGTTACGGAAGACATGGCGAATCACCTTCTCGCGCAGGGTTTGTCCGTCGATGAAAAGGCCATCGAATCGGTCGAGGTCCCACCACCGGCCGATCATGTCGAGGAACCGCTGGGTGTCAAGGCCGACTATTTCCTCGATATCGAGCGCCTCAGCCAACTCGCGGCGCGTGCGTTCGACGATCGTCGGACCGGATCCTGCCCAGAGCGTGTCCTGGATGGTGATGCCGTCGCTGTGCGTCACCATCGACTCGACCATCATCTGTTCTGCGATCCGCGGAAGCTCGCTCGCTGGAATGGCTTTCATGACGGCGGTAACCCGTTCTCGTTTGGTGCCTTCGACGTCGTACCGGGTCAGCCCCAGTCGTTCGAATCGAGCGCTCAGCTCTTTATGAGTGTCGTGCGCGAAGGGTGCGTGCAGCAGGGTCCGCAGCTTCTCGAGTTCTTGATCGTCCATCGATCGAGATTGTCTCTGATGAGGCTGACACAGGCGCAGTAATTCCCGACGGTCCACCGCCACTGGATCGAAGGTCGCAGCTGCCTCGGCCTCGACGTGCTGGCACGACTCGAAGCCTCGCTGAACCCGCCGATGGACGGAAGGGCCCCTGCAGCACCGACCACCTGTCCGTCAGCGGTAGCGCGGAGGTCACCTCGATACGCCACACATATGAACTGACCGGAGCCCGGAAACCTTGCGGACATGCAGAAGCCGCTGTCGCAGGTCGGTGCCTTCGGCAGGACACGCAAAACATGGGCAACTGAAAAACGCCTGGTCATTGTGGGTACTTATCCAATTTAAGCGTCGCGATGACGGTGCGTTGGTAGCCCGCCGCTACCGTTTCAATGGAGCCCTCGGCGGGGCACGCTACAGATGGGAACGGTCGTGACCAGCAGGTTTGGGCGGACAGCTGATTGTTGAAGCCGAATTCGAGTTATCGCCTGAGCGGTAGGACTGATCAGCCCGTGCTGCGCGTCGGTTGCCGACGGGCGGCACGGGACGCCCACCGGCACGCGCGGCTTGGCGATCAGCCCCGTCGGGTCAGATGGAAGAGGTTAGGCTGAAGCGTTGTCGCGTCCGGGTCGAAGAGCTACTGGTTGATTTCTTGGCCGTGGTTCATCGAACCTTCGGGCGGCACCTCAGCGTGGCGTCATCAACAGTGGCAAAGCTGTTCCTCGGCCATCACACTCGCATTGTTCGAGAGAGGGCAGTCTGACATGAAGGCGTTCCTTGTCGAGTCCTATAGTGAGGGTGGACTACGGGCGGCAGACGTTCCTGAGCCAACGGTAGGTCCGCGTGATGTTCTGGTCCAGGTTCGCGGCGCCAGTATCAACCCGCTGGACAAGATGGTTCGTAACGGCGAGTTCAAGCAGCTGCTGAAGTACAGGCTTCCGTTCATTCTGGGGCATGATGTCTCCGGTGTTGTGACGGAAGTCGGCGCGGACGTTCGTGGATTTCAGGTGGGCGATGAAGTCTATTCTCGGCCGAGGGATCTCAGGATCGGCACCTTCGCCGAATTTATCGCGATCGACGAAGACGATGTAGCGCTCAAACCGCGATCGCTTTCGTTCGAAGAGGCCGCTGCGGTCCCGCTGGTTGCTCTGGCCTCCTGGCAGCTGCTAGTCGATCTCGCACACGTCGAGCCGGGTCAAAAAGTCCTCGTCCATGCCGGTGCGGGCGGCCTCGGCTCGACCG
The DNA here is from genome assembly GCF_042675075.1 of Nocardia sp. GCM10030253. Taxonomy (NCBI): domain Bacteria; kingdom Bacillati; phylum Actinomycetota; class Actinomycetes; order Mycobacteriales; family Nocardiaceae; genus Nocardia; species Nocardia sp. GCM10030253. The sequence goes on along the minus strand of NZ_JBHTDL010000008.1, from coordinate 39,909 downwards.
TTATCCAGGTCGCCAAGTATCTGGGCGCGTATGTGGCCACTACTGTGAGCACCGGCGATGTCGAGAAGGCGCGCCTCTTGGGCGCGGATGAGGTGATCGATTACATCAAACAGGATTTCGCTGAGATCCTGGCGGGATATGACGTCGTCCTCGACTCTCTCGGGGGTGCCAACCTGGAGAAGTCCTTAACAGTGCTCAGGAGCGGCGGGCTCGCAATCAGCGTGGTCGGCCCGCCCGACTCTTCCTTCGCAAGACAACTCGGCCGACCCATCCTTGCCCCTGTTATGGCGCTGTTGAGCCTCAAGATTCGCTGGAAGGCGAAGAAGCTGAAAGTGCGATACTCCTTCTTCTTTATGAAGGCCGATGGCGCACGCCTCGCGGAACTGGCCGCACTCTATGACAACGGAACCTTGCGACCGGTTCTCGACCGCACATTCCCGTTCGATCAGACTCTCGAGGCCATGGCCTACGTTGAGCAAGGGCACGCCAAAGGGAAGATCGTCGTCAAGCATTGAGTGTTGAGGGTCCCGGGCACTGTCTGAGCTTTGCGGCGGGGTCAGGCTGGGTCGTCGAGGATGCGAAGGGCATTGTGAATTCCGGTGTCGAGTACCTGGTCGGACAGTGCGGGATCGCTGATGGCTCGGGCGAGTTGCAGGGACGTGACCAGGATGCTGAACAGGCCCAACGCCGTCTGGAGTTGGTTCGTGTCCGATCGTCCGGGGGGTAGGTGCGCGGCTATCTCCTGGACGATCGACTGTGCGCCCTCGGAATAGGCGTCCCTGACTGTGGCGTCGCACCGACCGATTTCACTCAGCAGCGCCGCGGTCGGGCAGCCGCCCGTGTGGTCGTCTCGGTGTTCGGTAGACAGATAGCCACGGATGTAGTCCTCCAGCGAGTCCCGATCGGCCGGTAACGCGCCGATACTGGCACGCTGCCGTTCGAGCTGATCGGTGACGACATTCGCGACCAGGTCGCTCTTGGAACCGAAGTGCGCGTAGAACGCACCATTGGTGAGGTCCGCATCTGACATCACCGCGGCGATTCCCGAGCCGTCGATACCGTGCTGCTTGAGTCGCCGACCGGCCGCCTCGATAATGCGCCTACGCGTCTCGGCCTTGTGCTCCACGCCGTATCTGGCCATGGAACTCACCTCCACCTGTCTCGTCTGCCCGTCCTCGACGATTGTAGTACAGTCATAATAGTATGATCGTAATTTCAAGGGGGCCGAGTTGGGAGGCTGGAATGAACGCCCTGCAGGAACCGATCGATGCCCGGTGGCCTGGTGCTGCCCAACCGGATCATGAAGGCCGCGATGAGTGAGGCGCTGGCAGATGCGCGCCACGCCCCCGACGAACGTTTGGTGAGGCTTTACGACTGCGATGTGGTGGGGCTGGCTCGCCCGACGGTGACCATGCCCGACGCTGCGGATGCCATCCTGTCCGGTCGGATCGGCGTGCTTCCGACACACGAACTCAGGACCGGAATGCGCAGCCTGATAAGCAGATTCGTCGATGTCAAAGCTCTCGACGGCGTGCTCAACATCGGCTGGAACACCGATCAGCTACACCGCCTCGGCGCCGGACTCGATCCCGACCCGGACCGCGGTCGCCTCGTCACCACCCTGGCAATGCTCAAACGCAACGGGACGGCGGCGCTGCGCCCAACACGCGGAATCCGATGACGCGATGAACCCCGAACCACATACCAGCGCGGAAAGGCCCACCATGCTCACCTGGAAAGACACGCCGACCAAGACGATCGACGTCGACTCAGTGCCGTTCGCGTACCGAGAACTCGGTGTCGAGTCCGACGTGCCCGTCGTGTTCCTGCACCACCTCACCGCCGTGCTCGACGACTGGGATCCCCGGGTGATCGACGGAATCGCGGCACACCACCGCGTGATCACCTTCGACAACCGTGGTGTCGGAGCCTCCGGATCTGCCGTCCCGAATACCATCGAACAGATGGCCGACGACGCGATCGCGTTCATCCGCGCGCTCGGGTTGGAGAAGGTGGACCTGGTCGGATTCTCCCTCGGCGGTGGCGTCGCCCAGTTGGTTGCGCTTCAAGCGCCGGATCTGGTCCGGCGAATGATCTTGGCCGGTACCGGACCACGCGGTGGCGGCGGTATCGGCAAGATGCGCACGATCGTCGCCATCGCCTATACCAAGGCGTTCCTGTCGCGCAAGGACCCACGAGAGTTTCTGTTCTTCCCCCGCACAGCCGAAGGCAAGCAAGCCGCATCCGCCTACCTCGCCCGACTCCAGGAGCGAACCTTCGACCGCGACAAGAAGATCTCGACGCAGGCCGGGCTGGCCCAGCTCGAGGCGATCGTCAACGGCGGCAAGGCCGCACCCGATGATCTGTCACAGATCACGGTGCCCGTCCTGGTCGCCAACGGCGACGACGACCTCATGGTGGCGAGCAGCCTGTCGGCGGACATGGCGCACCGACTCCCCAACGCGGAACTGAAAATCTACCCGCGATCCGGACACGGCGGGATATTTCAGCATCACTCGACCTTTGTTCCCGACGCACTTCGGTTCCTCGCCGACTGAGCTACTGCTCGGCGGTATCGAATCTTTTCCCCCGCACCGACTTCGAAGAAACGAGGACATCATGAGCACTACCAGCGACGACTCCATCATCACGTCCTACGCCGAGGCGCCGACTCGTACCGTGATCGCCGATGGCACCACGTACGCCTATCGTGAGCTGGGCCCCAAGGGCAGTATCCCGGTGGTGTTCTTCGTGCACCTCGCGGCGACCCTGGATAATTGGGATCCGCGAATCATCGACCCGATCGCCAAGACCCGTCACGTGATCGCCTTCGACAACAAGGGGGTGGGAGCGTCCACCGGCAAGGTGCCCGCCACCATCGAGGAGGCCGCCGATGATGCCTACACGTTCATCACAGCGTTGGGGTTCGACAAGATCGATGTGTTCGCGTTCTCGATGGGCGCCATGATCGCCCAGGATCTGACGCTCGAGCATCCCGGGCTGGTGCGCAAGCTCGTCCTGACCGGGACCGGTCCGCGTGGCGGCAAGGATGTGGACAAGGTCGCCGGCGTCACCTACTGGGACATGTTGCGGGCCACGGTGACCCGTTCGGATCCCAAGGAGTTCCTGTTCTTCAACCGCGACGCAGTGGGTAAGCGTGCCGGTAAGGAGTTCGTGCGCCGCCTCGAGGAACGCACCACCGACCGCGACAAAGACATCAAGATCAGTGCCTTCCGGTCCCAACTCGCGGCGATCAAGGCCTTCGGTCGGTCAACGCCATCGGATCTGTCGAAGATCACCCAACCCACGCTTATCGCCAACGGCGACCACGACCGTATGGTGCCCTCTGTGCTGTCCGAAGACCTGCATCGGCGCATCGCGGGATCGGAACTGATCATCTACCCCAACTCCGGCCACGGCGGCATCTTCCAATACCACGAGCAGTTCGCACCGATTGCCGCGGAATTCCTCGCGGAGAGCTAGGCGCCGGTGCGCTGTTTGACCTGAGCATTTTCAGTGGGCGAGCTCTTGCCGCCCCTCGGCCTTGTCACTGTAGAGCTCAGATTTCCAGTCGAGATCCTCGGCCTCGGGAACCTGCGCGGCGATAGCGTCGGCGATCCGCTCAGCGGTGAGAGCATGAACCGGGACTCCGAACACGGCCGTTAATCGCGGAAATTGTGCATGGCAGGCCATTATGCTCCCAGCCAGCCCTGCCTCGGCGGCTGATCGAAGGTGGTCGGCTACGACGTCCAAGGGCATAGCCGACCTGGATTGCCTGGACCGGTCGCCGGTGACCCGGTATGTGTTCCGGTCGTAATCGCCGAATTTTGGCAAATTCGAAGTCTGTCGGAGTGTCGTCCTGCCGGTTGTGGCGGCCGGGAGTGAGTGAGCTGGTGAGATGTCTGGGTACCAGTTCGATCCTGCCGGTGGAGATCTGAGATGCGGTGTGGAGGATCTGGTGGCGGCGCGTGTGATCGGCGGGGTTATCGGCGCTATGGCCTCGCTTCACGCCAGCGGGTAATTTCCTCGTGTCGTTTGTCGAGGAGCGTGGCGATTTCTCCGCATCGTTCGAAGGTCTCCTCAACGGCGTCGTCGTCGAAGTCGTACCGCTGGCTGTTCGGGTCGTCCCAGTGGCCGCCTTCGTCGGTCAGTCGGTGGGCGAACGAGTTGCGTCGTTTCGCGAGCCAGTCGGCGTGCTCGACGATCGCGTCCGCCTCCTTCCGGTCGGCCAGGAGGTTGGCCACAGCTTGAGCCTTCGGACGGAGTCCGCGTCGTGAGCAGGTGGGGAGCATGTCGGTCAGCAGCGATTCGAGTGCGCTGCAACACGATGCCATGATGGTGCCCGCACCCAGGGGTGCGGCCTCGCCGTTGAGTATGCCTTGTAGTTCGCTGAGCACCAGGTCCGATTCGCCCTCCCATCCGGGTACCCGATGCGACCCGGTCTCCTCCGTCTCTGCAAGTCGCGCGAGTTCTGTGTCGATCGCTGCGCTTGTGGTCCTGTGCAGCCAGATCAGTGCACAGAGTCGGTACTGGAAGACCAGGACCTCGACATAACCCGGGCCCAACGCTATATACGGATCGGCCAGTTCGAGGCAGTTCATTGGATCCTGGGGGAGGCCCGGAGTCGATGACACTCGATCACAATGGCACGTAACGCCCTCAGTTTGCAGGCGGTTTTCGGTGGTGACGCGAGGGTGCTGAACCAGAGGCTTGGCGACTAGGTGCGCCCGGCGCTGGGGTTGCGTAGCTGGGCCACGGCCATGATGTGCAGGACCCGGTTGATCTCGAGGTTCCCCGTGCGGGAGAGCCGATGCCGATTCTGGTCTCCGGCGGAGGCGTCCAGGGGCGCGGTGCCGTTCCAGGAGGCGAGTCGGTCTCGGTTGACGAACCGGCCGACGTCTCCGGTGTCGGCGAGAAGCTTGCCGCACAGGGGTCCGATGCCGTACAGGTCCATCGACGTGGACCTGCCGTCTGAGGGACTCGATGCCCTGTGGAAGTTGTGAAAACTGAAGGGAGACATGGAGGTTCCAGCGATACACTTGCGCCTATGCCCGATCGCCGTCCACCGATACCGAGACCCCTGCGGCGAGCGCTGCTGGTTGAAGCCGGTCATCGTTGCGCGATCACGACGTGCCGGTCAACACCGGTGGATTTCGCCCATATCGTGCCCTGGTCGCGGGTCCGCGAACACGCCTTCGACAACATGATCGTGTTGTGCCCGAACTGCCACCGGCGATTCGACCAGGGGGAGATCGACCGCGAGTCGATGCGGCAGTACAAAAGACAGCTGGCAGCACTTGTCAGCGGTCGCGAAACGGCTTCTCGTGTCACTGCTGGCGCTGGTCGGCCCAGGACGGTCAATACGGTCAATCTGGCTGCGGCCTTCCCGAATCTGGTCGCCGAGTGGCATCCAGACCGGAACAAGCCCTTGACCCCGAACGACATGCAGATCGGATCCGCTCGACACGTCTGGTGGCGGTGCGCCTACGGGCATGAATGGTCGACCGGGATCGGATATCGAGTCAGAAGCGGAACAGGCTGTCCGATCTGCAAATAGCGCAACATTCACCCCGTGACAGCCTCGGCCAGCAGATAACGGTTGTCGACGCCCCGGGCGGGAGTCGGGCGGCCACCGACTGGTACAACGCCGAGCAACCGGATCCGACACTGCCGCAGCTCCCCGGTGGCAGCAGGCAGATAGTCGAGAAGGGGTACTTGTCCTGCCGATGAATTCGATTGTCGCGGTGACGGTTTCAGCGAGAGTCGCAGATACCCGGTACTGGGGCACGTAGGCCGACGTATGGACCCCGCAGACCGCACCCGCCAAACACGAATCACAACCCGCTGCAAAGGTGTTGGTCCCTCAGAGATACTACTTCTGTGACGACTCGCTTCCACATCGACGCGCAAGCTGACTACGTACTGCGCATCGCCCACCGAGATGACCCGGTCCGGGCGGTGATCGAGCTCGTGTGGAACGGGCTCGACGCGGAGGCGAACACGGTCACCGTCGCGGTGGAATCGGACGGCCTGGATGGCGTCGCCAGGGTCGTGATCGAGGACGACGGCCACGGCGTTCCTCCGGAACTGGTCGGCACACACTTCGGTCGGCTCGGAGGGTCGTGGAAGAAGACAGCGAAACTCTCACCGAACACCCAACGACGCTTGAACGGACGTGATGGCCAAGGTCGCATCCGAGGCTTCGCACTCGGCGAGAACATCAAATGGACCACGACGGCAGTAGACACGCCGGGAGATCTCAAGCGCACAGTCGTCGCCGGAAGTGTGTCGGACCCGGGACGAGCGCGAAGAGCAACTCCGCTTCTTCAAGGACGCGCTCAACTACGACGCCTCGCGTGAGCACGCCATCGACTACGTCAACGCGAACTTCCCCGAACAGATGGTGCCGCCGACCCTTCGCGTAGCAAACGAGTAACGGCACCGCCATCGGCCCGCGTCAGCGCGACACCTTCCGAGAGCTATGCAGGGCAGCACCGCTGGCCAGGCCCCTTGCGGTCGGATGCTGTCTAAACAGCACCGCCAGTGTCGGCCAGCCGATCGTCGGCGCGAGTGGTCAGTCGAACACGGTTGGCAGTTCTGGCTTGTTCCAGTGGTTGTGGAGAAGATGGATTTGGGTGTCGAGTACCCGGGTTGTCGACAGTTCGGGCAGCTTGTCGACGTCGAACCAGCCGACTTCCATTGTCTCGACGGGGCTGGGTTGGCCGTGGGAGATGGTCTCGCACAGGAAGAACAGCTTGTACACGTGGTAAGGGAAGGCGGGCTGGTGGCCTTGCACATCGCGGTCGTGCAGTGCCACGAGTTTGCGGGCTCGCACGGTGATTCCGGATTCTTCGTGGACTTCGCGTTCGACTGCGAGTGAGGGTGATTCCAGGACATCGCACCAGCCGCCGGGCAGGGTCCACTTCTCGTCGCTGCGGTCGCGGATCAGCAGGATGCGGCCCTTGTCATCGAAGACGCCGCCACGGACGTCGACTTTGGGTGTCATGTAGCCCTGTTCGAGAAACACGTTCTGGTGAAGGTCCTCGACGGTGCCGCTGCTGATGAGGGCCAGCAGGTCGGCGGCTATCTGCTTGGCCTGTTCGTAGCGTTGCCGGTCGAAGACGTCGGTGGCGAAGACGAGGCCGTTGTGCGCGAGGGCGGCCAGGGCAAGGGCGTGTTGGCGGATCTGGGTCTCGGCTGTTGGTTGAGTGTTGTCCATCCGGGGTCCTTTGGTCGGATCGGCGTTGTCGCAGTGGCTGTTCGACGTAGGTCAGGGGGTCATGCGGTATGTCGTGGACTGGCGTGGGGTGAATCCGAGCCGTTGGTAGAGCTGGTTGGCTGCGGATTTTGTCGGGGTCGACGTGAGGTCGACTGTGCGCGCCCCGTGGTCCCTCGCGATGGCCAGCGCAGCGGTGGTCAGGGCTCGTCCGGCGCCGTGCCCACGTGCGGCTTGGTCTACGACGACGTCTTCGATGCGTGCTCGCAGCCCGGTGGGGATGGTGTACATGACCAGTGTCAGCGCGCCGACGATCGCTCCATCGACACGTGCCGTGAGCAGCCGCGTCGAGGAGGAATCGATGACCGCCTCCAGGAGATCACGGGTCAGAGGTGCTGCGGTGGTGGACAGTTGCGGTAGGAGGGCAGTCAGCGCCGCCAGCGTCTCGTCGTCTACCTGAGTCACGATGTCGATCACAACTGCCTCGGGTGTCTGCGAAACCATGGACTCCTCCTGCGTTGCGTTACGGATTCGACGCCTCGAAATGGGTCGAAAAGTGCTGGGCCGGAACGATTTCGACTATTCCACTAGAACCGGCCAGATGGCAGCGGCGGCGTTGGCACCAGCGTATCTCGTGTGGTACCGGGTGGGCCTGCGGCGGCCACGCGCTGGTGCGTCTCGCTGTTTCGCACGACTGCCTTCTGATTCGGTCAGTGTTCCCGCACGGTGGCGGTGGTCTGGACGGGTTGGGCGAGGCGGTGGACTGCTGTGGACAGGTCGGGGTCGGTGGAGCTGAAGATTGCACTGCCCGCGACGAGGGTGTCGGCTCCGGCGTCGATTGTCTGTGGTGCGGTGATGGTGGTGATGCCGCCGTCGGCGACGAGTTCGACGGTGTCGAGGTGCAGGTTGTACAGGGTGGTGCGCAGGGTGCGGATCTTGTCCGGGACGGTGGGATCGAAGGTGCTGGTGCCGGGTCGGCTGGTCATGAGGACGACGAAGTCCAAGCGTCCGAGGTAGGGATCGAGGAGTTCGAGGCCGAGGTCGGGGTTGAGTACGAGCCCTTTGCGGATGCCGGCCATTTGGAGGGTGTCGAGGGCAGTGCCGACGTCGGTGGTGGCATCGACGTGGAAGCAGACCCGGTCGGCCCCGATCTCGATGAGGTCGTCGATGTAGCGCTCGGGTTTGAGGGTTTGCAGGTGGACATCGAGCGGCAGAGAAGTGTGGTGGCGGATGGCGGCGACGGTGCGCAGGCCGACCTGATCGCGGGTGTGTAGTGGCCGTCCATGATGTCGAGGTGCAGGTACTTGGCGGTGCTGGCTGCGACACCGTCGATGGCGTCGCGCAGGCAAGGTCGTGCTCACGGTCGCCTAGCGACCACGGCGCCGTCGCCGCACAACTAATTACGGGATGGCGGTTTTCGGGTCTTCCGGCGTCGATGTCGCGGGCTACCCGGTTGGCTCGAAGCGCACGGACAGGGCCTGCACCCCGGCCGGAGCTTTCCAGATGAGATCGACACCCTCGATCTCGGATCCCGCACCGCACGCGGAATCGCCGAACAGGTAGGCCCGGTCGCTGGTGCCGTTCTCGAAACGCACTGTGGCATCCTGCAATTGGATACAGGCGCCGCTGTCCGGCCGTGTGATCGACAAGATCTCTCCCGCCACAGTGACGTAGGAGGCCCGGCCAATGGCCGCCTGTGCGGTACCGGGCAGCAGCGCGAGCAGTGCGAGCAGTGCGACGCCCGCACCGGCCGCCTTGCCGAATTCACTTGGCAATCCCATGATTTCCCTCTCTCGGCGGCCGCCCGGGCCGACTACACTGATCGATCCCGCTTTAGCGTCTGTCAAATATGTTGGGAGACAAAGGCTGTCAACAGTATGACTGATGCGCGGATCGCTTGCAGTGGGCGAGGAACCTGCGTCGGGGTCGTACCCGGTGAGGTATTCGGCGGGGTCGTACTCCCTGCTGAATCTTTTGTACCGCAACACTGTCGCGCACTCGGGCTGTTCCGGCCGGGCCTGCCCGGGAACCCGCGTACCTGGCGCTGACGGTGGGTCAGGCTGCTACCGAGTGAACTCGGCGATATCCTCAGCAACGCGCGCCGGTGCTTCGAAGGGGAACGCGTGACCGAGCTGGGGGTAGATCAGCAGTTCCGAACCGTTGATGTAGCGATGCAGCAGGACTGAGTTGGCGGCGGGTTCTTGTTTATCGTTGTCGGCGCCCAGGATCAGGGTGGGCAGCCGCAGGTTCGGCAGGCTGGCGATGACATTGGCGGTGGGGTTGATGAGCCAGTCGCTCATTGCCGCGCGTTGCCGGTTGAGGCCGGTCAAGTTCACCCCGACCCGGTCGGGGCGCAGAGCTGTTCGTTGACGCCACGCAGCCAGAGCGTCGGGATGATCGCTGAAATACAGTGGAATGACCTGGTCGGCGGGCGCCACCGGATTGAACGCTGGCGCGCCCGCGATCAGATCGGGAAGATCGGGCAGCACCTGCTGCGATCCGCCGGGGCCCGTACCCATCAGAATCAGGGCGCCGACAACACCGGGGTGATCCACGACCAAACGTTGCGCGACGAATCCTCCCAGGGAGTAACCCACGACGGTGGGGCGGCCCAGATGAAGGGCCTGGATCAGACCGGCGGCCTGATCGGACAGTTGCCGGACGGTCAAGATGGCCGAAGAGCTCGCCGGGGTCCGTCCCACGCCGTCGGAGTCGAAGATGACCACATGGTTGGTCGCGGCCAGGCGATCGAGCAGCGCCGGATCCCAGTCGTCCATGCTCAATCCGAGGCACGGAGTCAACACCAGGGTTGGCCCGTGTCCGAAGCTGCGGTAAGCGATCGGTACCCCAGCGACATCGACGACGTGGGTGGGCGCTGTCAACGACGGCGACCCGCGGAAACCGTCAGCCGTTGTCCATGCGATATCTGTCGTGGAGGCGGGCTCATTGGGAGCAGGGTCGGCGTTGGCGATGCCGGGCCCGACCAACAGCATGCTGGTGGCCAGTGCCGCCAGCACGGCCGCGACGGGTGTCCCGCGTCCTGAGGCGGGCCGGAGGTGCAACGACCCGCCATCGGGTGCGACTGAGGTCGGTTGCGGCGGATGGAAAGCGGACATGTGGGCTCCTTCTAGTTGCGGGACGGACCAGAATCGAGACAGTGTCCCGCTGGGTACAGCCCGATCGTTGGCACGCCAACCGGCTCGGCGATCAGCGACCTCGGCCATACCGTCCTGATCCAGATGCCACACGTAAGAGGCGCCGACGGCTCAAAAGGATTCGCTCGGTTTCGGCCGGTGGGCCTATGAGATACCTGCCGCCTCCGGCGGCAGCCGCACCTTCTGGATCTACCTGTCCGACCTTGATCGCCGCGCGGGGCGAGGCGGGCTCACTCCGGCCGAGGTCCAAGCCGAGTTGGTCGCCGAACGCGTCCAGACCCGTACACCGGCGTGATCTCGGGCCCGGAAACAGGGCAAGCGCTGGAGGACAAATACCAGACCAGGGATGCTGGCTGGAAGGCGCTCACCGATGACCTGATCGATCCGTATCCGCGGGATCCGAGCGAGTTGCACTCGCGATATCGCGGGGGTGTCTCCAGCACCTACGGCAGCTTCGGAGCCGGTGGGTTCGGTGGAATTCACTAGGGTCTCAGTAGCAATTGCCGTGAGAAGATCTCGACCCGTTGATCTTTAGGGCGTAGCGCGTGGTCGGTCGAACCGCGCGTCACGCGGCATGAGAGTGCGCCGTCGGCCCCGCCGTGTGGCCAGTTCGATCAGCGCCCCCAACTTCTGCACAAACCGTCCACTCGGCGCGACTGGTCGACTGTAAAGTCGACCTCTAGCCCTGATGCGTCCGAGTCCGCATCGAAGATGCTGGTGCCCAGGCTGTTTCGGTAGTTCAGGAGACGACCATGCCAATGCCTCCGATAGGTCCGGAGCCGAATATTTATCAGACGCACAAGACCGGAAGCAGCGATTACGGTATCGCATCGATCAACAGGTATCTGGTCGCTCCGGTCACGGCGTTGCGTCCCTCGAACGGAGAAGTCGTTACCCAAGTGCCGTGCGGCTGCGGCGCGATCGGGGTCTACCGTGTGTTCGATGCCAATCGCACTCGGGCACTGCGTAAGCGATGGCGCTGGTTGGCTGCGGTGTCGGGCGCGGTCGTGCTCGCGCTCGTCGCGCTGAGCATCGGCACGCTCACAAACCCGTTCGAATTTCCTGGAATCGCGCTCTTTGGGGGCATCTTCATCGCGGGGGTTGCCTGCGCCGGGTTCTGGACCGTCCTCAGGCAAGAGGACGGCGTGCGGTTCGATTCCGATGCGACAGATGTAGTCAACCGCGACAGGTTCAACTCCCTGGAACACGATTTGAAATTCGTCAAAGTCAATCGAGGTTAGCTTGGACTGAGCATCGGTTCGGGTGGACTCCGGATACGGGACAAGGCGGTGGTACGGCACAGTCATTCGACTGATTCGACACCCGCCGTCGACTCGTACATTTGTTGGCATGCCGACAGACACCACACGAACACCATCCAGGCTGGCGCACACCCTGGCCGCCGGGCGGGACCGGGCTTTCGTTGGCCGGCGCGCCGAACTCGAGTGGTTCGCCGCGGCACTCGACGGGGCACCGGAGGCTCGGCCCGTGCACTACTTGCACGGGCCGGGCGGCATCGGGAAGTCGACGTTGTTGCGGATATTCGCCGGGATGGCGCAGCGCGCCGGTCGTCCCGTGGTCGAAATCGACGGCCGGACAGTGGTTCCCACGCCCGAAGGGTTCCTGGCCGCGGCGGGGACGGCCCTGCATCAGCCCGGGGTGGTGCTGCTGATCGACACCTTCGAAAAGTGCCAGGGGTTGGAAGGCTGGCTGTGGGAGCGGTTTCTGCCGCAGTTGCCTGTCGGCGCGGTGGTGGCGGTCGCCGGGCGGGCCGAGCCGGATCTGCTGTGGACCTCCGACCCCGGGTGGGTCGATCTACTGCGGGTCACCGCGCTGCGCAATCTGGCGCCGCAGGAGGCCGCGGAGTTTCTGCACGCCCGGCACGTGCCGGCCAGTGTGCAGCAGGCCGTGCTCGAATTCACCGGCGGCAATCCGCTCGCGCTGGCATTGGCGGCGGTGGTGGCGGTGAAAGACGATGCGCCGAATGGAGATTGGCGCCCGAGCCAAGACACCATCGCGACGCTGCTGCGCCAATTGATCGGCAGCACACCCAGTCCCGAGCACAGCAGGGCGCTCGAAGTATGCGCACACGCCTATGTCACCTCGGAGTCGCTGCTGCGCGCGGTATTCGGCGTCCGGGCGGCGGAGTTGTTCGCGTGGCTGCGAGTGCAGCCGTTCATCGAATCCACCGGCGCCGGGCTGTTTCCACACGATGTGGTGCGGGAGGCGCTGGAGGCCGATCTGAAGTGGCGCGACCCAGCGGGATTCGCCGAGATGCATCACCAGATGCGGGAAGTGCATCTGGCACAACTGCGTTCGGTTCCGGAGTCACAGCTGCTGCAGGCGACCGGTGCGTTGATCTTCCTGTATCGCACCGACCGGCAGATCTCGGAATTCAATGTCTGGCGTGACGTCGGGCTCGTCGAGGACCATCCGTACGTCGAGTCGCAGCGCGAGCAGGTGCTGGAGCTGGTGCGACGCCACGAAGGAGAGGAATCGGTCGCGATCGCGGCATTCTGGCTGGACCATCAGCCCCAGGCCTTCCGCGTCTACCTCGCCACGCAGACCGGCGAACTCTACGCGTTCTCCGCCTGGCTCGAAGTCGCCGATCCCGTCGGGCTGGAGGTCGATCCGGTGGTCGCGGCGGCGTGGCGATACGCGCGGGCCAACGGGCCGTTGCGATCGGGGGAGTACCTGGCCCTGGCTCGCTTCACCATCGATGCCACCGCCTACCAGCGGCCTGCGGCCGCCACCACCCTTGCCCAGTGGCGTGCCACCGGTGAGATGGTTCGCGGTGAACGGCTTGCCTGGTCCTTCGTCGTCATGCGCGACGACGGCTATTGGGACGGGCATCTCGGCGATATCAATATGCTGCCCATCGACTCTCCGCCGGTCGTCGGCGCTCACCGATACGCGTTGTTCGCCCACGACTGGCGCACGCAACCACCGGGCCCATGGCTGGAGGAGAAGTCCGCCGCCATGCTCGCGGGCGCCTCCATGGCCGATGGGCCGGTTCGCGGGCCCGCGGAGCTGGTGGTGCTGTCTCGTCCGGAGTTCGACGCGGCCATTCGCGACGCACTGCGCACGTTGCGCAGACCGGTTGCGCTCGGCGACAATCCGCTCAACCGGAGCCGCCTGGTGAAAGAGAGCGGGAAGTCGCTGACCGAGGTACTCGCGGGCGCGGCGCAGTCACTGCTGAACGAGCGCGGTGGCGAGAAGTTGCATCGGGCTGTCAGTGTCGCCTATTTCAAGGGTGCGCCCACCCAGGAGGTGGCGGCGGAGCTGCTGGGATTGCCGTTCAGCACCTACCGCCGCCATCTCGGCACTGCCGTGGAGCGCATGAGTGAGCTGCTCTGGCATCACGAGTTGAACGGCCACTGAGGTCGCGGATTCACCAGGAAAGCCAAGGTCCGTGTGCGGGAAACAGTGACGTCCAGAAGTCTTGCAGCGCTTCGGCTGCTGCCGCAGGGTGCTCGACCATCCACCAGTGGCCCGCGTCCGGCATCAGGTAATGGTTCGCCGCGAGTTGCCGGGCGATTTCGGCTGCCGGTTGGTAATCGTCGTAGGGGTCTTGCAGCGGGGTGATGACGAGTCCTGGCGCGGTGGAGCGCTTCAGGTCGGGCCCCCAGTCGCGGTAGGGATTGGGGGTGGCGGAACGGTAGAGATCGAGGATGGAGTTGCCCATGCGGGTGTCGATATCGGTCGCTTGCCGCACGAATTCCTCGCCGGCGCCGCTGGTCTGCCAGGTTTGGGCCAGCTCGTGCCAGCGGTAGTCCGGGTGCATGATGGCCGCTCCGTCGGCTACCCAACTACGCAGTGGGACATCGTATTTGGTGACGATACGGTAGGTCAGTAGGGCGCCCCAATCGTGGCCGACCAGGTCGATGGGGCCGGGAATTCGGTGCAGCTCGGCGGCCAGCCAGTCCGCGTATGCGTCCTTGGTGGCGGCGAACGATTCCGGTCTGGCGCTCCCGAAGCCGGGCAGCGACAGTGCCATGCTGTCGCCGTCGAGGTGGGCGCGCAGGCTGTCCCACAGGGCGGCGGTTTCCGGGACGCCATGGACGAAGACGACAGTCATTCGAGTTCCTCTTTTCGAAAGTGCTGAGCAGCAAGGTTTCGGGGCTTTCTCACGGCAGGGCGCGGAGGCGGGCGTAGTCGCGCTCGTAGATGCGGGGCGCCGCCAGACGAAGCACCGCGTTGCGAACAATCGGGGCCATGCTTCTGGTGCTGTCGCGCCGCTGGGTCCGCGCCCGAACCCACCGGGTGCGCGCGAGACGCCGCAGCCGATACCGTTCCAGGAGATGCTCGAGTTCGCCGGTCCTGCTGAGAGATTCAGCCAGGACGAGGGCGTCCTCGGCCGCCATCGCCACGCCCTGGGCCATATTGGGTGAACTGGCGTGCGCGGCGTCACCGATCAGGATGATTCGCCGGGTCCGCCAGGTCGGGTCGGTGACTTCCTCGATGGGGGAGAAGTGGGCCGCGGCGGCGTCCGGCCCCGCGAGCAGGTCGCGAACTCGACTGTCGAAATTCGAAAAGCGCTCGGCCAGTGGGGATTCTGCTGGCGTTGCGGTGGCGGCTGCGGACGTCGACAGATCGGCATAGCAGTACAGCCGGTCCTTGCCGACCGGCACGGTGAGGAAGGTCGCCCCACGTCCGAGCCACACGGTCCAGTCATCGATATTCGCTCGATTGCAGGTGACGAACCGCCAGCAGACCTGCCCCGCATAACGTGCCTCGGCGCGCGGATTCACCACGCGGCGCAGCTCCGAATGCACCCCGTCCGCGCCGACCACGACGTCGTAGCGGCCGCTGCTGCCGTCGCTGAACTCCACATCCACACCGGATTCGGACTCGGTGAGCGCGCGCACGGTGACACCGGTGCGGACCGGAACACGCAGGTTCTCCACCAGCGTCGCCCGCAGCCGGTCGTAAGTAATGCCGACCGGTTGCCCGACGCCCTGCCACAAACGGTCTATGTCGATCTCGGCGAGCGTCCGGCCCTGATCGTCCTGAATGCGCTGGATGTGGATTGGTATGCCATTCGTGCTGAGCGCCGACCCTGCTCCGAGTTCGGTCAGCGCCCGAACGGCGTTGCCCGGCAAGAAAAGTCCAGCCCCGGCCGGGTGCTGCGTCCGTCGCTCGACAATGTCCACCGACAGCCCGTGGCGATCCATCGCACCGGCGGCAGCCAGCCCGGCGACCCCGGCCCCGACGACGAGAACGGTGAGCGGAATCGGCATGTGGTCTCCTCGTTGTGCCCGTCCAGCTCACTCCGAGCCGGCACGGCACCTACCGTGGCCTCCTCTACAGCTCATTCACCAGTCCAGGAGCTGCTCACTTCGACAATTCCGGGTCAGGCGCAGGTCGCGCAGCGGTGCAGCACGACGTCGTCGGTGAGGATGCGCTGGTGCAGTGCGGCCAGCGCGGCGCTCGGCTCCAGGCCCAGATCCGTCACCAGGCGGTGCCTGGCGTCCAGATAGACCGCCAATGCCTCGGCCCGGCGGCCGCTGTCGTGCAGGGCCGTCATCATCAGCGCCGTCAACCGTTCGCAGTGCGGATCCGTGATCCGCAACGCCTCGACCTCCGCGATCGCGCAATCGAATTCGCCTGTTGCCAAGTCGATTTCGATAGCAGACTCCTGCAGGGTGCGCCGCAGCCGCCGCAGCCGCGCACGCTCCATCGCCGCCCACGGCCCCGGCAGCCCGGACAGCGGATCGCCGCGCCACAGTGTCAGTGCGGCCAGTGCTTCCCGGTCGGCGCCCGCGAGATTGCCTGCGGCGCGGGCAATCTCCGCCGCGAGCCGATGCCGTTCGGCGGCATCGGCATCGGTATCGACCGGTAGCGCCAGACGGTAGCCACCGCGCACCGAGACCACGGCGTCGGCGCGGTCGTGGACGGCCAGCTGCCGGCGCACCGACCACACGAAATTCCGGATGGCCCCGACCGCCGAATCAGGACTCTCGTCTACACCCCACAGGCCATCGATCAGCTCGTCGATCGACACCACCCGGCCCGCGTTCCGGGCCAGCATCGCCAGCAGCGTCTGCGGCTTCTGCTGCTGGATCGCCACCGGATCCTCCCCGAACCACACCTCCACAGGTCCGAGCATCGAAAGCCGCAACAACGTCATCTCCGTGTTCGACACCGCCTCGTACTCCTCACTCTGGGTAGGAGCCCATGATCACGGCGAAAGCTGCTCACTTGCCAGCCCATTCGGCTGCCCAGCAGTGCTCGAATCGGCGTTGGTAGTGATCGAATCGGCGTTAGGCGGCGACACTCCCCAGGGCCGCGGCCAACTCGACCCGGCCGGTGATGCCCAGACGCGGGAAGATCCGATACAGGTGCGAGCCGACGGTGCGGTGCGAAAGGTAGAGCTTCTCGGCGATCTGGCGGTTGGTGAGTCCTTCGGCGGCGAGCGTGGCGATCTGGAGTTCCTGTGGGGTGAGCTGGTCGCGGGCGTTCGCGGCGCGCCGGGTGCTGGCCTCGCCTGCGGCGCGCAATTCGATGCGCGCGGACTCGGCCCAGGGGGCGGCGCCGAGGGCGTCGAAGCTGTCGCGGGCGGCGCGCAGGGGTTCACGGGCTTCGGTCATGCGGCGCTGGCGGCGCAGGCGGCGGCCGTGGTGTAACTGCAGCCGGGCCCGGTAGAGCGGCCAGCTGCCGACGTGGCTGGTGAGCGCGGCGGCGTAGACGGCGTCCGCGTCGTCGTCGGCGGCGAGGACCGCACGGCTGTATTCGTCGACGACCAGCAGCATGGGCGCCGGTAGCCGGGTCGCCAGTGCGGGCAGTTCGGCCAGCAATTGCCTTGCCTCGTCGACCTTTTCGGCCGAGAAGGCGGCATCGGCGAGTTCGGCTGCGATCCACCAGCGCCGCATCGGATGGCTGACCGGGTCGGCCGGGTCGTAGACGCGCCGCAGTGTCGCGAAGGCGTCTTCGGCGCGGCCCGCGAGCAGCTGGATCATGCCGCGGGTTTGCTGAGCGGTGACCTGGATGCAGCGCATGCCGACGGCCATCGGGCTGGCGTGGATCTCGCGCAGATGATCCTCGGCGAGTTCGGTTTCCCCGCGCAGGGCGGCGATCATGGCCAGGTTGGTGCGTCCCGCGACGCCGTAGAACTCCTCGCCGGTCTCGGCGGCGAAGGCCAGGGATTCCTCGGTTTCAGCGCGCACCGTATCCCATTCGCCGAGCCAGATGCGGCTCCAGTTGCCCGCCCCCAGAATGCCCGCGAGCAGGCCAAGCCGCCCCTGATTGCGGCCGATCCCGGCAGCGGCGTCGATGTAGGCGGAGCCGCGCCGGAGGTCACCGAGGAAGAGCGCGGCATAGCCGAGGTAGCGCATGGTGTCGGCATCGGAGCGGTCCGGCGTGAGCCGGGCGAGCTGATCGAGCACCGCGGGACCGCGATCCCACGGCACCGTGTACGCCTCGATGGCGAGGCGGCGGGGATCTTGCGCGGGCAGCTCGAGGACATCGAGTTGCTCGGCGATTGCTGTCCGGGCCGACTTGGCGGCGTCCTGGAAGAAGCAGCGGGAAGCGGCCCGCCACAACAGCTCTGCCGCGAGATCGGTATTGCCCGCCCGGTGCACGTCCCCGGCGATGTCGACCAGTTCGAGCATCCGGTTCTCCGGGTCGTAATGGCTGAAGGCGATGACCTCCTGGACAGTCGCGAGCCGGGCGCGATCGATGGGCGCGAGTGCGCTCGGGTTGGCGCGGTCCACGAGGTCCTGTGCTTCCCGGCGGGCGCCGATCTCGCTGGCCAGTTCGGCCGCGCCGAGCAGCAGCGTGGTGGTGCGATCGGGGCGTTCGGCGAGTTCGGCCGCGCGGTGCAGCGCGTTCACCGCCGTCATGATCGCGCCGCGGCGGCGGGACCGTTCGGCGAACGCCTCCAGCTCCGCGGCCAGGGTGTCGTCGGTGCCGAGGGTAGCGGCAGCGCGATGCCAGAGCTGCTTGTCCGGGAAATCCGCGAGCGCTGCGGCCAGGCAGGAGTGTGCGCCCAGACGCTGTGTCAGCGGTGCGCGCGCGTAGATGGCTGTGCGCATCATCGGATGCCGGAATCGCATTCCCGCGCCGGACAATTCGACCAGGCCGATGTCGAGGGCGTCCTGCAGATGGTCGGCGGTTACCGGCGCGCCGGCGAGTTCGGTGGCCGCGGACAGCAACCGGCGCAGCTCGCAGCCGACATCGGCGGCGAGCACGACGAGCAGCGTGCGCGCGGCCGGGCAGAGTTCGGCGGACCGGGCCGCGAACGCGGCCTCCAGCCGAGCGGTGAGTGGGAACTCCTCGACCACTCGGTCGGTGCCGCTGCGCCGCAGGGCACGGGGAAGTTCGGTCAGCGCCAAGGGATTTCCGGATGCTTGCGCGAGTAGCCGCTGGCGCGCGGTGGTCGTCAACGTCGGCGCTTGCGCCTGGAGCAGTTCGGCGGCAGCGTCCTCGGGGAGCGGTTCGACCACCAGATCCGGCAGTCCGGCCCGGTCCGCCGGATCGCCCTGGTCGGCGCGGGTGGCGGCCAGTACGAGGACCGCGTCCTTGCCGATGCGGCGGGCCAGGAAGCTCAGCGCGTCGGCGCTGGCCGGGTCGAGCCAGTGCAGGTCGTCGATGATCAGTACGATCGGCTGCTGCGCCGCCGCCTCCCCGATCAGCTGCAAGGCCGCCAGCGCCACACTGAACAGATCCGGGCCGCCCTCCTCCTGCCCGAACGCTGCGCGCAGCGTGCGCTGTTGTGCCAGTGGCAGTTTCACGGCTTCGGGCAGCAGGGGATGTAGCAGCTGATGCAGCGCGGCGAAACACAAACCGGCTTCGTTCTCCACGCCGACCGCCGACAGGACCGTCAGGTTCCGTTCCAGCGCGGCGTCCCGGACCGCCGCCAGCAGCGCCGACTTACCGATACCGGCCGTACCGCGCAACACCAGCGCGGACCCGTTTCCGTCCGCCGCACGGTCGAGCAGTTCCCACAGAGCCGCCAGGTATTGGTCGCGTCCGACCAGGCCACGACCACCGGTGGGTGTGGTCGCCAGCACGTCTCTGGTGAAGGACGCCGGTGCCGCAATCTCGCTTCCCATCCCCGAAGCCTGGCAGAACCGCCGCGGTTCGACAACGCGACTCAGTCATCGACTCAGTCGCCGATGCAGTCGTTCGACGGATTCGGCAGGGGTGCCCCACTTCGTAATTTCATAGCCATGACATCGACATTCACCACCACAGATGGCGCCGAGATCTTCTTCAAGGACTGGGGCGCCGGACAGCCGGTCGTCTTCAGCCACGGCTGGCCACTCAACGCCGACGCCTGGGACGACCAGGCCCGCCTGGTCGCCGAGCACGGTTACCGCGCGATTGCCCATGACCGCCGAGGCCACGGCCGATCCACCCAAACCTGGGACGGCAACCACATGGACCGCTACGCCGACGATCTGGCCGAGCTGATCGAGACGCTCGATCTGCGCGACGCCGTGCTCGTCGGACATTCCACCGGCGGCGGCGAGGTCGCCCGCTACCTCAGCCGCCACGGCAGCGGCCGGGTCGCTAAGGCGGTGCTGCTGGGCGCCGTGCCGCCGGTCATGGTCAAGTCGGAGACCAATCCCGAGGGCACCCCGATGGAGGTGTTCGACGGCATCCGCACTGGCGTCGCCACTGATCGCTCGCAGTTCTACTGGGATCTGAGCGAAACCTTCTACGGCTTCAACCGGTCCGGTGCGGTCGCCTCGGAAGGGATGCGCCGCGCGTTCTGGCGGCTGAGCATGCAGGCCGGCGTCCGCGCCGCCTACGAATGCATCACCCAGTTCTCCGAGACCGACTTCACCGAGGATCTGCGGCGCATCGACGTACCGGTGCTGGTCGCCCACGGCGACGACGACCAGATCGTCCCGCTGCACGACTCGGCGGTGAAATCCGCTGAGCTGATCAAGAACTCGATTCTGCGCGTCTACCCCGGCGGTGCGCACGGGCTGCACGGCGAATTCCGGACCGCCTTCGAAGCGGACCTGCTCGAGTTCCTGAAGAACTGACTCCCCCCATTTCCGAAACCATCACGAAACACCCTGCACAGCAAAGGAATCCGTCATGCGAATCACCAACTCCGCCAAGATCGCCGCCGCTGCCGTTGGCCTGAGCGCGACCCTCGCCAGCTCCGGCTGCGCCTCCGCCGAACCCGCCCCGGTGAAGCCGACCGTCGTCCTGGTCCACGGCGCGTTCGCCGAATCCGCCAGCTGGAACGGAGTCATCGACCGGCTGAACCAGCAGGGCCTGGCCAATATCGCGGTGGGCAATCCGCTGCGCAGCGTCCAGGGCGACGCCGACGCTGTCCGCGGTGTGGTCGCCTCCATCGACGGGCCGGTCGTGCTGGTCGGGCATTCCTATGGCGGACAGGTCATTTCGCAGATCAACGACCCCAAGGTCAAGGGTCTGGTCTACGTGGCCGCCTTCGCCCCCGAGGAGGGCGAGACCATCGGCGAGCTGTCCGGCAAGTTCCCGGGCAGCACCCTCGGCGAAACCCTGAACAAGGTCACGCTCGCCGACGGCAGCACCGACCTCTACATCCTGCCCGAGAAGTACCAGAAGCAGTTCGCCGCCGACGTGCCCAACGCGCAGGCCACCCTCGACGCCCGCACCCAGCGCCCGCTCAACGATCGCGCGCTCAACGGCAAATCCGGTGCGCCCAGCTGGAAGACCCTGCCGTCCTGGTTCGTATACCCCGATGCCGACTACAACATCCCGGTCGCCGCGCACCGGTTCATGGCCGAACGCGCCAAGGCCCGCGCGACCGTAGAGATCCCAGGCGCCTCGCACGCGCTCACGGTCTCGCAGCCCGACGCCGTGGCGAAGGTCATCGTCGACGCCGCGGGCGCCGTTTCCTGATCACCCTGCCGATGTCGATGCGGTGCCGCGTGCAGGAGCACGCGGCACCGCCAGACGTCAGCGCGAATGAGCAGTTTCCGGTCTGGGAACTGAGCGCCATTCCAGCCGAGAGTTACACCAGACCTGCTCCGAAGAGTCGAAAGGATCCATCATGCGAACCACCAAGGAAGGCCGGCCGATGCACGTGGTAGTGCTCGGCGGCGGGCCTACCGGCCTGACCGCGGCGATGCTGCTGGCCGGTGAAGGTCATCGAGTCACATTGCTGGACAAGGATTCCGGTGGGCCCGGTACCGATGCCGAGCAGGCCTGGGACCAGTGGCGGCGACCGGGCGTCAACCAGTTCCGGCATCCGCACATCATGCTGCCCGGGGGGTATCAGCTGCTCTCGACCGAACTGCCGGACGCCATCACCGAGCTGCGGGCGCTGGGCGCGCGGACCCACAATATGCTCGACGGCGCCTTCGATCTGGCGGCGATCGGCGGCCGCAAACCCGGCGACGAACGGTTCGACACGCTCGCCGCTCGCCGGCCCGTCATCGAGCAGGGACTCGGCAATGCCGCCGCGCGGGCCGGGGTCACCGTGATCCGGGGCACCGCGGTCGCTGGATTCCTGACCGACGGCGCGGCGGCCTCCGGGATCCCGCACATCACCGGCGTGCGGACCGCGCAGGGCGAGGAGATCCACGCCGACCTGGTCGTCGACGCCCTTGGCCGCAATTCTCCCGCGAGCAAGATGCTCACCGACATCGGCGCGGCCACCCCGGTATTGGACAAGCACGAGACCGGGTTCTTGGCCTACAGCCGCTACTTCCGGTCCGCCGACGGATCCTATCCGGAACAGGCAGCGTGGCCGCTGGAACACCACGACAGTCTGGGGCTGACCACCGTTCCCGGCGATGCGGGAACCTGGGCCCTTGCCCTGTTCGTCTCGGCCAAGGACCGCGCCATGCGGGCATTGAGCGAGCCGGAGGTCTGGCAGCGGGTCGCAGCGCTGTATCCCGGTATGGCGCAGTGGGCTTCGCACGGCGAGCCCCTTACCGGGGTGCTGGCCATGTCCGGTATGGAGGCCCGGCACCGGCGCTTCATCGTCGACGGCAAGCCGGTGGTGACCGGACTGCTCAGCATCGGAGATGCCTGGGCGACAACCAATCCCACCTTCGGCTTCGGCCTCACGATGGGCATGTCACACGGCCTGCTGCTGCGGGACGTGCTGCGCGAGGTCGGCATCGGCGATCGGGAGAAGCTCGCACTCCGGTTCGACGAGATCACCAACGCCACGCTCGGACCCACCCAGCAGGCCTCGGCCGCCTGGGATCTGCATCGACTCGCTCAGATCGACCTGGAAATCGACGCCATCCCCTATCAAGACGGCATCACCTATCGGACCGACGATGAGGACTGGAACCTGCGGCAGGCGCTGGAGGCCGCGAAGCTGTGGGATCCCGACGTACTGCGGGCCTTCGGCGATGTCGGTTCGGGACTGAGCAGCCCCGAGGAAACGCTCGCGCGACCCGGCGTGCTCGATCGAATCAAGGAACTCGGCAGCGGTGCTGCCGGCTATCCCGAGCCCGGCCCGTTCCGTGCCGAGCTGCTCACCGTGATCGGAGCGAAGTAATGCGTATCGAAACCAATGGCATCGAACTGCGGGTACAGGTCAGCGGGTCGGGCCCGGATGTGCTGCTGGTGCACGGCTATCCGGACACCCACGCCGTGTGGCGCTACCAGGTGCCGGTGTTGAATGCCGCTGGCTTTCGCACGATCGCGCCTGATCTGCGTGGCTTCGGGTCCTCGGACAAACCCACGGAACTGGCGCAGTACGAGCTCGCCGAGTACGTCGCCGATCTGGTGGGCGTGCTGGACGACCTCGACGTGCAGCGCGCCCACGTCATCGGACACGACTGGGGTGCCTCGCTGTCGGTGCTGCTCGCCGGGCTGCATCCCGAGCGGGTCGAC
This sequence comes from Nocardia sp. GCM10030253, assembly GCF_042675075.1. Classification (NCBI taxonomy): domain Bacteria; kingdom Bacillati; phylum Actinomycetota; class Actinomycetes; order Mycobacteriales; family Nocardiaceae; genus Nocardia; species Nocardia sp. GCM10030253. Next base: position 16,740 of record NZ_JBHTDL010000008.1, on the reverse strand, counting down.
AGCCTTACCACCCTGTCGGTCGGAACTCCGGCGGCGGTAGTGGGCGCAGGCCTGCCGCAACGCGAGAAGTCCTGGTATTTCCTGCTGTTCCAGTCCTTGGGCATCGCCGAACGCTGGCTCTCGCAAGACGATTTCGCCAACACCCGGCAATGGCTCGCCAGCCATCCGGACCTGCTCGAGGTCATCGAACGGATGCGTGACCCGCGGGCGCTCAGCACCAGCCTGGGGCTGTACCGCACCGGAGCCGGACCGGAGTTCCTCGTCGATCCACCCGTCCTTCCACCGGTACTCGCACCGATGATGGGCGTGTGGAGCAGCGACGACGCGTTCCTCACCGAGCAATCGATGCTCGGCAACGAGAAGTACGTCAAAGGGTCGTGGCGATATGAACGTCTCGACGGCATCGGCCACTGGATGCAACTCGAGGCACCGAACCAAGTCAACGAACTGCTACTGGACTTCTTGCCAGAACCGAACCCTGCCTCGGGTGATCAAGCATCGCCGCTGTCGACGTCAGCGACGGCGCAGTGATGCGCACGCGAATTCTGTTCTCCAGCACGCCCGCTCATGGCCATCTGCTGCCACTGGTCCCGCTCGAAAGAGCGGCCCGCCGGGCCGGGCACGTCACCGCCTTTCTGACCCACGGATCCGTCGCCGACATCGTCGCTCCCGCCGAGGTGCTCTCGGCCGGTGCGACGCTGGGGGCGGCCTTAGCCGAAGTGCACCGCCGTACCGGGGCCGACGCCAGTACCGATATGAGTCTGGCGACGGTGGCCGAGTTCTTCGGCGGTGCACGGATCGACCTGGGGGCACGCTCGCCGCGATTATCGAGTCGCTCCTCGACCAGGATGTGAATGTCGTTGTGGCCGTCAACCCCGCGTCGGACCCGCAGGATCTCACCGTCGACGCGAGCCGGGTCCACGTGACGGGTTTCGTCCCCATGCGCTACCTGCTGGACGGGGTTGATGTGGTGGTCACCTCCGGAGGTGCGGGCACAGTGCTTTCGGTGTTGGGTGCGGCTGTTCCGATGGTCATCCTGCCGCTGGGCTTGGACAAGCCGCTCAATGCCGAACGCGCGGCAGCGGTGGGAGCCGCAGCGGTCATCCAAGATCCCCGCCAGGCAGGTGCTGCCGCCGTTCGAGTCCTGGGCACCCCGTCGTTCGCGGTGGCCGCGTCCGAGATGGCGCGCAGGATCGCCGCCATGAAGCCCGCTGATGAGGTTCTTGCCCTATTGCTCGACCGGATGGCCTGAGGAGGTCCGAAACATGAAGGCAATCAGTCGATTCCAGCGTTCCGCATCGAACATGGCCGACGCGGCGGCGGCCAGATGCGTCCATGGCGGTAGTCGCGTCGGCCAGGAGTCCGGGAATCGGTGTGACCGGATCAGGACGGCAGGGTGCCTGTGGTCCAGACAAGTGCGGTTTCCACGCGTGAGAATCGCCAGCCTTCGGGAGTGCGGACGGCATCGAATCGGTAGGTCCCTCCCGCTGTGAACAGGGGTTCCGGGGCGATCTTGCCGTCCACGGTGGATGTCGGAACGATCGCGAGGACTGCGTTCGTACGGACCGCCGCGTGGTCGCCCGCCAAGTCGATCTGCACGTTGCTGATGTAGTGCGGAGCTCGCCGTTCGTTCGAATGGTTCCGGCTGGCCAGCGCGATCACGGCATCACGTCCTTGCGCCTCGCCGCCGGGGGATTCGGCCTTCACGTCGGCGGTGTAGATCGTGTTGAACGCGTCGAATCGACCTTCGTCGAGGGCGGTTGCGAGACGGTCGACCAAGGCCTGGATCTCCTGACGGTCCAGCAGTTCTCGCAGTTGACGCCGGGTGGAGTCATCCTCGGTCGCGGTGGCGCCGGTCGAGCACGCGGTAGCCAGTAGCGCCAACGGCAACGCAAGGATCGGGAGTGTGCGGCGGAGCTTGTTCATCGGGCGGCCCTTTCGGCATTATTGTTGGTCACCCCAACGTGGGTGACACCAACAATAGCGGTTGTGGGTGTCACCAACAAGTGTTGGTAGATTGGGCGCATGGAGATAGCGCATGACGGCGCAGCGAGCAGGTTGCGCGGATTGCCGACCCGGCTGGTCAACCAGGTCGCTGTCCTGGCTGATCGCGCCACCGAGCGTGCCCTTGCCGATACCGGGTCACGTCGGCATCACTACGCGCTGCTCGCCACTCTGTGTGAGTTCGGTCCCGCCAGTCAGGCAGACCTCGGCCGCCGCACCCGCATCGATCGCAGCGATATCGTGGCCGCGCTCAATGACCTGGCCGAGCGTGGTCTGATCGATCGCAGCCCCGACCCCGGCGATCGCCGCCGCAATGTCGTCACCATTACGGAACCGGGCACCGATCATCTCGAGGAGTTGGACCGTAGGCTCGACCGTGCCCAGGACGAACTGCTCGCCGCCCTTTCGGGAGACCAGCGCCGCCAGCTGGTCAACCTACTCACCGGGATCATCGACGACCACGCCCGAAGATGAGCCCTGCCTGCCAGGTGTGACAGGAACGGACGACACGCTGCGCGCCCACCGGGCGGCCGGATTCCTCATCCTCCAACCGCTGCCGAATCGCTTCCACCGTGCGCTCTTTCGGGATGCGCTCGGGCAAGAAGATCACCGCGAAGACCACGGCCAGAGGTAGCCCGATCACGGCCACCCACCCGAGCATGATCATCGGTGGACTCCGGCGACCGGCGACCAGCGGCCGAAGGATGCGCGAGGAGCGGCACATTCGACATCGACGGTCGCCATCACCCGATCCAACGTCAGCACGTCCGCATGCGCCGATGACGACAACAGCAGCACATCGGCCCCCGAGGACTCGACCTGTTCGGCCAGGCCGAGCGGTGAACCAGGATCGGCCCACCGCAGCGCGTATCCCAACCGCCGTGCCAACCGCCGCACCTGCGCCGAATCCCATTCCGGTATCGGCGACGACGGATCTATCCATCCGATCGCGTCCACCTCGCGCCCCCTTCAGTCGTCCGGTTGGTATGCACCCACCGCCGGGGACTACCAAGGCATCGACCCGGAGGCTGGGCTGAAAAATACGCTAGGCGTGCATAGTTCGGGAACCGGGTAGTTCGGCGTCCACAGCCGTCTACACCGGACAATGCGCGTTAGGCTGGTCCTATGGAACCCGGTGCGCTGATGCGTGCCGCTCGCGAGGCAGCGGGTATCTCGCTGCGCGCGATGGCCGAGCGGAGCTACTACAGCAAGGCGTACTTGTCGCTGATCGAGACCGGCCAGCGCCCGGTGCCTGCCGGTGTCGCCGCTGCCTACGACAGGGTGCTGGACGTGGACCTGGGACGGCTGACGGCGGTGGCGCGAATGCCAGCCGGTGTGGACACCGCCGCCCTGTCCGACGTAGGGGTGGTGCTGGCAGCTACGCGCCGAATCGAGGACGCGGCAGGGGCTTTGACGGTTCTACCCGCTGTCCGGGGTATGGCGGAGATGGCCGAGACGTTTGCGGGCCAGGCGCGTTCAGCGCGCGCCGAAGCGTCGGCGGGCATCGCATCCGAGGTCGTTCAATATCGGGGATGGCTGGAGCACGCGATCGGAGCCGACGCCGCCGCCCGGCGCAGCCTCGGCACGGCCGTGAACCTGGCGAAGGCGTCCCGCGATCCGGACCGGCTTGCGCACAGCCTGGGTTTTCTCGGCTACGTGACTGTGAGCGCGGGGAATTACGGCGCGGTTGTCGCCCTTTCGGACGCCGCGCTGGCGGTGCGGGACGCACACCCCATCATCACCGCCTACGGGCGAATGCGGCGTGCTGAGCTGTTGGCCGCGCACAGAGAGACGGGCGAAGCGCAACGCGCGCTCGCCCTGGCCGATGCGGCGATCGAAGCGGCGGACGGCATCGACCCTCCCGCGTCGATGTATTGGTGGAGCACCGGATTCGGGGCCGTGCAGCGCGGTGGCGTTCTGGCGCTGCTGGGGCACACGGCCGAAGCAATCGGGGAGGCGACACAGGGGCTGGCTGCGATGCCGGCCGAGCACCGCCGGACCGAATGGCTGGCGTCAGCGCTGCGCCGCGTCGACCCGGACATGAATGCGGACGGCTCGGTGTGAGTGGCCTGCGGCTTGGCGGGGTTGGTTGCGGACTTGCCAGCCGGATCTTTCGCAAAGGTCTGCGGGTCGCGGGGTGGAGACGTGCGGAGAGGCTGTCCCGCCCGGGCTGGACAGCCTCCGGTGCAAGGGGTCAGCGGGCAGCTGTGGGGACGAGGTCGAAGTTATCGGTTTGGTATTGGAAGAGCAGGCATTCGGTGCCGGGTTCGCATCCACTCAGGTGGGGGATGCCGGCGGAAAGGGTGTAGAAGGACCCGGCAGGGTACTCGATCCTCTTGCCGTCGAAGACGGCATAAAACGTACCGCTGAGCACGACAGTTGGCAGGTCGCTCGTGTGGTAGTGCATCGGATTGTCTTTTCCGGCAGGGAATTTGACGAAGGCTTCATACGGTCCGTGCCCGGCGAGGTCGCCGCGGACATCGGCGAACTCGACGCCGCCGCTGTCGGGAAGGTCGCGCCAGACCAGATCGCCGGACGGGAATGAGATGGCAGGGGCGTTGGCCGGTGCCTGCGCGGTCGAGGCCGGTGTCGGTGAAGTCGTGGCGGGTGCGGGGGCGGCAGATGTGTTCTCGCACGCGGTTGCCGAGACTGCCACCGCCAGCGCGGGCAGGATGGTGCGAGTGATGCGACGCATGTGGTGAGCACGCTTCGGAGCGAGCGAATTCATGGGGTTCCTTTCACGGGATATCAGGGTCGGCGTCCACGATCTCGTGACCGGCCCCCGCCCGACAGTGGCTCGTGTGCCTACAATCAACGGAATTGGGCCAACGAGGTTGCGGGGAGGACAGCGGTGGATGTGATCGCCGTCGTGGCGTTCGACCGGATCAACCCTTTCCACCTGTCGGTGCCGTGCCTGGTATTCGGCGAGGAACAGCCCTCACCTGAGTTGCCGCCGTGCGAAATCCGTGTTTGCACGCCCGAGGCGGCGCCGATCACCACGACCGCGGGGTTCACTGTCTCGACCGGTCACGGCCTCGACGAGGTAACGGGTGCGTCGATGGTGATCGTGCCCAGCTGGCCGGATCCGGACCTACCGGCCCCGCCTGCCATCATCGACGCGATCCGCATCGCCCACGACAACGGTGCGCGAGTGGTCGGTTTGTGCCTGGGTGCGTTCGTCGTCGCCGACACCGGTCTACTGGCGCACCGACCGGCGGCCACCCATTGGAAATGGGCCGATGTGTTCGCCCGCCGGTTCCCGGATGTACTGCTGGATAGGGAATCCCTCTACGTCGACGACGGCGACATCGTCACCTCGGCGGGGACCACGGCCGCGATCGACACCTGCCTGCATCTGCTGCGCCGCCAACACGGCGCCGAACTAGCCAACCGGGTCGCACGCCGCCTGGTTACCCCACCGCATCGCGAGGGCGGGCAGGCGCAGTTCATCGAACACCCCTTGCCCGCAACGGGTTCCCAGCATCCATTGACGAGCACACTGCGGTGGGCCATAGAACACCTCGACGAGGACCTCGCTGTCGACCGGCTCGCCGCCCGCGCCAACATGAGTCGCCGCACCTTCACCCGCCGCTTCAGTGACACCGTCGGCACCGGCGTCGCCGCCTGGGTGGCTACCCAGCGCACGGTCATGGCACAGCGCCTGCTCGAAACCAGTGACTACCCCATCGACCGCATCGCCGAACTCTGCGGATTCGGCAGCGCGGTCACCATGCGCGAACAATTCTGGCGCGCCATCGGCACCACCCCCTCGGCCTACCGCAAAACCTTCCGAGGCCCCACACAGCAGCTTGGTTCGTCCTACGGCTCGCTTGACGTCGCCGCACCCCGCCCAAGCGGTCGTTAAGACTGACAAAGAACTCTTCTGCTGGGAAAAGGCCAAGCCGAAGATCACCGCAGTTGTGTTCGACGTCGGTGAGACGCTCGTGGAATCACTCGATATGAGTGTGGCTAGCCGGTAGCGGCGGTGCATTGCTGTCGAATAGGCATAGGATCCGACTCGTCGAACCGGAGGCCGAAGCGCGTGATGATCGATTGTGCGCAAAACTGATGATCTGGATCGTTCGATCTGCGCGGGAGCGCGAGTGGATGTCTCTTTCAATCCGAATGCATTGAGCAACGGCAGGAAGGACGGATGTCATGGTCGGAAAAGTCGTCCCCAATACGAATGGAGCGCGGGTCTTCCCGCCTGCGCCACAGGGTTTCGACGCGCTCGTCGCGACCAGAACAGATCTCGCGCGGCACGGGCTGCCGCCGCGCCCTGACCCTCGGACACAGCCAGGGCTGTCAGCGCTGTGGGAGCAGGGCGCGCGCCGCTACGGTAGTTTCGAGCACTTGGAGCCCGAGCTGATCCCCGCCGATACGCCGACGGAGCCTGTCACCGGGGAAGCGAGTTTCGGCCTGTCGCAAAGAGACGATTGCGGATACACGCTGTTCAGCACCGAGCCGTTCGTCGAGCTGTTTGCGACCTGGACCATACCGAACCTGAACCACCGGCCCACCAGCATGGAGCCGAATCATTTCCACACATTCCTCGGCCTCGGGTTCCTCGATGTCCATGTGGAAATGACCGTCGATCCCGCCCAGAACGTCACCGCTCAGATTCAGATCCACAACGGAACGCAAGTCGCCCTTCCGGTCAGCCCAGGCGATGCGATTACCGCCACCCTGTGCCTGCAAACCAACTCCGCCGGCACCGCAGCCTACTTCTTGGCCAACGAAACAACGTCCCAGACCATGAATTTCCAGATGGATACCGGATTCCCGCCAGCCGTCACAATCGACGCGGGTATCAGCCGAAGCCAGCTCAACGCCCCGTTCAATCCGCTGGCTCGATTCGGCGTGGTGTACTTCGACGAGATCATCGCCTTTACGACCAACGGAACGCGATCTCTCACCAGCGGCACGCCGATAACGATGGTCGACTCCGACGGATCCACCCTGGCGAGACCGGTCAGACTGACCGAGAACGCATTCAAGACGGTCTACGAAGGCGACTGAAAACAGGGAGGAACCCTGGACCCGGCCAGGATCAGGTAGGCACGGTGGCCTTCACGAGCGGGAGGTGGGCGTTGATGTGTTCCAGTCGGTGCGAGGAGCGCAGCTTTGCAAGCTGATCCAGGTCGGTTCCGTAGAGTCGCTCGGCCAGCGAGTCGTCGATGTCGTTGACGCCATAAAGGTAAGGACGTCCGCCCAGCTCGCAGCAGCGAGCCAGAAGGTCGCGAAACACTTGGCGGGTGGCGGCGATGGCGGCCGGGTCGCGGTCGATCCAGGTGTACACGCCCAGTCCGATCGAGACAGGGGCAGTGCCGACTGGGGCGAAGGCGAATTGGGTTGGGTCGGAGGGGCGTCGCACGATCAAGATGTACAAGGCCGAGAGACCACGGTTCAGCGGAGCTCGGTGTTGTAGTGCCTCCACGGCCGCGACCATCGGTGCGAGCTGCCCGGCAGGCACGAGGTAATCGGTCCACAGGCGCACGTGGTCCGAGGGCTGAGTGGCCATCCGTGTGACTTCATGGTGCATCTTGAACGGTAAGCGGGCCACAATCGCGCAGTTCTCGTCGCCGCATCGCTGCAGATCGCTGCCGCTCCAGCCGGTGGTGGAGCGGAGCATGCTGCCGCGCTGGGACGCGAAGTAGATGTCGACATCTTCGCGCTGTGCGATCCGTTCGGTGTGCTCGACGAGTTCGTTCAGTGCGGCATGTTGCGCGCGGTGCACGTGGCTGTTGCTGTGGTACGGCACGGTGCGCAGCACGGCCCGTTCGATCAGTCCGACGGTACCGAGCCCGCCGAGTGCGAACCGGAACAGCTCCGGATGGTCGGTCCGCGAGCACCATCGGCTGGCTCCTGTTCCGTCGGTCAGCTGGATCCGCTCCACGTGATCGACCTGCATGCCGTACCGCACCGAGTTGCTTCCGATGCCGCCCACCGAGAGGGTTCCGCCTACCGATAAGTGCAGGTAGTCGGTCAGCACAGGGAAGGCTCTGGCGTGGCGGTTCAGGTAACGCTCCAGCTCGTACCAGCTCATACCGGCGGGTGTTTCGATCAGGCCCTCGCCAACGTCCCGTATTTGCGCGGCCGCGGTGTCCGGCGCGTAGGTGACGAGTAGTTCACCATCGGTGACAGTCTGCCCATCAACGGAATGTCCCGCACCGCGCAGCGTCAACGATCGACCAGAGCTGAGCAGTGCGGAGGGAAACGCGGCGGGCATCCGGTGCACGGCCTGTGGGACGGCGCGTCGAAACCCGCCGAAGTCAGTGGTGAACTCGGCGATGGGAACCTCACAGGAACTAGTGGCCGCACCTTCGGGAAACCGGCTCGCACCCGAGTATGGGCCTTCCCGGAGTGGGGAACTCCCCGCAGTCAATCGCTTATGCACTACAGGGTCCCCATGTGGGTGTCCCGTAGACGTTGAGTTTGTCGACGCCGTGGTCGGCGGAGGAGCCCAATCCGACTCCCGAGTAACGCAAGGTAGCCCCACACGATTCTGCTGCCAGGGCGAGGGCGTCGACGGCATGGGGGGTGCCGTAATGCCGGGACGCGAGTTCGCGTACGAGCCACGTCATGTCGTCGTGTTCCTTCGGGATCAGGGTGAGCCCGAAGGCGGGGGCGCCGGTACCGCGCGAACAGCAGACGAAGAATCTCTGCCGGTGGAGTTCGGCCGCGTCGATGCCACACCGAACGAGCTCGGACAGCACTTCCCATGCCGGATCACCAAAGTAGCGGACCATTTTCATCGGCACGGCGACGTCGTCGAGCCGGGCCCTCAGGTAGATCTTGTGGTTTACCTCGCCTCGCGCGTCCACCTCGAGCGCAGCACCGACAGGCTTGAAGAGCAGCTCGTGGTCGGGTACGGACACCAAACCGGCGAATCCCGGCCATGCACTGCACAACCGGTCCAGCGCCCCCGGCACGATCTTCGGACCGCCGTATACCTTGAGGCGGGCTGCATGATGTGGCGCCGCGGCATGGTGGACGACCCCTATCCACGTGGGGGAGCGATGCAGTCCCGAAACTGTCGCCGGATCGGGATACAGCGTTGAGACGAAGGTCTGCAGCATGTCTGCGACCGCCTCATCCGCGTTCGGCAACCATGCGACGAGATCCCGAATAGCCGCGACTTGAGCAGCGACGCGAGGGCCGAACTCCGTTTGTTGCGTCGCGGTCTCGGTGACATAGCGAAGGGCGGGTGCGACCTTGCCTAGACCGCCGGTCACACTGACTTCGAGCGGAATACCAGAGGCGGTCAGCGTGCTGGCCCGGCGTCCATCCGGCGCTAGTGGCTCCAACTGCCCGCCGGAAGCGCGTTCCACCATGGCTCGCAGGGGCGTCGGATCGCAACGCAGCGTCAACCGCTCGGCCAAGTCGACCAGGAGATCTCCGGCAGCTCCAGCCGTCACCATCGTCGGAATTGTCGGGTGGGTCCGGTGATTTGAGGCAGGGCGGCGAGTGCGGAGGAATCGGCCGACCGTGGCACCGATGCTCCTACGGTCACGTCAAGTACCACGTTCACGTCAGATCCCGGTAGGCGTGGGAACGGCCGGCGGTCTCGGCGGTGAGGCGGGTGCCGCAACCGCGGGCGGCGCGGCAGGCGCTTGTCCGGAGTTGTCGAGGTCGGCGCCACTCGGGTGCGCGAAACGTACGAATGCGCCGAAACGGCCATGGCCATCGTCCGGCGGAAAGTGCTGATTGAACGGCACCACCTGTTTGTTGGAGATGATGCCCCAGCCATCGTCGGTCTTCACGAGCACGCCGCTGCGATCCTCCCACTCCACGACATCGCCGGTCTTCAGATCGGCGAGTTCGACCGGGCGCCACGTAGTCGAATCTCCTCGCGTGCCTTGGTAGGCGGAGCGCGCATCGCCAGTCGGGTCGTTCATCGCCTTCTGCACCGCCTCTGCCACCGCCGACGACACCTGCTGTGGCGAAGCACCTTCCAACTTCAAATCCACCTTGGCGTTCGGCCCAGTCGCCGGTGGCGGTGGTGCCGTCGGATCGGCTGCCACCGCAGGCACCGCCTGTGCCTGTGCACCAGGAGTCGTCGCGGTCGCCGACGCAGTTGCCTTGCCCTGCTCGGCCTCTCGCAGACGTCTGCGAAGGTTCGCGTTCTCCTCGGCGATCTGCGAGCTGGCCGCGGTGGCTTTGTCCCCACCTAGACCACCACCCATCCCACCCATCCCCATCAGCGGACCCAGCAGTGACATCGGATTGAATCCGGAACCCTGCCCCCCACCCGACGCCCCGGAGTTCGACCCGCCCGCCTGCGTGACCTGCGGCTGCGTGCCGATCCCGCTCATCATTGCTTCGATACGGGAAAGAGCGTCGTTCTTGGACCCATCGCCAGTGGAATCGCCGGTTGTGCTGGTGTCCGAAGCCGGGAGGACAGAGCCGTCCGCGCCCTCCTCCCCTGTGGTGAGCAGGTCCTTGAATTCGCCCGTGAAGTCTGTCGTGCCGGTGGTGCCTGTCGTGCCGGTGGTGCCTGTCGTGCCGGTGGTGCCTGTCGTGCCGGTGGTGCCTGTGGTGCCGGTGGTGCCGGACGTGTCCTTACCACCTTTGGTGTCCTTACCACCTTTGGTGTCTTTACCGCCGCTGTGGTCGTCGGCGTCGTCATTCTTTGTGTCGACCGCCGCAGCCTTCTTCTGGAATTCCTCGATCGCTTTCTTGTAATCGCTATGCCATTTCTCGGCAGCCTCGTCGATGTGTCTGACGTAGTAACGCTGTTCCGCTTCAGGGGTCAGGTAGAAGCTGCCGACAACAAGCTCTTTGTTATTCGCGTCCGTGTGCTTCGCGTAGACGGTGACCCGTGTTTGGGACTGGGCAGGGCCCCCGGAGCTTTCCGTGAGATTGTCGCCCTCCCTCGTGGTAGGCGGCTCGTACTTGAGGTGCTTGTCGAGTTCTTCCTTGATTGTCACGAGGTTCTTGACGGTTTGCTTGCCCAGTAGCTCAGTGTCGAGGGTTTCTATTTTGACCTCACCGTGAGCTTTTTTGTATGTATCCTGCCGGTCAGTCAGTTGCGTTTTCAGGCTTGTGTGCTCGTTTCTGATGTGTGACCAGCCATCCACGGTCGTGACGTCGTTACCTTCGAGCACTTTGGTGAAGTCGGGCGCGGATTTCGGATCACTAATGGCGATTGTATCGAATCCCCGCTGCATTGTGAACTCGGTGTCCGTGATCAGCAAATCCAGAGCGGCACTGCGGCCCTTCGGCCGCCACAATTTAACTCGCTCCAGATGTGTGCTCTCGTCGTCTATTCCGACTTTGCCGTACTTCTCGAACTTCGCTGTCTCGGCCGCTGTCGCCGCCGCTGTCGCCGCCGCAGTCTTGTCTCTTTCGACATCTGTCGTATCGCCGGACTTGATCGCGGCTACAATTTTCCTGTATTCTTCTTTTTCATGCAAATTGTTGCTGCGGGATGCGTTGAAGAGCATTTGTGAAATGCCGGGGTCGAGATCATTCACAACCTTCTTGAAATCGGCTGCATTCAATTCATGCAGAGCCTTCAGTGATTTCTCGGCCTCGCCCTTGTTGAAACCGCCGCCACCATAAGTGTCGTAGCCTTCTATCTGATCGACAACTTCTTCTGCTTTTCCCATCAGGCTCTCCTCTGCTCGCCGGAGCCCTCGGACTCCGCCGGACCTCTCAGCAAATCAGCGATGGACGACGGAGCTCCGCCGCGATCGACGAAATTGACGCTGACGGAACTGACGCCGTAGGCGCCTGGCCCGACATTGCGCGCAATCTCGACGTTCGGGACCGCCCAACCTGGATCGGTCGTTCCTGCTGTCCGCGTCGCCACTACAGATGCTGTCGCCGAGAACATTGGGTGCTCAGTTATCTGGCCGTAGGTATAGAACGCGTCGCGCAGAGTCTGCCGGTCGGATTCGCCTATGGCGAGCAACAGCAACAGTTCGTCGGCACGGCGCTCGAAAACCATGCCGCGCAGTGCTTCCGTGTCGGATAAGTCCAGGCGGACGTCGGCGGGAACATGGGACACGTCCACCCGCCGCGACCGCAGTGTCGCCGCCGCCGTGTCATCGGCAGCGCGCATCTGATCCCACCAGCTCGCCGGGATGGGCAAACCAGCGTGTAGTGCATCGAGGATCCGTTGCCGCAGGGCGCGGTGTGTGGAGAGCTCCGCGTCGATGCTGGAGACGGCCGCGCGGACTCGCGCATCCGCGGCTTGCGCCAGTTCGAGGCACTTGGCCCGAATTTCCGTTTCGGGCACCGTCGCAGCCTGTCGCAGCAACTCGTCCGAGCCGGCCAGCGCGAGCCGGTCGACCAGTCCGACACCGGGCAAGGTGAAGTCGACGGCGGACTCGACCGCCGACACCCAGTCCTCGACGGCGACATTTGCGCCGAGGGCTGCGCGCAGGGCGTCGGGGATTGCCACGGACGACACCAGGGCGCTGATTCGGGTACCTATGTGACGCATCTTTCGGCCGAACTCGGCGAGCATCCTGGCCGGGTCGGTGGTGCCCTCGAATGCCGCGATGGCCTCTCGACCCGCGTTGGTGAGGGCGGCATCGACCCACTTCCATGGGACGAGGACCTCCGACGGCAGGAACAGTCCGGGAGGCAGCCAGCCACGGCCCTCGGTAGAGGTCAGCACAACGACGGGCCCGACGGGGGTGCGCAGCACCGCCACCGCCCATTCCAGACGGTGCGCCGAATCAGCTACGGCGGCAAGGGTTGCGGCGAGCAGAGTGCGGGCAAGTACCAAGTCGTCTTCAGTCTGTTCGCCTACCACGAACGACGGTAGCGTCTGCTTGTCCTCGGCCACGTGAACCGCTGCCGCGAAGGGGCCCGTCGCCAGTGGTGTCGGCAATGCGCGGGCCATGCCCGCATCGCCGACTGCTGCCGCGAACGGGCCCGGCACCAGCGGTGCACCTATCCCGCCGGTCATGCCCGCCGCATCGTTCGCGTCGCCGACCAAGCCTGGGGCATTGTTCGCGTCGCTGACCATGTCTGGGGCGTTGTTCGCCTCGACCGCCGGAGTTCCGGGTATGTCGGCGTCCGGCTCCGGTATGCCGATCGTGGGCGGCGTCATCGGTATGTCGATCGTGGGCGGTGTCGTCCAGGTCGGTGCGGAAGCTCCGGCGGGCGCGGTGTCGTAGGTCTGCGGTGCCGATGCGGGCGGTGGCGGGGCAACCTGGGTGGGGTGGCCGGTCTCGTCCGGCATGCCAGGGGCGGCGGGTGTGGTGGCGGAAGGCTGCTCCGGCTGGGTGTCGTGGACCGGGCTGGTGTCCACCCTCGCCACGGGATCCGGGGGTGCGCCGGGTGTCGGACCGACCGGCGGCCCCTCCCGGTCGACATCACCCGTCCGGACGATGTCGCCCCCGTTGGTACGGTCGGTGTCTTCGAGTGCCGCTGCCGCCGCGATCAATCGGTCTCGCGTCCGCTCATGGTTAGCGGCGAGGCGTTCCGCCTTGTCGTGGCGCCTGTTGTAGTAGTCCACCAGAGATGCCCGCACCGGGTCGGCCATCTTGCCGTAAGAAGATTCGAATCCGGCGAGCCAACCGTCTGGGATCTCACCCCACTTCCGGATGTTTGCGGCGGCGAGATCGTGCTGCTTGGCGGTTTCGCGCAGCTCCTCCGGCCTAACATCCAAGTAGTTGGGCATGTTTGGTCAATCCTTCCCGCCACCTATTCCAGGTTCATTGTTCTGCCTTCCCAAAGTTGGGAACCTGCTGGTCCGCCTCGGTTCTGGCTTGGCGTTCCCGCATGATTTCCTCGAGCGGGCGCGGCAGATTGGCGGGGTCGTTCATGGCAATGTTGTACTGCTGCTTCGCGTCCGCGGCGCTCTCCTTGATGGCGGCCATGATGTCGGCGGCCAGTTCCTGATTGTCGAACCGGGCACAGGTTCCTGGCGCCAGATACAGATCGCGCAGCCGTCCCATCGCGTCGACCTCGGGGATGACCAAGCCGCTCGGGGACGGGCGCCGCGCAAAGATCCGATCGGCTCGTTCGCGCATGTCGGCAACGCGGTGCCGCAACTCCCGCGACGTGTCGAGCGCGGCTTGAACGTCAGGGTGGATCTCTCTCATAGGTCCTCCACTCATCCGCTGGCAGAACGCCCGCCTGTGTGGCGACTGGCCAACGAGCTTCTTCTCTTCACTACGTAAGCAACACCGTTGACGAGCGTCCGGACCGTCTGACGAGTGTCCGGACCCGTCGAGTGCCGCTCGCCCTACAGGATGCGTCATCCTTCACCGCCGAACAACCGGGGTCCGGTTCGAGTGGTCGAACGCGGCTTCCGGTGCGGGGAAGATCGAGCCGAGCAGTACCCGCAGCCGGTTGACTCCGGCCACCCGATCCGACGCCGCCGAGTGGGCGGAGCGTCATCGGTCGAACGCCCTATGGGACAAGGTAATTGGCGCCCGGGTTTGATCTGGGGTCACGAAACGGCTCGGCATGGCCTGGCCCAACTCGGCTTGGTGAGGTGTACTCGACCCGTGGTGGCACGTGTGGAGTAGACGCGGCCTCACGCACCCAGTTGTTGGACGGCATCTGCCTCCACGACCTGGCCGACACCGGCACGCCGATCACCTTCGAAGACCGTTCGCTGGTGCGGCGCAACCAGATTCGCTGCGCGTGGCGAGCGGTGGCAGCGGTCGACGAGATATTCGTACGCTCCGGCGGCAGTGCGGTGCGGCGGCAGCACGTCATGCAGCGCTTCTGACGCGACGCCCATGTCGGCCTGCAGCACGCCATTCACACCCCCGGCACCCTGTATCACTCGACAGCACTGACCGCTAGAGCCGCAGGGGCAGGTGCGCGCCATGATCTGATGCTATGGTCCGCCGCGGTCGGCATGGCGATGGAGCGGGCGCCGAGCAACGGCCGTCGGCTGTTCGGCCGCGCCGTCGTCATCCTCGGTCAAAGCTCGGCGGAATTCTGTCGATGTAATCCGCCGGATTCAGGAGATGCGTTCCCAAGTAGGGTTCTTCATCACATAATGCTCTCCGATACCGTGCGCTACGCTGCCGTCATCGGAGACGAGATCGGCGTCATCACCCTCCTTGACGAGCATGCCGGTGACCTCGAAGGCGCTGTACCGGTCACTATCGCTCCATTCTTGAAGTCCATCGATATAGACGTGGGAACTCGGGCCGCACAGAAGGATGGCCCCGGCCATGGCATCCTCGGCTAAACCGTACAGAGTGACGGTGCTGTTGACGTATTGTTCAAGATCCATAATTCCTCACAAGGTCGTCGGTATCGATGGTCATTGCGGCGGCCTACGCACGAATCCGATAGAAATCACCGAACTGTCGAAATCCGTGTAGCCGGTGAAGAATGTCCTCGGGGAACTCTGATAAACTTTCATCGGACTCGATGCCCGCTTATCAGCATTTGTGTACTCCATATGGTTGGCATGCCACCAGCTCTTTGATTGCGGGTCGTACCAACCGTAGTCGAAGTTGATATAGCCGCGACTCGCGGTGGTGAACTGGCCCGACATACTCACCTGGCCGGTGATCGGGTCGGGGGCAAAGCGTGCGGGATCGGGTACGCCGTCACGGCTGCCGGACCAGAAGTGTTTGGAGAAGATGACAGCTTCCCACTCCGACGGATTGCCGTCCGGCAGCCACGTATCCACGTTGCTCAACTGCGCGAGGTCCTTATCCGCCTTCACCAGTCGCATGAATTCCATGACATTTGCTGGCTTGGTCGCAAGAATCGCGTTGAACTTCTCCGCATACTTCGATACCTTCTCGAAGGTGCGCATACCACCTTCGATTTTCGCCTCCGTCCTGGCTTTTTCCGCTTTGTATTCGTCGGATATCTTCGCCCAAGTCTTCTTTGCAGTGGCTTCGGCTTCCGCTACGTTCTTTTCATTCCTCTCGACTCTCGTGCGCGCGTCTCTCACGACTTGGGAGTCCTCGGTTGCACCATCCCTTAGTATTTTTGCGAGGTTTCGGCGCGCATCCGCAAGTAAATGCTTTGCCTCCGACACCCTGCCGTTGGCTGCATCGCCGGGCGCCAACACTTTCTGAGCCTTCGCAATCGCCTGATGTGCAATAGGGTCATCAAAGGAGAGATTCAGCGGCGGGTTACCATCCACGCCGAGGCGCACCGCTGTAACACCGATGCACCCTCGATCGAGGGTTTTCAGCTCCTCAGGGGTCATTTCACGGCCGATCTTTTTCTCCCACATCTTGATGAAGTCGTCCTTCATGAACTGACGCTGATTTTCCGAACGGTTGTTGCGAGACCCGAGCGGGGGCGCCAGCTCGCGTTCCGGCTCCCGGGTAGGCTGGTTCTCTCCTTCTCGGGCTATCGGCGGAGCATCGTCCCCACCAAGCCCAACCATCCCACGCAGTCGATCCATCGCACCACGGAGCCCACCGCGACGACGCGGTTCCTCCTCCTCGCGTCGTGCTCGGGCCTCTTCTTCTTCGCGTCGTGCTCGGGCCTCTTCTTCTTCGCGTCGTACGCGGGCTTCCTCTTCTTCGCGTCGTACGCGGGCTTCCTCTTCTTCGCGTCGTACGCGGGCCTCTTCTTCTTCGCGTCGTACGCGGGCTTCCTCTGCTTCGCGTCGTAGGCGTGCTTCTTCTTCGCGCCGTGCTCGAGCTTCTTCGCGTCGTACGCGTGCTTCTTCGCGTCGTGCTTCTTGCTCGCGTCGTATGCGGGCGTCTTCTTGTTCGCGTCGTACGCGTGCTTCTTCTTCGCGTGCGAGGCGGGCTTCTTCACGTTCGCGGGCGACGCGTGCTTCTT
>NZ_JBHTDL010000007.1:0-537991 GCF_042675075.1 Nocardia sp. GCM10030253 | reverse complement strand
CTCGCATTTGATCTTCACCCTGGACGCGGATTCGATGATCAAATTCGGTTGTTTTATCCGAGGGCGCCGCGTGGTGATCCGGCGCCACCAGGCGAGGTGTCGCGCCGCGCGACGGCGCGACACACTCGAGACCCGATGCCGTCCTGCGCCGTCTCTCCCATGTCGCGCAGCCGTCGGGAGTTGTTATGGTCTCCGCTACCGGTCCGGGCGCTGCCGCTCCTCGGCGCGATGTGGCTGCCAAGATGGGTCCATGGTTGACCGTGGGAATCGCGTAGGACCGGACTCGAACAGCGTGTTCGACTACGACGCTGAGCTACGCCATTATCATCAGCGGCTGCGCGACGTCATCGACGTGGCACCCGACGACAAGGTCCTCGACATCGGTTGCGGCGCCGGGCAGACCACCCGTGATGCCGCCAGGCTCGCGATCCGGGGCAGCGCACTCGGCGTTGACGCATCCTCGGTAATGGTGGCGCGTGCTCGCCGACTCGGCGCAGCCGAGGGACTCCGCAATGTGCGATTCGAGCAGGCGGATGCACAGGTCCATTCGTTCCCACCGGCGCATTTCACCCTTGGGATCAGCCGGTTCGGCACGATGTTCTTCGCCGATCCGGTCGAGGCATTGACCAACATAGGGCGCGCGCTACTGCCCGGGGCGCGGCTGGTGCAACTGGTCTGGCAGGACGGTAGTCGACAAGAGTGGGTGGCCGCGATACACCGCGCACTCGTGGGTGGTGACCCGCCGGTCCCCATTGCGGGTGACGGCCCGTTCTCCCTGGCCGATCCGGCCACGGTGGACGGCATTCTCACCACGGCCGGGTTTACCGATGTACGCATCACCGACGTGTGCGAGCCCATCTACTACGGCGCGGACCCCGACGCCGCCGTTGACGCGGTGCTCGTGTTGCGTATGGCCAGCGATCTGCTCGTGCAGCTCGATGCCGACGCGACCGAGCGGGCGCTCGAACGGCTGCGCCTGGTGATGGCCGCGCACAGCACAACCGGCGGCGTTTGGTTCGACTCGCGTGCCTGGCTGATAACGGCTCGCCGCTAGGTCAGGATTTCGATCCTGAGCTGACCTTCCGGAGATCTCCCCGCGATGCGGGCGTATTCGGCATGGTGCCCTCAGGCATCGTCTGGATCGCCGTCTGCGCACACGCTGCCGCCACCCTCCGCGAACAACCACACAGGGAAGTTGCGCGGCTATTGCTCCAGGTAGTCCTCTTCCAGGCGCTCCAACACCCAGACCCAATACGTCGACTCCGCCCACTCGTGGGCGCGGATCGCGGAGATCAGCTCCCGTGCGGCCTCGTCCGAGTCTGGACCCTCCAGCCGCGCGGCGAGACCCGCCATCAACGCCACCGCCCCGGCTGCCTCCCGCACCGAGGCGAACGCGACGCCTTGGTCGCCCTCGCCGTGGTCCCAGCCGCTCGGCGCGTAGACCTGGACCACGCCGGTCTCACCGTCCAGCATCAGGGTCATCTCCCCGTAGAACTCGCCAAGGCCGTAGGCGTACTTCGCGGGCGGGGAGTCGTCGTCGGGGTAGCGGCGGCCGAACAGCTCGTCCGGGTCGGCCTCCCACATACCCTTCTCCGGCAAGTCCGCCGAGTCGAACCACTCGCCGTCCACCGCCACCGCCGGGAACCCCACCTCGGTGAGGAAGGCCCGCGACTCGGCGTGCTCCAGCCGCTCGGGCAAGTCGGCCGGACGCCACAGGGCACCGGCGCCGACCTGCGCGGCCAGCCACTCGAAGGTGGGGTCCGCCGCCTTGGTGATCTCGATTGTCATGGTGCCATTGAACATCGCGTCGACAAACCGAATCCGGTTTCGGAATGTGTGGCTCGGCGACCAGCTATCCGCGATAGGCGCGCACGCATCACTGGCTTTCGCGCGGTCCGCGCAAAGAGGCTCGGCGACAACAGCACTCGAGTCCCGGCGACGCGCCGCCGCCCGTCAATGGCGTCTCGTCAGTCGACCAGCCCCCGCCGAACCAGTAGCGGTTCGATCTCGGGTGCTCGGCCCCGGAAGGACTCGAATGCCTCCAGCGGATCCACCGACCCACCCTTGGCGAGCAGCTCGCGTCGGAACGTCTCGCCCTTCTCACGGATCGACGCGACACCGTCGTTGAACCACTCCACTGTGTCCGCGTCCAGTACCTCACTCCAGATGTAGGAGTAGTAGCCTGCCGCGTAACCGCCCGAGAAGATGTGTGCGAAGTAGCCCGTCCGGTAGCGCGGCGGAATCGTCTCCATCGCGAGGCCCGCTTTCCGCAGCGCCTCCTCCTCGAACGCCTCGGGGTCCACCTCGGCCAGAGCCTCAGTTCCAGGCACGCGATGCCATGTCCAGTCCAGCAGTGCCGCGCCGAGGTACTCGACGGTTCGGAAGCCCTCGCCGAATCGCTCGGCCGCCGCCATGCGTTCGACCAGTTCGGCGGGCATCTGTTCGCCGGTCTCTATGTGCTTGGCGTAGTTCGCCAGTATCTCCGGCTGGGCCATCCACATTTCGTTCACCTGCGATGGAAATTCCACGAAGTCCCGCGGTACTTCGGTTCCGGCGAAGAACGGGTATCGCACATCCGAGAACAGCCCATGGAGTGCGTGCCCGAACTCGTGGAACAGCGTCCTGACGTTGTCCCAGGTGAGCAGCGCGGGCTCGCCCGCCGGCGGCTTTGCGATGTTGAGGTTGTTGACCACCACCGGCCTGGTCTCCAGCAGCCGGGATTGGCTGACCAGTTCGTTCATCCAGGCCCCGCCGCGCTTCGACGGACGGGTGAAGAAGTCGCCGAGGAACAGGCCGAGCGCGCTGCCGTCCGTGTCGAATACCTCGAAGACCCGGACCTCCGGGTGGTAGCCGACCAGATCCTCGCGCTCGCGGATGGTGATCCCGTAGACCTTCTCGGCGGCGTAGAACACGCCGTCCCGCAGTACCCGCTCGAGCTCGAAGTAGGAGCGCAGCGCCTCGGCATCTACCGAAAACCGTTCGGCCCGAACCTTTTCCGACCAGAATTGCCAGTCCCAGGAGCGGAGTTCGATATCCGCTGCCGGAGATTGTGTCGTCAGCATCGCGTTCACCAGCTCGCCCGCCTCCCGCTCCGCGTTGGCCACCGCGGGCGGAACCAGCCGTCCGAGCATCTCCTCGACCGCCTCAGCGGTCTTCGCGGTCTGGTCCTCCACCGCGTACGCCGCGTGGTCCGGGTAGCCGAGCAGCGCTGCCCGCTCGGCTCGCAGCGCGGCGATCCGGACGGCGACGCGGCCGTTGCGACCGTCCTCGCCCAACCCGCGCCCCAGCGACGCCGCCATCACACGACGCCGGACGTCGCGGTCGGCCAATTCGGCCAGGACGGATTGGTTGGAGAAATTCTGGAGGCTCAACGCCCACGCCCCCTCGCGTCCCAGCGACCGGGCGTTCTCGGCTGCGGCGGCCACTGCCACCGGCCCGAGCCCGGCCAGTTCTTCCACCTTCTCCAAGACCAGCGTCGCGGCGTTGGTGGCGGCCAGGTTGTTCTGCCCGAACTCGGTTGCCGCTGCCGCAAGTTCGGCGTTGAGCTCGCGTAGCCGGACCTGTCCCGCGGCGTCCAATCGGGCGCCGGCCCTGACGAACCGGACGTGGTATTGCTCCAGCAGCCGCAGTTCCTCGGCGTCCAGGCCCAGTTCATCGCGCCGTCGATAGAGCGATTCGATCCGGGCGAAGAGCTCGGGGTCGAGATAGATCGCGTCCCGGTGAGCGGCCAGCTTCGGGGACATCTCGGCCTCGATCGCGTCGGTGGCCGCGCTGGAGTCGGAGCCCGCGATATTGAAGAAGACATTCGCCACCCGGGTGAGCAATTCCCCCGAACGCTCCAGCGCCACCACGGTATCGGCGAACGTCGGCTCCTCGTCGACGGAGGTGATAGCGGCGATCTCGGCCAGCTGCTCGACCATCCCGCACTCGAACGCGGGCCGGTAGTGCTCCTCGCCGATCTCGGCGAACGGGGGCAGCTGGTACGGAAGCGTGCTGCGGTCGAAGAACGGGTTGCTCGTCGTCATAGGTGAAAGCCTATGCCCGCGGCTCAGGCGCGCTCGCCGAGACTATTGAACAGCGGTCAGTAAGTGCATAACCTCGGAGCATGGACTTCGCAGCATCGCCGCGCGCGGCCGAGTATCACGGCAAGGTAGCCGACTTCATCGCCAAGGAGATCGAGCCGGTCGAGGAGGAGTATCTGCGCACGTTGCGGGAGTTGGACGACCCGTGGGTGGTTCTGCCCGTCATCGAGGAGCTGAAGACCAAGGCGCGCCAGCAGGGGCTGTGGAACTTCTTCCTGCCGAAGGCGTACTCCGAGGCGACCGGGCAGGGGGCGGGGCTCAGCAATGTGGAGTATGCGCCGCTGGCCGAGTTGATGGGGCGGCATGTCATTGCGTCGGAGGTGTTCAACTGCAACGCGCCCGATACCGGCAATGCGGAAGTTCTGGTGCACTACGGCAGCGAGGCCCAGCAGCGCGAGTGGCTGGATCCGTTGCTGGCGGGGGAGATTCGTTCCGCGTTCTGTATGACCGAACCCGAGGTGGCCTCCTCGGACGCGACCAATATGGCCGCCACCGCCATCCCGGACGGCAATGACATCATCGTCAACGGCCACAAGTGGTTCTCTACCGGCATCGGCCACCCGAACTGCAAGTTCGTGATCTTCATGGGCCTGACCGATCCCGAGGCACACCGGCATGCCAGGCACTCGATGGTCATCGTGCCGGTCGGCACACCGGGAATGAAGGTCGAGCGGATGCTCGAGGTGTTCGGCTATCACGACGAGCCGTACGGGCACGGCGAGGTCAGCTTCGACAATGTTCGGGTACCGCGCGAGAACGTAATCGCCGGTCTCGGTAAGGGCTTCGAGATCGCGCAGGGCCGCCTCGGCCCCGGCCGCATCCACCACTGCATGCGCACCATCGGGCTTGCCGAGCGGGCGCTGGAGATCGGCATCCGGCGGGCGATGGAGCGCACCGCCTTCGGCAAGCCGCTGGTCAATCTCGGCGGCAATCGTGAACGCATCGCTCGTGCGCGCATCGCGATCAACCAGGCGCGACTGCAGGTGCTGCACACCGCGTGGCTGCTGGATACCAAGGGCGCTTTCGGTGCGCTGGCGGAGCTTTCGCAGATCAAGGCCTCGGTGCCGAGCATGGCCTACGAGGTGATCGATATGGCGATCCAGCTGCACGGCGCGGGCGGGCTGACCAACGACTTCCCGCTCGCCGGTGCGCTCGCGGGCGCGCGGTCGCTGCGGCTCGCGGATGGCCCGGACGAGGTGCATCTCGGCGTCGTCTCGCGGATCGA
Organism: Nocardia sp. GCM10030253; assembly: GCF_042675075.1. NCBI lineage: Bacteria > Bacillati > Actinomycetota > Actinomycetes > Mycobacteriales > Nocardiaceae > Nocardia > Nocardia sp. GCM10030253. Next base: position 532,684 of record NZ_JBHTDL010000007.1, on the reverse strand, counting down.
GCTCGCCCAGTACAAGACACTCGACCGATGAAAGAAGACTCATCGACACCCCCGGCGCGGTCCGTGACGAGGACGCTTTCGACGTCGCGGCCATGCACGAGTGGCTGTCGACGCAGGTCGACGGGTTGGTTGGTACGCCTGCGGTGCGCCAATTCCCTGGTGGCGCATCGAATTTGACCTACCAATTGTCCTACCCGGACCGCGAGCTGATCCTCCGCAGGCCACCCGGTGGGCATCGCGCGGCGTCCGCGCACGACATGCGCCGCGAGTTCCGCGTCCAAAGCGGTCTGAAGCCGGTATTCCCATACGTTCCGACGATGTCGGCGTTCTGTGGCGACGAGTCCGTGATCGGCTCGGAATTCTATGTAATGGAGAAGCTCGAGGGACTCATTCTCCGCCGCGATATCCCCGCCGAACTAGCGATCGGCCCGGATGCGTTGCGCGGCTTGTGTATCGAGATGATCGACAAGTTGATCGAGCTCCATCAGGTGGACGTCGAGAAGGTCGGGCTGACCGACCTCGGCAAGGGCGCCGGATATGTGCGCAGGCAGATCGACGGCTGGTCGGACCGCTACCGCAAAGCACGCACCGACAACGTGCCCGACTACGAAGAGGTCATGGCGTGGTTGTCGGCCAATCAGCCCGACGATGTCGGCACCTGCCTGATCCACAACGACTACCGGTTCGACAACATCGTCTTCGACGACGACATGGACGTGCTCGGCATCCTCGACTGGGAGATGGCCACCCTCGGCGACCCACTGATGGAGCTCGGTGCCACGCTGACCTACTGGGTGCAAGCCGACGACGACGACTTCATTCAGCAACTCCGACGCCAGCCGACGCACGTCCCCGGCATGCTGACCCGCGCCGAGATCATCGACTACTACTCCCGTACAACCGGCCTGCCAGTGCACAACTGGACCTTCTACGAGGTGTACGGAAACTTCCGACTGGCAGGGATCATCCAACAGCTCTACCGCCGTTTCCACGACGGTGGCACCCACAACCCGGTGTTCAAGGACTACTGGATGTTCGTCGGCTACCTGGAATGGCGCTGCAAAGAGGCCATCGAGAACGCCTCCTGATCCTGGAACGCGCGATCTTGCGCTATCCACTTTCACCGCGCTCTGCCGGTGCACCCCGCGGTGCCCGGTGAACTTCCCGCAGCGAATCCGCAGCATCGCCGAGAGCGGGGTCGACTTCGACGCCGACGATGCTGACGTTGCCGTCCGGAACCGCGGTAAGGACATCGCCGGTCGCGGCATAGATGTCTCGGTCGACGCCGCCTCTGCCGTGCAGGTCGTCGGCCATCGTTTTCGCCGCTGAACCGCCGGGACGGGCCGGGCTGCAGGAGAGCAGGACTATAGGACTACCTGGATTCGTTCGGAGTGCGTCTGCGAAATGCTCATTGCGGGACAGCAATTGAGCGTATGTCTGCCCGTCGACCTGAACAGTTTCTTTTCGCCAGCGCCCTGTTCGGATTCTGATGTCGAACGTGTGACTGTTGGCATGCGCGTGCACATATATCGGCTTCTTGTTGTCCACGCCGTCCGACCAGGGGGCTCGTCGCTTGCGACCGTAAGCCTCTGGCTTCTCCGCTCTCGGATCTTTTTTCCAGACCGCGTAGGTCACATAATCACTCGACCGTAAGGCCGCACTTGCCCACCGCGTGAGTCGCTTGACATCGCCCGTCCTCGACGGGAACGACACTCCGATGATCTTCCCGTCGGCATCCTTCAGAGGAACGGTGATGACATCGGCTGCCGTGAACCTCTGGACACGGCCTGAGCTGTCATGGCCGACGAAATCACCAGAGTCCACGTCCGACTGGCTGACTTGTCGTCGGCCTCTCTCATCGCCATGATGCAGATGTACGCCGGACCCGCGTAGATCACCGGCGGCGCCCGAGATGCGCCCCCGGCTGCTTTAGCGGCATCCCCGATAGCCGCATTCAGTTGCCCGACCATCCGGGCGACTACCGAAAGCATGAGGTCGACCTGCGCGCGGGCGATGGGTCCGCGGGCAGAGGCACTGTTTCCTCCTCATTGCGGGGTCGGTCGGCGTCGATTCATCAGCAGGTACATAGGCCGGGTTCGGCTGGAAAGGTCCGACATTGCCATCGTTCTCCGCTGCCCAGCATCGTCGGTTCCCAGCTCGGATCGAGCAGCACAAACCAGTCATCTTGCTGGATCGCCCTCGATATCGGCTCCATCGCAAATCACCTCTCCTCAAAGGGGATCGTACGGCTGATCCAAGAGTGCCTGGGGCCGCGGTATATCCGGTCGCTCGGCCCGCGGCGTACAGTCGCCTGCTCGGATCGCTCACCCAACCTGCGGAGGCGAGCATCCGTCGGCTACCTGGAATGACGCTGCAAAGAGGCCATGGGTAAAGGAGTTCGAGGCTCCGTCACCGAGGGCTGTGCACGCAGGACGCTGGACGAGGCGGCGGCGATGAAGCAGAACGCCACGGGTAGGAAGAAGGTGACGCCGAGTGGCACGAAATGCGTCATGGGTCCGATGATGGCGGGGCCGGCCAGCACGCCGAGATAACCGAGGCCTGCGACGCGGGCGACGTTGGCGCCCGCGGCATTTCGGTCGGCCTGGCCCGCCGCGCTGAAGAGTTGGGGGACACAACCGGACAGCCCGGCGCCGAACACGGTCCACCCCGCGAGGGTCAGTGGAATCCATGGGGACAGTGCCACCGTGATGAGGCCGAGCGCGGCAACGGATGCGCCGCATCGCAGGACGGTTGCGGGCCCGAAGCGTGCAGCCACTCGGTCTGCGAGCAGTCGGCCGACGGTCATGGCGGTCGCGAACGTGCCGTAGGCGAGGGCGGCGGTGGCGGCCGGCGCGGCGAGCGCGTCGCGGAGGTGCAGCGCGCTCCAGTCGTTGGCCACGCCTTCGCAGAGCATGAGCATGAGCGCGAGTCCGGCGAGGAACCAAATGCGCCGAGGCGTACTGCGCCGGATTTCTGGCACGAAAGCCTCTGCAGCGTGCGGGCTTTCGGGTCGAAGTAGCGCGGGAGCAGCCAGTATGGTGACCGCGAGGCCGACTGCCGCCGCCACGCCGAGGGTGGCGGCGGGGTGCCGGTCCCAGCTGAGGGTGCGCGCGCCGATCAGTGCGGCGGCGACACCGCCGAGCGAGTAGGTGGCGTGGAACGCGGACATGACCGGGCGTTGATAGCCGTGCTCGACTTGTACCGCATGGGCATTCATGGCGACGTCGAGGCAGCCGTTGCCGAACCCCAGCGCCAGCAGCGCCGCACCCAATGTCCAGACATTCGAGGCCAGGCCCGGCAGGACCACGGCTGCGCTGCACAGAGCCGCGCTCACCGGAACAACGATACGAGCGCCGAAGCGATCGGCGAGCGGGCCCGTGACCTGCATACCGGCGAAGGCGCCCGCTCCGAGCAGCAGCAAAAGCCAGCCGAGCACGGCATGCGTGATACCTACCCGATGCTCGACGGCAGGGATATGGACGACCCACATCCCGATGATGAAGCCGTTCAATACGAAGTACGCGAACGTGGCCAGCCGCCCGACCCGTAACGATCTTTGCATGGTTCGAACATATCGCACAGGGAACATGTTCGAAATATTGACTTTCTAACATTGAATCTGTTCAATTGTGGTTGTGTCCAGCATTGATCGACTACAGCGGATTACCGACGCCGTGCGCGAAGCAGGCCAGCTCGGGGTGGCGGAGTTGGCCGAGCTCACCGGCGCCTCTGAAATGACCATCCGCCGTGACTTGGAAGCTTTGTCCGGTCAAGGCGTCGTGGAGCGCTACCGCGGCGGAGCGCGAAGCCTGTTGCTGCGCGGCGACGAGCCGCCGTTCGCGCTGCGGGCGCACGAGGGGCTGGCAATCAAGCGTCGCATTGCCGTCGAAGTCGCCGGGCTGATCGCCGACGGTGAGTCGGTCGTTCTCGATAGCGGCACCACGTGTCTCGAGGTGGCCCGCGCGCTGGAGCAGCGGCGGCTGACGGTGCTGCCGCTGTCGCTGCACGCGGTGAACGCGCTCACTGCGGCACCGCAATTGACCCTGTTGGTGCCAGGGGGCACGCCGCGCCCGGGAGAGTTGGCTCTGACCGGCCCGCTGACCCTCGCATCGCTGGGCGCGCTGCGTTTCGATACGGCGATACTCGGCTGCTGCGGCCTGAACGCCGCCGACGGCCTGACCGCCTACGACCTGGACGACGCAGCCGTCAAACGCGCCGCGATCGCTTCGTCTCGCCGAGTCATCGCCGTCGCCGAAGCCACCAAACTCTCCCGAACCGCCCTGGCGTTCGTCGCCCCGGCCGCAGCACTGCACGCCGTGGTCACCGACGAGTCGGCAGCCGACGTCGAAACCGCTGCGCTGACCGCCGAGGGCGTCACCCTCCACAAGGCGTAACCCGCCCCGGCCCCCGAGTCCATCGTCGACATCCGCATTCTTATCGGGATTCGCATTCTCTGCGGGTGCCGAGCTGGCGCGGATCCCGAGAAAATGTGCGAATTCAGCGTCGTGCGGGTCGTTGGTATCGGCTGCCGGGGCGCAGACGCCGGCCGGTGGGTCGGCCACGCGGCTGCATCGCCTCTGCTCGGCCTGGCACGAGCTACGGACTGTGTCGGGCTGCGCTCATTAGACGGCTGCTTGCCTTCGCTCGGCTCGGCTCGGGCGATAGACGAAGTGCGTCCGGCTGTGCCCGTCTAGGGTGAATGCATGGTCGAGTCGACGAGAATCGTGCTTGCGTCCCGTCCGGTGGGTGCACCGACCCCGGCGAACTTTCGTATCGAGACCGTGGAAATACCCGAGCCCCGCGAGGGCAACGTGCTGCTGCGGACGTTGTTTTTGTCGCTCGATCCCTACATGCGGGGGCGGATGAGTGCGGCGAAGTCGTATGCGGCGCCGGTCGAGGTGGGTGATGTGATGGTCGGCGGCACGGTTGGCGAGGTCATCGAGTCGCGTGACCCCTCGCTCGCCAAAGGCGATGTGGTGCTGGCTTATTCGGGCTGGCAGACCCATGATGTCGTGCCCGCCTCCAGTGTGCGCAAGCTGGATCCGGACAAAGTGCCGGTCTCGACGGCGCTCGGCGTGCTGGGGATGCCGGGGTTCACGGCGTACTCGGGGCTGTTGAAGATCGGCCAACCGAAGCATGGCGAGACCGTGGTGGTCGCCGCCGCGAGCGGCCCGGTCGGGTCGGCGGTCGGGCAGATCGCCCGCATGAAAGGCGCGCGAGTGGTGGGGATCGCCGGTGGCCCGGAGAAGTGCGCCTACGTCAAGGATGAGCTCGGCTTCGATGCCGCCATCGACCACCGCGCTTCGGACTTCGTCGAGCAGTTGCTGGTCGCCGTGCCCGATGGCATTGATGTCTACTTCGAGAATGTCGGTGGGGCGGTGGCCGATGCGGTCTATCCGTTGCTGAATACCTATGCGCGCGTACCGGTTTGCGGTCTCATCGCCAACTACAATGCATCCGGCGCACCGGAGGGCCCGGACCGGCTGCCCGCCTTCTACGGCCGAATTCTGACCAAGAGCCTCACCATTCGCGGATTCATCCAGACCGAATTCGTGAAGGAGATGTACCAGGACTTCCTTCGCGACATGTCCGGCTGGATCGCCGAGGGCCGTGTCCGCTACCGCGAGGACATTGTCGAGGGCCTCGAGCATGCTCCTGAAGCGTTCATCGGCATGCTCGAGGGCCGCAATTTCGGCAAGGTCGTGGTTCGAGTCGGTTAGACCGGCTCCGGCGACAACGCGACCTTCGCGCTACGTCCAGGGGTTTCGCTGGCCGCCGCCGCATCGGCTGCGGCTTCCAGCGGGTACACGGCTTCGATACCGAGCCGCAGGGCACCGCCGGCCGCCATGCCGATCAACTCGCCGATCAACCGGCGCATATCGTCCGCGCTGGTGTTCTCGGCGCGCATGGAACCCCAAAAGCCTTTGATGATGGCCTGTTTGAAGATCAGGGCGCCCGGGTTGATGGTGAGCGGCTGTCCGGACAGTGCACCGAACGAGATCAACTCACTATTCGGCGCGAGCAGCGACAACAATCCGTCGGCTGCGCGTCCACCGACCTGATCCACCGCACGGACAATCGGTGCGCCCGAGGTGGATTCGGTGGCGCGCGCAACCCAGCCCTCGGCCTCGGTGTCGATCACCGGCTCGAAACCCAACTCTTGCAACGCCCGCACCGACACCGGTCCACGCACCAGGTTGAGCACATGGATACCGCGTTGCCGCGCAAGCACATTCACCAGACGGCCGACCGCACCGTTGGCGGCGTTGATGGCAATCCAGTCGCCGGGCGCCACGTGCAGGTCTTCGAGCAGCATCAAGGCGCTGAGCGGCATCGCCAGCAGTTGGGCGGCGGTTTCGTCGGAAATCGAATCGGGCAGCGGGACCACCTGCGCGGCCCTGGCCACGAAGTACTCCGCCCATGCCCCGTGAATGCCGGAAACACTGACACGCTGCCCGATTTCGAGACCGGTCACTCCCGGTCCGAGCGCGTCGATTCGTCCAACGGCTTCGGTGCCGGGGATCGCCGGCAGTGTCGGCTTGTAGCCGTACACACCGCGCACAATAGCCAGATCATGATTGTGAATCGGCGCGAGAATCAGCCTGATTCGCACCTCACCGGCGCCGGGCTCGGGTGTCGGTCGCTGCGCGGCAGTCAGTACGTCTTTCGGCTCGCCGAACTGTTCGATGACGACTGCACGCATGATCAGTCCTCCGCTACGACGACGTCGACATCGATATTGCCCCGAGTCGCGTTGGAGTACGGGCACACCTGGTGGGCTTTGTCGGCCAGCGCCCGCGCCTCGTCGGCGGCCAGATGCGGCAGCGACACCTCGAGGGTGACCGCGAGCTGGAAGCCGCCCGCCTCGTTCGGTCCGATGCTCACCTTCGCGCCGACCGCGGAGTCGTCGACATTGGCATCGGCATGCTTGGCGACCAGGCGCAGTGCCGAGTGGAAGCAGGCCGCATAACCGGCCGCGAACAGCTGCTCGGGGTTGGTGCCCTCGCCGCTGCCGCCCATCTCCTTGGGGGTGGACAGATCGACATCGATCTTGCCGTCGGTGCTGCGGGCGTGTCCGTTGCGGCCGTCGCCGGTGGCTAGTGCTTCCGCGGTGTAGAGGGTCTTCATGCCTGTTCTCCTTCGGTCGGGACTGGGACAGCTCAGATATGGGAAAGCAGCGAATCGGTCATTCGCCGCAGCGTGTCGCGCAGCGCCACGAGTTCGTCTGTGGACAGGCCCGCGGCCTCGGCCATACTTGCCGGGATCTCACGTGCCTCGGCCCGCAACGCGCGACCGCGCTCGGTCAGTTGGATATCGACGCGACGTTCATCGGCGGCTGACCGCTGCCGCGCCACCAACCCCGCCGCCTCCAGCCGCTTGAGCAGCGGTGACAACGTTCCGGAGTCGAGGGCGAGTGCGTCGCAGAGATCGCCGACGCTGCGGTCGTCACGCTCCCACAGTGCCAGCATCACGAGGTACTGCGGGTAGGTCAGGCCCAGGCGTTCCAGCCGTGGGCGGTAGACCGCGGTCATCGCCCGGGACGCCGCGTACAGCGGAAAGCAGATCTGCTCGTCGAGGGTCAGGTGCTCGGTCATGTCCATAACTGTAGTGGGCGATTATATTGTGCACAATCAATTGGTTGGTGCTTCGAGTCACAGTCCGCTGCGCGGTCGGTCTACCGCGGGGAGGCAGCGCATGCCGCCGCCCCGCTCGAACTACCCCTCGACCGCATCGAGGTGTCAGCCGGTGACGCGGGCGATCCACTCGACTAGGTCGGCTTCGACCTCGTCCCGGTTGAGTTCGTTGAGGAGCTCGTGCCGGGCGTCGGGATAAATGCGGTAAGTGATGTCGGCCAGGCCCGCATCCCGATAGCGTTGCACCGCAAGGTCACTCAGCTTCAGGCCGTCGTTGAGCGCGTCACGGTCGCCGACCATGATGTAGATCGGCAGGTCCGCGGGGATATTCGCGGGGTGGGCGAGGCGTTGCACCGCGTTCGCGGCCAAGCTCGCCATATTGGCGTCGTCGATGGCGAAACCGCACCACGGATCGGCGACATACGCATCGACCTGGGCCTCGTCGCGGCTGATCCAGTCGGCGGCGGTGCGGATCGGCTGGAACTCGGCATTGAACAGCCCGAGCAGATCGCCGCCGACGGCCGCGATATTGGCGAACAGACCGTCCACCGCGGTGGCTCCGGAAAGGGCGATGCCGTCGAGCAATTCGGCGTCGTCGAGCAGATATTGCTGAGCGGCCATGGCGCCGAGGCTGTGCGCGACGAGCACCAGCGGCACCGCGGGATGCCTGTCGCGCAGAATCTTGGTCAGTGCCGCCATGTCGGCCACGAACATATTCCAACCGTCCGGCCCGAGATCGCCCGGTGTTCCGGAAATGGAGTGGCCGTGGCCGCGTTGATCGGCGGCGTACACGACATAGCCGTGCCCGGTGAGTGTTTCGGCGAGGTGGGCATAGCGGGCGGCGTGTTCGCCCATGCCGTGCGCGATCTGGACGACCCCGCGCACCTGTGGCCGGGCCGGTGCCCAGCTGTGCACATGGATGGTCAGACCGTCCGCGCCTGCATAGGTGAACATGTGGTGGCTCCTGTCGTGCAACGGCCGGGCATGGTGTGCTGGCTGATCGAAAGATTCGGTGCGGGAACGGGTTCCGCGGTGGGCGGGGATATGGCATACGTCATCGCCGCCGCACCGAGGCGCAGGGCGGGCCGATCGGGGTGGCGTTGTGCGGATTCCAGGAGATTCGCGGTCAGGTCGGTCATGGCCGACACCGCGCAAACGTGCGCTCGATCACGCCGAAATCGTCACATCGTCGCGGCGATTACCCCATGGGTGCGGGGACAAGGCGACCTTCGCCGGATTGTTCGTGGCGACAATCGTACCGGCTGTACGCTGCGGTGATGACGCGTTCGAAGCCGCCGCAGCCGATTGCTGAGATGGCCGCGGTGCTGCTGGGCCGGATCGACGATCTCGGTCTGCGGCTCGCGCTGCGTTTTCGCGCGGAGATCGAGTCCTACGGCAATGACGCGCTGATCCCGTTCGAGTCGATCCAGACCTCCTGCACCAAGAATCTGCGATTGATGGTGCAGCACTTCACCTCTGACGCGCCCATCGATACCGGGCCGCCGCGGGAGACCGGCCGGATCAGGGCGAAGCAGGGAGTGCCTTTGGCGGAGACGTTGCAGGCCTACCGAATCGGATTCGAATTCCTGTGGTCGGAGCTGGTCGGCGAGGCGCACCGGCACCCGGAGGTGGCCGATGCGATGCTGGTATCGCTTGCGGCGCAGGTGTGGTCGATGGCAGGGGAGTACTCGGTGGCCGTGGCCGCCGCCTACCGCGAGACGACCTCGGAGCTGATGTTGCAGCGCGAGCACGAGCGGTCGGTCTTGGTGGAAGCACTGTTCACCGGGGTGATCGCCGATCCGGCCACGCTCGGCGAGGCCAGCAGGATCCTTGGCCTGCCGCCTACCGGGCGCTACATCGTGGTGGCCGCGGACGTGCCGTCCCCCGGGCGCGAGGCATTGCCCGGTATCGAAGCCGCCCTGCGGGTTTCGCAGATTCCGTCAGCGTGGCGGCTACTGCCCGACCAGCAGATCGGTGTGCTCTCGTTCCCCTCGGACCGGGAGGCCGCAGTGCTCAAACCCTTGCGGCGCCGTGGTGCCAGGGTCGGCGTGAGCCCACCGTACGAGGCGCTGCCGGAGACCCCGCAGGCCTTGCGCTTCGCCCGTTTGGCGCTGGCGGGATTGCGTGGGCGCACCTCGGGCGTCGCGCAATTCGACGACAACCCATTGGCGATGCTGGTGGCCGCCGCACCGGTCGAGGCGGAGCGGATGGTCCGGGTCCGGCTCGGCCCGCTGCTCGCGTTGCCGCGCGAGGAGCGGACCAGGCTGCTCGAAACGCTCGAACACTGGTACGGGTCAGGCGGTTCGGCCGTGGAAACCGGCCGCCGCCTCTATGTGCACGCCAATACCGTTCGATATCGGATCCGCCGTATCGAGGAGCTGACCGGGCGATCGCTCAACGATCCGCAGGCCGTGCTCGATCTGGGTGCGGCCGTGCAGGCGCTACCCGTGCTCAGTGAGACCGACACACAACGGTCCGCCGGCGCGAAGTGAGGTCAGGGTTTGCGGCCGATACCGGCCCAGTACCAGGCGGATTCGGGGTCGACGGAAGCCTGCACCGACCCCATCGATAGTTTGTCTGTCAGTTCTGGGCGCCAGGTGACGACGGGAACCACGCCCGGTTCGACGAGCTCGGTTCCGGCGAACAGACCTGTGGTTTCGGCGCCGCTGCGCGGGTTGAACGTGATGCCCGCCTGTTCCGCGGACGACACAACGCGGGCCATGGCGCGGTCGTCGAAATCGGCGGTGGGGTGGGTGATTACGAGGTAGCTGCCGGAGGGGATGGCGTCGAGCATGGTGTCGATCACCCCGTGCGGGTCGTCGCTGTCGCGGAAATACATCATGATCGCGACGAGCATGATCGCGACGGGGCGGTCGAAGTCCAGGGTCGAGGTCAGGGTGGATTGGCTGAGGATGGATCTCGGGTCGTGCAGGTCCGCATGGATGAACGCGGTCCTGCCCTCCTGCGTGCTCGACATCAGTGCCCTGGCGTGTGCGAGGACGATGGGGTCGTTGTCGACATAGACCACGCGCGCCGCGGGATCGAGGTGCTGCGCGACTTCGTGGGTGTTGCCCGCGGTAGGAATGCCGGTGCCGATGTCGAGGAACTGGCTGATGCCTGCCTCGCCGACGAGATAGCGCACGGCCCGGCCGAGGAAGGCCCGGTTGGCGCGGGCCATGCTGCGGATGGCGGGGATGTGGGAAGCTATGGCGTCGCCGAGGGCCCGGTCGGCTGGGTAATTGTCCTTTCCGCCGAGCCAATAATCGTAGACGCGGGCTTCGTGTGCGACGCTCGTATCGATCTTGGTCGGCAATCCAGCAGTGGCCTGATCCTGGCTGTCCTGCATCACGATTTCCCTCCACGGAGCCGCCAGCACTCGACGACCCTTTACTGCGAATTTTCCCCGCTCAGGATATGCCTGGCGAACGTCTGGCATGCGGCTATTGCGTCGGATTCGAGGTGTCGCCGCAACGGTGGCGAACAGGGCGCGCTAAGTGGCGAGTCACAGCAAGATCGGTGTGTCGCCCCCACTGGGTGATCTTGATAAGGTTGAATCGATCAGGTCAAAGAGTTTTCCTTCAGCAAACGAGTGGAAAGCGGGACACGGCATGGCACCCGACTGCCGCGTCGACGGCAACAGATAGTGCCGCCGCGCCGGTGATCCGAGGCATTTTCTCGGCGGCGCACCTTATTCGGAGACACTCCGACTCTTCCTTCTGCAGCATCACCCCGGCATGCGATAAGGAGCCTGAAAAGTGAGCATGATTCTCGCTGCGCTGCACGACACCGTTCTCGCAGAGGTCGGCAATCCGACTCCGGAGGCGCCGCCCATGGCGGACAAGCTGATGCAAATGGGCCGCTATTTCACCTGGCTCATCCAGCTGTCCGGCATTACCGCCATCACCTATGGCGGCGGCCGCTTCGCTTGGGAGAAGTGGAACGGTGGCGGCCTGCAGTCGCCGAAGATGATCGCCAGCGCGATGGCGGGCGGCGCGGTGGCGACGAGCGCGGGCACGATCATGAATTCGGTGGTCGGCTAGCCAGCCGATCAGGACACTGTCGACCACGCGCCGCATATTGCCGGTGCGTGGTCGTACTATTCGCGGCTCGCGACCAGAGTGGACGCTTGTTCAAATTGATTGCGACACAAGCATTTCCGAGCTGACTATGACGCGGTTCACATTGCAATAGCGTAACTGTCCCAGATACATTGTGCGCGATGCATCGCACACGAGCTTATCTTACTGAAGTAACGAGTCCGTTCGCTGAGCGTCCCATAACCGTTGCCGACCGGATCATTGCGCGGGTGGCCGAACACAGCGACCACGTCTTCGGGGTCGGTGGCGCGAATATCGAAGACCTCTACGACGCGGTGCAACACAGCGCCGCCCCGATCACCGGGATCGTCGCCAAACACGAGTTCGGCGCCGCGACCATGGCCGACGGCTATGCCCGCGCCACCAACCGGCTCGGCGTCGTCGCTGCCACTTCGGGCGGTGGGGCATTGAACCTGATTGCGGCGCTGGGGGAGTCCTACGATTCCCGAGTACCTGTCCTGGCTCTGGTCGGACAGCCGCCGTTGGCCGTCGAAGGACGTGGCGCGTTTCAGGACACCAGCGGCGGCGCGGGGCGCCTGGATGCCGAGCGGCTGTTCGGCTCGGTGGCGCGGTACTGCGCGAAGATCACCGAGGTCGGGGACCTCGCGGCGCGATTGTCGGAGGCGATCGCTGCCGCGCTGAGTGGTGGGCCGGCGGTGCTGTTGCTGCCGAAGGATATTCAGACCGCGGTGGCTCCGGACGAGCTGGAAGGCTTCGGTCCGCCGGTTCGGTTCGATGCCGCGCGACAGCAATCGTCGGCCGTGCCGACCGGCGTCGCCGCCGGGCCGGGGCCGGTCGTGATTATCGCGGGTCCGGAGATAGCGCGGGCCGAGGCAAGGGCCGAGCTCGAGGTCTGTGCCGTCGCGGTAGGTGCGAAGGTACTGGTGACCCCGGATGCCAAGGACGCGTTCGCCAATGACCACCCGCTCTTCGGAGGTGTCGTCGGCATCATGGGACATCCGCACGCCGGCGAGCTCATCGGTGATGCCGCTCAGGTCGTGCTGGCGGGCACGGCGATGCCGATGCTCGCTCGTGCTGGTCTCGAAGCTGCCCTTGCTAGTTGCCCTCGGGTCCTGCATCTGGGTGTGGAGGCGCCGTTCGTACCGGTCCATGAGCGAGTGCCGACGCCGTTGGGGCGGGGTCTGCTGGATCTGGCCGCGATGCTCTCCGCAGGGAACGGCACGATTCCGCGGATCGAGTCGACTTCTATTCCTGTGCACCGAGTTCCGCCCGCCTCCGGTCCCGGTGTGCGCTATCGCGATGCGGTCGAGACCATTGCGGCACGGCTGGAACCGGGCACGGATGTGGTCGCCGACGCGGGCAATACCGGCGCGGCGGTGGTTCATCACCTCCCCGTACCCGAGGACGGCCGGTTCCTCATCGCTCTCGGTATGGGCGGTATGGGCTATGCGTTCGGCGCGGGTATCGGCAGTGCGCTCGGCCGTCGTCGGCGGACCTTCGTGATCGCGGGCGACGGAGCGTATTTCATGCACGGGCACGAGGTGCACACGGCGGTGGAACACCATGTGCCGGTCACCTTCATCGTGTTCAACAACAACGCGCATGCGATGTGCGTAACCCGCGAACAGCTCTATTTCACCGGCGACTACACGTTCAACAGATTCGGCGCCGCCCGCATCGGCGATTCGGTCGCCGCCATGTTCCCGCACTTACCCGCCTACGCGACCACCACGGTGGCAGAGTTCGCGGCCGCCCTCGACGAGACCCGCACCGTACCAGGTCCCGTCTTCATCGAGATCGCTTGTGACCCCGACGAAATCCCTCCGTTCGCACCGTTCTTGAAGGAGTTCTCCGCATGACCGAAGCAGCTACGGCAGGCCCGCGCGTCGAGCCCATCGAAGTCCCGGAGCTCGACGTGCCCGGCGTGTACCGCATCGAGAACATCAGCGTCAAAGAAGGCATGCCGATGGTGCTCGACATGACAAGGGCCGTGTACCCGCACGATGAGGTCTACGGGCAGTTCTGCACGGTGAACGAATACATCGACGCACCTCCGCAGGAGGTGTTCGACTACCTCTCCGATACCCGCAGCCTGTGCGAATGGACCTACAGCATGCGCGGTTTCGAGCCGACGGGCGAGCCGGACCTGTGGGTGTCCGACGATCGCATCGGCCAGCACACTCGCATCTATACCCGCACCATTGCCAACGCCGCCGCGGGCACCGTCGACTATCACTGTGCCTGGGACCAGCCCGAGCACCTCTGGATGATCTACATGATGCGGGTCGCCGACGCGCAGGTGCTGCTGAACAAGCCTGGATCGGTGGTGTTGTGGACCAATTGCCATCATCCGTTCTACGACGAGAACGGTTATCCGGACACCGCGCCGCCGGATCGTCCGGTGTGGGTGGGTGACTTCTGGAATCTCTTCTATGCGGGCCATCTGCTGGAACTGCGCAATCTGAAAGCGATCTGCGAACATCGGCACGCCGCCGGTCAGCCGATCAAGCCGGAATGGATGGTCTGATCTTGAGCGCAGCGACCATAACCCAGCCGATCAGCCTCGTCGATGTCTCGAGCTACCTCCCCAAGAACCGGGTCACGGCAGACTATTTCACCCGGTATGCCGATCCGGAGGACGTGACAACGAGCGCCATGTTCAAGGCTCCGCCGTTCCGGCACCACATTGCACCCGGCGAGACACCGGCCGATATGGCCGAGCAAGCCATCGCGCCGATGCTCGAGCGCCGCGGCAGTGACTTCCTTGCCGAGGTCGATGTGCTGATCGTGCACACCCAGCTGCCCGAGACCGGCATCGTCGGCAATGGCGGCGAGATCGCCGCCCGGCTCGGCATTACCCCGGAATGGTTGATCGACTTGCACAACGGCGGTTGCGCCGCCTTCGTCTACGCCATGAAGATCGCCAGACAGATCCTGGCGAGCAGCGACGCTCGCTCGGCGCTGATCATCACGGTGCAGAATGCGGCGGGCCAGATCTTCACCCAGGAGCAGGTGCGCGTCAAACCGCAGGCAGCCATCCCGGGTGACGGCGCGGGCGTCGGACTACTGGTGAAATCCGATGAGTCGCCCATTCTCGATCTGGAGGCGCGGCACCTGCCCGAGTTCGCCGGGCAGATGACGGTGATCGCCGATCCGCCGCGTAAGTACTGGGAGGCCGGTGCGGGCGAGATGCATGTCGGCTTCACCGAGTCGCAGATCGCGAAAGTGCTTGCGCGCGGCAACCGTATCGTCCCGGAGGTGGCGCACGCGGTGTGCGGGCGGATCGGTGTGCGGTCGAGCGATCTGGACCTGTTGGTGACCAATCAGCCCAATCGGGCGTTCCTGCGCAACTGGCGCGACGCGCTGATGCTGCCGGCCGAGCGGCATCCCGACACCTTCGACGAATGCGGAAACCTGTTCGGCGCAGGCATTCCCGTCACGTTCGACCATGCCGTCCTGGCCGGGAAGGTGCCGCCCGGTTCGGTGGTCATGCTCGCGGGCTTCGCGCACGCCGGTGATTTCGCCGCTGCCGCCGCCGTGCGCTGGGGCGGACGCTGAGCGCGGGAGCGGACGTGTCGCAGATCGCGGAGCTCGGGCACCAGCTCTCGCTCAACGAAAATCCCTACGGCCCTTTGCCTTCGGTGCGCGAAGCACTGAGTGGTGCGCTGATGTCGGCGAATCGGTATCCGGAATTCATCCCGCGCAGGCTCCCGGAGCTCATCGCGCAGCGTCTCGGCTTTCCTGCTGACCAGATTGTCGTCGGCGCCGGCGCGACCGGGGTCATCATGCATATCCTGCAGGAGTTCGTCACGCCCGGCGACGGGGTGGTGATGGGGTCGCCGACCTTCGACGGCTATCCGTTGCTGACCGCGACGGTCGGCGGCCGCGCGGTGGAGGTTCCGCTGACCGTGGACGGTCACCAGGATCTGACGGCGATGGCCGACGCCGTCGACCCACGCACCAGGGTGGTCGTGCTGTGCAGTCCGCACAACCCGACCGGCACCTGCCTCGGCAGGCGGGACCTCCAGGACTTCCTGGACCGGATAAGTCCGTCGGTGACCGTAGTCCTCGACGAGGCCTATATCGATTTCGTCGCTCCGGCGCAACGGGTGCCCTCGGCCGAACTGCTGGCGCGATATCGCAACCTCGTGGTGATGCGCACCTTCTCCAAGGCCTACGGTCTCGCCGCGCTGCGCGTCGGGTACGCCGTCGGCTCGGTGCCGGTCATCGCACGAATCCGGCGCTGGCAGTTGCCGTTCGGGATGACCGCCCTCGCCGAGGCGGGTGTCAGGGCCTGCTACGACGCGGAGCAAGAGCTGGCGCTGCGTACCGCGGCGATCACCCTGGAATGCGGCAGGCTCACCACCGGCCTGCGCGATCTCGGGTTCGCGGTGCCGACCAGCTCGGCGAACTTCGTTTACCTGACCGGCTGCCCGCCGAGCGAGATCGACCGGCTGCGCGGCACTTTCACCCGCGACGGCATCCAGGTGAAACACTGTTCCACCGGCATTCGGATCACCGTCGGCGACGCCGCGGCAACAGACGCCGTCGTCGCCTCGGTCAGCTGAGAACGGCGCGGTGCCAAAGCCCTCGCCACAGTGCGTAAAGTGCTGGACATGCCCGAAGAAGCGCATTCCACACCCGTGGTGCGTGTCGAAGCGGCCGAATCCAACGGAACTGCGACCGCAATTTCCGGGGGAACAGACCACGACCTGCTCTCGCTCGCCGCACAGCTGTGCTTTGCCCTGTACTCCACATCCCGATCGATGACGGCGGCCTATCGGCCTTTCCTCGACGCGATGGGGGTGACCTACCCGCAGTATCTCGCGCTGCTCGCGCTGTGGGAGCGACCCGCCATCACGATGAAGGAATTGGGCGAACAGCTACGCCTCGACTATGGCACCGTCTCGCCGCTCATCCAGCGGCTACAGGCGCACGGCTTGGTCGAGAGCATCCGCAGCACCCACGACCGCCGTGCCGTGGAACTGCGTGCCACCGAGGCGGGAAAGGCCCTGCAGCACCAGGCGCGGGAGATGATCGAGTCGGTGCTGGTGGCCGTCGACTATCCGCTGGAAACCGTCATCGCGCTGCGCGACCAGGTCAATGCGCTGGGCGAGCGACTGGACACGATTGTTGCCGAGCGCTCGCAGCGGTAGCCGCTCGGCATCCGGTCAGGCGTCGAGGACCTGTGCCTGCCGTTGGACCACCGGCGGCTCGGTGGACCAGGGGAAGTTGATCCAGCGGTCGGTGCGCCGCCAGACGTATTCGCAATCGACCTCGGAGTGCGGCTTCTGATAGATCACCGCGCAGCGGACCTCGGCGACGTGGTCGATACAGAAGTCGCGCACCAGCTTCAGGGTGGCGCCGGTGTCGGCGACGTCGTCGGCGATCAGGACGGTCGCGCCCGCGAGGTCGACGGCCTTGGGAACCGGGGGCAGCATGACCGGCAGATCGAGGCGCTGGTCGATGCCGGTATAGAACTCGACGTTCATGACGTGCAGGTTCTTCACGTCGAGCGCGTAACCGAGCGCGCCCGCGACGAATAGACCGCCACGGGCGATCGAGAGGATCAGGTCGGGCTCGAATCCGTCGTCGGCGATTTCGGTCGCGAGTTCCCTGCTCGCCGACCCGAATAGTTCCCAGGTCAGCACTTCCCGATCCGCCATTGGATCCTCCATCTTCATCGACTCCGCTGTGCACCGAGCATACGAGCGGCTAATCCTGCGTGGATACCCACGTCCGGGTAGTCCGGGCGTCAGATCAGTCGATCAGGCGGGTTCGGTGACGACGACTGTCTCGCTAACGGACCGGTGGTTCGTTGTCAATAGACCGATGGTCTGAAATACTGGTGGCATGGCCGAGTTCCAGCGAGCGCGCAGCGAAGAGCAGCGGGAGGCGCGCCGACGCGCCATCCTGGACACCGCTGCCGCGATGCTGGCGGAGATGCCGGTCGCCGACGTCGGCCTGAACGGGCTGGCCAGGCGCGTCGGCTTGGCCAAGTCGAATGTGTTGCGTTACTTCGACTCTCGCGAAGCCGTGCTGCTCGAACTGCTGGATGTGTCGTACCGGGACTGGGTGGCCGTGCTGGCGAAGCTGCTGACGGACACCGACGGCGACCTGCCCACTCGATGCCATCGGCTGGTCGACGCAATCGTCGCCTCGCTAGCGGCCGATCCGGTGCTGTGCGACCTGTTCAGCTCCCAGGCGGCCGTCCTCGAACGCAATATCTCCCCGGAGGTCGCGGCCCGCTTCAAGCGCGCCGCGCTCGTGACCACCGCCGATCTTGCGGCCGTTGTCGCCCGCCAGGTGCCGGAATTCGGCCCCGACGGTGCCACGAAATTCTGTGCCGTAGCACTGCTTTCGGCCGGATCGCTCTGGACGCACACCAACCCGTCCGCCGCCATGCTCGCCGCCTACGAACAGCATTCCGACCTGGCCGCGGCGCGCCTCGACTTCGTCGAGAACCTCACCGAGTGGCTCACCATTCTGATCAGAGGGCTGCTCGCTCCAAGCCTTGGCTGAGGTGGATAGTGTGGCCGGATGCGGATCTTTCTGGCCGGCGCGACCGGTGTCATCGGGGTACGGCTGCTGCCTTTGCTGGTTGCCGCGGGGCACGAGGTAGCGGGCATGACCCGTTCGCAGTCGAAGGCCGAGCAGGTGCGCGCGGCGGGAGCGCGGCCGGTGGTCTGCGATGTCTACGATCTGGCCGCGCTGACCGACTCGGTCGTCGAGTTCCGTCCCGATCTGGTGATGCATCAGCTCACCGATTTGCCCGACGATGCCGCGCTGCTGCCGGAGCTGGCAGGCGCGAATGCGCGGATCCGTACCGAGGGAACGCGGAATCTGCTGACCGCGGCGCGGGCGGCGGGCGCGAAGCATTTTCTCGCACAAAGCATTGCGTGGGAGCCGCCCGCCGGGCGCGGCGAGGTGATTCGCGATCACGAGGCGGCCGTGCTCGAGGCCGACGGTGTCGTCGTCAAGTACGGTCAGTTCTATGGTCCGGGAACGTATTACGAGGCCGAACCACCCGCCGATCCCCGGGTGCACGTCGATACCGCCGCCGCGCGTACGGTGGAGCTGCTCGAGGCGGACAGCGGGGTAGTGGTCGTGGCCGACCGCTGATCGCCAGACCTATTGCGTGGTAACCAGTTTCGCAGCGAACTCATAGTCGCGTTGCCAGTCGGGGCCGGTCGGGGCGAGGGTCAGTCGCTCGACTCCCGCGGCTGCGTAGGCTGCCACCTGTTCGGCGGCCTGCCCAGGATCGGCCGACAACGACGGCGCGACAACGGTTACCGCGGGAGTGGGTCGCCCGTGCTGTGCGGCGAGTTCCCGTAGCTCGGCGATCTCCGCGACGATCTGATCAGGCCCGGTCTGCAGCGTAATCCAGCCGTCGCCATAGGCGGCCGCGCGGCGGCGTGCCCGATTCCCGTTGCCTGCCACCAATACCGGCGGCATCGCTGATCCAGGCGACAGCGTCAACTCGAGTCCGTCGGGCAATGTCGTCGGCCGACCGGTGACCAGGTCGGGCAGCACCCGCAACGCCTCGTCGGTACGACGCCCCCGGTCCTCGAACGACAGACCGGCGGCCCGCCACCCGACATCGCCGTGAGCCGGATTACCGGTGCCGACGCCGAGCAGCAGGCGATTGTTCGACACATACTGCAGTGAGCTGATCTGCTTGGCCGCCCATGCCGTCGGGCGCAATGCCAGCAGCAAGACGTTGTAGCCGATTCGAATCCTATCGGTCACCGCCGCGGCGGTCGCCAGCGTGACGGTACTGTCCAGCATCGGTGCGCTCGCGATGAGATGGTCGGTGGACCACACCGATTCGAGACCGACCTCTTCGGCGAACCGTGCACTTGCCCGCACATCACCCAGAATCGGGATCTGCGGATCAGGTGTGGAAGTAGGCAGTATCACGCCAATCTCAACGGTCATTACTCATCCCATCCGTTCTCGTTCGTCGCCTCAAACGCTAAGGACTGTGGGTGAGTGTTCCAATGGCTGAATTGCTCAGTGTTATGCCCTAGACGCTCACTGGCGCCTCTTGGAGTGCACGACTGCCTGGCGTCTTGTTGGAGTGCGCGACTGCCAGCTGGTGAAGCGCCGCTGACATTCAGGTGGTCGTCGGCACCGGTCGCCGAATTCCGGTTCCGCTGTGCGTAATCGGAGTCAGCGTCGCCGCAGCTGAATACGAAGCCCGTCCTTGGGGCGAGGCAGAGATGTCCTGTCCCACCGCAATTCGTAGTCCGGCGCGACGGTCCATTCGAACTTTTGCAGCAGTTGATGCATGAATGCCTTGACCTGCATGCCGCCGAAATATTGGCCGATGCACTTGTGGGCGCCCGCGCCGAAGGGAACCCAGGCGTGCTTGTGAATCTTGTCTTCGCGGCGTTCCTCGGAGAATCGCTCAGGGTCGAAAAGTTCTGGCTCGGGCCAGTATTCGTGCATGTGATGGGTGAACTGCGGCATCATCGTGACAAAGGTGCCCGCGGGAATGAAGTGGCCGAGCACTTCGGTGTCGGCAACGGAGGCGCGCGGGATACTCGGTAGGGGAGCGAGCAGGCGCAGCGATTCCTTCATCACGAGGTCGAGTGAGGTCAGCTGTTCCTGGCCGTTGTAATCGAGCACATCGGTGCCCAGCGCCGCGCTTTCGGCGCGGCAGCGTTGCTGCCATTCCGGGTATTTGGCGAGGTAGTACATCATCGTGGACATGGTGATGGTTGTCGTGTCGTGCGCGGCCATCAGCAGGAAGATCATATGGTTGACCACATCGTCGTCGGTGAAGCTCTGCCCGTCGTCGGTCCGCGCGTGACATAGTGCGCTGAATAGATCGTCGCCATTGCCGGCGCGCTTGGCGGGTAACTGCTTTCGCAGCATCTGCTCGAGCACCTTGCGGCCGTGCAACCCGCGTGACCACCGCATTCCGGGCACCGGGAAGCGAAGATAGGCGGTGCCACCACGCACGCAGTCGATGAAAGCCTGGTTCACACTGTCGGATTCGTCGCCGAGTGCGCCCCCCATGAAGGTTCGTGTCGCAATGTCGAGGGTGACCTGCTTGATGGCCGGATAGCCGCAGAACGCGCCCGACGCCGTCCAGCCTGCCAGCCCCTGCTCGATGATGGGGTTCATGGCGTCGAGATAGCCCGTCAAGCGGGAGCGGGTGAAGGCTTGCATCATGATCCGCTTGTGATGCAGGTGCTCCTCGAAGTCGAGCAGCATGATGCCGCGCCGAAAGAACGGCCCGATCAGATAGTCCCATGCCGGTCCGCTGCCGAAAGCCTTGTCCCGGTTGGCCATCGGTATATCCCAGGCGTCCGGTCCGAGTAGGATGACGACCTGTCGGCCGAAGCCCGTCGTCCACGACACCGGACCATAGCGCGTGTAGCGTTCGCGTGCCCACGCTTCCGGATGGTGCAGCATCGCATAGCTTTCCCCGATGATCGGCATGCCGCGGGATCCGGCGATGGATTTCAGGCCGCTGCTTTTCGGCGGTGCGGTCGGCGGGCTGATCAGGAAGGTCGACATCGTTCCTCCACGGCGAGGGGCGAAAGCTGACTGTGATCTATGTCAACTTTGATTAAAGTGTGAACTTGACATGACCGTGTGTCAAGATGGCGGTATGACTTCGGTTGTCCGCCCCTTCCGGGGAGTCAGCGCCGAGGATCGGCTGGCGCAACGCCGGGCCGACCTCATCGAGGCGGGCTTCGACGAGGTCGGCGCGAACGGCGTCGTGAAGCTGACGATGACGTCGGTGTGTGAGCGGGCCGGGCTGACCCAGCGCTACTTCTACGAGCAGTTCAGTAGCCGGGAAGACCTGCTGGTCGCGTTGTTCGACACCATGTTCGAGGAGTTCTTCGCCTTGGCGCGCAGCGCGGTCGAAGCCCAACCCGAGGATCTGTTCCTGCGCGCCCGTGCCGCGATGGAGGTCTTCGTCGACTACTTCACCGGTGATCAGCGAAAGGCGCGATTGTTCACCGAGGCGATCGGCAATGAGGTCGCCGCGCCGCGCAAGGCCGAATCCGTCCGCTCGTTCGCCGAGTACACCGCCGAACAGGCGGAGATCGTGTACGGACCCTTCCTCGGTCGCAGGCGCGCACGCCTACTGCTCGCCGCGCACATCATCGTCGGCGGCCAGGCGGACGCAGCGGCGCAATGGCTCAGCGGCGGAATCGATTTGCCGCGTGCGGAATATATCGAGGAGCTCGCGCACCTGTTCGTCGCTGCGGTCGACGCCGCGCGGGGCGACGCCGACCACCGCTAGAAAACTACCGGGCTATCGCGACGACGCCAGTCGCCGCTCGGCGCGGGCGCGGCCCTGGTCTCGATCGCCGGTGATGAAGGTGACGATGTCGTCGAACTGCCCCTGCGGCACCGAGATCCCGCGACCACGGCGCGAACGCGCTGATCAGGCGCCGAGCTCCTGGGACAAGCGCACGCCGATATCGTTGAACGCGCGGATGCGGGCCGTCTCATGCGAGGCACGCCAGAGGAAACCCCAGTTGAGAGGACCTGCGTCGCGGAAGGGCGCGTAGACGATGTCGGGTCCGCTGATCGGCTGGGTGTTGAGGACCATATCGGTGGTGCCGTCGTGCAGGCAGTGCACGGACTCGTGCGTCTGGAGCTCGTGCACGTAGACGTCGACGGCGGGGTACTCGGTACGGAACTCCTGGGCGACCCGCAGGGTGAACTCTCCCGCCGCGGCGCCGAGATAGCCGACGCGGAATGTGCCCTCGAATCCCCGAGCAGCCTCGACGGCACTCTCCAGCGCCGATTGGACCTGCATGTAGCCAGGACGCAGCTCGCGGTCGAACTGGACGCCGATCGCGGTGAGTGCGACCCGGCGGCTGGTCCGGTCGAAGAGCGCCGCACCGATCCGCCGCTCGAGCTTCTGCACCGTCTGGCTGACCCGACCGGAGGATACCCGCAGTCGGGCGGCGGCTCGGGCGAAGTGGAGTTCTTCGGCGAGCACGAGGAAGGTTTCGATTTCGTACCGCTCTACGAAACCCTCGATCCCATCGGCTACCTCATCGCAACCGTAGTGGAACGTGGGGAATGGCAACGGTTCAGGGGACATTGCTCCTGCTCCTGCTCGATGTCGGTGGCCTGTGCAATGAGTGAGCCGACGGGTGCTCCTCGAAATCTGAAGGGGTCGAGCACTATCGAGCCGACGTGACGTCGAGCACTGCTTTGCCCTGGATCCGGCGGGCGACGAGTTCGTCAGCGGCTTCGGACGCGCGCGTCCACGGGCCGCGCCAGCCGATCTGTGGGTCGAGCCTGCTGGTTTCCAGCAGCCGAAGCAGGTACGCGAGATCGTTGCCGAACGGGGTGCTGACGTTGAAGTTCTCCAGCCTGCCCCGCGCGCTGTTGACGCGTGCCTGCTCGAAATCGATGACGGTCGGCTCGCCGGATGCCTTGCCGATGGCCTCGATGACACCGTCGTCTTCGAGGCGGTTGAATGCCTCGGCGAGCTGGCTGCCGCCGACGTTGTCGATGACGCCGTACACCGGAGCGGTCAGCGCGGTCGGACCGAGCACGATTTCGTCCGCGCCGAGCTCGCGCAACCCTTCGCCGCGGGCGGGGCTGCCGACGGAGGCGATGACGTGCGCGCCGGCCAGTGCGGCGAGCTGGACCGCGAAACGGCCGACGCCGCCCGACGCTCCGGTGATCAGCACGCGGCGGCCGAGTACTGAGCCGAGCCTGCGGCAGGCCTGCAGCGCGGTGACGCCCGCGACCGGAAGTGCGCTGGCCGCACCGAGATCCACGCCGTCGGGCACGACGGCGAGCTCGGTGGTGTCGACGGCGCGCAGTTCGGCCCATGCGCCGCCCCAGCCGAAGGAAACCACTCGGGTCCCGACCGCCGGTCCCGATCCGTCGGCGGCAGCCTGGACGACGACGCCGGCGGCGTCCCATCCGGAGACATAGCCCGGCCGGGTCTGCGGCGATCGGTAGACGATCTCGCCGAAGTTGAAGGAGATCGCGGCGACCTCGATCAGCGCTTGTGAATCGCGCGGTTTCGGGTCGGGCGCGGCGCCGAGGCTCAACTGGTGCGGGGCATCGGGATCATGAACGAGGGCTTGCATCACATGCTTTCGCGCGGCGGCGACCCGGACCGCCGACGGCGGTCCGGGGCCGGGTGGGAAGGGTCAGGCGTTCAGTGTCGGATAGTCGGTGTAGCCGAGGTGGTCACCCGCATAGAAGGTGGACTTGTCGGCCACGTTGTACGGGCCGCCCGCGCGAATGCGGTCGGGCAGATCAGGATTCGCCAGCCAGGGCTCGGCCATGGCGATGGCATCGGCAACGTCGGCACTCAGCGCCTCGGCGCCGATTTCCGGACGACTCGGGAAGGACTCCGGTGTCGGGTGTGCGCAAAGGATCAGTGTCCCAGGCCATTGCGCCCGAATGAGCTCGGTGATGTCGCGGGTGAGGATCTCGAACACGTGGATGTAGGCGAGCGGGATCGCCGCCAGCGCGCCTACCAGCGCGGTGTAGAGCTCGACGGTGTCGTTCTCGGCCATGCCGTTGAACGTGATGCCGGGCGAGAGCCGGATGCCGACGCGTTCCGGCCCGATGGCGGCAACGACCGCCTGCACGACCTCGACCGTGAACCGGATGCGAGCATCGAGGGATCCGCCGTAGCCGTCGGTCCGCCGGTTGGTGGTGTCGGCCAGGAACTGGTGTAGCAGAAAACCATTCGCGCCGTGCAGTTCCACACCGTCGAAGCCCGCCTCGATGGCATTGCGAGCGGCGGCGACGAAGTCGTCGATCGTCTGAGCGATGTCCTCGACGGTCATTTCGCGGGGCGTCGGGTGGTCCAGCATGCCGTCCGGAGTGAACATCTGCTGGCCGGACGCGATCGCGGACGGGGCGACAGGCAGGGCACCGTCCTCGTACAGGCTGGGGTGCCCGATCCGGCCGCAGTGCACCAGTTGGGCGAAGATCCGTCCGTCGGCGGCGTGCACGGCGTCGGTTACCGCCCGCCAGGCCTCCACCTGCTCGGCCGTATGCAGACCGGGCGTCAGTCCATAGCCCTGCCCGATCGCGCTGACCTGGGTGGCCTCCGTGATGATCAGCCCAGCGGAGGCCCGCTGCGCGTAGTACTCGGCGGTCAACTCCGATACCAGGCCACCGTAGGCCCGGTTGCGGGTCATCGGCGCCATCACCAGGCGATTGGGCAAGTCCAGCTTGCCAATGGTCAGCGGTTCGAAGTATCCGCTCAATGTGACTCCTCGGTCGATCGTCGGCATGCGGGATCGGCACATTCGCCGGGTGGCGGTGTGCTGAATCCTGCGCTGCCAGGGGTCGGGATCAGGCGATCCACCGCATCGGCAACCACAGGGATGCGGGCGGCGGGACCTACCTGTACACGATTGTCGCTGCGCAGGCCGAGATCAATGACGAGTCCTTTAACGAAGCGTTAGCCGCGCTAATGGATGGGGGAGAACGCGAAGGCGCCTCCGGGCCCTGGCGGCGCGGTTCACGAACAAACCGCGCCGTCCGCTGTTTATCGTGCGACCGCGCGACGGGCGTAGGCGCGGACGTCGGCGTCGGTGTCGTCGATGGCCTGTTTCAGCGCATCGTGTGCGGATCCGTTGTCGGGCCAGGTCGTCAGCGCCAGCACGGCCGCTTTGCGGACGTCGAGATGCGGGTCGAGTAGGGCCTCGGTGAGCGTGGGCACCGCGGTGGCGGGGTCGGCGCCCGCCAGTCCGCGGGCAGCGCCCACTCGGACCTGCCATGCGGAATGTCCGAGTGCCGCGGACAGAATCGAGGTGTCGTCGTGGGAGATGCCGAGACTCGCGAATGCCGCCAGTGCCGCGGCGCGCACCAAGGGATCGGGATCGGCGGCCAGCGCCCGCGCGGTGTCGGTGCCTTGGTCGGCGATGGCCGCGATGCCGTGGGCAACGGCGATGCGGACTTCACGGTTCTCGTCGGCTGCGGCGGAGGCGACGCCGCGCCAGTCGTCCAGCGACACCAGCGCCCGGACTGCCTCGATACGTACGCGATGATCCGAATCCGACAGTGCCGCAGTGAATTGCGGACCTGAACCGGAGCGAAGGGCGCGCAGCAGGTCGATCACGGTAGCGCGCACGACGGGGTCGGGCGAATCGAGCCGATCCGCCAGTCCGTCCGCCGCGGGCAGTACCTCTACGAGTTCACGCAGGCTCGCGGTGGCCGCACGGCGCACCGATGCCGCGGCATCGTCGAGTGCCTCGACCAGGATCGAGGCGAAACCGTCGGGAGTGTTCTCCGTCAGCACGGCCAGCGCGGCCACCCGCACGCCCGCGTCCTCGTCGCTCAGATAGGTCGAGAGTTCCTGCACCGTAGGCGAATCCAAGGCGAGCAGGGTGACGAGCCGGGGCGACGGCGGTTCGACCGATTCACGGACGGTGCGTGGACTCTCGGCGGGCGCTCGGCCGCCGACCAGCTCTGGCTGCCGCACCGGGACGACGGTGGGGTCGGTCGAGGGGAGGTCGTCGAGACCGGGGACCGGAACAAGGTACGGCGCTACCGGGCGCTTCAGGAATTCCATTGTGCCGTCGGTGTTCTTGCGCAGGTTGAGGTGGTAGCGCCACTCGTTATCGTCGCGTTCGGGGAGGTCGGCCCGTTCGTGGTAGAGGCCCCAGCGCGATTCGGTGCGGGTGAGCGAGCTGCGTGCCGCCATTTCGGCGCAGTCGCGGATGAACGATACCTCGACGGCGCGCATCAGCTCATGCGGTGAGCGGGCGCCGATCTCGGCGATTTCGCCGCGCATCCGCTCGAAGGTCTCGACCGCGAGGGAGAGCTTCGCCGCCGTCTTCGGCGGGGCCACATAGTCGTTCACGAAGCGTCGCAGTTTGTACTCGACCTGCGGCTGGGGTGGGCCGTCCGGTTGGCGCAGCGGCCGGTAGATCAGTTCGTGGGCCTCGGCCAGCTGCGATTCGGGGAGTTCCGCGGGCGCTGCTACCTCGGGGAGAGTGGCAGCGGCGTGCGCGCCTGCCAGATCACCGAAGACGAAGGCGCCGATCATGTAGTTGTGTGGCACGCAGGCCAGATCACCGGCGGCGTACAGGCCTGGGACCGTGGTTCTTGCATGCTCGTCGACCCAGACGCCGGAGGCGGAATGTCCACCGCACAAACCGATTTCGGAGATATGCATCTCGATATCGTGGGTGCGGTAGTCGTGGCCGCGGTTGGCGTGGAAGGTGCCGCGGGTGGGGCGTTCGGTGGTGTGCAGGATGCCTTCGAGCGTGGAAAGGGTCTCGTCGGGCAGGTGTGACACCTTCAGATAGATGGGTCCGCGCGCGGATTCGATCTCGCGCTTCACCTCGGACATCATCTGGCCCGACCAATAGTCGGAGTCGACGAACCGCTCGCCCGCGGCGTTCACCTGATAGCCGCCGAACGGGTTGGCAACATAGGCGCACGCGGGACCGTTGTAATCCTTGATCAGCGGGTTGATCTGGAAGCATTCGATGCCGCTGAGCTCGGCGCCAGCGTGGTAGGCCATCGAGTAGCCGTCGCCCGCGTTCGTCGGGTTCTCGTAGGTGCCGTACAGGTAGCCCGAGGCGGGCAGGCCCAATCGGCCCGACGGGCCGGTCGCGAGAATCACCGCTTTGGCACCGACCGCGACGAATTCACCGGTGCGCGTGTGCAATGCGGCGGCACCTACCGCGCGGCCCCCTTCGGTGAGCACCCGGACCGGCATCAGCCGATTCTCGATCCGGATCTTTTCGCGCATCTTGCGCTGCCGCAGTACGCGATATAGCGCCTTCTTCACATCCTTGCCCTCGGGCATCGGCAGCACATATGAGCCGGACCGGTGCACGCGTCGCACCGCGTACTCGCCGTATTCGTCCTTCTCGAATTTCACGCCGTAACGCTCGAGTCGTTGCACCATTGCGAAACCGCGGGTCGCGGTCTGATAGACGGTGCGCTGGTTGACGATTCCGTCGTTGGCCCTGGTGATTTCGGCGACGTAGTCCTCCGGTTCGGCCTTGCCGGGGATGACCGCGTTGTTCACCCCGTCCATGCCCATCGCCAGCGCGCCCGAGTGTCGTACGTGCGCCTTCTCGAGCAGCAGCACGTTCGCGCCCTGTTCGGCGGCGGTCAGCGCGGCCATCGTTCCCGCGGTGCCGCCGCCGATGACCAGCACGTCGCAGTCCAGCCGGATCCGATCGGACAGTTCCGGAATCCGTGGCGTCTCCGCGGGATTCACGGTGTCTTCAAGGCTCACAATGTCTCCAGGATTTCGGCCTTCAC
The DNA here is from genome assembly GCF_042675075.1 of Nocardia sp. GCM10030253. Taxonomy (NCBI): domain Bacteria; kingdom Bacillati; phylum Actinomycetota; class Actinomycetes; order Mycobacteriales; family Nocardiaceae; genus Nocardia; species Nocardia sp. GCM10030253. The sequence goes on along the minus strand of NZ_JBHTDL010000007.1, from coordinate 504,753 downwards.
AGACCTGCGGTCCACGGCCTCGCGTGGATTGGGCACCTCGACGACCGCGCGCAGCGCACCGCCGCCGAGGACCGCGATGCGGTCGCCGAGCAGCAGCGCCTCGTCCAGGTCGTGGGTGACGAACACGATGGTGGTCGGGTGCGCGCGCCAGGTGTCGATCAGCAAGCGCTGCATGGTGGTTCGGGTCTGGGTGTCCAGGGCGCCGAACGGTTCGTCCATCAGTACCGAGCGCGGTTCACCCGCGAGGCTGCGTGCCAGCTGGACTCGTTGGCGCATGCCGCCGGACAGATCGCGGGGGAGGTAGTCGGCGTAGCCGGTGAGACCGATCTCCTCGATCCACCGCTGCGCGGTTGTCTTGCGTTCGGCGCGGGAGACCTTGCGTAGCCGCAATGCCAGCTCGATGTTCTGCCGTGCGGTACGCCATGGCAGCAATGCGTCGTCCTGGAACACCAGGGCACGGTCGGCGGAGGGTCCGGTCACGGCCGTGCCGTCGGCCAGGACGGCTCCGGTCTCCGGCGTGCGCAGTCCGGCGATGGCGCGCAGCAGTGTCGACTTGCCGCAGCCGGATTTGCCGACCACGACCAGGATTTCGCCCGGCGTGATGGTGAGGTCGAGGCGCTCGATCACGGTCTTGCTGCCGTAGGCGATCCGAATGCCATCCAGGGCCAACCGCATGCCGACGGCTGTGGACGCGGTGGCGGAAGATGTTGTGGTGGTAGTCATTCCGATACCTCCCGAGGCAGCCAACGGGTGATCCTGCGTCCGGCGAGTTCGACGATGCCGGAGGTGCCGAAACCGAGGATTCCGATGGTGATCATTCCGACGAACACCGCCGGGTAGTCGACGATGGTGTAGGCCTGCCACGTCCGGTAGCCGATGCCCAGCCGCCCCGAGATCATTTCCGCCGAGATGAGGCAGATCCACGCCACACCCATGCCGACCGACAGGCCGCTGAACACCCCGGGCAGGATGCCCGGAAAGACAACGCGCGCAAGGACATCGGTACGCGAGGCGCCGAGGGTGCGTAGCGCGTCCTCCCAGATGGTCGGCAGTGCGCGCACCGCGTGCCTGGTGCTGACCAGCACCGGGAACAAGGAGGCGGTGAAGGTAATGAAGACGATCCCCGACTCGTCACTGGGGAACAGCAGGATTGCCACCGGCACCAGCGCGATCGCCGGGATCGGCCGCGCCAGTTCGGTGAGCGGGCCGAAGACCGCCGCGAACAGCCCGGAGCGGCCGAGCCCGATGCCTGCGACGACGCCGATCACCGCCGCGAGACCGAACCCGGTGAGAATCCTGATCAGCGACTGCGCGATATCCACGTAGTACTGGTTCTTCTGGAACTGCTGGCCGAACTCGGCGATGATCTCGGTGACGGTGGGCAGTGTGTCGAAGCGCAGCCAGAGCCGCACGTTGTTGGCGGTGAGTAGTTGCCACAATCCGATCGCGCCCGCGACCGACGCCACCTGGATCAGGCGGATTCGCCACACGGAGTTGCTCGGCGCCTTGGCGGTTTCACCGCCATCGGCCACGGCGGGGCCGACCAGGGCCGCGGTGCTCATCCCCGTGCCTCGCTCGCGTTCGGTTCCGTCCGGCGCAACGCGCGCGGGAACCGGAATCGCGTGCTCATCCGCGGACCTCCGTGACAGCCTGCTCGTAGGCGACCGGCACTGCGGAGAAGTGTGCCTGACGGTAGCGCTGTGCGGCAGCCGGAGTGGTGAACGGCAGGAAGGTATCGCCGTCGCGCAGCCAGATCGCCTTGTCGGCAAACCATCTCGTGCCCAGTTCGGTATCCGGGACGTACGCCGCACGGATCACCTTGCCCTGCGCTTTCGCCGTTTGGATCGCGCGGAGCAGGCAGGTGGGGTCGGCGGCCGGTTGTGGACGGTCGGCGCCTTCGAGCCACAGTTCACCGGCCTGCGTCGAACTGTCCACGGCACGAGCGCAGATCGGATCGGTGCCGGTGACCCGACTCGGGTTGGCGGTGGCGGCCAAGGCCTGGTCGTAGTCGCCCTGTCCGGTCTCGGCGAACGCCTTGCGCAGCGGCGCGGGATCGACGAAGCGGTCGATATCGAGTTCGGCGAAATCACCGATCGACTTCAGGTACTGCACATCGCCTTTCAGCGCATCGACCAGGCTGGGCTTGATCGTGGTATCGAACGAGGTGCCGCCAGGGCCGTTGTAGAGGTACACGACCTCCTGCGGCAGCCCGGAGCCGTCGGCGACGAGCTGGGCGGCCTCGAAAGGCTTCTCCCGCAGGAACTCGGTCGCGTCGAGCTGTGCGGCGAGGAACGCCTGCAAGACCTCGGGATGGTCGGCGGTGTACGAGCGTCGCGCGACCACGCCATGGAAGGTGGGGACGCCGAGTTCCGCGCCGTCGTACAGCAATTTGCCCTTGTTCTGGAATACCAGCAGGCCCGGCCACGCGACGAACTGCGCGAGCGCGCCCACCTGGTGCGATTCCAGCGCGGTTGCGCCGATCTGTGGCTGCTGGTTGAGCACCTCCACGCCCTTGGCCGGGTCGACGCCCGCGCGGGACAGCGCCTGCACCAAGGTACCGTGCCCCGCGGAACCGACGCTGGCCGAAATCTTCTGGCCCGCCAGGTCTCCGATGCTTGTTGCTGCCGAATCCGGCGGCACCACAACCATATTGAGTGCGCCCCTGGGGTGATATCCGGTAACCGACACCAGCGCGGTCTTCGCCCGCTCGTTGGCTCGGGTCCGGGATCCGTTGATCAGCAACGGATAGTCGCCCATCGACCCGATATCGATCTTCTCGGCGAGCATCTGCGCGGTGATCGGCGCACCGGTGTCGTAGTCCTGCCACTCCACCTGATACTTGGCACCGCCGCTATCGGTGATCCGCTGTAGCCGCTGCTCCAGGTATCCCTGGGCCTTCAGCAGGGTGCCCGCGGTGACGGTGTTGATGGTCTTGGACTGGTAGCCGACGACGACCTTGACAGTCCCGGCCGGGGTGTTGTCGGTGCTTTGCAGTGAGCAGCCCGCGGCGGCGAGTGCGAGTGCGAGGACGAGGGGAGCGAGGCGTTTCTTCATGGAGACTTCCGGATTCGGCGCAGGAGTGGGTTCAGCGGAGCAGGTAGGGCATATTGACGGTGACGGCTCCGGTGGGGCAGCGAGCCGCACACGGGCCGCAGTACCAGCACTCGTCCACGTGCATGAAGGCCTTGCCGTTCTCTGGATTGATCGCCAGCGAATCGAGTGGGCAGATCTCCACACACAGCGTGCAGCCCTGGATGCACAGCGACTCGTCGATGGTGACCGGGATATCGGTGCGCTGATTCGCGAGTGCCATCAGATGACCTTCCATTCGGGAGTGCTGCGGATCAGACTGCCGCGCATGGTGATTCGGTCCCCGCGCATGCGGATGTATTCCAGGTCGACGGGGCGTCCGTCATCGAGGCGGGTCAGTCGTTCGAGCATCAGCAGCGCCGCGCCCTCAGGAGCCTCGAGCGTCGCGGCGGTGTGTGCGTCGGCGGTGATCGCCTCGAGGGCGAGATCGGCGGAGCCGAGCGGACCGCCGCTGATCTGTTCGATGAGCACGAAGATGTCGTTGGTCTCCAGGTCGTGCCCGAGGATCTCGGTCCCGATATCCGGCGCGAGATAGGTCAGGTCCAGGCTCAGCGGCAGATCCGCAAGATAGCGCAGCCGCTCGATGTAGACGACACGCTCGCCGGGCTCGAGCCGCAGCTTCCGTGCGACCGCGGGTGGTGCGGTGATGTGCATGGCCGCGCGCACCTCATTGCGCACTGTGCCGTGCCCCTTGAGCGTCTCCTGCAGCCCCAGCAGCGCATCCAGCCCGTGGTCGAACTTGCGGTTGGTCACCCGGGTGCCGACCTTGGGCACTCGACCGATCAGACCCTCGTCCCTGAGCAACGCCAATGCCTCGCGCACCGTGTTGCGCGAGGCGTCGAACTCCGCCACCAGCTGCTGCTCACTCGGCAGCACCTCGTCGAACGCACCCGCGTGGATTTGATGACGCAGCACGTCTGCCACCCGGCGCGCCTGGTCGGCACGTAACCGTCGCACCGGTATCGGTTCGGCTCCCACCTCCGCCACCTTCCTATCGCTGACCTGCATGGAAAGCGACGATAGTTGGCATGCGGGCGCCCGAATCGCACTGCGAATCCGGCGCAATTCAGCGGATGTTATTCCGCCGCTTGCCACTGGCTCTGACCTGGGGAAACAAGTCACTCAGCAGGCATTGCGCCACCTCGGCCGACGGCCATGGGTTCCGATCACGCAGATTCGAATGACGGGTCCGGATTCGCCCGGCGCCTACCGTCGGTCGTTGACCGATATCGACACGCGCAAATCAGTGTCGAATTGCGGTGCATCCACATCAGTGAGGCGCAGTATGTTCCTGTGGAGTTGACAGCCGTGCGCATCGACAAACCGGACGATCTCAACGTCATCATCGGACAGGCCCACTTCATCAAGACCGTCGAGGATCTGCACGAGGCGCTGGTCGGGATCGGTCCCCACCTGCGGTTCGGGCTGGCCTTCTGCGAGGCATCCGGCCCGCGCCTGGTCCGCCACTCCGGCAACGACGACGATCTGGTCGAGCTCGCCACGAAGAACGCGGTCGCGGTAGGAGCGGGACACTCGTTCATTGTCTTCCTACGCGAGGGATACCCGGTCAACGTGCTCAATGCGGTGAAGCAGGTCCCGGAAGTCTGCGGAATCTTCTGTGCCACAGCGAATTCCGTGGATGTACTGATTGCCGTGACCGAGCTGGGTCGGGGAATCGTCGGAGTGGTCGACGGGTCCGAGCCACTGGGCGTAGAAAGTGCCGACGACAAGGCAGACCGTATGCGACTACTGCGCCAGATCGGCTACAAGTTGTAGCAGCCCGCGACCACAACCCCGCCACCGACGCTGACCAGTCATTCCGGAAGCGGGACGACTCGGGCAGTGCGGCCGGTGGCGGCGGTTCGGACAGATCAGGTGTTGTTCAGACGGTGCCGGGTTGCGATCGGGGTCCGACGATGCGGCGTTGTCGGTTGCTGTCGAGCAGGTGTAACCCTCGTGTCAGTGCGCTTCCGATGCGGTATTCGTCGGTCCACCATTTGGCTGATCGAATGGGAAGGCCGCGGGATCGATATTTGTTCATCGTGTCGACGTGGTCGGGCAGGACTATGAATTTCGTCAGCCCCCGATCGTCTGCCCAGATCGAGATGGATCCCAGGCGTCGGCGGGCTGGTTGTATGTAGGTCATCACCCCTGCGGCGCCGTCGATCTGTGCCAGTTGATCGCCCAGGTCTTCCGACATCCGCCAGATATCGCGGATATCTGTGAGGTAGTTGGGTGTGTATTGGGTGACGCTGATCATGAAAGGGCCTTCGGCCTGTACCGAAGGTCCGTTCTTCCATCGGCTGGTGAGTACGAAGTCAGCCAGCGGTGCGCCGGATGCGCGGTGATGGCGCCAGGTTCGCCGTAGCAGGCCTGGGGTGTCAAGTAGGTTGGCCATGCCGATATCGTAAGCGACTGCTTATGATACGTCCATGCTTATTGTTTGAGGCATTGCGCGCACGCCCACGGTGGAGGAGGGTGAGTATGTCCGGTGGCGCCACCGGGGCGCCGCCCTGACCAGGGTAGGAGTGGCCCGTGTACGCACGTTCGAGCACTATTGCGGCCCAGCCGTCGTCGATCGACAACGGGATCGCACACCTCCGTGATGAAGTGATGCCGAATCTGCCCGAGATCGAGGGCTGGGTTGGCATGTCGTTGATGGCTGACCGGGCATCAGGGCGCTGCATCGCCGCAACTGCGTGGGAATCCGAAGCTGCGATGCAGGCCAGCAGAGAGTTGGTTCAATCACTGCGTGATGGTCTGGCCCAGGCGCTCAGCGGCCAGGTCGAGTTGGTCGAAGAATGGGAAATCGCGGTCATGCACCGCGATCATCCGACCAGCGATGGCGCGTGCACTCGGTGCACATGGGTGCAGACCAGTCCAGGCGAGATCGACCGGCTGATCGACACCTTCAAGATGGGGGTGCTGCCGGAGGCCGAGATGATCGACGGATTCTGCAGCGCCAGTCTGTTCGTCAACCGGGCAACCGGCCGAGCGGTGGGCTCGACCGTCTGGGAAAGCCGCGAGGCGATGGACAACAGCCGCGCACAGACGGACCGGATCAGGACCACGGCGGCCCAGCGGGCCGGTGCGGACGTGCTCCACGTGATGGAGTTCGACCTGGCCTTCGCTCATCTGCGCGTGCCCGAGATGGCTTGAAATAACGCCGAACGCGGCATCGGCTGTGCCGATGCCGCGTTTCGCTCGGGGGCTGTTCAGAACCAGGCGTCCTGCATGTCGAGCGTGGTGCGGTCCATCAGCTCGAGCAGATCCAATTGCGGTCCGGTCCTGGGCAGTTCGTAGCGGAAAAAGTAGCGGGCCGCCGCGCGCTTGCCCTCGTAGAAGTCGCCTTCGCGGCCGTGCGCGGCGATAGCCTGCTCCAGCCAGATCCAGGCGACCACGATGTGGCCGAACGCTTCGAGGTACACGCTGGAATTCGCCATGGCCGCGGCGATGTCGCCGGAACCGAACATCCATCCGGTGACGGTGAGCAGGCGCTGCCAGGACGCGTCGAGCTGGCCGCCGAACTCGGTCCACTCGCCGCCTGCTTCGGCGGCCGCCATCACGGTCTGTTCGATCTGCGCGGCGAGTAGCCGCAGACTGGCGCCGTCGTGCTGGATTACTTTGCGACCCAACAGGTCCAGGCCTTGGATGCCGTGGGTGCCTTCGTGGATCGGGTTGAGACGGTTGTCGCGGTAGTGCTGTTCGACGTCGTATTCCCGGGTGTAGCCGTAGCCGCCGTGTACCTGGATGGCGAGATTGTTGGCCTCCAGACACCACTGCGACGGCCAGCTCTTGGCGACGCCGGTCAGGATTTCCAGTAGCAGGGTGTGGTCGCGCCGCGTCTGGGTATCGGTGGCGGTGCGCCGCAGGTCGACGAGTCTGTTGCAGTAGAGCAGCAGTCCCAATGCGCCCTCGACATAAGCCTTCTGCGCCAACAGCATTCGCCGGACATCGGTATGGTCGATGATCGGAACCTGCGGCGCTGCCGGGTCCTTGGCGGTGACCGAACGGCCCTGCTTGCGTTCGCGGGCGTAGTCGAGGGATTTCAGATACCCGGTGTAGCCCAACGCCGTTGCGCCGAGGCCGACGCCGAGGCGCGCCTCGTTCATCATGTGGAACATGTAGGACAGGCCGCGGTGCGGTTCACCGATGAGATAGCCCACGGCGCCGGGCGTGCCATCCGGGGTGTGCTTGCCTTCGCCGAAATTCAGCACCGTATTGGTGGTCCCGCGATAGCCCATCTTGTGGTTCAGGCCGGCCAGCGCCACATCATTGCGCGGGCCGAGCGAACCATCGTCGTCGACGAGGAACTTGGGGACGATGAACAGCGAGATGCCCTTGGTGCCCGCCTGGCCGCCGGGAATCTTGGCGAGCACCAGGTGCACGATGTTGTCGGTCAGCTCGTGATCGCCGCCGGAGATCCACATCTTCGAGCCGAAAAGCCGGTAGGTGCCATCGGGTCGGGGCTCCGCGCGCGTCACGATATCGGCGAGCGAGGAACCGGCCTGCGGCTCGGACAGGCACATGGTGCCGGTGAACCGACCCTCGACCATGGGCTTGACGAAACGCTCGATCTGGTCCGGAGTACCGTGCGCGGCAAGGAGATTGGCATTGCCGACAGTGAGGAATAGGTAGCCGGTGGTGCCGACATTGGCTGCCTGGAACCAGCTGAATCCGGCCGCTTCGACGGTGGCGGGCAGCTGCAATCCGCCGATCTCCTCGTCCATCGCGGCGCCGATCAGATTCGCCTTGGTGAACGCCTCGATCGCGGCCTTCACCTCGGGGATGATGGTGACCCGCTCGCCGTCGAAGGTCGGCTCGTTGGCGTCGTTGAGTTTATTGTGCGGTGCGAAATGCCGCGTGGCCAGCTCCTCGCATAGGTCGAGGAAGCCGTCGAAGGTGTCCTTGGAATGCTCGGTGAATCGCGGCAGCGCGGTGAGCTCCTCGACCCGCAGCCATTCGTAGAGCAGGAAATCCAGGTCCCTGCGGGAGATCAATGTCGAGCGCACGGGCACATCCTTCCGCGGACTTTTCGAGCGATCTGCAAGCAGTCGCAAGCGGCCGCACAGCCGATCTATTCGATTTGGTACGTTACTACGCATGTGTCGCGAATTTGTGTGGGGGTTGCGATGACTGCCACATCCGGAGCCGCCAGGCCGGTGGGTCGGCCTGCGGCCGCGACCCAGCAGCAGGTGCTCGACGCCGCGAGCGCCCAGTTCCTGGCCTCGGAGCGCGTCGACGTGCAGGCGATCGCGGCCGAGCTCGGTTTGTCGCGGGCGACCATCTACCGCTGGTTCGGGTCGCGAGACGGACTGCTCGGCGCGGTGATGGTTGCCGAGTTCAACCGCATGGTCGAGGCGGCCCGCATGCGCAGTGTCGGAACCGGCGCGCGGCGGGTGCTGTGGATGCTGGACCGGGTGGCGCGATGGCTCGCGCGCAACCAACCGTATCGATACTTCATCGCCACCGAACAGGCCACCGCGGGCCGGATCATCACCACCAGCGATGGGCCGGTGCAGCCGAAGGTGGTCGCCGCGGTCGCGGGTCTGATCGACGTCGCTGTGGTCGAGGGTTATGAGAATCGTTTGGACACAGCCACTTTCGCCTATGCGCTGGTTCGCCTCATCGAAGCATTTCTGTATCAGGATGCGGTGACGGGTATCCGGGGCGATGTCGATCGGCTGCGTGACGTGCTGGAGGTCATCCTGGGTCTGGACCCGGAACCGCGCTGAAGCTCAAGGCCGCCTCGGTCCATAGGTGTTGAGGAAGACGATCGGGCCATCACCCAATTCGCTGCGGGCGTCGAGATCGGTGAGTGCGGCCAAAGCCTTTGCTGTGTAGACGGGTTCCAGCTCCAAGCCTGCTGCGGCACCGAGCTTCTGCGCGGCGACCGCGGCCGGGGTTTTGTGGCCGTAGCCGGGGCCGATCCAATCGCGGACAATGGTCACATCGTCGGAGTGCAACCCGAGCGGGGCGTAATGGGCGCCGCGTGAACGGAGTACGCCCTCGGCTCGGGCCGCCAGTCCGATAATGTGCTCGGCGTCGAGGGGGAGTGTGTCGTTGACGACGACGCCGAGGACCCGGGTCCGCAATCCGGCAAGGCGAAGGCCGAGGACCAGACCGGCTGCCGTGCCACCGGATCCGACGGCCGTCACCAGATGTGTCGGCTCGGGGAGGGCGCCCGCCGTGACCTGATCGGCAAGCTCCAGCGCCGCCTCGACATAGCCGAGTGCCCCGATAGGTGACGATCCACCCGCGGGCAGCAGATACGGGAGGGTACGGCCGCGTGTGTGCCGCAGCATCAACCAGGGAGCGCTGAGGATGGTGCGCCGCTTGGTGTGCGTGAAATGCAGGGTGGCGCCCGAGGCCTTCAAGCGCAATAGCTGTTCGCGCACATGATCGTCCTCCGGCTGGTCGACCAGCGCGAGCGCGGTATGGATGCCGTGCTCGCGCGCGTACAGAGCCGTGGCAAGACCCCAGTTGGTCCCCGTACCGCCGACGGTGACGATGGTGCGAGCGCCGCGTCGCCGTGCCTCCGGCAGCAACCACTCCAGCTTACGAATCTTGTTCCCGCCCCAGCCGCCGGATCCATACCCGCTCTCGTCCTTGCACCACACCCGAATCCAGGTGTTGAGATCCACCTCCTTGACCGGTGTGGGTGCCACACCGAGCCGCAGAAACGGCAGTGTCTCCGTCAGCTCGGGAAACCGCTCATGCAGCAACGAATCCGTCATAATGACCATTATCGTGCCCACGACCTCGTCGGCCTCGGACCGGATCGATCAACGCGTGGCCGCTGGGCCCGGTACCCGCGACGGCCTCGGCTTCGAGCGACAGAGCCGACGTCGATATGTGCGCCCCGGCGAAGGTCGGACAGTTCGCGCGTCAGCCGCCTTCGGTGAGCAGTTCGTCCAGGTGTGCGGCGCAGACTCGAGAGAGATCACCCATGGCGAGGTAGCTCGACATTCGCAACAGGGGGACGGAAAGTAGTACCGCGCAGAGGATTTCGCTGAATCTCAGATTATGTACCTGCCAGCCGGTCTGCGACTCGTACAGGGCGATGACGTCCTCGCGGGTCGGTGTGCCGGGCAGGCGGGCGCGCCCCTGGAAGTCGCTGCACAGCCAGTCGGTGAGCAGCAGCCAGGCCGGGTCGGCCTCATGATCGCCCGCCAAGCGCTGTCGGCCCGCATCGTGAAGGAGCTCTGGCGCATCCTGAGGTGGAACGCGCTGTCGTGCCGATTGTGCGACGTCTTGCTGCGATGGTGCTGCTAGCCGTGCCGGCGCTGTCGGAAGTTTGGGGATCCCCGGCCTTTCGCTCGAACTCGCGGCGCATGCGTTCGTCGATGTGACTTCCGAACCGATCGGACGCGATGCCAGGGCGGGGCGGACGGTGGTTTGTCAGTTGGCACGACGGGGTAATGATGTCGTGGACCAACGGCACATTATTCCAGCGGTTGAACGGCCCGTTGAATAACGTTACATTTGTTCACGGTATGATTTCAACCACAGGAGGCCTGGTCTTGAGTCCAATACGGCGACCTGTGGAGCTATCCGCACTCTCGGACGCACTGCACGCGGAGGATGTCGGCTACCGCAAATCGCTGCACACGCGCCAGTTGCAGATGATCGCGATCGGCGGAGTCATCGGTACGGGTCTATTTCTCGGCGCAGGCGGGCGCCTGGCCGGCGCCGGTCCCGGATTGTTCCTGGTATACGCAGTGTGTGGCGTGTTCGTGTTCTTCATCCTGCGCGCGCTCGGCGAGCTGGTGCTGCATCGCCCGTCCTCCGGATCGTTCGTCTCCCATGCTCGCGAGTTCTATGGGGAGAAGCTCGCTTTCGCCGTCGGGTGGACGTACTTCTTCCACTGGTGCATGACCGGCATCGTCGATGTCACGGCCATCGCGACCTATGTCCGCTACTGGGGCGCATTCTCTGCCGTCCCGCAGTGGCTGATCGCGCTCATCGCCTTGATCGTGGTCGTGAGTACCAACCTGATCTCGGTGCGCTGGTTTGCGGAACTGGAATTCTGGGTGGCGCTGATCAAGGTCGTCGCGCTGGTCGCGTTCCTGGTTATCGGCTCGATACTGCTGGCCTCCCGCTTCACTATTCAGGGTGAACCCACCGGAGTCGGCGTGATCGCAGATCACGGCGGTTTGTTCCCGACCGGTCTACTACCGCTCGTCACGGTTACTACCGGTGTCGTATTCGCCTATGCCGCAGTCGAACTGGTCGGGATCGCGGCCGGTGAGGCGCGGAACCCGGCGGAGATCATGCCGCGGGCCATCAACTCCGTCATCGCCCGCATCGGGCTGTTCTACGTCGGCTCGCTGATCCTGCTCGGGCTGCTGCTGCCCTACACGGCCTTCCGGTCCGGTGAGAGTCCGTTCGTCACGTTCTTCGCGAGAATCGGTGTGCCGGCGGCCGGATCGGTGATGAATCTGGTTGTGCTCACCGCGGCCTTCTCCAGCCTCAACGCCGGGCTGTACTCGACCGGCCGGATCATGCGATCGATGTCGATGAACGGCAGCGCGCCCACCGCGGCGTCGCGAATGTCGCGCACCGGGGTGCCCTACATCGGAATCCTCGCGACCGGCGCGATCGCCTTGGTCGGGGTCGGCCTCGCCGCGGTGGTGCCGGAGAAGGCATTCGAGATCGTCTTGAATGTATCGGCACTCGGCACCATCGTGTCGTGGACCACGATTCTGCTCTGCCAGCTGAAGCTTTGGCGGCGGTGGCGCAGTGGGGTAGTGCGGCGTCCGGACTTCCGGTTGCCCGGCGCACCCTATACGAACGTGGCGACTCTGCTGTTCCTTGCGAGCGTGGTCGTCCTGATGGCATTCAGTGACGATGTGGTGCAGCGCGCCGCAGTGATCGTGACGGCGGTGGTCCTGGCCCCGGCCTTGGTCGGCGGATGGTTTCTGGCCCGACGGAAAGTATTGCAAATAGCGGAGATTCGCCACGATCACACCGGGCAGTTCCCGGTTGTGGCCGAGCGGCCCGGGAGCCCCGCCGATACGTTCGTGACCGTCGTGGAGCCAGGGAAAGAATTCCCGCGCAGGGGCAACTCTTAGGCCGACCATGCGTTGGTTGCCAGGCTCTCGGTTGTGTTGTTCCCCATGCTGTTCCACGCTGGGAGCTCAGCGGTGAATCCACGGTCCGATATACAGTCGTTCGCACGGGAGGCGAGGTAGACCACAGCCATCGCCGGGTAGGACGCGCACGCAGTCCAGGTAGTGATGTAGTTCTTCGTCGGCAAGCAGTCGCTCGGCGGCGCTCTTGCGGGCGGCGAAATCGAGGATCGTGCCGTGGAGGTCGACCTGTAAGTGGACGTCGGGCTCGTCGTGCTGCCCTGGAGTCACCGGCCACGGTCGCGGAAGTACTGAAAGTTTTGCCTGGCTACGATCAATGCTGCCGTCACCGTCGCACACACCCCGACCTCACAACGCGAATGCGTAGACAGCGCAAGCTCACAGCTGCTGCGGCCTGACACTGCCCAGTGCGGGTTATCGTGGCGCAGCTTGTCTTTCAGCTCGGAGTGGTTGTCATTCCAGGGCGGCACAAGCATGAGGGCAGGACTCATCACGCGCCCCGCCCATCACACTCGACCAACGCGCCTAAGACGGTAATCATGCTGGGCCGGAACTGATCTCGTATCGGACAGAGCCACCCGCGACTGTCATCATCCGGCGACGGCAAGATCAGGATGTCGTTCGGCGCGATGATCGCCGATCCGGTTTTCAGCAGCGTGAAGCTGATTCGATAGTTGTCGGCGAGCTCGGGCGGATACGCCCCGGTCAGAAACGTAAGCCGACGCATCGGACGCCACAAAACCGGACCGAGCAAACCTCGCTCTGCGAGAAGGTCTTTCACCCGATATCCCCAGTACTCGGGCATATCAGCCGCTCGAACCTTGCCACCGATGGCGACCGCCAGCCGCCCCCGCTCGTCGACATGGGCCGGTAGCCCACACGCGGTTCTGAGGTAATGAAGTTGGTGCAGAAGCTCTTCGGAAACGGCGGGCGCACGCATAGGGACCCCCTGGTCGCGGCAGTGAATTGAGTACGCCCGGCCCTAACTGACATCGGAGGACGAGACGGCTCCTGATGAAGGAGGGAGTCGTCCCTGCCTGGCGTACCACCAGTTCAGCACTGCTACGGCCGCTGGGGAACGTTCCTCAGCGTCTTTTCGCCAATGTGTGTACCAGATTCCACAGTGACGGCAAGATTGGTTCCTGTACGAACGGCAGTCGCTAGCAAACCTTTTGGAGCCGCCACGATGAGCACAGGTTCGACACTCCCACGCCGGATACTTGCCCGCCTGTTGAGGGAACGGCGGGAAGCGGCCGGTATCGCCGCGGAGACCGCCCGCAAAGCAATCGGTGTATCGAAGCAGACGTTCTGGCGGATGGAGACGGGGCAGCCGACTCGTATCAATCCACTGTTCATCACCCACCTAGCCCAGATGTACGACGTCGACGACCGAACCACCGACGTTCTGCTGGGCCTCACCGAGGAATCGCAAGGTAAGGGCTGGTGGCATGCGTACGGCGACACCATCCCGAAGCACTTCGACCTCTACGTCGGGCTCGAAGATGCTGCCAAGCGCTTCAGCGCGTATCAGGTGACGTTGCTTCCGGGGCTGCTGCAGACCCCCGAGTACCGGCGACAGATGATTTGGACCGAGATTCCGGCCATGGCAACCAGCGAGGTCGAGCGCCGGATCGAGATTCACACGCGCAGGCAGGCGCGGCTGGCGAGCAAGACGAATCCGCTGACCGTGAATGTTCTCCTTGATGAGGCGGTGTTGCGTCGCGTCGCGGGCTCTCCACAGATTATGTCCGACCAGCTCAGGCATTTGGTCGAGGCAGACCACCTTCCCAACGTCTCGGTTCGAGTTGTGCCACTGGCGGCTGGATTGCACAAAGGTGCCAGCGTCGGCTCATTCATCTTGCTGGAGTTTCCGCGTCATCCAACGGCGAAGCTCACCGAACCGCCGGTTATCTATGTTCAAGGGTTCACCGGGGCGCTGTACCTGGAGAAGCCAGATGAGGTCGACCGGTACCGAGACGCCTATGCTGACGTTCAGCGCGTGGCACTGGATGAGAAGGCAAGCCGCAACCTCATCCTCGAGATTTCAGAGGAGTTGACCCGGTGAGTGTCAATCTATCGGGAGCACAATGGTTCAAGAGCAGCCGCAGCTCCGCTAACCAGGAGTGTGTGGAAGTCGCGTTTCTCGATGGGGGCATGGTCGGGGTCCGAGATTCCAAGAACCCTACCGGTCCCGCCCTGGTCTTCACTCCGGGCGAGTGGGATGCGTTCGTCGCCGGAGCTCGTGACGGCGAGTTCAATCGCCCCTAGTGAGCTGTAGCAATGGCCCCGATCCGTCACCGGAGCGGGGCCCTTGTTAGGCAGGCGGTAGTCCGGATACTGATTCGTCGTGAATCACGGACTGCTACAAGCTTTTCGCTCGCACGATGGTGGGCGGGATATCGCGTAGCAGGGGGAGGCTCTCGAAGAGGGGCATGCTCACTGCCAGCGGGCCGCGGGATGGGCCGAATGAAGAGAGGGAGACTTCGGCTACTCGAGGGCTCCAGCCGTGCAACAGTTTTGTGATGCGGCTGCGTTCGACTCCCCATGGCATCGGTGGGGCGGTGTAGTTCGGAGTTTTTCGGAAGCCCTTCATCGTCCTTCGGGAGAACCACGGTGGGATGGTGTCGAACATCAGCTCGACACCGGGGAATCGGTCGAAGATCGCTGTGCACAGGCGCCGCACGTCCGCTTCCTCGAAGTACATGAAAAGCCCTTGGGCGGTGATGAATACGCCGTTGGCCGGGTCGACCTCATCCAGCCAGGCCAGGTCGAGCGCGCTCATCGCGAGGTACCGGCAGCGGTCGCTCGACGGCAGAAACCGGGCACGCAGCTCGATGCCCTCGGGCACATCTACGCACAGCCACTGCACTTTTCCGTCGTCGCAGCGCTGGAACTGGGTTTCCAGTCCGGACGCGAGTTCGACGACCGTGCCGCCGGGGTGGGTGGCCAGCCACGGCCGCAACGCTGTGTCGAAGGCGCGCGAGCGGACCGCATGGGTGCCGTCCGGCGCGCCGAACGCGTGCTGGTAGTCGTAGTCGAGGGCGTCGAAGATTCGCACGCAGTCCGGATCGCGGAGGATTCCGTCGGCGCGCTTCGCTTCGGATGCGCGGTTGTAGAGCGTCCACAGCATGGTTTCCGGGACGCCGTCCAGATCGACATTCGTGCCCATCGCTTGGTCCTCTCCGACGGCAATACTCGGATGCGTGCTGACTTAGCCTAGCCTAACTATCGGTGGTATGGGCTTGTCCGTAATTGGCCAGGCCAACTGGGCTTGAGTCTCCATATGGGGGAGACGTGAGAGTGAGTGCATGGACGGCGACACGCTTTACTCGATCGGGGAGACGGCCGAACGGACCGGGCTCTCCGTCAAGACGATCAGGTTCTACTCCGACAGCGGTGTTGTGCCGCCGTCCACGCACAGCCCCGCCGGTTATCGGCTCTACGACACTGATGCGCTGGCTCGGTTGCAGCTGGTGCGGACGCTGCGCGATCTGGGCGTCGATCTTGCGGCCGTCCGGCAGGTGCTGGAGCGGACGCGGTCGTTGCCCGAGGTCGCTGCCTCGCATGCGGCAGCGATCGAACTGCAGATCCGCACACTTCGATTGCGGCGCACAGTTCTACGGGCGATTGCCGAGCGGGGCTCGACCCCAGAGGAGATGGAACTCATGCACAAACTCGCCACGCTCTCCGACACCGAGCGCCGCCGACTGATCAGCGATTTCGTCGAGGACACCTTCGGCGGTGTGGACGCGAATCCCGCATTCGTCGACTTGATTCGTTCCGCGATGCCGCAGCTGCCGGATGATCCGGAACCTGCTCAGGTCGAAGCATGGGTGGAGCTCGCCGAACTCGCCCAGGACGCGGACTTCCGTTCGGCGGTACGCCGAATGGCCGAATATCAGGCGGCCCAGCGCGCCGAGGGCGACACCACCGGCCTGCATCACGAACTGACCGACGTGGTGCGCGACCGGGTCGAGCACGCACTGGCCTCTGATATCGCACCCGACTCCGCCGAGGCGAAACCGATCGTCGACGAACTCGCGGCACGGTATGCGGTCACCTTCGACCGCCCTGACGATGCCGCGTTGCGGCACTGGCTGCGAACTCGCCTCGAAGTCGCCGGAGATGTTCGGACCGAACGCTATTGGCACTTGCTGGCCGTGATCAACGGCTGGCCGGTCCCACCAAGTTTGGCACCGGTGTTCGCCTGGTTCGGCGCCGCACTGGAGGCAACCAGC
Source organism: Nocardia sp. GCM10030253 (assembly GCF_042675075.1). NCBI lineage: Bacteria > Bacillati > Actinomycetota > Actinomycetes > Mycobacteriales > Nocardiaceae > Nocardia > Nocardia sp. GCM10030253. Next base: position 488,333 of record NZ_JBHTDL010000007.1, on the reverse strand, counting down.
GCCTGAGAGCGGCCAGTGTCCTCGAGTCGGGCCCGCGAGAAGTGGCGGCCCTCGCACAGTCCCACTCGAGGTCGGGGGTGCGCGGCTTACTTGGACCGCGTGTGCTCACCGCTGATCTCGACCATCGCGAAGCCACCGGAAGCGCCCGGCGGCCCTGCGATGGGTCGGGAAGCGTCGCGTCAGTCCAGATCCGCCAGCCTGGCGAGAATAATGGCGGCCATAGTGGCGGGGTCTCCGTCGCCGGGACGCAAAACCAGCTCTGGGTTGGCCGGGATCTCGTATGGGTCGTCGATGCCGGTGAAGCCGCGGATCTCGCCTGCGCGTGCCTTGGCGTACATGCCCTTGGGGTCGCGAGATTCGCAGATGTCGAGGGGGGTGTCCACGAAGACCTCGACGAAGTCGATTCCCGCTGCTTCGTGGGCGGCTCTGGCTCGGTCGCGGTCGGCCTGATAGGGGCTGATCAGGGAAACCACCGCCACCACACCGGCTTCGGCGAACAGGCGGGCGACTTCGCCGACGCGGCGGACGTTTTCGACGCGGTCCGCCGTGGCGAAGCCGAGGTCGGAGTTGAGGCCGTGCCGCAGGTTGTCGCCGTCCAATAGGAAGGCGGGGCGGCCCGCCGCGACCAGACGGCGTTCGAGTTCGACAGCGACGGTGGACTTTCCGGAGCCGGACAGTCCGGTCAGCCAGACGGTCATACCGCGGGTGGCGCGCTCGTCACGGCCGACGGCGGTGGAATGCCAGACCACGCGCGAGGACGGCAGGCTCGGGCCGGTGATCATGCCCGCAGCGACGGTGTTGTTGGTGGTTTCGTCGACGAGGATGAAACTGCCGGTGGTGCGATTGCGGCGATACGGGTCGAACAACAGCGGCTGCCTGGTACGCAACTGGATGCGGCCGATCTCGTTGAGCGACAAGGACTCCGCGGTTTCATCGCGGTGCAGTGTGTTCACGTCCAGGCGGTAGTCGAGGGTGCGGATCTCCGCGGTGGCGGTGCGGGTCGTGTGCCGGATGGTGTATGTCGCACCGGCGGTGAGCTCGGACTCCTCGGTGAACCAGCACACCATGGCGTCGAGGTCGCGACCGACGTGCGGGCGGTTGGCCGGGCGGCAGATGAGATCACCACGGGCGATGTCGATTTCGTCGGTGAGCTGGATCGTCACCGCTTGCGGCGGGAACGCCTCGGCGACCGGGGCGCCGCCCGGTCCCCAGATCGCCGCGACGGTGCTGGTGAATCCCGAAGGCAGCACGGCCACTTCGTCACCTGGCTTGAATACGCCGCCCGCGATGGTGCCCGCGTAGCCGCGGAAATCCTCGGCGTGCCTGCGGGTTACATACTGCACCGGGAACCGCGCATCGATGAGATTGCGGTCGGAAGCGATGTGCACCTCCTCCAGGTGGTGCAGCAAGGGAGAGCCCTCGTACCACGGCATGCCGGTGCCGCGGTGCACGATATTGTCGCCGGTGAGCGCCGACATCGGAAGGAAAGAGAGATCGGCGACGTCGAGTTTGGTTGCGAACTGGGCGAATTCGTCGCGGATCTCTTCGTAGCGTTCCTGCGACCAGTCGACCAGGTCCATCTTGTTCACGCACAGCACCAAGTGCGGGATGCCGAGCAGACTGGCCAGGAAGGCATGGCGCCGCGTCTGCTCGACGATGCCCTTGCGGGCGTCCACCAGGATAAGTGCGAGGTCGGCGGTGGAGGCGCCGGTGACCATGTTGCGCGTGTACTGGATGTGGCCGGGTGTGTCGGCGATGATGAATTTCCGTCGAGGCGTTGCGAAATAGCGATGCGCCACATCGATGGTGATGCCCTGTTCGCGTTCGGCGCGCAGGCCGTCGGTGAGCAGCGCCAGATCGGGGTAGTCGTCGCCGCGATCGCGACTGGTCCGCTCCACGGCGGCGAGCTGGTCGGTGAAGATCGTCTTGGAGTCGAAAAGCAGCCGCCCGATCAGGGTGGACTTGCCGTCGTCGACGCTGCCCGCCGTGGCGAGGCGCAACAGGGTTGTCGTCGTCATCAGAAGTAACCTTCTCGTTTGCGGTCTTCCATGCCTGCCTCGGAAATGCGGTCGTCGGCGCGGGTCGCGCCGCGTTCGGTCACGCGGGTAGCAGCGACCTCGGCGACCACCTCGTCGGGGGTGGCCGCCGTCGATTCCACGCATCCGGTGCAGGTCGCGTCGCCGACCGTCCGGAACCGCACCGTAGTGTCGTAGGGCTGCTCGCCGTCGAGGAGTTCGAGGAAGCGGGTGTGCGCGAGGAGCATCCCGTCGCGCTGCACCACCGGGCGACGGTGTGCGTAGTACAGCGGCGGCAGTTCGATCCGCTCGGCGGTGATGTAGTGCCAGATATCGAGCTCGGTCCAGTTCGACAGCGGGAACACCCGGATGTGCTCGCCCGGGCGGTGGCGTCCGTTGTAGAGGTTCCATAGTTCGGGCCGCTGGTTGCGCGGATCCCACTGACCGTATTCGTCGCGGAAGCTGAACACGCGCTCCTTGGCGCGGGCCTTTTCCTCGTCCCGCCGCGCGCCGCCGAATACCGCGTCGAAGGTGTGCTCCCGAATGGCGCGCAGCAGGGTATTGGTCTGTAAGCGGTTTCGAGAAGCGCGCGGCCCGGTCTCCTCGACCGAGCGGCCCGCGTCGATGTCGTCCTGCACCCGGGCGACCACCAGCCGCAGGCCGAGCTGTGCCACCGTGCGGTCGCGGAATTCGATCACTTCGTCGAAATTGTGCCCGGTGTCGATGTGCATGACAGGGAACGGCAGCGGCGCGGGCCAGAAGGCCTTGGCCGCGAGGTGCAGCATCACCACCGAGTCCTTGCCGCCGGAGAACAACAGCACCGGCCGTTCGAATGTCGCTGCGACTTCACGAAAGATGTGTGCCGACTCGGCCTCGAGTGCGTCAAGATGTGGCAGCTCGTAGGTGCTCGCCGTCGACTTTGCGTACTGGCTCACGCCCCAAAACTAGAACACGTTTCGGTCATTGGTCAATGGGGTGGTCAGGGTTTGCGTCCGCCGGATGCGTCGGTCACCGCATCGGCGGCGGACACGAGAGCGGCGCCACGGCGAGCGATTTCGGCACCCGTGATGGAGGTGCCCACGTACATGGTGAGCACCATGTTCTGCCTGCCGTCGCCGCCGTAGGTCGGTGCGGCGAGCAGGCTCACCGGATGTTCCTTGCGTGGTCGCAGATCAGTGCCGAGATGCACTCGTTCGCCGAGGCTGGTGACCAGCTCGCCGACGAGTTCACGCACCTCTTCCGGCAGGTCACGGGCGGCGACCCCGGCGAGCAAAGAGTACAACCGGCGGCCGGCGCCGGTCAGGCTTTCTACCAGGTAGCCGCGCTCTCGGCAGTCCGCGACGACCTGGCGCAGCCGGGCCACATCCTGCTGCAGTGGCACCGTCGACGGTTTGGCGAGCCAGGCGTCGAACGCCGCGTCGGTATCCCACAGCACGTACATCAGCCCGACCGGCGGCGCGAACAGATACGACGCGCCGACCTTGACCATGCCGGGCCCGGTGCTCTCCAGCACCGTGATCTGCTCGCCGACCACTGCTGATGCGGTGCAGGTCGTGCGATATTCCGCGGTGAGTTTCTCCAGTTCGACGCGCGCGATGGCGGAAATGGCGAAGCTGTCCTGCGCGACCCGGCCCGCGGCGATCAGCGCGGGTCCGAGGCCATAGGTGCGGGTGTGCGCATCGCGTACCAGGTAGCCGCCCGCGCTGAGCTCGGTGAGGATGCCGAGGCAGGTCGGTTTCGCCAGGTCGAGCTCGCGGGCCAGCTCGGAAAGGCCGAAGCGTTTACCGCGCTGCTCGACGAAGAAATCCAGCACTTGGACCACCCGCTGGGTGGGGGCGGATCTACGGGCAACCATTGACCACTCCTAGAACACGTTCTAATCTTGCTCGTATTGAAATGTACCAGAGTGGTACATATTTGGAACAGGATGCCTCTTGCTGACACAGCCGTTCGCGGACGCCATCGCCGCCGCCGAGCAGATCATCACCGGCGCACCACATATCCGGACCGAACAGGATCTCGTCGAGGGCTACGACTACCTCGCGGGCAGCATTCGCGCGGCCATCCAGATGGCCTGGGCCTATGAGCGGGACTTCCCGTTCTTCGTTCAGTCCACCGGGCCGTACACGAAGATGGGCCTGGACAACCCGGACACCCTCTACTTCCACTCCTACCTGCGACCCGACGCCGAATATGTGGTGACCGGCAAGCGCGGCAGCACCCGCGACCTGAGCTTCCAGGTACTCAACGGCGACTACTCGCCGGTGGACGTCCCCGACAGCCTCACCGCATTCGACGACCGCTCGATCGACGTCGCCGCGGACGGCTCGTACGAGCTGCGCCTCGGACCCGGCGAAGCGCGCCCCGGATATGTCCATCTCGCCTCGGACTCCGCCATGCTCGTGATTCGCGAGGTCTACAGCGACTGGGCCACCGAGAAGCCGGGCACCGTCCGCATTCAGCGGGTGGACCGGATCGGCGACGCACCGCCGCCGCTGACCAAAGACCTGATGACCAAGCGCTACGGCGTGGCGGGAAAAATGCTGCTGTCGCGGCTGAACACCTTCCTCGCCTTCCCGAAGTGGTTCTACCTCAACCTGCCCGTCAATACGATGACCGAGCCGCGGTCCACCCCTGGCGGACTCACGACACAGTTCTCCTCGGCGGGGCACTACGAACTCGACGACGATCAGGTCATGATCATCACGGTGCCGAAATCCGATGCGCCCTATCAGGGCTTCCAACTCGGCAGCATGTGGTACTTGTCGCTGGACTACATCAACCACCAGACCAGCCTCACCGCCGATCAGGCGCAGGTGGATCCCGACGGCATGATTCGGCTTGTGGTCAGCGAGCACGATCCCGGATTGGCCAATTGGATCGAACGGACCGGCCACGCGCGCGGATATCTGCAGTTCCGCTGGCAGCGGCTGGCGCGGGAGATGAAGCCGGAAGACGGGCCGACGGTGGAGGTGGTGTCGCTCGCGGAACTGCCGCAGCGGCTGCCGTTCTACGAACAGGCCCGGGTGACGCCGGAACAGTGGCGGGCACGGATCGCGGCGCGACAGGTCGCCGTGGCGGAAAGGATGTTGGGCTGATGTTGTTGCAGGACAAGGTCGTCGTGGTCTCGGGCGTCGGCCCTGGCCTCGGCAGGGCGATCGCGGTGCAGAGTGCGCGTGCGGGTGCGGATGTGGTGCTCGCCTCACGCACCGAATCGCGGCTGACCGAGGTCGCCAAGGAGGTCACCGAACTCGGCAGGCGGGCGGTGGTGGTGCCGACCGACATCAATGACGAAGCGGCCGTCGTCAACCTGGTCGAGACGGCGCAGAGCGCTTTCGGCCGGGTGGACACGCTCGTGAACAATGCCTTCGCGATTCCGCCGATCACCGATCTCGCCACCGTCGACCTGGACGATGTGCGCGCCGGGTTCGAGACGAATGTGCTTGCCGCACTGCGGTTGACCCGGCTGTTCGTGCCCGCGCTCGCCGAGTCGAAGGGCTCGGTGGTGATGATCAACTCGGCGGTGCTGCGGCATTCGCGGCGCACCTTCGGCCCCTACAAGATGGCGAAGGCAAGTCTGCTCGCGCTGGCGCAGAGCCTGGCCACCGAGCTCGGGCCGCAGGGTATCCGGGTGAATTCCGTTGCTCCCGGCTATATCTGGGCCGACAACCTGAAGTGGTACTTCAACTACCTTGCCGAGCAGCGGGGGATCACCGCCGAAGAGGTCTACGCCGAGACGGCCAAGACGATTGATCTGCGCAAGCTCCCCGAACCCGATGAGATCGCCGATGCCGTGGTGTTCTTCGCCTCGCCACTGGCGCGGGCGATCACCGGGGCATGCCTGGATGTCAACGGCGGCGAGTACCACCACTGACCGAATGCGGTTGTCCCGCATCAATTCTGAGGAGATGACTGTGATCGGCAGAGACGACGTCGGCACCATCGACGATCTGCACGCCTCGGCGACCAAGGTCGTGGGGTTGGACGACTTCGGGGACGACGGCTACCGCGAAGGCCTGCAAGTATTGCTCGAGTCCTACGCCAAGGACGCGGAGCTGACCCCCTTCGGCAACAAGGTGAATCGCGCGTTCCTGCGCGGTGCGCTGATCGCGCGACTGCTCAGCGAGTCCGCGTGGCAGCGTTTTCCCGAGCACGCCGAGGTGACCATCGAGCGGCCCATCTTCGTGACCGGGCTGCCGCGCTCGGGCACGACGGCGGTGCACCGGCTGCTCAACGCGGACCCCACGCATCAGGGTCTGGAGATGTGGCTGACCGAGATGCCGCAGCCGCGGCCGCCGCGCGAGACGTGGGCGGACAATCCGGTCTACCAGCGGATCGAGGCCGCGTTCGAGAAGCACCACGTGGAGCATCCGGAATTCATGGGCGTGCACCATATTTCGGCCGACCAGGTGGAGGAATGCTGGCAGCTGCTGCGGCAGTCGGCGATGTCGGTGTCCTACGAATGCCTGGGATATCTGCCCGGCTACTCCGAATGGCTGCGCGAGCAGGATTGGACCGACGCCTATCGCAGGCATCGGCGCAACCTGCAGCTGATCGGCTTGCCGGATGCGGGTCGCCGCTGGGTGCTGAAGAATCCCAGCCACCTGTTCGCGTTGGACGCGATCTTTGCGGTGTATCCGGATGCGCTCGTCATCCAGATGCATCGGGATCCGCGGACCATCATCGGGTCGGTGTGCAGCCTCAACGAGCAGGCTTCCGCCGGGTGGTCGGAGAAGTTCCGCGGGCCCGTTGTCGGAGCGGCGCAGTTGGATTTGTGGGCCAGGGGAGCGGACCGGTTCCTCGCGGATCGCAAGCACCACAATGCCGCTCAGTTCTGCGACGTCTACTACGACGATTTCGTCGCCGACCCGATCGGCACCGTCGGTTCGATCTACCAGCACTTCGATCTGTCGTTGAGCGCGGAGGCCGAATCGGCGATGGCGGCGCTGCATTCGTCGAGCACCTCTGGTGCGGCGCGTCCGGCGCACCGCTACACATTGGAGGATTTCGGCCTGACCGCCGATCAGGTCGATGCGCGCTTCGCCGACTATCGCAGCGAGCACTTCTCCGGCAAGTGAGCGACTCGGTGGGTCGGGCGCTGTTCCGGCCCACCGGCCCTGGACCGCGCACTCATGGCGAGCAGGCCGGATCGTGCGAACTATCGCCTTACGCTTGCCCGGGTTTGAGCACGATGAACAGTCCGTGCGCCTCGGCGCAGAGCCGGTCGCCGTCGTGCAGGGTGGCACGCACGAATACCTTGCGGCCCTCCTGACGTTCGGCCCAGGCGCGGACCTTCAGCTCGGTGTTGAGCGGGGTGATGGATCGGTAGTCCACGGTGAGCGAGGCGGTCCTGGTCACCGCACCCGCGTGCACCGCGGCGGCCATGCCGAGCAGATCGTCGAAACCGATGGCCACCTGCCCGCCGTGCGCGGCGTTATTGCCGCCCAGGTGGAAGGTCCGGAATGTGACGCGGGCGTCGACACCGTCGGGCCCGGCGTGGTCGATCATGAAAGGCGGCAGTGTGATGTTGCCACGGGCGGGCAGATCGAACCTGGTCCAGGTCGGGGTGGACCACTCGTCCACAATCGCCGCGTCCAGCTTGTCGTTGAGCTGCTTGAGGACGCCGATCGTCTCCAGCGCCAGCTCATCGGAGGGGCTGGCCAGCCGCACGCGATCCATCAGGCTGCGCGCCTGCTCGATGAACTCGCCGTAATGCGGCCCGCCCCGAGTGATATCGATGTCGCGCTCATCGTGCGCATTGATCAGCTCCGACATCGGCCGGAACCCGCCCTCATGATGCTGTTGATTGGGTAGCGAGTCGCCGACCTGCTGTTCGTTCATGAGAACACGTTATAGGTTGCCGGCCGAATGCTCGCTCAGCGGGGTCGCGGCTGCCCGACCGTATCGCGCGGTCGGTGATGCCGACCGCGGCCGACCGTCTCGAGGTTGCCGCCGGATCGTTCGGTGAGTCGAGTGCGCCGGATGGCCGGTGCGGAACGCTGTCGACGCAATGGCATTGTGGGTATATCGGTGTGCAGAAGTCGCCGATTCCGGGGCATGCAATCCGAGTTTTGCATCTTTTCCGGCTACGATGCTCCTCCATCAGGTCTTCCGAAGAATCCGAAAACCGTCGGCGGGCGATCGATTCGATCGGTACCGACCGGCGCGGCTGGCGAAAGGCTTTGTCTCGATGCGTATTACCGCAGTTGTCTTCGATATGGACGGCGTACTGATCGATTCCGAGCCGGTGTGGGAGCGGGTACGCCGCGACTATGTCGCCGAGAAGGGCGGACGGTGGCTACCGGATACACAGCAGCGGTTGATGGGCATGAGCACGGGGGAGTGGTCGGATTATCTGAGCGGTGAGCTCGGAGTCGGTGAATCGCCGGACACGGTGGCCAACGACGTGATCGAGCGGATGACGAGCCACTACGACCAGGAGGTGCCGCTGCTGCCCGGCGCCGTCGCGGCGGTGCAGCGAATGAGCGAACAGTGGCCGCTCGGTGTGGCGAGCTCCTCGCCGCGCACGCTGATCGACAAGGTGCTCGGCCGCACTGGATTGATCGAATTCTTCAACGTCACGTTCTCGACGGAGGAAGTGGATCGGGGCAAGCCCGCACCGGATGTGTACGTTGCCGTCGCGGGCTTCCTGCGGCAGAAGTCGACCGAGTGTGCCGCGGTGGAGGATTCGAGCAATGGGCTGCGCGCGGCACATGCGGCGGGCATGCGGGTGATCGCCGCTCCGCGGCCCGAATACCCGCCCGCCCCGGACGCGCTCGCCTTGGCCGCGCACGTGATCGACGGGCTCGACCAGCTCACCACTGACCTGGTTTCCGGATAGCGCCGGGCATCGTTCGCCGTTCGGCCGTCGCGGCGAATGTCGGGTGCGTCAGCGTCGATAAGACGCCAACAGCGTGCGAGCCGCCTCGGCGAGGTCGGCGTCGAGCCAGTCGGGTAGTTCGCGAGCGTGCGCGTGGCGACGCAGCGCCGCGTACGGCAGGTCGACGACGGCGCGGCTGACGGCGTCGATCTCGCGGGCGCCGTCCTGGCCGCAGAGGTCGCGAGCGATGCGGCGCAGGTGCTCGATGAGTGGCGCGTTCATGCCGTCGAGGCGGCCGCGGAACTCCGCATCGGGGCCGCCGTCGAGCAGGTCGCTCGGGCGCAGGTTGAGCAGAAGCTTTGCGTCGTCGGGTAATTCGCGGCCGAACCGCACGGCGGACACCGCCATCGCCACCCCCGCCTCGACCGGGTCCTGGTTGCCCGCACCGGCCATGACCCGCTCCTGGAAGCGCGCGAGCGCGCGCAACCACGCCTCGGTGAGGACCCCGTTGCGGTTTCCGAAGCGGTGATAGAGCGTGCCGACCGGCGCGCCACTTGCCGCGGCGATCGCGGCGACGCTGGCCGCGCGAGGGCCATCGGCGAGCACGAGGGTGCGTGCTGCGTCGAGGATCACATCGGTGTCGTGCTTGCGGGGTGGCGCCATCGACTAGTACGTTCCTTCTATATGGAGCGATTGCCCTACATTGATGAGCATGCCAGATCGATCGACGCGAATCGGGATCGGGCGTGGAAAGCACTGCTGAAAGTCGTCTGCAAGGACCCGACCGACCCGGCCAGTGTGCCGGGCGGATTCGTGCTCGACTCGGCCGAGGTGCCCGCCCGGCTGGCGCTGTCGGGTCGGCACTGGTTCTCGCGCTATGCGCTGGTCTTCGAACTCGACGAAGAGGGGCCGGGTCGGACTCGGGTGCGGGCCCGGTCGTGGGGGGAGTTCCCCGGCCTGCACGGCAAGATCTACCGAGCGCTCGTGATCGGCACCGGCGGTCACCAGATAGTCGTGCGCGAGATGCTGCGTCGAATCGCGGCCGCGGCATGATCCCCGGGTTGGTCTGGGGCGCCACCGAGGCCGAGTGTGAGCAGCCATTGCCGTGTGACGAGCTGGAACCCGGTGGGGTGCAAGCGGACCGGGCCATCAGCATCGACGCGGCGCCGCACGTGGTCTACGCCTGGTTGTGTCAGTTGCGGGTGGCGCCCTACAGCTACGACCTGCTCGACCGCTTCGGACGTCGCAGTCCGCGCCGACGCGACCCCGAGCTCACCGAGCTCGAAGTGGGCCAACGGTTCATGGGTCAGTTCGACCTGGTGTCCTTCGTTCTCGGAAGGCACATCACGCTGGTCACCGGAAATATCTGCGTCACCTACGCGGTGCGGCCCGAGGGAAACGGAACCCGCCTCGTGGTGCGGATGCAGTGCGGCGCACCGCGGATCGTCGCGCGGGCACTGGCGCTCGGTGACCTGTTCATGATGCGCAAACAGCTGCTGACGTTGAAGGAGCTGGCCGAGGCCGAAGAGCGAGCTGTTCGTAGTGAGTGAGGTGCGGGCATCGGACGGAAGCCCACGTCCGTAACTCCGACCCCCCGAGGACTCGGCAGCCTATCCGTCGAGCCTGGCCCCGAGGCATGCTCTCCGAGTTCCGCACGCACGCCCACAGCGGGCCACCGCCGAACCGTGGGGTCTGTGCGCTAGCTCTGGTCGGTGGGTTCGGCATTCGGCGCTTCGCTGGCTGCTCGCTCACACTCCGTCACACGGTTCAGCAGGAGTGCGCGTTCGGCGTCGTTGCCGGTCAGCGCCGCGGCGCGGGCGAACTCCGCGCGGGCCTCGCGGTGGCGGCCGAGGCTCGCGAGCAGGTCGCCTCGGACGGCGGGTAGCAGATGGTAGGTATCGAGTGCGCCAGCTGCGGCGAGCGTATCCACGAGTTCGAGCCCTGCGGCGGGGCCGTGTACCTTGCTCACCGCGACGGCGCGATTCAGGTCGACGATCGGGGACGGAAAGCGTTCCGCGAGAACCGCGTATAGGCCCGCGATGCGTCGCCAATCGGTGTGCTCGGAGCTGGGCGCCATGGCGTGGACCGCGGCGATGGCCGCCTGCAGAGTGTATCGGCCCGGTGGCTGACCTCGGTTCCTGTCGACCGCGTGGGCGCGGGCGAGCGCGGCGAATCCGCGGCGGATCAACAGCTGATCCCAACGGGATCGTTCCTGATCTGCCAGTAGGACAGGGGTTTTCGCCGGGCCGACGCGGGCTCTGGATCGAGAGGCTTGCAACTCCAGCAGCGCGGCGAGGCCGTGCACTTCCGCCTCTTCCGGCATCAGGTTGGCGAGCATCCGTGCCAACCGCAGAGCGTCCTCGCACAGCTCGATGCGCAGCCAATCCTCGCCCGCGGTCGCCGAATATCCCTCGTTGAAGATCAGATAGATGACCTCGAGCACGGAGTCGAGGCGCCCGGCCAGTTCGGCGCCGTGCGGTACCGCGTACGGGATGCGGCGTGCGGCGATCGTTCGCTTCGCACGCACGATACGTTGGGCGACAGTCGATTCCGGCACCACGAACGCCCGCGCGATCTCCTCGGTGGTCAAGCCGCCGACCAGGCGCAGCGTCAGCGCCACCCGCGCTTGCGGCGACAACACCGGATGGCAGGCGGTGAAGATCATCCGCAGCAGATCGTCCTCGATCGCCAGATCCGGGTCCAGTGCGGCGGACAGCCCGGGCTGCTCCTGCTGCTCGGTCACGAGTTCGTGACCGAGCAGCGCGACCTTGCGTGCGAAGGTCTGATTGCGCCGCACCATATCGATCGCCCGATGCTTCGCGGTGAGCATGAGCCAGCCGCCCGGATTCGGTGGTACACCATCGCGCGGCCACTGCTCCAGCGCCGCCACCAGCGCGTCCTGGGCGAGTTCCTCGGCGGAGTCGATATCGCCGACAACCCTGGTCAGCCCCGCGACCAAGCGGGGCCACTCCATCCGCCACACGGCCTCGACGGCGCGACCCGTGTGCTGTTCGGACGGCTGCTCACGACTCATCGGCGGCGAATCCGATCAGGCGGGCTCGTCGAGCTGCCGAATTTCGACGTCGACCTCCCAGTCCGGCCCGTGGGCCTCCAGGAAGCGCGACGACCATTCCACCGCTTCCGCCTTCGACTTGGCCTGCAGCAGGAAGTATCCGCCGACAACCTCTTTGGACTCGGTGAACGGCCCGTCGAGCACGGTGAGCTTGCCGCCGGACAGCGCGATCCGCGTCGCCTCGGTGATCGGGCGCAGTCCCGCGGTGTCCAGCAGCGCCCCCGCCTTGGTCATGTCCTCGATCACCTTGCCGATGGCTTTTATCATCGCGTCGTCCGGCACCTCCGCGGGCGCGGTGGACGTATCGACGCGGATCAGCATCATGTATCGCATAGCGGCATCCTTTGCTCGTCGTCGTCAGGATCGTCCGATCCTCACTTCAGTGCATCGAACGGTCCTGGCCGGAATCGACATCTGACCCCAAAGGAGTTTCATGAAGATTGTCTCGCAGATTTTCGGGCCGGGCGGCGTCGACGCCGCGGGCCAATTGCGGACTGCACGATCGACATGGCGGGGCGCGTCAGTGCGATGCGAGATCGAGCGAGCCGTTCCCGGCTATCGGCGTTCCAGTCTGGATCCGGGGCAGTTGGTCGCGGAAGAATACGGTGGCGACCAATTCCTGTTTGCTGTGGCGGACGCTGCGCCAGGTCGGCGAATGCCGCGCCGACGGCCGCATCGAATGGACCTGCGGCCGAAGCCGTTCCGTACGCGAGGCGTCCTTCGCCGCCGCCGTCCGTGCCGCGAACACCATCGACCGGTGGGTTCAGTAGTCGAGCTCGGCCCATGGAACGTGGATCGGGAACGGAAAGTCCGTTCCGATCCCGTCGGTCGCCGCCGGTGTCCATTCGCCGGTGAGGATGTAGTTCGTCGGGTGCAGCGGGTGGACTCCTGGCGGGAGTTCACCCGTCCTGGTTTCCAGCGCGTACGCGCGGACGATCGTGGCCGTCGCGTGTATGCGACATATTGGGCAAAATGCCCGATATCGGGGGCACTCGTGCGAAGGTATCCAGCGTGGTGCGGCACGTTTCAGGGAACCTTCCGGCTGAGGTGACGAGCTTCGTCGGGCGTGGCGCCGAGGTTGCCGCGGCCAGGAAGCTGCTGGCCAGCACGCGGTTGCTCACGCTGACGGGGCCGGGTGGGGTGGGGAAGACGCGGCTGAGCCGGCGGGTCGGGGAGACGGTGCGCCGCGCGTTCCCGGATGGGGTGTGGCTGGTCGAGGTGGCGCACGTCAATGACGGGGAACTGGTGGCGTTGAGCGTTGCGCAGGCGCTCGGGCTGCGCGATGACACGAGTGTGCCGCTGGCCGGGTTGACGGAATTCCTGGCCGATAAGAGCCTGCTGTTGATTCTCGACAACTGCGAGCACCTCATCGCCGCGTGCGCGGACCTGGTCGATCGGCTGATACCGGCCACGACGGAGGTGCGGATTCTCGCGACGAGCAGAGAGCCGCTCGGCGTCTCCGGCGAGCAGGTCATGCCGGTGGCGCCGCTGCCGGTGCCGGAACTTGACGAAGACTCCGACGCGGCCGTGGACGCCGAATCCGTCGACAGCGAGGCGTTGCGGTTGCTCATCGAAAGGGCCGCCGCGGCGAATCCGGACTTCCGGGTGACCGACGCCAATCGTGGCGCGCTCGCGGCGATCTGTCGTCGGCTCGAGGGGATTCCGCTCGCCTTGGAGCTGGCAGCGCTGCGTTTGCGGATGTTCACGCCGGACCAGGTGTTCGCGCGGCTCGATGACGCGATGCGATTGCTCACCACCGGGCTGCGTACCGCGCCGGAACGGCAGCAGACCTTGGAAGCCGCGATTCGGTGGAGCTATGACCTGTGCACGCCCGATGAGCAGCGCCTGTGGGAGCAGCTGGCGGTGTTCGCGGGTGGCTTCGATCTGGAAGCCGCCGAGTCGGTGTGCGTGATCGATCCGCCGGACGCGCTGCTGGACGCGCTCACCGGGTTGGTGGAGAAGTCGGTGCTCGGCCACCGGCACGACAGCGACGGCACCGGCCGATACACCATGCTCGAGCCGCTGCGACAGTTCGCGCTGGCCCGGCTCACGGCGCACGGCGACGAGCGCACGGTCCGGATCAGGCACTGCGACTACTACTATCGGGTCGCGCGCCGCGGGCGCACCGATTACTGGGGCAGCCAGGACGTCACCTGGTTCCGCGACGTGACTCGCGAACACGCCAATATGCGTGCGGCGCTGCAATTCTCGCTGGCCGATCCGGACGGCGCGCATCGCGGGCTGGAGATCGCCACCGAGCTGCGACCGTTCTGGGAGCACTACCGGTTCCTGCTCGAGGGCTATCGCTGGCTGCGCGACGCATTGGAAAAGGACCCGCGGCACACCACCGACCGGGCCAGGGCATTGGCGGCGGCATCGGTCATCGCGGCCATGCTGTCGGACACCGCGGAGGCGACCCGGTTCGTCGACGAATGTGTGGAGATCGCCACCGAATTGGACGCGGTCGAGGTGCTGGTGGAAGCCACCCTGCTATCGGCGCTGTTGGCGTTCACCGATGCCGATCCGCGCCGGGCGCTCGGCATCGCCGAATCGGCCGCGGACCAGGCTCGCGCCTGCGCGCACCACGGTGCGGAAATGGAAAGCCTCGCGTTCGCCTATGTCTGCGCGCTGGTGCTCGAGGATGCGCGTGCGGGGGCTATCGCGGAGCGCTTTCTCGCCAAAACCGCCGAGCACGGCTCGCACCTGTTGGGCGGCCTCGGCTACTGGGCGGTCGGGACGAATCAATGGCGTAAAGGCAACCAGGACAGGGCGATCGGCGACCTACGTCGGGCGGTCGAGCTGTTCCGGCTCTTCGACCGATGCGTATGGACCGCATCGGGATTCGATGGCTTGGCCTGGGTGGCCGCCGCCGACGGCGATCAGCTCCGCGCGGCCCGGCTGATGGGCGCCGCGTCGACCGTGCGGCTCGGCAGCACCCAGCGCCTCGCGCACGCGATGACCGAGGCGGTCGGTGACAAGGTCCGGCTGCAGGTGCGTGCCGCGATGGGAGACAAGGACTTCCGCACGGCCTTCGACGCGGGCGCCGCACTCGGGCTGGACGAGGCGATCGACTACGCGCTGGGCACGGAGTCCAAAACGAGCGCCGCACCGGTGAAACCCGTACCCGCCGACGTCCTCACCCGCCGCGAGCGGGATGTGGCCCGGCTGATCGCCGCGGGCTATAGCAACAAGGGCATCGCGAGCGAGCTGGTCATCTCGATCCGCACCGCCGAAAGCCACGTCGACCACATTCTCACCAAGCTCGGATTCACTTCCCGAACGCAGATCGCGGGCTGGGTCAGCAAGAATCCGACGTGAGTCGGAGCAGTCGGGGTGCAGGCGCGGTCAGTCGCCGGTGACGCCGTCGATGCGCTCGCGTAGGAAATCGGCGTGGCCGTTGTGGCGGGCGTATTCCTCGATCATGTGCACGTAGACCCAGCGCAGGCTGTACTCGATCGGCCGCCGTGGGTGGGTGAATGTGCGGTCGAGTGGCAGGTCGGCGACGGTGGCGTCGGCCAGTTCGATTTCCTGCTGGTAGGTGGCGAAGTCGGTGGCGGCATCGGCATCGGCGATGTCGTCGAAGTCGCCGTCGGGGTTGTCGGTGCTGCAGTAGAGGTAGTCCACCGCCTCGCCACCTGCGACGAGGCGGAACCACCCGCGTTCGACCTCGCTCATATGCCGAACCAGGCCGAGCAGCGACAGCGTGGACGGCGCGACGCAGCGCTGTTTGAGCTGTTCAGGATTGAGTCCGGCGCACTTGAGCAGCAGCGTCTGACGGTGGAAATCGAGCCACGCTTGCAGCATCGGACGCTCGTCGGCGATGAGCGGTGTCTTGCTGCGGTCGATGTCAGGAGCGGTCCACGTCACCGGCCGACTGTAACCCGAAACGTTGGCCGCAGCTGTCGAATAAAACGTCCGATGCCGCCGGGTCGATGGTGTTCGCATCAGCACGGCGGCATCGGTATGGTCGGTGTTTTCGCTGGTGACGGCGTTACAGTCCCGCCGTGAGGAAGTCGATCACCGCGCGCTCGAAGGCATCCTTACGCTCGATCTGCACCCAATGTCCACACCGGCCGAACAGGCGCAGGTCCGCGTTGGGGAGTTGCCGTGAGGGCAGCAGCGCACCCTCGACCGGGGTGACCCGGTCGTCGCGACCCCACAGCATCAGCACCTCGTGACGCAGGCTCCGCAGCCGCGCCCACAGGGGCAGCGGTTCGGCCAGCGCGGGATTGGCGAAGGTGACGTACGCGTCCCTGATGGCCGCGATCGCGGCAGGCTCCGAGGCCGCGGCGAGCCGGTTGTCGACCAACTCGTCGGAGAGCACCGCCTCGTCGAACACCATGGTGCGCAGCCAGCTCACCACCCGCTCGCGGGTGGGATCCGCGGTGAAGTCGAGCAGTCGCCGAATCCCTTCGGACGGTTCGGGCCCAAGCACATTGACTCCGACGCCACCGGGGGCCATCAGGACGAGGCGTTCGACGCGATCGGGATGCTCGAGCGCGACCAGAGTGGCGACCGCGCCGCCCATGGAGTTGCCGAGCAGATGCACCCGCGGCAGCTCCAGCTGATCCAGTAGCCCGATCACCGCGTCAGCGGAGATGCGCAGATAGTTGCGCTCGTATACCTCCGGTCGCTCGCTGTCGCCGAAACCGGGCTGATCCAGGATCAGGCAGCGGAAATGCTCGGCGAGTACGGGCAGGTTGCCGCCGAAGTTCGCCCAACCGGACACGCCTGGCCCGGATCCGTGCAACAGCAACAGCGGAGGACCTGAACCGGCCTCGTGGTAGCGGAGTTTCAGCCCGTCGACGGTGACGTGGTGACTGGTCGCCTCGGCTGTGAGCATCACACCATCCGATCTTCCACCGGCAGCCCGAACTCGCCGCGGCCGAACATCGCCAGTGCGCGCTCCACATCGTTGATCACATGCACGCTGCCCGCATGCGCGTCGCGCCAATGCCGTTCGATCGTATTGGGTTTGCGAATCGAATGCCCGCCGGAATTGTCGAACAGCAGCTCGATGGCCGCGATCGCGCGTTCGGTGCCGCGCACCTGGTCGCGGCGGGTGCGCAGGCGCACCTCGTCCGGAATCTCCTCGCCCGCTTCGGCATAGCGCAACTGCTCGGAGATATTGCGTTCCATCTGCAGGATCGCGGCATCGATCTCGGAGCCCGCACGCGCGACACGCACCTGCGCGAAACCGTCCTCGGCGACCTTCTGCCCGCCGTAGGACAGCCGCACTCGCTCACGCATCATGTCGATATGCGCCTGATAGGCGCCCTGCGCGGCGCCGATGATCGGCGCGGTGATCGTATTGGAGAACACGCCCGCGAACGGAATCTTGTACAGCGCGGCGGGGTTGGCGGCTTGGCCGGGTCCGCGCAGCTGAGACTGCTCGGTGGCGCTGTAGGCGCGGTGGTGCGGCACGAATGCCTTCTCGATCACGATGTCGTTGCTGCCGGTGCCGGACAGTCCGACCACATGCCAGACATCGTCGATCTGGTAGTCCGCGCGCGGCACCAGAATCGTCAAATAGTCACGGGGATTGCCGTTTTCATCCGGCGCAAGCGCACCGAGGAAGGCCCATCGGGCGTGGTCGCATCCGGAGGAGAAGCTCCATCGGCCGCTGACCTCGAAACCACCCTCGACGGGGGTGAGCCGTCCGGTCGGCGCGTACGACGACGAGATCAGGGTGTCGGAATCGGCGCCCCACACCTCTTCCTGTGCCTGCAACGGGAACAGCGCGAGCTGCCACGGATGCACGCCGAGCACTGACGAGACCCACCCGGTGGACGGGCATGCGGAGGCGATCGCGCGAATGACCTCGTAGAACGCGACGGGCGAGTCCTCGTCGCCGCCGAATCGGGACGGCTGCAGCATCCGGAACACCCCGGCCTCGGTCAGCTCCCTGATGCTCGCCACGGGAACGCGCCGCTGCGCGTCGGTGTCCGCGGCTCGTTCCCGGATCGCCGGGAGCAGATCCCGGACCCGATCGAGCACCTTGTTGGTCATGACGGGTGTCCTCCTGTGGTTCTGGGCTGCGGCGCGGATGGCGCCATGCTGTGACGCTATGTGCGTCCGGGCCGCTCCACGGGCGACAGTCCCGGTGATCGGAACCACGCACCCGCGGCGGTCCTGCCGACATCGGCAGGGGAGACGGACCGGATGGACTGAACGGTCAGGCGTTTCGGGCGGCGGCGGTTCCGGCCTTGCGGCCGAAGAAGGTGCCGTCGCCGAGCGAGGTGCCGCTGATGTAGCCCTCGCCGTGCAGGCCGGAGCTTGCGCGGCCTGCGGCGAACAGGCCGGGGATGGGGGTGGCGTCGAGGTCGAGCACGTGGCCGTCGATGGTGGTGTGCAGCCCGCCGAGGGTGAAGACGGAGGCTCCGGTGCCGCGGCGGTCACCGGATTCCGAGGGCGGGCGGACTCCGGCTTTGACATCGATCGCGGCCAGCGGTGGGGTGAGCGGGCGCAACCAGCGCTCGGACTTGTGAAAGTCGGGATCCTCACCGCGCGAGGCGAATTCGTTATATCGCTGGAGCTGTGCGGCCAGCGCGCCCGGTGCCGTGCCGAGTAGTTCGTCCAGCTCGGCCGCCGATTCCGCGACGTGGGTCGGCCGCACACCCCACCGTTGCCGCTCGGGTACCTCTTCGTAGCCCTGCTCGTCGAGCACCACCCACACATTCATGTCGTGTCGAAACAGTGCCGCCTGGCCGATACGGCCGGGATAGGTGTCTTCGTTGATGAATCGCCTGCCGCGCTCGTCGACGATCATGCCGCGAGCGGCGAATGCGGGCACGAGTGAGATGCCGACCTGTCCGGTCGCCATGTGCCGCACGGCCGCGCCCGCGGCCTGTGCCAGCCGGATCCCGCTGCCGTCGTCGGTGCCCGCACTGACCTTGGTGTGCCCGAGCAAGCGGGGCGCGTGTGCGGCAAGCATGTCGTCGTTGTCGACGAAACCGCCGGTGGTCAGCACACATCCACGTCGAGCGCGGATGGTGAGTTCCTTGCCGTAGCGGCGGGCAACCACACCGACGACACGTCTGTCCTCGGCGAGAATCAGGTTGGTCGCGTACGTGTCGTATTGCGCTGTCGCGCCCGCGGATTCGGCCGTCGAAACCAAGATGTCCATCAGCAGACGGCCACCGAAGTCGTTGGCGGTGGGGCGATGTCCGCGCGGCGCGGGGGTGGCGATCTCGGTGAACGGCCAACTGTTCTCACCGAGCCACATCAGCCCGTCGTCGGTGGGTGGCACCCAGGCCGGCGAATCCCACAGGCTCGGCTTGAAGGGGACTCCGCGCTCGACCAGCCAGTGGAAGTGCGCCACACTCTGCTCGCTGTAGTGCGCGATCTTCTGCTCATCCGCGCCGGGGCCGAGCGCGGCCAGCAGGAATGCCGCCATCTGTTCGGGACTGTCGTCGAATCCGCAGGCCCGCTGGATCGGGGTGCCGCCGCCGAGGTAGATCTCGCCGCCGGACATGGCCGACGCCCCACCTGACCCGCCCGCCCGGTCGAGCACAAGGACTTCGGCGCCCGCACGAGCCGCCTCGAAGGCGGCTGCCGCACCGGCGCAGCCGTAGCCGACCACCAGCACGTCGGTCTCGATGTCGTAGTGGCTCACCTCGGCGGCAGCGCGCGGCGCCACCGAATTCCGGACCGTCATGGGCGCGACATTTCCGGCCGGGGCCGGGCGAGGGGAATCGAGCATCTCGGTAGCCGACTCGATCCTCCCGGTCAGTGGGACTGAATCCGGTCGTCCGGCGCCGCACTGGTGATGGTGTGTGAACGGCGTCACGTTGTGTTCCCCGACGCCGACGAGGAGAGGATATCGATGCGGGTCCTGGTCACCGGAATCACCGAGCCGAGCGGTCGCGCGGTGGCGCGCATGCTGTTGGCCGCCGGGCACGAAGTGGTCGGCCTGGACCGCCGGTGGCACCGCCACGTCGATCCTCGAGTGCGGTTCACCGCGGGCGATCCCGCCGATGCCGGTGTCTGCGCCCGCGCCGCCGACGGCTGTGCGAGTGTCGTGCACCTGTCCGGCCGCGGCATCGCCGAGATCGCTGCCGCCGCACGCAATGCCGGTGCGCGCGTGGTGGTTCCGGTGATAGCGGGTGCGCGTTCGGCGGGGCCGGCGGAGCGCGACGTAGCGACGAGCTTGCGTACGTCGGGCGCCGACGGCCTGCTGGTTCGCACCGCGCCGGTTGCCGGTCGCCGGATCGGCCACGAGACCCGCCGAGCGCTGGAGCCGATTCTGGGATCGCGCTCCGACGATGGATTCCAGTTGCTGCACAACGATGACCTGGACCGTTTCCTGGTGGTCGCCGCCACCACCCTGCCGACCCGAAACCCGGTCGACGGTCTGGACATCGTCGAGCTCGCCGCCTCGGGTGTGGTCACCAAGGACGAGGTGCGCCACATGATGCGCGAGGCAGGCCTGCGTTACTCCGCATGGGTGCCGGGCTGGTCGGTCCGTCGCCAGCTGCTCGATCCGACGGTGGTACAGGAACAATGGGGCTTCCACTGTGGCTGGACGGCCCGCGAGGTCGTCGCCGACCTGGTGCGCGGCATGATCGGCCGCAAGCCGGACGGCGGCGGATTCCGCGCGCGGCGCGGCGCGATCCCCTTGCCCGCACACGTCATTCCCTCACGTGCCGCCACGTCCGACAACCATCGGCTGGCGAATGTCGCGCCGGACGGTTTGGAGGGCGAGTTCGACGATCGGGTCGACGAGCGTTACCCGGTGCATACCGCGACCAACACCTCCGAAGCGCTGCCCGGCCCGATGACGCCGCTGACCATCGACCTGCACGCGGGCGCGATCCGCCTCGCGAACGAGGCCATGGGCACCATGATCGCGCTCGATGGAATCGCGTTGGAGCACTGGACGAGTCGCGTCACCACCGTGCTCGGCCATCACGTCTACATCAATGCCTCGATCGGCGTGCTCGCCGCCGAGAACATGCCCGGCTGGGATGAGGAGAGCATCCGCCGTGACGCCTACGGCAACATTCCCGCCGAGATCGCTCTGCAACCACACGGCAAGCCGCCGATGCCCACCGGCTTCGCGAGCACCGTGGCGACGTTGCGGGCGACGTCCCGAGTGTTGACGACCGCGACCCGGTTCGGCAAGTCGGCGGAACTGATCAACGCGGCGTCGCACGCGGAGGCATTGAGCGCTGCGGAGATTCGCGAACTGACCGACGAACAGCTGCACGTGCGCGCCCTGCTGTGGCGTGACCGGCTGTATCAAGCCTGGCAGGCCGCCTCGATCGGGGTGATGATGACCGGCGCCGCCACCGCCGTGCACGCCCGGGGCAAGGACGCGGGCGAGGTGCCCATCGATCTGAACAGACTGGAGTCGGCGAAACCCATGCTCGCGGTCGAACGGCTGGCGCAGCTGTGCCGAGTCGATGCCGATCTGTATGAGGCAGCGCGAGCCGGGGATGTCGCTGCGGCACGGGCGAAGTCGCCTGCCTTCGCGGCCGCACTCGATGAGGAACTCGCGAAGATCGGTCACCGCGGCCCCGGCGAATGTGAACTGATCAACCCGACCTTCGGTGACCGGCCCGCCCTGCTGGTGAGTGCGGCCGCACGGGCGGCGCAGCTGGCCGCGCCCAAACGTGCACCCGTCGATTCCGCGCCGAGCCGCACCGCGAAGATGGCGGCGGGAGCGACCGTCGCGCGGGAACGCGCCCGCGATGGCGTCGTTCGGATCACCCACTGCTTGCGACTCACGGTGCGCGAACGCGCGGACCGACTGGTGCGCGCAGGGCGACTGCGCGAGACCGACGACGCCTGCTATCTGACGCTGGACGAAATCTTCTGCCTCCCGGTCGATGTCGCCGACAAGGTCGCCCGCAGGCGCGCCGAACGGACCAGATTGCAGGGCCTGCGCATGCCGGATGTCATTGCCGGACACTGGGAACCGGCCGCCGACGCCGGCGCGCTCGGCACCGACGAGAGCCTGACCGGTATCGGTGTGTGCGCGGGCGTAGTGGAGGGCCGGGTGAAACTGGTGCTGTCGCTGGACGACGATATCGAGCCCGGCGACATTCTTGTCGCGTCGGTGACCGACACCGGACACACCGCGATGTTCGCCTACGCCGCCGCGGTGATCACCGATATCGGCGGCTCGGCCTCGCATGCCGCGATCGTGGCCCGTGAATTCGGCATCCCGTGCGTGGTGGACACCAAGACCGCCACCACCAGCCTGTCCGACGGCCAGCTCGTTCGTGTCGACGGCGCCGCGGGCACCGTCACGCTGTTGGCGGCCGCCGCGCATTAAAGCTTGAGCCGGAACCATTCTCGCCGGCTCATTGTGGAAAGGAACACCCCTCGTGACACTTTCGCGTGCCTTACGCGGTGCCCTGGTGGCAACGGCCGCCACGCTGGTCGGCATTTTCCCGGCCACCGCGGTCCCCGTGCTATCGGCTCCGGCCGCAGCGGCCCCGATGCTGCAGTCGCCCGGCAACAACGACCGCTCATTGGGCCTACCGCACGCGCCCAATGCCAGGGACATCGGTGGCTACCCGGCCAAGGGCGGCGGCAAGCTGCGCTCCGGTGTCGTCTTCCGCACCGACGCACTCGCCAAACTCGACGCCTCCGAGCAGCAGAAGTTGCTGTCGCTGAACATCGGCCAGGTGATCGACTTCCGCAGTCCCACCGAGACGGGCCGCGATCCCGACCGGCTGCCTGCCTCGATTCGCCGCACCGAGCAGCCGGTCTACGATCCGGCCAATGATTTCTTCATCATGGTGTCGCGGCTGATCCAGGCCGGACCGGCCGCGCAGCAGGAAGCGCTCGGTGACGGCAAGGGCGCCGAAATCATGCGGACCTACTACCGCTGGTTCGTCACCGACCCGACCGCACGCGCGCAGTTCGCCGCGGCCTTCAAGGACATCGCCACCGCACCGGGTGGGGTGCTGTACCACTGCACCGCGGGCAAGGATCGCACCGGCTGGATGACCGCGATCCTGATGAACGCCCTCGAGGTCCCGAAGGGGCAGATCTACAAGGACTTCCTGGAGTCCAACGACAATCTGGCCGCGGGCAACAAGGCGCTGCTCGATGCGCTGGTCGCACAGGGACTGGTCACCGATCGGTCGCTGTGGGAGCCCATCGTCGGCGTACAGCGCGACTACCTGGAGGCGGCGTTCGATGAGGTAGGGCAGTCCTACGGCTCGTTCGAGAGCTTCGTCAGCGACGGGCTCGGTATCGACGACGCGACCCTCGCCGCGCTGCGGGCCAAGCTGTTGTGACCAGCGGCGGTGGTCGCACCGCTGAACGATAGGAGGTGCCGGTGTCGGGTCGCATGACCCGACACCGGAAAGGCGTGTTGTCACCAGGGCGGCGCCGTGACCGCCCTTGATGTAGCGCACAACCCACATTTCTTGCAACTGTCGGGTCTGCCATTATGCGCAACTGGGCACCTGTTACCGGACTATCGGGCGTTTCGGAACGATTGCTTCGTGGCCTCTGCTCGGCGTCCGTAAATGGCTTCTCGGGCTCGTTGATATTCCGCCCGGATACGATCTCCGGCCGCGCCGCCGTCACCGGGTGCGGGAATCTCGGCAATCGTGCGCGCGGGCCAATGCGGGACCTGTGTCGCGCCGGTGAGCGCCCAAGCCGCCTGACGGGCAGCGCCGAGGGCGACGTACTCGTTCGGTTCGGGAACCGTGACGGCGACGCCGAAGATCTGGGCGGCGATTTCGGCGACGAGGGTGGAGCGAGCGGCGCCGCCGATGAGCAGGATGCGCCGGATGGGGATACCGCAGGTGCGGAGGTGGTCGAGGGCCTCGGCCATATTGCAGAGCATTCCTTCGAAGGCCGCGCGGGCGATGGTGCTCGGTCGCATGGAATCCGGTCGCAGCCCGTGCAGGCTGCCGGTGGCGTGGGGAAGGTTCGGCGTGCGTTCGCCGGACAGATAGGGGAGCAGGACGACCCCGTCGGCTCCCGGCGGTGCTTGTCGCGCGAGCTCTTCCAGTTCGGCGAGGTCGACGCCGAGCAGGTCGGCGGTGGAACCGAGGACGCGAGCGGCGTTCAGGGTGCACACCAGTGGCAGGAATGCTCCGGTCGCGTCGGCGAATCCGGCCACCGCGCCGGTGGAATCGGCGCTGGGGCGGGATGCCCGGGTGTAGACGGTGCCGCTGGTGCCGAGGGAGAGAACGATATCGCCGTCCTCGATACCCAATCCCAGTGCGGCGCCGGCATTGTCGCCGGTACCCGCCGCGATCAGCGCACCAGCGGGTGTTCGCCCGATGGCTTCGGACGGTTCGGCGACGCGAGGGAGCTCCGGTGTCCGGCCTCGGAAGGCGAGGGCGAGCAGGTCTTCGCGATAACGTTGCGTGGCAGGTGACCAGTAGCCGGTGCCCGAGGCATCCCCTCGATCGGTGGTCGGCTCGTTCCCCCGCGCGGTCGGGCCGCCGCGTAGCCGCCAGGTCAGATAATCGTGCGGGAGCATGATCCGGTGCGCCCGGTCGGCGAGATCGGGCTCGTGATCGGCCATCCAGCGCAGCTTCGCCACAGTGAACGCGGCGACCGGCACGCTGCCGACGGCGTCGGCCCAGGCCTGCGGGCCGCCGAGTTCGGCAATCAGGTCCTCGGCGGCGGCCGCGGAGCGGATGTCGTTCCACAGCAGCGCGTCCCGCACCGGCAGCCCGCCGGAATCCAGCGCGACGAGACCGTGCTGCTGTCCCGCCACGGCAATGGCGTCGACGTCATCGATGAGACCGGCTCCGGCCGCGCACAAGGCCTGCCACCAGGATTCGGCGGACACTTCGGTGCCTGGTGGGTGCGGGGCGTGCGCCTGCGCCAGCACCTCGCCGGTGTCCGCGTCGCAGACAACGACTTTGCATGATTGGGTGGAGCTGTCCACCCCCGCGACCCTGGCCATCAGCAATACTCTGCCCCCGATCCGCCGTCGCTCGGTGGATTTCGGGGCATCCGATTACACGGCCCGGTCGGGCTCGGGATTTCAGGGGCTCTCAGGCATGAGGCAGACTGTCGCGGGTGAGCGACGACCCGGACCCGCACGCCGACGTGCACGTCCGCACCGGCGACGGGATCACGGTGCCGCAGCTGACGGACCCGCTGCTCGACGACCTGCTCAGCGCCCCGCCCGATCCGGAATGCCCGTTCATCGCCATCAGCCGCGACGACGACTACATCCAGACGCGTCGGCTGCCCGACGGCGTCTACGAACTCGAACATCGTGCGGGCTCGCCGGATGGGCTTTTCCAGATGTACACCCCCGACGCCGGCCTGGTTCGCGACGTCATGTGGGCTTGGATCGACAGCAACCCCTGGTGGCGCGATGGCGTCGCGTGGTTCCCCGTCGACCCGGCGATCGCGGAACTGGAGACCACCCGCCGCGAACTGGAGGGCCTGCTCGACGGCTTCACCGTCATGGACGACATCCAATCCAGCATGGATGCGGCGCTGGCGCGAGCAGACGAGCTACTGGCGATGGAAATCCCCGATCTGCCGCTCGACACCGAGGACTGACCCGTCACGCGGTACTGCGGTACCACAGTGCCGTGCTGGCGATGTGTGCGTTCGCGAGTGGGAGATAGGTCTGGTTGTCATGCCAGCCGAGTGCCTGCAGCGTGACACGGAGCTCGCGATGGAAGCAGATCGGGTCGCGGACGTGCCATCGGTACATGCCGAATCGCTGGTGTGGCTGGTAGATCTCGTCCGGGGGGAGGACTTGGTGCAGGCCGAGGTAGGGCGTGGAGTAGGTGCGATAGCCGCCGTCGAGATCGAAATTCCATGCGCCACCGAAGTAGTCCTCGGTACCGGTGCCGCACAGGGTCGGATGGGTGGTGTCACCGTCCATGTAGAACTTGAGTTCGCCTTCGCCCCACCAGCCGGGGGCGCCGGGCCGGATGGCCAGGTACGTGCCGACGTACCGGCCGGGGCCCGGCACGGTGTCGAGGATGGTGTGTACCGCCGGGTCGCCGAGCGGATTGTCGTGGCGCCATTGGGCATGCAGATAGCCCGCGGCGTCCGGCACCTCCTCCTCGGTGTAGGTGGCCTGGTAGTACACCGGCACCGAGCGATCGCTGCCGTTGTGCAGGGTGATTCGAGCGCTGGTTCGAAACGGCATGGGCCAGAAGCTGTTCAGTCCGCCCGCGGGCGCGACCACCACCATCTCCGAACTCACCAGCGCCAGCTCGTCCCAGCCGTTGCAGAAGAAGTCGCCGAGCGGCAGGTCGATAGCCGGCTCGGGTGCGTTGTCCCAGTACATGCGCAGGGTCAGTTGGCGAAGGACGGTGCGCGCGGTCGTCAGCCACAGGTGCCGGAAGATGCCGGGGCCGGAAACATCCGCGAGCGTGGCGGTTTCGCCGACCGCCAGCTCGATCGACGGCGAGATCTTCCACCCGGGGCCGAGCAGTCGAGCCGCGTCGGCCCCGGTGCCGTCGACCGCGCGAGCGCCCGCTCCGGGTGCGCCGGTCGGATTTTCCGCACTGACCGATCGGGTGCGCGCGGCGTCGAGCCGCCAGAGCTCGGAGCCCGGCGCGGTCACAGACCTGGCCAGCCGTATCGGTCGGGCCCGGTGGCGCGGCCTGCCAGTCGCGCGGGGGCGGGACTCGGCGCGTAGGCGGTGGATCGAACCTGGTCCATGTCCAGCCATCGGATCTGTTGCACCAGGTCCTCGAGTACGTCGGTGGTCATGAAACCGGCCTGCGAATACACCAGCAGCCCTTCCCGGAATGCCATCAGGGTCGGGAAGCGGTCGACGTTCGCCAACGCGGTCAGCGCCTGCTCGGCCTCGGTGTCGACCTTGCCGTGCACGATTTCGGGATGCCGGTCGGAGGAGGCCTCGTAGACGGGCGCGAATTGGTGGCACGGCCGGCACCAGCCCGCCCACCAGTCGACCAGCACGATGGGATGGTCGGCGATCGTGGTCTGGAAATTATGCTGGGTCAGGGTCATTGTGGGCATGGTGTCCTCGCACATGCGGTGGTTCTACGAGAGCTCGACGGCGCGGTGTTGTTCGCCCGCGAGGAAGTGCGCGATGTTCGTGGTGGCTTCGTACATCTCTCGGTAGCGCCGATAGTAGGACGTGTAGGTCGCATGGCGGTCCGGATCGGGTTCGACAACGCCGGTGACGGGATTCCAACCGGACGTGTCGACGCCCGACGCCTCCGCCGCGAGTAGCGCATCGCCAAGCGCGGCGCCCACCGTATCGGCCGGGAGTTGTTGCGGCAGCCCGGTCACGTCCGAAACGATCTGCGTCCAGAGCCCGCCCTTGGTGCCGCCGCCGACCGCGATCAACCGCCGCGCCTGCCCACCCGCCTCGACCATCGCCTCCAGGTTGTGCCGCACGCCGTAGGCGATGCCTTCCAGGGCCGCCCGGTACAGCTCGGCGCGGCCGTGCCCGAGGGTCAGGCCCGCGATGACGCCCCTGGCGTCCGGATCGAACAGCGGCGTGCGCTCACCCGCGAAGTAGGGCAGCACGAGCAGGCCACGACTGCCCGCGGGCACGTCGGCGGCCTCGGTGACCAGGTCGGCGAAATCACCGCCGAGCAGTCGGCGCAGCCAGTCGGTCAGCGCGCCCGAGGTCGCCATTCCGGCAGCGAGGGTGTATGTGCCCGGCCAGGTGCCGCAGGTGCCCCACAAGCCGGGGTGCGGGCGCGGGTCGGTGAGTACCTGCACCAGGAACATCGTGGTGCCGTACATGATCATGGCGTCGCCGGGTGCGCGGACGCCGACGCTGGCGGCCTCGGCCCAGGCGTCGATGGTGCCGGTGGTGACGGGCAGACCCGCGGGCAGCCCGGTGGCGGCCGCGGCGGCCGCGGTCACCCGGCCGACGACCTCGGTGGGCCAGGCGAGTTCGGGCAGCGTCAGGCCCGGTGCGACCATCTCGGCCCAATCGGCGGCCCACCCGCGTGTGCTCAGGTCGTACATCGGGACGCATTGGCTGGCCGATTGGTGATCGAGCACGTATCGGCCGGTAAGTCGATGTACGAGAAAGGAGCTGGCCATGAGCAGCATGTCGGTGCGAGCCGCGATCTCGGGCTCATGCCTGGCCAGCCAGCGCAGCTTCGGGCCGACGGCTTGACTCGTCAGTGGTGAGCCCGCACGCTCAAGCACCGCCTGAGCCCCGAATTCGGCGTTGAGCTCGGCGATTTCGGCGGTGGCGCGGGTGTCGACGCCATACAGGATGGCCGGTCGCAGCGGGCGTCCGTCGGCATCGGCCGGTAGCAAGCACGGTCCGATCCCACTGACCGCGAGCGCATCAAGGAGGTGTACGCGCGCGCGTCCGTCGAGCGGACCGTTGCTGCCGAAGACACGGTGCGCGATGTCCATCAGCTCGCGGGTGATAGCGACGAAGTCGGCCCACCACACGGCCTCCGCGTCGTGCTCGACCCAACCCGGGCGCGGTGTCGAAACACCATGTGCCCGTTCGGCTCTGGCTATCACCGTGCCATCACGCTGCACCAGCACCCCTTTGGAGCTGGAGGTCCCGATATCGATCCCTATATACACGCGCTACCGCCTCTCACCAGGGAGGTCCATGGCATTACGGCTCCTCAGCGGGTGAACTCGTCGAGGGTGATATCGAGCAGGGCGCAGGCGGCGCGGACAGTGGCACGGTGGTCACCCGGAATGGCATGAATGTGGTTGGCTCCGAAGCGGGAAAGGAAGTCCTCGGCTTTCGCGTCCAAGCGGGCGAACGCGTGTGGCCATTCCCAGGTGGACTGCTTCATGAGGGCCTCATTGGTGGCCGCGTCGTAGTTCTCGAATTCACCGAGCATCAGCTGCATTCGATAGTCGCCGTTCTTGCGGGTCAGGCGGGCGAGAGTCATCCGGCCCGGCGCGGCCAGGTGGTGCACGGAGGCGCCGCCCGCGGGGAAGAAGAACACCTCCGGGTACAGGTGCACCTTGGCGAGGTTTTCGGCCGGGTCGTCGCTGCGGGCGGCGAACCAGGTGGCGTGCTGGCCGGAGTTACACAGATCCCAAATATCGCGGTCGGCGTGGTAGTGCCGCACGTCGGCGAAAAGCACTGGGGTGGCGGCTATCTGCTTGAGCAATTGCATCGTCAGCGCACCGTCCATGTCGGCCTCGGTGGCGCAGACGTGCGGTTGCTTCGGGCCGTTCCAGTCGTAGGGGTCGTTCAGGAAGGCCTCGGTGACGTCCATCGTCGCGAAGTACTGCGTGAGCTCGGGTTGCCCCTTGATCCCCGAAAAGTCCAGCCGCCATTCGTCGATCAGCTCGCGCACGGCGAGATACGAGCGGATCTGGCGCTCCAGCAGTTCCGGCGTCAGCTTCACGCCGTCGTAGTGCACGCCCGCGGTGTTGCGCTCCAGCCATTCTCGTGCCGCCTTCGCCTCACCGGCATCGGCGAGTTCCGCGCGCCGCACGATCTCCCACTGATCGATCTCCTCGACGTCGATGCCGAACAGTCGCTGCCACTGATCGGTATTCGCGACCGCGGTGTTCATTCCCATCGGCCGCCCACCGAAGCGCCCGAAGGTGGCTCCGCGCAGGCTGGACACGGCTGCCGCCGCGGTGGCCCGGACTCCTATCTCCTCGATCAGCGTCGGGTCGGTCGGGTTGCCCCACAGCCGGGTGTGTGCGCGGCCGATCTGGTCAAGGGCCCCGCCCGCGGCGAGCATGCCGACCATGCCGGGCTGGACCGGGTCGATATTGGACAACAGCAGCAGCGGCCCGGAGGTCGCGCCCGCCGCCAGCATGGTGAAGTGCGGAAACGCCCAGACCGCATAGTGCAGCACCGTCAGGTCCACCCCGGCGGAGCCGACCTCGCGTGCCACCGACCCGGCCAGCGTATTGGTGCTGATCGGTTCGGAACCCCGGATGACCTCGTGCCCGGCCGTGGTCAGCCCGGAGACGAGCCGGTCCTCGGCCGACTCGATGAACTCGGCGATCCCCCCGTGCACATAGGGCCGACCGTCGGAAATGCTGATAACTCCGATACGCGCCATTCAGATCGCCTCCATATCCGCAGGCCCGCCCAGATCGGATTATCCATGCTGGAGGCTCGCCGGGTGGGCATCTCGGAGAGAGATCGACTGGGGTCGGGGAATGGCTACCTGGGAACGTCGCTGATCACGCGAGGGCTCGGGAAGGTGACCGGCGCCAGGTGCACGCCGCCCTGGGCCCATCCCGCGCTGGTGATCCACCAGCGGCCGTCATCGGATACGAGTTCGGCGGCGTGGGCCGCGATGTGGCCGACCTTGTTGCCGATGTGGAAGCGGAAGGGATTGTCGCTGCGGAACACGTCGGTGCCGACGTAATGCGGGCGCGGACCGATGAACAGGTACCAGGAGCCACCGTGCGGCACGACGAACGGTGATTCGGTGTTGCCCGCCTCGGTGCCGCTGGTGGGATCGGTGTAGG
Source organism: Nocardia sp. GCM10030253 (assembly GCF_042675075.1). Taxonomy (NCBI): domain Bacteria; kingdom Bacillati; phylum Actinomycetota; class Actinomycetes; order Mycobacteriales; family Nocardiaceae; genus Nocardia; species Nocardia sp. GCM10030253. The sequence goes on along the minus strand of NZ_JBHTDL010000007.1, from coordinate 458,068 downwards.
CGATGTGCCGCGCACTCCAGTGCAGCAGGTCGCCGCTGGTGCGATAGGCGACCACGTGATGGCCGCCCGCGGGTGCGCTCGTCGCGCAGTAGTACATGATCCACTTCTCGCCGACCCGGAGCACCATCGGATCGCGCGCGTCGTAGCCGTCGCGAAAAAGCGGGCCGGCGGGGTTGCGGGTCCAGTGGAACAGGTCGGTCGAGGTGGCCAGGTTCATCGCGGCCGCGGTGCGATCGGCGCCGCCTCCCGCGTAGAACATGAAGTACCCCCCACGCGCCGCGGTGACATGCGGCGCCCAGAGATGCGTTTCGCCATACCGTCGATCGACGGTCAGCGCGGGCTGGTGTTTGGTCCACGGACCGTGCAGCGCGGGCGCGGTGGCGTGGGCGAACTCGACCTCGTCGAAGGGGTCCGCGGGTTCCGGGTGGGTGATGCCGAACAGGTGCCAGCGGCCGGCGTCGTCGCGAACCACGGTGTGGTCGTTGATGTACCACGACTCCGATTCGCCGACGCTGGGGTCGAACACCCTCGCAAACACGCCCGCCTTCACCACTTCGCGCGTTGCCATAAGCATCATGATGCCGTCGAATGGTCCCGGCGCGGCCCGGTCGGGAAATTTGCGGTTCGAACCTTCGGCGGCTGCTCATGTTGCTGCTTGCGCCGCAGCCACGCCTGGCTGAGACTCGAACCGCTGAAGTGCGAGCCGTAGAGGCCGAGGCCGACGACTCAGGGGGCGAGCACTGGAGGTTGCGCACCGGTACCCGGAGTGCGATCACTATGCCTGGACAAGCACCGCCCGCAGCCGTGCCAGTTCGGTTTCGGTGAAACCGTTGGCGCGCAGCCAGCCCGCCGCGCTGCCGTGGGTGGCGTGCAGATCCGCCAGGAATCGGATGATCACGTCCGGGTCGACGGCGAGGATGCCGGTGCGGACGGGAGGCAGGCCATGGTAGGACGGCAGGGCATCGAGACGTTCGCGAATGCGTTCCAGGCGTTCGCCGGTGAGCGCATAGTCGGCGGCGATGGCCTCGGCGGGAACGCCCACCGCGTCGAGCAGGATGGCGGCGAGTAGACCGGTGCGGTCTTTGCCTGCGGCGCAATGGAAGACGACGGAATGCTGTTCGGCGTCGGCGACCAATCGGGCGGCCGCGACGACGGATTCGATACTGCCGGCGAGGAGTTCGCGGTAGAGCGCGACGAGGTCGTATTCGCGCCCGTCCGGCACGAGCTCGGCGGGGGTCGCGTTGGTCTGGGTCTGCTTGCGCACCGGGAGATTGACCACCCGCACCTCGGTGCCCGCGAGCCGACCGTACCCCTCCCGTTCGATCTCGTCGGGTAGTCGTAGGTCGATCAGCGTGCGTAGGCCGACCGGGCCGATCAACCTACCGAGGTCGTCCTCGGTGAGATGCTGCGGCGTGCTGGAGCGGAAGGCGACACCGAAACGTGTTGTGCCGCCCCCGGTTACCGGAAGTCCGCCGAGGTCGCGGACGTTGTCGATCTCGGCGAACTCCACCCATCGCCGTTGTGCGCTATCGGTATACATCGAATCCTCGCTAATGCGCTCGGCCCGCGTCGGGTTATTGTGCTCGGCCCGCGTCGGGCTTGGTTGGCTCGGTCCGCATCGGTTTACTGCGCTCTGCCCGCCGCGGCCTCGTCGGCGCGGCTCAATCCGCACAGGCCGATCAGGTCTTCGTGCAGCTCGAACCACACGGTGTGGTAGCTGTCCATGATCGGCCGGGCCACCCAGGAGTGGTCGCCGCCGTTGATGCGCTCGACCGCCAGCTCGAGGCGATCGACGTAGTGCGCCAGGCGCGGCGCCATGGCGCCGATCCGTCGGACGAGAGGTGCGACCCCTTGATGTGTGGTGGCGAGCCGGTCCAAAACCGCTGCGTCGTACGAAGTGTCGGAGTGATCGTTCACCGTGCTCGCGTCCTTCATCTGCCAGGCGGTAATGATTTCTTTCAGCTCGGCATTGAACTCGCAGAATTCATCGTAGGCCGCGGCGATCACATTCTGGTCCACATCGGCCCGCTCCTGTTCGAGAAGACGGGTCAGATGTTCGCGACCTTCCGGGGTCAGCCGCGCGCCGACGGGTGTGCTCGCGCATAGTCCACGCGCGACGAAACCCGCACTGTGCGAGGCGGCTTCGGATTCGACGAGCCCGAGGCTGGACGCCATGGCGTCCGGCTTGACCCGGCCCTTGATTCCGATCAGGCGCAGCATGCCGAGTTCCGATACCTGCTTGATGCCAACGGAATATGTTGGCGTCGAGTTCGTTTCGGCGGCAGCCGATGTTTCGCCGGACAAGAACGCGGGCAGCTGGGCCGGGTCGACTCCGGCCAGTCCGGCAAGGCGCGCGATATCCTCGATAACCGAGTCGTCGACCGGTTTGCCGGTGACCTGGCCCGGCCAGACGGTTCCGGCGCCGCCGTCGACGGTGACGATGCGCCCGACGAGTGCGTCGACAACGCCTGGGCCACAACCGACCACACACGGACGGCCGAGTTCCCGGCTGACCAGCGCGGCATGGGAAGTGGCGCCGCCGAGTTCGGTGACGATGGCCAGTGCGGCGATCATGCCGTGCAGGTCGTCGGGGCTGGTGGTCGGGCGGACCAGGATAACTTGCTCGCCCGCCGCAGATCGGGCTTCGGCCTCGTCGGGATCGGTCACCACGACACCGGACGCCAGCCCAGGACAGGCGGACTCGCCACTGGCCAGTGGCCGCAGCCCGGCATTGTCGCTGGAGGCAGGGCGCAGGACGGTGTGCACCTGGTCGGCGGTGACTCGCCGCAACGCCTCATCAGTATCGATGAGACCCTCGCCCGCCATGGCGACGGCGGCGCGGACTGCCGCGCGCGCAGAGCGTTTCGCGGGTCGTGACTGCAAAAGCCAGAGCCTGCCGGATTCGACGGTGAACTCGATGTCCTGGATATCGCGGCCGTCGCGCTCGAGCAGTAAGGCCGCCGCGATGAGCTGAGCGTGCACCTCGGGCAGCGTGATGGCCAGCTCGTCGAGCGGGCGCGGGGTGGTACGGCCGGACACGACATCCTCACCCTGCCCACCGATCAGCCACTCACCGAAGACGGGCCGCTCGCCGGTGTTCGGGTTCCTGCTGAACAGCACCCCGGTCCCGGAGAGCGCATCGAGATTGCCGAACACCATGGCCTGCACGGTGACCGCGGTCCCGAGCTCGTCGGATACGCCGCGGGTGCGGCGATATGTCTTGGCGCGCGCGGAATCCCACGATCGGAACACGGCGGTGATCGCGCCTCGTAGTTGCTCCCACGGGTCTTCGGGCACCACGCCGTTCGAATCACCGAGCACGATCTCGCGGTACTGGTCGAGGAAGCGGCGGCGAGTATCGCTCGCGTACCCCGGGTTTCGCGTCTCCGTAACGAGCGCCCGCTCGACCTCCGCGTTCATGCCGAGATTGAGCACCGTGTCCATCATCCCCGGCATACTCACCGCGGCGCCGGAGCGCACCGACACCAACAGCGGGCGTTCGGTCGAGCCGAATTCCCGACCCGTACCGCGTTCCAGCGTGGCGATTCCGGCACGCACTCCCGCCCAGATCTCCGCGTCGAGCACCCCGCTCACCCCGAATTCGGCCCACGCGTCGGTCGTCAGCGCGAAGGCGGGCGGGACGGGAAGCCCGAGCGTGCGCATGTGATTCACGCTCCACGCCTTCCCTCCGATCCGATCCCGCGACAGCGTGCAGGCGCCGTCGAGTTCGGCAACCGATGGTGCGGTTCTCTCCACAGCGGCAAGTTCCGGTCGGTCCACATGCTCCACTCCGGTCGTCATTGGGTGTTTGGCGCTGTTACTCCCTTGTTTGCGGGGAAGGTAAAGCGCCATCCTCCTTTCAGGGGTTGGGTCGCGAGGATGTGTCGGTGGTGTTGGTTAAGTTGTGGGGTGTGGATGAGGTGGTGCGCTACAGCTATCGCTTGCGCCCTGGCGTGCAGGCGGAGCGGGCGCTGGTCTCGGAGTGGCATCGGTGCCGATTTCTGTGGAATGAGGCTGTGCATCAACAGAAGTCGGGTGGAGGTCTGACTTTCAGCAAGCTCGGGAAGTTGCTTACCGAAGCGCGCGGCCGGAGCGCGTGGTTGCGGGAGGGGTCGCAGGTCGCGCAGCAGCAGACGCTGCGTACCTATGCGCGAGCCCTGGACCATTCGTTCACGGTGAAAGGACGTGGCCGGCCGAGGTTCAAACCGCGTAAGCAGGCGCTGCCGTCGCTGGAATACACCGTGCGCGGGTTCTCCATCCGCGCGGGCAGGCTGCTCCTGCCGAAAGGGGTTTCCATCCCGGTCGTGTGGTCCCGGGAGCTGCCGTCGGACCCGACGTCTGTCCGTATCACCCGCGACAGTTTGGGCCATTGGTATGCCTCGTTCGTCGTCCGCCGTGCGGTGGAACCCGTCCCGGTAGCAGACGGTGGTGTCGGTGTCGATTGGGGTGTGAGCGTCACGGCTACGACCACCGACTCCGAGTTCGATCTGCCCTTTCTGGGGCATCGGAAACGGTGCGCGGCGGAACTTGCGAAAGCGCAACGCCGTATGGCTCGCCGGCACAGCGGCATGCGAGGCCCGTCCTCCGGCGGCTACCGGCGGGCCGCCCGCCAGGCTGCGAAGCTGCACAAGAAAGCGGCGCGGCAAACCCGACATGATTCGCGGGTGTGGGCGAAACGTGTTGTCGCCCATCATGGGCTGATTGCGGTGGAGGATTTCCGGCCGAAGTTCCTGGCGAAGTCCACGATTGCCCGCAAGGCTGCGGACGCGGCGATCGGTGGGGCGAAGCGGGAGTTGATCGAATGTGGTGTGCGGGCTGGCCGGAAGGTGGTGTTGGTTCAGCCCGCCTATACGACGATGACGTGCAGTGACTGTTTCGCGAGAACCAAGCGACTGGAGCTGTGCGAGAGAACTTTCCGATGCCCCGACTGCGGCTACACCGCCGGTCGGGACCGGAACGCTGCCAGAGTGATTCTGGCCGTGGCAGAACGCGGCCACAACAGTGTCGACGATGTGAGACAAGCGGGTCACCTCCCTCGGGTGGGTGGTTCGGTTGCGGTCTGAGCTGGAAATCTCCTGCCTCCAGGCAGGGGAAGCGTTAAGTCACTCCTTCGTCAGCACGTTCTCGGCAGCCACCCCACGCTCGGCAGGCGACTCGGGGCGGTCACCGGCCCGCCGGGCGCAATCCCGGCCGCCGATCGGCCTGCGAATGTCCCGACTCCCGGTTTGTGTGCGACACAATCGCGGGGCCTGCGCGATTTCAGCCTGCCCGCTGGCGCCTCATAGGCGTATGGAACGTCCCGGTCAGCAAGACGTGCTGACACCGACCTCTGTTGCCCTGCGGTCAGGCGTACGGGTCGGTGAGGTCGCGGAGCTGCTCTAGGGCACTGCGCAGCTGGGTCATGGGGCGGGCGCCGAGATGGGCGGCCCACTCGGCTTCGACCCCGGCGGCGACGCGGTTGGCGAGGGCGGTGGCTTCGGCACCGCGGCGGGTGAGGCGGACCTGGTGCCGAGGTTGGTCGGCGATGGGGCAGCCCGATTGCCGACACCCTGACCTCGGGCGCATTCGGCGATCAGTGGCTGCGCAAGCCGGGCTACGCCACGCTGCGCCGCAGATAGTCCGCCGTGATCGAACGCTGGTTGTCCAACAACGCCGCAGGCGTCCCGGTGAAGATGATCTCGCCGCCATGTTTGCCGCCGTCGGGGCCGAGGTCGATGACCCGGTCCGCGCGTTTGACGACTTCCAGGTCGTGTTCGATGACGATGACGGTGTTTCCGGCGTCGACGACGCGGTCCAGCAGCGCGATCAGCGTATCGACATCAGCCATATGCAACCCGGTCGTCGGCTCGTCGAGCACGTAGATGCCGCCACTGCGGTGCAGATGATCGGCCAGTTTGATGCGTTGGCGTTCGCCGCCCGAGAGTGAGCTGAGCGAACGGCCGAGCGTCAGGTAGCCGAGGCCGACCTCGTTGAGCGAACGAAGCGGGGTCCGAATCTTGTTGCTCGCGTCGCCGTTCCAGAAGTCGAGGGCCTGCTCCGCCGTCATGTCCAAGACATCGGCGATGGACGCACCGCGCACCGTATATCCGAGCACCTCGGCTCGGTAGCGGCGGCCATGACAGGCCTGGCAGACGGTGGTGATCGGGTCCATGTACGCCAGGTCGGTGAAAATGACTCCGGCGCCGCCGCATTCGGCGCAGGCGCCGTCGGAGTTGAAACTGAAAAGCCCCGGCCGGACGCCGTGTTCCTTGGCGAACAGCTGCCGCATCGGGTCCATGATGCCGGTGTAGGTTGCCGGACTGGACCGTCGGGAGGCAGCGATCGCCGACTGGTCGACCGCGATCGTCTCCGGGTGCGCGGCAACGAATGCGCCGGATACCAATGTGCTCTTGCCCGAACCCGCCACGCCGGTGACGGCGGTGAGTACACCCGTGGGGAATCGTGCGGTGAGGTTCTTCAAGTTGTGCCGCTGGGCGTCGGTGACGGTGAGCCAGCCGGTCGGCGTTCGCGCCGCACTCTTCACCGGTTGCACTCGCCGCAACCGTTCGCCGGTCAGTGTGCCCGAGGTGCGCAGTTTGTCGACCGTGCCCTCGAATACGACCTGCCCGCCGTGCCCGCCCGCGCCGGGCCCCATATCGACGATGTGGTCCGCGACGGCGATGACATCGGGGGAGTGTTCGACCACAAGCACGGTATTTCCCTTGTCGCGCAACTGGATCAACAGGTGGTTCAGTCGCCCCACATCGCGCGGGTGCATGCCCACGCTCGGTTCGTCGAAGATGTAGGTCATCCCGGTCAGACTGGACCCGAGATGCCGGACGACCTTGAGCCGCTGCGCTTCTCCGCCCGAGAGCGTGGAGGTCTCGCGGTCCAGAGAGAGGTAGCCGAGCCCGACCTCCACGATCCGGCGCAACCGGGCCACGGCGGCGCGGGCGATGGGTGCGGCGACCGGATCGTCCAGGGCGGCCAGCGTTTCGATCAGGTCCGACACCTCCATCCGCCCGTAGTCGGCGATGCCGAGCCCGCCGATCCGGCCGGCCAGTGCGGCGGCGTTGAGCCGGGCGCCGCCGCATGCGGGGCAGATCTGTTCGCTGACCACTGCCATGGCCGCGGCCCGGTTCTTGTCGGACAGCCCGCTGAGATCACGCTTGATGTAGAGCCGGTCGAACCGCTCCAGCAGCCCCTCGTAGGCATTGTGGCCTTGCGAGCCGGTCCTATTCAGGCGCGGCACCCGAAAACCGCTGCCGCGCAAGAACAATTGCCACTCCTCTGCGGTGAAATCCCGTAATGGCTTGTCTGGGTCGAAGAGTCCGGATTCGGCGAATATCTGCCACTGGAAGGTGCCCACCGCGAACGGCGGGAATTGGATGGCGCCTTCGTTGAGGGTCTTATCGGTGTCGAGGAGTTTGTCGAGGTCCGGCCGCACCACATGGCCTAGCCCGCCGCATTCCGCGCACATGCCGAGCGGGTCGTTGAACGAGTAGCGAGTGGCCTCGCCCGCGCTCGGCTCGCTGTGCCGGGAAAAAAGCACCCGGATGATCGACTGGATATCGGTCATGGTGCCCACGGTGGAGCGGGAATTGCCGCCGATCGGCTTCTGGTCGACCACCACCGCGGGCGCCAGGTTGTCGATGACATCGGCCTCGGGTCGCTCGTACTTGGGCAGCCGGTTACGAATGAACCAGGTAAAGGTCTCGTTGAGTTGTCGCTGCGATTCCACGGCGACGGTGCCGAAGACCACCGACGACTTGCCCGAGCCGGATACGCCGGTGAAGACGACGATCTTGCCTTTGGGGATGGCGAGCGAGATATTGCGCAGGTTGTTGCCGCGGGCCCCGATGATCTGGATGGTGTCTCGGTCTGCGTTCACAATCGCCACCGTAGGTACCAATGAGGTCGGGTTCGGTCCTCATTCGGGGCGATACTGGCTCGGTGACCGAGACCGCCGCCCGCCTACTCCAACTGCTGTCGCTGTTGCAGACCCGCCGCGAGTGGACCGGGCCTGAATTGGCCGACCGGTTGGGCGTCACCGTGCGCACGGTGCGCCGCGATATCGAGCGCCTGCGCGCGCTGGAATACCCCGTGCACGCCGGCCTCGGCTCGGTCGGCGGCTACCGCCTCGAAGCGGGCGCCGCACTGCCACCGCTGCTGCTCGACGACGAGGAGGCGGTCGCCATCACCCTTGGCCTGCGCAGCGCCGCCAAGGGCGCGGTCGCCGGGATCGAGGAGTCCGCTGCCAGGGCGCTGGTGAAGCTGCAGCAGGTACTGCCCTCGCGGCTGCGTCGACGAGTGGATGCGGTGGACTCCGCGACCGTGTCGCTGGGTGGACCGGCCGCCGGGCCCGTGGTCGATCCCGAAACCCTGGTCGTGCTGGCCGGCGCCGCCCGTGATCGGGAACGAATCCGGTTCCACTATCGCGACAAGACCGATGCGCAGACGCGACGACTTGCCGAACCGCACAGTCTGGTGTCCGCGGGCCAGCGCTGGTACCTGGTTGCGTGGGATGTCGATCGCGCGGACTGGCGAACCTTCCGACTGGATCGGATCGAGGAACCGCGGCCGATCGGTGTGTGGTGCGCACCGAGGGAATTGCCCGCCGAAGATGCGGGCGCATTCGTCGCCCGCTCGCTGGCGCATTCCCGCCCGATGCGCACCGTCGTGTTCCTCGTGCGTGCCCCCGCGTCGGAACTGATAGAGAGTTTCCGCGTCCGAGCCGAGGAGGTGGAACCGATCGACGACCACAGTTGCCTGCTGCGCACCAGCGCCGATTCCCTGGAATGGGCCGCTGTGCGCATCGCGCACCTCGGCTTGGAATTCGAAGTGCGCGAGCCGCCGGAGATGGTGGAAATGTTGCGCGACCTCGGGCGCAAACTCATCCGCGCGGCGGGGCATCCCGGGTAGTCGGCGGCTGTCTACCGCCGCTGCCGAACTACTTGTTTCGCTCGTCCAGAAGCGGTCTGACCTGCGCTGATTCGACGCAAGACAGGTAGTTCGCTACTCATGGAAATCGGTGGTCGGTGGCGCAGACTCGGTGTCTGGGGAGTCAATGGCGACTTCCGGGGACAACGGAGTTCTCATGCATGTCCATATCCACGAGCCGGCGCCGCCGCGCTCGACTGACGTTACGAGACTTCCTTCTTCATCTGAGCGGTGATGATGCGCTGGTAGCCGGAGCCGAAAATTCTTGGCAGCAGATCGATGACGCGAGCATCGGCGCCGATAAGGATCTTGGCCTTGTCCTTGCGGATGCCGCGCAGGATGGTGGTGGCGGCGGATTCGGGAGTGGTTTTCGCCAGCTTGTCGAAGTTCGCGGCGAGCGCGTCGCGGTCGCGATCGCCGCCCGCCCGAGCCTTCCAGGCGATTTCGGTCTTGATCATGCCGGGGTGCACGCTGCTCACCCCCACCGGGTAGCCCGCGATCTTCATTTCCTGGCGCAGGGCATCGGTGAAGCCGCGGATACCGAATTTCGTTGCGTTGTAAGCGCCTTGGCTCGGGCAGGCGGCAAGGCCGAACATGCTGGAGACATTGGCGATGTGGCCGTCACCGGAGGCGATGACCTGCGGCAGAAAGGCTTTGGTGCCGTACATCACGCCCCAGAAGTTGATGTTGACGATCCACTCGAAGTCCTCCCAGCTCAGCTCCTCGACATTGGCGGTGAGCGAGACGCCCGCATTGTTGACCACGAGATTGGCTGGGCCGAAGTCGGACTGGACCTCATCGGCGTGCTGGTAGAACGCGGCGCGGTCGGTCACGTCGAGCTTGTAGGCGCGAGCCTTGGCGCCCGCCTGCTCACACAGTGCGGCTGTCTCGGTGACATTGGCCAGATTTCGGCCGGACAACGCCAGTTTCGCGCCATTGCGGGCCAGTTCCACCGCAAGGGCACGCCCGATGCCCGCGCCCGCGCCGGTGATGACGGCGACCTTGTCCTGAAAGTTCTTCACAGGGTTTGTCCTTGCTTCATTTGGTGGTGTAGCCGCCGTCGGCGACGAATTCGGAGCCGGTGCAGTAACTTGCCTCGTCGGAGATCAGGAACAACACCAGGCTCGCCAGCTCGTCCGGTGCGGCCGCACGAGGCAGCGGCAGGTCGTGCACCATCGAGTTGGAGCGCTCGGAGGTCGCGGTCATCTCGGTGGCGACGACGCCGGGATGCACGGAATTGACCCGGATTCCGTCGACGCCGAACTCTTGGGCCGCGGCCTTCGTCATACCGCGCACCGCCCACTTGGAGGCCACATAGCCGAGGATGTTGCTGAAGGCGATGATGCCGCCGATCGAGGAGATATTCACGATCGAGCCGCCACCGGCCCGACGCATCGACGCGACAACGGCTTTCATGCCGAGGAAGACCCCGACCTGGTTCACGTCGATCACCCGGCGGTAGTCGGCCTCGGCCAGCTTCTCGATAGGGTCGACGTGCACGATGCCCGCATTGTTGATCAGGCCGGAGACCGGGCCGAAGGCGCGTTCGGCCGCGGTGACGGCGGCGTTCCACGCGGCTTCGTCGGTGACATCGAGTGGGACGAACAGTGCACGCTCACCGAGCTCGGCGGCGACCGCCTCGCCCTCGTCGACCAGGACATCCGCCACGACGACGGCGGCGCCTTCGGCGACGAGACGGCGGGCGAATGCGGCGCCCATCCCGCGCGCCCCACCCGACACGATCACGGTCTTGCCACTCACTCTGTCCACGTCATGCTCCTGTTCTGCGGAATCGGCCGGGTAGGTCGACTGCTATCTGTGACATCAGGCGGTCTTCGGCTCGAGGTCGGCCAGATGGTTGGCGGCGATGTAGCCGAACACCATGGCCGGGCCGATCGTCGCGCCGGCACCGGCGTAGCTGTTGCCCATCACGGCGGCCGAATTGTTGCCCGCCGCATAGAGTCCCGAGATCGCGGCGCCGTCGGCGCGCAGCACCCGGGAGTGCTCGTCGGTGACGAGACCGCCCTTGGTGCCGAGGTCGCCGGGGACCATTTCGACCGCGTAGAACGGACCCTGGTCGATCGGGGCGAGACACGGGTTCGGCGTGACGGTGGGGTCGCCGTAGTAGCGGTCGTAGGCGGATTCGCCGCGATGGAAGTCCTCGTCACGACCCGCGCGCGCAAATCCGTTGAACCGGTCGACGGTTGCGGCCAGTGCGTCGGCAGGCACGCCGATCTTGTCGGCCAGTTCGGCGAGGGTATCGGCCTTCTTGATGATCCCGGCGTCGTAATACTTCTGCGGGATGGCCTGTTTCGGGAAGGTGCCGAGGAACAGGTACCTGTCGCGGAAGCGCTGGTCCATGATGAAGTGCGCGGGGACGTGGCCGACGCCCTTGGCGTGCTGCTCGTACATGGTGTGCACCACGTCCACATAGCTGGCCGATTCGTTGGTGAAGCGCTCGCCCGCGTCGTTGACCATGATGGCGCCGGGCTGGGAGCGTTCGGCCAGGCAGAAGAACGGCGGACCGTCCGGGTTGCGGACCGAAGGTCCCCACCAGGCATCGTCCATCAGATCCAGTGCGCCACCGACATTTTCACCGGCGCGAATGCCCTCGCCGACATTCTCGGTAGCGCCGACGGTCCAGTCGGTGCTCACCGGTCCGGTGAAGAACTGCTGTCGCATCTCGAGGTTGTGCTCGAAGCCGCCTGCGGCGAGCACGACACCGCGCCGGGCCCGAATGGTGATCGGCACACCGTCGCGCTCGGCACGCACGCCGACGACCGTGCCGTCGTCGGTGATCAGCTCGGTGAGCGGCGTATTCAGCCACACCGGCACGTTCGCATCCCGCAGCGCCAGCCAGAGCCGGGCCACCAGGGCCTTGCCGAGACTCAGCGGTAGCCGCCCGCGCAGCTTGTTCAGCACCGCCTGTACCCCGACCTTCATGGCGGTGCGCTTGCCCTTCCAGGTTCGCGCGATCATATTGAGGTCGTGGAAGTCGCTGACGGTGAACGCGATTCCCTTGGGGCCGGACATGGTCGGCCGGTTGATCTTGTCCAGGTCGTCGCCGAGCAGCCGACCGTCGACGATCGCCGGTTCGATGCTGCGTCCCTGCGCCAGTCCACCGGGCAGCTCCGGGTGATAGTCGGAATAGCCCCGGTCGTAAACGAACTGGAGGTGGCCGGTGCGCGTGCCGAGGTAGGTCATCATGCGCGGACCGTTGTCCAGGAACGCGTCCTGCTTCTCCTGCGGAACCCGGTCGCCGACCACGGATTTCAGGTAGACGCGGGCCAAGTCCGGGCTGTCGGGGACACCCTCACGCACCAGTACCGGATTGTTGGGGATCCACACGCCGCCGCCGGAGCGGGCGGTGGAACCGCCGAAGCTGCTGCTCTTTTCGATCAGCACCACCGACAGTCCGCGATACGCGGCGGTCAGCGCCGCGGTCATGCCCGCGGCACCCGAACCAACAACCACGACGTCGTACCCGTGTTCCTCGGACATCGCCACCTCCTTGTCGTTCACGTTTGATCAGTAACCCGCGCCGGTGAGCATGCCGCCGTCGACGACGATCTCGGTGCCGGTGCAGTAGCTCGCGCCTTCCGACGCCAGGTACACCGCGGCCTCGGAGACCTCCTCGGGCTGGCCCCAGCGTGAAATCGGCAGTCCGGCGAAGAATTTGCTGCCGTCGACGCCGGAGCCCGCGGCCGCCGTCATCGGTGTGGCGATGCCGCCGGGGTGAATCGAATTGACCCGGATCCCGTGCTTGCCGAGCTCGCGCGCGGCCGACTTCGTCAGGCCACGAATCGCGAATTTGCTTGCACTGTAGGCAGATAGGTTCGCGGCGCCGATGAAACCCTCGACCGAGGAGATGTTCACGATCGAGCCACCGCCTGCCGCGGTCAGTGCGGGTGTCGCCGTCTTGATGCCCAGCCACGCGCCGGTGACGTTCACGGTCATGATGGTGGTGAAATCGGCAAGGCTCATCTCGGCGATCGGCTGGAATCGCAGGATTCCCGCATTGTTGACCAGCACGTCGAGCTTGCCGTATTTCGCCAGCGCCGTGGCCACCGCGGCAGTCCAGTCCGCTTCGCTGGTCACGTCGTGGTGCACATAGTGGCAGTCGGCTCCGATCTCGGATTCGAGCTGCTTGCCCTCCGTGTCGAGCACATCACCGAACACCACCCGCGCACCCTCGGCGACGAAGCGGCGGACGTGCTCGGCGCCCATCCCGCGTGCGCCACCGGTGATCAGTGCGACCTTGCCATCGAGTCGACCCACTTGGCCCAATCCTTTCTCCAGCGTCACCTCCGAACGCTAGGGGTGCGACAGTGGCGCGAGCCCGCACAGTCCCATCCACCGAGACATGCACCTGACCTCCACGAGAGCATCGGAAATATTTCTACTAGGCATATTGAGAAGTGGAGGCAATGCATGAAGTTCTCGATGATCTTCGAGGCACAAATGACCAACCCGTCTGCCGATCACGAACGGCAGGTGTTGCGCGACTGCGTCGAGCAGGCGGTGCTGGCCGAGGAGATGGGTTTCGACACCGTCTGGGCGGTCGAGCATCACGGGTTGAAGTGGTATGCGCACATGAGCGCCCCGGAGATCTTCCTGACCTGGGTGGCCGCGCGCACCGAACGGATCCGCATCGGCCACGGCGTGGTGTGCATGCCGTTCAACTTCAACCATCCGGTGCGGGCCGCCGAGCGCGCGGCCATGCTCGACGTGCTGTCCAACGGGCGGGTGAACCTCGGCGCGGGCCGCGGCGCCACCCCGCAGGAGACCTCCATGTGCGGCGTCGACCCCGATCGCACCTACCAGGAGGTGGAGGAGTCGCTGCGGATCATCGGCAAGGCGTGGCAGGACCCCGAAGGCGAGTTCGAGTGGCACGGTGAGCTCCTCGATATCGACCCGCACCCGATGCTGCCGCGCCCGGTCCAGCTGCCGCATCCGCCGCTTTTCATGGCGTGCACCAAGAAGGACACGCTGAAGCTGGCCGCCGATTACGGAATCGGTGCGCTGGTACTGGGTTTCGCGGGTGTGGAGGAGATCGCCGAGCTGCGCCGCACCTACGATGCGGCCATCGCGGCGCGCACTGGGGAGAAGTTCGTCTCCACTGTCGTCAATGACCACTTCGCCGCGCTGTGCCCGACCATCGTCCTCGACGATCGGGAGCAGGCCCAGCAGATCGGTGCACGCGGCCAGCGCTTCTTCGCCCAGTCCATCAAGCACTGGTACGGCGCGGGCCCGGTCCCGGATGAAGCCGTCGACCCTACCGTCGACGAGGTGGCCAAGATCAAGCAGGCCGCCGACGATCACGTCGCCTACCTGCACGAAGCCAAGATCCCGGTGAAGGCAGGCGCCACTTCGGTTTTCAATGCCGAACACGCCTACGGCAGCCCCGAGGACGCGATCGCCTACGTCGAGCGGCTCCAGGCGGCGGGCGCCGACGAAATCCTCTGCCTGATCCAGATGGGCACCGTGCCGCAGGAAGCGTGCCTGGAAACCATCCGGCACTGGGGCGAAAAGGTCATCCCGCATTTCCGCAAGGGCTGAGGCCGCTCGATTAGCAAGGAGCTCGATATGACCGATCTGACCGGCAAGGTAGTCCTGATCACCGGCGCTGCCCGAGGCCAGGGTGCGGAAGAAGCGCGCCTCGTCGCCGCATCCGGTGGCAGCGTCGTGCTGACCGACGTTTTGGAACCCGAGGGCAAAGAGATTGCCGAATCCATCGGTGACGCCGCACGTTTCGTTCGTCACGATGTGAGCAGCGCGTCCGATTGGGCTGCTGCCGTCGAGACCGCGGCGCGCGAGTTCGGGCGGCTCGATGTGCTGGTGAACAATGCGGCCATCTATACCGCCAAGCCGCTCACCGACACCACCGCCGAGGAGCTGGAACGCATTCTGCGGATCAACCTCATCGGCTCCTTCCTCGGGATGCAGGCGGTCATCGAGCCGATGCGTGCCGCGGGCGGCGGATCCATCATCAATATTTCGTCGCAGGCCGGATTGCAGGGACTGATGGGGCATTCCGCGTACGGCGCGTCGAAATGGGGCTTGCGTGGACTGACCAAGACGGCCGCGCTAGAGCTCGGCCCGCTCGGTATTCGGGTGAACTCGGTGCATCCGGGGCCGATCGCCACCCCGATGATCGGGCACCTCGGCTTGAGCACCGGGCCGGGCAGCTTCCCTTCGCTGCCACTGGGGCGAGTCGGTCTGCCGAGCGAGGTGGCGGATCTGGTGGCGTTCCTCGCCTCCGATGCATCGGCCTTCATCACCGGTGCCGAACTGGCCATCGATGGGGGACTATCCGCGGGACAGTTCATTCCGCCGGGTGCGATGCCGGGTGTCGCCGCGGGCGAGGCGTGAGGATCGGGAGATGCCGCTGAAACCCGAAGCGCAGGTGATCGTCGACCTGGCTACCGCATCGTTTCCCCGGTTGGGCACCGAAATTCAGGACGCCACCGAGGCGCGCCGCATCCTCGCGGCGCGCCCGGCGGCCGCCGTCGAACCGATCCCGGTCGGGCAGGTCGAGGAGCGCCTGGTCCCAGGCCCCGTGGGCGCGCCGGACGTCCGAGTGCGGATCTACCGGCCTGCGATACCGCCGCGCGAGACGGCCTCGTCGGTGACCGATGCGGAATCAGACCTGATCGGTGCCGCTGACACGACCACACAGTTGCCCGTCGTGGTCTTCTTCCACGGTGGCGGGTTCGTGATCTGCAGCCTCGACAGCCACGACCAGTTGTGTCGGTCCATGGCCAACGGCGTCGGTGCGATCGTGGTGTCCGTCGACTACCGGCAGGCGCCCGAGCATCGGTTCCCGGCTGCCGCCGAGGATGCCTACGCTGCCCTGAAATGGGCCGCTGAACATGCGGGTTCGATCGGCGGCGACCCGGCCACGGTCGCGGTCGCCGGTGACAGCTCCGGCGGAAACCTTGCCGCCGCAGCGACATTGATGGCCAGAGACCGCAACGGCCCCACCGTCGTCTTCCAGCTCCTGGTCTATCCGATGCTCGACCCGGCCAGAAACACGGTGTCCTACCGGGACAATGCACGCGGATACTTCGTCACTGACGACCATTTGCGGTGGTACTGGGAGCAATACCTGGGATCCGACGGCGACGCCGACCATCCCTACGCCGCACCGCTGCGCGCATCCGACATGTCCGGACTGCCACCGGCGCACATCGTGACCGCGGAGTTCGACCCGCTGCGCGACGAGGGCGAAGAATACGGCGTGCGACTTCAGGAGTCCGGTGTGCACGCCGAAGTGATCCGCTACGACGGCCAGTTCCATGGATTCTTCAGCATGGCCGACACCCTGTCCGACGCTAAGGAAGCCGCCAGCGCTGCCTTCTCCGCACTCCGCCGAGCCTTGGAAGCCAACCGATGACAGTAGAACGCCTCGGCACTATCTTCCCCGCCGACAACCTGACCGCCGCGATCGACCTGCTCACCGCGGTATTCGGCACGACGGCGACATTCGTCGACAGCGACCGTTGGGCACAGTTCGACATCGGCCCGACCCGAGTCATGCTCGCGGGCGCCGACCGGGAAGGCGACACCCCGTCCTTGGCCGCAAAGGTCGCCGACCTGGACGCCACCCTCGCCCGACTGCGCGTCGCGGGCTTCACCGCCGCCGACCCGGTCACCGGACCGCACGAACGCCGTACCTCCGTCCGCCCAACTCCCGAATCCCCCTGGGCGGTAGTGCTGTACGAGCCCATCCCCGCCGTCGCCAACCAGCACACGCCGTAACACGTTCCGTTGCTCGTCGGTGAGTGGCACATGGCCGCGGAGTTTCCGTCATGGGCTCTCGATGGTGTGCCACTCACGCGGGATCGAGTGACGGTGGGTCGCGGTGATCAGGGCTGCGATGGGTCGGGGCGCAGCCCGTTGAGGAGCAGTGTCAGAAGGCGGTCTGCCTGGGCGGTGGGGTCTTGCGCGTCCTGAGCCGCCCAGGCGATCGCGCCGACCATTCGAAGCACGTCTGTGTCCTGGGCGGATGCGGTGACAGTGCCTGACTGCCTGGCACGGTCCAGTAATGCTGCCCCCACGGCGAATGTCTCTGCGTGCCAGGCGGATACCAGCTCGTCGCCGCCGTCGATCGCGGAATTCATGACCGCGGCGGAGAGGCCGCGGAAGGTGAGTGCGTGGTTGATCGCGGCGCGAAGCCACGTGGCAAGAGCTACAGCGGTATCCGGCTCGTCCATCAGGCTGCGGCCCAGCTCGGCGAGTTCGGTGACACGTTCGCCCAAAACGGCTTCGATCAAGTCCAGGCGGGTCGGGAAGTGACGATAAAGGGTTCCGCTGGCGACGCCCGCCCGACGGGCGATGTCGTCGAGGGATGCGTCTACGCCATGCTCGGCGAAGGCGATTCGGGCCTGGTCGAGCAGTCGCTCGTAGTTGCGCCTTGCGTCGGCGCGCATCGGCCGCGCTGCGCCGGAAGGTGTTTCGCGCATTGCCGTCGCCGCCTCCCTTGCTAACCGGGGACACGGTCCGTTACTGTGTCGGATAACCGGACTATGCCTCATCTTATGGCACGAGCGAGGCGGCAGGAGGTCGTCACATGACGCTGTCGGCACAGGACAGGATCGAGATCACCGACTTGATCGCGCGGCACGGTCATCTCATGGACGCCGGGGAGTTCGATCGCATGGATGAGCTGTTCACGGCCGGAATCATCTATGAACTGAGCGACTTCGGCCTCGGCGAACTGCGCGGGATCCCAGCATTGCGCGACGCCGCGATCAGGCTGGGCGATGCGAACCCGGTGGGTCATCACATCACCAATGTCGTCATCGCCGACGCGGACGGTGACTCGGTGCGGGTGCAATCCAAGGGCATCGGCATCCACGCCGACGGAACCAGTCGCAGCGTCGGGTACGACGATGTGGTCGTCCGTGACGGCGGCGGCTGGCGAATCTCGTATCGGAAGGTGATCGCCCGACGGGCACCGCTCGGTGCCTGAGCGGCACGAGGCCGCGAAGGGCAATGTTGGCACCCGAGTTGCTCCGCCGGGCAAGACCGCTCTTGGAGCGTGCCGCACAGCCGATTCTGCGGAAGTACCGGGCACAGCACGGAATTCTCGGCGCGCTGTGAATTGCCGCCCCGGATTTCAATAGCTGCATACGGACGGTCGTGCGTTGATAGTGTCGCGCCATGTCGGAGAGGCAGGGCGCTGATCTAGGTACGGCGCTGCCGAAAGATAGCGGTGGGGGCGCCGTCGATGAGTTGGGCGGCGCGCGGCGCCGACCGCACGACGATCCGGTCGGCGATCAGCCGCCGAAGATCGAAGTCGACGACGAGGAGCGCCCGGCGCGGGTACTGACGGGTCGGCCCGAGCGGTTGGTGGCCTCCGTAGCGTTCGTAGTGGCGATTCTGGTGCTGTGGCAGGTGTTTCGGCCGCTGCCGCAGGGTAGCCAGTACTACCTGGTGGTGTTCCTGAGCGGGACGTTGCCGTTGGTATTCATCGCCTATCGGTCCGGAGTGCGGTGGCTGGATCGGGGGGACGGGCCCGGGGTGCTCGACTGGGTATTGGCCGCGGTGACGCTGGTGGTGTGCCTGTACCCGTTGTTGCCGATGACGATCGGCTCGGGTGGCGGTGGCTACAACGCTTTCCTGGACCGGCAGGGACAGTTCGATCCGGTCGATGTCGGCATGGGCTCGGTGCTGCTTGTCCTGGTGCTGGAGGCGTGCAGGCGCACGACCGGGTGGGTGCTGCCGGTGGTGTGCCTGGTGTTCGTCGGTTACGGCTACTACGGCGGATTTCTACCGCAGCAGTGGACTATCGCGCACGCGGGGTTGGATTTCGGGCAGATCATCGACGCGCTGTACAACTCGGGCAGCGGGTTCTACGGCACGCCATTGGATGTCGCGGCCACCTACATCGTGCTGTTCACGCTCTACGGCGCGGTCCTGGAATTCTCCGGCGCCGCACAGTTCTTCGTCGACCTGTCGGTGGCCGCGTTCCGCCGCTCACGTGGCGCGGCGGGCCGGACCACTGTCGCTTCGGGATTCCTGCTCGGCACGGTCTCGGGATCGGGCACCGCGACGGCGGTGACCGTCGGCGCGGTCACCTGGCCGATCCTGCGGAAGGCCGGCTATCCGCCGGAACAGGCGGGCGGCATGCTCGCCGCGGCCGGCGTCGGCGCGATCTTGTCGCCCCCGACACTCGGTGTCGCGGCGTTCATTGTCGCCGAATATCTGGACGTCTCCTATGTGACGGTGTTGGGCTGGGCGCTGATCCCAACGGTCCTGTACTACCTGGGAATTCTGCTCGCTGTCGAGATCGACGCCCGTCGGTTGGGGACCAGGCCGGTGGAGATCGGCGGCGCGTCCGCGTGGCGGCTGCTCGCGCGGTTCGGCTACCACTTCCTGTCCTTGATCGCGATCGTGGTGCTGCTGTTGATCGGTGTGAGCGCGACTCGGGCCGTCGTCTACGCCACCGCGCTCGCTTTCGCACTCGCCTTCCTCGATGCGCGCACCCGCGCGTCGGCGAGTTCGCCGCGCAAGGTATTCCAGGCGCTGGGCAGCGGGGTGCGTTCGGCGCTGCCGGTGGTCGCGGTGTGCACGTCGGCCGGTGTGATCACAGCGATGACCACGAAGACCGGCCTCGGTGCGCAACTGGCCTCCCTGCTGGTGCGCGTGGCAAAGACGGTGTCGGACAACCACACCGTGGTGCTGGCGTGCACGGTCGTGCTCGCGGCTGTCGCACTGGCCGTGCTCGGCCTGGCGGTACCGGTGACGGCGTCGTTCATCATCGGCTGGGCGATCATCGGCCCTGCGCTGCTCGCGCTGGAAGTGCCTGCCCCGGCCGCGGCGATGTTCGTCTTCTACTACTCGGTGCTTTCCGAAGTAACCCCGCCGACCGCGCTCGCGGCAGTGGGAGCGGCGGCGATCACCGGGGCACGCACTGTGCCGACCATGTGGCAGGCGCTGAAATACGCGCTGCCGGCGTTCCTGGTGCCGATCGTGTTCGTGCTCAGCGGTCCCGGTGAATATCTGCTCGGGCGCGGGCCGCTGCTCGGCGTGCTGTGGACGACGGTGGCCGCCTGTGTCGGTGTCGCGGCCTTGGCGGCGGCGACCGGCGGCTGGATCCTCGGTGTCGGCCCGGCGCGACCGGTTGCGCGGGTGTTGGCCGGGCTCGGCGGGCTCGCACTGTTGTACCTGGAGCCCGGCGCGCTCATCGCCGGGGTGGCCGCGCTGACTGTGGCGGTCGGGATCACCCTGCTCTCTCGAAGGAGAACGACATGAGAAGAGTCGCAATAGGTTTCGCTGTCGCGGTGGTGGCAGCCGGATTGCTCGCAGGCTGCGGGGGACGGCGCGACGCGCCACAGACCGATGCGGGCGGTGCGGTGACCTGTGAGGTGAAACAGGAGACCCGTGTCGGTATCGCGACCGGAAACGCGACCGGCGTCTACTTCGCGCTCGGCAACGCGTACGCCGAACAGATCTCGCAGGCCACCGGCGGCACGGTGAAGGCGACCGCCGCGGAGACCGGCGCTTCGGTGCAGAACATCCAGCAGCTGGTCGCAGGCACGTATCAGGTGGCGTTCTCGCTTGCCGACACCGCCGCAGACGCGGTCCTCGGCGCTGCCAGCTTCGAAGGGAAACGGCAACCGGTACAGGCTCTTTCGCGGCTCTACCCGAACTACACCCAGGTGATCATCCGGACCGGAGCCGGGATCGGCACGCTCGCCGACCTGCGCGGCAAGCGGGTCTCCACCGGATCACCCAAGTCCGGCACCGAGGTGATCGCCCAGCGGGTGCTGCAGGCCGCCGGACTCAACCCCGACACCGACATCTCGGCTCAGCGCCTCGATCTCACCAAGACCGTCGACGGTATGAAGGACGGCTCGATCGACGCCATGTTCTTCTCCGGCGGCCTGCCGACCCCCGGCATCACCGACCTGTTCACCTCGGCCAAGGACAAGGTGCGCTTCCTCGATATCGCCGATCTGGCGGGCAGCATGCGCACGTCCAACCCGGTGTACGAAGAGGGCACCATCCCCGCCGCCACCTACGGTCTGCCCGCGGACGTGAAAACCATCGTCGTTCCGAACGTCCTGCTGGTCCGTGACGACCTCGACGCCAACCTCGCGTGCGTCCTCACCAAGACCCTCTTCGATCGCAAAACCCAACTGGAACAAGCCAACTCGGCCGCCAAGGGCATCAATCGCGACGCCGCGCCGTTGACCGCACCCGTCACGCTGCACCGAGGGGCCGCCGAAGCGTTGACCAAGTAACCGGTGTGGATCGGCGGTCGCTACCGGTTTTTCGGCAGCTCGATGCTCGATGCTTGCTGGTCTCGCCAATCCTTCAGCTCACGGAGGCTGATCGAAATCGGGAAGACGGCGAGTGCGAGCATCGCCAAACCCACCAGCGCACCTATGGTCGGGCCGACGAAGCGCGCTGCGCCGGATACTGCGCTCGAATCGGTGAGCATCGTGTTCGCCGCTATCGCGATGACCGTCACGCCGGGCACCAGGAAGAGGAGCCCGGCCACGAGCCAGAGTGCTGCCGCTCCCAGCGGTTTGATGGCTCGACGGTGGGCAGCGGGAGTGTCCGGCCGCGCTGTCTCGATGTGGCTTATGGGAGCGCGCTCGGTCGAGATCTCCTGCGGTGGATCCGGTGTCGAATGGCCGTCGGCCAGCTGCGGCGCGGGCAGTGTCGCCGCGGTGTCCACCGATTCGGGCCTGCCGTGGTCGTCGATCTGCGGTGGAGGCTGATCCGTCGCGGCAGCCCGAAGCATGGCGCGAGCTCGGTCGATAGTTGGTCGGTCGCCGGGGTCGCGGGCCAGTAGCGCGGTGATGACGGTCGACAAGGGTTCGTCGCAGTCGGGGGTCGGCGGGTCCTGGTAAATGATGGCCTGCAGCGTCTGTGCGGTGGACTCGCGCTCGAATGGACTGCTGCCGGTCGCGGCGCGGTACAGGGTCGCGCCCAGTGCCCAGTAATCGACAGCGGGGGTAATGGGCCCGGAGGCGAACCGTTCTGGGGCCATGTAGGACACGGTGCCGAGGGCGCCCCATTGGGTCAGTCGGGGATCGGTGGCGGCTCGGGCGATGCCGAAATCGAGGAGTTTGACCTGGCCGTTGGGCAATACCAAGACGTTGCCCGGTTTGACGTCTCGGTGCACGACGTCCAGGGCATGCGCGGCCTCCAACGCATCGAGAATCTGCAACCCGATCTCGGCGACCTCGCGGCTCGGCATCTTCCCGTACACCCTGATCAACCGCTCCAGCGTCGGCGCTGCCACCAACTCCATGATCAGATAGACCGCGTCGTCGTCCGGACCTGCGGGAATCACGTCGTAGAGCGCAACGACTCCCGGATGACTTATCCGGCCGACATTGCGCGCCTCGGCCAGGGCCCTGGCCATGAATACGTCTCGCTCCTCATCCCCGAACTCATCGGCAGGCGCCCTGATCTCCTTGACCGCCACCTGCCGACCGATCACTTCATCGGTCGCGGCCCACACCACACCCATGCCGCCGCGTCCGAGAACCCCCGTCAGTCGGTACCGGCCGGCTACCAGTCGATCGGAAGACGTCTCTTGTGACATGTGAATCCCCACAACCACTGTTGATAGCGCACCGCGCCCCACGGTTGGCCATACGGCAACAATGCCTATCGTACGCACTGGTCAAGAGCCTGGGGACGCGTCGGTCGGCTCCTAGCGGGAGTTCATGGTGGCGGTCAGGGAGCGGGCGGCATCGAGCGTCGCGGCGATGTATTCGTCGCGTTCGGGCTTGGTGGTCGTCGCGCGGAGGGGGCCCAGTTGGACTTCGTAGGCCGCGCTGCCCGCGGTGTCGAAGACGGGGGCAGCCAGGTAGCTCAGTGGGAGTGTGGTGTCGGAATCGAGCTCGGTCTTGGTGTAGGGACGGGAGGTGAGGGCCGCCAGTTGGCGCAATACGCGGGTGCGCAGATGTGGTTGCCGGAGTTCGGGTCCCATTGCGCCGAGTAGATCGGCCAGGAGGTCGACCATGCCCGCGTCGTCGGCGAGTGGGCGGAAGACGGCAACGCCACGCTCGCGGACCAGCGCGAGCAGTGTGCTGGCGGTGCGGCGGTCGGAGTCGGGGGCGGCGGCGAGCCAGGTGTTCTGTTCGGTGGCCGCGCGCCATGGCATGACGCTGGCACCCGCGGGAAATCGGAGTGGGATGCGGTGTCCGACAGGGATTCCGGGGACCACACGGTCGGGACCGTGGCGGACGTCGAGGACGGTGAGGCGGTCGGGTTCGATGCGGCTGAGGGTGGCACCGCATCCGGTGCGGGTGGTCAGGGCGGTGAGGATGTCGCCGACACCTTGGGGGAGTGCGGAGTTGCCAAGGCTTGCCAGTGTGGGGCCGATGGCGTAGCCGCGATTCGGGTCACGCACGACCCAGCCTGCCGAATCCAGTTCGGCGAGAATCGCGGTCGCGGTGGCGCGGGCGATATCGAGCCGGTCGGCGATGCCCGCGACGCTGATCGGCTCGGGCGCCGCGGTGAGCAGCGATATCACCTCGACGACGCGGCGGGTCGGTGGCGACGGCGACCGGTCCGGCATGGGGGCGCACCTCTTGTTCGGCTCGGCGGGACGGCTTACTATGTCGAATATTAGTACACTAAGTGTCGAATATTCGACAGCAACTGTGATGAATGGAGCGCTGGATGATTCTGGATCGGTTCCGAATCGACGGGCAGGTCGCCGTTGTCACGGGTGCGGGCCGCGGATTGGGCGCGGCGATCGCGGTTGCCTTCGCCGAGGCCGGGGCCGATGTGGTCATCGCCGCGCGCACCAAGAGTCAGCTGGACGAGGTCGCCGAGAAGGTCGCCGCGGCCGGGCGGCAGGCGCATGTCGTGCCCGCCGATTTGAGTGATATCGAGGCGACGGCGGGGCTCGCCGCTGCCGCCGTCGAACGCTTCGGGCGGCTGGACATCGTGGTCAACAATGTGGGCGGCGCGATGCCGTGCACGCTGTTGGACACGACGCCCGAGGCGCTGGTCGAGGCGTTCAACTTCAATGTCACCAATGCGCACGCACTGGTACGGACCGCGGTGCCGAGGATTCTCGAAACCGCCGGTGGCGGTTCGATTCTCAATATCACCTCTACGATGGGCCGACTGCCGGGCCGGGCGTTCGCCGCGTACGGCACGGCCAAAGCGGCGCTCGCGCATTACACCAGGCTGGCCGCGCTCGATCTGAATCCGCGCATCCGAGTGAATGCCATTGCCCCCGGTTCGATCCTGACCTCGGCGCTGGAAATCGTCGCGGGCAACGAGGCCATGCGTACCGAGCTGGAATCGAAGACCCCGCTGCACACCATCGGCGATCCCGAAGACATCGCGGCCGCCGCGCTGTATCTGGTTTCGCCAGCGGGCAAGTACGTCACCGGGAAGATCCTCGAACCCGACGGCGGTCTCATCTCGCCGAACCTCGACCTCCCGATTCCGGATCTGTGACATGAAATATTCCGTAGTGCAGTGGGGCACGGGCAATGTCGGCAAGCATGCGCTCGCGGGCATCATCGCCAACCCCGATCTCGAATTGGCAGGCGTGTGGGTGTCGGGGCCGTCGAAAGACGGGATCGACGCGGGAACCCTTGCCGGGCTCGATCACTCGGTAGGCGTGACCGCGACGACAGATGTCGAGGCTATCCTCGCTGCCGCACCCGACTGCGTCGTCTACTGCTCCATGACCGACAACCGCCTTTTCGAGGCGGTGCAGGACTTGCAGCGGCTCTTGAGCGCGGGCATCAATGTCGTCGCCTGCGCCCCGGTGTTCTTCCAGTATCCGTATGGTGTGCTGCCCGACGAGTTGCTGAAGCCGGTACAAGAGGCTGCGGCCGAAGGCAATTCATCGCTGTGGGTGAACGGCATCGACCCCGGCTTCGCCAACGACCTCCTGCCGCTGGCGCTCGCGGGCACGTGCCTGCGCATCGATCAACTGCGGTGTCTGGAAATCGTCGACTACGCCAGCTACGACAACCGCGAGGTGATGTTCGACATCATGGGCTTCGGCAAGCCCCTCGACGACATCCCGTTGCTGCTGCAACCCGGCGTGCTTTCGCTCGCGTGGGGCGGCACGGTGCGCCAGCTCGCCGCCGGAATCGGGGTCACCCTCGACGCCGTCACCGAGACCTACGAACGCATCCCCGCACCGGGAGCCTTCGATATCGCCACCGGCCACATCGCCGAAGGAACCGCTGCCGCATTGCGTTTCGAGGTACGTGGCATGGTCGGCGACCGCCCCGTCACCGTCCTCGAACACGTCACCCGGCTGCGCCCCGACCTCTGCCCCGATTGGCCGCAACCCGCCCACCCCGAGGGCTCCTACCGCGTAGAAATCACCGGTGATCCCAGCTACGCCATGGACCTGGTCACCTCGAGCCCGCACGGCGACCACAACCACGCCACCCTCCTCGCGACCGCCATGCGCATCGTCAACGCCGTTCCCGCCGTAGTCCAGGCACCCCCGGGAATCCTCACGGCCCTGGACCTCCCACTGATCACCACCCCCGCCACGCACTGAAATCGGCGGAACCGGCGTGTCACCGCAACCGCACATCGATGCCGGGTCGGGTTGCCCCGTGCGCCCCGACCGCGGCCCGGTGGGCGGGTTACTTCTTGGGGAGAGCTTCGAGGGCGCGGTCGACGTCGGTGGTGTCGTTGTAGAGGTGGAAGGCGAAGCGGAGGCCGCCGCCGCGGACCGAGGCGATGATGTCGGCTTGTTCGAGGCGGGCGGCGGCGTCGCCGGCATCGGGCACCGAGACGATGGCCGAGGGACCGGGGACCGGCTCGTAGCCGAGTTCGGTCAGACCCGTCCGGAGGCGGGCGGCGAGGTCGAGGTTGTGGGCGCCGATCTTCTCCACCGTCAGTTCTTCGATCAGCTCGATACCCGCCGAGGCGGCGATCGCGCCGAGCCAGTCCGGTGTCGCGTCGAAGCGCCTGGTTGTGGTGGCGAGTGCGATCGGGTCATACAGCTCTGCCCAGGCGTCCGCGGCGGCATACCAGCTTGGACCGAGTGGGCGCACGCGTGCGGCCGTCTCCGGCGTCGCGGCGAAGAACGCGATGCTGCGGGCGCCGATCAGCCATTTGAAGGCCGCGCACACCCAGTAGTCCGCATCGGCGAAACGCAGCGGGACCCAGCTTGCGGCCTGGGTGGCGTCGACCAGCAAGCGGGCGTTGTGCGCCTGCGTCGCGGCGTGCAGTACCGACAGGTCGGTAATCCGGCCGTCCTTCGACTGGACGACGCTGACCGCGACCAACGCTGTCTCCGGCCGGACCTCCTCGGCCAGTCGTTCCAACGGGACGAAGCGCACCGACAGGTCACCGCGGTGTACGAAAGGCATGGAGACGGAGGAGAATTCGCCCTCGGCGAGCAGCACTTCGGCACCTGGCGGCAGTGCCACCGCCACCGGTGCGATGAGCCCGGCGACACCACTGCCCAGCGCGATATCGTCGACCGTGGCGCCCTCCAGTAGCCGTGCGAACGCCGCCCGCAGCTCAGGGATGAGATTGTCGTGCGCCATCGGCCCACCACGGCCCGCCGCCCATTGTGCGCTGGCATCCCGCACCGCAGCCAATGCCCGGGCGGACGGCAAGCCGTAGGAGGCGGTGTTCAGGTAGGTGGTCTCGGGACTGAACTCATCGGGCGCCAGCGAAGTCATATGCGCAGCATCCGCCTCTGTACGGCCTGCGTCCAGCGCCAGCGGCCCGATAGTGGACCGATTTCGACACGAAGCCGGACCTGTCCGGCGGCGGTTACTTCGGGGTCGGCGTTGCCCACATGTTCGACAGCAGTTGATAGCTGGGGGTGTCGGAGAGGGCTTGCATCGATTCGTAGATGCGCTGGTAGCTCGTGGCGGTGATGCGCCATCGGCCGTCGGGGTCGAGGCGGTAGCTGTCGGTGTAGTAACCCGCGCCCCGGATCAGGACACCGTATTCGGTGGCGATCACCGTGTCCTCGAAAGCCCATGAGCCCGTGGCGGTCTCACCGTTGACGGTGATCTCGGGGTGGTTCGCGATGTGGGTGGTGACAACCGCGGGACCGAGGTTCTCACGCATAAATGCGGTGATGGCATCGCGGCCGTCCAACGTGAGCGGCTCGCCGAGGGCGTGGGTGCCGTAGCGGCCCGCGGCGTCGGTGGCGAGCGTGTCGGCGAACTCGTCCCATCGCTTGAGATCCAGCGTCCGAAAGTAGCGGTACTTGAGCTGGCGGACGGCTTCGATGGCGGCGAGATCCATCGGTCCAGCCTGGCACGCGCGCGGCGCCGAGACAATAACCTGTTCTACTTTTCTGAACGCGACAGCGCCGCCGACGCCTGCGCGGCCAACCCGTCGAGTACCTCGACGCGCGCGAAGGGCACCTCGATGGTCATGTGCACCGAATCCTGCCCGGTCGGTTCGACAATGAAGGCGAAGAATCCGCAGCAGTCGGTTTCCCTTGCGGCGAGGTCCCGGGCGGTAGCCTCGGCCGTCGCCGCCAATTCCAGGCGCAGCCTGATCGGCGACGGGCGCTCGATGTGGCGCAGCGCCGCCGCGAACAGATCTGCGAATTCGGCTACCCGAAGTGGTTGCTCGGCGGTGGGCAGCGTGCACGCGTCCGGTGCGACCCAGAGGAGGTTGTTGTTGTCTGCGCCGGTCGTTCCGGAGTCGGTCATGGCAAACCTCGCGAGGCTGTTGACATATACCGAAAGGGTAGCGCACGATGCGCGAAAGTCTCCTTTGCGCGCATAGTTCGGACTATGGGTGTTCGATCGGGCGGATCGGGTACCCGAGTGATGGACGCGGTTGTCGGCACGCGCCACTGCGTCTGCAGTTTCGCACGTTCCGACTCGACCAGGAGTCCGCAATGACCGAAGGTCCTGCTGCCCCGCATCCGCTACCCGACCCGTCGATCGACCAGGAGGCTGCGTTGCAAACCGCCGCCTACCGCTTGGCCCGCGAATTCGATGGTGTTCCCGACGACGCCATCAACCAGTGCCTGCATTCCGCCTACGACCACGTAGCGGGCCCAGCCACGGTCGACAACTTCCTACCCCTGCTGGCCGAGCGCTATACCCGTGAATGGCTGCGCGCCATGACGGACGAAATCTCCTCGACCCGACCCGCCGCTGTCGTTCACAGATCCGGGCGGACCAGAATCTGAATGTGATCGTCCGGGTGGCGTAGTGCGTCGATGGCACCTGCCACCCCGGACAGGCCGACTTGGTCGGTGATGAGCGAGGCCGCGTCCACGGTGCCGTCGGCGATGCGGCCCAGTGTCTTCGCGTACTCCTCGTGCGGATACACCATGCACATCTGCAGCGAGATGTCCTTGTAGATACCGACGATCGGGCGGATGACGTCGTCAGTCATCACCGCGCCGACCTGCAGGATGGTGGTTTGCCGTGGCACTTTGTACAACAGCTCGTTGAGCAGGCCGGGCACGGCGGCGCACACCCAGATGTGCAGCAGCTGGCCGGGCGCGGCCGCCTCGCGCCACACCTCGACCGGATCCTCGACGGCGGGATCGACCACTCGGTGCGCGCCGAGCCGTAATGCGGTGTCGCGGCGCAGCTTCGACGGATCGGAAGCGATGATCGGTGCGACTCCGCGTTCGGAGAGGGCCGCGACAGCGCCCAAACCGACCGGGCCGCAACCGATGACGATGCCGGTGCCCTCGGGTCCGATACCGGTGCGCGCGACATTGCCGAAGCCGACGGCCAGTGGCTCGGTCAGCGCCGCGACGTGCGGCGGCACATGATCGGGAATCGGTTCAAGGGCCATGGCCTGCAACACCATTCGTTCCCCGTAGCCACCGGGGAAGTCATTGGAGAAGCCGACACCGTGGATCTGACCGACGTGGTCGATGGCCCACGGCAGTGCAACCACCAGCTGTCCCTCGGTATGCGGGGTGTCCGGTCCGGCCGAGACGACCCGGGCGGCGATCTCGTGGCCCATCACGACGTCGCGCGACGGATCGAACTCGAAGGTGGGCACCCCGCTGTCGCGGGAGGCCTGCAGGAACTCGTCGGTGTAGTCCAGTGCCTGCTTGTCGGATCCGCAGATACCGCAGGCCACCGTCTCGACGAGCACCTGGCCGGGGCCGGGCACCGGCTCCGGCACCTCGTCGACGACCAGGCTGCGGCCCCGCATCACTACTGCACGCATGTGTTCGCTCCCGGTGTCGAGGTGATCTTTGCGCGCGCTCGGACGAATTCCCGGCCGTCCGACGCTCGGGAGGTTCGGGTCGGCGTGGCCGCACAGGTGGCGCTCATTGCGCGTCCTCCGTGCCGAGCGCGGCCGCCAAGGCCTCGCCGTACTTTTCGAAGGCGCTTTGGATACCCGCGGTCAGGCCGCCGATCATGCGTTCGCTGTTGGCGTGTGCCCATTCCAGCGACGCGACCCGGTTCCGGTTGGCCTGGGTGAAGTGCGGGATCACCTGCTCCGCGAACAGTCGCGCCGAGCGCTGCGTGGCATCCCAGTCGGCGACATTCAGGCCGAGCAGCAGGAAGGTGCCGAAACCGCCGGACTGTTCGGCGAGCTTCTCGATGGTCGCGATGGCGTCGTCGGGGGTGCCGATGGTGGCGCGTCCGAAGGCCGGGAAGCCCTCTCCGGTCCACTGTTCGACGGCGGCGCGGGCCGAGGAGTTCCACGGTGCGGCCATGCCGCTGAGCTTCTCGATGTAGTCGACGAGATGTCCGACGCCCCATTCGGCCTCGCGCATCGCCTGTTCCCTCGTCTCGGCGATATGCATCGGCGCGACAAGTCGCCACCGCGCGCGATCGACAGGGTGGCCGTTGTCGGCCATGGTCTTCTCGTAGACCTTCCAATTCGGCAGCAGCGCATCGTATCCGCTGGGATCCGACGCGGCCAGCGAGAGCAACCCTGCGCCGTGTCTACCGGCAAGCACCGCTCCCGAAGGCGAAATCGTCGAGGCGACAGCCATGTCCAGGCCGCCATGCTGGTAGGGCAGCAGCTGCAGTCGCGCCTCGTTCAGGTGATACCAGTCGCTTTCGGCGGTCACCGTCTCCCCGCTGAGCAGCCGCACCAGCACGTCCATGGATTCGTGCATCATGTCGCGCTGGCGCACGGGGTCGATGCCCATCATGGCGGCGTCGGTGGCCAGCTGGCCCGGTCCGACGCCCATCATGGTCCGGCCCATGGTCAGGTGATCGAGCAGGCAGAGCCGATCGGCGAGCATCATCGGCTGGTGGTAGGGCAGGGAATTCACGCCGGTGCCGAGCCGAATGCGCTGGGTGCGCTGCGCGGCCGCGGCGAGGAAGACCTCGGGTGCGGCGATGATTTCCAATCCGGCCGAATGATGTTCGCCGATCCAGGCCTCGCTGTAGCCGAGCTGATCAGCCAGCTCCACCAGGGCCAGATCGCGGTGGATCTGGAGGGTCGGGTTGCCGGTGAGCGGATGGTAGGGCGCGATGAAGAATCCGAACCTGGTGGGGCCGAACTGGTTGTCGCTCAATTCAATTGTCCTTACGTGGTGGGACGGCGCGCTGGTTCAGCTTCGGTTCCAGTCGTGACCCCAGTAGCTGTCCGCGGTCATTTCTTCTGCGGTGTAAGTGGTTTCGTCCACCAGAACGCCCTCGGTGCCGAACTCGAGATCCCAGCCGCCCGGGGTGCGGACGTAGAAGGAGATCATCTTGTCGTTGGTGTGCCTGCCGAGCGTCGAGGACAGGTGGTAGCCGGCCTTGTTGACCCGATCGAGTGCGCGGCCGACGTCATCGAGGCGGTCGACCTCGACCATGATGTGCACCAGACCGGAGCCTTCTTTGCCGCCGGAGGGAATCAGCGCCAGGCTGTGATGGCGCTGGTTGACGCCGAGGAAACGGATCCGCATCGGCCCGTACTCCGGCGGCGTCGGCAGGCGGAACGCGCCGCGCGGCAGGAAGCCGAGTACCTCGGTGTAGAAGCGGAAGGCTGCATCGAGGTCGGGGACCGGAAGCACCGCGTGGCCGAGGCCGAGGCCGTCGGTGACGAACCGGTTGCCGTGCTTGCCGACGACGGGGCTGTGGTCGAGGACGGGCCCGTGGAAGATCTCGACGGTGGTGCCGGAGGGGTCGGCGAAGCTGATCGCCTCTTCGACGCCGCCTGTGTCCGCCTCCGTGACCGTCAGCGTGGTGACCGCGATTCCGGCCTTCTCCACGGCTTCCCGCGCCAGCGCCAGTGCCCGATGGTCGCGGACCTCCCAGCCGATGGCCAGCACCTTGTCGGTGTCGCCAGGCACCAGCACCAGGCGCGCGACGTGCTCGTCCATGCGCAGATAGATCGCGTCGGGGTCGGGACCGGATCCCTCCGCGAATCCGATCACGTCGAAAGCGAAGATGCGCCAGGCATCCGGGTCGGCGACCGCGACCTTGACATATCCGAGTGAGCTGATGGCAGTCATGGGGTCGTTCTCCTCATTCATAGGTGATCCGGACCGAGTCGGTGACCGGCACCGCCTGGCAGGCCAGCACATAGCCGTCGGCCAGGTCTTGTTGTTCCAGTACGTCGTTGCGCAGCAGCTTCACTTCGCCGTCGACGACACGGCAGACGCAGGCGCTGCAGGCGCCCTCACGGCAGGAATAGGGTGCCTCCACACCGCGAGCAAGTAGCAGGTCGAGTAGCACGGTGCTACGCGGCCACACGAATTCGCGTGTGTCGCCGTCGAACTCGACTTCGACGGTTGCCGAGTCAGCGGTGTCCGACACCTCGATCGGAGCCTGTGCGAAGGGATCGCCGGACAGCGAGACGAACTTTTCGACGTGCACGCGGTTCCGGTCGACACCGAGATGGCGAGCGGCCGCGACCACGGCGTCCATGAAAGCGCCAGGGCCGCAGACGAAGATCTCCCGTTCCGACCACGGCGTGATGAGGTCGGTCAGGTAACGCGCCGCCGGTAGGCCCTGCACCGACTCCAGCCAGTGCAGCACCAGAAGCCGCTGCGGGTACTCGGCTGTCAGAGCGCGCAGTTCGCCGGCGAAGATCACCGACTTCTCGTCGCGGTTGGCATAGATCAGCGTGCAGCGCCCATTACCTTGTGCCAGAGCGGATTTCAGGATGGACAACACGGGCGTGATCCCGCTGCCCGCCGCGAAGAGCAACAGGTCGGTGTCCAGCGATTCCGGGGTGAACACACCCGCAGGGGGCAGGCTGTCGATGCTCATGCCCGCAGTGGCGTTGTCGCACAGCCAGTTCGATCCGTATCCGTCGACGGTCCGCTTGACGGTGACCTTCAGCGGACCACCCTCGTGCGGCGCACTGGACAGTGAGTACGAGCGGGCCACCGATCCCGTGCGGTCACTGGGAATACGCAAGGTCAGGAACTGGCCGGGTCGATAGGGCAGTGGTCGCCCGGATTCGGCGACCAGCTCGAGCGACATCGCATCCCGGGTTTCGGCGACCACCCGGACCACCCGCAATGCCACCGCCGCAACGGGATTCACAGCAGGTCCCGATCGCGAGTGCGCAGACCGACCGCACCCGCGGTGACGGCATTCTCGATGCAGGCGCGCAAGGCGGTGCAGCCGCGGACCGGGCCGCCACCGTTGTCGGCGAGTTCCGCGCAGTTCCGCGCGGCGGCCGCGCTCCATTGCACGCTGGTGTGTGCGGGGCTGAATTTGACTACCTGGACCCGGTTTCCGCAGGTCTGGCAGGTGACGGAGTCCATGGCCGTGCCGTTCAGACGCCGCGCGTGGCGGCCAGGTTCTCGGCGACCTCCGCCTCCCACGCGGAAACCGCGCGGGTGGTGTCGACCTCGAACTCGAAGCGGTCGGTCATCTTGTCCTCGACCTCGGCGACATCTCGGTAGAACTGCTCGTACCAGCGCCGCAGCTGGTAGACCGGCCCGTCCTCCTCGCACAACAGCGGATTGTCGATGCGGGTCTTGCGCTTCCAGATCGCGACGTCCTGTTCGAAGCCTCGGCCGAGCCCGCCCGCGAACCGCACCGCCATCGCGTCGGCCTCCTCCGGGGAGAGGCCGGGCAGCTTCTTGACGATCGCGCCGTACTGCAGCACGAACTTGGTGGGCGAGACCGGGTAGTGGCAGTTGATGAGCACCGATTCGACGGTCTGCCCGTTCGACTCGTTGACCAGATGGTCGATCATGTAGGACGGCCCGTAATAGTGAGCCTCGGACTGCAGCACGTTCTTGCCGCCCGCCTCCTTGGCGATTTCGCCCTGGACGTCCTCGCGACCGATCGAGGTCATGTACTGACTGGCGATGTGGCCCTCGAAGACGTTCTTGAAGTAGGTAGGGAAGGCGAAGTGCACGTAGAAGAAGTGCGCCATGTCGACCACGTTGTCGATGACCTCGCGGCAGTTCGCGCCGTCGATGACGATCTCGTTCCAGGTCCAATCGCTCCACTCGTCGCTGAACGCGCCGTCGATGCGGGGGATGGAGATGTCCTCGGGCGGCGGGTTGCCCTCGGGGTCGTTCCATACGAACAGCTGTTTGTTCTGCTCGAGCGTGACCCAGGACTTGGTGCGGGCAAGCGGCGGCACCCGGCGGCCGTAAGGGATCGCGGCGCAACGGCCATTGCCCTTCCAGCGCCAGTCGTGGAACGGGCAGGCGAGGGTGTCGCCCTTGATGGTGCCGTCACCGAGGTTGCCACCCATGTGCCTGCAGTACGCGTCGAGCACACTGAGAGTGCCGTCGGAGGCCGCGAACACCACGAGTTCGGTACCGAAAGCGGTAATGGTGTGCGGCTTTCCGTCACGGAAGCTGTCGGCGATGCCGAGACAGTGCCAACCGCGCGCGTATCGGGCGGGCGGCGCGCCGGTATCGATCACGCGCACCTGGTCGTCGGTGTTCGCGAGGCTCATGATGTCGGTTCCTCCACGGTCGTCGTTGTTTCGATAGTTCGGCGGGTCGGCTGTCGCCGAAAGGCGTGGTCCCACTGATCGGGAGCTTCGGCCCGAGGTCGTTCCACGGTGCCGAGACGCTGGTAAGGCGCATTGCCACGCGTTCGCTCGCCTTGGTGCGGAATGTGCCCGGCTGTGCTCATGAGGTGGTGCACGACGCTCACTCGGCCTGGTGCGGCTATGGGTGGAGTGCGTCCGCGGTGTTCATCAGCCGCTCGAATCCGGAGCGGT
This sequence comes from Nocardia sp. GCM10030253, assembly GCF_042675075.1. Lineage (NCBI taxonomy): Bacteria > Bacillati > Actinomycetota > Actinomycetes > Mycobacteriales > Nocardiaceae > Nocardia > Nocardia sp. GCM10030253. The sequence continues at coordinate 424,093 of NZ_JBHTDL010000007.1, read as the reverse complement.
AGAACAGGAGCGGGCCCGCGTCGCGTCCCTCGCCGAGCTCGGTCACGTTGCCGATGACGATCGTGTGGTCGCCGCCGTCCAGCTCGCCGGCCAGCGTGCAGTCGATCCACGCGATGGTGCCCGCCAGTAGCGGCGAGCCGTTGGGTGAAGGGCTCCACTCGAGACCGGCAAACTTGTCCGGTCCGCTGCGGCCGAGTCGCTTGCACACGTCCTCTTGGTCGGCGGCAAGGACATTGACGCAAAACCGTTCGGTCGCGCGGATCCGCGGCCAGGTGGTGGAGGTGCGGGCGGGGAACAACGCCACTGCGGGCGGATCCAGCGACAGTGCGGAGAAGGACTGGCAGGCGAACCCGATCGGTTCGTCGCCGTCGAGTGCGGTGATCGCGGTGACTCCGGTGCAGAACCGGCCGAGGACGGCCTTGAAGTCGAGTGCGACGGCCATAGCGCTCCTAGTTTCGACTAGAAATATTCCGTTTCGCCATAAAGGTAAGCGGCGGCCTCGGGCGCCTGTCAATAACGGATTCCGGCTACCGAGAAGATCCGTAGCGATCTACGTAGTTTCCGGGATTCCCTCTCGCCATCGCGACGGCAGTGTGATTGGGGACACAACCTGGCGTGCCGAAAACGCACATGCCTAATCGAAATACTTCTAAGCTGGACGAGCTACACAATGGAGGTGAGCCATGACGGTCGAGGTGATGACCCACCCCGAGTCCGAAGAGCTGTGGTCGGGAGCGGGCCCCACGACAGCACGGACCAATCAACCGCCGGTCTCGATGATCGAGCGAATGACGCTGATCCTAGACGCTTTCGACGGTTCTACGCCGGTCCTGACGCTGCTCGGACTCGCCGAACGCACCGGGCTGCCCCGCTCGACCGTGCACCGCATCCTGGACCAGATGATCCGGCTGCGCTGGCTGGCGCATGCCCCCGGCGGCTACCGGCTCGGCCTGCGGCCGTTCGAACTGGGCGGACTTGCCGCCGACCACAACGAGATTCGTGATGTGGTGAGCCCGCTGCTGCACGATCTTTCGCAGCGCACCGGCATGGTCGGGCACCTCGGTGTGCTCGACGGCCGCGAGGTGCTCTACCTGGACAAGGCGGGTGGGCGCTTCACCGCGAGCATTCCTACGCGCCTCGGCGGCAGGATGCCCGCCCACAGCACCGGCGTCGGCAAGGCCCTGCTCGCCACCCTGGAACCGAGCATCGTCGAAGCGTCCTTCCGCGACCGTCTACCCCAGCTGACACCCCGAACCATCTGTGACAAAGCGGAATTGCACCGCGAACTGGCCCGCATCCGGCACCGCCAAGGCGTCGCCGTCGACAACGAGGAGTCCGTCACCGGCATCGCCTGCGTCGCGGTCCCCATCCGCGGCCGCGGCGCCGCCGTCGGCGCCCTGTCCCTCTCCGGCCAAATCGGCGCCGACCGTCCAGCTCTCGACACCGCCCGCCTGGCCAGGGTCCTCGTAGAGGTCTCCCACGAAGCCGCCCGCGCCCTCTTCCCCCGGCACGCCCGCTGGCGGTAGACGACCCCGCGGGAACGATGCGCGCGCGGGCCGCACCCGGTGGTTCCGCGCCAGAACCGCAGCACGACGCAGGCGAAGGTCGGGTCGAGCTCAGTTATCTCCTTAGCGTTCGTAGGCTCTCCGACGGCCCGCGCTCGGCGAGGCCCAGATGGCTGTGACGAAGTGCCATCGGCCGCGTGTGGCCAGGGCCAGCGTCGCAGGTACCTCGGACTCCGGACCGTGCAACAGCCTCGGTGACGGTGGGACTATGCGCAGCAGCGAAAGCTGTTCGGCCACACCCTCTCCGCGAACCTCCTCCCGAGCGTCGGCGGCAGCGCCAACGAAATCATGCTCCGAGTCCCCTCATGATCGACGGTTTCACCGACCGCTAGCTACCACTTCCCCTAAGTGCCTGGAACGCAACCACAGCCAGTCCTCACGCTGGAAGCCGTGTGCCTGCCTATCCAGGCTGCGGAAGAGAAGGCCGGGTACCACACACGACGCACCCAGCACTGCCCGAAACACCGCCGGAAAGGTGAGCTCGGCCCGCCCAACCCAGGGCATGCTCCCCAGCACCGGCTGCCTTCACTACCTAAAGCGCATGAAACGCAACCACAGCCAGTCCTCACGCTGGAAGCCGTGGCCTGTCTACCCAGGTTGCGGAAGACCAAGTCGGGTACGGCACACGACGTGCCCAGCACTGCCCGGAACACCGCTGGAAGGTGAGCTCGGTCTACCAAACCGGGGCACGCTCCCCAACGCTCTGGCCCACTCCGATGAGTTCCGCCGGGGTACCTCAGCCAGACAAGCTCGGTCCACCAATCCAGGGCACGGTCTCCACAGCTCTGGCTGTCCTCGGTGAGTTGCAGCGGGGCACGTCAGGGTGGTCAGCTCGGTTTACTGAACCCAGGGCGCGCACCCCAGTTTTGGTTGCCTCCCCGTGGTTTTACCGGGGGCAGTGCTGGGCACGTCGGGTGCCGTACCCGACCTGGTCTTCCGCAGCTTCTGCAGGCAGGCCCACGGCTTCCGGCGTGAGGACTGGCTGTGGTTGCGTCTCGGGCGGTAGAGAAAACCGTCCTCACACCCCGTGTCGTAGCTGCACACCCCCCGTACAGCGTCCGCACACCCCTTGTCGTGACTGCACACCCCGTATACGGGGTGTTCGGCTGTGGCGCGGGGTGTTCGGACGACAGTTCGGTCTTCGACAGCTCTTGGAGCCAGGCACACGGCCTCCAGCGCGAGGACTGGCTGTGGTTGCGTTCTCGGGCGTAGAGAAGTCCGTCCTCACACCCCGTGTCGTAGCTGCACACCCCCCGTACAGCGTCCTCACACCCTTTGTTGTGACCGCACACCCCGTATACGGGGTGTGCGGTTGTGACGCGGGGTGTTCGGACGACGGTTTGGTCTTCCGCAGCTTTTTCGAGGCAGGCACACGGGCTCCCAGCGTGAGGACTGGCTGTGGTTGCGTCTCGGGCGGTAGAGAAATCCGGCCTCACACCCCTTGTTGTGACTGCACACCCGGTATACGGGGTGTTCGGCTGGGACGCGGGGTGTTCGGACGACAGTGGGGTGGAAGGGTGGGTGCGGAGGCGCTTTTGGGGCCGCCATTTCGCTACCTTGCCGCTGGTAGCGGCATTGCACGTGGGGAGCGGGACGTGGTGGCGGCAACGCGCGTGGTGACTCGCTGTGGGGTTCCGTTCGTCGGGTGATCAGTAGGCCGTGCCGCCGGTGGCGGGGGTGCGGCCGTGGCGCATGATCACCGCGATGATCAGGGCGATCAGGGAGGCGCCGGCGGCGAACCAGAAGCCCATTTCGTAGCCGTGGTCGGCGAAGACTTGCGGGATGACGCTGCCTTGTGGGGGTTGGCCCGCGACGCTGACCTGGGCGGTGATGGGGCTGGCGTTCAGGTAGGCGGTGACGATCGCGAGGCCGATGGCGACGCCCATTGATTGCATGACACCGAGCATGCCGAGGCTGATGCCTTGTTGCTCCTGGGGGACGGCTTCGACCATCAGGATGGGCATGGAGGCGTAGTAGAAGCCGAAGCCGATGCCGAAAGCCGCGCTCACCCAGAGGAATACGACCCAGGTGTGGGGGAGGACGGCGTAGCAGACGCCTGCTCCCGCGAACAGGACGAGGGCGAACACCAGGGGGATACGGGCGCCGATCTTGCGGGCCAGTGCGCCCGCGGCGGCGCCGCAGATCATCGCCAGCACGGCTTGCAGCAGGGCGATGCGGACCGCGAATTCGAGCAGGGTGAAACCGTTTCCGTAGCTATAGCCTGGGTCGAGGGCTACCTGGACGGCGGCGGCAGGCATGGGCTGGCCGGTCTGCTGTTGGATCTGCGCGAGAGTCGCCTGCTGGACACCGGCCGCGACCGTGTCGGAGTTCGGAGTCTGTGTCATGTAGCCGAGGGCGTAGGACTGGACGCCGATGAGGAACGACGCGAACAGTGCGCCGCCGAGTACCAGCGTGACGCGCGGGTGGAACAGCAGCTTCATGTCCATGATCGGGCGGGCGACATTGAGCTCCACCACCACGAACACCACCAGCAGCGCGATACCGCCGAACAGCCAGGCCAGCGTCAGCGGCTTGCTCCAACCCCAATCCTGACCCTTGTCCAGGTAGATCAGCGTGAGTCCGGCGCCGGCCGCCAGCAGCACGGCACCGAGCACGTCGATGCGCTGCTTGACTCGCAGCTTGGACTCGGGCACGACCAGCCACACCAGCGGAAGCATCAGCAGGGTGAATCCGGCAAGCACCCAGAAGATGGCGCGCCAGCTGTAGTTGTCGACGAGGTAGCCGCCGAGCAGCGGTCCGCCGATGGCGGAGAACCCGAGACCGGTCGCAGTGACACCGAGCCCGAGCGGAACGTACTTGCGCGGCAGCAGATCTCGGATCAAGCCGTAGGCGATCACCGCGGTGGCAATGGCGGTGGCCTGCAGGCCGCGGCCGATCAGGAAGATCGCCCAGCTGTCGGTGACGGCGTCCAGCACACAGCCGAGCATGAAGAGCGCGCCGCAGACGAGGAACATCCGCTTCTTGCCCCAGACATCGCTCATCTTGCCGATGAGCGGAGACGCGGCCGCGCCGATCAGGCCGAAGACGATGATGGCCCAGTTGATGTTCGCGCCGACGCTGGGAAAGGTCGGCGCGATCTTCTGCAATGCGGCCGCGACGATCGTGTACTGCATCGGCGCGACCTCGGTGAACAGCACGATGACCGCGAGGACGGCGAAAATCCTGGCACGCGACGCGCCGTCGAGTCTGCCGGTGTCGGCATCGGATTCGAGTACGCTGCCAGGACTTTCGGCAGCGGTCTGATCTTTGGGAATGGTGGACATCGGCCACGCTCCGGTGTTCGGGAACTACGTTCGGGTGCGCAGGAATTGCGTGTTGTGAAACCTGTCACAAGGTCGGGGTATCCGGATCTCGCGAATCCCACTCAACGAGATGTTTTACCCGAAATATGCCTAAGCGATATAGTCCTACCGTGACCGATGCCAAGCCTGCCTCTGCGGAGGCCGGGATTCCCGATCTGCCGACGACCAGCTGGGCCGTGCTCGGGATGCTCTCGCACGCCGACGAACTCTCCGGCTACGACCTGAAGAAATGGGCCGATTGGAGCCTGCAGTTCTTCTACTGGAGCCCGTCGTTCAGCCAGATCTACGCTGAGCTCAAACGTCTGGAAAAGCACGGCTACGCGACCTCGCGCACCGTCCTTCAGGACGACGGCGTGCGCGGCAAGCGGATGTACGCGATCACCGACAGCGGCCGCGCCGCGGCCGCGCACTGGGTGAACCACGCGCCGGTGGAGGCGCCCGTGCTCAAGCACAGCGTGATGCTGCGCGCCTGGCTCGGACATCTCGCCGAGCCGGAGCGGTTGCGCGGCATCCTCAGCGAGCACATCGGCTATGCCGAGAAGATGCGCAAGCTGGCCGAGATCGATGCCGAGGGCGCCGACGAGAACCCCGACTGGGCCTACCCGGGCGCGGTGCTGCGGTGGTGCGTGCGCCACTATGAGGCCGAGCGCGATTTCGCGAAGGAACTGCTCGCCGACGTCGAGAAACTCGCCGCCCAGCAGCAAAAGCCGACCCCGAAAGCCAAGGGCAAGCGCGCTTCCTGAGGTTGTACCCGCGCAGTGGTCCACTGAGCGGGACAGGCCCTTCCTGTGACTAACAGGTATATATCTACTAGTCATATAGGAGGTGGGTCATGAGTACCGAATTCGTGCGGCAGCGATCGTTGGACACCATCGAGGCGGCGCTCGCCGCGCTCGCGGCGGGTGGCATGGTGGTCGTCGTCGATGACGAAGACCGGGAGAACGAAGGTGATTTGGTGCTCGCCGCCGGACTGGCGACGCCGGAGACGATCGCCTTCATGGTTCGCTATACCAGCGGCGTGCTGTGCGCGCCGATGGCGGGCGCGGACCTCGATCGGCTCCGGCTGCCACCGATGACGCCGGTCAACGAGGATCCGAAGGGCACCGCCTACACGGTGTCGGTGGACGCGTCTTCCGGTGTGACAACGGGCATTTCGGCCGCCGATCGGGCCCGCACCGTACAAGCGCTCGCCGATCCGCTCACCGGCCATGATGACCTGACCAGGCCCGGGCACGTCTTCCCGCTGCGTGCGCACCCCAGTGGTGTGCTCGGCCGCGCGGGCCACACCGAGGCCGCCGTCGATCTGACCAGGCTCGCCGGGCTGCGGCCCGCCGGTGTCATCGCCGAAATCGTGCTCGACGACGGATCGATGGCGCGGCTGCCCGAACTGCTCGATTTCGCTGATACGCACGGCCTGCCGATCATCTCGATCGCCGATCTGATCGACTACCGCCGCCGCGTCGAACACACGCTGACCAGAGTTGTGGAGACCAGGCTGCCCACCAGGTTCGGTGAGTTCCGGGTGGTCGGCTACCGCGACGACATCACCGGAACCGAAACCCTCGCCTTGGTTTTCGGCGAACCGCGCCGCGATTCGGTGCTGGTGCGATTGCATTCGGAATGCCTCACCGGCGACGCGCTCGGCTCGCTGCGCTGCGATTGCGGCGACCAGTTGGACGCTTCGATGCGTGCGGTCGCGGCGGAGGGCAGTGGCGTTGTCGTGTATCTGCGTGGCCAGGAGGGACGGGGCGTTGGTCTGCTGAACAAGCTGCGGGCCTATGAGTTACAGGATCGCGGCGCCGATACCGTCGAGGCCAACCTGGCGCTGGGGTTGCCGGTGGATGCCCGCAGGTATGCGGCGGGTGCGCAGGTGCTCGCCGACCTCGGTATCCGGTCGGTGCGGCTGCTGAGCAACAACCCCGCCAAGGCGGCCGGATTGGCGGAGCACGGCATCACCGTGCGGCGGCGGCTGCCGCTGCAGGCGACGCCGACCGAACACAACATCCGCTACCTGCGCGCCAAGCGGGATCGGATGGACCACCAGCTTTCCGGGGTCGACCTGGTGCCGGAACGGGCGACTTCGTAAACGGCGGTACTCCGGATCTTTTCCTGCTCGCTCGGCCGTCGCTGAGGTGAATGCTGGCTATTTGCGACAAGATTGCCGTACTGCGGGTGTTTCACTACGAAGATTTTCGTTCGAGATATGCGTTGCCGTTTCAACTGCTTTCCTGATGCAGTCAGGATGGACAGTCCGCGAGTTGGGTGAGCCGGAAGCCGGGGACCGCGGTGCACCGAATACCGATCGAGCAAGCACACTTCCGCTCGGGTTGGCTGTGGTCGACCCTGGGGGCCATGGTGGCGGTTGTCGGGGTGGTGGTCTGGGTGTCACGGCCGGAACCCGCGTCGTGCGGCACCACACCCACCGTCGGCGAGAACCTCACAACAGCACGAATACCGGTGGCCATCAGTAGTTCCGGCCTCGCGGCGCGGCATTCGGCACCCCCGCCGGATCCGGACTTGCCCGGTGTGGCGCGCTACTACGCGTTCCGTCAGGGCGTGGCCTGCTCCTTCCCCGACCTGCCATCGGACGGCTTCTATGTCGGGATGTCCACGCAGGAGTACGGCACTGCCGACCTGTGCGGCGCCTACCTCGACGTGCACGGCCCACGCGGCGATGTCCGGGTGCTCATCGCCGACCGTTGCCCCGGATGCGCTCCGGGACAACTGGATCTGAGTACCGCCGCATTCGCGCAGATCGCCGAACAGTCCGACGGTGTGGCGCAGGTCGGCTACACGGTCGTCCGCGACCCGGATCCAGCCCCCGAGCTGTTCTACGAGGTGAAATCGGATTCCTCGGCGCAATGGCTGGCGATCCTGGTGAGCGGCTCGGGAAATCCCATCCAGCGCGTGGCGATCCGGCCGACGACGGGCGGGGGGTGGCAGGAACTGAACCGCGGAATGGACAACTACTGGACGATTTCCGATGCGGGTCCTGGACCTTTCTCCGCCCGGGTGGTCGATGTGTACGGACATCAGGTCGAGGTGTCCGGGATCTCGCTGGAGCCCGGGCAGCGGTACACCGGCGCGCGACTGTATTCCGTCGAACCGGTGACCGCGCCGTCGACGGCCGTGGCCCCCACGACAGCGGCGCCGACCACCACCCGAGCCAAGAAGACCTCGGGCCGGGCCGCGGTCTGTCACTCCTGATCAGGCGGAAAGTGTTGCGGTCAGAGGGGTTTCGTGGCCAAGGCGCGGCCGGCGGCCCGACCGGAGAAGATGCAGCCGCCGAGGAACGTGCCCTCGAGGGCGTTGTAGCCGTGCACACCACCGCCGCCGAACCCGGCGACCTCACCCGCTGCGTACAGTCCGGGCAGCACCGTGCCGTCCTCGCGCATCACCTGCGAGTCGAGGTTGGTCTGCAGGCCGCCGAGCGTCTTGCGGGTAAGGACATTCAGCCGCACCGCGATCAACGGGCCGTGCGCGGGATCGAGGATGCGGTGCGGTTTGGCCACTCGGCCCGCCTTGTCACCAAAGTATTGACGCGCGTTGGTGATTGCCATCAGCTGAGCGTCTTTGGAGTACTTGTTGGTCAGCTCGCGGTCACGCGCGACGATCTGGCGTTCCAGGTCGTCGTGGTCGAGCCGGGGGCCACGCGCGATCTTGTTCATGCCGTCGACCAATTCGCGCAGCGTGTCGGCCACCACGAAATCGACGCCGTGTTGCTTGAACGCCTCGACCGGTCCCGGCGCGCCCTTGGCCACCCGGCTCTTGAGGGTGAGTTTGAGGTCCTTGCCGGTGATGTCCGGGTTCTGTTCGGAACCCGAGAGCGCGAACTCCTTCTCGATGATCGACTGGGTGAGCACGAACCAGGAGTAGTCGTGGCCGGTCGCCAGGATCTCCTTCATCGTGGAGTTGGTGTCGAAACCGGGGAAACACGGTGCGGGCAAACGCTTTCCGTTGGCATCGAACCACAGTGACGACGGACCGGGAATGATCCGGATGGCATGGTCGGGCCAAATCGGATTCCAGTTGACGATGCCCTCGGTGTAGTGCCACATGCGGTCACGGTTGACGATCGCGCCGCCGGCGGACTCGGAGATGCCGAGCATCCGGCCGTCCACGTGCGCGGGCACACCCGAGATGAGGGTTTCGGGGCATGGGCCGAGCCGGTCGGTCGGCCAGTTGCGGCGGATCAGTTCGTGATTGTGGCCGATGCCACCGGAGGTCACGATCACAGCCTTCGCGCGGAACTCGAATTCGCCGACCACGTTTCGTGAGGATGCCTTGCCGCGCTCCAGATCGGTGTCTTCGAGCACGCTGCCGCGCACGCCGACAACCGTGCCGTCCTCGACGATCAGCTCATCGACCTGGTGTCGGAAACTGAAGCCGACCAGGCCACGTCGCTCGCCGTCGAGGACCGGCTCTCGGAAAACCCGCACCACCTCGGGGCCGGTGCCCCAGGTCAGGTGGAAGCGCGGCACCGAATTGCCGTGGCCGTCGGCGGAGGCGCCACCGCGTTCGGCCCAGCCGACCAGCGGTGTCACACGTAACCCCAATTCGCGCAGGTAGTCCCGCTTCTCGGTGGCGGCGAATCGGACGTAGGCCTGCGCCCACTGGCGAGCCCAGTGATCCTCGGCGTCGCGGTCGAAGCCCGCCGAGCCGAGCCAGTCCTGCATGGCCAACTCGTAGGAGTCCTTGATGCCGAGGCGCCGCTGTTCCGGGCTGTCGACGAAGAACAGCCCGCCCAGCGACCAGAATGCCTGCCCGCCCAGGTTGTTGCGGTTCTCCTGGTCGAGCACATGCACCTTGCGACCGGCCTTGACCAGTTCGTGGGTCGCCACGAGCCCGGCCAGGCCTGCGCCGACGACGATGACGTCTGCCTCTTGCGCGAATTCGGGACTGCGGTCGGCCATGTTCATCCTTCGGTTGCGGTGCTGAGTTCGGGGGTGGTGGTGCTGTAAGCAAGTACGACGTGGCACAGGAGCTCGGTGCGTCGGCGGCGTATGCGACGACTTCGGGGTTCCATCAGGACCTGCACGGTGGTGCCGTCGTGCACGGCGACGAGGGCCTGGCCGAGCGCGACCGGATCGGGGACGGTGCGCCCGACGCGAGCCAGTGCGGCGACGATGGTCGGCATCAGTGCCGCGACGATCAATTCCTCGCGGGCGGCCATCACCTGTCGCAGCGCCGGGGTGCGCAGCGCGTGTGTGGTGAACTCGGCGGTGATGCGGTACCAGGCCTCGTCGATCGGCACCGCCCGATCCAGGCGTTCGATCGCCGCGCGCAGGTCGGTCACTCCGTCGACCGCGAATTTGTCGAGGGTGGCGCGGACACCGGCGAGCATGGCCGCGGACCGCTGCTCCCACATGGTGAGGAACAGCTCGTCGAGTGAGGTGAAGTTGGAGTAGAACGCGCCCCGGGTGAAGCCCGCGCGATCGCACACGCGCTCGACGGTGGAACGGCCGAAGCCTTCCTCGGCGAACACCTCGTATGCGGCCGTGAGCAGGCGGTTTCTGGTTTCGGTTCGTCTGCGAGTGACCCGTTTCGCCGGGGTCGCCGCAGCGGTGGACGAGGCCACGGCGAACCTCCTTCTTTGCGGACCGGTCATCCGGCCCTCCGGATACACCGATGTATTCAATACAGGAATGTATCAGAAGTGAGTGTCGCAATTCGGGAAATCGAATGGGTAGGGTCGAACGCGGACCGTCGTCCCGGCGCGCGCCGGGACCCATACGACCTTCCTGCTGACGGCGAGGAGTGATCGATATGAGCGAGGTTTCAGGCGCCGCGTCGATGATCGGCTGGCGCGTGCGGCGGCCGGGACTTATCGATGGTGGTCCGTTGGACCGCGTTCGCGAGCCCGTGCCGGAGCCCTCGGCGGGTGAGCTGTTGGTGCGGGTGCTGGCGTGCGGAGTCTGTCGGACCGACCTGCATGTGGCCGAGGGAGATCTGCCGGTACATCGGCCGGGTGTGGTGCCAGGGCACGAAATCGTCGGGGAGGTGGTGGCGTTGGGTCCCGGCATTCGCCGGGACGGCGCGGATACCTTCGCCGTCGGCGATCGGGTGGGGATCGCGTGGCTGCGTCATACCTGCGGGGAGTGCCGGTACTGCCTGCGCGGCGCTGAGAATTTGTGCCCGCGGTCGGAGTACACCGGATGGGACGCGGACGGGGGATACGCCCAGTTCGCCACGGTCCCAGCGGCTTACGCGTTGCGACTGCCCGCGGGCTACTCCGACGTCGACACCGCCCCGCTGCTGTGCGCGGGAATTATCGGATATCGCGCGTTGCAGCGGACCGCGCTGCCGCAGGGCGGTCGGCTGGGGATCTACGGCTTCGGCGGCAGTGCGCATATCGCCGCCCAAGTGGCGCTCGCGCGTGGTGCGCAGGTGCATGTGATGACTCGGGATCCGGCCGCCCGCGAGCTGGCGAGGGATCTCGGCGCGGCGTCGGTACAGGGGGCCGCGGATCAGCCTCCGGTCCAACTGGATGCGGCGATTCTGTTCGCACCGGCCGGGGATCTGGTGCTGCCCGCGCTGGCGGCGCTCGATCGCGGCGGCGTGCTCGCCATCGCGGGCATCCACCTCAGCGACATCCCGGTCCTGAATTATCAGCAGCATCTGTTCCAGGAGCGGGAAATTCGCTCGGTGACCGCCAACACCCGCGCCGACGCTCGCGAATTCCTTACTTTGGCCGGCAAACACCGCATACACCTGACCACCCGCGGATACTCCCTCGATACCGCGGATCGCGCGCTCGCGGATCTCGCACACGGACGTTTCACCGGCGCAGCGGTTCTCGTTTCTTGAGCGAGCGCGGCTAGCGAACCGGGTCAGCGCGTGGCGCACGGCGGAACCGATCGTCAGCGCGGCGCAATCGTAGCCCGGACCGCCCAGGCCACGCTGGGTCGATGACTCGGCATAGCTCGACTTCGGTTGCTCGACGGCACCTCGGGTCCTTCTTACAATGGGGTATATAGCCGAGAGATTGTCACTGACAATCGTCAGAATCTCGGTTTCTCACAACGGCGTGAGAGGTGGTCACGATGGTCAACCGGAAGGTATCCCTGTTCGACAAGTGGGGTGCGACCCGGGCGGTGGCGGTGCTATTGCTCGCGGTCGGAGTCACGGTGACGACGAATCTAGGCGTGCAGGCATGGGCCGAGTCCTGTGCGGGCCTCGATGTGGTTGTTGCCAGGGGCACCCAGGAGGCTGGGTTCCTCGGCTCGATTGTCGGCGATCCGCTGTATGACACGCTCCTGCAAGCACTTCCGGTGAGTGTCAGCCCGTACCGCGTGAACTACACCGCGGACTTGCTCGATCCGGCCTCGCTCAGCCGCGGCACCCAGGACATGACAGACCACGTCATCCAGCAGTCCGCGAACTGCCCGGATCAGCGGTTCATCCTGGTCGGCTACTCGCAGGGCGCGGTCGTCGTGCACGGTGTGCTCGGCACCGGCATCGTGACCACCCTGCCCGGCATCTACCCGCTGCCCGGAGAACTGCAGTGGAAGGTGGCGGCGGTGCTGCTGTTCGGCGATCCGCTCCGGCTGATCGGGTGGAGTGTCCCCGGTCAATTCGCCGAGCGAACCGCGGATTACTGTGCGGGCGGCGATCCGGCGTGCGGTGGCGGAACTGATCCGACCGCACACGCGAACTACGGCTGGGCCATGTGGCCGGCTGCCGGGTTCGCGGCAAGCCAGGTGTAGAACCCCCCACCGGGAAATTCGCTCGGTGGCCGCAACACTCGTGCCGACGCGCGCGAATTCCTTGCGCTGGCGGGCAAACAGCGCATACACCTGACCGCGCGGGGGTACTCCCTCGATACAGCGGATCGCGCCCCTCGCGGATCTCGCGCACGGGCGTTTCACTCGCACAGCGGTTCTCGTCACTCGCGCGAGACCACGCAGGACACGATTGTGCGGTAACTCGGTATCGCTTGAGTCCGGTTGCTCGACGTCACCTCCGGTCGTTCTTACCATCGCGTATATAGCCGAGCAATTGTCACTGACAATCGTCAGAATCTCGGCTTCTCACAACGGCGTGAGAGGTGATCACGATGGTCAACCGGAAGGTATCCCTGTTCGAAAAGTGGCGTGCCACGCGGGCATTCGCTGTGCTAGTGCTCGCGGTCGGAGTCACGGCGACGACGAATCTAGGCACGCACGCATGGGCGGACGACTGTGCGGAGGTGGAAGTGGTCGTCGCCAGGGGAACCCACGAACCTGGGTTCCTCGGCTCGGTCGTCGGCGATCCGCTGTATGACACGCTCCTGCAAGCGCTTCCGGTGAGCGCGGGCGCGTACCGGGTGAACTACCCAGCGGACCTGCTCGACACGACGTCGCTGGCACGCGGCACCCACGACATGACCAACCACATCATCCATCAGTCCGCGGTCTGCCCGGATCAGCGGTTCATCCTGGTCGGCTATTCGCAGGGTGCGGCCGTCGTGCACGGTGTCCTCGGCACCGGCATCGTCACCACGCTGCCCGGCATTTTCCCGCTGCCCGGCGACCTGCAGTGGAAGGTGGCGGCGGTGCTGTTGTTCGGCGATCCGCTCCGGCTCATCGGCTGGAACGTCCCGGACCATTTCGGTTGGCGAACCGCGAATTACTGCGCGGGCGGTGATCCGGTGTGCGGCGGCGGATTTGATCCGACTCAGCATTCGAACTACGGATGGGCCCTGTGGCCTGCCGCTTGGTTCGCGGCGAGCCGGGTGTAAGCCCCACCGGGAAATCCGCGCGGCGGGACCGATGTCGAATCGGCCCCGCCGCCGGTGTGTTCAGGCCTTGCGAACCCCGGTGGCGCGGTAGTCGTTACCAGTGCAGGCCGGGGATCACCCTGGCTACCCGCGCGGCGGGACTCGGCAGCGCCATCAGCGGGAGCAGGACCGGTGCGAGGGCCAGTAGGGCACTGCGCTTGGGGGCTCGATCCGATGCGTGTTCGGCGGATTCGGTGATCGGCACGGCCGGGACCGTGGCGGGAACACCCTGTGCCGCATGGGATTCGCCGAACAGGCGGAAGCCCTGATGCATGATGGTGCGCTTGACCGTCGGCATCAGCAGTTCGACGGCCTGGGCGAAGGTGCCGACGGGGGTGTCGATGCGGTCGGGTCGGTCGGTCAGTGCCCGCACGACGATGGCGGCGGCCTGGTCCGGGTCGGGGACCGGGAGGGAGCGGTAGAGATCGGTGGGAGCGATCATCGCGGTGCGAACCAACGGCATCCGGACCGAGGTGAAAGTGATTCCGGCGTCGCGATTTTCGACGGCGGCGATCTCGCTGAAGTTGTCCAGTGCCGACTTGCTCGCCACGTAGGCGGCAAAGCGCGGGACCTTGGTCTGCACGGCGATCGAGGAGATATTGACGACGTGCCCGAAGCGCCGCGCCCGCATCGAGGGAAGTAGGGCGAGGATGAGGCGGACCGCGCCGAAGTAGTTGACCGCCATGGTCCGCTCGAAGTCGTGCATGCGATCGGTGGAATTGAGCACCGAGCGGCGGATCGAGCGCCCGGCATTGTTCACCAGATAGTCGACGTGACCGTGGTCGGCGAGCAGCGTGGGGACCAGTACATCGACGGCCTCGGAATCGGTGATGTCGCAAGGGTAGGCAAAAGCCGTACCACCTTCGGCGCGAATGGCGGTGGCCGCGGCGAGCAGGTCGTCACGGCCGCGGGCGACCATGAGGACTGTGGCGCCACGCCGGGCCACCGCATGGGCGGTGGCCAGCCCGATACCCGACGACGCGCCGGTGATCAGGATGGTGCGGCCGGTGAACGGGTCGGCGCTGCCGGCGACGTGATCGCGGTTCGGGTCCAGGTTCTCGCGCCAGTACGCCCACAGCCGCTCGGCGTAGCTGTCGAAGGACGGCACCGACAATTCGGTGCCGCGCAGGTGGGCGCGAGTGGAGTCGGAGATGAACTCAGCGGAGAAGGACGTGTGCGGCGCGACGGCGGCCGGAATTCCCAACTGCTCCAACAGGAAATCGCGGACCGCGGGAACGCCGGGGAGGTGGGCGAGCCCACTGAGCGCGAGCCCACTGCCCGGCACGGTGCCGATCCCGGTCGGAGCGCCCGCTGCCGTGGCCAGTGCCGCGTAGACCTCGCCGAAGGGCTGCGGTTCGGGGTTGACCAGGTGGAATGTGCGTCCATCCAAGCCGTTTCGGCGCACCAGCTCGACCATGGCGGCGGCGACGTAGTCGACCGGCACGATGTTCGTCGCGCCGAGATCGGGCAGCGGCATCGGCAGGTCGGTGGGCAGGGCACCCAGCTTGGCGATGGCCGGGAAGAAGTAGTAGGGACCGTCGATCTTGTCCATCTCACCGGTGCGGGAATCGCCGACCACGATGGCGGGCCGGTACACCCGCCAGCGCACGCCGCGCGACTCGCGCACGAGCTTTTCGGCCGCGAACTTGGTGCGGTGATAGGGCGAGGTCAGCTGCTGGCCGAGGTCGAAATCCTCCTCGAAGAACTTGCCCTTGTGATCACCCGCGACGGCCACCGAGGAGACGTGGTGCAGCACCGCGTCGAGCTCGCGGGCCAGCGCGAGCACCGAGCGGGTGCCCGCGACATTGGCCGCGTGTGCGGTGTCCTCGTCGGCGGTCATGTCGTAGACGGCGCCGAGGTGGATGACATGATCGGCCTGCGGCGCTTCCTTGCCGAGGCCGAGGCCGTGGGCGGTCAGATCGCCGAGCAGCGCGAAAACGCGCTCGCCGCCGTGCCAGCCCTCGGCGAGTTCGGTGAACTTCGCCATCGACGCGGCGCGCACCAGCACATGCACAATGGCGTCGGAATCCGCGTCCAGGAGTCCCTGAACGACCCGGCGCCCCAGAAAACCGGTACCGCCCGTCACGATGTAGGTAGCCATCGCATTCTCCTGCTCTTACTCGAACCATGTTGTCGGACAACGCTCATCCGGCATGCAGCAGTGAATGCGGACTTCGATGATTCGGCCCCCGAGTGATAGCGGTCGGGCCGGAGTAGAACACCTTCGTCCCTACTGGTGGGTAACTTTAGTGGGTCCACTGAGGCCCGGGCAAGCTGCTGAGCTCAGCGCGGGCTGTGGGGTTGGTCACCGTATGTGCAGGTCAAAGGGTATGTGTTACAGAGAATTCCAGTTACCCGAAGTAATGACTGGTCATTCGTCCAGATGGTTCGGCTGTGTGTGAGCGATCGCATAGGGGGATTGCTGATGCATTGCGCACTACCGCTTCTCGACCCGGGCGGGCGGTGCTTGCAGCGGTGGGCGGCTCTTCGCGTACGCCTCGAAGGCGTCGAGATCGATCGGGCCGACGGCCTTATCGGTGCCCTCGGTGAAGACGGTGAAGCCGTCGCCGCCCGAGGCGAGGAAGCTGTTCGTGGTGATCCGATAGGTGGCGACCTGATCGAGGGGTTGTCCCGCGATGCGGATGCTGTCGGCGACGATCTTGCTGCCCTTGGGGGCCGAGGCGACGTAGGTGTAAGTGAGGCCGGACGGGGACAGGACGGTGGGCTTGTTCGAGTTGTCCCATTGCTGTTCCAGGAGGCGTACCACCTGGCTGCCGGTGAGGGTGACCGTGACGACCTGATTGCCGAACGGTTGGACGGTGTAGATATCGCCGTAGGTGATCTCGCCGGATTTCAGGTCGGCGCGCACGCCGCCGGGGTTCATGAAGGCCGCCACCGCGGTGGCGGGTGCGGCCGCGGTGGCCGAGAGCATCGAGTCGGCGATGACATCGCCGAGCGGCGATTCGCCGGAAGTCACCGGTTCGTGCGTGAGGGTCTGCGCCGCCGTGGCGACCACCCGGGCCGCTCGGGGCTCGGCTTGCTCGGCATAGAAATTGATCAGGTCGGTGGTGGCCGAGTCCGGGGTGACCTCGCGGGTCACCACGCGGTTCACCGCCGAAGCCCGCACCTCGCCTGCGCCGAATTTCAAGGTGATGTCGGTGATCAGCCGACCGTAGGAGGCGGCTTGGGTGACCACCTTGCCCTCGATCGTGCATACATACGGTTGGTGGGTGTGCCCGGTGACCAGCGCCTGAACCGCGGGGTCGGTGCGGGTGGCCAGCGCGGTGACCTCGGGAGAGATGTTCGCGCAGCCGTTGTAGTCGACGGTGGCCTCCGGCGCCGTCTTCTGGATGCCGCCATCGTGCACCAGCGCCACGATGGTCTCGGCGCCCGCTGCCTTCATCTCGGGCACGTAGGTGTTGATCGCGGCGACCTCGTCGCCGAACGTGTAACCCCGAATACCTTCGGGGAAAACGATATTCGCGGTATCCGGGGTGACCGTACCGACAACGCCGATCCGATGACCGCCGACCTCGAGCATGGCCCACGGGCGTAGCGCGGGCGGCAACTTGCCCTGGGCGTCGGTGACATTCGCCGCCAGGTACGGGAATTTCGCCCCGGTGAACGGCGCGCCGGGCGAACAGCCGTCGAGGGCGCAGCCGCCCTGCTGAACGCGCGTCAATTCGATGACACCGTCATCGAATTCGTGATTCCCCACCGCGGAGGCGGTCAACCCGACGGAATTCAGGAAGGACACCGTTGGCTCATCGTGGAACAGGCCCGACATCAGCGGACTCGCCCCGATGTTGTCACCCGCCGCGACAACGGCACTGGCCGGATAGGCCTTCTTCAACCGCGCCAGATGCGTGGCAAGGTAGGCGGCCCCACCCGCTTCGTATCCGGCGATCTTTCCGCTCGACCCGGCCGGCGGCTGAAGGTTGCCGTGTAGATCGTTCAGCCCGAACAGGTGCACCTCGTCGGCGCTCGCGCTCCGTAGGTCGTCGGTCGAGATCAGCGGAATGACGCCGGACACGGTACTGGCGGTCGGGCCGCTGCTCTGTTCCGAGCGGGCGCCGCAACCTGCCACCAGCATGACGCTCACGAACCCGGCAATGACGACGGCGATGCGGCGGTGCGCTCTCATGACCGAGACTTTCCCACGTCGCGGCCGGTTATGCACCCGCTCCGGACCGGCCATATCCGAGTACACTTCCGATATGGCGAGAGAGCGCAGAACTCGGAAGGTGACGGTCACAGTCCCCGAGGAAATCGCCGTGACCCTGGACAAATGGCGCGAGGGCGGGCGGATCGAGTCGGTCTCCCAGTTCGTCGCCGAGTCGGTTCAGCAGCGCATGGACCGCGCGCAGTCGGTCGCCACCATCGAGCGCGTCTACGGTGGCAAGCCGCCGCTGGAAATGATCAATCACGGGCGCGGCCTATTGGGCTTACCGCCCCTGACCGAGGATGAGTACGCGGCCGGCGCCGCGTGAGCCCCGCAACCCTGACCGGAGTCGTCCTGGACCTCGGCGCGGTCCTCGGTTGGTGCCGTCGTGATCCCTATCCGCACGCAATTGCGTGGGCCACAGCAGGATCCGGCAATACGATCGTCGTTCCGGCCGCCGTGCTGTCCGCGGCGAGGGCGCTGGTGCCCGCCGATCAGCTGGATATCCTCGCGGCACTGCTCGGCATGCCGCATACCGTGGTTCCAGTGCTGGACCTGGGCATCGCCGCCGACGTCGGCGTCTTGCTGACCGGGCATCCCGACGCCGACACCCTCGTTTCGGCGGCGCACGCCGTGCACGAAGCCGTCTCCCGGAATTGGTCGGTGCTGACCGACCGCGCGATGGTGCTGCAACGGCTGCACGCGGAAGTCCAGGCCGACACCATTCCCTAGACAGTCCGTCGACTCACCCTTCGGTGCGCGGGCCCTTCGACCCTGGTGTGGAGGGCTGTCGTTTCGTATTCTTGCGGTGCATCGGGGGGTCCATTGCCGGAAGCGTGACGAATACCAGAAGAAGGAAGCCGTCGAAATCGCAGTGGGGGCAATGGTTGTGAGTAGTTCGTAGGATGAGTGTGGCGCAGTTCGATCACTTGACCGATGAGTTCCTTTCGGCGCTGTCGATCCGCGGCGACGGGGTCACCGCGCTGTGTGATGCGTGCGTGCGGGTCTTGCCGGTGCGCCGCGCCGCGATCCTCATGCGGGAGCGCGATGCGGGGCTGCAACCGTGGTGTGCGAGTGACGGTGTCGCCGTCTTGGTCGAGACGGTGCAGACCACGGTCGGCCAGGGTCCGGCGGTGGAGGCCGTCACCGAGGGGGTCCCGGTATTGCTGGCCGATCTGGCGGCGAGCGGCGAGCGCTGGCCCGGTTTCGCCGAGGAGCTCGCTCGCATCGAAAGAGTCGGGCACCCGAGGATTTCCGGCTCGATGCTCGCCGTGCCGCTGCAATTGGGTGCGGTTCGGTTCGGTGCGCTCGATCTCTACGGTGCGTATCCCGGGCTGCCGCGACCGGCGATGATCTCGGCGGGGCTGCACGTCGCCGATCTGGTGATTGCGCAGTTGGTCGCGGGCTCGCCGCAACCGGGTCATGGCGTCGAGCGGTGGCGCGATCAGCCGTTGACGAGCGGCCTGATCCACCAAGCGGCCGGAATGGTGATCGCGCAGTTGGACATTCGCGCGCCGGATGCCTACGCACGGCTGCGCGCCTATGCCTTCGCGCACGGGATGTCGCTGGCCGAAGTGGCCGAGCTGGTCGTCGACAACCGGGTCCGATTCGACACCGACTACGACTGAACGCTCGCCTGGTGGGTCAGTCCGGTGGTTCGATCCCGACGTCGGCGGTGTCGA
The DNA here is from genome assembly GCF_042675075.1 of Nocardia sp. GCM10030253. Lineage (NCBI taxonomy): Bacteria > Bacillati > Actinomycetota > Actinomycetes > Mycobacteriales > Nocardiaceae > Nocardia > Nocardia sp. GCM10030253. The sequence goes on along the minus strand of NZ_JBHTDL010000007.1, from coordinate 404,603 downwards.
TACGGCCGTCGACGATGTCGGCGGCGAGGTCGGCGAGGCGCACGCCGGTAGCGCGGGCATGTCCGCGCATGCGCTGGAAGGCCCGGTCCATATCGGAGCTGTCACGCTCGGCCAGAACACCTTTCGCCTGATCGATGGCGATGCGATTGTTCAAGACCGCGGGTAGTTGCGCATAGACCGTGCCGACTTGGGCCAGGACAATGTAGTGCGCGATGCCGATGCCTGCGAGGTCGGCGAGGACCTGCCCGACACCGATGTCGGCGTCGTCGAGCGCGGCGGTCGAGGCGCCGAAGATCGCGAGGGCGCCGATGCAGTCGCGTTGCAGCCGCAGCGGCAGGGCATACGCCGACCGGTAGCCCGCGGCCAGCGCGCAACGACCGAACTCCGGCGATTCATGCGCGGTGCCGCCGAGATCGTCCAGGGCGGCGGGACTCATGCCGCGATAGGCCTGAGCGCTCGGGCCGTCGACAGCTCCGAGTTGCAATAGATCCAGCAGCTCCTGCCGTTCGGCGCTGGCGGCGAGGATGCGTAGATCCCCGCGCTGATCGGCAAGCAGCAGGCCTGCGTCGGCGGCGTCGGTCGAATCGAGGCAGGCCTCCAGCAGTTGCTGGGATAGCTCGATCACGTCGAATTCGCCGGCAAGGTTGCCGACCGATCGGATCAGCGACCGCAATAGCGTCGAAACTCTGAGGTTGCCAGTGTTTTCCGGGTGCTTCGCCGAATGTGGCTGCGGCTCTCCGGGTTCCGGATGTCGCCGATCACCGAACGCGGGTCCCATGGCAGTCTCCCGGAGTCGACACATTTACGCGGAGAAATTTCAGCGAAAATACCCCTGACCGTGCACGACGCTGTGTCCGGTCGGGGTCGATCCTGCCGTCCATGGTTACATCCGGGCACCGGGCGTGTCGACCCACCGATTGTGCACGAGACCAACGGAATTCGTCGGCATGGCCATACCATGGAATTGTCGGCGAGTGCGGCGCTGGACTCGGCAGGACGACCTGTTTTCGCATACGGGGTGGTGCGGGTGTCTGATAGCGAGGTGCTGGTAGCGGCTGTGTCGCGGCTCGCGGACGTGTTGGGTCCGTTCGGTGAGACCTCGCGGATGGTCCAGCAGCTGATGGACAGTGCCACCGACGTGCTGGATCTGGCGGGCTGCACCGTGACACTGGCGCCGGACGGGCAGGAGAGGTTCACCGCGGCGATGCCCGAAGCCCTGATGGATGTCGAGCTGTGCCAGCACAGCAGCGAACGCGGCCCGAGCGTGGAGGTCTTGCGGCGGGGTGAACCCATCGCGGTCACTGAGATCGGCAGTTGCCGTGCGCTGTGGCCGGAATTCTGCTCCGAGGCGGTCAGGCAAGGGGTTTCGGCGGTGGCGGAGATACCGATGCGGCTGGGCGAGACCAAGGTGGGTGTGCTCGGCATGTACGCGCGCGAACCGCGGCACTGGACCGAACGAGACCTTTCGGTAGGTGGGTTGCTCGCCAGCATGGCGACCGGGCACATCGTCAATTCGACTGTCATCCGCCGCCAGGAACAGTTGACCAGGCAGTTGACGCACGCGCTTGATACCCGGATCATCGTCGAGCAGGCCAAGGGTGTGCTCGCCAATGCCGGGCGGATGACACCCGATGCCGCCTACGAGCTGATCCGTGCCCATGCGCGGACCAACCGCGTGCCGGTGCACGCGGTTGCCAAAGCCATCGTAGAACTCGGACTGCGGATCTGACTCCGCCCCAGCTATTCTCGGCATTCACCGCATCCACCAATTCGCGGCGGCACCTCCATTAGGACCGGTAGTCTGGCGAACGGTGGATCCACGCCCCTGCCCTCGGCCGGATTCGTTTACCGCACAGCACCGTCCATGCCCTCGACGGAGTGCTTCGACGTATCAATTTCTTGTCGTATCACTGTTTGTCAGGGGGCAGTCGTGACCTTGCTCGTTTCGCAGCGGTCCAGCCGAATTCCAGCCGTCGGATCACATGTGGATCGACCCGTTCGCGGGCTGGTGAAAACCGAATCCGACGGTACCGATGCAGAATTGGTGCACCGTATCGGCAATGGCGATCGTGACGCATTTGCGCAGTTGTATCGCCGTACTCGAAACCTGGTATTTCAGCGAGTGCTCGCAATAGTCCGGGACCCGGGATATGCCGAAGAAACCTGCCAGGATGTCTATCTGGAGGTGTGGCGCTGTGCGGTGAGCTTCGACGAAAATCGCGGGTCGGCAATGACGTGGTTGCGAATGCTGGCTCATCGGCAAGCCGTTGACCGCGTGCGGCACGAGCGTGCGACCGTCGACCACAATCACGCATGGGGCACTCGCGCCTATCAGCCGCCGATCGATGTGGTCGCCGAGGAAACCCTGCGCAACCACGACCGCGACGCCGTCCGGCAGAGCCTGACCGGCCTGAGCTCGCTGCAGCGCGAATCCATCACGCTCGCCTACTATCGCGGCCTCAGCTATCCCCAGGTAGCCGCCTGCCTCGGCATCGGACTACCCGCCGCGAAGTCCAGGATCCGTTCCGCCCTCCAACACCTTCGAACCGACCTCTCCGAGGAGTAGCGCGCAGTCGGGCGCAGTGTCACCACTGTCACGACGGATTCGTGACGGCGGCGACCGTTTCGGCGATCCTGGCGCGGAAGGCGCTGGGGGAGAAGGACATTGCGTGGTCACGGATCGCGGCCGGGTGGTAAGCGGTCGGGTCGAAGGCGCGCATCGCCTCGGCCATGCCTTCGATGACGTGCTCGTCGGTGCCGTGGTCGATGTACGCACCGGTGACGCCGGGACGGACGGTGTCCAACGCGCCGCCCTGTCCGACGGCGAGAACCGGTGTGCCGCAGGCCATTGCCTCGACCGGGACGATTCCGAAGTCCTCGATGCCCGGCATAAGCAGGGCGTTGCAGCGCCGGTAGGTGTCGAGCAGGACATCGAAGGAGGTGGCGCCGAGGAAGGTGGTTTCGGGGCCCGCGATGGCATCGAGTTGGGTGCGGAAACGGCCGTCGCCGAGGATGACGAGGCGGACCCCCGCACGTTGTGCGGCGCGGATGGCGAGATCGGGGCGCTTGTAGGGGACCAGACGGCCCGCGAACAGGAAGAAGTCGCCACGGGGGAGCGCGGGATCCGGGGTGAACTGCTCGACCTGCACCGGTGGGTTGATCACCGTGGCGGGCAGCCCCCACCAGTCCTGAACGCGGTCGGCGACGGCGTGTGAGTTGGCGATGATGTGGGTGAGGTGCGGCGCCGCGCGCAGTTCAGCGCGGCGGGCGAGTTGACCGAGCGCCGTGAGGGCCACCTGACCGGCTCGACCGCCCGCCTCCTTGGCACGGAAGTCGGCGTCCCATGCCCAGCGGGCCGGGCTGTGGATATAGCCGATTGTCGGTGCGTCCGTGGCGAATACGGCTTGGGTGGCGAAGGAGTGGTGACTGATGAGGACCGCGTCGAACTGGCCGCGCAGCGGCAGCCTGCGCAAGGTTCGGGGTACGAGAGGCAGCAGCGGTGCGTGCGAGCGGCCACCGGTCGCGGCGTAGGCGCGGCTCAGCCAGGTGTCGTGCACCGTTTTCAGCGGCGGACGAACACCGTCGGGGTCGACGATCGGCGCGAATACTTCTGCGTGGGGCCAGGTTTCGACGAATTCGCCGATAACGGCCTCGGAGCCGCCGAACTCGGTGAAACGTTCGTGCACGATCGCTATACGAGGCTCGTTCATGCGGTCACCGACTCGGCGACACGTGCGGGGTGGCCGTCGGCACTGCGGCGATGGTTCATTCGACTTCCTGTCGGAGCAACGGGGCCGGTCCGCGGCGGACCGAGAAGCGGATTCATGTCGGGTCGACCCGGCGGGGCTCCGCGTGTCGGCGCAGTGCGGGCGCGACCGGGCGGCCTTCGAGCAGCCCGTCGACGCACCCCTGTTCGATCGCCTTGCGATACACCGCTGCCGCCTCGCGGCAGGCGTCGATGGTGTGGGCGATGTCGGCATCGGTGTGGGCGGCAGAGGTGACGAAGGATTGCCCGAGGACGCCACGTTCGAGGAGTTCCTGCAGGAATAGCGTGCGGAACTCTTGAGAGGGGCGGCCTTCGGGATCGCGGGTCGCGAAGATCAGGCAGGAGGGGCGGCCGAGAACCTGGAGGTAGTCGGCGATGCCGAGTTCGGCGGCGACCGCATTGACGCCGTCTGCGAGCAGTTGCCCGGCGTGTTCCATGCGAGCGACAGGGTCGCCGGTGGCGTACTCGTGAACGACCGCGCGGAAGGCGGCCAACGAGCTCGATTCCGGACCGTGCGTAGTGGACAGCAGGAACACGCGATCGCGGTCGGTGCGCAGCCCACCCAGTTCCATGAACTCCCGTTTGCCCGCCAGCGCCGAGATGGGGAAGCCGTTGCCCATGGCCTTGCCCCAGCACGACAGGTCGGGGCGGATTCCGTACACCGCTTGCGCGCCACCGGCCGACCAGCGGAATCCGGTGATCATCTCGTCGAAGATGAGCAGCGTGCCGTAGCGATCGCACAGGTCGCGAACGCCCGCCAGGAAGCCGGGCTCCGGTTCGGCGAGCGCGGTGGCCGCCTCCATGACGACGGCGGCAACCGCGCCGGTGTCCAGCACGGCGGCGAGGGAGGGCAGGTCGTTGTAGCGGAACTTCATGGTGCCCGCGGCCGCGTCGACCGGGATGCCGCTGTCCATCGGAGTGGTCCCGATGAACCAGTCGTCCACCGAGAAGAAGGGCTGATCGCACATCGCGATGACGGTGCGCCCGGTGGCCGCACGGGCCAACCGTACCGCGGCCGTGGTCGCGTCCGAGCCGTTCTTCGCGAATTTGACCATGTCCGCGCCCGGCACCAGGGTCAGGAAGTCTTGTGCGGCAAGCAGTTCCAGCTCGGTCGGGCGGCTGAAGCTGACGCCGTCGGCGATCGCCGCGGTGACGGCATCCAGCACCGGGCGGTATCCGTGCCCGAGGGTGACCGAACGCAGTCCCATCCCGTATTCGACATACCAGTTGCCGTCGGCATCCCACACCCTGGCGCCGCTGCCTCGGACCAGGATCGGCGCCATGAACTCGGGATACTGATCGGCGCCGCGCGCATAGGTGTGCGCACCGCCGGGGACGAGGTCGTGCAGGCGGGATTGGAGTTCGTTGCTGCGGGCGAAGGGTCGGCGATCGGCCGACGGGTCGCTACCCGAGACATGGACCATGATCGGCTCCCGATGAGTCGTGAGGCACGCGCACAGAAAGCCGTCGGCACGAATCTGTTTGCGCGCGATGGAATCTCCGAATCACTGTACGTCCGGTTCGGAGACTTGTCCTCGCGAGGACTGGTCGGTCGGTGTAGTTACCGCCCACAGGTCGTGGTCGGCGCGGCGGCCGGAGGCGCCGACGTAGGAGTGCATCCGGCCCTCGCGGATCATCCCGACGCGGGCGGCGACTTCGGCGGCGTTCGGATCGTCGAGTTCGATGGCCGTTTCGATCCGGCACAGGCCGAGTTCGGCGAAGGCGTAATCGAGCAGCAGTTGTGTCGCCGCCAGCCGGTTCTTTTCATCGCAGGAGGTGTCGGTCCAGACGAACATCTTGGCGTTGCGGTCGAACATATCGAGATCGAACAGCCTGCATTCGCCGCCGTACTCGCCGTCCACCTCGATCGCCAGCACCAGTCCCGTCGTGGAATGCAACCCTGTTCGGGCGCGCAGCAATTCGCGCCACCACCGGAAGCGGGAGTGCTCGCCCGCCCAGGCGGCATCCGATTCGCCCGGCCGCGGGTCGAGTCGGTCGCGGCTGTGCAATCGCGCCGCGCACCACTGCGCCCAGTCCGCACGCCTGCGGCTACGCAGCACCAGGGCCGGATGCTCGGCCTCGGTGAGCCGGATCGGTTTCGGTGTCCGAAGCGGATCCAGCATGTGCAACGTCCGCCCCGCGTAATACCGGGCGGTGGCGACGAGCACAGTGGTTGCCGGAATCGGTGCGTCGCCGGAGGTGCTCGGCGCGGCCGGTGTCGTTACGGCCGGACGCTCGGTGTCGTAGCGTTCGATCCAGCGTGCCGTGAAGCCGTTCGGCGGGACCGACTCCCGAGTGATCGCCCACAATTCGTGGTCGCGTCGGGCACCGCCGACGTCGAAATATCGCGTCATCATCGCCTCGCGCTGGAAGCCCATGAGCGCGGCACCGCGAGAGGTGGCGATATTCGCGGGCGAGATCGGGGCGGTGAGGCGTTGCAGGCCCGCCACATCGAAGGCGAAATCCAGAACCAGCGACGCCGCGAGTCCACCGAAACCGTGCCTGGCCAGGTCGGCATCCACCCAGAGTCCCATTTCGGCGGATCCGGTGTCGGTTTCGATCGAGACGAGCTCGATCTGCCCGGCGAAGCGGCCGTCGACGTCGATCACCGTGGACAGCCGCCGACCCGCGCGTGCCTGCGCGCGGACCATGAGACATTCACGGACCCACTGCTTCCCGCTGTGCCGCGCGGCCCAGTCCAGCGGTGAACTCGACCAGAACGGCTCGATGCAGCGCCGGTCGCGCAATCGGATCCGCCGCCACTGCGCGTAGTCCCCGATCCGGGGCGGCCGTAGCACGACCGGGACGCCGTGCAGGATGGCCGGGCCGAGTCGGATTCCGGAAAACCGTGGGTGATCGGTCACAGCTCACTCCCGGGGTCGCTGACTGCCGAGCGAGGTCGTTTTCATCGCACCGTCGGTAGCTACCGAGAGCCGCCAGTAGCCGCCTGCCGGATCCTTGAGCACGATCCCGCTCTCTGGATGATCGGAAAGCCACGCGCCACTGGATAGTACGGCGGAGCGCACGGCTCCGTCGGCGGTCTGGGCCTGGAAGATATCGGTATCGCCGCGGCCAGCCCTGCCGATGATCGTTCCGGTGAACCGGGGTGAGTGCACGCTGTTGCGACCCATGACGTGCCAGGCGTCCGGGAACATCGCCGGGCTGAGTTCATCGGTGGAACTGGAGATCAGGTTGATGGCGGTGCCTTCGGGGCAGCCCGCGGGGTCGATGCGCAGCTCGGTAGGCGGCTTGTCCAGGTCGGCGTCGAACTGCACGTTGGCGAGGTAGGGCTGACGGCAGTAGACCAAGTCCACGCCGACCGAGCGTGCGGCGACCTTGCAATTGGTCATGCCGAATTGGGCAGGTCCGCCACGATCACGCTGACCGACCGACACCGCGATGTCCGCACCCTCGAACCAGATATTGGTCAGCCACCAGTCGTTGGCCGCGCCGTCGATGGCGATGTGCTTGTCGGTGGTGCGCGGGTCGTTGTCCGAAACGAATTCGACGTTCGTCATGGCCAGTCCGGCGTTGTGGTCGCTGCCGGTGCCGAGCACCCCGATGTAGTTGCTGGTGAGCTTGGAGGAGGTGACGTAGTTCTGGATGCATGACGTGACGATGCCGACGCCGAAATTATTGATGTCGCAGTTGATGAAGGCGGTGCCGCCGGTGTTGTGTTCCAGGACGACGCCGCGCTGCTCCAGAAAGCGCGGGTGGTTGTCGCTGAGATGGTTGCCGCGGATCACCACCGCGTCGAACGAACAACGAAAGCACTCCGAGAGCACGACGGCCGTGGAGCGCGCCCCCGTCATGAAAATTCCGAGGCGGGCGAATCGGACCCGATTGCGCCTGCGCAGGTTGATCAGTGTGGTGTCCGTGTCGCAGACCACGATCGACACGTCCGCACCGTCACCGAGAATCGTTGCGTAATCATGCATTTCGGGCCACGACCGCACCATGTAGTGACCGGCGGGCAGGTACAGCACGAGCGCCGTATCGCCGACCGCGGCCGCCGCCGCGAACGCGGCGGTGTCGTCCGCGACGCCGTCACCGACCGCACCGAAGTCACGGACATTGCGCGCCGCGGGTGCGTCGGTGACATTCGGTGAGCGGTAGGGCGTGCTGGGCGCCTCGGGCGAGGCGCACGCCGCGAGCGGAAGTGCGGCGGCGGCACCGAGCGATGCGGCTAGCAGTCGTCGCCGACGGACGGCGTCCTCGGGCATCCCTACGGCCTCCCCATCAGTCGCTGCAGCCGGCTGCTCGGAACGCTGTGGGCCACCACGCCGGTGAGCTTACTGTCGCCGAAGGTGGCGAGTGCGCCACGCACCTGCGCGGAGGAAGTGGTTCCGAGCTGGACGACCGCGAGCGTCTGTTCGCACAGCGGGGCGAGCGCAATGGCGTCGGCCGCGTGGGTGATCGGGGCCGCCTGCACGATGACGTGATCGAAGTCGGTACGCAGCTTGGCCAAGACCGCCGCGAATCGCTGGGAGGCGAGCAGATCGGAGGTCTGCGGGTCGGCGTCGCCGAGCGGCAGCACTGTGACGCCGGTCTGCTGCCACCAGGTCAGCGCGTCGGGGACCTGGGCCGAGCCGCGCAGCACGCGGGCCAACCCAGGAGATTGCTCCGACGAGTACGGCTGCATGCGACCCGCATTGGACGTATCGGCATCGATGAGCACCACATGGCGGCCGGTGTCGGCGAACGACTTCGCCAGTGCCATGGTGACATCCGACTCCGACCTGGCCGACAGGCTGGTCAGCATGACCGTGGCCGCGTCGCCGTTGCGCAGCAGTCGGGTACGCAGCCTCCGGGTTTCGTCGTCGGCGCCGGGGCGGCCGGCATCGATGATGGCGAGGATGGGCACCGGCAGCACGGCTTCGAGATCGTTGGACGTGCGCAGCGTGCGGTCGGTGCGATCACGGACATAGGCGGCCAGGCAGCCGAGGCCGAGGCCGGCGAGCACGCCGAGCACGAGCAGCCGCGTGGTCTGCGGACCGGTCGGCCCGGTGGGCAGCTCGGCGCGGTCGATCACCTCGACCCGCGCGGCGGGCGCGGCGCCGACCTCGATGGTTTCGAGTTCGCCGATGAGGCGGCGGAATTGGGCGACCACCGTGTTGGCGATATCGCGCGCCCGCGTCGGGGTGCTGTCGCTGACCGAAATAATGATCATCGTGGTCGCGGGCGGCGAAGTAGCGGTGATCTTGTCCTGGAGATCACCGATGGACATCTTCAGACTGAGATCGTCGATGGTGCGCTTGGCCAGCGTGGCGCTGTTGGCGAGATCGACATAGGAGCGCACGCGCTGCTGCGCGGCCAGGCCGCCCTGATACGAGTCGTTCACGGAGGTTCCGGTGGCCATCGTGACATACATGCTGCTGGAGGCCACATAGGTGGTCGGCAGGCTCTGTGCGTATCCCGTTGCTGCGAGGCCGCACAGCAGCAGCGCACCGGCAATGATCAGCCAGCGCCTGCGCGCGATATGCCAGTAGTCGATCAATCCCATTGCCCGGATCCTCTTTTCCCGATGAATACTGGTATTGCTTGGGGCGGCGCGAGCGGCGACGGCCCGGCCAGGGCGCGTCGCCGATACTCTTTGACCACCAGATAGATGAGCCATGCGAGCACGGCGGACTGCAGGAACTTGCCGAGCACTTCCATGCTGCCCAGGATTCCGCGCTCGAACAGCGCGGAGGCGCCGGTCAGGGCCAGGCCGAGCACCACGATCGGGAAGTAGTGGGAGTGCAGCGCCTTGGCCCACCCCAGCAGCAACAGGAAGGTGAAGGCGACCGACACCACCACACCGACGTAACCGCCGATGACATAGCCCTCGTTGACATTTCCCTCGGCCAGCGACACCGAGACCCTGGTCATGTCCACCGAGGCGCCGCGCACGTCGTTGGCCCACGCGGTGCCGGACTGGAACTTCTCCGTGCCGAGCAACTGGGCGGGAATCAGACTCAGTGTGGCGTGCCGGACGACCTCCTCCGGCGCAACCCAGAAGCCGGGTCCGTGAAAGTAGGCGTCGGTGGCGGCTTCGAGCAGGTCGAAGCGGCGCAGGATGCTGAGAAACGGCTGGACAATCGGCGGGTAGCCCGAATTGGCCAGCGCCGACTCGCTTTTCGCGAATTCCGTGGACTTGAACGATTGCAGCCAGCCGAAGCCGCCGATGCCGAGGACCGCGATCACCATGACGCCGACGGCCTTGGCCCTGGTCCACCCGACGATCGCGAAGCGGACCGCCACCGCGAGCGCGGCGCCGAGAATCGGGGTCTTGGACTCGGTGACCACGGTCCACCCCAGCTCCATGACAAGCAGCCCGCCCAGCAGCAGCACCGTCGTCGCCTGCCGCGCGGGCCTGGCGAAGATGATCAGCCCGAGTGCGGCGACCGTGCCGAGGATGGCGACGAAGTTGAGAATCGGGTTGGCGCTGTCGACGTCACCCGCCTTGCCGGTGGCGCCCGCGGCCATGGTGGCCGCCCGCCCGAGCACGCCGACGGCATAGATGGCGGTGAGCGCCGGAATGAAATCCGGGTCGGCGACGATCGCGGGCTCACGCGCGACGCCGAGTGTCGAGGACCGCCGACGCGACCAGATCGCATACCCGACAATGAGCGCCGCGTATACCCACAGGCCGAACACGACGTGGTGCAGGACCAGCGCGATGCTGTCGTCGTAACCGTATTCGGCCAGGCGCGGATCGGGCACGTTGTCGCCGTAGTGCGGGTCGGGTTGCACCCACAGCAGAACAACAGGGCGTGCGACATACGACAGCGACCAGAAGGCGGCCTGCGCGATCACGAATACCCGTGCGATACCGGGGATCCAGGCTGCCGCGACCACAAGGGTCGCCAGCGCGCAGGCGATCAGCGCGATCTCGGTATAGGCACTCACGACTGTGCCTCGTCGGGACGGCGCGCCGTGTTACCTGGAAACGCGGTGTCGTCCGCAGGCACAGTGTCACCCGCAGGCGTGGCGGCCGTGGGTTGTTCGAGCGCGGCGATGATTTCGCGGGCGCGGTCGACATACCGGTGACCGTCGCCGACGATCCGCCGGTATCCGGCCTCGGCGACGGCGGCCGCCCGTTCCGGATGGGTCGCGCACCAGGTCAAGATCTCGTGCAGCTCCGCAGGTTCGGTGAACAGAAAGCACTCGACGGTGTCGCGCAGCAACTCGGCGTGCTCGTCGGTGCGCTGGCCGACGAAGAGCCCGCCTGCGGCGGGTACTTCGAAACTGCGGCAGGTGTGGGTATCGCGATTGTCCGAGTTGAGCAGTACCAAGTTGGCGGTGACATCGGCGATCACCGCCGAATAGTGCTGCCCATACACCGGTCCGGCCACCACCGCGCGGGTGGCGTGCAGTTCCGGGACCCGACGCCAGCCCGGACCGCGGACCAGCATCCGGTCACCGTAGGTGCGGGCGAGTGCGACCATGTCGTCGCGACGGTCTGGACGGCAGACGCCGATGAACCCGACGAGGAACTGTCGCGCGCCGCGCCGAGCGGCCGGATGATGCCAGGCCGGGTCGTAGGCGCTGCGCACGAAGGTCACCGCGCGGGCACCACGCTCGCGCAGCTCGGCGACGTTGTGCTGTTTGGTGGTGACGATCAGGTCCCATTCGGATTCGTGCGCGAGATATTCGGGGCTGATGTTCTCGGAGTTGGCGACGTCGTCGGGGCTGTAGTGCACATGCAGTCGGGCCGGTGTGTCCAGCAGCCGCCGCTGGTCGAGGTGCACCGATTTGAAGGCGAACAGCACGTCCGGCCGGAAATCGGCGGCGGCGCGGTCTATCTCGGCATGCACCTGCTCGACGGCCCACGGCGCGCGCCGGTGCGTGGCCTTGGCGTAGAGCCACGGCGGCGACAGCCGGGTCGGCAGTGTGACCGGGGTGGAGTCGATCACGACGACCTCGTGTCCGGCCTGCCGGAACCCATCGGCCAGCGAGCGGGCATTACTGCCGACCCAGTCGTCGCCGACATACAGGATTTTCACGAGCGTCTCTCCTCACGCATCAGCACGACCGCGGGACTTCCCGCGGCGGACAGTGCGCGCTCGCGGACGATGAGGGTGCGGATGCGCGCGAGATACCAGAGCGCGACCGTCCATTCGACGATCACACTGCCGTAGACCAGCGTCCACACCGAGTGCGTGCGGAAGGCGATGACCAAGGCGATGGCCGCCACACAGGTTCCGAGGATCGCGCCGATCAGCACGCCGGTGGTGTCCTGGCGCACCGGCAGCACGGCGGTGGTGATGAAGGAGGTGATGGTGGTGGCGGGCAGCATGAAGACCTCGACGCGCAACAGTCCGACCGCCGAGGCGAACTCGTCACCGAAGACCAGATGGATCAGCATAGGAGCGGCCAGCCATACCGCGACGACGGCGAGGCAGGCCGCGCACACGCAGGCCGACAGTGCCTGCAGCGCGCGCCGCCAGAATCCGGCCTCGGCGCTGCGCTTCGCCATCCGCGGCAGCAATGCGAAACCGATGGGGTCGAGCGTGGACTGGATGGCACGCACCAGCCGGTCGCCCGCGGAATACAGGCCGAGCGAGACCGCGTCCAGGACCGCGGCATACACTGCGGCGGCGCCCTGCCCGTAGGTGGTGACCAACAGCCGTGAGGCGAAAACCGGCGCACCTGTGCGCAGTACCTCGCGGAAGTGCCGTGGCCGCGACGGCGGGCCGAACGTCCGCAGCGAGTCCCACCAGGTCAGTATCACGGTGGGAATGGACGAAACGAGCAGGCACAGCATCGCGATCTCCGCGCTGGGAATCCGCGGCAGCACCACGACGAGCAGCACGAGATAACCCACCCGGCCGACCGCTTGATACGCGGTGGACGAGCCGAACCTGCCCTGCCCGATCAGCAGCCAGTCCTCGGAGACCGACCAGAATCCGCCCGCGAAAAGCCCGAGCAGCAGCATCTCCACTTGCTCCGACGCGCCTGCCGCCAGGCTGATCAGCAGGGCGGCACCGATAAGCCCGAGGATCGCCGATCGGATGGCGAGGTAATCGCCGCGCAGTTGGTTGATGTTCGCGGTGCGATCGCGGTCGTGCGAATCATGGACGCGCGCGGCCAGGAACGAGGTGATGCCGAGGTCGACGAGCAGCGATCCGATGAAGTACGACGACATGCCGATCGCGAGCAGGCCGAGGCCGTGGGCGCCGAGGACCCGGGCGATCAGCGGCACCGTCACCAGCGTGATGACGTACTGCCCGTACTTGCCGAAGGTGACGAGCCCGATATCGCGCAGCACCGCGACAATGCCCTGCGAGCGGTGCGCGCCGCCACCGTCGCGGCCACGGCCGCCGTCGTGCTTGCGGTGGGCGCCGCCGGTGGTCGATGGCGGCCGTTGGCCCGGCGGCGGGGGATGGCCCGCGGCGTGTTTGCGCTCAGACATGCGGGTTCCGTTCGACACGCGGAGTCTGTCCTCCCGGATCCGGGTGTTTCGCAGTGCCGGTGCGTCGGGCGAAAGTGTCGAGGAAATCGGCGACGGTGTGTGCCGATGCCTCGATATCGAAGTGTCGGGCGCGGACCCGGCCCGCGGCGGCCAAGCGAGTGCGCAATGCGGGATCCTCGATGAGAGTGTCCAGCGCGGCGGTGAGTTGGTGTGCGTCGCCGCCATCCACGAGCAGCCCGCTGACGCCAGGCTCGACGATTTCGGCGGGGCCACCCGGACCTGCGGCGATAACCGCGCAGCCCGCGTGCATACCCTCCACGACGACCTGGCCGAACGGCTCGGGCAGGACCGAGCAGTGCACCAGGATATCCGCGTCGCGCAGATGGGTATTCGGGTCCTCCACGTGTCCGGTGAAGGTCACGGGCAGCGCGAGGTCGCGCGCGAGGCGCTCCAATTCGGCACGGTAGGGCTCTTCGTCGAAGAAGGTGCCACCGACCAGAAAGATCCGGTGCGGGCGTACTTTCGCGGCGGCTGCGGCGCGCAGCAGTACGTCCTGGCCTTTCCACGGGCTGAGCCTGCCGACGACGGCAACCACCGTTTCCTCGGGCATGCGCTGGTCGGCGCGCTGCCGAGGGTCGGCGTCGGTGTCGAATTCGACGCCGGGGTAGGCGACGATCGCGGGGCTGCAGCCGGCGCGCAGTGTCGCCAATGTTGTTTTGCTATTAGCGATGTAGCCGCGGGCGACCAGTCGTCCGAGGGCTTGCAGGACGAGAGTCGGCACCCGGCCGAAGTAGTCGACGGCGATCCGGTCGTGCACCTGCCAGACGAGCGGAATGCCGGCGCGGCGCGCGGCGACCGCGCCCATCACCAGTGCCTTGCTGCTCTCGGCGACCAGCACCTCGGCGCGCACCTGTTTCGCGGTGGCGCCGAGCGTCCAGCCAAGGCGCAGCAGCGCGAGGAACCCGGCGAGCAGCCGGAGCGGGCCGGATCCGATGGTCATGGCACGGCTGTCGAATCCGCTTCGCAGCACCCGGGTCTCGATCCCGCGCGCCCGCATGCGCTCGACCATCGGGCCATCCTCCGTGAATATCGCCGTGACCTCGGTGCGCCCGAGCTCGCGCAGTGCCGACAGCAGTCGCATGGTGGCGAGTTCGGCACCGGACGGTGCGGCGGTGTGCGCGAGGAAGAGGGCTTTGGTCATTGCCTTAATTCCTCGTACATCGTCAAATGTCGCTCCGCTGTGACATCCCACGAGAAAGTTTCTGCGTGCGAGCGACATTCGGCAGGGGAGGGTAGGATGCCGCGCAATGCGGCGGCGATCCGCTCGCCGAGTGCGTCGGCATCACCCGCCCGCACGATCAGCGAAGGGTCGAGCCCACGTACCGAATCCGGGAGTCCGCCACAATCGGTGACGATGGGCGCGCGGCCTGCCGCGAGCGATTCCAACGCGATCAGGCCGAATCCTTCCAGCGCGATAGTGGGGACGACGGTCAGTTCGGCCTGCTCGTAGAGCTCGGTGAGTCGGGTGTCGTCGATGTGCCCGGCGAAGACTATAGATTCAGCCGCCTTGCTGTCCATCGCAGCGGCCTGATCGCGCAATTCCCGCTCCGCCGTCCCGGTTCCGACGAGCACGAGACGGGCATCGGGATGCTGGTCGAGGACCTCTGGCCAGCAGCGCAGCAGATTGTCGATGCCCATGCGGCGTTCCAGCCTGCGCACGCACAGGACGGTGCGCTGCGCTGCGCTGACCGCGGATTGATCGGCGGCGGACGGAATCGGTGTCGCGCGGAAACGGCTGAGATCGACACCCGGCGGGATGACCGCGATTCGCTCCGCGGGCACCCGATAGTCGGTGCTGAGCACGTCGCGAAAATGGTTGGACAGCACGACGAATCGGTCCGCTCCGGCATACCGCAGGCGTTCGACCAGGTATTTTGCCCGCGCGCCGAGTTCGCTCTGACCGGTGAGCCTGCTTTCGGCCGCCCACGGACCGTGAAAGTGCACAACCAGCGGTATCCGCCCGCGGCGATCGATCGCCGCGGGTCCGTAGAGACAGAAGTGCCGGTCGAGCACCGTCGCTCGGCGCAATTCGGTGCGGTCGAGGAATGCCGTGCGCGCGCGATGCAGGGTCGATCCGCCGAGCGGGCCCCAGGACCGGGCTCCGGGCAGGCCCGCGGCGGGGTCCGCGGACACCGCGCCGAAGGCGGCGGCGGACACCGCGACATTAGGCTGTCGGGTGAGTGCGTCGAACAGGTCGGTGAAGTACCGATTGAGTCCGCCCGGCGCAGCGGCGAACCACTCGGACCCGGTCATATGTACGCGGAGCGGCCCAGTCGGTGCCGTCACCGTTGCCCCCTGTTGCTGGCGATCTTGATGCGAGCCCTCCTACCGAACTCGCTTCCCGGGCAACAGTCTAGGTGACATCCGGCGTTTCGGGCGCGCGAGGAAGATCAACTAGCGGCTGGAGCAGTCCCTTGTCGCCCGTGCGACGCCGGGCGCGTGCGGTGGATCCCGGCGCCCGGTGCGCCGAGGGCACGGCCGGCTGCGATGTTTGCCGAGATCTAACTAAGGTCGAAAAGATTCGGCTGCCCCGCCAGATAACGCGCCGCGTCCAATCGGCGCAGCGGCTCGAATGCCGGTATCGAATCGCGGGTGAACAGTTGGGCGCGCGGCGCGGTCGAGCCGGCAGCCTCCAGCAGGGCATTGACGGCGGTGCGGCCCGCTTCGTCGGCACCCTCCATGGTTGCCAGATCGAAGTTCGTCCGCACGTAGTCCGCGGCCAGAAAGAGGTTCGGAATCTTCGTGTTCGCGGTGGGCCGATCGGCCCAGGATCCGATCGTATTGACCAGTAGCGGCTCGTCGTTGTGATTCTGCCCGTCGGCCCAGGTGATACCGGGGTCGAGCAGCCATTCGCGGACGATGCCCTCCTTCAGCTGAATCCTGCCGTCATCGTTGAGCGCCGCGGTCATCTGCGCCCAGGTCTCCTGGTAGATCTCCGCGCGCGTGCAGTGCTTGGCCGTTTTTCCGAAGAGGATGCCGGGGGTGTCCCAATCGGCGATGTCGATGGTGAGGCCGTCGACAATGCTGCCGTCGCCGTACTTCGCGGCGTAGTCGACATCCCAGAACGCGCGCTGGGTGTAAGAAGTCAGCCGCCACGGCGCATCGAGGTAGATGTTGTATCCCGCGCCGAGCTCCAGCTTCTCGGTGACGAACATCTGCATACCGTTCATCCAGTCGACGGTGAGCGCGTCCATCCGTCCGAGAGCCGGGTCGAGGGCGCGGATCTCGGGCGACCACAGGCCACGGGCCCGGTCGGTCGGCACCGCGCAGACATACCAATCCGCCTCGAAGACCTGCGTCGACCCGTCCGGGCGCTGGATGCGGGCGCCACCGATCCGGTCGTCGGTCACCACGAAGCCGTCCAATGCGTGGCCGGGGTGGAACCGCACACCCATGGTGCGCAGCATGGAGATCCACGGATCGAGCCAGGCCTCGTTGGTCGGACCGTTGAGGACCTCATACACCTTCGGGCCGCCGGTGAGTTCCTGCAGCAACGCGATGAAGAAGCCCTCCATCATATTGCCCATCGTCCTGGTGCTCGCCACGTATTCCTTGGCGGCGACGAGCGCGCGGGTGAGTCCGGTCGCGGCCAGCGCCTGGAACTGGGCGGAACGGGTGCCCGCACCGACGAAATCCCACCAGCTGACGTGCTCCCACTGCCCGAAACGCCGCTCCTCGCTGGAGGTGAGATAGGTGATCACCCGCCCGGCCATGTACATCGCCTCCGGCAGCGGGATCAGGTTGTTCTTCATGAACACTTCGACCAGGGTGCGCTGCATGCCCTCCGGCGTGAGCGCCTGCCTCGGATCGAAATAGAACCCGAACATGAGGGGGAAGCCATCGGGAAGATTGTTCGCGCGCGGGTAGCGCGGATCGTTCACCGAGAACGGAATCAGGTTGTCGTAGACGGTTTTCCCGGTGCCGGGCACCGGAATACGGCGCATCGTGTCGTGTACGTGGTGATAGAACGAGGTGAAGCCCCTGGCGCCGTGTTCGCCCGGTAGCGGTGCTCGGCCGTCGCCCCCGGTGCCGGGCAGCGGAATGGTGCGGGACTTGCCGCCCAGCTCCTTGCGGTCGAAGACGGTTACCTGGAATCCGCGCTCGGCCAGTTCGTGGGCGGCGGTGAGGCCGCCGATGCCCGCGCCGAGCACCGCAACGGTGTTACGCGCCGGGCCGTTTCGCCTGCGTGGCGTCCGTGCCGCAGCCGGTCCCGCCACCATTCCCGTCGTCGCCGCCAGCCCCGCGGTTCCTGCCACCGCCGCCGCGCCGCGCAGCAGTGAGCGCCTGCTGACTTCCGGGTCCTGCTGCCGAGCTGTCGATGAACGCCGAGTTGCCGCTGAACGCTGAGTTGTCATGAAGACCCCGTCTAATTCTGACTATCCTGATCGTCATATTTATCAGATGGTTGCGGCCGATGGGAGACAATGCAGGCATGACAACGACGTTGGTGCAGGTGTCGTGAGTACGCCACAGCAGCGGCGACCCGTTCGCTCCTATGGCGGTGTCGGCGCGGAAGCCCGGGTCGCGGCCCGGCGCGGCAAACTCCTGGAGGCCGGGCTCGAATTGTTCGGCACCCGCGGGTATTCGGCGACCGGCGTCAAGGACCTCTGCCGGGCGGCGGGGCTGACCGACCGGTACTTCTACGAGTCGTTCGCCGGGACGCGTGAGTTGTTCGCCGTGGTTTTCGACCACGTCATCGATGAGTTGTTCGTCGCGGTGGCGCGTGCGGTGGATGCGACGCCGCCGCGGGGGACGCGCAAACTGCGGGCAGGCATCGGCACGTATCTCACGGCGCTGGCGCAGGATCCGCGCAAACTTCGCATCGTGTTCGTCGAGCCGACGGCGGCCGGGGCGGAGCATCGCCTGCGCGATGCGCTGTGGCGGTTCGCTCAACTGGTCGCGGCCACTGCCACCGACGCGCGGCCTGCGGATAATCCGCCCGCGCAGATCGTCGACATCTTCGCGCTGTCGGTGGTCGGCATGCTGGAGCGGGTCATCGTGGAGAAACAGGGTGGCCGGTTGGAGGTCCCGATGGACGACCTCATCGACTACTGCACGGCCTTTGCGGGAGCATCGCTGCGTGCGATCCATTCGGGCGAAATCGCGAAGCGCACAACGGATTAGGGGACAAAACCTACCGGAACGGATATCCGCAACGCTGGCCGACAACTCTCGGTTGCGGTAGATTTCACAACGAGTTCGTGTTCAGCACGAACCGACCCGCGGGGACTGGCGGGAGGAAGCGCAGTGGGGACCGAGCATTCGGTTGCAGATCGTTCCGATATCGACCAGCAAGAGATTCGAGTACTTGTCGAGAACGGGGAGTACTGGCTACGCAATCGTGGCGATATCGCCATGATGACCGTCACTATCGAGCGGCTACGGGAACGCTGGCCGCAGGCGCGCATCGGCGTGCTGACCCATCAACCCGCGGTACTTCAGGCACTGCTGCCGGAGGCGGAACCGATCTGCGGACCCGCGTGGTGCTGGGGATCGGACAATTGGCTGGGACAGCTGTCCCGAACGGCCGGAACCAGACTCCTCGGCCCGGCGGCTCTCCGGTGGCGCGCCGCGACCGACGGGCCGAAGGATCGGCTGCGCGCCCTCCGTTCCAGTGCACGCGCGCGCCGGGACCACGAGCCTTATGCCGTTGCAGCGGTGACCGACGACGCGTTCCCGGTCGAGATCCCGGCCGCCGTCACACAGGCGTCGCTGGTCCTCGCGCTCGGCGGCGGCTACATGACCGATGTGGACCGCTATCAAGCCAGTCGCACCCTCGACCTGCTCGAACGTGCCCATGCACTGGGCATTCCGACGGCGATGGTCGGGCAGGGCATGGGGCCGCTGCGGGATCCGCTGCTGTTGCGCCGTGCCACGCAGGTACTGCCCGAGGCCGACTTCATCGCGCTGCGGGAACGCCGCCGCGGCCCGGAACTGCTGACCGGGTTCGGCGTCGAGCCCGAACGGGTCATGATCACCGGCGACGACGCGGTCGAGTTCGGCTACCGGCTGCGCGGCGCGCGAATCGGGACCGATATCGGGTTGTGCCTGCGAGTGGCCGACTATTCGAAGGTCAGCGCGGCCGCCCAGACGACGCTCGGCGGGGTGGTCCGGAACCAGGCTGTCGAGCTCGACGCGGGCGTGGTGCCACTGATCATCTCCGAATACGCCTCGGAGGATCGACTCGCGACCTTGCCGCTGCTGGCCGGGGCGGCAAGGTCGGAGTCACCGGTCGGACGTGGCGGCACCGCGCACGATGTGGCGCGCCAGGTAGCGCGCTGCCGGGTACTTGTAACGAGCGCCTACCATTTAGCGGTATTCGCACTGTCGCAAGGCATTCCTGCGGTCGGAATTACCGCCTCGGAGTACTACGACGACAAGTTCCACGGCCTGGCCCAAATGTTCGGCGCCGGGTTGCGGGTGGTACATCTGAATGATGCGGAGCTCGAGAACAATCTCGGCCGCGCGATCCGGGAGGTGTGGGACGATGCGCCGGCGGTCCGGGATCCGTTGCGGCAGAAGGCCGTCGAGCAGATCGATGCCAGCCGGGCCGGCTTGGAACGAGTGTTCCGATTGGTGGAGAGCGGCCCGGTGCGCCGGGCAACCGTATAGGGGGTACCTGTCATGACAACGCTGTCGGTATGTGTTCCGGCCTATAACTCGGCGCGCACGCTCGCGGCGACGCTGCGCTCGGTGCTCGAGCAGGAAGTGGATTTCGAGCTCGTCGTGCTGGACAACGCGAGCACCGACGCGACCTCCGAGATCGCGCACTCGTTCGACGACCCGCGCATCCGGGTGATCCGCAATGATTCCGTGTTGCCGATCGGTGACAACTGGAACACCGTGATCAGGGCCTCGACCGGGACGCTCGTGAAGGTCGTCTGCGCCGATGATGTGCTGCGACCCGGCGCGCTGACCGCGCAGTTGAAGGTGATGGCCGACGAGTCGATCGCCATCTGTGCCAGCCGGTTCGAGGTGATCGACGAGGCCGGGGAGGTACTGGAAACGGAGCTCGGGCTCGCCGGATTGGAGGGCAGGCAGACTGCCCGTGCGCTGGCGCGCACGATCGTGCGACGTGGCCCCGCCGATTTCGGGCCGACCGCGGCGGCGATGTTCCATCGCGAGCATTTCGACCGCGTCGGCGGGTTGCGTGGAGACCTGGTATTCCCGATGGACGTCGACCTGTTCGCGCGGGTGTCGTCGTTCGGAGTGTTCTACGGGATGTCCGAAATCACCGCCGCGTGGCGGAATTCATCGTTCAATCTGTGCAGTAGCACCTCGACGGTGAGCAAGCTCACCGATATGCTCCGCTTCCACCACCGACTCGCGGGTGACTACCCGGAGCTGGTGAAGCGGGCCGACGTGCTTGCGGGTGATACCCGGCTGGCGAAGGCGGCGCTACAGCGGTTGCGGATCCGGACCGTGGCGACCGTGCGGCACCGCCCCGATCTGCTCTGAAGCTCGCGCTCTCGACGACGAACGTGGTGCCCCCGGCAGGGACACCACGTTCGCTATGTCGAAGCTCAGATGGTCCAGAGCCTGCCGTAGGTCACGACGACGTCGCCGCTGGAGCTGACCACCTGAACGAAGGGACGGATGTTGGTCGGGCCGAGAACTCCGGTGACGGTGCCGTGGAAACCGGACATCCGGATGAATCCCGAAGAGCCGGAGACGTCGCCGCCCGCGCATTCGACAGTCTGGATGCCGGGACCGAAACCGACCTCGAGCTGAATGCCGCCGCGGGGGATCAGGTCGTTGAGTTTCAGCACCGCGCCCTCGCTGCCGCCTAGATCGAGGCCGAGACTCGGTGACGACCACTCGAATCGCAGTTTTCCGTTGAGGGTGGCCGGGAAGCCGACCTGGTAGCCGACGGTGATGTGACCGGTCCAGTCGTCCGCGTTCGGGCCCGAGATCCGGAATGCCGCCTCGCCGTTGTGGAACCACTCGCGGGTCAACGGGTTTCCATCGAGCGGTGACACGAAATCGATGCGAGTATCCGACTGGATTGCTTCGACCATGCGGTCACTGTGGTCGACGACCTGATTGGTGCTGTCGATGGCGGCCGCGGCGGTGCCATTCGCGAAGATCAGCCCGGACGCGACGACCGAGGCCATCGCGAACATGCGCAGACTCCGGCCACGAAACGGTGTTGTTTCCCTCATCAGTTTTCCCCTTAGATTCCCCTCACGCTGCCGAGCGCTCTGCCGCGCTCGACGCCCGACCCCCCGGTTATGGGGGCGACAAGCCCTTCAATCGTCCCGGGTCGGCTGGTGACGGTAAATAAAGCAAGTCATGTCAACTACATTGCGTTGATTCAGCAACAATCTGGTTGCGGCACAGCAAATTCAATGCAACATCTCACCATCCCTCCGAGGGGCCCGCCGGGTCGTCGAGCACCCAGCGTCCACCCAGCTCGGGGAACTCGGCTCGAACCTCGGGCAGCAGATCACGCAGCGTCAGCAGCACCAAATCCGGTCGGGCCGCGACCAGTTCGGTCGGTGAGATGATCGGGATATCGGTGCCGGGCATCCGGCGGCCGTGTTTGGCCGGCGAGGCGTCGGCCACGGCCGCGACGAGTCCGCGGTGCAGCCCGGCCAGGCTGAACAGTGCCACCGCGCGGGAGGCTGCGCCGTAGGCGTACACCCGTGGCCCGCGTGCGGCGGTCGCTTCGAGCCACTCCCGCAACGTTGCGGCATGCTGGTCGGTGGTGTGCTGGAGACGGCGCATGGCGTCGACATCGGTGTGCTCCGCCTCCGCGGCAAGCACGGCACGCGCCGCGGCATCCGGCTCGACCTCGCCGTGTACTGCACCGACCAGTACGGTGCCGCCGTACAGATCGAATTCCCACGCCGTCGCCACGCTCATGCCGGCAACCTCGAGCAACCGGCTGACTGCGGCCAGCGAATAGTAGGCAAAGTGTCCGTGCCTCAGCGCGTTCCACTGACCCGCCGACACGATCGTGGCCACCGAGTGGTACTGGATCAACAGCAGCCCGTCCGGCGCGGTGGCGGCGGCCCGTTCTTTGAAGGCCGCGGCCTGATCCGGCTCGTGCATGATGCCGAAGCAGTCGAGCACCACATCGGCGGGTCCAGCACTGGTGCGGAAGCCGCGTTCGGCGAGCAGCGGCAGCCAGGTACCGCCGTGCGGGCTGCCGAACTCACGCACGGTGGTACCGCGCAGCAGGCCTGCGCGCGCTACCCGCGCTACCGCATCGGCGGCCTGATCGCGCAGCGCCCGCGGTTCGACGCCGCGCGGCTCCTCGGTACGAGTGTCGTCGTCGGCCAGCTGCGCGAGCCCGCACGTGCCGCACAGGTCCATCCGGAGCGGATGCGCGTTCTCCTCGGAGCCGATCGCCGCGTCGGCGCTGGGGAAGTAGTCGGCGGCCGGCACCGTGCCGAGATCGAGAACCGTCGTCAGCCGGTCGCCGCCACAGCCGCGGCAACGTCCGCCGTCGGCGTTCACGACGCTCGCATTCGTGACACCATGGCCTCGTGCGTATCGAGCCGACCGAACTCGCCGATGTCCTTGTCCTGGTGCCGGAGCCGTTTCGTGACGAACGCGGGCTGTTCACCAGGACTTTCGATGCCGAGGAGTTCGAAGCCGAGCTGGGTGTGCCCGGTGCCGCGGCGTCGTTCCTGCAAGACTCGCAGTCGCGTTCGACGCGTGGCGTGATCCGGGGCATGCACGGCCGTGCCGGGCGCGGTGAGGCGAAGCTGGTGCGTTGCGCGCACGGCGCGGTGCACGACGTGCTCGTCGATATCCGGCCGTCGTCGCCGACCTTCGGGCGACAGCAGGCGTTCCTGCTCGACGACAACGCTTTCCGGCACCTGTACGTGCCGCCCGGCTTCCTGCACGGTTTCCAAGCGCTCACCGCGACGGCCGACGTCTGCTACCGCATCGACCGCCCGCACGATCCGACCGAGGACATCGGCGTGGCCTACGACGACCCGGACCTGGCCATTGTCTGGCCGTTGCCGGTCACCGTCGTCTCCGCCCGTGACCGTGCCGCGGGCAGTTGGCAGCAGCTGATCACCTGAGTGCGGTGACACCCGAACCGTCGACCCGTCGCATCGAGGCGTCGAGAAATCCTGCGTCGCGAAGCTTCTCCAGGTGCGGGAGTCTGGTGAACCGGTGGAAAAAGTCTTCACTGGTGAGTCCCCTGGCTGTGTATTCCTGGTACAGCTCGTGCGCGCCCGCCGGAACACTCCATGCGGCGCGGAAGCCGATGGCGTCGCGCGCGGCGGAGAAGTCGACGCGGTAGGAGCGCGGATCGGCTCCGCTTTCCCCGGTGATATTCAGTCGCGAACCCGGCACCGCGTCTACCACGGCCTGCGCGATATCCGCGACGGTCAGGTTGTTGGCCTCTGTGCCGATGTTGAACGCGCGGCAGTGAATCGACTCGGTCGGTGCGGTGAGGCAGGTCGCGAAGGCCGTCGCGATATCGGCCGCGTGCACCAGTGGGCGCCACGGTGTTCCATCGGAGAGCACTTTGACCTCGCCGGTGAGCACCGCGTATCCGACCAGATTGTTCAGCACGATGTCCGCGCGCAACCGCGGCGAGAAGCCGAATGCGGTGGCATTGCGGAGAAACACCGGCGTGAATTCGGCATCGGCGAGCGCGGCGACATCGTCCTCCACGCGCACCTTGCTCTCCGCGTAGGGCGTGATCGGCTTCAGCGGTGCGTCCTCGGTGACCAGTTCTTCGCCCGCCGCACCGTAGACCGAGCAGGTCGAGGCATAGAGGAAGCGCCGAACGCCTGCCTCTTTCGCGAGGCGGGCCAGCCGGACCGACGCGTGATGGTTGATGTCGTAGGTGATCTCCGGCTGCAGCGCGCCGAGCGGATCGTTCGACAGCGCGGCGAGGTGGATCACCGCGTCGAAACCGCTGAGTTGCTCGACGGTCACATCACGGAGGTCGACGGCAAGGCCGGGCGGATCACCGGGCAGCTTGCCGAGTACGCAATCGGCGAAGAACCCGGAATCGAGTCCGACCACATCATGCGCGTCCGCGCGCAGCACCGGAACCATGACGGTCCCGAGGTAACCCTGGTGCCCGGTGACCAGAACTCGCATGCTCATTTCCCTCCCAAATCGAGGACAACCTTATCGATCACGAATGCCTCGGCATATTCGGCCCGGCATTGCACACCGCGCAGCCGGGCCAGGCCGGTGAACGCTTGCTCGTCGAACCAGTCGCGGCCGGCCTGCGACGGATAGTGCTTCAGCAGCAGCCGGGACTTCGCCTCCGTGAACTCCGTGGTGACCGGGTGGAATACGGTGGGCTGTGGGGTGTCGGTCTCCCACTTGAGGATCTCGTAGCCGAGTATCAGCTGGTCGCGGAATTCGGTGGGCACCAGCTCCGCGAGCAGTCGATGATCCTGGTGGGCATCGCCGCGCTGCGGCGCGAAGACCAGATCTGGATCCGACTTGCCGCGGAAATGCTGCAGTGCGTTCTTGATTCGATCCCAGTGCGCGGGCGCCCTGCCGTCGGGAACGTCGAGCACGGTGAGGTCGAGATCGGCATTCGGACAGAATTCGGCGAGGGCTGTCTGCTCCTCGTACTCCCGCTCGCTGTCGCCGCCGGAGATCACCAGGGCGCGAACCCGCAGCCCGGGGTGCCTATCGGCCAGCGTTAGCAGGGTAGCTCCCATGCCGATGGCGATGTCGTCGCAATGTGCGCCGAGCACGGCGATTTCGGTGAGCGGCGCGGTGGTCAGCGCGATCATGCGTGCTGCTTCTCCCAGACCATCCACGGACGAATGCCGGTACGGTAGCCGGCGTCGAGCTCGGCGCGTTCCTTGAAGGTGTCGGCGGGCTTCCAGAAGCCTTCGTGCTGGTAGCCGAACAACCGTCCCTGTCCGGCCAGCGCACCGCAGGCGTCTTCGACCAGATCGCCACCCGGCGGCAGCAGGTCGAGGACCTCCTGGGTGAGTACGAAGTAGCCGCCGTTCTCCCAGATCGGCATCCGCGAGACCGGCATGATCTCTTTGACCTCGCCGTTCGGCTTCATGTCGACACAGTGGAAGGACGACTGCGGCGGCACCACCATCATCGACGCGGCCGCGCCGGAGGCGGTGAACTTGTCGATCATCTCGTCCAGCGGCGCGTCGGTGAGGACATCGGCGTAGTTGGCGAGGAAGGTCTCTTCGCCTTCGAGGTGGGGCCGCACCCGGCGCAGTCGTTCGCCGATGGCGGACTGGACTCCGGTGTCGACGAAGGTGATCGACCAATCGCTGATATCGGTGTGCAGCAATTCGACCCGGCCGTCGCGGATCACGAAGTCGTTGGACACCGATTCCTGGTAATTCAGGAAGAAGTTCTTGATGTGCTGGGCGCCGTAGCCGAGGCACAGGATGAAGTCCTTGTGCCCGAAGTGCGCGTAGTAGCGCATCACGTGCCACAGCAGCGGTCGGGGACCGACCATCTGCATAGGCTTGGGGATGATGTCGTCGGTGCCGTCACGCATTCGCATGCCGTAGCCGCCACAGAACAGCACAACCTTCATCGTGCAGGCCTTTCGGTGTCTTGATTGCTCAGATCGGCGCCGGAGTTCAGATCGGCGATGTGCAGGGTGGGCAGTGGATAGACCAGCTGGGCGCCCCATTCGGCGATGTGGCGCAGCTGCGCGGTGATCTCGGCTTCGAGATTCCAGGGCAGGACCAGCACGACATCGGGCCGATCGGTGTCGATCTGCTCGGGCGCGTGGATCGGAATCCGGGTGCCGGGCGTGAATTTCCCATGCTTGTACGGGTTTCGGTCGACCGTATAGTCCAGCAGGTCCGACCGGATGCCGCAATAGTTGAGCAGCGTGTTGCCCTTGCCCGGTGCGCCGTAGCCGACGACGCGCCTGCCTGCGGCGCGCTGGTCGAGCAGGAAGCGAAGCAGATCCTGACGCACCGCATCCGCGCGCGGCTGCAGGTCACGGTAGCCCCGCACGTCGTGCAGACCGGCGGCTTCCTCGGTGCGCAGCACCTCGATCATCCGCTCGCTCGGCGCGTCGGCGACCGCCTCTGGCCGCGCCCACAGCCGAATCGAGCCGCCGTGCGTGGCAAGCAGTTCGACATCGACCACCGCCAATCCGGCGGTGGCGAGGGCACGCTGGGCCGAGAGCACCGTGTAGTACTGGAAGTGTTCGTGGTAGATCGTGTCGAACTGGCCGAGGCGCACCAGGTTGAGCGCGTGGTGCACTTCGATGGAAAGCCAGCCGTCGTCTGCCATGAGTTCGCGCAGCCCACGGGTGAATCCACGCAGGTCGGGGACGTGCGCGTAGACATTGTTGGCGACAACCAGGTTCGCGGGCCCGTGCTGGGCGCGCACCTTCGCGGCGGATTCCTCGTCGAGGAAAGCGGTTTCGGTAGGTACGCCCGCCAGCCGGGCGGCGGCGCCGACATTGACCGATGGTTCGATCCCGAGGCACCTGATCCCCGCGGCCACCGCGTGCTGCAGCAGGTAACCGTCGTTACTCGCGGCCTCGACCACGAACGAATCCGGCCCGAGACCGAGCTTTTCGATGGCGTGCGTCACAAATGCTTCGGCATGCCGGACCCAGCTATCAGAATACGATGCGAAGTAGGCGTATTCGGTGAATGTTTCCTCCGGTGTGATCAATGCCGGAATCTGCAAAAGGAGACACTCGTCACACAAGCGTAGGTGCAGTGGGAAGGTTGGTTCCGGAAGGTCGAGTTCATCTGCGGCGAGGAACTTCTCGCACGGCGGGGTCGCACCGAGGTCGAGAACGCTTGATAGCAGATAGGAATCACAGAGTCGACAACGCATGCAGGCCCCACTTCTGCGGCTAGTTTGATCACCCGGCGCATTACCGGCACGCCCCAGACGTCGGTGCGATCCAGTGAGACGTTACAACGAATCGCCTGCATGGCGGTGTTGAAACTATCTGCGCGGTAGCGGTTTCTGGACGGATTTAGCGGCCGAACGGCCGGTAGCATCCGGATGGCTACCGTCGAAACGGGTAGCTAGAATCCGACTTTGAGGTTCAACCATCGATTGCGCGCGGGCGCTACCTGCCGTGTTGCTGCCGAGACGGCCTTCGGATGGCGGGTTGAAAAGCCAACTGTCCCGCTGTTGGCTATCGCGTGGAATACTTTGCGGCCCTTGTGATTCGATATGTGAAACAGATTGTGTTCTGTAACAATCAGCTTCTGGCCACCGACTGATGGAACACCCCGGGCGGTCAGCTGAGCCGAGGGGACCGATCGATGTCGATCGGGGGCAACGAGTTCTCTCCCAGGGGGAGGTGCGTCTTCTATGAGCTTCGAGCTCACCGATGGCGACGATCTGGACGTGTCCAGACCGCCGCTGACTTCGCCGCGCTCGGAACGCGAGCGCTGGCAAGCCGAGTATGTACGACGTTTGGCCGCAACGGATTCGGTGGTGATCGCCGTCGCAGTCGGGTTGGCGCAGGTCATGCGCTTCGGCGGACCTGTCGCGCCGCCGCTGGCCTGGCCGATGCCATACGAGGTCGGCTATAGCGTGGTGTCGTTGACGTTGGCGCTGGCCTGGGTCGCTTTCCTTGCCGCGTGCAACACCCGGTCGCCGCAGGTGGTCGGCAGCGGCTCGGAGGAATACCGGCGACTGGTCTCGGCGACACTGCGGTTGTTCGGCTTCCTGGCCATCGCGTCGCTGATCTTCCAGATCGAGTTCGCTCGTGGCTATCTGGCGATCGCGCTGCCGCTCGGCCTGCTCGGGCTGATGTCGAGCAGGCTGCTCTGGCGGTTGCACGCGCGTGCGCGCCGCGGCGCGGGCGGGTACCGGACATCGGTGCTGGTGGTCGGGGGCGCCGAGGCGGCGCAGGCGATGGCGACCGCGTTCTCTCGCGATCCGGACTCCGGGTATCGGGTCGTCGGCGTGTGCATTCCGGACGGTGTCAACGGCAATGCCCAATATGGCTTCGAGGCATCGGGTCGCACGTTTTCGGTGGTCGGTGACGATCGGTCGGTACTGGAGGCGGTGCGCCGCAGCGGCGCCGACACCGTCGCGGTCACCGCGACCGATCATCTGGGGCCGATCGAATTGCGGCGCATGGCCTGGGAACTCGACCCGATCGGGGTGGAGCTGATCGTGGCGCCCGGTGTCGTGGATATCGCGGGTACCCGCCTGACGAACCGCCAGGTCGCGGGCGTGCCGATGCTGCACATCGCGAAACCGCAGTACGACAGGGCCAAGTCGACCGGCAAGGCGGTCTTCGACGTGTGCTTCGCTGGCGCCGTGCTGTTGGCGATCGCGCCGGTGATGCTCGCCATCGCGCTGGCGGTCAAGCTGACCAGCCCGGGGCCGGTGTTCTACCTGTCGGAGCGGATCGGGCGTGGCGGCAAGCCGTTCCGGATGATCAAGTTCCGCAGCATGTACCTCGACGCGGACAGCAACGTCGCCGCACTCATCGAGCGCAACGGCGGCAACCCGGTGTTCTTCAAAATGAAGGACGATCCGCGCATCACCCCGATCGGGCGGGTCATCCGCAAGTTCAGCCTCGACGAGTTACCGCAGTTCCTGAACGTGCTCGGCGGTCAGATGAGCGTGGTCGGGCCGCGGCCGCAGGTGCAGCGCGAAGTGGACTCCTACGACGGAAACATGCGGCGCAGGCTGCTGGTCAAGCCGGGTGTCACCGGGTTGTGGCAGGTCAGCGGGCGGTCGGATCTATCGCTGGAAGATTCGGTGCGACTGGATCTTTCCTATGTCGAGAACTGGTCGATGGTGCTGGATCTGCTGCTCATCGCCAAGACCATCGGCGCCGTGGCCCGCGGCGAAGGCGCGTACTGAACGGTCCAGGTCAGGACGGTCGCCGGGCCGGGAACTCGGCGGCCAGTTCCTCGAAGACCGCGGTGTTCATGGCGAAGGCGCGCTTGCCTTCGTCGAGCACCCGGCGTCGCTCGAGATCGTCGAGGGGCAATTGGTCGAGCAGCGCACGGTATTCGCGTTTGAAGGCGGCCGGATTGCCGACGGCGTCGAAGACATAGAAGCGCACGCCGTCGCCGCGATGCGGCAGGTTCCACAGTTTTTCGGCGGTGCCGCGGATGACCTGTCCGCCGGACAGATCGCCGAGGTAGCGGGTGTAGTGGTGGGCGATGTATCCGGCAGGCCAGTCGCGCGCGCACTCGTCGATGCGGGCGGCGTAGGCGGCGGTCGCGGGCAACGGATCCAGGCTCTCCCGCCAGGCGGGTCCGATGAGATGAGCGAGGTCGCGTTCCAGTTCCGCGGTCCTGGCCAGCTCGTGGCGGATGAACGGTCCGGCGATCGGATCGTCGGCCAGCCCGTCCGACCGGCCCTCGAGGGCCTGGTAGATGAACCAGAGCTGACCGGTGTAGCGGTGATAGGAGTCCACACCGAGTGCGCCGCCGAGCAGGTCGCTCATGAATCGGGAGTTCTCGGCTTCGGTGTGCTGCTCCTCGGTGGCGGTGCGGATCGCCGTCGAGAACGGAATTGTGTCCGACATGTCCGGAAACCACCTCGCTTGGGCTATATGGCTACCCTAACTAACCGGTACGACGATACCGGTTCACCGCGGAGGTCGCACGTGAGTCCCGCAACGCCGCCCGGAATCCCCGGTCGGCACGTCGGCGGCGCACGATCGGTCGGCGTAGCGAACCGAAGCGGCTGAGGATGCGTGGCCTACGCACTGTTCGGTCGAACCATTCGCCCAGGGTGACGCCTGCGGCCAGCGCGCAACCGACGCCGCCGGCCGCGAGCAATTGGTTGGCTCCGATCAGCAATTCGTCGTTGAGCAGCGCGTAGAGGCCGCGATACACGTTGAGGCCGGGCAGCAGCGGCGTGATGCCCGCGACCGCGACCACCAGCGGCGGCGTCAATGCCCGCCGCGCCATCAAGCCACCGGCCAGGCCGACCAGGGTGGCGGCGACGCCCGAGGAGACCACCGGTCCGAAGCCGGTCTGCTGCACCAGCAGATAGCAGATCGTGCCCGCGGCGCCACTGCCCGCGGCGGCCGCCAGCGCGCGGCGCTCGGCATAACAGGCGAGCGCGAAGGCCAGCGCCGCGACCGCGCCCGCGACCACCTTGACCAGCAGGTCGGTGATGTCGCGGCTGGCCAGATATACCGGCGGCACGGTGGCGCCGACGAGGTCGCCGATCCGCAGGGTGACCGCGATGCCCGCGATGATGCCGCCGGTCATCATCACGACCTCGAGCATGCGCGCGGACGCGGTGATCGGGGCGCCGGTGATGGCGTCCTGGACCGCGCCGACCAGCTGCAAACCACTGAGCAGCACGGTGATTCCGGCCGCGATGATCAGTGTCGGGTCGACATCGATGTCCAGCGGCCCGGCCAGCGTAGCCAGCGCGACCGCCGGTGCGGCCGCGATGGCGCCGCCGACCATGTGCTGGAAGAAGAACGGCAGGCCGAATCGATTGAGCACCCGGTTGGCTCGGTCGATCGCCAGGGTGGTCGCGAAGCTGATCGCGGCGACGAGGGCGCCGCCGCCGAGCAGGGCCGCGATGGCCGCGGCCAGCAATGACCAGCCGAAGGTGGCCATCCAACGGTGATAGGGATGCGGGGCCGAGGTGATGGCATCGAGCGCGGCACGCGCGTCTTCCGGCGCGACCACCTCGTTGCGGATGCGGCGCGTGAGTCGATCCACCGCGGCGAGCCTGGTGAAATCCAGTGCCCGATAGTGCACGATCCGCATGGTGCTGGCCGGCGGCAGTTCCGGACCTCGGTCGGCCCAGATCCTGATCGCGTCGTAGGTGACGTCGATGCTGCAGCGCGACAGGCCGTAGGTGGCGGCGATGAACCGCACCTGGGTGGTCGTGTCGATCACGCCGGTGCCCGATGCCAGCACCACCTCGCCGACCCGCACGGCAAGGTCGAGGACCTCCGCGACGCGGGCGTCGTCGGTGAGATCGATCGGTTGCAGTGGGGTCGGGGCGGAGACGATGGTGTCGGCGGTGGCCTGCCGGTCGGCGACCAAGCGGCCGACGGCTTGGCTCATCACCGGAATTCGCGATGCCCGACGAAACCACGGCATGCGCCGCCCACCGAGTTCGCCGATCCGCGAATCGACGTCGTCTTCTCCCGAAAGCGTGTCAGGACCCATGGACGCGAACCTAGTCATCCAGCGTGCTGTCGTCATCCGCGCGGTTCGCGGCGGGCGTGTCGATACTCGTTCGATGGTGCAAGGCCCTTGGTCCTGTTCGGTAAAGGTGGTAGAACTTGTTCTAATTTGGCGATGGGAGTGCGTACGGTGCGGTACGGAATTGTGTTGTTCACCAGTGACCGGGGCATCACGCCCGCCGATGCCGCAGCGGCCGCCGAGCAGGCCGGTTTCGACGCCTTCTACGTGCCGGAACACACGCATATCCCGGTGGTCCGCGCCGCGGCGCATCCGCGCACCGGAGACGCGAGCCTGCCCGACGACCGATACTTGCGCACCCTCGATCCGTGGGTCGCGCTGGCCACCGCCGCCGCCGTTACCAGCAGGATCACACTGTCCACCGCGGTGGCGCTGCCCGCCGAGCATCACCCGATCACCCTCGCCAAGACGCTCGCGTCGCTGGACCACCTGTCCGGCGGCCGGGTCAGCCTCGGTGTCGGATTCGGCTGGAACACCGACGAACTCGCCCATCACGGGGTACCGGCGGGCAAACGCCGTACGGTATTGCGCGAGCATCTGGACGCGATGCGCGCCATCTGGTCGGAGGAGGAAGCCAGCTTCGCCGGACAGTTCGTGAATTTCGGGCCGAGCTGGTCGTGGCCGAAGCCGGTGCAGAAGCGCATCCCGGTCATCCTCGGTGCGGCGGGCACCGAGCAGTCCTTCACCTGGCTGGCGAAGCATGCCGACGGTTGGCTCACCACGCCGACCGAGGACGGTCTGGAGGCCAAGATCGAACTGCTGCACCGGGTCTGGCGTGAACATGAACGAACCGGGACGCCGGAGATTATCGCGCTTGCCGGACGGCACGATGCCGCGCAGCTCGCGCAATGGGCCGAACTCGGCGTCACCGAGGCGGTTTTCGGAGTGCCGGACCGTGGTGCGGACGAGGTGCGCGGCTACCTCACCCGGCTGGCAGGAAAGCTCGGCATCGAAGCGCCCCGCTGATACCGGCAGCGCGCAGATTCTCCGCCCGCCGGACAAGGATCCCTTGTCCGGCGGGCGGATTCTCTGGTGCGCTAACTGCGCCGCCTGCGTGCGAAGAGCCAGCCGCCGATCGCGCCGAGCACACCGACGCCCGCGGCGCCGACAATGGCCACCACGATCAACGTCGATGACTTCGAGTCGGTCGTGCTCGACGCGCTCGCGGCCTCGTCGGGAGTGCGTCCGCCGGTGGACTTTCCGCCGCCCGCCGGGGTGGTGTTCTCACCGAAGACGCCGTCGGTGGCCGCGGTCGAATACTTCGGCCCGTCCTCCTGAGCGCCGGACACGGTGAGATCGAGGCGAATCGGGACCGGGGTGTTGCCTTCTTCGAAGGTCGAGCCCAGTTTGACCGCGATGTAGTACAGGCCTGCGACGGCCTGTCTGCGAATGTCCTGGTCGTCGGCCTTGCGGTTGTTGTACCGGATCGGCACAGTCGCCAGCGCGGGTTTGCTGGACGGCAGCACCTGGGCCGTACCGGTGTATGCCGCGGTGTCCCTGTCGAGTTCCTCACGGATGGGCGAGTACAGCGTGGTCGTGATATTCGAGATGTTGCTCAGGCCGCTGTTGCCGTTCTCGGCGTAGTGCACCCGATATGCCAGACCCTGTCCCCAGTTCAGTCGCACGCGGTAGAAGACGAACTCGCCGGGCCGCAGGGTATCGGTGTAGGTGCCGCTGCCCGGTAGCTCGGAGGCGACATTGAAGGACCCGCCGCCGGTCGCGGCGGTGCGCGCACCGGACGGTTCGGTGAAGGCCGTCTCGGGTCGGACGGCCGTGGGACCGGGATCGGTTGCGGCGGGTTCGATACCGACGAGCAATTCGATCGGCAGTCGCTCCGGCACCCCGTTGGAGACGTGGTCCCAGGTCAGCGCGAAGTAGTAGCGGCCGCCGCCCTTGCATTTGTCGGCGCTGCCGCTGCCCGTGCGTTCCTTGGTGGCGCCGTCGAAGGCTTTGGCGATGGTGAGCGCCACACCGTCGCTGGAACTGGTCGTCATCTCGGATTCGAAGACGTTGCAGTCCCTGCCATCGGCGCCGTACACGCGCATTTGGAGGGTGTTGATGTCGTCGGTGGAGGAGATGTTCGGTAGCCGCGGGAACGACAAGGTCCCGCTGAAGTAGGCGGTAGCGCCCGCGGGAACGTCGACGGCCCAGTAGCGCTTTTCCTTCTGGCCGATGGTGTCCAGGTATTGACCCGGTGTCGCGACCGGCGCGGTGTCGTAGCTGCTGGTGCCGGTGATCGGTGTCCCGGCCGCCTTGTAGTTGCGTAGTGCGGCCGCGCTGACTCGTGGCAGTGTCCGCTCGAGCGTGGGGCCGTCGGCGGCGTCGGTGTAGGTGCCGCCGGTGGCCTGCGCCATGCAGGTGAGCTGGGCGCGGGCCTTGGCGTCCACCGCGAAACCGATGGCGTGCATTACCAGGTCCAAGCCCTGCTGCTTCAATTCCCTCGCGACCTCACACGGATCGGGCGGGGAACAGGTGTCGTCGCCGTCGGACACCAGCACGATCGAGCGTGGTCCCGACTTGGGCAGGGTTGCCGCGGCCTGGCGCAACGCGGTGCCCATCGGCGTCCAGCCGCTCGCTTTGATGCCGTCGACCGCGCTGGTCAACGCGGCCTTGTCGAGCGTGTCCGGCTTGTGCAGCACCTGCACGTCACGACAACCCGCCGGCTTGTCCGCCTCGGCGTTCCCGGTGCCGGTGCCATAAACGGTCAGCCCCACTTTGGATTCGGCGGGCGCTGAGCCGACGAAGGTGCGCACCGCGTTCTTGGCGGCATCCATCATGGTGCCCGCCGGATCGGGACGCTGCATGGAACCGGAGGCGTCCAGGATGAGCATGGTCGGCGCGTATTGAGGGGCCTGCTCGGGGTTCTCCTCGGCGTGCGCGGGTAGGGCGGCGATCGACAGGCTTGTCAGCCCGACAGCTATCGCCGCGGTCAGTGTGATCAGTCGCTCGGTAACTCTCGGCATGGTCCTCGTCTGCTTGTGTCGCCCTGCTGTATTGCAAAGCGGACGTTACAGACAGCAACCACGTGGTTCCATTGATCAAAAGCCCACCGGCATAACAGATCGTCTATTTCTGCTGGTTATCGCACCCGTGCGTGCGGCGTTCGCCGCGTTTGCCGCGACCCGCCAGGAGCGGGAACTCCTGGCGAGCCGACTGTTGCTCAACGCAGGTCGCGACGGCGGAAGGCGACGATGCCTGCCGCCAGCAACACGGCGGCGATGCCGAGCAGCCACAGCACCGGGGCTGCTCGGAAGGCCGCACCGGGCAGCTTCGGCGGATGGACGAACGGCACCAGGTCGAGGACCGGCTGCGGCAGCCCGTCCAAGGAACCGAGGAAGAAGATCACGAGCATCGCGCTGAGCACGCCCCAGACGACCGGGGTGAAGCGGGGCGCGATCCCGTAGAGCGCCACGGTCATCCCGGTCAGCACCCACACCGCGGGCAGCTGCACTGTCGCGGCTGCGAGCGAGTCGCCGAGTTTGCCCACCATATCCCCGTCGGTCGCGCCGTAGACGAACCCGATCGCCGTGCCCGCGATCAGCAAGATCACCGCAGGGCCGAGCAGCGCGATACCGATATGGCTGAGCGCGTAGCGTTCTCGGCTCACCGATCCGGCCAGGATGTTCTCGGTGCGCTGGCCGGCCTCCTCGTCGTGCAGCCGCAGCACGGCCGAGATCGAGTAGGCCGCAGCGGCGATGGCCAGCATGGATAGTGCGAAGGTGATGAAGGAGTTCTGTAGCACCTCGGTGCCGCCCATCCGGGTCATCATGTCGCGGATCTGCTGGCTGTCGTCGAGCATGTCACCCACGCTGTTGATCGCGCCGCCCATCAACAGTCCATAGAGCAGGAAGCCGATGGACCAGGCCAGCAGTGAGCCTCGTTGCAGACGCCACGCCAGTCCGGCCGGACCGGACAGCGTTCGCGCCGCGACCGGTGCGCCGGGCCGTTCGGCGAGCAGACCCGATCCGGTATCGCGTTGGCGCAGTAGCGCATAGGCGACCGCGGTCGTCACCGCGGCGACACTGAGCAGCGGCACCAGCACCCACCAGCGCTCGTCCGCGTAAGGCCGCATATTGATGCACCAGCCGACCGGCGAAAACCAGGACAGCACACCGTTTCCGGCATCGCCGACCGCGCGCAGCGCGAAGGCCGCTCCGAGCGCACCGAACGCGACACCTCGCGCTATGCGCGCACCGGTGCTCACCTGTGCGGCGATCGCGGCGACGCCGGCCCAGACCAGGCCCGAGGCCGCGAGCGTCGCGCCATACGCCAGGGAACCGGTGCCGGGCAGGTCGCTGCTGTACAGCATGGCGGCACTGAGGATTCCGACGATCAGGCACCCTGCACCGGTCATCAGCAAGGTCGCGGTGAGTCCGGCGTAGCGGCCGATGCTGGTCGCGCCGACCAATTCCGCGCGACCGGTCTCCTCCTCCACCCTGGTGTGCCGGATAACGGTGAGGATCGTCGCGATCGCGATCATCGCGTAGAAGGGCCCGGCTTTCCACAGCCCGATCGAGCCGAGGTCGGTGCTGAACACCGGCCCATACATGGCGACAAGCGCGGGGCTGTCCATGATGGACTTCGCGTAGTTGTCGAGTTCGGCCTGCGTGTCGTAGACGCCCTTGGTGCTCGCGACGTAGAAGGCGGGCAGCAGTCCGAAGGCGATTACCCAGAGCGGCAGCACGATACGGTCTCGGCGCAGGTAGAGCCGCAGCAACTGGGCCGTGCCCGCGAAGTCGGCCGACCCGCGCACGGCCGGGGCGGCGTGGTGCCTGCCCGCGGTGACGGTAGTCATGCCTGCACCTTCTCCCCGGACTGCGCGGTGGCGGCCTTCGAGCTGTTGCCATCGACGTGGTAGTGCCGCATGAACAGCTCTTCCAGCGTCGGTGGCGCGCTGATGAGGCTGCGGACCCCGGTGTCACCGAGCACCCGGATCAACTCGCCGAGGTGCTCGCCTTCTACCTGGCAGTGCAGCGTCGAACCGTCGAACTCGATGTCCTCGACGCCCGAGATGCGATTGAGATCGCCTGGGTCGCCGCGCAATTCGGCGGTGATGGAGGTGCGCGACAGATGCCGCATATCCGACAGCGAGCCGCTCTCCACGGTGCGTCCTGCCCGGATGATGGTCACCCGATCGCACAGCACTTCCACCTCGGAGAGGATGTGGCTCGACAGCAAGACGGTGGTGCCCCGCTGCTTGGCCTCCTCCACGCATTCGCGGAATACCTGCTCCATCAACGGATCCAGGCCGGAGGTCGGCTCGTCGAGCAGTAGCAGGCGCACGTCGGAGGCCAGCGCGGATATCAGTGCGACTTTCTGCCGGTTGCCCTTCGAGTACGTGCGCGCTTTCTTGCGTGGATCCAGGTCGAACCGTTCGATGAGCTCGGCCCGGCGTTCGGCGTTGATGCTTCCGCGCATTCTGGCGAGCAGGTCGATCGTCTCGCCGCCGGACAGCGACGGCCACAGCGTGACATCGCCTGGTACGTAGGCGAGTTCGTGATGTAGGGCGACCGCGTCGGTCCATGGGTCTCGGCCCATCAGCTGGACTTGCCCCGAGGTGGCGCGCAGGATGCCGAGCAGGATGCGGATAGTCGTCGACTTGCCGGCGCCGTTGGGTCCGAGGAAGCCGTGGATTTCGCCCTCGGCCACCGACAGGTTCAATCCGTCGAGTGCGGCCACGTGGCCGAAAGTCTTACGCAGGTCATGGGTTTCGATGACGGTCGTCATCATTTCTCCTCTTGGATGGCGTCCAGCAGAGTGGAGTCGGTCAGTAGGCCTTGGGTGTAGAGCTCGAGCGCGGGGAAGGTTGTCAGGTCGGAAAGTTCGCGGATCGCCTTGCGGTAGTCGATCTTCTTCTCGCGGTGCATACGCATCTGCAGGTACAGATTCATGGCGCCGACGTGGCAGAGCACGATGTATCGGGCTCGGGCCTCGGGATCACGGCTCGGCTTCGCCCGGCCCGCGTCGACTGCGGTCTGGGTGTAGATCACCGCGTCGGAGATCATGTGTTCGAGCAGATCCTCGGCCAGTTGTCCGCCCGCCTGAAAGCTGCGCAGCATGTAGCCGACCACTGGTGCGTACACCTCGATCTCGGCGAGCGCGGTGAGCATCCCGCCCGGTCCGGGTTCGGCGATTGCCTTGGCTTTTTCGGTTCGGATGATTTCCAGTACTCGTTCGTCGCAGGTGGCGCGCAGGCCGTCCTTCGAGCCGAAGTGGTGGTTGACCAATCCTGGAGAGACGCCGGCGGCTGCCGCGATAGCGCGGACGCCGACCTGGAATCCGTGCTCACCGAACACGTCGATGGCGGCGTCCCGGATGCGGGCTGCCGTGTTCAGATCCGTGGCGGATCCTTGCGGTATGGACTGTCGGTTAAACACATGTTCAATATACTAAACACTCGTTCAATGTCCAGCAAGACTTTGACCAGATTGTCGTGTCACGGATTTGTCGTCCGACGACGACCACGCGCCGGGCTATCGTCGAGTCATGACTACCGGCAGCTCAACGACGGCAGATCACCTTCGGACGGCTCTCGACGGACCTTGGGGTCCGGTCCGGGAAGAGGCCAGAATCCAACTGGCCGGGGACGAGTTCAGCGGGGACCCCTCCCTCGACTACAAGGCCGCACGGGCGCGGGTCCTCGACCAGATGCGCAAGATCGCGACGATGGGATACGCGGAGCGCGGTTTTCGACGGGAGAACGGCGGCACCGGGGAACCGGGCGCGGCCGTCGTCGGGCTGGAGATGCTGGCCTACGCGGACCTGTCGCTGTGGGTGAAGTCGGGTGTCCAGTGGGGACTGTTCGGCGGCGCGGTCGAGAATCTCGGCACCGAACGCCACCGGGACGTGATCAAGCGCTTGATCTCACTCGACCTGCTCGGCTGCTTCGCGATGACCGAATCCGGGCACGGTAGCGACGTCGCCAACCTCGAGACCACCGCAACCTATGACCCGGAAACCCGGGAATTCGTGGTGCACAGTCCGACGCCGTCGGCGCGCAAGGACTACATCGGCGGCGCCGCCGAACACGCCAGGATGGCAGCCGTTTTCGCGCAGCTGATCACCGAGGGCAAGAGCCAGGGCGTGCACTGCCTGCTGGTGCCGATCCGCGACGAACACGGCGTCGATCTGCCCGGCGTGACCACCTTCGACGACGGGCTCAAGGGCGGACTGCTCGGGGTCGACAACGGCCGCATCGTCTTCGACCACGTCAGGATTCCGCGCGAGAACCTGCTGAACCGGTACGCCGATGTCGCACCGGACGGCACTTACCGCTCCGACATCGAGAACCCGAGCCGCCGCTTCTTCACCACCCTGGGCACGCTGGTGCGTGGACGGGTCAGCGTGGGCGGCGCGGCGGCGGCGGGCGCGCGGGTCGCACTGAGCATCGCCACCCGCTATGCCTTGAAGCGCCGCCAGTTCTCCGATCCGGACGACGGCAGCGAAACGCTGCTGCTGGACTACCGCAGCCATCAGCGCAGGCTGCTGCCGCTGATCGCCCGCTCCTACGCGCTCGCCTTCGCACAGAACGATCTGGTGCGCCGGATGCATCTGGTGCAGACGGGGCAGGATCTCGATCCGGGGGCTCAGCGGGCGCTGGAAAAGCGGGCGGCGGGCCTGAAGGTGGCCCAGACTCGACATGCCACCCGGGCGATCCAGGAATGTCGCGAAGCCTGCGGCGGCGCAGGGTATCTCACCGAGAACCGGATCGTCACGCTCAAGGCCGACACCGACGTGTTCACCACCTTCGAGGGCGACAATGTGGTGCTTACCCAGTTGGTCGCCAAGGAACTGCTCACCTCGTACTCCGACGAGATCCGCGACCTGGACGCGCTGGGCTGGGTGCGCTTCGCCGCGACCATGGCCGGTGACGTGGTGCGCAAGCGATCCGGTGTGCGCCAACTGATTCAGACCCTGCGCGACCGCAGCGACGATACGGTCGACGAGGGTGACCTGTCCCGGCGGGCGGTGCAGCTGCAACTGTTCGCCGATCGTGAGGACTACCTGGTGCGCACCGCGGGACATCGGCTGCGCGCCCGCGCCAAGGAGACCGGACCGTTCGAGGCCTTCAACAACGCGCAGGACCACATCCTCACCGCGGGCTCCGCGCATATCGATCGGCTGGTGCTGGAGGAATTCATCGAAGGCATTGCGGGAATCGCGGATCCGGAGGCGCGTGCGCTCGCCGAAACGGTGTGCGACCTGTTTGTCTACTCCTCGTTGGAGGAGAACCTGTCCTGGTTCATCATGCACCGGTTCATGTCGGTCGAACGCGCCAAGGCGGTTCGGCGCGGGGTCAACGAACTCGTCGATCGCTTGCGGCCGGACGCGCTCACTGTCGTCGAGGGCATGGGGGTGCCGGAGAACATGCTGCGCGCCGCATTGCTCAATGACGCGAGCGTGCACGAACGCTCGGTCTCAGCGCCGCCCAGCACAACACCGTGACCATCGCGATGGCGGCGGCGGTGCCGCCGACAATGTCGGTCGGCAGGTGGTAGCCGAGGCCGATCATGCCGACGGCGGCGCCGAACAGCGCAACGGCGGCGAGTGTGAGCACCACTGCCCGCGCTCGCGCCGAATCAACCAGCAGCGCGAAGGTCGTGGCGATCGCGACCAAGTGCACGGTGTGTCCGCTGGGATAGGCGAGGTAATCGTGCAGCGGCCGGTCCCACAGCGGTTTGAGTAGCCAGGTGTTGATCGCGACGGCGAGCTCAGGAACCACGAGCATGGTTGCCGCACGCCACCATTCGCCGCGATAGGCGAACCAGCAGGCGGCCGCGAGCAGCAGAGGTATCAGTATGTACCCGTTGCTCGGGATCACCAGTGCTCGATACACGCCGGGATGACTGTCGAGCGCCGTGTGGATCGGCGCCGCGATGTCGCGATCGACGTCGGTCGGTCCGCCGTCGTGCGGAAATGCCAACGGTAGCCCCACGGCGACGGCAACACAGAGCGCGACAACGACAAGCCGGAGTGCGGCCTGCGAATCGAGGACCTGCCGTGCGGTGATCACGCCGACGACGATAGTCACCGCCGCCGAGACTGCCTGACCCGTCGCCGTGCCCGCGAGGACGAGCCAGGGTCGTTGTGGATCAGCCCGGCCCGTAGGTCAGGATCGCGGTGATGGCGAACCAGATGATCCAGGCGAAGCCGATGAGCATGCCGACAGCCAAGGTGATCCGCATGAACGCCCTGCCGAGATCCATATCGCCGGACTCCCGCGGATACAGCCTCCACGGGCTGTACCAGGGCGCCTCGATCACCAGGGCGGGCGCGTGGGCTTCCCGCTCAGCCATCGCGAGTTCCTCGGCGTAGGCCTCGGCCTGCGCCTGCTGTGGGCCGCCGTGCCAGAGTGTGATGTCGATCGGCCCGATGAACCCCTCGTTCAGCAGCTCCTGCGGGGCGGGCAGGTAGGGCAGGATACCGAGGCCGCGGAAGGCCACCGCGACATCGTTGGCCGTCCACAGCTGCTTCTCGCTCTCGGCGAGCGTGTCGAAGTAGTGGCGCAGCTTGCCGGGGTCGTTGCCGAGGATGACATCGAAACCAGGGTCGCTCCAGGCCTGCTGGGCCTTCAGCTCCGCACCACGCAGCGGGACGATCAGCGCGACACCGTGCACCGCGCGCTGGCCGAGCCCGCGCGCGGCCAGCCAGGTCTGCAGGGCGAAAGTATGCTCACGCGACTTCTCCAGCGGGGTGCGCCGATCCCGGCCCTCCATGACGACCGGTTCACCCGAGATCGTCCAGGCCCCGTTGAGCGGGATTTCCAGCACGCCGTCCTGGCGGGCGACCAGCGCCTCGGCTTCGATCAACACGCAACTGGTCGGCGTCCAGACCACGGCGTCGAACTGGTGTAGCCGATCCTTGTGGAACAGGCTGCAATTGATTGTGGCGACACCGTGCGGGCTGGCCGGGTCCTTCCAGGTGCGCAGCCAGTCGATCAACGCCCGTTCGGCGTTGGTGCCTGCCGGATTCTGCACTCGCACGAGCATTCACGACCGCCCTTCACGTCGACACTCGATGGTGGAAAGGATACGAGCACCCGGGCCCTGTTCGCCGCGCCTGCGGCCAGACACGGCGTGTTGGGCACGAGATCTACTGCGGCTGTTCGGCGACGATCTTCCCGTCCCGCTCGGCAGCGACCAGTTCGGCGTGGTCTGCCTCGGTCCGGTCGGCGTAGCGGACGGCGAAACGGGCGACCGCGTCGTCGAAACGATCGTCACCGTCCAGATAGCCCGCGACCAGACGGGGATCGAGCGACCGCGAATGTGCCCGAGCCAGCAGGGCGCCCGCCAGCCTGCCGTAGTCGTCGAGGTCGCCGGCCGGCAGGCTCGCCGGGTCGATATCGCCTTTGAGGTTGCGGAATTGACGCACGATGAACGGTAGCTCGCCCGTGGGCAGGTCGAGGGTTGTCCAACCCAGCAGGATGTCGCTCTCGGACTGAACCAGCCTGGCGCCCTGCACGATTCGTTCCCCCTCGTGTCGCGGCGCGGGCGCGGCCAGGAATGGGGCGAGCGCGGACGGGTTCGCCTGTTTCACCTGCAGCACCAGTGCCTCTCCGTCATTGCCGTGTAGCAGCGCGACATAGCTGTGCAATCCAACACTACCCGTGCCGACGATCCGAAAAGCGATGTCGGACACGGCAAATCGGGTGATCAGATTTCGTCGGGACTCGCGCAGCGTATCGGTGTACCGCGCCAGGCCGTCGATGACCGCTGTGGTGACC
Source organism: Nocardia sp. GCM10030253 (assembly GCF_042675075.1). Classification (NCBI taxonomy): domain Bacteria; kingdom Bacillati; phylum Actinomycetota; class Actinomycetes; order Mycobacteriales; family Nocardiaceae; genus Nocardia; species Nocardia sp. GCM10030253. The sequence goes on along the minus strand of NZ_JBHTDL010000007.1, from coordinate 362,556 downwards.
TCGTCCTCGACCTGTGTGAGAATCGGTGGGTCGCTGACGAATCGGTGCTTGCGGATGCCGGTCTCGTGATCGTCGAGGTGCTCGGTCCACTTCGCCACCACCTTGGCGCTGGTGTTCTTGCGCGCCTTCTTCGCGGCCTTCTTGAAGTCGTCGAGCAGATCGTCGGCCCTGGCCTTGTTGATCACCGATTCGTCGGGCAGCGCCGTCCACGATTCCATGAACGGCAGCTGTGCCAGCTGAGTGATCGCGAGCCGGTAGGAGGTCGCCGCGTCGCGGGCCGCCCGGTAGCAGTTGTCCTCGTCGGCACCGCCCTCGCGGCCCGCAAGCACCAGACTGGCCGCGAGGCGCTCCAGATCCCACTCCCACGGTCCGACGACGGTCTCGTCGAAATCGTTGATGTCCATGATGATTTCGCCGCGCGGCGTGCCGTACAGGCCGAAGTTGGCGGCATGCGCGTCACCACAGATCTGCGCGGCGAGGCCGCTGTCGGGGCTGCCCGCCAGATCGGCGGCCATCAGCCCGGCAGCGCCACGGTAGAAGGTGAACGGCGAGGCGAGCATGCGGCCGATCCGCAACGGCACCAGATGCGTCAGGCGACCCGCGTTGCTCGCCTCGATGAATTCGAGCACGTTCGGGCGAGTAGCCCAGGTGGCCGCCCTATCGCGCGCGGTGACCGGAACCCGCTGCCGTTGCGCACGGCCGCGGGCGCGCACCTCCTCGGCTGGCACGTAGGTGCGAAGGTCGATACCACTGTTGGACACAACAACCCACGCTAGCCGGTGAAGAACCGCCTGGTCGTGTCGAATTCGCCACGTCGGGCCACCGTCACGTCGCCCCACCCGCGCCAGGTGGGGCGGGGCGACGGGTTCGGCTGCTCAGTTGGCTGGCACGACCGGCACGACCGGCACGACCGGGTCGACCGGGTCGACCGGGGTGATCGGCAGGCGCAGCGCGCCGGGAGCCGCGCCGGGAACGGTCGGATGGTTCGGGGCAACCGGGTTGATCCGCTGGTAGGCCGAGCCGAGCTCCGGGCGCGGGTCCGCCTCGTCCTTGTTGGGCCAGAACGCCATAGCCCGCTCGGCCTGCGCGGTGATGGTCAGCGACGGGTTGACGCCGAGATTGGCCGTGACCGCCGAACCGTCCGCGATATGCAGGCCGGGATGCCCGTACACCCGTTGATACGGGTCGACCACGCCGGTGTCGGGGTTCTCGCCGATCACGCAGCCGCCGATGTAGTGCGCGGTCGCCGGGATGTTCAGCACGTCCATGATCAGACCGTGGGTGTCGCCGTTCACCTTCGCGCTGAAGCGGCGGCCGACATCGTGCGCCAGCGGAATCCAGGTCGGATTCGGCTCGCCGGTGCCCTCCCTGGTCTTCAGCAGCCCACGCTTGCGGAAGGAGGTCAGCGAATTGTCCAGCGACTGCATCACCAGCAGGATCACCGACTTCTCCGAGGCGTGCCTGGCATTGAGGCTGCGCAGGAACACCAATGGGTGCAGCACGATCGCCAGCAGGAAGCGCAGGAATCGGAACGCGCCGCCGTCGACGATCGGGACCGACATCGGGAACAGTGCGTTCTGGCCCTTGCCGTAGTGACAGACCTCGATATGCGTATCGGCCTCCGGATGGATCGAGGAGGTGATCGCGATGCCCTCGGCGAAATCGCGGCGCGAGCGACTCACCACATTGAGGATGGCCTCGGAGTTACTGCGGGTCAGTTCGCCGAGGCGCGGCGAGAGATTCGGCAGCACGTGCTCGTCGCGCATCTTGTGCAGCAGCTTCTGGGTGCCGAGCGCGGCGCCCGCGAAGACCACCTGCTGGGCAGTGAAGGGTTTGCGCTCCTTGCGGACCCACCGGTCGGAGCGTTCGGTGTCGATCGCGTAGCCACCCTCGGGCAGCGGCCGGACGTCGGTCGCGGTGGTCAGCGGGTGGACCTCGGCACCTGCCTGTTCGGCCAGGTAGAGGTAGTTGGTCGTGGTGGTGTTCTTCGCATTGTTGGGGCAGCCGGTGAAACATTGCGCGCAGTGCACGCAGCCGCGCCGCCGCGGGCCGACGCCGCCGAAATACGGGTCGTCCACTTCGGTGCCGGGATCGTCCTCGTTGAAGAACACGCCGACGTTCGTGGCATGGAATGTGTGACCGACGCCGAGATCATCGGCGATCTCCTTGATCACCTCGTCGGCCGGGGTCATCCGCGGGTTCGGCGCTACGCCGAGCATGCGTTGGGCCTGGTCGTAATACGGCGCGAGCTCGGATTTCCAATCGGTGATGTGCGACCACTGCTTATCGGTGTAGAAGTTCGGCAGTGGCTCGTAGAGGGTGTTGCCGTAGATCAGCGAGCCACCGCCGACCCCGGCGCCGGAGAACACCGCGCACTTGCCGAGGATGCTGATCCGCTGCGGTCCGGTCAGACCCAGCCGCGGCGCCCAGATCGACTTGCGCACATTCCAGTTCGTCTTCGGGATGTCCTCGGCGTTCCAGCGCCTGCCCGCCTCGAGTACACCGACCCGATACCCCTTCTCGGTCAGCCGCAGCGCGGCCACGCTGCCGCCGAATCCGGAACCGATCACCACCACGTCATAGTCGAATGCGGGCATGACTTCCTCTCACTCACCGAGCAACGGATGAGATATTTTCATAGTCATTCTGTCACCGGGTCGGATGCGACGGAATCCATAGCGTGCCGGTCGGTGGATATGGCCGCAACCGGCGTGCCCGGATGGCGCTATCGGGGGTCGGTGCGGTATGCACGGGCTGTGACAACGGAATCGGGGACGACGGGGTCGGGCGAGCACGCCGACTCCAGCACTGACGGCGCGGTCGGCGGTATCTTCGCCGACCGCATCCTGACCGTCCCCAACGCGCTGAGCGTGCTGCGGTTGTTGGGAGTGCCGCTGTTCCTGTGGTTGCTGCTGGTCGAGCGGGCCGACGGCTGGGCATTCGCGCTGCTGGTCGCCAGCGGTGTCACCGACTTCCTGGACGGCAAGCTGGCCAGACTGCTCGACCAGTCCTCGCGCCTCGGTGCGCTGCTCGACCCGTTCGTGGACCGGCTCTACCTGGTGACGACCCTGGCCGCCTTTGTCATCCGCGGTCTGCTCCCGTGGTGGGTCGCCGCGCTCCTCGTCGGCCGTGATCTGCTGCTCACCGTGACTCTTTCGGTATACAAACGCCGCGAACTGGACCCGCCGGACGTGATCTACCTGGGCAAAGCGGCCACCTTCGCGCTGATGTCCGCATTGCCGTGGTTGCTGGCCGGTCAGATGGATTGGGCACTGGCAGGTTTCGGCCGGGCCTTCGGTGGGGCATTCCTGGTCTGGGGTACGGCGGTGTATGTGTGGACTGGTGTCCTCTACACCGGGAAGGCCATCGCCGTCGCGCGAGCGATACCGTCTGTGCCGCACCGGACCACATAGCCATTAGAGTTTGCGTGAACGTTCCCGACGGAAAGGATGGCCTGTGACCCAGACCCCCGAGGATCTGCGCTACACCGAAGAGCACGAGTGGGTGCAACGGATCAGCCCGACACGGGTTCGGGTGGGCATCACCGACTACGCCCAGTCTCAACTCGGTGACGTTGTGTTCGTGCAGCTGCCGGAGGCGGATCGGGATGCGGCCGCGGGCGATAGCATCGCCGAGGTCGAGTCGACCAAGAGCGTGTCCGATATCTATGCGCCGCTGGCGGCGAAAGTTGTTGCGGTGAACGAGGATTTGGTGCAGAAGCCGGAAACGCTGAACACTGATCCGTACGGCGAAGGTTGGCTGTTCGAGCTCGAACTGGCCGACCCAGCAACCCTGGATGCTGCACTCGGCGAGCTGCTGGATGCGGCAGGTTATCAAGGAGTTATCGGGGGCTGACTCAGCCTTCCCGGTTCTACCTGCACGGGTACGCCCTGGCAGGGTACGGTCAATGCCAACAGATGTGCCGGTGAGCTGATCCGGTGTTCTAGCGTCAACGATCCCAGGTCGTGACGGTGAAGGCAGCACCTGCTTGCACGGAAAATCAGGTTCGAGGAGGAGAGAAACGGTGAGCGAGAACAAAGACCCGGGTTACGGGGAGACCGCGGCCGAGACGACGTCGGTCTTCCGTGCGGATTTCCTGAACGAGGTCGACGCGTCGCGCTCCGCAGAGCAGACCGGCGAGCAGCCGGTCCAAGGGGTCGAGGGTCTGCCGGTGGGCGCGGCTCTCCTGGTCGTCAAGCGCGGACCGAATGCGGGCTCGCGGTTCCTGCTCGATCAGCCGACCACGTCGGCCGGTCGCCATCCCGACAGTGACATCTTTCTCGACGACGTCACCGTCAGCCGTCGGCACGCCGAATTCCGGCAGGACGACGATTCCTTCCAGGTGGTCGACGTGGGCAGCTTGAACGGTACCTACGTCAACAGGGAGCCGGTGGACTCCTCGGAGCTGCAGAACGGTGATGAGGTGCAGATCGGAAAATTCCGTCTGGTGTTCCTCACCGGCCCGCGCGCTCAGGTGAACGAGTCGTCTGCGGGTGCTGGCAGTCTATGACGCGAATGGCACGGGTCTTCGTGACGGCCGTGTTGGCAGGAGAGAACGCGGCTTCATGAAAGACTCGATGCTATGACGGGCGCGGCGCAGTGGGCGCGCGGAGGCATGTCGATCGGCTCCGTGCTGGACTTGCTGCGGCCGGACTTTCCGGACATCACCATCTCGAAGATCCGTTTCCTCGAGGCCGAGGGTCTGATCCGGCCGGAGCGCACTCCGTCCGGATACCGCAGATTCTCGATCGCCGACTGTGAACGGCTCAGGTTTGTGCTGACCGCGCAACGCGACCAGTACCTGCCGTTGAAGGTGATCAAGGAACAGCTCGAAGCGATCGACAGCGGTGCGGCGACGCTCGGTGTGCGGGAAGCCCGCGCCCGGGCGCACTCCGTGCGTGACAACGAGCTCGCCACACCATCCGACAATGGTCAGTCCGCGCGCGGCGCGAGCGTCAGCGCGCCGCGCAGGCTCGGCGTCGTGCCGGGTGAGGTCTCGCCGGACGAGCTGCGATTCGATCATGAAATACGGCTCACCCGTGCCGATCTGCTCACGCAGGCCGACATCGACGAGAAGTTCTTGACCGACCTGATCCGGGCGAACCTGATCACCCCCGGCGCCGCGGGATTCTTCGACGCCGAGGCGGTGACGCTTGCGCGGACCGCAAAAGCGATGGCGGAATTCGGACTGGAGGCACGGCATTTACGTGCCTTCAAGCTTGCCGCGGACCGGGAGGCGGCACTGGTCGCCCAGATAGCGGCCCCGATCGCCAAGAGTCGCGATGCGGGCGCCCGCGCTCGCGCGGAAGAGACGGTGCGCGAGCTCGCGGCGCTGTCGTTGACCCTGCACACCTGTCTGGTAAAAGCATCGGTTCGGAACTCGCTCGGCGGCTGAGTCTTCGGCGCGGGGTTCCTCGTCGCCGCGCGAGCGGGTTCCACTCCGACAACACGCAGATTTCGGCTGTGCACACGGATCGCTGGACACCTCCCCGTTCGCTTAGACTCGGTGGTACGGCGAGCTCTGCGGTAGTTCATGCCGGGTGGCCGGCGAAGTATTGGGAGGCAGTGCGATGAGTGAGCGCAGCGAGCGAATCATGTCACAGTGTGCTTCGCGCATGCCGGAGCTGAGCGTTAGCGAGGCCAAGGCATGAGTGAAATGCGCGTGATCGGCATCCGTGTCGAGCAGCCACAGAACCAGCCCGTGCTGTTGCTCCGCGAGGCGTCGGGTGATCGGTATCTACCGATCTGGATCGGACAGGCCGAGGCGACTGCGATCGTGCTCGAGCAGGAAGGGGTGACCCCGATCCGTCCACTGACCCACGATCTGATCAAGATCCTGATCACCGACCTCGGGCACACCCTCAAGGAAGTCCGGATCGTCGATCTGCAGGAGGGCACCTTCTACGCGGATCTGGTATTCGAGAACGATCTACGGATCTCCGCGCGGCCCTCGGATTCGGTAGCGATCGCCTTGCGGGTCGGTTGCCCGATCTATGCCGAGGAACCCGTCCTCGAGGAAGCCGGATTGGTCATGCCGGACGAGCGTGAAGACGAGGTCGAGAAGTTCAAGGAGTTCCTCGAATCGGTTTCGCCGGACGACTTCAAAGCGACTGACAGCTGAGGGATTTGAACTTTTTTCTAGACCTCGAGTACAGGTCTAGACTCTTACCGCGCGTCGCGTTTGGTCGGACGATGCCGCTCCCGTGACAATCAGGGGGAGTAATCTCGATAGTTGGGCCACGTCCGTTCTGACTGGGTGTATGTGGTCAACGGAGCCGGTCATTGATGAGGCCAAGGCGGCGGCGAAGCAAGGGAGTGGTCAGTGGCAGAGCAATCGCAGGGAGTGGTACAGCCAGGCCTGTTCCCGGACGACTCGGTACCTGACGATCTCGTCGGCTACCGCGTCCCCAGCGCATGCCAGGTGGCCGGGATCACCTACCGGCAGCTCGACTACTGGGCGCGCACCGGTTTAGTCGTGCCGTCTATCCGTAGTGCCGCGGGCTCTGGCAGTCAGCGGCTGTATTCGTTCAAAGACATCCTGGTCCTGAAGATCGTGAAGCGACTATTGGACGCGGGGATCTCGCTGCAGAACATCCGCATCGCGGTCGATCATCTGCGCAGCCGCGGCGTAGCGGACCTGGCAGGCATCACCCTGTTCTCCGATGGCACCTCGGTGTACGAATGCACCTCGGCTGAGGAGGTAGTTGATTTACTGCAGGGTGGGCAGGGCGTTTTCGGCATCGCGGTGAGCGGTGCAATGCGCGAGTTGACCGGCGCGATCGCCAACTTCCCAGCCGAGCGGGCCGTCAGCGGCAGCGCGAGCGAGCGTCCCGAGGATGAACTGTCGTTCCGTCGCAAGGCGCGAATGAACCAGAAGACCGGCTAGAAATTTCGTGGTGGAGTGCCCGCCGCATACGGCGGGCACTTTCTGCAGGGCCGACGTGACGAGGACGACACGTCCATTCGGGGTCCAGTGGCGCGGTTCGTTGCGCGCGCGGCATAAACTAGCGGTGCGTCGCCGCCGTGCGGGAGAGTCCCGGTCTTCATAAGAGCCCGGGCGCCGAAGGAGCAGCACCTCCCCGTCAATCTCTCAGGCAACAGGGACCGTACGGGCTTCGACGCCTCTGGAAAGTGGTGACCGCTGCAGACAGCGCACGGTCGCCCGCCCATGGGGAAAGGGGTCGCACCCCGAATCTCTCAGGCTCCACGACAGAGGGGGAGGGCTGGTACCCGTCGACCGCGTGGTCGACCCGCCCGACCTTGGAGCTGCCGTGACTCGATCATTCGCCGACCGCCATATCGGACCCGACCGGGACGAACTCGCCCGGATCCTGGACGTCGTCGGCGTCGGTTCGCTGGACGAGCTCGCGACCGCCGCGTTGCCCGCGAGCATCCTCGACGGCTCCGGCCTCGACATCCTCCCGCCTGCGGCCACCGAGCATGAGGTGCTCACCGAGCTGGCCGAGCTGGCCCATTCGAACACCGTCGCGACCTCGATGATCGGCCTCGGCTACTACGACACGTTGACCCCGCCCGTGCTGGTGCGCAGCCTGCTGGAAAACCCTGCCTGGTACACCGCCTACACGCCCTACCAGCCGGAGATCAGCCAGGGCCGCCTCGAAGCGCTGCTCAACTTCCAGACCATGGTGTCGGACCTGACCGGAATGGAGGTCGCCAACTCCTCCATGCTCGACGAGGCCACCGCGGCCGCCGAGGCGATGACGCTGTTGCGCAGAGCCGGTCGTTCGAAGTCCGAGCGGCTGCTCATCGACACCGACCTGTTTCCGCAGACCAAGACCGTGCTCTACACCCGGGCCGAGCCGCTCGGCATCGAAATCGTCGAGACCGACCTGTCTCTCGGACTGCCAGACGGCGAGTTCTTCGGTGTGCTGGTCCAGATTCCGGGCGCCTCGGGGCGCGTGGTGGACTGGGCGCCGCTCATCGAGGCGGCCCACGAGCGCGGTGCGCTGGTTGCCGTCGGTGCGGATCTGCTTGCGCTGACACTGATCACGCCGCCGGGGGAACTGGGCGCCGACGCGTGTTTCGGCACCACGCAGCGGTTCGGTGTGCCGATGGGCTTCGGCGGACCGCACGCCGGATATCTGTCCGTCCACTCCAAGCATGCGCGGCAGTTGCCGGGCCGACTGGTCGGCGTATCGGTGGATGCCGACGGCTCGGTCGCCTACCGGCTCGCACTGCAGACCCGCGAGCAGCACATTCGCCGTGAGAAGGCGACCTCCAATATCTGTACCGCCCAGGTGCTGCTGGCCATCCTGGCTGCGATGTACGCCAGCTACCACGGTCCCGATGGGCTGCGGGAGATCGCGCGACGGGTGCACGGACACGCGCGGGCCATCGCCGCCGGACTCGACGGCGCGGTTGTGCACGACAGCTTCTTCGACACCGTGCTGGTGCAGGTGCCCGGCGGTGCGGAAGCCGTTGTGGCGAAGGCGAAGTCGCGTGGCATCAACTTGCGGCTGGTAGACGCCGATCACGTCGGTATCGCCTGCGACGAAGCCACCACCCAGGCGCATGTCGCCGCCGTGCTCGAATCCTTCGGCACCGCACTGTCTTCCGAGGCATCCGCGCCCGCGTCCGCGAGCGGGTCGATCGAGACCCGTGCCTCCGAATACCTGATGCACCCGGCGTTCACCAGCTACCACACCGAGACTGCGATGCTGCGATACCTGCGGCGGCTGTCGGACAAGGATATTGCCTTGGACCGCAGCATGATTCCGCTCGGTTCCTGCACCATGAAGCTGAACGCGACCGCCGAGATGGAGGCGATCACCTGGCCGGGCTTCGCCAGGGTGCATCCGTATGCGCCGGTCGAGGATGCGCCGGGCCTGTTGCGGGTGATCCACGATCTGGAGAGCTGGCTGTCGGCGATCACCGGATACGACTCGGTGAGCCTGCAGCCGAACGCCGGTAGTCAGGGCGAGTACGCCGGGCTGCTCGCCATCCGGCGATACCATCTGGATCGCGGTGACACGCACCGGGATACGTGCCTGATTCCGTCCAGCGCCCACGGCACCAACGCGGCGTCCGCCGCCATGGCCGGGCTGCGTGTGGAGATGGTGAAGTGCCGCGACAACGGTGACGTCGACCTGGACGACCTGCGCGCCAAGATCGCCGACCACGCCGACCGGCTGGCCTGCATCATGATCACCTACCCGTCCACGCACGGCGTGTACGAGCATGAGGTCGCCGAGCTGTGCGCACTGGTGCACGATGCCGGCGGTCAGGTGTACGTCGACGGCGCGAACCTGAATGCGCTTGTCGGACTTGCCCGTCCGGGCCGCTTCGGTGGCGACGTGAGTCACCTCAACCTGCACAAGACCTTCTGCATCCCGCACGGTGGCGGCGGTCCGGGTGTCGGCCCGGTCGCGGTGCGCTCGCACCTGGCCCCGTACCTGCCGGGCGATCCGCTCGAACCCGGTTCGCACGCGGTGTCAGCGGCCGAGTACGGTTCGGCCTCGATCCTGCCGATCACCTGGGCCTACATCCGGATGATGGGGGCCGACGGCCTGCGCAAGGCGACGCTGACGGCGATCGCCTCGGCCAACTACATCGCCCGGCGCCTCGACGAGCACTTCCCGGTGCTCTACACCGGCGAGCACGGCATGGTGGCACACGAGTGCATCCTGGATCTGCGGGAGATCACCAAGCAGACCGGTGTCACCGTGGACGATGTCGCAAAGCGCCTGGCGGACTACGGTTTCCATGCCCCGACCATGAGCTTTCCGGTAGCGGGCACGTTGATGGTGGAACCCACCGAAAGCGAAAACCTGGCCGAACTCGACGAGTTCATCCTCGCGATGACCTCGATCCGCGACGAAATCAACAAGGTCGCCGCAGGCGTATGGCCGGTGGAGGACAACCCATTGCGCGGCGCACCCCACACCGCGGCCTGCCTCGTCGGTGAATGGAACCACCCCTACAGCCGCGAAATCGCCGTATTCCCGCACGGCCTGACCCCCGACCGCGGCAAGGTCTGGCCTTCGGTCCGCCGCATCGACGGCGCCTATGGCGACCGCAACCTGGTCTGCTCCTGCCCGCCCCTCGAGGCCTACGCCGACTGACTCGCGGTACCACCCTCGCTGTACCGCAGCCGAATGGGGCCTCTCGGTCGTGGTCGATCGAATCGTTGCGGTATCTGCCGCGACCGCGGACGACGTCCCGGAGGCCGCTGAGCTGGCCGGTGTGGAGTGGACGACGGTCGCGGTCGTTCGCTCGGTGTCGCCATTGCGGAGCGAAGTTGCGCCGCAAACGGAAGTGGGCGATCCTCCTGGACGGGCCGACGATGCCCTGCGATACGCGGGGGTCTCCGGCCGCGCCGGTTCAGGGGGTGGTGAGGGCGTGGACCATCGCGGTGCCGAAGCTGATGTCGTCGGAGCTGGCGAGACGGGTGTAGGTGCCGCCGGTGCTTTGCGCGGCGGTTCGGAGGGTTTCGGTGCCGTTGCCCGCTAGGACGATGACGTCGATGCGGACCGGGCGCGACTTGTCGGTGGCGGCGGTGAGGTCGGCGAGCAGCTTGGCGCCGGTGACCGTCGAGTCGTCGTCGGGGCCGTCGGTGATGAGGAGAACCGAATTGGTGCGGCCCGCGGTGTATCCCGTTGCCGCGGCGCGGTAGGCGGCCAGCAGGGACGGGTAAGCCTGGTCGGTGCGGGATTCGTCGGGGCGCACGGTGTTCAGCGCGGTGGTGAGTGCGGTGCGTTGGTCGTCGGTCAGCGGCGCGGTCACTGTTTGGACCTGGTAGGGGGTGGTGCCGTCGAGGTTCTTGCCGAAGGTCCACACGCCGAGACCGAAGTCCGGCGGCATCACGTTCATGGTCGAGCGAAGGGCGGCAAGGACATTGGCCAGCCGGGTGGCCGAGCCCTCGGTGTTGCCCATCGAGGCGGAGACATCGAGCAACACGGTCGACTGCACGCCGAGAACCGGGTTGGCGAGGGTGGCGCGCACTTTGTCCAGCGCTGCCCTGGAGGGCACGGCGGTGGCAGTGGCCGGTGCGGCGGCGAAACCGGCGGCGGTGAAGGTCTGCGCTTGTTGCGGCGTGCGCAGATAGTCGGCGAATATGCCTGCGATCAGGTTCTGCGTCTTGTCCACCCATGGGCCCGACATCAGCGCGGCCGGGTGGTCGGCCACCGGTGCGGAACCGGCGGGGCTGAACATGGCCAGCCCGCCCTGGGCCTTTGCCTGTTGTTCGGTGGCGGCTACCGCATGAATGGGTGCGCTCGCCGGTTGAGGCGCTCCGGCGACAGTGGCCAGCGCCGTCGTAATGTCTTGCGCTTCGGGTGCTTTGGCAGCGAGCAGGGAGATCGCTGATACCACCTGCCCGGACTGTGCGGCCTGATCGGAGAGCGGATCGGTGCCGGATACCGTCGAGCCCACCGCGCTGGCCGCGGCCAGCGTCGCGTCACCGGGCGGCAGTGCCATGCGCAGTCCCGCCCACCCGGACAGGCCGATCTCGGTAAGCGAACCCTGTTGCAGGCGTGGCAGATCCGACCAGGTGACCTTGGCCTCGTCGAGTGCGCGGCGCAAGTCCTCGGGAACGGCGAGCACGATCGGGCTCGCCGCGACCGGCGCCGGATTGCCCTCGATCAGGCCCGGCACTCGTACGGATTCGATGGACCGCAGCGAATCGGCGATCCACAGTGCGGGTTGCGGCCCGAGCTGCTGGTTCCACGGCGCGTTCGCGGTGAAGGCCGCCACCATCGCCGCGGACGGCTGGGCGGTCACCTCCACCTTGGCGCAGTGATCACGGATGTGCGGATTGGTGGCGTTGTAGCCGTCGGCGATCGTGCGCACCGAGGGCGCGATGTCCGGGTCGGCCGTGACATACAGCGTCGCGGGCCCTTCCACGCACTCCGCCGCGGCGGCACTGTCCTGATCGGCGGCCCGATTGCTCAGCTTGTTCCACGCGAAAACACCCGCGACTAGCAGCACGACGACCACTACGGCGATAACCGGACCTTTGCTGACGCCCCGGGACCGGGTTCCGCTGCGATGAGTGCCCACGAGTTCAAGTGTATGTTCACGTGAGATTTGCCGAGCGACTGTGGTCCCGATCGAGACGTCCGACATGCAGTGCCCGTCGTACCGGCGAAAGCCGGGATCCACAACGGGTGCGGGTCCCGGCTTTCCGGGGATAGTTGCGCCATCGGCGCTTACCTATTCGCGGATCATCCGCCCGCGATCGAATTCATGGCCACCCCAGACGCCGGATTGACTGGTGCGAGCAGCGAATTCACCGCAGGCCGCCAGGATGGGGCAGCCCGCGCAGATCTCGCGGGCGTAGTCGAAATCCTGCGACGGGTACGGAAACCACGCCTCGTGGTTCGGGTCGCCGCGGCAGGCCGCCCGGTGCCAGCCCTGGCTGTCCGAGAGCGGGAGCAGGTCGGTCAGTGTCACTTCGGCGGGTGCGGTTGTCTCCAGTCGGACGATCATGGCGATCCTTCTCCTTTCTCTCGCGGCTCAAGTGCCTGCCAGTTGCTTCCAGATCCGCCGCTGCCGCTGCTCCAGGTGATTGGGCGCCTTCGGCTCCCACAGCAGCCGCATGCCCGCCTCCTCCGGGGTGCGGTCGGCCTTGATCGTGTTGCACGGCGCGCAGCAGGCGATCAGGTTGCTCCACGTGTTCGGTCCGCCGCGGCTGCGCGGGCGGATGTGATCGACGGTGCGGGCCCATGCGGCGCAGTAGCCGCATCGGTGGCTGTCGCGGCGCAGCACGCCGGCCAGCGTGGCGCGGCTCTCGTCCTGTACGCGCACCACATGCTCGAGGTACACGTAGCGCCGCAACCGGATGGTCTGCGGCAGCGCGATCTCGAGGTGCTTGGACCGGATCGGGAAGTGCGGCTCCCGGTCGGCGACCGACTCGGCGGCCCCGCCCATGACCAGCACGATGGCCCGTTCGGCGGTGATCTCGTCGAGCGCCTCGTAGCTGGCGTTGAGCACCAGCACTCGCGTGTGTATCCAGTTATCGACAGTCAACACCACCGGATCGGTGGCACGGTGGAACGTCATGGGAATCACCATGTTTCGAGAAGAGTGCGAGCGAATTAGAAGGAGGGTGGCGGGCGGTCAGTTGCCGGCCTGGAGGCGGCCGAGATCCGGTCCACTGCTGGTATCGGACATGTAGGTCAAAGCCACCTCCTCCTTTCGGGGTGCTCGGGACCACCCTCGGAAGCGGGTGATCATCGTCGAATCACATGGTGGCACAACACACCCGCCGTTGTCGGGTCATTTTTCGGCGGGTGCGTTGTGCGGGTCTGCTGTCTACCGGCTCATATCTGGTCGACCAGCCACTTGCGCAGCCACGAGGTGGCGGTGGCGCCCGACGGGTCGACGACGTAGGCGGGATAGTTCTGATGGACGAACGAGTTGTAGAACTCTTCGATCTTCTGCTTGCGCTCATCCATGCCGGGATCGGCGAGCTGGTTCTGCAGCAACGGGACAACGCCCGCGGCCATCAGATCATTGAAGATCGCGACAGCTTCCTCCTGGTATCGCCACAGTTGCGCGGGGTCGGGATTGGAGGCCTGCGCGAGGAAGCCCGCGAAACGGGCCGCGAAATCGGTGGGCGGGGTCGCGCAGTACAGATCGCCGTCCGCGCAGAAGGTCCGGGTCTTGTGGCTGAGGAAGCCGAAGCCGCCGATTCGCGGACCACCCGCACCCGCGCCCTGCACCGGCGGTCCGACCAAAGCGTCGTTCGGGGAGCGGCGCGGATCCGAAACCAGGCCGACCGCGGCGATGCGCTCCGGCCGGACCGGACCGAAGCCGGTGCCGATTTCGGCGGCGAGGTCACCGGCCGCGTCGGCGCCCTGGCTGTAGCCGATGAGCGCGATCTTCGTCGCACCGCACTGCTGGGCCATGGCGGTGACCAAGCCGCGCGCGTTGTCGACGGCCTGCTTCTTGGAGCGGCCGTAGACGTCGCCTTCCCAGGGGAACGCGGTGGCGGCGTAGGTCACGTAGTCGGTGCGCACGTCGGAGGGCAGATCGCGAGTGACGCTCGCGAGCATGCCCTCACCGGGCTTGGTATCGGAGGTCTCCCAGGTGCCTGGTATCGCGACGACGTAGAGATCCGGGCATTCGGATGCGGCCGGTGCCGCGCCCGCTCCGCCGACGGCGCCTGCCGCGCCGATCGTGACGGTTCCCACGACGGCGCCGATTATCCTGCGAATCATCATTGTTCATACCCCGGGTGTGCTCGTTCCGAAGCCGGCTGGTAGCCGCTGGCGACTCCTTTGGTCCCCACGCTGACAACCGTACGGTCTGTCCGGCGAGTTCGACGAGAACCACGGCCGACAAAGAGTAGACATTTTCCGCCGTCGGCCCAGCGCGGGGCTTCTCGCCTCCGGGAATGCCTCGGATGTGATCCGGTCGGGTGTCGATACCGGCAGCCGCGATCAACTCCATATGAGGGCCGCGCTGTGCGGCAGGAAGTTTGCTGCCGATCAGCCCTGCTGGAGTCGGGCCGCGCCGAAGGAGACGTTGAAGCGGTCGCACCAGATGCTCACGCTGGTCAACGTCGACAGGTCGGCGTCGGTGGGGACCGGGTAGTTCTGGCTGCCCTTGTTCCCTTTCAGGCTGCCGAGGTCGGTGTGCTCGCCGTCGTCGAATACGCCCCATCCGTCGCGCCCTTCGAGCACCGGCGCGTCGGTGAGCCACACGTGCAGGTCCGGTCCGTCGGAGGTGTCGAGGTCTTCCAGACGCAGCACTCGACTGCCGTCCGGCAGTTGCAGGATCGCCACGGTCCCGGATGTCGTGTGTTCATGGGAGATCAATGTTCCGGAGGCGAGCGTGCGTGGCTGCTGCGCGGCGACGCCAGGAGAGGCTGGGGCGGCGATCGACGGGGCCGTCTCGTTCACGGTCGTATCGGTGAACAGCCGCCACGGCTCGAGCAGCGCAAGGCCGACGCCGATGCCGATCACCAGTAGCGCGGTCAGCGCCCAGGTGATCGGAGAACGAGCTATCGTACGGACGGACACCATGGCTCTCCTCCGGATGTCATGACCACGGTCACGACCCATTCAACCTCGTTGCCGGGGATTTCGCCCCCAACTGGTTATCCGGAGCGCCCGCCTCGGCGTTAACTTCGCCAGCGGTACTGTTTCGAGCGACCTGCGAGCAGTCGCCAGCGGTACTGTTTCAAGCGACCTGCGAGCAGTCGCCAGCGGTGTTGTTGCGACCGACCCGCGAGCAGTCGCCAGGATGTTCAGCCGATCGGGGTATGGCCCAACAGCACGCGCCCGCTGAATCGGGTCTGTTTGGCCCGCGGGAGTGGATGGAACAGGCTGCCGTGCACGTCGCGGTAGCGCATCTCGATTTCGCAGGTCCGTGAGTAGCCCAGGCCGCCAACGGTTTCGATGGCCAGGCGGACGGCGGAGACGAGGGAATCGGCGGCCACGGTTTTGCGGCTGAGGGTGCGGCTCGCATAGGCGTCGGTGTTGTCGAAACGCAGGTTGTCGGAGTCGGTGAACATGGCCGCGATGAGGTCGGCGGCGGTGGTGTGGGCGTTCATCATTTCGCCTGCCAGTTGGAAGGTGTGCGGGTCGGTGCGATCGGCCGCCAGCAAGGCGGCCAATTCGACCGCGCCGTCGGCGATGCCGAGATAAGCGGCCATCACCAGCGGCATCGCGGCGCCGATCACCACGTTCAGTACCGGCGGCCAGACGTTGGCCGGGCGGACCAGCGAGACCGCCGCGTCGGGGACGTAGACCTCGTCGAAGACCACGGTGTGTGATCCGCTCGCCCGCAAACCGAGTGTGTCCCAGGTCTTTTCGATCCGCACCCCGTCCGCGGTGCGCGGGATTGCGCAATGCAGCACCTGCGGTCCGCCGGGGGCGTCCTGCCATCGGATGCTGGTGACGAAGACCGTGCCGACCTCACAGCCACTGGCCGGGGCCTTGCGCGCACTCACTCGATAGCCGCCCTCGACGCGCGAGGCCCGGCCATTGGAGTCGACCCAGTCCGAAGCGCCGGTGCTGACCAGGATCGCGCCCGCCGCCACCTTGGTGAAGACCGGCGTTGCGTCGATTCCGTGGCGATGCCGCCACAGCTGCGCGGCTACCAGATGCGAATGCATGGCGAAAGCGACCGCCGTGGACGGGTCGTGGCGGCCGAGTTCGCGCAGGATCTCACCCATCTCCCGGTGGGTGGCTCCGCCGCCGCCTAATTCGGTTGGCACGAGCGCGGCCGAGAGTCCGGTGTCACGCAGCAGATCGAAGGCGTCTACGGCGATATCCCCGGTCCGGTCGCGGGCGGCGACGCCGGGGCTCAGATTCTGGCCGACCTGACGCGCGATCGCGATCCATTCGGTGGTGGTCTCGGTGGTGTCTGCAGCGGTAGTTGTCATGTTTCGAAGTTAGAAACGGCCGCGATAAACAGATAGTCCAGAAAGTGGACTCCCCCGGTCCAGAAAATGGACCCGTTCGTGAGGTGACCATGATCCGTACTACAGAGCGCCCGGCCGAGCACCTGTCCGGCGGCCACCCATGGACCGCGGGGTACGGCCAGTACTGCCCGATCTCGAGGGCCCTCGACGTGCTCGGTGAGCGCTGGTCGTTGCTCATCCTGCGCGACCTGCTCATCGGCACGTCCCGATTCAACGATCTGGCCCGCGGCCTGCCCGGTCTGTCGCGCAGCCTGCTCACCAAGCGGCTGCGCCAGTTCGAGCGGGCCGGTCTCGTCGAAAAGGCCGGCGGGCACTATCTGCTCACCGCGGCAGGGCAAGGGCTGGAACCGATTCTCTTCGGCCTCGGCGAATGGGGCGCCCGCTGGACCTTCGGCGAACCCAGGCCCGAGGAACTCGACGCCGGCTTGCTGGTCTGGTGGATGCACTCCCGGCTCGACACCTCGGCCTTTCCCGGCAAACGGCACGTGCTCGCGGTCCGCTTCAGCGACGAGGTCCGCCGTTACTGGATCGTCGTCGAATCCGGCATCGCCTCGGTCTGTGACGGTGATCCCGGCTACCCGGTCGACGTCACCATCACCGCCGACGTCGCCTCTCTCTACCAGGTCTGGCTCGGCCGCATGCCCCTGTCGCACGCCATGCGAACGGGCCGAGTGGAATTCACCGGCCCGTCCGCACTGACCCGCCACATGCCCACGGTGTTGAAACTGAGTCCCGTCGCGCCGTACTCGGACTCGCTCCACACCCTCGACCCGGCGACCCGCGCCTCGTAGGGCGGTCGCGCAGTAGCGTCAGAGGCTTCCGACGATGTGCTCGAGGCGGTGGGCCACCAGCTCGCGCGCTTGTTCGCGCAGGGCGGGGCGGTAGCCGCTCGGGTAGACCGGGTCGCCGGGTGCGTAGTCTTTCAGGACTTCCTTGGCGAGGGTGATCTTGTGGACCTCGGTCGGACCGTCGGCGATGGCCATGACCTCGGCGTAGTTCATCATGTCGACGAACGGGAGATCGGTGCTGACGCCGATGGCGCCGTGCAGGTGCAGTGCGCGCTGGGCGATGTCGTGCATCACCTTGGGCATCGCGACCTTGATGGCGGCAATGTCCTTGCGCACCTTCAGGTAGTCCTGTTCCTTGTCTATGCGCCAGGCGGTGCGCAGCACGAGCAGGCGGAACTGTTCCATCTCGATCCAGCTGTCCGCGATGCGTTCCTGCGTCATCTGCAGACCGGCCAGCGGGCCCTTGCGCATCGGCCGCGAGACGGCGCGCTCCGCCATCATGTCGAAGGCCTTGCGCGCCAACGCGACTGTGCGCATGGCGTGGTGCACGCGGCCGCCGCCGAGGCGGGTCTGGGCCACGATGAAGCCCTGGCCCTCGGCGCCGAGGAGGTGGTCGGCGGGCACCCGGACGTCGGTGAAGCGCAGGTGGCCCTCGTGCTCGCTGAAGCCGTTGACGTGAAAGTTCTTGACGATCTCCAAGCCGGGAGTGCCGGCGGGCACGATGAACATCGACATGCCCTGGTACGCGCTGACTTCGGTATTGGTAACCACCATGACGATGTGGAAGCTGGCGAACTGCGCGTTCGAGTTGAACCACTTCTCACCGTTGATCACCCAGGAGTCGCCGTCGCGCACGGCTGTGGTCTTGAACGTCGTCGGATCCGAGCCGCCGGTCGGCTCGGTCATCACATAGCAGGAGCCGATCTCGCCGGACAGCAGCGGCTCCAGGTACTTCGCCTTCTGTTCCGGCGTGCCGTAGTGCGCGAGAATTTCCGCGTTGCCGGAATCCGGTGCCTGACAACCGAATACCGAAGGCGCCCACATCGAGGTGCCGAGCACCTCATTGAGCAGCGCGAGCTTCATCTGCCCATAGCCGGGGCCGCCGAGTTCCGGCCCGAGATGGCAGGCCCACAGGCCATGCTCCTTCACCTGCTCTTTGAGCGGCCGCATCAGCGCCATGGCCTCGGTGTCGGTGCGGTCGTAGGGATTCGGGTAGAGCAGATCCAGGGGCTCCACCTCGGTGCGGACGAATTCCGCTGCCCAGTCCAGCTTCTTCTGATACTCCGGGTCGGTTTCGAAATCCCAAGCCATGGTCAGCCTTTCGTCTGTTCGCTCGGATGAGCGATGCCGTCGAGGAAGGTGGTCGCGAGGATGTCGGCGATCTCCTCCGGTGTGTGCCCGCCGTGCGGGCGGTACCAGAAGGTCACCATGTTCAGCATGCCGAGCACGCTGTTGGTGACGACGTGGTCATCGGTGCGTAGTAGTCCGCAGGCGCGGCCCGCGTCGATGACGCGCTGCCAGCACTGCTGCACCTGATCGCGCAGATCCTGCAGCTCGGTGCCTCGGTCACCGGTCAGAGCGGTGACGTCGCGCAATTGGATGGCGACTTCGCGTCGGTGCCGGACGATCAGGTCGACGTGACTGTGGATCAGCTTGCGCAGCTTGGTGATCGGGTCGTCATCGTTGTCGGCGATCTGCTGCGCATCGATGAGCATCAATTGGATGTAGTCGCGCAGGATCTGCCACAGCAGCTCTTCCTTGGACCTGATGTGGTAGTACAGCGCGCCACGCTGGACCCCGGCTCGATCGCCGATCTCGGCCACACCGGTGCCGTGGAAACCCTTCTCCGCGAACAGCTCCACCGCGGCCTCCACGATGCGTTCGCGGGTCGCTTCGGCGGTCGTCTCCGCCGCGGGCGGACGGCCGCGGCGACGTGGCGCGGCGATTTCGGTCATCGTCGTGGATCCAGCACGACTTTGGAAACCCCGTCTGCCCTTTCGGCGAACATCCGGTAGGCGCTCGGCCCCTCCGACATCGGGAGTCGATGCGAGACAACCGCTTCCGGATTCAGTCGCCCGGCCGCCGTGAGGCGCAGCAGTGCGGGCACTTCGTATTGGATCGAGCACAGCCCGATGTGGAATTCGAGCTCCTTGACCTGCGCCAACTGCATATGGAACGGGAAGGCGCGATTCTGGCTGACCCCGACAACGCTCACCCTGCCGCGATGACCGACCGCGCTGATGGCGAGCTTGATCGTCGCATCGGCGCCGACCGCCTCGATCGCGACATCCGCACCGCCGCCGAGCATCTCGCGGATGGCGGCCTTGGGGTCGTCGGACTCGATGGGCTCGGCGCCCAATTCGGCGGCCCGCTTGCGGCGTTCGGCGACCAGATCGACGCCGAGCACGCGCGCGGCGCCCATCGCGAAGGCCGACTGGACCGCCATCAGCCCGACGGGGCCGAGCCCGATGACGACCACGGTGTCACCAGGCGCAATGCGGGCACGGCGCGCCCCGTACCAGGCGGTGGGGGCGTTGTCGGTCAGGACGACCGCGGCGTCGTCGCCGACCGCGTCGGGTAGCCGTACCAGGTTGCCTTCGGCATGCGGGACCGCGAGCAGTTCGGCCTGCGTGCCTGCCAGCGATCCGCCGAGCCCGTAGCAGGCGTCGATCGGCAGTGGATGGCGTTCGCAGGCGGCGACGATGCCCGTCTTACACTGCGCACACCGGTCACAGCCGACCGAGGCGGACGCCAGCACTCGGTCACCGATCGCGAAACCCTCTACCTCCGGGCCGAGTTCGATGATCTCGCCGACCGCTTCGTGGCCGACGGTGTACCCGGTGCCGTCGGTGAAGCCGTGTCCGGCGTAGATGTGCAGATCGCTACCGCAGATGCCCGCCGCGGTAACGCGGATGATCGCCCCATCTCGCCCCGGTAAGACGGGATCGGGCACCTCGGTGAACGAAATCTGCTGCGGGCCTGCGTAGGTCAATGCTTTCATCGGGTGCCGCCATTCACATCGTCGAGTGCGGTGTTGCGCGAAATCGTTTGCGTGCCTTCGTGTCCGAGTGTCGTCATCGCCAGCCACCGTCCAAGGCCAGGGTGGCTCCGGTGCAGAATGCCGATGCGTCGGTGGCGAAGAAGAGTGCGGCGCCGACGATCTCATTCGGTTCACCCACCCGGGCCAGGGCGTTGTGTCTGGTCATCTCCGCCCGCAACTCATCGGGCCACGACTTGGCGATATCGGTGGCGAACGCGCCGCACTGGATGGTGTTGACGCGTACCGTCGGTCCGAACGTCTGCGCGAGACCGCCGGTCAGGTTGGACAACCCGGCCTTCGCCGCGGCGTAGGGGACCGCGAGCGGCTCGGGCCTGGTTGCCTCGATCGAGGAGATATTGATGATCGCGCCGCCGCCCGCTGCCGCCATGCGGGTGCCGATCAAGGTGGACAGCCGGAACGGACCTTTGAGGTTCACCCCGACCACCTTGTCGAACATCGCCTCGGTCACCTGGTCCAGGCTCGGATACAGCAGCGACATTCCCGCGTTGTTGACCAGCACGTCGACCTTGCCGAATTCGGCGTAGGCGGTCTCGACCAACGCATCGCACTGCGCCCAATCGCTGACATTGCACGCCACCGGCAATGCCCGGCGGCCATGGGTGTCCTTCACCTCGTCGGCGAGCGCGACGCACCCGTCGAGCTTGCGGCTGGCGACCACCACGTCGGCGCCTGCCTCCGCGAACGCCAGCACCATCTCCCTGCCAAGGCCCCGGCTACCTCCGGTGACCAACACGACCTTGTCCGACAACGACTGTCCCGGCAACGACACCCTGCACTCCATTGATCTAGGCGCATGAACCTGTAGGAAATGTTCCAGTCAGTACATTAAATGTACTGACCGATACAATCAAGGGTCTGGGCGATATCACGCGACGTGCAGACCGATCGGTACCGGAGGGTCGGCGTGGCGGAATGCTGTGGCGGAAGGCGCTGGGAGTGTGGCGTATTGACCCGACGCACAGAGGTGTCACTACCCACGGGTAACATTGGTTGCGATTTTCCTACCCGGCTTTCTCAAAAGTGAGGCAGTAGATGACAGAGCGGATTCAGGTCGGCGGGCTCCAGGTGGCCAGCGTTCTCCACGAGTTCATCGAGAACGAGGCGCTCCCCGGTACCGGCGTGGATTCCGCCGCGTTCTGGGCCGGTGCCGAGCAGGTCATCAACGACCTCGCGCCGCGCAACCGCGTCCTGCTGGCCGAACGCGACGAGATCCAGGGCAAGCTCGATGCCTGGCATGCCGAGCACCCCGGCGCGAACTACGACAAGGCCGCCTACAAGAGCTTCCTCGGCGAGATCGGTTACCTGCGCGAGGAACCGGCCGACTTCGCGATCGCCACCGAGAACGTCGACACCGAGATCGCAGTCACCGCGGGCCCGCAGCTGGTGGTTCCGGTGATGAACGCGCGCTTCGCGATCAACGCGGCCAACGCACGCTGGGGCTCGCTCTACGACGCGCTTTACGGCACCGACGCAATCTCCGAGGCCGACGGCGCGGAGAAGGGCAGCGGCTACAACCCGGTTCGCGGCGCCCGCGTGATCGAGTTCGCCCGCGACTTCCTCGACACCGCGGCCCCGCTGGCCAACGGCTCGCACCGCAGCTCCACGCACTACGCCATCGACAACGGCAAGTTGGCCGTCACGATGGCCAATGACGAGGTCACCACGCTGGCCGCCGATGGCGCGGTGTTGGTCGGCTACCTGGGTGACCCGGCTTCGCCGACTTCGGTGCTGCTGAAGCACAACGGGCTGCATGCCGAAATCCAGATCGACGGCTCCTCGCCGATCGGCAAGACCGACCCGGCCGGCGTCAAGGACGTTGTGCTGGAGTCCGCGATCACCACGATCATGGACTTCGAGGATTCGGTCGCCGCGGTGGACGCCGAGGACAAGGTCCTCTGCTACCACAACTGGCTCGGTCTGATGAAGGGCGATCTGGCGGAGAAGGTCAGCAAGGGCGAGAAGACCTTCACCCGCACCATGAACCCGGACCGCGTCTACACCGCGCTCGACGGTGGCGAGCTGGTGCTGCACGGCCGCTCGCTGCTGTTCGTGCGCAATGTGGGTCACCTGATGACCAGCGACGCGATCATCGACAAGGATGGCTACGAGGTGCCGGAAGGCATCATGGACGGCCTGGTCACCTCGCTGATCGCCACGCACTCGTTGCGCGGTGACACCGAACTGAAGAACAGCCGCACCGGTTCGGTCTACATCGTGAAGCCGAAGATGCACGGCCCCGACGAGGTCGCCTTCACCAATGAGCTGTTCGGCCGGATCGAGGGCGTGCTCGGCTTGCCGCGCAACACCCTCAAGGTCGGCATCATGGACGAGGAGCGCCGCACGACGGTGAACCTGAAGGCTTGTATCGCGGCCGCGAGCGAGCGGGTCGTGTTCATCAACACCGGCTTCCTCGACCGCACCGGCGACGAGATCCACACCTCCATGGAGGCCGGGCCGATGGTCCGCAAGGCCGAAATGAAGCAGCAGCAGTGGATCCTGTCCTACGAGGACTGGAACGTCGATACCGGCCTGGCCGCCGGCCTGCCCGGCAAGGCGCAGATCGGCAAGGGCATGTGGGCCATGCCGGATCTGATGCACGACATGCTCGAGCAGAAGATCGGCCACCCGCGTGCGGGCGCCAACACCGCATGGGTGCCCTCGCCGACCGCCGCCACCCTGCACGCCACCCACTACCACCAGGTGGATGTCTTCGCGCGGCAGCAGGAGATCGCCGCGGGTGGTCGTCGCGCCACCGTCGACCAGATCCTGGAGATCCCGCTGGCCGCGAACCCGAACTGGTCGGCCGAGGACAAGCGGCAGGAACTGGACAACAACTCGCAGGGCATTCTCGGCTACGTGGTGCGCTGGATCGATCACGGCGTCGGCTGCTCCAAGGTGCCCGACATCCGCGACGTCGGGCTGATGGAAGACCGTGCGACGCTGCGCATCTCGAGCCAGCTGATGGCGAACTGGCTGCGCCACGGCGTTGTCACCGCCGCCGAGGTGCTCGCCAGCCTGGAGCGGATGGCTCCGGTGGTGGACAAGCAGAACGCGGGCGATCCGACCTACCGGCCGATGGCGCCGGATTTCGCGGGCAGCATCGCCTTCCAGGCCGCCAAGGAACTGGTTCTCGAAGGCACCAAGCAGCCCAACGGCTACACCGAGCCGATCCTGCATCGCCGTCGCCGTGAGGCCAAGGCGCTGGCCTGCATCTGAGTTCTCGACTGTGAACCCCCTGGTCGCCGTCGAGTCCGACCAGGAGGTTCTGGTATTGCCCGACGGTCGCTGTCCGGTGGCCGGCGAGTTTCGGGCCCTATGCCGATCCGTTACCCTTGGCCTGCACTGAAGATGCCCGATGTGAGGAAGTTTTATGGGAAGCGTTGTCCTTGATGTGATCGCCCTGGTCGCCAACCGCGCCGCGTCGTTCTGGAATTGGGCTGTCACCGGCTCGGCCGGTTTCCCGCCGCTGTGACGCCGGGCTGATCGTCTAGCACACAACACCCCTGGCTCGTGGCCGTCGTTCTCGGCCGCCACGGCCAGGGGTTTCTTTATGAATGCCCGATCGAGGACATGCGATTGAGGTTCGGGTGGGCGCTCGCCGACGTATCTTGTCGGTATGAGCAGTGCTGGTATCGCCCGCGCGCGTTCGGGCGCTCCACGTTGGTTCGTGCTGTGGATGGGCTTCATCACCTGCGTAGTCGCGGTGTTGTGCGCCGCCCTGTGCTGGGAGTTGGCCTCCCTCGGTGATCAGTTCACCAAAGTGCTCCTGTGGGTGGGGCTTTCGGCGGTCAGCGTGGTCGCACTGTTCTTCGGTCTGGTCGGTCTGGTTCGATATCACACCATCCAGATCAGCCTCGCGGTGCCGGTGATGATCACGGCGCTCGCCGCGCTGGTCTGGTTCGAGGTCCCGCAGGATGCGGGTTGGCAGGTCTCCCGAGGCATCCTCGAAGATCAGTCGATCGACTGCGCCAACCCCGGTCGCCACACCCGACTCGGCATTTACGCCATTACCGCCATCACGCCACGTGACGGCGGCTGCCTGTTCTATGTCCAAGGGACGTCGGAGAATTCGGAGGGATTTGCCTACTTCCCGCCCGAGAGCGCGCCACCGAGCCTGGGCGCACCGGCCGAACGCGGCATCGAATATCAGATGTACGACGGGCGCTGGTACCGGTTCGTCGACTCTTCGTAGATTCGATGAGCAACGGCGACAACGAATACGGTAGAGCTGTTATTCGGATCGCCTATCACAGTGCGGTCGGCGCCGGGTGGAGGTCGAGCTAGGGGAGGGGTTGGCCGCCGAGTTGAGTGAGGAGGACGCTGATTACGCCGGTTTCTTGGCTTTGGCTTTGGAACATCGAGCGGGCGGATTCTTTGACCGGGCCGGAGGGGAGTAGCTGGTCGGCTGTTCGCGACATGATGAGGCCGCCGTGGTGGTGGCGGAACATGAGTTGTAAGAAGAGGATTGCGGCGTCTCGACCGCGGGCGGTGGCCAGGGCGTCGAGTTCGGCCATGGTTGCCATGCCTGGCATGGTGGAGTCCCGCGGTGCCGGTGGTCGGTTGAGTGCGGCGACCGAGTGCTGGTGGGGTGCGGGCTCTTCCGTGTGCATCCAGGCCATGGGGTGGGGGGACAGCGGGGTCTCGTTCGCCAGACGGAGCCAGCCGAGCATGGTGCCGATTTCGATGCGTTGGGCGTCGGCGAGCTGTTGGGCCAGGCGCAGGACGGTGGGGTCCGCGCCACGGTCCAGGCGTTGCACCATGATCAACGCCTGCTGGTGGTGGGCGGTCATATCCTGAGCGAAGCCGACTTCTACCGAGGTGAGGACCGGTGTGGCGGAGTGGTCTTCGGGAAGAACGAGGGGGCGTAGGGCCGCCCCGATCACCATCAGCGCAAAGGCTAGCGAGGTGATCGCGGCGACTGTGATCCAGCGGGTGTTCCAGATGTTCGCTTTCGCATCGACCTCGTTCACCGCTATGACCCGACGATCGACTGCTGGTCTGCTGGCGGGGTGTACACCTCGTTGTCGAGCTGCAGCACCATGAATCCGTTGTCGGAGCAGGCGACGTAGAGCTGGTTGCCGCGCCACTCGGGCGGGGAGAAGCACCAGTCGGTGGAGACGTCCCCGAAGGCGAGGTTTCCGGTGCGAGGGGTCAATGCGTCCCACGGGTTGAACTGTCCCTCCAGCACCGCGCGGGCGGCGGGCGGCGCGGTCATCAGCGGGACACCGATGATCGAGGCCAAGGCGTGCGGTGAATTCCAGAGCGACAGGTTCTGGCCGGTGCGGGCCGGTGGGTTGAAGTAGGCGATCTCGCGGACGTCGCGCGGGTTGCGGATATCGAAGACCCGAATGCCGGAAGAGATCCAACCGCAGGCCAGTGCGGTGGGGTCGGTCGGGCGGTCGGCAGCGCAGTAGTGCGATTCGTAGGCGAAGACCGAACCACCCATGGACGAACCGATATTGCTGTCGATGTTTTGCGGGAGGTTGATCTCCAGCTTGATCTTGCCCGCGACCTTCGGTGCGGTGTCGTCGGAGATGTCGATGAGTTTCACACCGCCGGAACCACCTTCGTCGACGGTGTAGAGGTACGGCTTGCCGTCGTAGGTGACCGGGATACTGTGCTGAGTGGCCCAGCCGTCGGTCCAGAAGGTCCGGCCGATGTGGTGCACTTGCGGATTCAGGTCGCGGCGCTGCACCGCGCTGATGTCGAGCACGGTGAATCCGCCCAGTGCCGACAGGTACATCCGATTGCCGTCCGCGCTGATGCCGAAGCCGTGCGCCTCGATACCGGTCAGGCCCTGCCAGATAACGCGCGGGTTGCTCGGGTCGGTGAGGTCGACGGCGCTGACGAAACCGGGGGCGACGCCGGAGGCCCAATAGGTGTTGCCGTCGGGGGAGAAGCCGCCCTCATGGGTCGTGATCGGTAGCGGCATCAGCAGATTCGTGCCCGCGCCCGGATTGAGCAGGCGCGGGTGCGCGCAGTCGGAGATGTCGTAGATCGACAGGTAGCCGACGCCCTCTCCGACCGGCACGCCGGTGCCGACCAGCAGTTTGCGCGCGACGTTCACCTTCAGGCTCTCCCAGGTGCCCGCGAGCATGGCGGGCTCGGTCAGGGTGGCCGTCGGTCGCGGGTTCGCCGGATCGGACACGTCGAGCACCTGGACGCCGCGGCCTTCGCTGATCAGGTCGCCGGGAAAGAACGAGCCCATATAGGCGCAGTTTTCATAGCTGGTGGAGGTGATGCCGGCACCGCGCCCCGCGAAACCGCCGAGCATGCTCATATTGCAGCGGTAGCCCTGAGTGCTGCGTCGACTATTACGGTCGGCGGCCGGAACGTCGCCCTGCAGACCGGTTTCCGGCATCGACCCAGGCCCGCAGTCCGCGCGGGGCACTGAGGTGCGGCCGACATCGAGGAGTTCCTGAACGAAGGTGGAGATATCGGATTGCAGGTCAGCCGAGGCGCTGCTCGGCACCATCATCGCGGCAATCACCGTGGTGGCGACCAATGCCATCGAGCGGGCACGGCGAATCCTCACCAATGGGCGCATCGTTGCATCCCCCAACTTTCTCGATCTCGGCACATGCGGGCCGCGCCGACTCAGTCAGTGGACCGCAACTGACTGAATAGTAGTAACAGTCAGTAACTTACGGAGGCGATTTCGGGATAAATCCCGGGGCTCGGGTTGCCGGGGGGTTCTCGGGTACCGGTTTATAAGCGGTGCATCGGCCTCGCCGAATGCGTTCGGCAGCACCTGTCGGGGGCTGTGGTGTTCACCTTCGAAGGGTGTCCCTTCCAAGCCGTGGCCGACCTGGATGTCGGAGCCGAACGGCGCCTGTGGCCGCGCGCTGCGCTGACTACGGATCTACTGTCTGGGGCGCATTTCAGTGCAAGTGGCGACTTTTCCACCATGCTTTGCGGCTGCGGGGGCCGACAACCGCGAAGTCGACATGAAGACCGGTCACATTTCCCTGCGCATCGAGAGACTGCATGACAGGAAACGCACCTTTGCCGGACCGGCAGGCGACGACGGTCTCGCTGGTTTCCGCGATCGGCAGAGGTATGTTTGCCCACAGCTTGTTCGCTATCAGTGCACGGTCGATAGCGCGCACAACGTCGAACCCGGACGGGATCCGGTCCGCACCTGCGGCATCGAGCAATCCTGCGACGCCGCCGTCGACGGTCAAGAAATTGTTTGCGGGCTCGCCGCATCGCGAACCACCACCTTCGGCGATCCACGGCGTGATCGCCGTCGTCGGAGCATCACTGAACACGAGACTCAGATAGGCGAGGACCTGACAATGATCGTCGCCGGGCTCGGTCGCTGTGGTGAGCAGCACCAAGTGACGCCCGACCGGAACCGAGGCGAATATCGGGACTGTCTCGTCTACAGGTCGATCCTGAAGGGAGCCGGCCGATCCGGCTGCGAGGTGGCCAGGATCGCAGAGGGCCACTTTGCCCGTCAGCACTTCGAATTCGCCCGCATCATGGATTGCCAACATGACATCGATCTCGGCGGCCGATGCCGCGGCGCCCATACCAATTCTCGAGGCGGGACCTGTGTGGAGCGCGTAGAACTCGCTGGCATCGAACACGATCACGGCCGCTGTAACCCGATCCCATCGAGACATTCTCCAAATCCGGGACCGGTCTTGCGGAGGTGCCTCGGAGTGGCAACGGCAGCGACCACGTCCCGTAACGGGCCGAATTGACCTCGGCGGCAATCATTCACAGGAATTCACCCATTCCGAGCGGCCGGTGGCAAAGTGTTGACGCTTCCATATCGGCACTCGGTGCTTGATCTGGTCGACCAAACCGCTACACGCGGCAAAGGCTTCGGCGCGGTGCGCAGCCGCGACGGCGACCACGATCGCCAGGTCGCCGATGGTCAGGTCGCCGATCCGATGCACTGCGGCGACCGGCAAGCCGGTGGAGGTCGCGACCTCGGCGCAGACGTCGTAGAGAAATCGGTCGGCATTCGGGTGCGCCGAGTACTCCAACGCCGATACCGGTTGTCCGCCATCATGATCGCGAACTTTGCCGATGAACACGACCACACCCCCTGCCGAAGGGTTCGTCACTGCGGCCTCCACCTCGGCCGGGTCGAGCGTTTGCGCGCAGATTCGGCTGAGGCGGACCTCGGCTGGTGCAGTCGTCATTGTTCAGCCCTTTCGGCTGTAGGCCCGCGCAG
The DNA here is from genome assembly GCF_042675075.1 of Nocardia sp. GCM10030253. Classification (NCBI taxonomy): domain Bacteria; kingdom Bacillati; phylum Actinomycetota; class Actinomycetes; order Mycobacteriales; family Nocardiaceae; genus Nocardia; species Nocardia sp. GCM10030253. The sequence continues at coordinate 334,129 of NZ_JBHTDL010000007.1, read as the reverse complement.
CGGCGTCATCGCTCGAGTGCGTGGACCCTGTTCGAGTAGCTGAATCGCTGTTTCGGGCTCGGGATGAACAGGATGGGCTCGGGTATCGGCGAACCCGCGATCATCGAGCTTTCGGTCGTGGCTGCCGACCAGATGGATGGCTTCGAGAGTTGCGAACGGGTCCAGCCCCTTGAGCATGTAGTTCAAGGTCAGTCCGGCGACAGCGACCGCGGTGAGCGCCTCCATTCCGACGCCGGTGGGGCCGGGCGATCGCACTGTTGCTTCGATCGTGATACCGGTCTCGGTGAACTCGAAACCGAGCTGTACCGATGACAGCAGTACCTGGTGACACAGCGGGATCAGGTCGGAGGTCTTCTTCGCGCCCGCGATGCCGGAAATACGGGCGGTAGCGAGGAAATCCGCGGTCAGACCGGAATCGCCGCGTAACCAGGCCACGGCCTCGGCGGTAGTTCGTACCTCGCCGGCCGCGACCGCGATCCGTGCTGCGCTCGACCTCGCGCTCACATCCATCTTGGACACTTCCTTCCGATATCTACGCGAGGTCTCATCGGCGGTCTGTCGCCTCGGTGGCTGTCGCGGTGTCGTCGGCTACCGCAGCAAGGTCTGGCCTCGTCCAATGTCCGCGCTTGCCACCGGTTTTGGCGAGTAGGCGCACATCACTCAATGTTGCGGCGGGGTCGACTGCCTTCACCATGTCGTGCAGGGTCAGTCCAGCGATGGCCACCGCGGTGAGTGCCTCCATCTCGACTCCCGTCTGGCTAGTAGTCCGCACCGTTGCTTCTATCGAAATCCCGGTCTCGGTGAAACCGAACCCGAGCTGTACCGAAGACAGCAGTAACTGGTGGCACAGCGGTATCAGATCCGAAGTCTTCTTGGCGCCCGCGATACCCGCGATTCGGGCCGTGGCCAGAACATCAGCCTTGGGGAGGTTGTCGGCGCGGACCAATGCGACCACCTCCTGCGTGGTACGCAGCACACCAGTCGCAACAGCGCTTCTTGCGGTTTCCGCTTTGGCGCTGACGTCGACCATCCTGGCGCGGCCTTCGTGATCCACGTGGGAGAGCTCACTCATGGCGTCAAGGCTGGCACAGTGTGAGGTATCTCTCGGCAAGTTTAGTTCCCAACTGAGGGAAGGCGGGAGTATATGCAGCATGGCTGCAGTCGACATGGGGATTCCCACTGTTCGATCCGGTCGCCCTTCACTCGATGGTCGACCGGATACTCCCTTGCTTGTCGACCGATTCGGACGAGTCGCTCGCGATCTGAGGGTGTCGATCACCGAGAAATGCTCGCTGCGATGTACGTACTGCATGCCGGAGGAAGGGTTGCCACCGATTCCCCAACGGGACCTGCTGACTGTCGAGGAGATCGTTCGAGTCGTGAGGTTGGCCGTCGAGGAACTGGGGGTGCACGAGGTCCGATTCACCGGCGGCGAACCGCTGATGCGGCGTGAACTGGAGCAGATCATTGCCGGGTGCCATGCCGCGGTGCCGGACACCCCACTTGCCATCACCAGCAATGGCATCGGGCTCGAACACCGCGCGGCGGCTTTGGCCGCGGCGGGGCTTGGGCGGGTCAATATTTCCCTGGACACTGTCGACAAGGTAGGTTTCGCAACGCTCACGCGTCGCGACCGGCTCGATTCTGTTCTCGCCGGAATCCGCGCCGCAGCCGCCGCTGGCCTGAAGCCGGTGAAGGTGAACGCGGTGCTGATGCGTCAAACGCTGAGTGGGGCAACAGATTTACTGCGCTGGTGCCTGGACAACGACTGTCAGTTGCGGTTTATCGAGGAAATGCCCCTCGACGCGGACCAGGAGTGGGCCAGGGCGAATATGGTTACCGCAGCTGAATTACTCGAGGTTCTGCGAGCGCGTTTCACGCTCGATCCGGTCGGCCGGGCTGACCCGGCAGCACCGGACGAACGATGGTTGGTCGACGGCGGACCCGCCACTGTCGGCATCATCGCCTCAGTCACTCGGAAGTTCTGCGGTGACTGCGACCGCACGCGCCTCACCGCGGATGGCATGCTGCGTTCGTGTCTATTCAGTGATGAGGAGTTCGATTTGCGTCACGCGTTGCGCTCCGGTGCCGATGACGCTGAACTCGCCGCAATCTGGCGGGGTGCCATGTGGAACAAATGGGCGGGCCACGGCATCGACACCGCAGGATTTGTTCCGCCCGAACGCACGATGGGGGCCATCGGTGGTTGAAATCCGCTACTTCGCCGCGATTGCCGACGTTGTCGGAAAGTCATCCGAAGAGCTCGAATTTCCGGCAGGCGCTACGATATCCGACCTTCGTCGTCGGTTGGCTACCAGCTACGGCGCAGATTTGGACAAAATGTTGGGAGTGTGCGCGTTCGTGCTCGGCGAGGAACTCACTCGCGACCCGAACGCGAAGTTGAGTCCACGAGTGGATGTCCTGCCGCCTTTTGCGGGTGGCTGATCAGCTGACCCGCACGGACGGGTCCTGACGTCTAGGTGCTGAGTGCGCCTGTGTCGAGCGCTGTCATATCAACTGTCAGCAACATGTCGCACAGCTCGAGCAAATGCTGTCTCAGTCGCACCGATCGTTGCGCGAGTGCCGACTGTGCTCGGATGTATTCGCCCCGCCCCGTAAGCGTTTCGATACGCACTGGCTCGTATCCGTAAGCGGATAGATCATACGGACTGGCACGCATGTCGAGTTCACGTGCGGCACAGGCGAATTCGAATAAGTCGAGCAGCGTGGTCGAGGAGATGAGCGGAGCCAGCTTGAAGCCCCATTTATAGAGGTCCATATTGGCGTGCAAGCAGCCCGGCTGCTCGCGCGAGACCTGGTCCGCGCGGGTCAGCGGTTCTATATTGCGGCCGACCGCATCCGGGGTGAAGAACCGGAAAGCGTCGTAGTGGGTGCAGCGCAACGACATCGACTCGACGACCTCATCAGTACCTGTCCGCCCCAGCCGCAGCGGCACCTGCTGGTGGCGGATTTCGTCGGTGTGATAGACCATAGCCCACTCGTGCAACCCGAAACATGACAACTGGGCCGGCCGAGATGCGGTCGCACGCAACAGGTTCCCGACGAACTCGATCGTGTCGCGGCGCCGCGCCAGATATCCGGGGTCGGCAGTGAACAGGCCACCTCCGAAATCGGATTCGGCGTGCCTGCCGGTGGCCGCCGGACCGTTGTCCGCAGCGAGCTCGGCGGTGCACGGATTCGCCTCGAGATCGGGGGGTAGGCGGTGGTATCCACGAGCTCCCTCGTACTCGGACGCGCCGACCAGGGCCACTCCATACCCGGGATGCCAGCGCCGCAACTGCGCAGGCTTGTGCCCGTAGTAGGTGAACAGGAAGTCGATCACCGGATGCGACGAACCCGCCGCCCGCCGTTCGAGATACGGCCCGACGAGTTCGTCCAGCCGGGCCCGATGCGCAGCGGCTTGTGCTCGCCACTGCGCCTCGGGAAGTACGCGCAGACTCATTCGAGCGGGACCCGCCTCATTCGATCACCCGATGCGTGTTGTCACGGACGGTGCCGACGAACTCCTCCACCAGATCCTCCATCGCGACGATGCCGGTGGTGTTGCCGCGGTTGTCCACTACTCGGCCGAGGTGGCTGTTGGTGCGGCGCAGACGAGCAAGCGCCTCGTAGAGCGTGGTGCCCATGCTCACCGTCGGCAGCGGCCGGATGTCGGTGCGCGGGATGGGGGTGCTCGGTCCGGCCGTCTCGTCGGCGACCTTGTCGAGCACGTCCTTCACGTGCAGGTATCCGACCAGCGAACCGTCGCTTGCGCGTACCGGGTAGCGGGAGAAGCCGGTCTCCGCGACGGCGGACTCGATATCGCCCAATGTGGTTCCGTTGCCGCGCAACGGTACCGACCTGGTCGTTTCCAGGGGCACCATGACATCGGCGACCACGCGATCGGAGGTGCCGAGCGCCTGCGTCAGTCGCCGGTGCTCTTCCTCGTCGAGCAGTCCCTCCGACCGGGATTCGCCGATCATCTCGGCGAGTTCGACGCTGGAGACGGTGGCGTCGAGCTCGTCTTTCGGTTCGATCCGCACCAGCCGCAGCGACAGGTTCGCGGCGAGGTTGTAGATCGCGATGAGCGGTCGGGCCAGTCGCAGCCACGCCAGGTGGATCGGAACCAGTAGCAGCGCACTGCGTTCGGGGCCCGCCAGGGCGATGTTCTTCGGGATCATTTCGCCGAACAGGATGTGCAGGATCACCACGATCGTGAGCGCGACGGCGAAGGCGACCGGGTGCAGCAGCTGATCCGGCATGCCGACCAGCTCGAACGGGCCCTCCAGCAGATGCGCCACCGCGGGCTCGCCGACCCGGCCGAGCAGGATCGAGCAGATGGTGATGCCGAGCTGTGCCGCGGCGAGCATCATCGACAAATTCTCGCCCGCCCTGATGACCGTGTTGGCGTTGCGTTTGCCCTGTGCCGCAAGCGCTTCCAGACGGTCTCGGCGCGCCGAGATCAGTGCGAATTCGGCGGCGACGAAGAAGGCATTGCCCGCGAGCAGCACCACCGTGAGCAGAATTCCGAACAAATCACCCACGACTGTGCTCCTGGTCTGCGTGGTGCATGCGGGAGTGCAGCACCTCGGTGGAGACCGGGATCAATCGCACGCGGTCGATGCGCCGTCCATCCATCCGTTCGATCTTGGCGATCCAGCCGCCTCCGTCCGACGAGTCGTTCGACGATCGGTTGTGCGAACCCGGATTCGGCAGGACCACCTCGTCGCCGGTCACCGGAATGCGACCGAGCCGGGTGAGGACCAGGCCACCGAGCGTCTCGTACTCGCCCTCCGGCGCGTCGTATCCGGTGGCCCGCGACACCTCGTCGATGCGCAGCAAGCCCGAGCAGTCCCACCCGTCGGAGACCCGGCGTACGTCGCGTTCCTCTTCGTCGTGCTCGTCGCGGACGTCGCCGAGGATCTCCTCGATGATGTCCTCCATAGTGACGATGCCCGCGGTACCGCCGTATTCGTCGACCACCAGCGCGACCTGCATGCCATCGGCGCGCACGCGTTCGAGCACCTCGTCACCGTCGAGGCTGGCGGGCACGATCGGCACCGGACGTGCGAGCAACTGCAGCGGGATAGTGCTCCGGAGGTTCGCGGGATGGGTGAACGCCTGTTTGACGTGTACCACTCCGAGCGTGTTGTCCAGATCGCCGTCGATGACCGGGAAGCGGGAGTATCCGGTGCGGCTGGCGGCCGCGATGAGATCGGCGATGGTGTCGGACTTATCCAGTGATTCGATCTTGACTCGCGGGGTCATCAGTTCCTCGGCGCTGCGCTCGCCGAACTGCAGCGAGCGGTCGATCACCATCGCGGTGCGCTGGTCGAGCGCGCCGCGCAGCGCGGAGGTGCGTACCAGCGAGCCGAGTTCCTGCGGCGAGCGCGCCGAGCGCAGTTCCTCCGCGGGTTCCACGCCGAAGCGGCGGACCACCCAGTTCGCGGTGCCGTTGAGGAAGTGGATCATCCACTTGAACACCACCGAGAAGGCGACCATCGGGCCAGCGGTGAGTCGCGCGGTGCCGAGCGGCTTCGCGATCGCGATATTCTTGGGCACCAGCTCGCCGTAGATCATCGACAGCGAGGTGGCCAATACCAGCGCCAGCGCCAGCGAGATACCGTGCGCCGCACTCTCGCTCACACCGAACGCGGTGAACGGCGGGGAGAGCAGCCGGGCCAGCACCGGTTCGGCAATGTAACCGGTGACCAGTGTGGTGATGGTGATGCCGAGCTGGGCGCCGGAGAGCTGGAACGACAGCGTGCGGTGCGCCTGGCGGACCATCCGCGAGCGCGCGTCGCCGGTGCGCGCATGCGCCTCCACGGTGCTGCGTTCGAGTGCGGTGAGTGAGAATTCGGCGGCGACGAAGAGCGCGGTGCCTGCGGTGAGTGCAATGAACCCGATCAGGCTGAGCACGGTGAGCACGGCTGACATCGTCAGCACCGCCTGCGGGACGCGGCATGGTCTACCGCAGGGAATCGAGCTGAATCGGAGTGGACTGCTGCGGGAAGGAGGGCGCCGGGTTTGTCACCCGGCTCGGTAGAGGAGCCCTCCTGTGCGGCGCCCTCGGACGCGGGTGACAACTTGTTCCTTTCGCAAATGGGAGCTGTGCGCCGGAGACCGGCAACTGTCATGCTACCGGCTGTGTCTTTCGGCCGCGCCTGCGGCGCGGCGTGTTCGCGGCCCCGAAGGCTCGCGTCCGAGCGGCCGAGACTTGCGACTGCGTCGCATCGCTTCGGCCACTCGGCCGCGAGCCGACCGCGAACGGGCGCGTAAGACTCGCTCCGTCGTGGTCGGCTCCGGTGCGGAGTCGGCCCGCGCGGCAGCGGGCGTCCGGTGGCCGAATGCGTGGAGGCCTGTTCGACCAGGCCGGCGCAGGGGTGCGCTGCGGGCCACTCGATGAGTGTGCGTCGGGGCTCCTACCAGCCGCTGGGCAGGGGACGACCCTCGGCGAAACCCGCTGCGGACTGGACGCCGAGGACCGCCTTGTCGTGCAACTCCGCCAGGCTGCGCGCACCCGCGTAGGTGCATGCGCTGCGCACGCCCGAGCAGATGTGGTCGATCAGGTCTTCTACGCCGGGGCGTTCGGGGTCGAGGCGCATCCGCGAACTGGAGATGCCCTCCTCGAACAGTGCCTTGCGGGCTCGGTCGAAACCGCTGTCGGTGGCGGTGCGGGCGGCGACGGCACGCTTGGAAGCCATGCCGAAACTCTCCTTGTAGGCGTTGCCGTCACGGTCGACGCGCAGGTCGCCGGGCGACTCGTACGTGCCTGCGAACCAGGAGCCGATCATTACGTTGGACGCACCCGCGGCCAGCGCGAGTGCGACGTCGCGCGGGTGCCGGACGCCACCGTCTGCCCAGATGTGCACGCCGAGTTCCTTTGCCGCGGTAGCGCATTCGGCGACGGCGGAGAATTGCGGGCGACCGACGCCGGTCATCATGCGGGTGGTGCACATGGCGCCGGGGCCGACACCCACCTTGATGATGTTCGCGCCTGCCGCGGCGAGGTCACGGGTGCCCGCCGCGGAAACCACGTTGCCCGCGGCAAGCGGCACGCCGAGACCGAGATCGCGGATGGCGCTGAGGGTTTCGAGCATCTTGGCCTGGTGGCCGTGCGCGGTGTCGATGACGAGCAGGTCGGCGCCGGAGTCGACGAGCGCCTTGGCCCGGGCCGCCACGTCACCGTTGATGCCGACCGCGGCCGCGACGCGAAGCTTATTGTCGGCGTCCACGTTGGGCTGGTAGATGCCGTCACGGACCGAGCCGGTGCGAGTCATCACGCCTGCGAGGAAGCCGTCCTCGGCGACCAGCACGGCCAGCTGGGCGTGCTTGGCCTCGAGCAGGTCGAAGATATCGCGCGGCGAGGTGCTTGCCGGGGCCTGCACGAAATCGGTCACCGCGACGTCGCGCAGCCGGGCGAAGCGGTCGACGCCGTCACACGACGCCTCGGTGACGACACCGATCGGCTTGCCGCTGTCCACGACCACCACCGCACCGTGGGCGCGTTTGTGCATCAGGGCGACGGCCTCGGACACCGAACGCTCCGGGTCCAGGGTCACCGGGGTGTCGGCGGTGAGCGATCGGCTCTTGACGAAGGCAATGGTGTCGGCGGCCGCACTGATCGGCAGGTCCTGCGGCAGCACCACGATGCCGCCGCGCCGGGCGACTGTCTCGGCCATCCGGCGCCCGGCGACCGCGGTCATGTTCGCCACGACGATGGGGATGGTGGTGCCGGACCCGTCGACAGTCGACAGATCGACGTCGAACCGCGACGCGACATCCGTCCGATTCGGGACGAGGAAGATGTCGTCGTAGGTCAGGTCATACGGCGGCTGATGGCCAGGGAGAAACTGCACTTAACCGATGATAACCGGCTCTGCGGGGTCGCGTGCAATTCCCCAGCATTCGATGCGTGGCGCGAGGGAGATGAGTATCACAGACGGTTCCGGCCGCCGGTTCCGGTGCGGATGCCTCGGCCCGTGTGCCGCTGCCGCTCATGTTTTCAGCGCGGTTATCTCGCGGCAGCCGGGCCGAATACCGGCGTCAGCCCTCGGCTTGGGCACGCGACAGCTGAATTGTGGTCGCGCACATGATGATCACCGTGCCGCCGATCACGACCAGGCCGAGGGCGTTGGTGCGCAGCCGCTCGTCGAGAACGGTGATGCCGACGAAGGCGGCGGTCAAGGGTTCGGCGATGGTGACCGCCGGCAGTGAGGCTACGAGTGGTCCGGCTTGGAACGCCCGCTGCTGTAGGTAGAGGCCGATCGCACCGGAGGTGACCAGCGCCCAGGTCTGCCAGCTGCCGAGCACCTGGCCGAGGCCGTGTTCGAACAAGTTCGTGACGTGTGCGGTGAGTGCCGCGGCCAGACCGAACAGCGCGCCGCCGGCCGCGCCGAACAGCATCGCGCGCCGGAAGGGGTCGGCGGTGGCGCTGCCGATGGCGAGCGCGGCGGCGATCAGGCCGAGCAGGATCGCCAGCGGCACGATCCACTCGGGCAGAGGTGCGTTGGAATCGCCTTCTGTCGGATTACCGACGATCAGGAAGCAGGCCAAGGCGGCGACGAGCGCGATGGCCGCCGCCCAGGTCCGTCCGGTGACGCTGCGCCTGTTGATTCGCGCGGACAGCGGCAGCGCGAAGACCAGCATGCTCACCAGGATCGGTTGCACAAGCAGCACCGCACCCAGTGCGAGCGCGGCCACCTGCATGGCGTATCCGCCCGCGTCCCCGCCGATTCCGGCCCACCAGCGTGGATTACGCGCCAGTGCGCGGATCAGCGAGGTGCCCTCGGGTACCGCGGCCGCGGCATGCTGCTGCGCGACCGCTGCGACCGCGAACAGCAGCGCCGCGACCAACGCGCAGACGATGGCGCCCAGCGGATGGTTGGGCACGGTCAGTTTGCCGTTCGGTTGCGGATGCTCGACACGCCCTCCGGCCGACCGGCGCGTCGACGTGCACGCCCGGGCGTGTCACCTGCGGTTGTGCGGGCAGGCGCCGCCTTCGCCGAGCCTGCCGCGCGGTCACCGGAACCCGTTGCGTGACCGGATGCGGCGGTCGCCGAACCGGCGGTGCGGTTGGACGTCGCTGCCGTGCCTGTGGCGCGAGCAGTCTTCGACGCGCCCGCGGTGCGTCCCGTCGCGGCGTTCAACGAACGGCCGGACGACTTCTTCGCCGAGCCTGCGCCACGACCGCCCGAGCCCGCGCCACGACCGGCCGCGGCACCGCCACCGGACCTGCGGCCCGAGGACCCGGAGCGGCCACGGGCCGGACCCGCCTTCGGTTCGTCTTCGCTCGCCACCACGGCGGCCACGATCGGAACGCCCGACGGCTGCCTGGCGCCGGTGATCGCGATCAGCTGCCGATCTCCCGGTCGAACCTCGACCGCGTCGATGTCGACACCGGCCTTGCGGGTCATCTTCTCGACATCGCCGCGCTCGTCTTCGGTGACCAAGGTGACGACGACGCCGTCCTCACCCGCGCGGGCCGTGCGCCCGGCGCGATGAAGGTAGGCCTTCGACTCCGACGGCGGATCCACGTGCACGACAAGAGAAATCCCGTCCACGTGGATGCCGCGCGCGGCGACGTCGGTCGTCACCAGGACCGGGGTCGAGCCGTCGGAGAACGCGGCGAGCGTCCGCGTCCTGTTGTTCTGCGCCTTGCCACCGTGCAGCGCACCCGCGGCGATGCCGGATCCGCGCAACTGCTTGGCCAGCCGGTCCGCGCCGTGCTTGGTGCGCACGAACATGATGGTCAGCCCGTCGCGCGCCGCGATCTCGGCGATTATGGTGCGCTTATCGATCTTGCGCAGATGCAGCAGGTGGTGCGACATGGTCGTGATCGACGCCGACGGCGGCGCGGTCGAATGCGTTACGGGGGAGTTCAGATAGCGCTTGACGAGCTTGTCGACCTCGCTGTCCAAGGTGGCCGAGAACAGTAGTCGCTGGCCATCTTTCGGCGTCCGGTCCAGCAGCTTGGTGACCTGGGGAAGGAAGCCCATGTCGGCCATGTGGTCGGCCTCGTCCAGCGCGGTGATACGGACTTCCGAGAGATCCGCGGAGCGCTGGTTGACCAGGTCTTCCAGTCGCCCCGGTGTGGCGATCAGCAGGTCGACGCCGCGCGCGAGCCGATCGGCTTGGCGCTTGATCGGCGCACCACCGACCACCGCGGCGACCCGCAGGCCGAGCGACAGCGCGGGATTGTCCAGCGCGCGTTCGATTTGCGTGGCCAGTTCCCTGGTCGGCACCAGCACCAGTCCGCGCGGTTTGCCTGGCTTGGCCGATGCGCCCGCGAGCCGGGCGAGCATGGGCAGCCCGAAGGCCAGCGTCTTACCGGAACCAGTCGGACCGCGTCCGAGCACATCCTTGCCCGCCATGGCGTCCGGCACTGTCGCTGCCTGGATGGGGAACGGTGCCTCGATGCCGTCGTTGCGCAGTGCCTGTACGAGCGGGACCGGGAGGCCCAGGTCGGCGAAGGTCACGTCGGGCGCCGCGGTGGCAGTGGTCGAGGAGGTCAAAGGTGTGTGTGCCTTTCGTGTCTCGGCACGGCGGGAAACCGGGCACTCGTGGTGCTTGGCCGAGATGGTTGGCCCGGCCTTCGGGAAGAGCGTGGGGCCGGGTGGTCAGCGGGGACCGGGGTGTTTCAGTTGCGGAAAAGCCGATCCAGTTCGACCAGCCAGGGTACCGCGACGGCCATGGTCGGAACGACCAGGATGGCCACCGAGCCGAGATACGCGGCCGAGGCGACCCGGATATCGCCGATGCGTCCACCCAGTCGTTGGATGCGTATCAGCGTCGTCGGCCCGCCCGCAGCGAGCGCGCCCTGCGGTGCGGTGGATTTCGAACAGGCGACCAGCGCCCGTGCCAGCGGTGTCGGGCCGGTCACCTTCACGGCGGAGTCGTCGGCGAGCAGTTCGATCAGCAGCTTCACTGAACCCAGCGCGGCCTTGCTGCGCACCACCCGCGGGAAGGCTTCGTGTACGGCGGTGAAGGCCTCGAGCACCAGGTCGTGGCGGGCGCGCAGGTGTGAGCGTTCGTGGCTGACGATGGCGGTGACTTCGGCATCGGCCAGGTTGGTCAGCGTGCCCTCGCTGAGCACGACCCGCTGGCGCAAGCCGGGCAGACAGTAAGCGATCGGCTCGGTCGAGGCAAGCACTCGGATATCGGCCGCGCGTCGGTGCGGCCCGCTCTGGTCGAGCAGGTCGACCAGCATGCGGTGCCGCGCGCGCCGCCTGCGGGTGTGCACGCCGACTCGGACCACCGCGTAGATCAGCCGGGCGCCGACCATCAGGGTGAGGGCGAAGACGAAGACATAGGCCAGCCACAGCGGCAGGCCGAGCACGTCGATTTCCTTGGCCGGTGAGGTGGTCGGTCGGCCGGTGGGTCCGGGGACGAGCAGTTCGGCGGCGATGGCAAGGCCCGAGCCGAATGCGCTGAGCACGGCTGCGAGCGCGATGGCCTGCCACAGGACCAGTGCGGCTCGAGGCGTCCGGTAGGTCCAGGTCGCCCTGCTCAGCAGCGCTGGGGCAGGCCCCGCGAGAAGCAAAGCGAGTCCGGCGAATACCGGCGCGGTTGCGTTCATCGACTCAGCTCACTGCGTTGTGGGGCCACGGCACTCACCGCATTGTGAGGCCAGGTCCAAGACTACTGCGACGGCGGCGCAGTGCCCTCGGATGCTTCGAGCTTAGCGAGTGCCTCGCGCAAAGCATCAGCCTCATCCCTGCCGACCTGTTCCACGAAATGGACGAGTGCCGCCGCGCGGCTGCCTGCCGCGTCGGCCTGCTGCAATGCGTCGAACATCAAACTGGCGACCAACTCGTCGCGAGTGTGCACCGGCGCATAGCGATGTGCGCGGTCGTCGCGACGCTGCACCACGAGGTTCTTCTTCGCCAACCGCTGCAACACGGTCATCACCGTGGTGTAGGCGAGCTCACGTCGCGCAGCCAATGCCTCGTGCACCTGCCGGACCGTTTGCGGTTCGTCACTCGACCACAACTGGTCCATGACCGCTTTCTCGAGTTCACCAAGTCCTGCCATCCCACAAGTTTACGGACTCAACGACGCAATTGCGTACTACACGCCGTCGTAACTACCTGATAGCTGTGTGTCATTTCTCATAGGACGCGAGTACATGCCTCGTGCCGATGGGCACGATCATCGGTCGCCCGGACACCGGGTCCTCCAATACCGAGGCTTCGAGATCGAACACCTCGCGCAACAGCCCGGCATCGACGATGTCACCCGGCTTGCCCTGCGCGACGATCCGGCCCGCGCGCATCACGATCAGCTCATCGCTGTAGCGGATGGCCAGGTTCAGGTCGTGCAGCACCATCACCACGGTCCGCCCGAGATCGTCGTGCAGCCGGTCCACGAGGTCGAGCACCTCGACCGAGTGGGCGAGATCGAGGTAGGTGGTCGGCTCGTCCAGCAGCAGGATGTCGGTGCCCTGGGCAAGTGCCATGGAGATCCAGGCGCGCTGGCGCTGGCCACCGGAGAGTTCGTCGAGCGGGCGGTCGGCCAGGTCGGCGATGCCGGTCTGTTCCAGCGCGGTCATGACTTCGGCCTCGTCGGTGGCCGACCACTGCCGGATCCAGGACTGGTGCGGATGGCGGCCGCGGGCAACGAGATCGGCGACCGTCAAGCCCTCCGGCGCGACCGGCGACTGCGGAAGCATACCGACGACGCGGGCGACGTCCTTGGTCTTCATCGACGAGATTGCCTTGCCATCCAACAGGACTCGGCCCTGCCGCGGCCGCAGCAGCCGGCCGAGCGCGCGCAGCAGGGTCGATTTGCCGCAGCCGTTGGGGCCGATGACGGTGGTGATAACGCCGGGGGCGATGTCGATGTCGAGTCCGTCGACGATGACGCGGTCGCCGTAGCCGAGGGTGACGTCTTCGGCGGAAAGCCGGTGCGCGTCGGAGCTTTCGGCGGATGCGGTGGTCATGACAGGGTCGCCTTCCGATTCATGCGCACGAGCAGATAGAGCAGGAACGGGCCGCCGAACGCCGCGGTCACCACGCCGACCGGCAAATCCACCGGGAACAGTGTCCGCGACGCCACGTCCGCGCCGACTACCAGGATGGCACCGATCAGCGCCGACCCGATGAGCGGTTCGCCCGGTGTTCGCAATATTCTGCGGGCGATCTGGGGTCCGGCCAGCCCCACGAAACCGACCGGGCCCACCGCCGCGGTGGCGACTGCGGCGGCCACGACTGCCGCGCCGATCAGCACCGCCTGCTGGGTTTGGATGCGCACGCCGAGCACCCGGGTGGTCTCGGTTCCGAGGCGCAGCGCGGCGAGGGTGCGGGCCGAGCCGAGCGCAACCACCACGACGACGGCCAGTGCGAGCGCCGCCGGGATCAGCCGGGCCTTGTCGGCGCTGTTGAGTGATCCGGTGAGCCAGAGCTGAGCGCGGGCGGCGTCCTGCAGGCTGGCGCGGGTGAGCAGAAAGCTGATGCCGGACAAGAGGAATGCGTTCATACCGATGCCGACCAGCACCAGGCGCAGGCCGGTGACGCCGTGGTCGCCGGTCGGGCTGCGGCCCCACGCGAGCAGGTAGATCGCTACGGCGGTGAGCAGGCCGCCCGCCAGTGCGGCCAGTGGTGTACCGACCGCGGCGGCGAAGCCTGTTGCGGCGCCGCCGGTTCCGGCGATGACCGCGACCGCGCCGAGGCCCGCGCCCGCGGTGATGCCGAGGATATCCGGTGCGGCGAGCGGGTTGTGCAGGATCGACTGAGTGATGGCGCCCGCGAGGCCGAGCGCGGCGCCGACCACCAGGGCGGTGAGCGCGCGGGGCAGGCGGGACTCCAGCACGATGAAGCGCTGGGAGCGGGTACCACCGCCGGTCAGGACGTCCAGGACCCGACCGAGCGGAATGTGCGCGTCGCCGGTGGCGATGTCGAGGCAGAACAGGGCGAAAAGCACTGCGGCGAGTGCCAGCACGATGAGCAGCATCACCGGTCGGAGCACCAGCGACAGTGAACCGAGGCGCAATGCGGGGCGGACGCGGCCGAGGCCGGCGCTGTTCTTCGCGGCCGGGGCGCTTGCCGGTTTCGCTGCTCGCTCGGTCGGTGAAAGCATCACAGGTTCACCAGCTTTCGACGCCGGACCAGCAACATGAAGAACGGCGCACCGATCGCGGCGAGGGTGACACCGACCTGGAGCTCGCCGGGCCTGGCCACGACGCGTCCAACGATATCGGCGACCAAAAGCAGTAGCGCACCGAACAATCCGGAGTACGGGATCAACCAGCGGTAGTCGGGCCCGGTGAACACCCTCGCCACATGCGGAACCACCAGTCCGAGAAATGCGATGGGGCCGACCGCGGCGGTCGCGGCTCCGCACAGTAGGACGATCGCGGCCAGCCCGAGCGCACGACTGCGTCCGATATTCACCCCGAGCCCACGGGCGACGTCGTCACCGAGGCTGAGCAGGTTCAATCCGGGCGAGGCCACCGCTGCCAATACGACGCCGATCGCCAGGAACGGCAACACCTGCCAGAACACGTCGGCGTCGCGTCCGCTCACGGTGCCGACGACCCAGAACCGGTAGGTATCGAGCGCGGTGGCATCCAGCAGCACAACGGCATTCGTCATCGCCTGCAGGAAAGCGGTCACCGCGGCGCCGGCCAGCACCAAGCTCAGCGGGCTCGCCTTCCCGCCGCCGATGGACGACACCGTGAACACCACGAGTCCGGCGATCAGCGCCCCGGCGAAGGCGAACCAGATGTACTGCTCGGGTGCGGTGAGGGTGAACAGGTAGATGCTCAGCGCCGCAAGGAAAGCGGCACCGGCATTGAGGCCGAGTAGACCCGCGTCGGCAAGGGGGTTGCGGGTGTAGCCCTGGATCAGCGCACCCGCGATGCCGAGTGCCAGCCCACAGACGAGCGCAAGGGCGGTGCGGGGCAATCGAAGTTCGCGCACGATCTCCTCGGCCGTCGACCCGGCCGGGCAGCTGAAGGGCCCGCCAGGGCAGGTGAGTGCGTCGTGCACAGCGGCATAGACGATGCCGGGCGAGAGGTAGCGGGAGCCGATCGCGATGCTGGCGAGCACGGCGAGCAGCAGCAGTGCCGTGAGGAGGAGCAGCCCCAACCGCCGACGCCGCGCGGTATTCGCCTGCGGAGCTGTGTTGCCCGGTCGCGCTTGTTGCGCAGTCTTCGATCGTCGCGCCTTCGGCGCGGCAGTGTCTGATGCCGTCACTGCGACGAACCACTCCTGACTCGATGTACTGCGCGGGTTGCGAAGTCTGGTAAGCCTAACCTATCTTCCGCTATGAACTCATGACGGAGCCGACCCCGAGGAGGTTCGATGCCCGAGCCAGTGATGACCCGCACGGCCAACCACTCCCAGGCGGTGTTCGGACGCGCGTGTAACCGGCTTCGCGCCCTGCAACCGGAACATCCGCGCGTCTACGCGGTGGCCGCGATGTCCGAGCAGGGCAAGCGCCGGTGGTGGCGGCTCTCGGATGGGTTGCGCGAGGGTCGGATCGAGCTGATGTATCGACGCCACGCGGCCGAGATGATCAGTGCCGATACCGCGGCCGAGGTGGTGGCGACCGCGCTGATCCACGCGGTGATCGGCCGAGTCGTCGCATTGCTTGTGGCCGAGGGCCGGGCCTGGGATCCGGGACTGCAGAACCTCTGGATCCACGCGGACAACGACGGCGGAATCGATTGGGCGGGCTTGGTGGACACCACCATTCGCGTGCTCGACAGTGACGAGTTGGCAGGGGAGCCCGGTGTCGTGACACTGCCTTGTGAGCGCGCGATGTACGTCTGGCTGGCGCACCGCTGTGAGCCGTCGCTGACCATGATCCAGTACAGCCTCGCGCGCTGCTCGGGCCTGAGCGCCCGCCGTTTCTGGTCGTTGGTCGGCGAATCCATCATCGGCGCGGCAACGTACGTCCCGGACTTGGCGCGCACCGACGCGTTGGTCGGCGCACGGCGCGGGCAGGGGCTGCTCATGGCGTTGGAAGAGCGGGGTCTGCCGGTACGTCGAGCAACGGGTTGCTTGATCAGATGAGTCGCGCCTTCGCGGACCCGGGTGGCGCTCTCACTCCGCGAACGGGAAGTCGCTGTCCTCGTAGCCGCGGGCAAGTCCAACCGTGAAAATCGCGGTCGCCCTGGTGGTTTCCGAGCGCACTGCGCAGAACCAGGTGATCCGGTCGCGTCACCGCGCGGGACGCGGAGAGCGCTGGCGTTTACGCATCGTCAGAATGCCGGTGACCCATCCGACCGCGAACATTGTCAGCAGGATCAGCCACATTGGTGAGCGGATGGTGATCAGCAGGAATTCGATGGAAACTTTGGCGCGGTTCTCGGCGACGAAAACGACGGCCACGATAGTCAAGGCGATCGCCACCCATTGCGTCGGGGAGATACGGGCCAGTAGCGAACGTTTCTCAGTGCTGTTCATATCGAATCCCCTGGTGTCGAGTCGATATCGGGCGGTTGTGCGGTTTCTGTGAGGACCGACCGGAGCCGGAGTGTGTCGGCTGTGGTCCAGTCCTGCGATTGCCGGATGGCTGTCCAGGCGTCGGCGCGGAGGGTGTTCCCGTGTCCGTCGGGGACTTGCCCGCTCCTGCTCGGTGTGCCTGCGTGCAACGGGGCAGGAGACGGTCGGCGAGTCGGAGTCGATTTTTTTTGTGTCCTCGAGAATTCCACCAGGATTTCGACCGATTACCCGATGATTGCTCGAATCGTGACCATGCGTCGGATCGGGTCGCCCAATTCATCTGTGGATTCGCGCTGGATGCCCCGAGATCCTCGGCCTGGCCGATCGCGCCCGGCTGCGAGGTGTCATGGTCGATGCGCGGAACTGCCGAACGTGATGCGGCAGGCCGTCCACGGTGTCAGCGGGGGGATCCTCGACGAAGTGTCGAATCCGGTCCTCTCCGTGCGTGAATAGAGGGTGGCGGGCTCCACGTGATGGAAACGTGTAGCCCGCCACCGGCAGAGGATCGGGGGTCACCGCAGCCCTCGGGACCTCGCTCGATCCAAACGCCTTCATGAGTATAGGTCAGCCTTACCTAAGTTGCAAGCGACGCTGTCCGGGCCGGTAATCCGGTGCTCGATGGTGCGCCCTACCCGCTCGATCCGCGCAGTTACCTACCGGCCGATGCGCTGCCCCAAGAGCAATCGGCCGACCCGGCCGCTGTACGGGCGGTCGGTTACCCTCGCTGGAAAGTAGGCGTCGTACGCCCCGGCGCGTTCGGCGCGTTTGTGTGGTGTAAAGGTGAAGACATGACGCAGCAAGAAGTGACCGAGATCGAATCGCTGGCCGATGTCACTCCCGAGCTCATGACCGAGCTCAGCAAGAACACCTTCACGGACGTGATCGGTCTCGAGTTCACCGAGGTGACCCCGGACGTGGTCCGTGGCGAACTGACCGCAGGGCCGCACCTGCTGCAGCTGGCCGGGATCATCAACGGTGGCGTGTACTGCACGATCGTCGAAACACTCGCGAGCGTCGGCGGCGGTGTCTGGTTTGCCGCCCAGGGCAACAAGGGGACCGTCGTCGGGGTGAACAACAACACCGACTTCCTACGCGCGGTTCGCGAGGGCAAGGTCTACGGCGAGGCGACGCCACTGCATCGCGGCAGGCTGCAGCAGCTGTGGCAGGTCGTGCTGACCGACGACGCGGGTCGCACGGTGGCACGTGGGCAGGTCCGCCTGCAGAACCTGCCCGCACGGGACTGACAGGGCGCTCGTCGAGCACGGCAGGAACGGCCGTGCCAGAATGGCCGTCACCTGTCGATCCGACCAGCTGAGGAGCCCGAATGCGTCTCTCGCCGCACGAGCAGGAACGGCTGCTGTTGAGCTACGCGGCCGAACTGGCCCGGCGTCGGCAGGCGCGCGGGCTGAAGCTGAATCACCCCGAGGCGGTCGCGCTGATCACCGACCATGTGCTCGAGGGCGCCAGGGACGGGCGTTCGGTCGCGGAGCTGATGTCTTCGGGGCGAACGGTTCTCGCACGCGCCGACGTCATGGCGGGTGTGCCGGAGATGATCCACGACGTGCAGGTCGAGGCCACCTTCCCGGACGGCACCAAGCTCGTCACCGTCCACCATCCGATCGGCTGACCGCGCGATGATTCCCGGTGAGTACCTCTGTGCCGAGGGCACTATCGAACTGAACGCGGGCGCGGACCGGATCGAGCTGGATGTCGTCAATACCGGCGACCGGCCGGTTCAGGTCGGCAGCCATGTGCATTTCCCGCAGGCCAATGCCGCGCTGCGTTTCGACAGGACCGCCGCGCACGGCCGTCGGCTCGACATACCGGCCGGAACCGCCGTTCGCTTCGAACCCGGTCTCGGACAACGTGTCTCGCTGGTGCCTCTGGGTGGCACCCGAGAGGTCTACGGCATCAGCCTGAACCCGCCGGGCCGCCTCGATGGCTAGTTGAGAGGGACACGATGAGTGAGCTGAGCCGGGCTCGGTATGCCGAGCTGTTCGGGCCGACCACCGGTGACCGGATTCGCCTCGCGGACACCGATCTGCTGATCGAGATCACCGAAGACCGCAGCGGCGGGCCGGGACGGGCCGGCGACGAGGCGGTATTCGGCGGCGGCAAGGTGCTGCGCGAATCCATGGGCCAGGCCAGGGCGACCCGCGCCGAGGGCGCACCGGACACCGTGATCACCGGTGCTGTCATCATCGACCACTGGGGAATCATCAAGGCCGACATCGGTATTCGTGACGGTCGGATCTGCGCCATCGGCAAGGCGGGTAACCCCGACACCATGTCCGGGGTGCATCCCGACCTGGTGGTCGGCCCGTCCACCGAGATCATCGCGGGCAACGGCCGGATCATCACCGCGGGCGCCATCGACTGCCACGTGCACTTCATCTGTCCGCAATTGATGGACGAGGCACTCGGCGGCGGCATCACCACCCTGATCGGCGGCGGTACCGGTCCCGCCGAGGGCAGCAAGGCAACCACCGTGACGCCCGGCTCCTGGCACCTGGCACGCATGCTCGAGGCCACCGACGGCTGGCCGATGAACATTGTGCTGCTCGGCAAGGGCAATACCGTCAGCGCCGAGTCGATGTGGGAGCAATTGCGCGGCGGCGCGGCGGGTTTCAAACTGCACGAGGACTGGGGGTCCACCCCGGCCGCGATCGATGCCTGCCTCACCGTCGCCGAAGCGGCGGGCGCGCAGGTCGCACTGCACTCGGACACGTTGAACGAGGCGGGCTTCGTCGAAGACACCCTCGCCGCCATCGCGGGCCGCGGCATCCACGCCTATCACACCGAGGGCGCGGGCGGCGGGCACGCGCCCGACATCATCACCGTCGCTTCGCATCTCAACGTGCTGCCCAGCTCCACCAACCCGACTCGCCCGCACACGGTCAATACTCTCGACGAGCATCTGGACATGCTGATGGTGTGCCATCACCTCAGCGCTTCCATCCCGGAGGATCTGGCGTTCGCGGAGAGCCGGATTCGTCCGTCGACCATCGCGGCCGAGGACCTCCTGCACGACCTCGGCGCGATCTCCATGATCGGCAGCGACTCGCAAGCCATGGGCCGCATCGGTGAAGTCGTCATGCGCACCTGGCAGACCGCGCATGTCATGAAACGCCGCCGCGGCGCGCTGCCCGGCGACGGCGCCGCCGACAATGCCCGCGTCCAGCGCTACATCGCGAAATACACCATCTGTCCCGCGATCGCCCATGGCCTCGAGCACGAGATCGGCTCGGTGGAAGTCGGTAAACTCGCCGACCTCGTACTCTGGGATCCCGCCTTCTTCGGTGTCCGCCCGCACGCGGTGCTCAAGGGCGGCATGATCGCCTGGGCGGCTATGGGCGACGCCAACGCCTCTATCCCTACGCCGCAACCGGTCCTCCCGCGCCCCATGTTCGGCGCGGCACCCGCCGTCGCCGCGGCCACCTCCGTGCACTTCGTCTCCGAACAAGCCATCGAGGACGGGCTCGCCGATCGGCTCGATGTGCGCCGAAAGCTGGTGCCCGTCAAGAACGTTCGCAAGCGGACCAAGGCCGACATGCCGCACAACGACGCCATGCCCCGCATCGAAGTCGACCCGGACACCTTCACCGTCCGTGTCGATGGTGAGGTCTGGACCGAACAGCCCGCGACCGAGCTGCCGATGGCGCAGCGCTACTTCCTGTTCTGAGCGAGTCCTGGTAACCGGTTCGTCGCACGCCTCGCGAGGTGCGGCCCGCAGCCGGTCTGATTGATGTCACCGCGAGGAACGGATGGCCTGGACGATGATGTCGGCGACACCGCGCATGCCTTGCAGCGTGGGGTGGTAGGGGACAAGGGTTTCGGTGGCAAGGACCGGGTCGAACCAGCGGACGCC
Organism: Nocardia sp. GCM10030253; assembly: GCF_042675075.1. Lineage (NCBI taxonomy): Bacteria > Bacillati > Actinomycetota > Actinomycetes > Mycobacteriales > Nocardiaceae > Nocardia > Nocardia sp. GCM10030253. Next base: position 313,813 of record NZ_JBHTDL010000007.1, on the reverse strand, counting down.
GGCGGGGGCGCACATGTCGTGGCCGGTGGCATGGGCTTTGGTGTCGATGTAGGTCGCGGCTCGGGCGGTTGCCTCGCGGGAGACGACGGTGTTGAGACGGTCGAATTTGGATTGGACGTAGGGGGCGTCAGTTGGGCGCAGGCCGGGAAGTTCGGGACAGCCGCCGTCGCGGACGTAGAGGGGCCAGCCGTCCACAAAGATCTCCGCGTTCGGGGCGAGATTCGAGATCTGTTGCAGGGCAGCGGAATATGGTGCGGCGATGGCGTCGATGTCGGCGTCCCATGCGGGGTCCACGCAGTTGCCGCCGACGATGCCCGCCAGGTGGCAGGTGGCCACGTGCTTGGTCATCTGGGCGTCGTTGGCGCCGATGTGGACGGTCACCAGTTCGGTGTTGGGGCCGAGGGCCTCGAATTGTGGTGTGATGCCGGGGCCCTGGGAGCTGATCAGGTCGGTGATCTTGGCGGAGCTGCAGGTCCGGTCGTCGAGGTGCAGGCCGAGGTCTTTGGCGACGAGTTTCGGGGTGTTGGTGGTGGAGCGGGCGCATTGTGGCGGGGCGCTGGTGTCGAAGTTCTGTACGCCGGTGGTTGCCGCGCCGGAGTCGCCGAGCGCCACGTACTCCGCTCCACCGCCGGCGGGTGCGGCGGCGGCGGGGGTGAGGAATGCCGAGGTGAGCGCGAGTAGACCGGTGCTGAGTGCTGCGGCGCGCCAACGGATCCGGCGGGTTGTCATCAGTCGTTCTCCCGTTCGGTTGGATCCCGGCGAGTGAGGGGTCAAAGTGAGACGCGGTGGTTTCGATTGTGACGCAGGCTACTCGTTGCGCGGCGGCTCTCGCAAGGCCTGCGAGACGAAAGCGGCAGGTCGGGACGATGGGCCGGTGCTACCCGGGTTGCGGTGGCAGACTGCGAATATGACGACATTCGACTGGGCCGATGTTGACAACTATCTCGCGGACAAGCTTGTAGGAGACAGGGATACGACGGCGGCGGCGTTGGCGACGAACGCGGCGGAGGGGCTGCCCGCGATCGATGTGTCAGCCGCGCAAGGGAAGTTTCTGCACTTGATCGCACGATCCATCGGGGCGCGGCGGGTGCTCGAGATCGGCACGCTCGGCGGTTACAGCACGATTTGGCTGGCGCGAGCGGTAGGGGAGAAGGGGTTGGTGGTCACGCTCGAGTTCGAACCCCGGCACGCCGAGGTAGCGCGCGGGAACCTGAACCGCGCCGGTGTGGGTGACCGGGTCGACATCCGGGTCGGCGCGGCACTCGAGAGCCTGCCGGTACTGGGAGCCGAGGACCCGGAGCCGTTCGATCTGGTATTCATCGACGCCGACAAGGTGAACAACTCGAACTACGTGCAGTGGGCGCTACGGCTGACCCGGCCCGATTCGGTGATCATCGTCGACAACGTGGTCCGCAACGGCGCGGTGGCCGACGACGCGTCCACCGACTCCGCGGTGCAGGCCAGTCGCGATCTGATCGACCTCCTGTCGAGCGACCCGCGGCTGGACGCGACCGTGCTGCAGACGGTGGGCTCGAAGGGCTGGGACGGATTCGTTTACGCCGTCGTGAACGACAACACGGCTGGCTGACCAGGCGTAGCGGGTCGCGGCTACGCCTGGCAGGTGGGCGGGTCAGGGGATCAGGACTACTTTGCCGACGGTGGCACGGGTCTCCAAGGCGCGGTGGGCGTCTGCCGCATCGGCGAGTGCGAAACGGTGCACGGCCGGGCGCAGTCGGCCTGCGGCGGCCTCGGCGAGTGCACGGTCTTCGAGAATGCGGACGTTGCCGCCGACCCGTTGCATCATCGGCGGTCCGATGACCGTCTGGGAGGTGACGCCGCGCTCGGCCAGTTCCTCCTCGCTGAGCGGCAGTGGCTTGTCGCCTGGTTTCCTGCTGGACCAGCCGTAGACGAGGTGCTCTCCGCCCTTGCCGAGCAGCGCGAGTGCGGCGCGGCTGATTTCGCCGCCTACGGAGTCGAACAGGGTGGTGGCGCGGCGGTCGCCGAGCTGCGCGCGGACCTGGTCGGCCCAGTCGGGCTGGGTGTAGTCGACGGCGATGTCCGCGCCATTGCGTTGCACCAGTTCGACTTTCGCGGATCCACCCGCGAGCCCGACCACGGTCGCGCCGGCATTCTTGGCGTACTGGACCAGCAGTGTCCCGATGCCGCCCGCGGCGGCCGTCACCACCGCGACGCTGTCGGGGCCGAGCTCGGTGAACTGCAATATGCCCATGGTGGTGCGCCCGGTGCCGATGACGGCGACTGCCTCGGCCGGGTCGATATTGTTCGGAATCTCTTGCAGCCGAGTGGCTTCCGTCACGGCGAGCTCGGCGTAACCGCCGGGGACATTTCCGAGATGCGCCACGACCCGCTTGCCGAGCCACGCGGTATCGACGTCGGGACCGATCTGGTCGACGGTTCCGGCGACCTCACGCCCGGGAACGGTCGGTAGCTCCGGCAGGGGTACCGGGCCGGGCGCACCGTTCCGGATGGCGGTGTCGATCAGGTGGACACCGGCCGCCGCCACCGCGATGCGGACTTGGCCGGGGCCGGGTTCCGGATCCGGGACGTTCTCATAGCGCAGGTTTTCGGCCGGGCCGAAGGCGTGAAGTCGGATGGCGTGCACGGAGACTCCTGTTCGTGGGGCGGTCGGCGACAACTCTTCAACATCAACCATGGTTTAGGTCAAACGCTCGCGCGCCGACAACGAGCCATTGGGCTGCGCACGGAGAGATGGGAAAACCAGGCAAATAGATCACCATACGTAGATATGCGCATCTAGGCATGTCATGGCGATAGCGGGCTACCCAACGCCCGGCCGAGCCGGGCGCAGCAAGGACAGGGGAGGGCGGTGGCAGGTGTGGGAAGCGCACACGCTCTGAATGTGCGGATCTCGGCCCGATTCGACCGTTGGTTCCCAGCCCGAAGGGTTACCGCCTGGCGCGTGCCTCGAATCCGTCGCAGAGCGCCGACAGTCCGAGGTAGAGCAGGTCTTCGGAGGTCAGGTCGGTGACTCCGATGCCGTCCAGTTCGGCGAGCGCGGGCGGAACCGGCAGTTGTGACTTTCCTTGCAGCAATGCGCGCAGGCCGTTGTCGCCTTCGGGGTTGATGCCGTCGCGGGCGAACAGGGCGCCGCTGATCTCCGGCAGCGTCGCGCCGGAGATGTAGTTCCACACTGTGAACGCCATGGTGGTTGCCTCCCGGGTCGAGACATCGAGTTCGCGCAGCCCCTCGACGAGCCAGGCCAGGCAGGCCAGGCTCTGCGGGCCGAAGCTGTAGCGGGGCATCGCGAAGGTGAGCAGCACCCACGGATGTTGTTGGTACAGCGCCCAATCGATCTCGGCGGCAATGCGGACCCGATCGCGCCACGTCCAGTTCTGCCCCTCCGGTGACGGGTACGGATTCTGGCGTGCTACCTCGTCGGTCATTGCGGCGAGCAGCTCGTCCTTGTTCGCGACGTGGCGATAGAGCGACATGGCGCCGACACCCATTCGCTCGGCAATGTGCCGCATGGAAAGGGCGTCCAGACCGCCGGCATCGGCCAACGCGATGGCGGTGTCGACAATGGCGGATTTAGTGAGCTTCGGCTCGGTCATCCCATGACTCGCTTCCAGTTCCCGGCCTTGGTGCGTACACTGTACCCGGGGTCATGCGTACGGCGTACGCGACACGGGAAATCGAATTGACTGAGGTGTTGGAATGACAGAGGTGCAGGCAGTGCGGCCGGTAGCGGCGCCGTCACAGCCCGGCTCGCGTCGGGCCTGGATGGGTCTCGCGGTCCTGTTGCTGCCGGTGCTGTTGGTGTCGATGGACATCTCGGTGCTCTTCCTTGCCATGCCCACCCTCACCCTCGATCTCGACCCGTCGGCCACCCAGCAGCTGTGGATTCTCGACATCTATGGGTTCCTGATCGCAGGGTTGCTGATCACGATGGGCAATCTCGGTGACCGAATCGGGCGGCGCAACATCCTGCTCGTCGGTGCATCGGTCTTCGGGGTGGCGTCGATCATCGCGGCCTTCGCGCCGAGCGCGGGTGTGCTGATTGCCGCGCGCGCCCTGATGGGTGTCGGCGGCGCGACACTGCTGCCCTCCAGCCTCGCGCTGATCTCCAGCCTCTTTCCGAACGCGCGCGAGCGCGCCGCCGCCATCGGCGTGTGGACTGCCTTCTTCGCGGGCGGCTCGGCGGTCGGCCCGATCCTCGGCGGCCTGCTGCTGCACCATTTCTGGTGGGGCTCGGTCTTTCTCATCAACATCCCGGTGCTGCTGGTCCTGCTCGCCTTCGGTCCGTTCGTACTGCCGGAGCACCGCTCCAGTGTGCTCGGCCCGTTGGACATTCCGAGTGTGGTGCTGTCGATCGGCGGCATCCTGCCGGTGGTGTACGCGATCAAACACGTTGCGGCAGAAGGCCTGGATGTGGAGGCGCTCGCTATCGGACTGGTCGGTGCGGCGTTGCTGACCATCTTCGTGCGGCGGCAGCGGCAGCTGGCCGAACCGCTGCTGGATCTGCGCCTGTTCCGTCGGGCTCAGTTCTCGGTCGCCATCGGCGCCAGCCTGACCGGCATGATGTCGCTGGCCGCGATGAGCTACCTCACCAGCATCTACCTGCAATCGGTCACCGGGCGAGACCCGTTGGCGGCGGCCTTGTTCGGTATTCCGATGGCGGTCGCGGTATTCGTATTCTCGATGGGCGGCGCCCGAGTGGCCCGGCGCTTCGGTGTCCGCAGTTCGTTCGTGCTGGCGCTGCTGGCCTCCGCGGTCGGCAATCTGCTGCTGCTCGGTGTCGGAGTCGACGGCGGTCTCGCGTGGTACCTGGTCGGATCCACGATCGCCGGTATCGGCTACGGCCTGGCCTTCACGATGGTGTCCGAGGTCGCGGTCTCCTCAGTGCCGCCGGAGCGGGCGGGGTCGGCCGTCGGGATCTCCGAGACGAGCTTCGAACTGGGCAATGCGCTCGGCCTCGCGCTGCTGGGTTCGGTTGCGGCACTGGTCTTCCGGTCGGGCGGGGAATACTCCGACACGCTGGGTGAGACCATTCAGCGATCCGCCGGCGACAACGCTCTCATCGACTCCGCTCGTGAGTCGTTCGTCGCGGGCATGCACGTGGCGACGTCGGCCGGGGCGGTGCTGCTGGTGGTGATGGCGGCCGTCGCGTACCTCGCTCCGCGGCAGAGCCGCTGATCGGGCCGCGCCGAAGAACGGTGCGGCTACCCGGTAGCCCGGTGGGTGGTGAGCTGCCCGGGGTCGGCGTCGCGAGTCGCGGTTGATCATGTCGGCGCCGATACGGGTGTGCGAAGGCCGGTGGGCCAATACAGTCGAATGCGTGAATGAGACACCGGCTACCGGCAATGGGCGGCCGCTCGCTGAGCGGATCGCGAGTCGGCTGCTGTATCCGACCTCGCGGCCGCGTGCGAAGGCCTTGCGTACGGAGGTCTCCGGTCGGATCGTGCTGGTGACCGGCGCGTCGCATGGCATCGGAAAGGCCAGCGCCAGGAAGCTGGCGGCGGCGGGCGGAATCGTGCTGCTGGTGGCTCGGTCGCGCGAGGACCTCGAGCAGGTGGCCGCCGAGATCACCGCCGAAGGCGGCACCGCGCACGTGTACCCGACGGACATGACCGACATGGATGCCGTCGAGCGACTGGGCCGCGAGCTGCTGGACGAGCACGGTCACGTCGACGTGCTGGTGAACAATGCGGGCAAGTCGATTCGCCGCTCGATCGACGAATCGTATGATCGCTTCCACGATTTCACCCGCACCATCGATGTGAACTACCTCGGCCCGGTAAAGCTGTTGCTTACCTTGCTGCCGAGCATGCGCGAACGCAGGCAGGGACACATCGTCAACATTTCCACCTGGGGTGTACGGATGCCGCCCGCGCCGAGGTGGGCGGCATACGGCGCCTCGAAAACCGCCTTCGATGTCTGGCTGCGCAGCGTCGCCGCCGAAATTTCCGCCGACAAGGTCACCACAACCTCGATCTACATGCCGCTGGTCCACACCAGAATGAGCGCACCGACCGACTTCAGCCGCGTCCCCGGCCTCACCGTCGACGAAGCCTCCGACCTCGTCTGTCATGCGATCACCGCCAAGCCCCGCGAGATCGCCCCGTGGTGGTCTTCTGGGGTCCAGGCATGGTCCGACCTCACCCGCGGCCGAGCCCAGCGCTTCATGGAGCGTTCTTTCCACCGCTGACCGGGGTGTCGGCTGCGACACGCCGGGGCATAGGATCGACGGATGCAACAACCCGCCGAGCGAGCTACGAGCCTGGCGATGCTTTTCACGCTGGCCGACTCGCGCCTGCCGATCGGCGGGCATGTGCATTCCGGCGGAGTCGAGGAGGCCGTTGCGTCCGGGCTCGTGCGCGATGTCGCGACGGTGGAGCTGTATCTACGCCGTCGGATCCGTACCTCGGGGCTGGTTGCCGCCTCGTTGGCGGCAGCGGTGTGCTCCGGTGCTCTCGAGCCGGTGCGTGCGGAGGCCGAGGCGGACGCGAGGACACCCGCGCCAGGTGCGCGTGCGGCGTCGCGGGCCCAAGGACGCGGGCTCTTGCGTCTGGCCAAACAGATTTGGCCGCAGCATGATTGGGTTGCGCTCGAGTCGCGCCCGCATCTGTCTACGGTATTCGGCATGGTCGGCGCGGCCTGTGCGGTGACGCCGCTGGAGACGGCCGGTGTTGTCATCTATACGACGCTGACCGGAGCGGCGACCGCCGCCCAACGTCTGCTCGCATTGGATCCGGCCGCGATCGCCGCGTGCACGGTCCGGCTCGCCGACCTGTGTGATCGCACCGCGGCGGAGGCCGAGGCCGGACTCGCGGCGCTGTCGGATCCGCTGCAGGATGTGCTGGCACAACGCCACCTGCAGCGGGATATGCCGCTGTTCGCCAGCTGACCGAGCCGTACGGACCCCGAGAGAAGGAGACGCTCATGCCCCCGCATCTGATCGACGGTGAACCGCACGATCACACTCACGATCGGCCCAAGCGTGCACGCACACCGGGGGAGGCGCTGCGCATCGGCGTCGGCGGGCCGGTCGGCTCGGGCAAGACCGCGCTGGTTGCCGCGCTGTGCAGGCAACTACGCGACGAGCTGTCACTCGCGGTGTTGACCAACGACATCTACACCACCGAGGACGCGGACTTCCTGCGCCGTCACGCGGTACTGCCGGACGAACGGATCACCGCCGTGCAGACCGGCGGCTGCCCGCACACCGCGATTCGCGATGACATCACCGCGAACCTCGATGCCATCGACGATCTGATCGCGGCCAATCCGCCGCTGGATCTGATCCTGGTGGAATCCGGCGGCGACAATCTCACCGCGACGTTCTCCTCCGGCCTGATCGACGTGCAGATCTTTGTCGTCGACGTCGCGGGCGGCGACAAGGTGCCGCGCAAGGGCGGTCCAGGTGTCACCTTCTCGGACCTGTTGGTGATCAACAAGACCGATCTCGCCCCGCTGGTCGGCGCCGACCTCGGCGTGATGGAACGCGACGCGGCGAAGGTGCGCGAAGGGCGCAAGACCGCGATGATCTCGCTCACCGACGATCCGGCCGCAACCCCGGTGCTCGCCTGGGTGCGTGAGCAATTGCGCGCCATCGCCGAGCAAGACCAGCAGTCGGCCGCTGCCGAATCGGCCATTGCGCACTGAGTTACGCATCGTCGCGGCCATCGGCACGCTGCCGGAGATCCATGCGAGCGGCGGGCTGGCGGCGCGGCGCACCGGTCCCGACACGGTGTACCTGATCGGAACCGCCGCCACTCCACTCGGCGGTGACGAGCTCGACATTGTGATCATGGTCGGCCCCGGCGCGCGATTGGTGGTGCGCTCGGTGGCGGCGACCATCGCGCTACCCAGCGCCGCTACCCCGCAGTCGAGCGCGCACTGGCGCCTCGAGGTCGCGGCTGGGGGAGAACTGGATTTCGACCCCGAGCCGACAATTGTGGCGGGCGGCGCGCACCACGATGCCGTCACCTCGGTCCGCTTGGCGACCGATGCCCGGCTGCGGTTGCGCGAGCGAGTGCAGATCGGCAGGGTCGGCGAGAACCGAGGCGGCTGGCGCGGCGACCTGAACGTGGATGTCGGCGACCTTCCGTTGCTTCGGCACCGCCTGGAACTCGGCGTGGACAGCGCTGCCGACGACCGGCTCGCCGCGCCCCGCGCACTGGACAGCGAGCTCGTCTATCCCGATGACCGCCTGGTCGAAACAATCGGCATGTCCGCGACTCGCCTGCCGTTGGCGGGCGGCGGGACGCTGTTCACTCGAACCGGGTTGCTCCTGGGCAGTTGATCCGGTGCCGAGCTCGCATCCGGAGGGTTAGCGGAGCGAGAGATGGACATAGGAAAAGGGTGGGAACTCGACAGCGTCGTCGAGTTCCCACCCTTCCGCTTCGAGCTCGGTCAGTCGCCGACGACCCGCGAGGGTGCGTTGAAAGCGTTGACCGCACCGACCGCCGCACCGGCTGCCGCACCGAGTGCCGCCGCGGGGATCGTGATCACCGCCGCGCCGACGCCGGCGCCCAGCATGGGCCCGGCCACGATGCCGACCGGCAGGATCGGCAGGCCGACAACCAAGCCGACTACACCACCCATGACGGCCGAGGTCAGCGCGATCGGGGCCGATGCCCCCGCCCCCGCCAGCGCACCCATGGCGGCGGTCCCGATGGTCTGGCCGGCGATCCGGTCGGACCTGCTGCGTTCCATCCCGACCGAATCGAGGAAGGTCGCGAGATTGGCTTCCGCCATCGCGGCGTTGTCGTTGATCTGGATCGCCTGCTCCTGGTCGATCCAGTCCGGCGTCGGGACTGTGACGTCACCGAAGCGGAACTGACCGGGAGGTGGCGCGATCGGCGGTACCGGTGCTACCGGGACCGGTGGGTGCAGCACGCCGACCGGTGCGAGGTAGCGCTTGTCCGGTGCGGGCCGCGACCACTGCAGCGAGCTGCGCGTGTTGTCGGGGATGTTGAGCCCCTCGTACGGCACGGCGTTGGGCGAGTCGGCCGCTGGCCACTGCGCCTTCTGCTCGGGGTGCGTCACCGTGTTCGATTGCGCCGGCTCGGCATTCGCGGTGCCGGTTCCCACCAGCGCCAGGACTATCGGTACCGCCCCCGCCGCGACCATCGAGCCAACCTTCTGTCGCTGCGGGTTGGGAGCTCTGTGTTTGCCCGTGGCCATACATCACCTTTCATTCCGGAGAAATGCTTGTTCGACGTCCCACATTCGGACCCGCGGCGCAAGTGGATTGGTCGATTCTCAGGTGAAGCAAAGGTTTTAGTATTGCCATGAATTAGCTGTCACGTAACTCGCTGCATCCGGGACGGATTGGGCCATCCGGATTGGCGTGTAACAGTCAGTTTCTAGCGTCGACGAGCGAGGCGACGAAATGATTGCGTGAAGTTTGCCGTCAGCCCGCCTTGCGGTCTGCGGCCGCCTTCTCCGCCTTGTCGAGGGCCTTGGCCTTCTCCACGGACTTACCGTTCTCGGCAGGAGGCGCGCCGAGCGCCGCCGCGAGTTCATCGGCGTCTTCCTCGTCGGCGTTGACGGCCTCGAGTGCGAGCCGGGCGAACACCCACTGCTCGGTTGCCGCCATCTGACCGCGGCTGCGCCCCAGGAAGGTCACGAACCACTGGATGACGGTGATGATCCGGCTGCGGTAGCCGACCAGGTAGTAGAGGTGCAGCGCGAGCCAGGCCAGCCAGGCGATGAACCCGCCGAACTCCAGCTTGCCGATCTGGCACACGGCGCTGAACCGCGACACGGTCGCCATGCTGCCCTTGTTGAAGTATTTGAACGGCTTGCGAGCCTGCGGCGCTTGGCCTTTCAGACCGGCCTTGATCTGCTTGGCCGCGTAGGTCGAGCCCTGGATCGCGCCCTGCGCCATGCCTGGCACATTCGGCACCGACATCAAGTCGCCGACGACGAACACGTTCGGGTGGCCCTTGATGGTGAGGTCGGGTTCGACGATGACGCGCCCGGCACGGTCGATCTGGGTGCCCTCGGACTGCTCCGCGAGCATCTTGCCCAGCGGGCTGCCCTGCACACCTGCCGACCACACCTTGCAAGAGGACTCGATACGACGGGTAGTGCCGTCGGAGTCCTTCACCGTGACGCCGTGTGCGTCGATATCGGTCACCATGGCATTGAGCTGGATCTCGACGCCCATCTTCTCCAGCCGGCGCTGCGCCTTGCCGCCCAGCTTCGGGCCCATCGGGCCGAGCACCGCGCCCGCGCCTTCGAGCAGGACGACTCGGGCGTCGCGCGGATCGATGTTGTGGAACGTGCCTTCGAGGGTGCGATCGGAAAGTTCCGCGATCTGGCCCGCCAATTCGACGCCGGTTGGTCCGGCGCCGACCACCACGAAGGTGAGCAACCGGTCCCGCATCTCTTGCGTGGTAGCCAGTTCGGCCCCTTCGAACGCGCCCAGGATGCGCGCGCGTAGCTCGAGCGCGTCATCGATGGTCTTCATGCCGGGCGCATAGGTGGCGAACTTGTTGTTGCCGAAGTAGGACTGCTGCGCGCCGGTCGCCACGATCAGGCTGTCGAACGCGGTGACCGTGTTCTGGTTGAGCAGCTGCGAGGTCACCGTCTTGGCCTGCAGGTCGATATCGATGACATCGCCGAGCAGCACCTGTGCGTTCTTCTGCTTGCGCAGTACAAGGCGGGTGGCCGGGGCGATTTCGCCGACCGAGAGGATGCCGGTGGCCACCTGGTAGAGCAGCGGCTGGAAGAGGTGGGTGGAGGTCTTGGAGATCAGGGTGACATCGACATCGGCGTGCTTGAGGTGCTTGGTTCCGAACAAGCCGCCGAAGCCCGAGCCGATAACCACCACCCGATGACGACGGTTCTCGACAGACTCAGTGCTCATCGTCCTGCTCCTCGACAGACCTGGGCTTGGCCCCACGAACGTTGTTGACCCGCCTTACGGTAGTCGGCGCTGACTCGACCGTCACGGCGAGATCCCGGTTCCTGCTGTGCTGCGAAGCGATAACGCACTGTCGCCGATCCGCCGGATGGAGCATCGCGCTGGCGAACCGACCGAATGAATGTGAGAAAGAGAATACGATAGATGCTGTCGTTCAGGGAGGTTTGCCATGGTTGCCCGCGACCGTGTCGTCGGCCGAAAGCCCAGCGCACAGCCTGAATCCGAGAACGCGTCGTTGATCGATATCCCCGATGGGCACCTGATCGATCGCGTGCTGCGGCGCGTCCCGGAGCGGCGTCGGGTCCTTGCCACACCGCCACCCGGTAGTACGACCACCGCGGTCGACGGCGACGTCGGTCTGCCATATTTCGGGCGTGGGCTGCACTATCTGCGCTGGGGTCCGGCGGAGATGATGAACCGCTATCGGCAATACGGCCCGGTCTCGCTGAATACGTCGCTGGGCATCGACCGCGTGCTGGTCTGCGGGCCCGATGCGATCGACGAGGTGCTCGGCAGGCGACGCCGCGATTTCGGCCAGGGCTGGGACTATTTCATCGGCCCGTTCTTCGGGCGTGGTCTGCTGCTGCTCGAATTCGACGAGCACATGTTCCACCGCCGGATCATGCAGCAGGCATTCACCAGGGACCGGCTGGAGGCCCATCTTGCCGCGCTGACGCCGGTGGCGCGCGCGGTGGTCGGGCGCTGGGTGCCCCGCGCCGGCGAGACCAGCCGGACGGTGAAGCTGTATCCGACGATCAAGGAGCTGACCCTCGAGATCGCGGGGGAGATCTTCATGGCCGTCGACGTCGGCGCCCAGCGCCGCATGCTGCTCGATGCGTTCCTCGACTGCACGCATGCCGGGCTGTCGATCATCCGCCATCCGGTCCCCGGCGGTCATTGGCGAGCAGGCCTGCGTGGCCGCAAAGTGCTGGAGGACTACTTCACCGCGATGCTGCCGCGGAAACGGCACACGCAATCACCGGACTTCTTCTCCGGTCTGTGTCACGCGCGCAGCGAGGACGGCGCGGAGTTCAGCGACGCGGATGTGGTGAACCACATGATCTTCCTGATCATGGCCGCTCACGACACCACCACGACGACGGCCACTGCGGTCGCGTACTACCTGGGCAAACATCCGCGATGGCAGCAGCGGGTACGGGCCGAAGTGCTGGCCATCGATGCCGAAACCGGCGGCGTCGCACCGACGATCGCAGATCTGGACCGCATGCGCGATCTCGATCTGGTGATCAAGGAGAGCTTGCGGTTGATGCCGCCGGTACCCGGCCTGGTGCGCCGCGCGGTGCGCGACACCGAGATCGCCGGGCGCTACATTCCGGCGGGCACGGCCTGCGACCTCGCCTACAGCGTCAACCACATGCTGCCGGAGCTGTGGACGAGCCCCGAGCGGTTCGACCCCGAGCGTTTCGCCGAAGACCGCCGTGAGGACAAGTCGCATCGCCTGGCCTGGCTGCCGTTCGGTGCGGGAGCGCACAAGTGCATCGGCATGCACTTCGGCACCCTCGAGGTGAAGACGGTGATCGCCGCACTGGTGCGCGAATACGAGTGGACGATCCCCGAGGACTACCGAATGCCCTGGGGTTTCTCGACAATTCCGTTCCCGAGAGATGGCGCTCCGGTCAGTCTCCGCCGCCGCTGACACGAGCACCCGGGAGCCGTGCTCGGCTCCCGCGGCTCATGGCTGGGTCAGCGTCCGGAAAAGAGGAGTTCGGCGACCTTGGTGTCGGTCTCGGCGCCCTCGGTGTAGCCGCCGTCTTCCCCGAGCGAACTCATGATCGCCAGGGTGTAGCGCTCCTCGGGGCCTGCGAAGCCGACCGAGTTCACGACCCAGCCGCCCTGTTCGGCCGACCAGCCGTTCTTCAGTCCTGGGCGCATCTTCTGGCCCGCGCCCCACAGTCCCCAGTGTTGGTTCATGTCCACCGAGCGCATCCGGTCGAAGAGGTAGTTGCGGTCGTCGGGGTGCATCCGGGTGAAGATGTTGTCCATCAGTCGGTCCAGATCAGCGGCCGTGCACTTTTGGAACGACCAATCCGGGAACAGTGCGGTGTTGGTCGGCAGCGGGACGAGAGTGACCATGCCGTTGGCGCGGAAGGCATTGTTGTAGGCCATCCGGTCGAAGCCCGCGTATTTGTTCCAGAGGAAGTCGGCAGCGGCATCGTTGGAGGTCGCCAGCATCGACTCGATCAGTCCGCGATCCCCTGGCGTCAGGTCGATAGCACCGACCCGTGCGCGGTTGAGCAGATCCGCGGCAATCGCGAGTTTGATGGTCGAGGCGGTCCAGACCGGGTTCTCCGCATTCTCGTTCGCGTATATCCCACCGCTGACCCGATCGCGCACCACGTAGCCGGTGACGCCGGGCCGACTGCTCAGATAGGTGTCGACGGCGGCGATCCGGTTGCTCATATCGCAATCGAAGCCTGGTAGGCAGCCCGCCATATGCGCAGGCGGCGCGGCGTACGCGATCGGCAATAGCGCGGGTGCGCTCGGGATCAGGATCGCCGCAGCGGCGAGGACACAGGTTGATGCGGCCACGCGGGGAACGGCCCGGGTGACGGCCAAGGGGTAACGCACGAGGGACCACGATCGCACATCGGCGCGCTGGGCGCACGTCTTGAGCTCAGCGCGACAGTGTGCTACTGCAATCGTTGCGCACTTGCCCCGCAGTGTTTTTCGCAGCACGGCTGTCAGCGGAACGCCGCACGCAATTCCTCGACGGTGCGTCCGTTGAGCCGATAGCAGTGCGCGAAGGCCTCGGCATGATTGTCGCGGGGCCAGGAGTGTAGGACGCAGGTTCGACCATATGAGCGCGAGTTGACCAGCTCCCATCGGTCTCCGACTCGGCGGACTGTGAACCCGCCTCTCGGAACAAGGGGAATCACCATCGCAACCATGAAACGCGAACCAGCCTTTCGTGCAGTCTCCCGTTCCTCCCCGGTTGAGCACTGTTGCACATCGAGGCGTTCGATCCGAGGTGACACGACGAAGTAAATCGTTCCCGTGTGGCTTATTTCACTCTCGGACCAACGGGGTGCCGAAGTTGCGTACCGATCGCTGGGCGTATAAACGTGCACGAAGCCCGAGGCGTTTCGACGAAGAATCCGGACCCGACGAGAGGGCGTAGATGCCGCTGCACATCCACCGTGCCGAGCGCTCCGACGCCTTGGCGGATTCGCTGGCCGCGATGCTGGCCGCGCCGCTGGCGGACCCGTTCGCCGCGGAGGTGGTCGCGGTGCCCGCCAAGGGGGTGGAGCGCTGGCTGACACAGTGGTTGTCGACGGTGCTCGGTGTCGGCGGGTCGCCGCGGTCGACCGATGGTGTGTCGGCGAATATCGAATTCCCGTCGCCCGCCGCGTTGGTCGCCGAGGCGCTTGCCGCGGCGAGCGGGGTGCGACCCGAGGACGACCCGTGGGCGTCCGAACGCGTGGTGTGGACGTTGCTGCGGGTGATCGACGCGTCGCTGTCCGAACCGTGGTCGGCGGTGCTGGCCAGGCACCTCGGTGCGAACGATCCCGCGGGCCGCGACCATCGCGTCGGCCGCCGCTATGCCACCGCCGCGCACCTGGCCGCGCTGTTCGACAGTTACGCCGCGCAGCGCCCGACGCTGATCACCGAGTGGGCGGCGGGCGCCGACACCGACGGCGCCGGTAATCCGGTGCCCGACGATCTGCTGTGGCAACCCGCGCTGTGGCGTCGGTTGCGGGCCGAGGTCGGTGCGCCGAGCCCGGCCGAGCGTCTTGCGGCCGCCTGCGATCGGTTGCGTGCGGAGCCCGACCTGGTCGATCTGCCGGTCCGACTGTCGCTGTTCGGGGTGACTCGGATGCCGACCGATCAGCTCGCGGTCCTGTCGGCATTGTCGGCCGGACGTGACATCCACCTGTGGCTGGCACACCCGAGCCCGGCCATGTGGTCGGAGCTGGCCGGGCGGCCGGTTGCCGTCGCGCGGGCCGACGATGTCGGTGCCACCGTCATTCGGCATCCGCTGTTGTCCGGGCTCGCACGCGATGTGCGGGAGCTCCAGCAACGGTTGGCCGGATTCGTCGCCACCGATGTCCACCATGCCGCGGTTGCGGTGAGCGCTGCGGAAGCAACGGCATCCAGTGGTGGTGGGCTGGGCGATGCTGCACACGATCGCGATTCGCCGGCCGGCGGGCGGGCGCAGACGCTGCTGGCTGCGCTGCAGGCCGGGATCCGAGCGGATGCGTGGCCGCCGAACCCGGGTGTCGGCGTCGCGGGCGACGACAGCATTCAGGTGCACGCGTGTCATGGGCCGGCGCGTCAGGTGGAGGTGCTGCGAGAGTGCTTGCTCGGGGTGTTCGCGTCCGATCCCACCCTGGAGCCGCGCGATGTGCTGATCATGTGCCCCGAAGTCGAGGCGTATGCGCCGTTGGTGCGGGCCGCGTTCGGTCAGCGGGCACCGGGATCCGGTGAGGCGGTGGCGGATTCGGCGCATCCAGCGCATCGGTTGCGGGTGCGGCTCGCCGATCGGGGGCGCGGCGTCACCAATCCGCTGCTCGCGGTGATCGGGGTGCTGCTCGAGCTGGCCGACGGGCGAGTAACGGTGACGCAGGTGCTGGATCTTGCGGCAACTGAAACCATCCGGCGCCGTTGTGGATTCGATGACGACGATATCGAGCGGCTGCGCGAGTGGGCGGCCGAATCCGGGGCGCGGTGGGGGATCGGGCAGCGGCAGCGGCAGGCGTTCGGGCTGGCCGACTTCGCGCAGAACACTCTCAACAGCGCGGTCGACCGGATCCTGCTCGGCGTCACCGCGGACGAATCATCCGAGGACTGGCTGGATTTGGCGCTGCCGCTGGACGACGTGGACAGCAACGATGTCGATCTGGCAGGCAGGTTCGCGGAATTCATCGACCGGCTTGCCGTCTGTCTGCGCGACCTGCGTGGGCCGCGACCGGCGCACGAGTGGGCGGCGGTGCTCGGGCGATGCCTCGACCTGCTCACCGATGTGCCCGACAGTCAGGCGTGGGTGCGCACCGAGGCCCGCCGCGAGTTGGCCGCCGCCACCGAGCACGCGGGCGATGTGCCCTTGCGGCTGCCCGATATCGGCGTGCTGCTGGCCGGTCGGCTCGCGGCCCGGCCGACCCGCGCCAACTTCCGCACCGGCGAGCTGACTGTCTGCACGATGGTGCCGATGCGGTCGGTACCACATCGGGTCGTGGTGTTGCTCGGGCTGGATGACGAGGTGTTCCCGCGCACCAGTGGCGTCGACGGCGACGATGTTCTTGCCCGCAATCCGCTACTGGGCGAACGGGATTCGCGCAGTGAGGACCGGCAGTTGCTGATGGACGCGATCATGGCGGCGGGCGAGCGGCTGCTGGTGTTCCACACCGGCGCTGACCCCGTCACCGGCGCGCACCGCCCGCCCGCCATCCCGGTTGCCGAGCTGCTCGATGCGATCCGGGCGCATGTCGGTGCCGCCGGGATGTCCGCGGTGGTGACCCGTCATCCGTTGCAGGCGTTCGATCGGCGTAACTTCCTGGCCGAGAAGCCTTTCAGTTTCGACACGGTCGCGTTGGCCGGTGCGCAGGCCGCCGTCGCTCCCGCGCGGCCGCGCCCGGAGTTCCTCGCCGGACCGCTACCCGCTGGTGAGCTCACGGATGTCGCGCTCGCCGACCTGATTTCGTTCGTCGAGCACCCGATTCGCGCGTTCCTGTGGCAGCGCCTCGGCCTGCGGGTGCCTGAGCACGACGAGGACATCGCCGACCGGCTGCCTATCGAACTCGACGGCCTCGCGAAATGGGAACTCGGCGAACGCCTGCTGGCCGCCCGGCTGACCGGTGCGGACCCGGCCGGACTTCGCGCGGCGGAGTGGCGGCGTGGGACGCTGCCGCCGTTCGGTTTCGGCGCCGCCGTCCTCGACGAGGTCGAGAGCACCGTGGACAAACTGGTCCGCGCAGCACTGCCGGAATACGAGGGGTCCGCGCGCGCTGTCGACATCGCCATCGATCTCGGCAACGGCCGCAGGCTCACCGGTACCGTGCCGGAGGTGCACGGCGAAACCCTGGTTCGCACTACGTTCTCCCGACTCGCGCCGAAACATCGGATCGCCGCATGGGTGTCGCTGCTCGCATTGGCCGTCACCGAGGATCGCTCGTGGCGCGCGGTAACCACCGGCCGCGGCCAATTCGGCCGCCCTGCATGGCGTTCCGTGCTCACCGCCCCCGACGCCCCCGCCGCACTGACGGTCCTGCGGGAGCTGGTGAAACTTCGCGACGCTGGCCTCACCGAACCCCTTCCGATCGCCGCCGGCGCCACCGCCGCCTACGCCGACCGCCGCTTCCGTGGCTCCACCGTCGACGAAGCCGTCGCCGCCGCCGAACGCGAATTCAACGGCGGCCCCAACGGCCCCGGCCCTTTCGGCGACCACACCGACCGTCACCTTCGCTACGTATGGGGCCCGGCCCCCCGCCTCGAACACCTCACCGAAGCCCCGGCACCCCCCGGCGAACCAGGCGAAACCAGCCGCTTCGGCGCCTTGGCCCGCCGCATGTGGGTACCCCTGCTGGCCGCCGAAAGCCAGGGTCAGCCGTGAACAGAGTGGGCGCGTTGTCACCAGAAGGTCGTGAGTGGCACACGGTTGCGGCGAAACGTGGGTGTCACCGTCATGGTGCGCCACTCGCGGAAGTGCACCCGGTGGGAGGTGCAGGCTTGGCGGTTGGAGGTTGGGGCAGTCGGGTCTGGAGGCTTGTCGGCGTGGCATGTCGGGGGACCGGTGTCCGGCGGGTGACGATGGTGGCGAATCCTGTGGCGTCGGGTGTGGTCAGCCGGGCTCGGGTTTCGGAAAGGCGACCGCAGGGGTCGTTGTCGGACGGCGGAAGTGGGTGGTGTGCGTGACCGTTCAGGACACGGCGTTCGCCATCCCGGAGGTGGCCGATCGGTTCGATCCGAATGGGCCGTTGCCTACCGGTACCACGGTGCTGGAGGCAAGTGCGGGGACGGGGAAGACGCATGCGATCGTCGGTCTCGCGGTGCGGTATGTGGCGGAGGTCGGGATCGATGTCTCGCAGCTGCTGCTGGTGACCTTCAGTCGGGCTGCGACCCAGGAGCTTCGGGAGCGCACCCGTGATCGGTTCGTTGCGGTTGCCGCGGCACTGGCGGATCCCGAGCTGGCGCGTGCGCATGCCGACGAGCTGATTCGGCTTGTTGCACAGGCTGATTCGGATGAGGTGTGCAAGCGCCGTAACCGGTTGCTCACGGCGCTCTCGGACTTCGATGCGGGCACCATCGCCACCACGCACAGTTTCTGTCAGCGCATGCTGGACGAACTCGGGCTTGCTGGTGAGCACGATCCCGGCTCACGCCTGGTGGAGACCGTCGATGATCTGGTGGGGACAGTTGCCGACGATCTCTTTCTGAACCGGTACGCCCGTGCCGAACCGCCGTTCTCCTTGAAGGAGGCGCACACGCTGGCACTGGCCGCCGTAGGCGACCGGCATGCGGTGCTTGTCCCGAAGAGCGACGGTGCGGCTGGGGAGCGGGTCGCCTTCGCGACCGCGGTCCGCGCCGAGACCGAACGCCGAAAGCGCCTGGCCGGCCTGCGCGACTTCGACGACCTGCTGGTGCTGCTGCACGATGTCCTCGCCGACCCGGCGCACGGTCCGCGCGCCTGTCGCCGCATTCGTGATCGCTATCGAGTCGCCCTCGTCGACGAGTTCCAGGACACCGACCCGCTGCAATGGGACATCCTGCGCCTGGCCTTCCACGGCCACTCGACCCTGGTGCTGGTCGGCGACCCCAAGCAGGCCATCTACGCCTTCCGTGGTGCCGAGGTGCTCAGTTATCTCGACGCCGTCGAACACGCCGACACCCGTAAGGAACTCACCACCAACTGGCGCAGCGACGCGGGCCTGCTGGCCGCCCTGGATCATCTCCACGGCGGAGCGGCGCTGGGCCACAAGGAGATCGCCGTCTACCCCGTTGCCGCCACCCGCCCGTGGTCGCGCCTGTCGGGCCCTGGCGATCTCATCACGCCGCTGCGCCTGCGCTGCCTGCCCCGCACCGGCGCGGGCCCGCTGAACAAGTCCGGCTTCCCGGCGGTCGGTCGCATGCGAGCGAAGGTCGCCGAGGATTTGGCCGCCGATATCGTGGGGCTGCTCGAATCGGGTGTCCTTGTCGAGGCGAAAGTCGAAGCCCGTGCCGGCGCTGCTGTGACATCGAGCGACACGATCGGCGCGAACGTCACGGTCGAACCCGATGCCGACGCCACTGCCGCCTCGGGCGGCACGGTCGATGCGCCAGGGGTGGTGCGCAGGCCGATCGGGCCTGGCGACATCGCGGTGCTGGTGCGGACGAGGTCACAGATCGATGTGGTGCGAGCGGCTTTGGATCGGGTCGGCGTCGCCTCCGTCCTCGCGGGCGGCATCAGTGTGTTCGGCACGAGCAGCGCTACCGACTGGCTCTGGTTGTTGCGGGCGCTCGAGCAGCCGCATAGATCCGACCGGGTGCGGTTGGCCGCGTGCACGCCACTGCTCGGAGTTACCGCTGTCGAAATCGACAGTGGCGGGGCTGATCTGGTCGGGCGGATCAGTTCGCAGCTGCGCGAGTCCGCTCGATTGTTCACGCGGTCCGGTTTCGCGGCAGTGTTCGAGAAGCTTTCCACTGAAGCGAATCTGGCGCAGCGGCTGCTTGCGATCGAGAACGGCGAGCGGCAGCTGACCGATCTGCGCCACATCGCGCAGCTGCTGGATCAGGTGGCGTTGACCGAGGGGCTCGGGTTGACGGCACTGACCCGCTGGCTTGCCGACCGGGTCCGCGATCCTGCGTCCGGCTCCGTTGCCGATCGCAGCCGCAGGCTCGATCGGGACGCGGCGGCGGTGCAGATCGCCACGGTGCATGCCAGCAAGGGTCTCGAATTCCCCATCGTCTACCTGCCGTTCGCGTGGGACAACGCGAAGAACCCCTACCCGGCGACCCTGCTGTATCACGACGACGAAGGCGCCCGTGTGCTCGATGTCGGCGGCCAGGATGCCACCGGCTATGCCGAACGCAAGCTGCGCAGTGAAGCCGAGGAAGCCGGTGAGGAACTGCGCCTGCTGTATGTCGCCCTCACCAGGGCGATGTGCCAGATCGTCACCTGGTGGGCTCCGGCGATTACCACCGCCGCTTCACCGCTGCACCGGATGATCCTCGGCCGCCCCGACGGCGGCGACATAGTTCAGGGCCGCGCCGCCGTGCCTGCGGATAGTGTTGTGGTACAGCGACTTTCGGCATGGGGTGCCGGTGCGGCCGCAGCGATCTCGGTGACCGGCGTCGAGGCAACCGACACCGTCGAGATCCGGCGGGTGCGCGGCGAGACCGCGACCGGAGCGCTCGCCGCCGCCGACTTCGCGCGCATCATGGATCAGCAATGGCGGCGCACCTCGTACTCGGCACTGACCGCGGGCGCGCACGATGCCGCCGTCGTCGAGTCCGAACCCGAGGACGAGCGAGGTCCGGCCGACGAGCCGAGCACGCCGGTGGTGGACGAGACCGAGCCGTCGACATCCGGCGCCGCTTCATTGATGAACGCCCTGCCCTACGGTGCGGAGTTCGGCACCCTCGTCCACGGCGTGTTGGAGCTGATCGATACCGACGCACCGGATCTGACCGCCGAGGTGCACACCCGCTGCCGCGCATCGACCGACGAACTGATGGCCGAGGCGGATCCGGAAATCCTGGGTACCGCGTTGCTGGCCGTCCTGCGTACCCCTCTTGGGTTCGGCTGCCTCGCGGACATCTCCGGCCGAGACAAGCTGAACGAACTCGAATTCGAGCTCCCCTTGGCGGGCGGCGACACACCCGCCGCCCACGCGGCTACCTTGCGCCGAATCGCCGACCTGCTGCGCGAGCATCTCCCGCCCGGCGACGACTTCTTCTCCTACGCAGATCAATTGGCCGCGTTGGACGACGCTCCACTGCGCGGCTACCTCACCGGCAGCATCGACGTTGTCCTGCGCGTCACCGAATCCCCCGGCGCGGACCCCCGGTTCGTCATCGTCGACTACAAAACCAACCGCCTCGGCACCGGAGACCTCACTGTCGACCACTACACCCACGACCGCATGGCCGCCGAAATGCAGCGCTCCCACTACCCCCTGCAGGCGCTGCTCTACTCGGCAGCCCTGCACCGCTACCTGCGCTGGCGCCTGCCGACCTACGACCCCGCCCGCCACCTCGGCGGCGCCCGCTACCTGTTCGTCCGCGGCATGATCGGCCCCGAAACCCCCGCGGGCTGCGGCGTCTTCGACTGGAACCCACCGGCCGACCTCATCGTCGCCCTGTCCGCTCTCCTCGCAGGAGAGACAGACCGATGACGCCTATGACTATCCGTCGTGCGCGCGCGAATTCGCGGGCGCCGATTGCCGGGGTGTCCGAGCGCTCTGCGACGTCGACGGGGAAGGTGGGGCGATGACGTCGATTCAGTTGGCGCAGCGGGGAACCGGGTTGTTGCGGACGTTCAATGAGGCGGGGGTGCTTTCGGCGGCCGACGTACACGTGGCGCTGCGGCTGGGGCGGATGGGGCGGGAGTCCGCGGAGGAGGTGCTGTTCGCGGCGGCGCTCGCGGTGCGGGCGGTGCGGTCGGGATCGGTGTGTCTGGAGTTGCTTCGGATGCGGGAGATCGGCGTGGATGCCGACGAAACCTGGGATGCCGGTACGGGTGTCGATCCGGCGACGCTGCCGTGGCCCGAGATCGATGCTGTCGTCGCGGCGCTGCGGGTTAGTCCGCTGGTGTGCGGCGGCCCGGCAGGTCCGTTGCGGCCCTTACGGCTTGTCGATGCGCCGCTGCGCGGTGATGCGGGCCCACTGCTGTATCTGGACCGGTATTACCAGCAGGAGCAGACCATTCGGCGGGTGCTCACCGAGCGTTCGGGTGATCATCCGGTCGTCGATCCGAGCATCGTGCGGCGCGAACTGGACCGGCTGTTCGACACGCCGGTCGGTGCGGCGCCGGACCGGCAGCGGCTGGCTGCCGCGCTCGCCGCCACCCACTGGACCACCGTGGTGGCGGGCGGGCCCGGCACCGGCAAGACCCACACCATCGCCAGGATCCTGGCACTGCTCGACGCGCACCAGCGGGCGAATCCGAAACTGCCCGCACTCCGCATCGCGATGGCCGCACCCACCGGCAAGGCGGCTGCGCGCCTGCAAGAAGCGGTGCGCGAGCAGGCGGACTCGCTCGATCTGCCGGAACTCACCGCGGCTACCCTGCACCGACTGCTCGGCTGGCAGCGCGGCCGCACCACCAGGTTCCGGTATCACGAATTCAACCGGCTGCCCTATGACGTGATCGTCGTCGACGAGACCTCCATGGTGTCGTTGACCATGATGAGCAGACTGCTGGCCGCGCTGCGCCCGGACACCCGCTTGGTGCTGGTCGGCGACCCTGATCAGCTCGCGTCGGTTGATGCGGGCGCTGTCCTCGCGGACCTGGTCGCGGGGCCTGTCGTCGGCGAACCTAATCCGGTACTGGACGCGGTGCTCGGCGCGGATTCGCTGGAATCCGCCGTGGCCGAGGACAATCCGGAAGCCTTGACCAGCCTGGAGCAAACCCGCCTGCAGGGCGGCATCGTCCGGCTGACGCGTGGTCGCCGTTTCGGCGGCAAGATCGCCGAACTCGCGGTCGCGATCCGTGCGGGCGACGCCGACACCGCACTCGAACTGCTCCGTGCAGGTGGTCAGGAACTTTCGCTCAGCGCACCCGACGGCACGGCGGCGGTGCGTGCCGATATCGTCCGGGCCGCAAAGGAAGTGACCACGGCCGCGCTGGACGGCGACGCGGCGGGCGCACTGCAAGCCCTCGAATCCCACCGACTGCTCTGCGCACATCGCCAAGGCCCGTTCGGTGTGGAGCGCTGGGACCGAATGGCCGCCGAATGGGCGGCCGCAGGCGGCGCGGGCCCCGACACCTACCAGGCCCCCTGGTACCCCGGCCAGCCGCTGCTGGTCACCGCCAACGACCATGAGGCCCGCATCTACAACGGCGATACCGGCGTGATCATCCGCATGCCCGACGGTTCCCTGCGCGCGGCGCTGCAACGCGGCAGTGAGCCCTACCTGGTGCACCCCACGCAATTCCCGGCAGTGGTCACCGTCTTCGCCATGACGATCCACCGCAGCCAAGGCAGCCAATACGACACGGTGTCGGTCGTGCTACCCGAACCCGAATCCACCCTGCTGACCAGGGAACTGCTGTACACAGCCGTCACCAGAGCCCGTCGGCACGTTCGCATCGTCGGCACCGACGACTCCATCCGCGCCGGTATCGCGCGCCGCGTGCTGCGCGCGAGCGGCCTGTCACGCATCCCTGAGGCGACGGCATGATAGGCCGCCCGGGAGTCGCGCGCCCATGGCCCGTCTCGCAACGCCGCCACGGATCCGTGACATCGGAATCTCACGTTTTCCCACCGATCGCCGTCTACCCAGTGTGAGATTGCCTCCGTTCGAGGAAGTGGTGGCCGAGTACGGCCCGATGGTGCTGCGCGTGTGCCGGGCGGTGCTCGGGCCGACCGACGCCGCCGACGCATGGTCGGAGACGTTCCTGTCGGCATTGCGTGCCTATCCGGACCTCGACCCGGACACGAACATCGAGGCATGGCTGGTCACCGTCGCGCACCGCCGCGCGATCGATGTCGGGCGAGCACTCACCCGCGCGCCCGTCCCGGCCGACACGCTGCCCGAGCGTCCGGCCCCCAACGCCGACCCTGCCGGCTACGACCCCGATCTGTGGGCCGCACTGGCGGCGCTGCCGAACAAACAGCGCCAAGCGGTTGCCTACCACTATCTGGCAGGCCTGCCGCATGCCGAAATCGCCCAACTGCTGGGCAATTCCACCGACGCTGCCCGTCGCGCCGCCGCGGACGGGCTGAGAACACTACGCACGCTCTACCCGAAGGATCGATCATGATGGCCACCATCGACCGCGGGGACCCCCTCTTCGACGGGCTGACCCCCGGCAGCGCCGACCTCTTGTCCACCTTGCGTCGTCGCCTGGCGGCCGACGCGCAGTCCGCCGGTCTGCTCGACGTCGCCTACCGCACCATCGATACACCCGTCGGCGCCCTACTGCTGGCGGCTACCCCCGCCGGTCTGGTTCGGGTCGCCTACCCGAACGAGAACCACGACACCGTCCTCGCCACTCTCGCCGAGCGGATCAGCCCCCGCGTCCTCGCCGCTCCCGCGCGCCTCGATGCCGTGGCACGGGAGATCGACGAGTACTTCGCAGGCGCCCGAACACATTTCGATCTTGCCCTCGATCTGCAACTCACCGGGGGCTTCCGCCGCGAGGTGATCCAGCACCTGCGAGACATCGGTTACGGCCGCCGCGAAAGCTATGCCGCCGTAGCCGCCGCCGTCGGGAACCCTCGCGCGGTCCGTGCCGTCGGTTCCGCCTGCGCCCACAATCCGCTGCCGGTCGTGATCCCGTGCCACCGGGTCGTCCGCAGCGACGGCACGATCGGCCAGTACGTCGGCGGCGTCGCCGCCAAGAACACATTGCTCACCCTCGAGGCGGCATAAGTCGTCGAGTATCCGGCTCGGATGCGTAAGGCGCCAGTCGGTTTCCGGCATTGCCAGATTCACCGGCGATGGGCGACCAGGCCGGCGATGGGTGGCTCACGTCGACGGATGACATCCGGGTGGGCGTCCAGAACAGAGGAGAATCTCATTGACTACGTCGAAAACCATTGCCTCGCTGACTGACCGGGTCGATGCGCAGGATTGGTCCGCGCTCACGACCGAGATCGATACCGACGGCTGTGCGCAGACAGGACCGTTGCTGACCCCCGACGAATGCGCCGAGTTCACAGCTATGTGGGACGAGCGCGCACGATTCCGCTCAACCATCGACATGGCGCGACATCGTTTCGGGGAGGGCACGTATCGGTACTTCGCGAACCCCGTCCCCGAGCCGATCGCCGCGCTGCGCGCAGCCTTCTATCGCAAACTGCTGCCCATCGCCCGAACCTGGGCGGAACGGCTCGGTGACCCCGCACCGTGGCCCGACGACTTCGTCGACTGGCTGGACGCCTGCCACGCCGCAGGGCAAGTCAGGCCGACGCCAATCTTGTTGCGCTACACCAGCGGTGACTGGAATGCCCTGCACCGCGACCTCTATGGCGAGCTGGTTTTCCCGCTCCAGGTGGTTATCGGTCTCGACCGCCCGCGCATCGACCACACCGGCGGTGAA
Source organism: Nocardia sp. GCM10030253 (assembly GCF_042675075.1). Lineage (NCBI taxonomy): Bacteria > Bacillati > Actinomycetota > Actinomycetes > Mycobacteriales > Nocardiaceae > Nocardia > Nocardia sp. GCM10030253. The sequence goes on along the minus strand of NZ_JBHTDL010000007.1, from coordinate 288,698 downwards.
TTCCTCCTGGTCGAACAACGACCACGCGCTCAATCGAAAGGCACTGTCACGGTGCTGGAACAGGGCCACGGCCTGATCTTCACCACCCGCGACCGCCCAACCCCCAGCGCCCGAGGCTGGTCCCGAGCCCCCATGCGCCACGGCGTCAGCCGCATCCGCACCGGCATCCGCCACACCCTCGGCCTCGTCCTGCACGACGCCGAATAGCCACATCCACACCATGTCTGAGCGAGCGCCACGGCTATATACACTCATCGACGCCACCGGCCGCCCGTACCGCAGTCCCACACCCGGCCGGTTCGGCGGCCACCACCGAGGCAGAATCTATGGCCGCCTGGACTGTCCATCAGCCCTGCGCGCCCTCGCCCACGGCCACTACCGCTCCCACCGCGTGTTCTTCGCCGACGAAGTGACCGCCCTCAGCGCAGGCTACCGTCCCTGTGCTGTCTGCATGCAGGACAGATACGTAGCGTGGAAAGCCGCCCAACGCTCGGATGGTGAGTCAAAAGAGCGCACAGGCGAAATCGGGCCGTAGCGAACCGACTGTTCTGATCTCGGGGGCGATGGCGTTCGCGCGGTCTCGATGAGTCTGTGGCGGACTGCACCGGTGGATTCGGCGAGTACATCAGTTTCGGAGCGGTGCGGTGGGTTCGCCAGGTCGCGGCAGCAGGAATCCGAGAACGAGCGCGGCCAGCGGAATAAAGCACACGGTCGTGAGGACTGCTTCGATGCCGTGGCTGTCCGCGATGAGGCCGAAGACAGGGACGAATAGTCCGCCCGCGCTGACCGCCAGTCCCAAGGTGACCCCGGCGGCGGTGCCCGGGCGGGTCGGCAGGTAGTCCTGCCCGAGCTTGACCAACACGGCGAAAGGAACATTGACGGTGACCCCGGCGAGCATCGCGAACAGCAGCCCGGGTGTGGGATTGGGTATCAGGCGTAGTGCGGCGAATGCGGGAATGGCGGCGACGCTGCCGATCTGGATGGTGCGCAGCATTCCGACGCGGTCGGCGATGCGTCCGCCGAGTAAGGTGCCCGCTACCCCGCCGCCGAGGAACGCCGTCAAGGCGATGCCGCCGAGGGCCTGCGAGGAACCGAGATGGTTGATCCAATACAGCGCGATGAAGGTGTTGATCCCGGCGCAGCTGACAGATCGGACGACCTCGATCGCGGTCAGCACGATGAACGGTATCCACCGGTCGCGACCGCCGATCTGGTTCGGGGCAGCGATATTTCGTGCTCGCCGCAGCTGGTGGCGCCACAGCACGAACCCCGTCAACACCGCGGGCGGGATGAAGATCGCGGTGGCGCCGACACCGAGCGCGACCAGCGCCGGAGTCGCCAACGCCGGTGCGAGGAAGAACCCGGCGCTGCCGCCCGCGGAGAAGAGGCTCATCGCCATCGCACTGTGCCCGGCGTCGCGGCGTGCGTCGCGCCCGGCCGCGGGATGGAATGCGGCGACGCCGATCCCTGACAGCAGCAGCAACGCCCACACCAGCGAATACGTCGGAACGAGTCCAGCGAGTCCCGCACCGATACCGGCGGTTACGAGTCCGGCGGGCGCCAGCCATAGCATCCGCCACCGATCGGCAAGCAAGCCGAGTATCGGTTGCGGCAGTGCGCTTCCCAGCAGTGCCGCGAGCGCGAGACCGGATGCCTGGACATAGCTGTAGTCGCGCTCCAGTACGAAGAACGGGATGCTCGCAGGCACCAGTCCCTGATAGAAGTCGTCCACCGCATGCGCGATCACCCAGTACCGCATCCGTTTCCACGCCGTTTCCACGTGCGCGGCGGATGTGGCTTCGACTGGCGTGCTCACCATCGCTGATCACCTCTTTCCTCGCTGTCGATGGTTAGCGTAGGGATTGGCGAGGTGGCTGACTTCCGATAAAATGCCTGACTGTGTCGATAACCCGCCATGACGACCGAACGACGGTCGCCTACGACCTCCCCGGCGGATCACAGATCGAGCGACACCGGCACACCGAGCATCAAATCGTGTATCCGAGTGCCGGGGTGGCCGAAGTCCGCACGGAGGCAGGCTGCTGGATCGCCCCCGCCGATCGGGCGATCTGGATTCCCGCCGGGTGTTGGCACGAACACCACTTCTACGGGCCGACCCGGTTCCACTGTGTCGGGTTCCCCGCCGACCAACCCGACTGCTGGACAACGCCTTCGGTGATCACGGCGCTTCCGCTGGTACGTGAACTCATCATCACCTGCTCGACGCCGGAGCAGCTGCCCGAAGCGGAGTTGGCACGGTTGCGGCAAGTCCTGCTCGATCAACTGCGTCGCAGTCCCGAACAGCGACTGCGATTGCCCGCCGCCGCTGACACTCGGCTTCGAAACGCGTGCGCGCTGGTCGAAAACGACCTCTCCGTGGTGTGGTCGCTGGCCGAATTGGGCGTCCGGGTCGGTGCGGGCGAACGAACCCTCACCCGGTTGTTCCGAACCGAGTTCGCGATGACCTACCCACAGTGGCGGACTCAGCTCCGGTTGCACCGGGCAGTGCAACTGCTTGCCGACGGCGTTCCCGTCACGGCGGTTGCCCATCGGTGCGGGTGGGCGTCGACCAGCGCGTTCATCGACGTTTATCGGCGGATGCTCGGGCACACACCAGGAACCTATCAAGCGAACCGTGACCCGAAGCGGCTGTGACGTTACTGTTCATTTCGGGCCAGCGGGGGAGACGGCCATCACGCCGTCGATGGCGGTCAAGTGAGGTCGGCAATGCCGGTGACCGCGTCGCCCTCGATGAGGACGCGAGCCTGGAGTCCCGTGTCGATGAGTCGGCGCGCGGCGATATTTCGTGGCGTTGTCGCCGCCGTGATCCGGTGCGCACCGGACTCGGCGGCCAGTGTGCGCAGCTGCGCGGTGACGATGCCACCGACGCCGCGGTTGCGGTGGGAGCGGCCGATCCAGATTCCCGCTTCGACGTCATCGCCATGGGGTTCGAGCCGGGCGGCTCCGATCACCCGGCCGTCGACGGTGATGACGAAGGTTCGTTCCATCGGGCGGGTGGGGTGCAATGCGCGCCCGCGGTGGAACTCGACGAACACCTGCCTGCGCTGCGGTGTCCATCCGGGCGGTCCGTCGACCGCAGCCATCACCTCGAGCGGATCGGCATCGGCGACCGCCGCATCGAGCAGCAGGCGGAGATTGTCCTCGCTGAGCTCCTCGAGTGTGACAGACGGCCGGAGTTCGTTCACAGCGTCGAAGCTTCCTCGGTACGCCATCGGCAGTCAACGGGTTTTACACCCGAACGCCCGACCGGAACATGTGTGGTGGTCAGTCCCGGACTTGGGGTCCGCTGTCCCTCGGCTGACCGCACCGGGTGCGCACCGCGGGTCAGCGGAAGCGAAAAAGCATTGCCAGGCTGGTGGTGCCTGCTCGGTTGATGATCTCGGAACCCTCGACCTCGACGAAACCGAGGCGGGCGTAGAGGCGGCGAGCGGGGTTGTCGGCGCGGACGCTGAGACTCATGCCGTCGTAGCGCAGGCGGGCGTCGTCGAGGAGACGAGCGAGCAGCGCGGTGCCGAGGCCGGTGCCGCGCGCGGCCGGGCTGGTGGCAATGGCCAGTTCCGGGATGTCGTCGCTGACGTAGCCATATCCGGCGTTCTCCTTGTCGAACAGACGAATCCACGCGGCGCCCTGCAACGCTTCGGCCGAACTGCCGCCGACGATGCCGAGATCGCCCTCGGCGCCCCATGTCTCGACGTAGCGGGCCAGTCCTGGAACGGCTCGCAGGTCATCGGGAGAGGGCGTGCCCTGTTCTGCGGCGTGCGAGGCTTCGTACAGCATGCTCCAGAGGAACGGTTCGTCGTCGGTGATCGCGGGGCGGAGAAACAGTGACGCCATGCTCGACAACGATAGTTACCCAGAGGCAGGTGTGCCCGCGTCAGCCATGGGGAGCACGCACACCTCTGCCGTGATCAGCTCCCCGCGGGCAGGAGTGGGGCCACTGCTTCGGCGATCTCGGTGGCGCCCGCACAGGGCGAGAGTTTGCGCGGGTGCAATCCGCGTGGGTCGTCCACCAGGATGTAGAGGGAGCCGTTCTTCATTTCGACGTTGACGGTGCAGCCGCCGGGGACGTCGGGGCGTGCCTCATAACGCAGTGCCTTGCGGCCCGCGACGGTGAGATCGGTAGCGGTGGGGAACTTTTCGCGGACCTGGGTGAGGGTGCCGTTGGTGGTCTGCACGCGGAATGTGTAAGCACTCTGCGCGACGAACAGGCAGCCCTTCCAGCGGACGTCTCCGGTGCTCTCTTGTCTGGTGGCGGGTGGCCTGGCGTCCCATTGGTGGGATGCCAGGAATGACGGCGTCAGTGCGGTGCACGGATCGAATGACGCACTCTGTCCGGATCCGCCCGTCGGCGAGCCGACCACGGCTGACGAGGGGCTCGCGGTCATCGACGTTGCCGACGGCCGTGGTTCACCGCCACACCCGGCGAGGACGGTGCAGGCGACCGCGACACCGGCCGCACGTATACCGGCGCTGCCCTTCATGTGGTGATCTCCCGCATCTGCCTGGCGAACTCCGCGTCGGTGCGCTCGAAGGCTTCGCGAATGGTTTTGAACAAGAACTGGATCTCGGTCGCGGCCGCGATGTAGTCCCCAATGGTGTCATAGGCGTTGTTGGGGCCGCCGAAAGCCTTCTCCCGAAATAGCTTTACCAGTTCGATCGCCGACCACAGTCGGGGGTTGTCCTCGCCGAGACCCCAGTATTCGCGCTCGCCGAGCGCCCTGGCGTCGTTCTGGGCCGAGGACAGGTCGATGATCAGGTCTTGGCAGGCCCTGTCGATGTCGATGAACGCCTGCGGTGCCATCCGCACCTTCAGCGCCCCCGTCTTCGCGTCCTCGATGTACGCGCCGAACGGGCTGTCAGCAGCCATGGCGGTCGCCCCTTCCACTAGACCCGTCTGATCACTAAGACGCACCGGATCGCGAGCCGGTTCCATAGAAACACAGAAATCGCCGAATTCGGTGGCGCAAAACAGACAAGCGGGCTGCTGTCGCCCGCCACCGAATTCGCGAAGACGCAGCCCAACTCCTTCCGCGCTCGCGACTGGCGATCAGGACAGTGTCGGCGCGGTTTCCTCGATGCGTTCGGTGACAACGGTGCTCGGTCGGGGTGGTCCGCCCGTGCCCGGCATCCACCAGTTCGCGCGGCCCATCAGCTTGACCAGCGCCGGGACCAGCAGCATCCGGACCAGGGTGGCGTCGATGATCAGGGCGATGATCATGCCGAGCCCGAGGAAGCGCATCGGTGTCAGCGGTGAGAGGGTGAAGGCCCCGGTGACCAGGATGAGCAAGGTGGCGGCCGCGGTGATCACCCGGGCGGTTTTGACGGTGCCGATGCGGACGGCCGCGGCGGTGTCGGCGCCCGCATGGTGTGCCTCCACCATGCGCGAGAGCAGGAAAACCTCGTAGTCGGTGGACAATCCGAAGACCACGGCAATGATCAGCACCAGCATGCCCGCCGCGAGTGGGCCGGGACTGATGCCGAGCGCGCCGGAGAGGTTGCCGTCGTAAAAGATCCAGGTGAGCACGCCGAAAGTCGCTGCGAGGCTGAGGAATGCCATGATGACAGCCTTGAGCGGCAGCACGATGGAACGAAATGCGGCAAGCAACAACAGCACGGTGGCGGCCACCATGATCAGGATCATCCACGGCATCCTGGCCACGATCGAATCGACGCTGTCGACGGTCGCCGCGGTATCGCCGCCGACCCGAAGTGTGGTCGCCGCAGGGGGATTCAGGTCCCGCAAGGCTTCGACGGTCGCGGTGGCGGCCTCGCTGCGGTCGGATGCGGAGAGGAACGCGTGCAGGACGACGAAGTCGTCGGCGCGCCCGACCTGGAAGACCTGTCGGACACCGTCCACGGCGCCGATGTCATGGGTGGCCGAATCGACCGCCGCCGCGTTGGGCGGGGCACCGTCGAGGCCGCGCAGCACCGCGGTGACGCCGCTGCTCGCCGCCGGGAAGTTCTCGGTCAGTTCATCCACCGCGCTGCGCATCTCATTGCCGACGGGCAGTGCGCGCTGATCGATGTCGCCGAGACGGACACCGGTCAACGGGAAGGCAAGTACCAGCAGCACCGCGCAGACGGCGAACGCGACGATGCCCGGCCGCCGCAGCACTCCGTCCACGACGCGGCCCCAGAACTGTTCGGTCCGCTGCTTCGGTGTCGTTTTACCGATGCGCGCGCCGAACAGAGCCAGCATGGCGGGCAGCACGGTGAGCGACAAGGCGGCGGCGAGTGCGACGGCCGCGATCGCGCCGAAGCCCAGTGACCGCAGCACAGCCTGCGGATAAATGAAAGTGCCTGCGAAGGCGCAGATCAGCAGCAGCGCGGAGAATGCGACGGTGCGACCGGCGGTGGCGCAGGTCCTTTCGATCGCCGCGGTGACGGTGTGTCCTTCGGCGATCTCCTCACGGAACCGGGTGACCATGAACAGCCCGTAGTCGATCGCCATGCCGAGCGCGAGCAGCGACGCGATATTGACCGCGAACGTACTGACCTCGGTGATCTCGGTGAGGATGCGAATGGCGCCCATCGAGCCGAGTACCGCGAGCAAACCGACGGCCACCGGAATCGACGCGGCGACCGCGCCACCGAAGAGCAGCACCAGGATCAGCAGCGTGATCGGCAGCGAGATCGATTCCGCCACCACCAGATCGTGTTGCGACTGGCCGTTGATTTCGGTTGCCAGCGCGCTGTAGCCGGACAGTTGGGTGTGGATTCCCGGAACCTGAAGTCCGGCTGCGATATCGGGGTAAGCATGGACACGCTGGGTTTCGTCACCCGCGGTGAACACCACGGCGAGCCCCTTCTTGCCGTCGGCGGACCGCAGGAACCCTTTGCGTGGCGGCACGCTGTTCCAGTAGGACTCGATCGGCCGCTCCAGCAGCGTCGGATCGACGCGGCCGAGCGCCGCCTGGATGCGCGGGCCGATGTCGTCGAGGGTCTGCCCGTCCGGCACGGTGTAGAGCGCGACGACGTCCGGGTTCTGCGGTCCGAAGTGTGCTCGGACCAGCTGATCGACCGTCGCCGCTTCACTGGTCGGGTCGGTGAATCCGCCCGCGCTGACCTTGTCGGCCGCGCCAACGCCGAACCCACCGAACAGCAGCATCGCTCCGATGACGACGGCAAGTACGGTGCGTGGTCGCGCACTGACGAAACGAGCCAAGGCGGTCACAGCTTTTCCTTGACAGGTAGCTCGTGCTCGAGCGTGGTGACGATGCGGTCGAGCAGCGTTTCCAGCCGCGCCTCGACGCCCGCGCCATTGCGGCACGACACCGCGAGTTCGGTTTTGCCGCCGGACTCCACGAGACCGAACAGCAAGGGCATCGCGACGCTGTGCTGCGGCACCACCCGAACGGTTGTCGGCTGGAACCCCGGCACCGAGATCGCGTCGAGGTCGAACGCGCCGACATGAGAGACAGTGGCGGAGACCAGGTTTCGGCCGTGTCGGGATCCGAGCCAGTTCGTCGTGCGCAGGATCGCCCGGCCGATGAGGTCCGGTATCCGCACCAGACCACTGTTGTCCATCTGGTTCAGCTCGCGCCGTTGCGCCAGGCCGGCCTTGATCTGCGCCTTGACCTCGGTCCAGTCCTGGCCCGGTTCGATATCCAGGAACAGCGGCAGCGCCAGGTTCGCGGTGGAGCGCAGTTCCGGATCGTGCCTGCGCAGGTCGACCGGCATCATGATCCGGGAAGGGCCCTGGGTCTGTGCCGCCAGAATGGCCGAGACCCGTGCGACCCCACCCGGCCCGGTCGCGTTGATCGTCCGGTGCCGCAGCAGGTGTCGCGGTCGGCCCGGCTGCTGGCGGCCGCTCCCGACCGCGGTCCGATATTTCGGCAGCGGCAACGTCGCCTTGCCCGGCGCCCCGATCCGGCGCACCAGCTCGTAATCGGCGACCCGGTCCGGCATGGCGTCCGGTGTCTCGCCCCGCAATACCTTGAGCACGTTGGTCATCCAGAGCGCGGTGCCCATGCCGTCCATGACGCCGTGGAAAGCGCGGAATACCAGTGTGACCGGTTCGGACGTCAGCAGCAGGACCTCGGCTGTCACCTCTGGCGACGGCCCGATCGGGCTGGTGAGCACGGGATCGGCTTCGAGATAGGGGTATTGGATGCTATGGCCGTGCACGACCCGTACCGCGGGTGCGATGCCGCTGTCGACCCACTCGTCGCCTCGGCGTCGCAGCCGCGCGCCGGGGCATGCCTCGGACGCCACGGCCACCGCGTGCCGCAGGTCTTCCGGGTCGATGGTTCCGTCACCGTGGATCACGGCCTGCATGAGGAACGGCGGCGCCAATTGCCGCATCGGGAAGTACAGCCGCTCAGTGGGTGAGATCGGCCGACGGAAGACGCTGTCGTTGCCCATGATTGCCTCCATTGTCGACAAAGATCGCGACGCTATCGCAATGTTTTGGTGAGTTCGACGACCCCACCCTGAGTTTCGAGCCAGGAGAGAAACCTGGCCAGTCCGGTGTCGCGGTCGACGATCGGCTGGTAGCCGAAATCGCGTGCGGCGGCACCGGTGTCGTAGGTTGCCGAGCGAGTCATGAGCGCGACGGCATAGCGCGACAGCGGCGGCGACCAACGGGTCGCGATGGCCGGGATGCGCCAGATCGTGTCGATCACCTTCACAAGGGTGTTGAGCACGCGCCTGTTCGGCTGCCGGGTCGGCGGTTGATAGCCGAGATCCGTCGCGACGGAGCCGAGGAACTCCCACACGTTCGTCTGCTCGGCGTCGGCGATGAAATACGGCTTGCCGCTCACTGCCTCCGACTCGGCGGCCTTGACGCAGGCTTCGACGATGTTGTCGACGTGGCACAGCGAGGCATACACCGCGCGGCCATAGGAGAGATCGGGCAGCTTGCCGACGGCTGTACGGCTCAGCAGCCGCACGATCGGACCCGACCTGTCGCCTGCGCCCCAGATCGCCCGTGGCCGCAGCGCACAGGTACGGAAACCTGGTGCGTCGGCTGCCAGTACCGCGCGTTCGGCGGCGGCCTTGGTCTCGCAGTAGAGGTTCAGATACCGCCGGGGATAGGGCAACGACTCGTCGACATCGATCAGGTCGCCGCCGTCGTAGTCCATCATCGCGCTCGGGCTGGAGATGAACACGAACCGCGAGGCCCCGCCGCGCCGCGCCGAATTCAACAGCCGCTCGGTCGCTCGAACGTTCTCGTCCCAGAACTGCTCCCGGGTGCCGCGTTCGTCGACACGTGCGGCACTGTGGAAGACGACATCGATGCCGGTGGTCGCCCGGATCAGCGAGGCCTCGTCGCTCAGATCGCCGACAATCACCTCGATCTTGTCGCGCGCCTGGCCCAGGTCGGCGAGATTGCTCGACCGCCGCGCCAGAATCGCCACCTCGTGCTCGCCGTCGTCGACCAGCCTGCGTACCAACGCGCCGCCGAGAAAACCGGACGCACCGGTCACCAGTACTTTCATCGCGCCACCTCCTGTGTCGCCCACCAGGTCATGCCGAAGATCTGGGTCAGTAGGGCGGTCTCCACCGTGGATCGGCCGGAACCCTCGGCCGCGCGCAGCGCCGCCGGAATCTGCGCCGCGTGCACCACGACGCTGAGGAACAGATCGATCCACCACACGACCCGCAGCAGCCGATTGTCTGGTGCGCTATCGGTGGCCACCGCCACGGCGCCCGCGGCCAGGTACAGCCAGCCGAGCACCGGAATCGACCGTAATGCCAAGGTTTTCATCGGGAACCTATCTGCTCGGTAGCCCAGACCGTCAGCTGTTCGCGCCCGATCTTGGCATTGTGGCGAATGTCGACCGGGAACCCCGGGTGGACCAGGAAGTCGCCGATCGGCCGGGTGAGGTCGGATTCCGCGGCGCGCGCCCGCAACCGCGACACGACAGCGGCGGCGTCGATGCCCGGCTTTGCCTCGACGCAGAGCACCGGCTGCTGCGCACCCCGCTCGCCGACGCCGACAAGCGCCGTCCTGGCCACGCCCGCAACGGTGTTGAAGATCTGCTCGACCTGAACGGTGAACATCGGCCCGTCCGCGGTGACGACGCGCTGACTCTTGCGCCCGCAGAACCAAATTCGCCCTTGCTCGTCGATCCAGGCCAGATCCCCCGTGCGGTGCCAGATCACGGCACCGTCGACGATTTTGCCCGCGGCGTTGGCCGACTCCGGCCAGTAGTAGTGCGTGCTGACATTTGGTCCGGAGACGACGAGTTCACCGATACCGCGCGAGGTTTCGAGTTCCCCGGCCAGTTCCTCGACCCGCTCCCATGTCGGAATCGGGTCATCGGTGATGGCGACCAACCGTGCTTTCACCCGATCGGCGGGTCGCCCGATGCAGGTGCCGTCGCCGCGGTGGGCGCGATCGACCAGACCGTCGAACAGTTCCCGAGATTCGATGGTGGACATGGGCAGCGCCTCGGTGGACCCATACCCCGCGTACACCAGGGCGTCTTCGCGCAGCACGGCGCGCAACCCGGCAATGCACCAGTCGGGCACCGGCGCGCCACCCGAGTAGATGCTGCCCAGCGTCGGCAATTCGACCGCGTGCTCTTCCAGATATCGCAGCAGCGGGATGAGCAGCGCGGGGGAGGCGAACATGGTGCGCACCCCGAACTTCGCGATCGCGTCGACCACGTGCGCGGGATCGGTGGAGCCGACCTTGCTCGGGATCAGCGGCGGTAGTACGCACCGGGATCCGAGCAGCAGATCGAGAATGCCGACGAGCGGCAATGTGATCAGTGAGGTATCGGGTGCGATGTGGCCACGTGCCGCGTCCACCTGTTCGACCATCGAAGCCAGATTGCCGTGCGTGAGTTCGACCGCCTTGGCCGGTCCCGTACTGCCGGTGGTGAATCCGATGACAAGCACATCGTCGGCGGCCGCGCGCGTGCGAACCGGCGCGACACCAGTGGGCTTCCGCTCCCACTCCCGTAGTGTCGGGCCGCCCCAGAACCAGCGCTTCCCGACGGTGAGGGTGGTGCGCACCCGCCGGAAGCTGCGCCGGAACAGCACGCGCAACGCTTGCGCCTGCGGAATCCCGATGAACGCCTCGGCATCCACCGCGCGCAAGCACCGCAACATCCTGCGCACGCCCATGCCGGGATCGATCACCACCGGGACGGCGCCGATCTTCAGCAGCCCGAACAGGATCGCGTACAACTCGGGACTGGGCAGCACCAGCACGATGGTGCGGGTACCGTGCGTGACCCCGGCCGCGGTCAGTCGTTCGGCGATCGCGTCGGACCAGTTGTCGAGGTCACGGTAGGTGAGGTGTCGGTAGGCGGGCAAGCCATCGGGATTCTGCCCGTCGGGGTAGATCACCGCCTCGCGATCCGGTTCCGTGCGCGCGAACGCACGGAACCGGTCGATGGCTTCCCAGTAGGTCGCCATGGTCACGCGGGCGCCCCCACGAGCGCGGGCAGTCGGTACAGCGCCGCTGCCGCCGACGGACCAGCGCCCGCCGCGACGAACAACAGGTGCGTGTACCCATCGAGCGTCTGCTCCGCGACGGCCTTGTCATAGGCCAGCGGCAGCGCCGCGGTGTGCGGATCACCGTCGGTCAGATCCGGTGTGCGCACGGAATCCAGTTCGATACCAAGGGATTCCGCGAGGCGCAACGGGAAGGCCTTGCTCGGTGTCGAGGCGACGAGTGCGATGCCGGAGAGGTCGGTCAGCCCGGCCTCGGTCAACGCGGACGCCGCTGCCACCAGTGCGGTCTCGAGCAGTCGATCCTCGAAACCTTCCTCCCGCACGACGGTCATCAGGCTGCGACCGACGGAGCCCATGGTCGCGGTGTCGACGTAGGCCTCCTCGCCCGGACTGCCCTCAGCCGTGGTGGTATGCACGGTGCCGAACCCTTCGGGCTCGTCGGTGTGCTCCAGCAGGAGCGCGGCTCCCGCGGTGGCGTAAGGGAATTCGTCGTCGGCGACCGACCTGGTCTGAGACGGGTGGGTGTCGCCCGAGACGATCAGCACGTGCTCGGCGCTGCCGGTCTCCAGGATGGAACTTGCCACCTGGACGGCATTGAGCACGCCGACGGCGCCGTTCAGCAGGTCGAAGGAGAACGTCCGCGGATCGTCCTTGCCGTATTCCAGGCCGATGCCCGCGGCCTTCTGGATCAGCGCGGAGACCGCCGGTTCCACGGTGTTGGAGTCACGGAAGATTCCTGCATTGATGAGCACCCCGACCTGGTCGGGGCGAACCCCCACGCGCTCGAGGCTCTGCCGTGCCGCGCGACCACTGTTCTCCACAATGCTGTGGGTATCGGTTGCGCGGCTGATTCCGGTGGATTTGATGCGCACGCCCATGGCTGACCTCAGACCTTCAAGGAGGAGATGGTGGTGGACAGGAACCCGGTCACGATGCCGGAGGCGGCCGGGAACATCAGCAGCTTCGCGCCCGCCGGGATGTTCTGCTCGCTCAACTGGTCGTGCAGAACGATGAAATGCGAAGTGGTGGAAGTGTTTCCGTATTTTTCGATGACCCGGAGATCCGGCGGCATCGGGTGCTCGAACTCGCGCTCGCAGATGGCGTTCATCCACGGAATTGCGGCAGCGCCGAACTGGTGGTGGATGACGTAATCGAAGTTCTCGTCGGCGAATGTGCGGCCGTGCGCCTCGAGATAGTTGCGCTGGCTATCGGTGCCGAGCAGGAATCGATCCTCGTTGTGCATCTTGCGGTTGTCGGTGTACATGGCGACACCCTGGCTCTTGTCGCTCGGCATGCCCATACACAGATGCGAATATTCCGAGGCCGTCATCAGCTCGATGTAGTGGATCTTGTCGGCGTCGTCGACCGCCCGGTCCAGCACGATGGCGGCGCCGGAATCGCCGACCGACAGTGAAGCGAACTGCAGATCGTATTTCTCGGAAATCTCGTTGACGGCAGTATCCGAGATGGGAGTAATCGCCTCGCCGCTCACTACCATGCCATTGCGAACAGCGCCGGAACGGATCATCCGGTCGAGTATGTAGGTACCGGTGAGCATTCCGGCGCACGCATTGGAAACGTCGAAGGTAATTGCTTTCTGCGCACCGATCCGCTTGCCTATCGCCGAGGCGAACGAGGGCTCCATGTACACGCGGGTGGCGTCCTTACTGCGGGTGATCGACGCCGAGATGATGATGTCGAGATCCGCCGCTGCGTACTGTGACCTGGAGAGACAGTCTTCCGCGGCATTGAGGGCAATGGTGAAGGAGTCCTCATAGCTCTCCGGTCGAGTGTCGTGCACACGACGTTCCTTGACTCCCGTGATTTTTTCGAGATCGAACGTAGGTGGTTCCTTCAGCCGCGAGATCAGCTCCTTGGTAGTGACAATATTCGAAGGGAGATACGCGCCGATGGATTCGAATCGAGAATGCGACACTTGCGCTCCTGGAAATCGTTGACAGATACGTTCCGGATCTTCTCTGATCTTCGGTGCTGCGGAACATTACCCGACAGTAACTAAGGATGGGTATATGCGCCTTGGCGAATCCTTCTGGGACAGTTGAATTTTGAGAGTGTCTGTACCGTGAGGTATCACCAACTCCAGATCAACTGGCTATGGCCGACGGCGGTGATCGCCGCGGCATTCGGGCCCTGCATGCGGTGGCGCATCAGGCGAAGTTCTCGCCGACCTCGGTGCTATGGCGAACTTGCGGCTACCGTTGAGTTCGGTGAGTATGCATGGCGTCAGGCGGGAGTGAAAGATGCGTGACTGTGAGTGACTTCACTACGAATCATCCCTGCGCGTACCGGACGGTCTGGGGCGACCGGCACTCGTTGTCGAATCATCAACTATGTTGTCGCCGAACCCAACCCGACCCGGCGTTATCTCACGACCGTCCGCGACCCGTAACTCCGACCCCCCTCGCAAGGCGGTCGATGCGCAGTGGCACCCTTGTGCGTCGGCATCGCTGGTCTCTGGAGCGAGCCTGGGGCGACGGGAGTTTCCGCCCAGGGCCGACTGATCCGAGAATGCCAATCCGGCCGATAGGCTGGATGTACTGCGGCGCGCGCCGGGGGCGTAGCGCCGGAACCGCCGATGACGGAGGACTGGATCCATGACGATCGCGGGCGAGCACATTGATGTGCTCATTGTCGGTGCCGGACTGTCCGGCATCGGCGCGGCTTACCACCTGCAGCGGGCCTTTCCACAGCGGACCTACACCATCCTGGAGAGCCGCGACGCGATCGGCGGCACCTGGGACCTGTTCCGCTATCCGGGAATTCGCTCCGATTCGGACATGTACACCCTCGGCTACCGGTTCCGGCCCTGGTTGGGGGAGAAGGCGATCGCCGATGGCGACGACATCCTCCACTATCTGCGCGACACCGCCGCCGAGGCCGGCATCGACCGGCACATCAGGTTCCATCATCGGGTGGTCCGCGCCGAATGGTCCTCGACCGAGACTCGCTGGACTGTGCGGGCCGAACGCACCGATACCGGCGAGACCGTCACGCTCACCGCCGGATTCCTCATGTGCTGCTCCGGCTACTACCGCTACGACGAGCCCTACACGCCGGATTTCGCGGGTGTCGAGCGCTTCGGCGGCCTGGTCATCCACCCGCAGCATTGGCCTACCGAGCTCGATGTCGTGGGCAAGCGGATCGTGCTCATCGGCAGCGGCGCCACCGCAATCACTCTCGGACCCGCGCTCACTCGGCAGGGCGCGCACCTGACCATGCTGCAGCGCTCGCCGAGCTACATCATCTCCGCGCCCACGCGCGACGACCTGGCCGTCCGGGTGCGCAAGTTCCTGCCCGCCCGCGCCGCCTACGCGGTCGCCCGTGGCAAGAACGTCGCGCTGTCCACCGCGATTTATCAACTGAGCCAACGCTATCCGAGTTTCATGCGAAAACGGATCCGGGGCTGGCAGCAGCGCTGGCTGCCGCCCGGCTATGACATCGACACCCACTTCACCCCGAGCTACAACCCATGGGATCAGCGACTGTGCCTGGCGCCCGACGGCGATTTCTTCCGTGCGATCCGCAAGGGTGAGCTGGATGTCGTCACCGATCAGGTCGACACCTTCACCGAGAGCGGCCTGACGCTGGCTTCGGGCGCGACCCTGGACGCCGACATCGTCATCACCGCGACCGGGCTCAATCTGCTCGCCTTCGGCGGCATGGACCTGGTGGTGGACGGCCGCCCGGTGACTTTGTCGGAAAGGATGGCGTACAAAGCCATGATGTTGTCGGATGTGCCGAACTTCGCCTACATCATCGGTTACACCAACGCGTCGTGGACGTTGAAAGCGGACCTGGTCTGCGAATACGTCGTCCGCCTGCTACGCCACATGGACGCTCATGGATACGCCAGGTGTACGCCGGTGCGCGATCCGTCGGTCGGCGAGGCGCCGCTGTTCCTGAACTTCAATCCAGGCTATGTGCAGCGCGCGGCAAGCCAGTTCCCGATCCAGGGGACCAAGGCGCCCTGGCGGCTCCGGATGAACTACCTACGCGACCTGGTTGCCCTACGGCACGGCAAGATCACCGACGGTGCCATGAGGTTCGCGCGAGCAGAGCGGCGTGACTCGGTGTCCACCACGGGGTAGTCGGTCAGTTGGCCGATTGATCGGCCAGCGGTTCCGAGGAGCGTGCAGCGGCGATGTTTCGAATCACGCTGGTCGCGTGGTCGTCGAACCTTTGCTGTGGCATGTCGATGGTCCCGTCCAGCCATGGGCGGTACATATAGGCCATCGCACCGAAGATGGCGTTCGAGTTCAGGGCGTTGTCGAAAGAATCCGGTGGTGGCTGCCCGTCGGTGCCCGGTCCGATCGTCCAGGCGATCGGAGTGGTGAACTGTTCGATCAGCTCGTTGCCTCGCTCGCCGAGCACCCGCCTGGCCTGCGACTCCACGAACATGATCCGTCCGCGCCGCCGATCTTCCACCAGATAGTCGGTGAACGCCGAAATCGCATGGCGGAAAAGCTTTTCCGGCTCGGGCGGTGCGGTGGCCAGTGCGGCGAGTAGTCGGTCGCGGGCGCCCTCGACCACCGTCTCGAGTGCAGTGGTGAACAAGGTGTCGAGGTTCGGGAAGCTCTCGTAGAAGTAACGCTCGGTCAGCCCGGCCTGCCTGCAGACGCCGCGCATGGAGGTCTCCGACGCGCCGATGGTCGCCATGAGCTCGATGGCGGCCTCGATGAGCTGTTCGCGGCGCGCGGCGATCCGGTCGGCGGGCGGCCGGCCACGCCAGCGGCGCATGCCCGGTATCGATCCGTCGGATTCGTCGTCCATGAGTCGATCCTCCCACGACCGAGAAGTTGACATCATGTGATGTTGACATCACTTGATGGCAGAAATACATTAATGGTGCGGTTTTGCAGGACCGAGACGTGAGGACCACCCAGATGAGCTCTGTCTACGCCGATCAGGCGCACGCCATCAACGCGCGCGACGTCGACTTCGATTTCGACACGGTGCCTATGCATTACATCCCCGGTGAGGTCATGGCGACCCACATCATCAACGTGATGCACCTCGTATTACCCGAGGGCGAGCGTGCGATGGCGCAGGCGCTTGCCGAAGCATTACCGCTGATCGACGACGAGCGATTACGCGAGGAGGTCCGCGGCTTCATCGGACAGGAGACCATGCACGCGAGCTCCCATGAGAAGGCTCGCAACCAGCTCGAGCGGCTCGGGCTCGACGTCGGGCCGATGGTGGAGCGGGTCGGTTGGTTGGTCGATCGGGTGCTCGGCGATCACGGACTGACCGGCCGCGCCAAGCGCGAATGGCTGTGTGAGCGACTGGCGCTGTTCGCCGGTATGGAGCACTACACCGCGGTCATCGGCGAATGGCTGTTGACCAACGACAAACTCGCGGCCAAGGGGATGCATCCGGCGATGCTGGATCTCATCCGCTGGCACGGTGCCGAGGAAGTCGAGCACCGCAGCGTGGTCTACGACGCGTACATGTACGTCGACGGCGGATACGGTCGCAAGGCGCGCCAGGCGCTGATCGCAAGCACGGGATTGCTTGCCCTGTTCGTCATTTCGAGTGGTTACCTGTATCAACGTGACCCGTCGCGGAACAAGGGGCGGTTCTGGCCGCTGCAGTTGGCGAGTGCGTCGCTGCGCGGCGTGGTGCCGAACTTCGCCACCTTCTTCACCGAGATACCTCGCTACCTCAGGCCGGGCTTCCATCCCTCGCAGTTGGGCCCGATGGACAACGCGCTGCGCTACCTCGCACAGTCGCCCGCAGCACGGGCGGCCGGCGCATGACCGCGCAGGTCGGCACGCAGTACCGACCGGGCGCCGGGCTGCGGATGCTCGCGTCCGCGGTGGATGCGTATCGCCGCGTCTTCGTGGAAGGTGAAGCCGCGCAGCTGCTTTCCCGCCCGCAGCCCGTGCGGCACTCCGGATTCGATTTCGACGTGATGATCGAGCAGATCGAGCAGGAGGCCGACGGAGTCGTCAGCGTGACCCTGCGCGACCCGGACGGCGGGCAGCTGCCCGCCTGGACACCCGGCGCCCATATCGATGTGTTCCTGCCCTCGGGGCGACAGCGGCAGTACTCCCTCAACAGCGACCCGGCCGATCGAAGTGCGTATCGGATCGCGGTGCGCTACATCGCGAATGGTGAGGGCGGCTCCCGGGAGATTCACGAGAATCTTCGCGTCGGTGATCGACTGGCCGTGCGTGGCCCGCGCAACGCGTTTCCGCTCGTTGCGGCGCCCGAGTACCTGTTCGTCGCCGGTGGCATCGGGATCACGCCGATCCTTCCGATGGTGATCGCGGCCGAGCGCGCGGGAATACCGTGGCGGCTGATGTATCTGGGTCGGTCCCGGTCCCGGATGCCGTTCCTGTGCGAGCTGGCGCAGCTCACCGGCGGTGACGTGGTGGTGCGGCCGGACGACGAGTTCGGCGTGCCGAATCCGCGGATGATTTTCGAGCAGACACCTACCGGCGCCGCGGTCTACGTTTGCGGCCCGCCCGCGCTGGCCGAAGCGGCGCGCGAGGTATTGTCGCTGCACGATCCGTCCGCGTCACTGCACACCGAGCGGTTCTCGCCGATACCGGTGCGCGATGGCGATCCGTTCCATCTGTGGTTGCGGCGCAGCGGGATCCACGTCGATGTAGCCGCGGACGAGTCCACGCTCGCGGCGATCCGGCGGGTGCTGCCGGGTGTCGCGTACTCCTGCCAACAGGGGTTCTGCGGGACCTGCCGAGCAGAGGTGTTGTCAGGCGAGGTCGACCACCGCGACCGGCTGCTGCTCGACGGCGACCGCGACCGCACCATGCTGACCTGCGTATCACGCGCGCGCGGTGGCGAACTCGAACTGGATCTATAAACCGTTTCGACCTGTCCGCCGGGTGAGATCTGGAACCGGCTGAACCTGTGAACTCGGCGGGCAAGGGTGCCCGCCGGGAGAGGAATGCATGGACCACGGTGCCGGTGGCTGCCATCGCTACCATCGGACGGCGGATGGCGCTACCGCCGTTCGGTATCCGAACGGGAGTTCCGAGTATCGGCGTTGCACAGGGCGATTCGACGCCGAATCCTATGATGTGGGGGTTTGATGAGTAGCTTTGTGTTCGGCCTGGCCCGTCAACTGCTGACACTGTCGACAAGCCCTGC
This sequence comes from Nocardia sp. GCM10030253, assembly GCF_042675075.1. Classification (NCBI taxonomy): domain Bacteria; kingdom Bacillati; phylum Actinomycetota; class Actinomycetes; order Mycobacteriales; family Nocardiaceae; genus Nocardia; species Nocardia sp. GCM10030253. The sequence continues at coordinate 270,134 of NZ_JBHTDL010000007.1, read as the reverse complement.
TGCCGAGCTGCAGGTGCGTGATCGGGTGGTGCTGATCACCGGTGCGGGCACTGGCATCGGACGTGCACTGGCCGAAAACCTTTATCGCGCGGGTGCATTCGTGGCGCTGATCGATATCGATGAGAACGCTGCGGCGCGCGTCGGCCGATCGATGGGGGAACGGGCACTGGTGGTGCGTGCCGACGTCTCCGATCGGATCGGCATGCGGGAGGCCATTTCTCGGGTTCGCGAGCGGTTCGGCCGAATCGACGTCGTGGTCGCCAATGCCGGGGTAGTGCCGGAACCTGCGACGATCAGAACGATGAACCCGGCCGATTTCGATCGGGTCATCGGCATAAACCTCACGGGTGTGTTCAACACCGTGCACCCGGCACTGGACGATATTGTCGCGGTCGGCGGTCACGTGGTCGTGGTGTCCTCGGCGGCGGCATTCGCGCCCGGCATGGCGGGATCTCCCTACATGGTGAGCAAGGCCGCCGTCGAACAATTCGGCCGCGCGCTACGGGTGGAACTCGCCGCGGTCGGCGCGACCGCGGGCGTCGCCTACTTCGGCATTGTCGATACCGCCATGACCCGTGGCACGCTCGACGAGGACGAGCTCGGCGAGGAGATCGGCGCGCTGTTGCCGTGGCCGCTCGATCGTCGAATCACCGTGGCCGCCGCAGCCGAATCCATCGCGCAGGGCATCGCCCGCCGGGCGCCACGGACGATGGCCCCCGTCCAGTGGGAGCCGTATGCCTTGCTGCGCGGCGCGGTCAATGTCGTGCTCGATCAGTTGCTCGCCGACGACGAGCGGGTTCGTGACCTGATCAACCGCGTCGAAGCGCGGCATGTCGAGCGTCGGCAGTCGAGCCAGGTGCCCGCGTCGGGGAACGCTGCGATGCGGCCGACGCCGGATGGCGAGGCGAGGTACTGAGGAAGCTGCCCGGCGATACCGCTGTGGTAGGTGGGCCGGGACCGGATCAGGGCGCGGGCGGGAAGATGCCGGGCAGGTCCATCGCGTATTCCAGATCGGCGCGGGTGCCGAGTGTGGTCAGTAGGACGCGGATCATCGTGAGTCGTGCGGCCGCAACAGTTTCCTGGTCGGGCTCGGTACCGGGCTCGGTACCCGCGGAGATGCGGTAGACCACGTATTCGCAGACGTGCAGTGCGGCGTCGAGGTCGAGCGGGGTCGGGACGGGGCGGCCAAGCTCGGTGAACTTCGCGGCGACGAGGGCGCGGATGTCGTCGAGGGCGCGCTCCCGGTAGGCCGATACCGGTGAGGCCGGATCGTGCAGTTCGGCGAAGAGTGGGCGCAGCATCGCGCCGTGGCCGCCGGCCCAGTCGAGGTAGGCGTCGATGAGTCGGATGCCGAGTTCGACGGGCTTGTCGGTGTCGGTCAATGCTCCGCGGATGCCGTCGACAAGGCTGTCGTTCGATGCGTCGAGCAGCACGTGCAGTGGTTCGGTCGCATTGCCGAAGTATCGATAGAAGGTGGGGCGGGCCAGCCCCGCCTGCTCGATGATCTGGGCGACGCTCAGCCCACGTGACCCGTTGCGCGTGAACACTTCCGCGGTGGCGAGCACGATCCTGGCGCGGACCTCCTCGGCCTGCTCCTGGGTCTGCGGCGGCCTGCCCCGCCGGGCGGCTGCGGCGTCAGTGGACATGGTGATGCCTCACAAGTGCGAGCTCGACATGCCTGTGGTCCACAACGGAGAGCTTGACACGAGACGCCTCATACCTATTAATCTAACACTAGTGTTCAGTTAATAGGTGGAAGCGCTCGCCGCCTCCGACCGTCCCACGAGAGGGCCGATAATGACGACCGCCCCACAGCTGGCTCCCGCCGATGCACTACCGCAGTCGCTGGTACAGCCATTGCTCGCACGTGCCGTCGCGGGCGGTGCGCCCGCGGTCGAGGTTTTCGCGCCCGCCACCGGCCGCAAGATCGCTGATCTGCCGCAGTCATCCACCGCCGACATCGAGACCGCTTTCGCGACGGCTCGCGAGGCCCAGCGCGCGTGGGCGCGGCGACCGGTGCGCGAGCGGGTCGCGGTGCTGCGCCGCTTCCACGACATCGTGCTCGCCGAGCAGGGCACCATCCTCGATATTGTGCAGACGGAGGCGGGTAAGTCCCGTGCGCATGCCTTCGACGAGGTCGGCGACGTGGCGGTGAACGCGAGGTATTACGCGTCGGTCGCCGAGAAGCTGCTGGCCACCCGCAAGCCGCGCGGCGTGCTTCCGGTGCTGACGCAGGTCGATGTGCGGCACCGTCCGAAGGGTGTTGTCGCGGTGATCTCGCCGTGGAACTATCCCTTGGCGCTGGCCGCCTCCGATGCGCTGCCGGCCTTGGTCGCGGGCAATGCCGTGGTGGCGCGCCCGGACAACCAGACCGCGCTCACCGCGCTGTGGGCCATCGACGCCGCCGAGCGTGCCGGTCTGCCACGCGGGCTCTGGCAGGCGGTGCTCGGCCGCGGCTCGGTGATCGGCGGCGAGGTGATCGCACGCGCCGATTACGTCGACTACACCGGTTCGAGCGCGACCGGCCGCACCATCGCGCGGCAGGCGGGTGAGCGGCTGATCGGGTATTCGCTCGAGCTCGGCGGCAAGAATCCGCTCCTGGTGCTCGCGGACGCAGACGTCTCCCTGGCGGCCAAAATCGCGATTCGCGCCTGCTTCGCCTCGGCGGGACAGCTGTGCGAATCGATGGAGCGAATCTATGTGCACGACAAGGTCTACGACCAGTTCGTGACGGAGTTCGTCGGACATGTCCGCGCGATCCAGCTCGGCGCCGACCTCGACTTCACCGGTGACATGGGCTCTTTGACCTTCCAGCGCCAATTGGACACCGTCAGCGCACATGTCGACGACGCGGTAGCCAAGGGCGCGACCGTGCTGGCAGGTGGCCGCGCGCGTCCCGACCTCGGCCCGTACTTCTACGAGCCGACCGTGCTCGCGGACGTCCGCCCCGGTATGACCGTGTACCGCGAGGAGACCTTCGGTCCGGTCGTCTCGATCTACCGTGTCGGCAGCGACGACGAAGCCGTCGAACAGGCAAACGACACCGCCTACGGTCTCAACGCCAGCGTCTGGACCAAGGACACCGCCCGTGGCCGAAAGGTGGCCGCGCGCATCAACGCCGGGTCGGTGAATGTCAACGAGGGCTTCATCGCGGCATGGGGCAGCGCCGACGCGCCTTCGGGCGGGCTCGGCATCTCCGGGACCGGACGCAGGCACGGCCCTGAGGGCCTGCTCAAGTACATCGACACCCAAACCATCGCCGTGCAGCGGGTGCTGCCCATCGCGCCGCTGCCCGGCATGTCCGAGGAGCTGTGGGCGAAGACGATGACGCTCTACTTCGGGGTCATGAAAACACTGCGTCAGAAGTAGAACTGCGCGCCGGAAATAACTTTTCACCATCGACACAAGGACATGGAATTGGACACGGTTGCGGGTAAGAAAGTCCTGGTCACGGGTGCCGCGATGGGCCTCGGCAAGCTGTTCGCCGAGCGGGCCGTCCGGGAGGGCGCCGCCGCGGTGGTGCTCTGGGACATCAACGAGGTGGGGTTGAAGGACACTGCCGTCGAACTCACCGCACTCGGCGGCGACATTCACCAATACGTCGTCGATGTGGCCGCCCAGGATTCCATCGGCGAAGCCGCCGCCGCGGTGCGCAGTCAGGTCGGCGATATCGACATCCTGGTCAACAATGCGGGCATCGTCCGCGGCAACAGCTACTTCTGGGAAACCACGAATCGCGCCGATATCGACAAGACGATGGCGATCAATTCCCTTGCCCCCATGTACATCACGCTCGAGTTTCTGCCCGCTATGGTGGCGGGCTCCGGCGAGGCCCGGGTGCTGAACATCGCCTCCTCGGCGGGTTTGGTGTCGAACCCGCGGATGAGTGTCTACGCCGCGTCCAAGTGGGCTGCGCTGGGATGGTCGGACTCGGTGCGCATCGAGCTCGAGCAGGCAGGCCACGACCACGTGAAGGTCACGACGGTCTGCCCGACCTACATCAACACCGGAATGTTCGACGGCGCAAAGGGATTCCTGTTCACGCCCATCCTCGAGCAGGACGAAGTGGTAGACACCTCGTGGCGGGAGATGAAGTCGGGCAACCCGCTGGTCATCTTGCCGTGGACCTCCCGGCTCAACAAGGCGATCTCGGGCCTGCTCCCGATCAAGTTGCGCGACCTGTTCCTCGACACCGTCGGCGTCTACCACTCCATGGACGAATTCACCGGCCGCAAGAAGTAGGCGCGGCAGCTGCCGCCGCACCAGCACCCGGACCCGGCGTAGACCGAGACGTCGGCGGTCCGAAAAGTCCTTCCGGACGTCCGAGGCCTAGTGGCGGGTGCCGATCACGACGGTGGCATACAGGTCCTCGGATTCCGCGACGCGGGCCGCGAACCCGTGTTCGGTCAGCACCGCGGTGGCGATCGACGCTTGCGCCTCACTGGATTCGACCAGCAGGTGGCCGCCGGGTGCCAGCCACGACGTGGCGTCTTCGACCACTCTGCGGAAGATGTCGAGGCCGTCGGTGCCGCCGTCGAGCGCCGAGCGCGGTTCGTAGTCGCGTGCCTCCGGGGGCATCTGGGCGATCATCTCGGAGGGGACGTAGGGAGTGTTCGCGAGCAGAATGTCGATCCGGCCGCGAAGCTCGTGGGGGAGGGGCTCGAAGAGGTCACCCTCGTATACGGTCGCGCCGATCGGTGTGAGGTTGCGACGTGCGCATTCGACTGCGGCGGGTTCGATATCGGCTGCGGCAAGGTCGATCGCCAGACCGGCTGTGGCCAGCGTTGTCGCCAGTGCCAGCCCCAATGCGCCAGAGCCGCAGCACAAGTCGACGACAACAGGGCGCTCGTATGCGCGAGCGAGCTCGGCGGCCTCGTCGACCAGGAATCCGGTGCGCTGCCGGGGCACGAACACCCCGGGCGCCACCGCGACGCGCAGCCCGTGGAACTCGGCCCAGCCCAGCAGGTATTCCAACGGCATGCCCGACACCCGTTGAGCGACCAAGCTCTCCAAGTCGGCGCCGGTTTCCGCGGCAGCGGCGGTCAGCAGCGCGGCCTCCTCTTCGGCGAACACGCAGCCGGCCGCACGCAGCCGCACGACCAGATCGGTACTTTCCGTTGACATCACCCGGACATCCTGCCGTGTCGTGCGCAGCCGGGGCCAGCCGATATCCGGTTCAGTGCTAGCGGGCGGTGGCCAACTGGAACGTGCGGGTGGCGTCGAGGTAGATCCCGCGCTGGGACTGCCTGGCGGGCGGCGGTAGCTGCGACACCAGTTGTTCCAGCGAGGTGGTGGCGCCGACCACACGGGTTCCCGCGACGATGAAGTCGGCGACCGCGCGGCGAATATGGTTGGGGGAGGTCACCACAACCGCGCTGTTGGCGCCGATATCACGCAGCATCCTGGTGCTGAACAGGGCGTTCTGCACTGTGGATCCGGCTCGGTTCTCGACATGGACGCGGTCCGCCGGCAGACCCCTGCCGACCAGCCAGTTACGCATCGCCTCGGCCTCGGTAATGCCGTTCTGTGGATTGCCGCCGGTAACGATCACCGGTGAGAAAGGCGAGGCGACGGCCTGCAACCAGGCCGCGGTCAGCCGGTTCACCAGCTCGGGGCGCAGCGAACCGTCGGGCAGCAGGCCATACCCGAGCGCGACGATTCCGGTTTGCGGGCCGACGATGGCGGGCAGCGGATTCGGCAGGGTGCCGACCGCGGCGCCGATCGCGCCGAGCACGTTGTTGGTGCCATGCGCCATCGCCGGATCCACGGCGTTGAGTCGCGCCATGGCATCGGCCATGGCGGGCAGATCGCCTGCGTAGTGGGACCAGATGGCCTGCAACGACAGGGCCTCGGTGTCGAAGGGGTCCGCGCCGATCAGTTCGCGCAGCTCGGCGCGGCCCGCGGCGTCGTCGCCGTCGGTGAAGTTGCGTTGGGCGGAGTTGTAGAGGGAGTCGGTGTCCGGGGCCGCCTGCGCGGGCGCGCCTGCGAGACCGGTGATGGTGATGGCCGCGAACGAGGTCGCGATCAGTGTTTTCCAATGCCTCGAGATCTTCACTACAGTCGACACCTTTCCACGCATAAAACGGGGTTTTCGGTACGTCAGCTGACAGTTAGCCGGGGGCAAGCACACAACACGATACGGCTGGTACAGGACATATACGTGTAATTGCCAGCCTGAATCGGCGGTTTCTTTGCGGCATCCAGGCAAACCGCTAGCCCGGGTGATGGCCGCTATCGGCGCAACAGTGCGCTGGATGAGCGGCTGCCTCGCCGCCGCGCGGCCAAGTGCGGGCTGCGGACGGATTGCGTCCGGCTGTGACCATTAGGGTGGGACACCGTGGATACCGTTTCGCTGTCCGGCAAGGAACTCGCCGCCGCCATCAACGCCGACACCAAGGCGCGCGCCGCCGCGCTGACCTCGGACGGCCCCGCGCCGCGCCTGGCCTTGATCGTGGCCAACGACGACCCAGCAAGCGCCTGGTACGTGAACTCGCTGCGCAAGGCCGCCGAACGCCTCGGAATCGCCTGCGACACCGTTGACCTCGGCGCCGACGCGAGCGCCGACACCATCCGCGCCGAACTCGCCACCCGTGGCGCCGACCCGGCCACCGACGCGATCATGCTGCAAACCCCGCTGCCCGCAGGCGTCACCCTCGACGACGTGAGCTCCTCGATCGTCGCGACCAAGGACGTGGACGGCGTCAGCCCGTTGTCACTCGGCCTACTCGCCAGCAACCTCGACGGCTTCGTCCCCGCCACGTCCGAAGCCGTCGTCGAACTGCTGAAACATCATGAAATCCCCCTCGCCGGTCGGCATGTCGCCGTCGTCGGCCGCTCGAACATCGTCGGCAAGCCCCTTGCCCAACTCCTTCTCGCCGAAAATGCCACCGTCACGATCTGCCATTCCCGCACCACCGACCTCCCCACCACCACTGCCGCCGCCGACATCGTCGTAGCCGCCGCGGGCCGCATCGGCCTGGTTACCGGCAAACACATCCGCGAAGGCGCAGTAGTCATCGACGTCGGTACCAATGAAGCCCCCGACGGCAAAATTGTCGGCGACGTAGCCGCCGACTCGGTCCGCGACAAGGCCGCCGCCCTGAGCCCCGTCCCCGGCGGCGTCGGCCCGGTCACCACCGCCTTGCTCATGCGTCACGTGGTGACGGCCGCGGAAAACGCACGCCGCGCCTGAAACCGACTGCGGCGGAGGATTCAATTCCTCTCAGCTCCACTGAGTCGCTACAGTCAGCGCCACGCCGCGAGATCTATGACCGGGCAAGGGAATTCGTCGGGGTGGTGAGGGGCAAGCTCCTGCGCGCGGCCTTGTCCCGGGATACCCTTCAAGTATGGGTACCTCGGTTTCAGCCCCGCACCCGCCAGTGGCGGTATTCCGGGGATTGAGGGACGGGGGCACCGTCCCGAACCTGAGTGCCGGTGTTCAGGCCGAGGCGCGGCGGACCGCGGTGGCGCTGGCCGAAGTGCCTACCCACGCCGGTCCGGTCGAGCGCACCACAGCCTTACAGCGAGCGGTTGCCGCTGCTGGCGAGTTGGTGAGCGTTCTGTCGGCGGAGGCAGAGCCGGTCGTCGGTGAGAGTTTGCCCGCAGAGTCGGTGAGTCAGTTGTTCTTTCGGGTCCGTGAGGTGGACCTGTCTGATCAGCAGGCGGCCCTGCATGGTGTCCTGGTCGCCTATCGCGGTCTGCGAGACCTGTGCAGAGCTCCGCTGTCGGGCGCCGACTTGGCGGTCGAGGTCGCGGGTATGCGGCAGGTCGTGCTCGACCTGACCGGTGCCGCGGTATCCGAGGGCCCGCCCCTTGACGCCCTGCCGATTCCAGCTGTGGCTGACGGAGTCTCGTTGGAGAGTGAGTGGACGGCCCGGTGGCTCGTCGGGCACCAGGTGCACGTGCTGTTCAACATCTGCGCGGCGGTCGCGGTGACCGATGCCGCGCATTATCTGCGTGACGGAGCGGCCGACGCCGCGTTGGCGCGGCTCGAACATGCGACCACGTACGTGCGCGGCTTTCCCGCGGCGATGACCCACGCCAGCACGATCCCGGTCGACTACTACGTAGCGACCATCCGCCCCACTATGCAGCCTCCGGATGTAGCGATCCCGTTGAGCGGGCGCCAGCATCGCGGTTACAAGACGTTCCGCGGCGCGATGAAGGACCTGCTGAGAGTGGTTCCGGACTCCTACGAGCAGTTGGTTGCCCGCGATCCGGAACTTGCCGCGGCCCGGGACGCTTTGCTCGAGGCCGACATTGTGGACAGCGAACGTCATGTCACGCTTGCCTATTCGATGGTGCGGCTGCGCCGCTCCATCGCACAGTTGCCCACCGGCCCGGACAATGCCGTCGGCGAGCTTCGACTGATGCGGCACCGACGGGCGGCCCAGTACGCGCCACTGATCAGATTCGGGGACCACTACATCGCTGACGCCGTGTCAGCCCTACGGCACTCATGAGTAGTCGAAATCGGCGCCCTGACGCTGGGGCGCCGACCAGGAAAGAGCGCTATGCACGAGATCGCCGATACTGCTGTCGTCGACATCGCCGACCTGGAGTTGGCCCCCGCTGACACGGCCGAGGTCGACCACCTGGCTCGTACTCTGTGTGCCGGTCAGCACGACCAGGTGGACGCCCCCGAATGGGTGGCACGCGCCCGGGATGCCTGGGATGCGCTGCCACTTCCGCTGCGGCGCAGCGTGCGCCAGTTCCGGCGGCGCTCGGGACTACGAGGGTCGCTGGTTATCCACGGCCTGCCGGTCGACGAGGCGATGCTGCCTGCCACGCCCTCGGTGCCGGATTCGGTGCAGCGTGCAGCGTCGGTTGCGGCGGCGGTGCTCACCATGGTTGCGTGCGGGCTCGGCGACCCCGCCGCGTACCTGGCCGAGAAGTCCGGTGCCCTTGTGCAGGATGTTGTGCCGATACGTGGCAAGGAGACATTCTCGGGAAACGCCGGTTCGGTTTTGCTGACCTTCCACAACGAGAACGCCTTTCACCAGCACGAACCCGACTACGTGCTACTCCTGTGCCTGCGTGCCGATCACGATCGGATCGCCGGTCTGCGCACCGCCTGCACTCGTGAAGTGCTGCCACTGCTGACGGCAGCCAGCCGGGAAGCGCTGTTCGCACCAGAATTCGTCACTGCACCGCCGCCCTCTTTCCCTCCGGACAGCGGAGCGCGCTCGCCGCAGCCGGTGCTGTCCGGAGCGGTCGAAGACCCGGACATCCGGATGGCCACGATCGCGACCACAGCGCTGACGCCGCGGGCCGAAGCGGCACTGGCCGAATTCGGCCAAGCCTGCAACACCGTCGCCCGCACCACGAAGCTCACGCCCGGCGACATGGTCATCGTGGACAATCGGGTAACAGTCCACGGCCGCACCGCATTCCAACCCCGTTACGACGGAGCAGACCGTTGGTTGCAACGCACCTTCGCCGTCGCCGACCTGCGCCGCTCCCGCGACCATCGCCCACGCGACGGCTACATCCTTACCCGGTAATCGTTGCCGCAGAGGAGCGGCGGACCGGCGGAGCGGCGGCCCGATAGGCACGGATCCCGCACCCTCAGCGTCAACCAATTCACGGCTTACGACATGGTGTTGGGGTTTTGACCGCGATTCATTGTGGTGATCGATATCGAGAGCAATGCAGCGTCCGTCGGCGGAATAGTCGGCGACGTCCGTGCAGACTCGGTCCGAGGCAATGCCTCCACGCTGTTCTGGCCCCGGCGGCGTCGGCCGGTCATCATCGCCCTGCTCAGGCGCCATGTACTAACGGCTGAGGAGAGCATCCGCACCTGAAAAAGATTCTTGCTCAACAGGACTCGATTCAGTGGCGTGCCGAGCCTTCCCGACACGCGGCGCGACGCGACGGTAGTGGCTGTCGATGTTCGACGGTGACGGCGGCATCGCCAGCGAGTTCCCCACCCTGGTTGATCCAGGTTGTGATCCAGGACCGGCCTGGGTACTGGTCCGAGCGCTGCGGATGGCTTGTCGGAGCACGCAAAGCGATATTCGCCGCCCACCAGAAATGTGGTCATGACGATTACCCGATGGACCGTTAACGTCGGGTGTGAGTTGAGATCGCCTGGGGGACAACAGAATGAGAGATATCCAGTAATGAACGAGGTATTGCGCCCGCGTTCGCGGTGGCGGCGCACCGTGGCGATGTTGGCGACACTGGCTGTGCTACCGATGTTTTCGTTTGCCGAAGGACCGGCGGCGCGCGCTGATACCGCCCTGCTGTTGCCGACGGACGACCCGTTCTACCGTGCCGCGGGTTCGCTGGCGAATATCGCACCGGGGACCGTGCTGAAGACACGAACCGTCGGGCTCGCCCCCACGGGTACGCAGCTGCCGCTCGAGGCCACCCAGGTGCTGTATCGGACAACCGGGCAGCGCGGTGAGCCCGCCGCGACGGTGGCCACCATCATCCGACCGCCCACGACTTCGGGCGTGCTTCGAATCGTGTCGTACCAGGGCGCTTACGATGCGCTCGGCGCGCGCTGCGATCCTTCCTACACACTGCGCGGCGGCGGGGCACTCGCGGTGGCGGACACGCCGCTCTTTGCGGCCTACCTGGCGGCCGGATTCACCATTGTCACAAGCGACTACGAGGGTACGGAGCTGGCCTACGGGGCGGGACGCAAATCGGGATACGCCACGCTGGACGGTATCCGCGCCGCGTTGAATGCCCTCAGCGCCCCGTCATCGACGCCGGTCGGCATGTCCGGTTTCTCCGGTGGTTCGATCGCTACCGAGTACGCGGCGGAACTGGCGCCGACCTATGCGCCCGAGCTCGATATCGTGGGTGCCGCGATAGGTGGTTATCCGGTCGATCTCGCCAACACCGTCGCCTACATCAATGGCAAACAGGACTGGGCGACGATACTGCCGTATGTGCTGGAAGGCTCGGCGCGGGGATTCGGCATCGATATGACTGCCTACCTGTCGGATTACGGCAAGCAAGTGTTCGCTCAGGTCGCAGACCAGTGCGCAGCCGACGGTCCCAAATTCCCTGGCCTGCGGATCGAACAGCTACTGCAACCGCAGTATCAGGATTACCGTTCCGTCCCAGCCTTCGCGCCGATGATCGAACAGGGACGCATGGGCAGCACAGGCACCCCGAAAGGTCCACTGTTCCTCGGCGGCGGCAATTCCGACGGGATCGGTGACGGTGTCATCGTGGCTGCGGACGAGCGCGCACTGGCCGCCGAATACTGCCGCCGTGGTGTTGCGGTTCGCTACGAGGAATATCCGGGCGCCGACCATTTCGTGAGCGGTGCCTTGTTCAACTCGGCCACGCTGCCCTTCCTGCAGGCACAATTCGACGGCAGGCCGTTCGACAGCGGTTGCGCCGCACTCACCCGGTGAATATCGCACCACCCATGAATGCTGAAGGGGGTGAACCGAATCAAGTTCGGGCCCCTCGACATTCAACTCACATCGTATTGCGTGGGCTTCGTGCTGGGGGCACGCTCTAGCCATCCGACGGTGCCGGCCCGGGCCGTGCCCTCAACCTGTGAGCGCCGGTCATTCGGGGACTTGGCCTGGCGGCGGGTTACGAGGACGGCGCTACACCGATGGGAGTGGCCGTTCTCGCAATCGCGTCATCCTTCGGGCCCGCCGCCCCGAATACCTGTTGATCGAAGCTTCCTCCGATCGCGCTCCGAGGGTATCCCTCGGCGGTTCTTGACCTATGTCCGAGGCACGCATGTCGGTCGTGCGGAAGGTGGGATCGCTGATATGGCAAGGGAATTGATCGTGGCGGTCGGGGTTGCGGCCTTTGCGGTTCTTGTGTTCGTGCTGGGAGACCGGCTGCGGCCGGACTCGTGGCGGCAGACAGGTGACGAAGCCGCCGGGACACTGGTCTTCGATCTGATCAAGACGTTTTTCGCGGCGACGGTCGCCTTCGTGATAATCATCTGCTGGCAGCAGTACCAGACCGCGCGCAGTTACACTGTCGCCGAGGCCAAGTCGCTCATCGACACCTATACGGCGGCGCACGCCATGCCGGATCCCGAGCATCGTCGGATCCAAGGCTTGGTGCGTGACTACACAACTCAGGTCGTCGACCAGGAGTGGACTGTGATGGATCGCGACGGTCACCTCAGTCAGCAGGCCCAAGATACCCTCGATACCCTTCGCGGCAACGTGGATTCGATGCGGTCGACGGACCCGTATGTCACCAACCTGCGCGCCACTGCCTTGGCGAGCCTCGACCGGGTCGCTGGCGCACGTCACGATCGTGCGCTCGCTGTGGGGTACGGGATTCCCGGATTCCTATACCTGGCCTTGTATTTCGGCACAATTCTGCTGCTGCTGAGTCCGGTGTTGTCCGGTGTTCGGGTCACCAAGCGCAGCGTCCTGATGATCGCGTTGCTCGGTGTCGTGGTCGGCGCCGCGATTCTGGAGATCCACAATCTGGACCACCCGTTCTCGGGTGGGAACGCTGTCCCGAAAGATGCCTTCGAGTTGGCGCTATCGCGCTACCAGCAGATCACGTAGCGAGTGTGTTCGACGCTCGGAAACAGCACGGACCAGCCGACGGATGGGGTATCTGCCAATGGCATTCGGAACCGGTGTGCCGCGAATACGAAGGCGTACAGGCTGTCTGCGCGTCGCGGCTTCGCTCCCGTTAGCGGTGGTGCTGCTCGCGGGCAGGCTATCGATCGCTGCCGCCGACCCGCCGCCGCCGTGGCAGCCGCTCGTCGACGGCATCGCGACCGGAAGTGCAGCGCAGGAAGCCACTCATGGTCCGACCGGAGGTGGGGATTCTGGAACATCTTCGAGTCTCGGCATCCCTGGCATCTCGACTGGAAGTGCGGACCCTGCAACCGCCTCGAGTTTCGGCGTGTACGGTGTTTCGACTGGAAGTGCGGATGCCGCAACTGCTTTGAGTTCAGGCTCGCTCAGCGTGCCGATCGGCGGTAGGCCGGTCGGCACCGGCAGCGCCGAACGACCACTACTGGCTGCGGATCCCGAAGTGGCTGCGGCGTCGGTCAGTTCGGCCGAGACGCTCGGCCTCGACCAGGGCAGTGTCGAGCTGGCGTGCACCGGCAGCGCTGCCGTCGGTGCCACAGGAGTCCTCCTCGGGCTGGCCACCGGCAGTGGAACGGGCAGTGCGCTGATCGGCTCCGGCTCCAGCGGCGGATCGGGGCTCGGCAGTGTGGTCGTCGGCAGCGCCGCCACTGGCAGCGCACTGTTGACATGTCTGCTCTTGTTGCCGGGCAGCCCGCCGCCCGCGCCGGGCATTCCGCTGCTGCTCGCCCCACCACCGGTCATACCGCAGCTCTCCGCAGTCACCGAGCCCGCGCCCGAGCCTGCCGCCGCACCCCCGATCACGGTGGATAGACCGGTCATCGCATCGTCACCCTGGCTCCCACACCCGACGACCGCCGAACCCACCGCAGATGCGATTCCCTGGAACGTGCTGGAGCTGATGGCGTTGCTGGTGGTGACGGTGTTCGCGGTGCGCAGCAGGTCGACGGGTGACCGCAGCCGATGCGACGGGTAGTGCGACGAACATGCTGGACGACTCAGTCGTCGGCGTCCCGGATGATGAGGGCCAGTCGCAGCGCGCGTAGCACCATATCGTCGGAGTCGAAGGTCGTCAGCACGACGATGCGCGGCGGACTGCGCCAGGTGAGGATCTCGGCGGTGGCACTCAACCCGTCGCGGTTGGGCATCCGGATATCCATGAGCACGACGTCAGGGTGCCGCTCGCGGATCACCTCGACAGCTTCGGCGCCGTCGGCCGCCTCCCCGACGACGAGTAGTTCGTTGTCGCCTTCCAGGATGAGCATCAGCGCGGCACGCACGAGTTGGTCGTCATCGACGTCGACAACCCGAATCGTTGGTAGCACAGCGGAATTCATCGGTTCTGCTTCCCATTCGAGGTATGCCACGGCAGTGTGGCACGCAGCAGGAAGCCGCCGCGCTCGTCAGCGCCGAACGACAGTGCGCCGCCGATCAATTCGGCGCGTTCGGCAAGGCCGAGCAGGCCGTATCCGGACGCGGGCGCGGAAGCGGCGGGTCGAGGGGCTCCGGAGTCGAGGACGGTCACCGTCAGTTCCTGTCCCGCGCAGCCTTCGATGCCGACCCACACCGTCGCGCCCGGCGCATGCTTACCGACGTTGGTGAGACCCTCCTGCACGATGCGGTAGGCGGTGCGAGCGCTTGTCACGGGCGGCTCACCGGCCGTGTTGTCGGTGAGCGTGACGGCCATGCCCGCGATGCGCGCATCGGCGACCAGGGTGGGGAGCGCGGCGAGTGAGGGTTGCGGCGGCTCCGGAGGGTCGGTGGCGGTCAGCTCGTCGGCCCGCAGCACCCCGAGCACATCGCGTAGTTCCTCCAGCGCCTGGCGCGAATTGTCGGCGATGGTCTTCGCGATGGCCACGACCTGGTCGGTGGCCAGGTCGGTGCGATAGCTGAGCACTCCGGCCTGCATGGCGACGAGCGAAATCCGGTGTGCGAGCACGTCGTGCATTTCGCGGGCGATCCGGTGCCGTTCCAGAATCCTGGCCTCGGCGGCGCGAGCGACCTGCTCGCGTTCGGCTATCTCCGCTCGCTGCTGCAGCGACCACACCACCTCGCGGCGCGCGCCGATCGCGAAACCGATCGCCACGATGCCTGCCGCGGCAATGATGAGGAAAATCAGCGTGGACCAGAACGATTGCGGCGTCCCGGCGGCCTCCGGGTTGAGGGCCGGGTAGAGGGCGGTGATCGCCAGCCCAGCGAGCACGTTGCCTACCGCGACGGGGACTATTTCCGCATAACGTCGCCGCGTCGCCAGCGAACACTGCGCCAGCGCTGCGGCTCCGCTGGCCGAGGTGGACACGGCGGAGGTAGCCGTCACCACGGCGGCGACAATGACCGGATAGCGGCGGCGGAACATGACCAGGGCCAGGCAGATCGCGCCGATGATCGGGTCTGCCACGAACAACCACCCCGACAGCCGCGGATCGATGTCCGGGGGCAGTGCGTTCGCTGTCACGATCCACGATGCCGCGCCGATCCCCACAACGACCACCAGTCGCCAGCTCTGCTGCCACACCCCAAGCGGTGGCGGCACCGGACCTGGGCGCATGGATGCGATGCTATCGGTCACCGAGCCAGGATTCTCGCTCGACCCGGTGCCGCACAACCGACTTGGGTATATAACCGGTTCGCCCAAAGTATGACCCGCGCCCGATATCGCACTCGGACGGTGCTGTGGACCTGGTATGGACTGACTACTCGGCCGGTGCGATACCGGTAATGAGCGTCTTGTTTCCTGCGCGGGCGGTGGTCACCAGTTGGGCGTTGTAGGCGACGGGCCGCGCATTGGGGCGCTGTTCGCTGACCTGGACGAGGTATTGGCCGACGAAGGCTCCTGGGGTGATGGTGACGCAATGCGTGGTACCCGCGGGGATGGTATCGATGCCGTGTTGGATGTCGGCGGCGGCGGAGACGGCGGCGTTGGGGGCTACGACAGCGCGGGCCTGTTCGCTGGAGCGTGTCACGTAGTAGGCGTATTGGAAGGCGAGGATTGCGGCCGGGCCGGAGTCGACGCCGCCCACGCCGTTGCCCTGGATGCGATTGCCGACTCTTTCGGCGGGACATCGCGTGGCGGGAATGGTTGCCGATACCGGGACGTCGGTCGGGTTGGACGTGGCGGTCGGCGCCGGCGCCGGCGTGCCGCGGAACTGGACGAGGGCCGTGGCGAGGAGTGCGGCGGCGCCGAGGGATCCGAGGAGCGCGGGCATCCAACGCCGACTGCCATTCGGGAGCTGATACCACCGCCGACGCCCCCGCGACCGATCGATCAGACGCGCGAAGACGTCATCGTCGTCGGTGCCGTAGTCCGCGGCGCGCGGCGGCTCTTCGGCCGGTAGTCGGTGGACCCACTCGGACCAGTCGCCCCCGTAGGCCCCCTCGGGCCGCCTTCGCATGTCCGGTCGATCCATCGCCCCACCTTCATCAGCTCATACCGTCAGGTTCGTTCCCCACTCTGATAGTTCCGCAGGATACTGCGCGTCGACCGCATTGCAAGCGAAGGGGCCGGGCCGTGTCATCCGACTACCCTGTGCCAGTCGTGCTTCAGGTACTCGATCAGTCAGGGCGACAACGCATTCGCGCAGCCACACCTCACCAGTGCACGCGGACCGGGTCGCCGATGCTGGCGATTTCGTAGTACCAGGCCGCGTCGTCGGGTGCGAGGTTGATGCAGCCGTGGCTGACGTTCGCGTAGCCCTGGGAATCCACCGACCAGGGGGCCGAGTGGACGAAAACGCCACCCCAGGTGAGGCGTTCGGCGTATTCGCCGTTGATGACGTAACCCTCCGGCGAGCTCAACGGGATGCCGATGGTGCGAGAGTCGAAGACGACCGAGCGGAACATCTCGAGAATCGGGAAAGTGCCGGTTGGGGTTTCGTAGCCCGGCTTGCCCATCGAGGCGGGCATCGTGCGCGGCGCCTGCCCGCCAACGGTGACCGTGAAGGTGTGGTTGGACATGTCGGCGTCCGCGACCACACCGGCATTGGTTCTGAATTCCGTTCGCGCGCTGCCTATTCGAACCGAGATCGGTGAACGAGCGGGCAGGAATCCCGTTGGTGTCCATGTCACTTCGCGGTCGTTCGTCCATGCGAACGTGCCTGCGAGTGATCGGGTGGACTTGATGTCGATGGTTCGTTCGGCGCGGGCGCGGTCCACGACAGCGGCCTTGAACTGGATCGTGATCGGATGAGCGATGCCGACTTCTTGTCCGGCCGATGGTGTGACGGCCGCTACCGAGGCAGCCGATGGTGTTCCGATCGAAGTCGCGAATGCTGTTCCGGACCCGAACGCGGCCAAGGCCATAACCATGGCCGCGAGGAACAGATATCTGATTGCGCTCCTCATGGCTCCACCCCTTCTAGATGGTGTGGTGGCAGAAATCCATTCTAGGACTTCATGATCAACTCGGTGTACCGAATCAATAACGCCATGAGAGCAGCGGTCGACAGCGCCGGTTGTCGCTACATGCGGCACCAATTCCGCACCCGGGTTGCGTGTAGTCGTCTACAACAACCGCGTACCCGGTATTTCGCAGCGGAAACAACTGCGACGAATGGGAGCCGTCGGGCGGCCCGCTCAGCGCGCGGCCCTGTCGAACGGCTCAGCCGCGCACGACGTGCAGTACGTCTGCATGCAGCGCGTCGGCGCGCGCGGTGATTTCCTCGATGCGGATCAGCACGGGTGCGAATCGGTCGCCCTGTGCGGCGCTCAGCGAGGCGACGTTTATTTCGATATTGAGCTGCGAGCTGGTGGCCGCGGCGCGGGCAGCGTCGGCGGCGGCGCCGATATCGGTGACCACGTTCGGGTTGCCGATCGGCAGGAGCTCGGCAGCGAGCGAGAGCACTTCGTCGGCTTCGTCGACCACGGCGGCGGGCACGCGGGCCGCCTCGACCAGCGCGGCGGCGATGGCTTCGGTGCGTGCCGCGGCTTCCGCTCCGGTCGACTTCGGCAGCTTGTAGGCGTTGCCGACGGCGGTGAATGCGGCAGCGTCGGCGTCGGCGAGTGCGAGCGCACGATCACGTGCGGCATCGGCGGCCTCGATGATGCGGTCGACGATCGGGCGGTGTTCGGCATCCTTGGCGCGGGTCGTGTAGCGGGCGACCATCGCCACCAAGGCGGCGCCCTGAGCGGCGTGTAGTGCGGCGACCGCACCGCCACCGGGCGCGGGCACCTTCGCGGCCAGGTCGGTCAGGTACTGCGCGAGCGTGACCCCGCCGAAGGAGGGTGCAGTTTCCTGAGGCGACGTGGTGGGCTGCGACACGGCGGGTGGCCTTTCGTTTCTGCGGCGATAACGGGAAGTTCGGCAATTACGCTACCGCCCGCGCGTGGGTGGCCGGTGCGCGCCCGGTCCGTAGCTGCGGTTATGTTGACAGCTATGCGGATCGGATTGGGCATCAACTACTCGGGCGGTTTCAAAGAGGCCGCGGCAGAAGTGGCCGACCTCGAACAGGCGGGCCTCGACATCGTCTTCGTCCCCGAGGCGTACTCCTTCGACGCCGTGAGCGCGCTGGGTTATCTGGCCGCCAAGACCACCAGTTTGCAGCTGGCCTCGGGAATCCTGCAGATCTACACGCGCACCCCCAGCCTGACCGCGATGACCGCGGCGGGCCTGGACTTCGTCTCCGACGGCCGCTACGTGCTCGGCCTCGGCGCGTCGGGCCCGCAGGTGATCGAAGGCTTCCACGGCGTCGCCTACGACTCACCGATCGGCCGCACCAGGGAGCTGGTGGAAATCTGCCGCAAGGTGTGGCGCCGCGAGCGTCTGGAGTACGACGGCAAGTACTACAAGATCCCGCTGCCCGCGGGCGAGGGCACCGGTCTCGGCAAGCCGCTCAAGCTGATCAATCACCCGGTGCGCGAACGTATTCCGGTGCTGCTCGCCGCGCTCGGCCCGAAGAACGTGCAGCTTGCCGCGGAGATTGCCGAGGGCTGGCAGCCGATCTTCTTCGTGCCGGAGAAGGCGAAGGAAATCTGGGGCGAATCGCTGGATGCCGGTCTGGCCAAGCGCGATCCCATCCTGGGCAAGCTGGATGTGTACGCCGGACCGGCGCTGGCTATCGGTGAAAACGTCACGCCGCTGCTGGAATTCGTGAAGCCGCACCTCGCGCTGTACATCGGCGGCATGGGCGCCAAGGGCAAGAACTTCTACCACGCCCTGGCCACCAAATACGGCTACGGCGCCGAGGCAGACCGCATCCAGGAGCTGTACCTGGCGGGCAAGAAGGAAGAGGCCGCCAAGGTCGTTCCGGACGATCTGGTGCGTGATATCTCCCTCGTCGGTCCCGCGGGCTACGTCAAGGAGCGGATCGCGGCCTTCCGCGAAGCGGGCGTCACCGTGCTGAACGTCGTCCCGATGGCCGCGACGCCCGCCGAGCGGATCAAGCTGATCGAGCAGCTGCGCGAACTCTGCTGAGGACTTACCTCGCCCGCCCGGCGCGCCAAAAGGTAGGCGCGGTGGGTGTCGACTTCGTGCGGATAGTGCGCTCGCTGCATTCGCGTCCGCAGGTCGAAGCCCGCCGCCTCCAGTTCGGCGGCGGGCTGTACGACTTCGGGATCAGCGGAACGAGGCCAGGGCTCGGTCCAATGTCGAATGCAGTGCGAACACCTGATCCAGGCTGGTCATCTTCAGCTGGCGGCTGGTGGCGGGGCCATCGGCGACAACGGCGATCGCCGTCGACGCTCCGGCCCGCTGATGCGCTCCGACAAGTGCGGCCATGCCCGCCGAGGCGAGGAAGCTGACGGCGGACAGGTCGATGATCAGGGCCGCGGGTTTTCCACCGAGAATGCCCTCGATCGCGGCCTCCAGCGCGGGCGCTGTCGCCAGGTCGACCTCGCCGGACACCGTCAGCACAGTCGCGCCCTCGGGCGTCGTCACTGTGGTGGTCATCGTGTCCGCGAGGGGATACGCGTCTCCGGAAGTATTGGTCACGTCTTCACAATCTGCCATGAACCGTCCGATCTCGCTGTACTGACACAGAACGTGCAGCAAACCTGCAATGTTCGGGTGCCCCAGCGAGTTTTCCTGCTGTCACACTCTACCGCCCGGATTGCCCTAGGAGGCCAGGTCCCTCGGAGCCACTGTGTGGCAATGCCGGAGTCACGCCTACATCGCTGGCTCGAACGGGACATCGCTGCGGCCTCGGTCGAGAGTCGACGCGGTAGTGTCCCGCCGATCTCGGGGCTGGCGTGATCTGTCCGGCGTGGTCGGCGGGTCTCGGGGATTCGGTTGGAGGATGATGAGCGGCGTGTCCAATGAGCCGAACGAGCCTGATATCAAGCCACGTAGCCGCGACGTCACCGACGGGCTGGAGAAGACTGCCGCGCGGGGGATGCTGCGCGCGGTCGGGATGGGGGACAGCGACTGGGGGAAGTCGCAGATCGGGGTGGCGTCTTCCTGGAACGAGATCACGCCGTGCAATCTGTCGCTGGACCGGCTCGCCAAGGCCAGCAAGGAGGGCGTGTTCGCCGGGGGTGGCTATCCCATGGAGTTCGGCACCATCTCGGTGTCCGACGGCATCTCCATGGGGCACGAGGGCATGCACTTCTCGCTGGTGTCGCGGGAGGTGATCGCGGACAGCGTCGAGACGGTGATGCAGGCCGAGCGTCTCGACGGCTCGGTGCTGCTTGCCGGGTGTGACAAGTCACTGCCGGGGATGCTGATGGCGGCGGCGCGGTTGAATCTGGCGAGCGTGTTCTTGTATGCGGGCTCGATCCTGCCGGGGATCGCGAAGCTGTCCGATGGCAGCGAGCGTGAGGTGACGATCATCGACGCGTTCGAAGCGGTCGGCGCATGCTCGCGCGGGCTGATGAGCCGCGCGGATGTCGACGCGATCGAGCGGGCTATCTGTCCTGGCGAGGGCGCGTGCGGCGGCATGTACACCGCCAACACCATGGCCAGCGCGGCCGAGGCGATGGGTATGTCGCTGCCGGGCAGCGCGGCGCCGCCCGCCACCGACCGGCGCCGCGACGGCTATGCCCGGCGCAGTGGCGAGGCCGTGGTGGAAATGCTGCGGCGGGGGATCACCACTGCCGACATTCTCACCAAGGAGGCGTTCGAGAACGCTATCGCCGTGGTGATGGCATTCGGCGGATCCACCAACGCGGTGCTGCACCTGCTGGCGATCGCGCACGACGCGAATGTCGAACTGACGCTGGAGGATTTCGCCCGCGTCGGTCGGCGGGTGCCGCACCTCGCCGACGTCAAGCCCTTCGGTAAGCATGTGATGACCGACGTGGATCGGATCGGCGGCGTGCCGGTGATGATGAAGGCGCTGCTCGATGCCGGGCTGCTGCACGGCGACTGCCTCACTGTGACGGGGCGGACCGTGGCCGAGAACCTGGCCGAGATCGCCCCGCCGGACCCCGACGGCAAGGTGGTCCGAGCCATGAAGTCGCCGATCCATCCGACCGGTGGCATCACCATCCTCCACGGCACGCTCGCACCGGGCGGTGCGGTGGTCAAGTCGGCGGGCTTCGACTCCGATGTATTCATCGGCACCGCAAGGGTTTTCGACCGCGAACGGTCAGCGATGGATGCGCTGGAGGACGGCACGATCGCGGCGGGCGATGTGGTGGTGATCCGGTACGAGGGACCCAAGGGTGGTCCGGGGATGCGCGAGATGCTCGCGATCACCGCGGCCATCAAGGGTGCGGGCCTCGGCAAGGACGTGCTGCTGCTCACCGACGGACGGTTCTCCGGCGGCACCACGGGATTGTGCGTCGGGCACGTCGCTCCGGAGGCGGTCGACGCCGGTCCGATCGCCTTTGTGCGCGATGGCGACCAGATCCGGCTCGATGTCGGCGCGGGCACCCTCGACCTGCTGGTGGAACCGGCAGAGGTCGATCGCCGCCGCGAGGGCTGGGAACCGTTGCCGCCCCGCTATACCCGTGGAGTGCTCGCGAAGTATTCGAAGCTGGTGGGGTCGGCGTCCTACGGGGCGGTGTGCGACTGAGTCCCCGATCCGGCGGCCGCTGAAGTGCGTGCTTCGAGCGCCGGGTGACCGCCGGTGTCAGTCGGTCAGGGTGGACCGAGCGTCTCCGTCAGCGTGCGCAGGTGGCCGTGCATCAGCGAGCGCGCGTCGAGGTCGAACAGGCCCAGTCGTCCGGTGTGGGCGAGCAGGAGCAGGCCGGAGGCGTGAGCCAGGACGTCGGCGGTGAGTCGTCGGGCTCGGTCGGTGTCGCCTCCGGAATCGAGGGCCGCCAGGTGCAGAGGTGCGAGGGCGGCTAGGAGCTTCACGTTGAGTTCGGTGTTGAGTTCCTCGGACAGGCCCTGCGGCCGTATTCCGCCGCGGAACAGGTAGAACCCGAGGTCCAGGTCGCGGGGATTGGTGTCGTAGAAGTCGAAGAATGCCAAGCCCGCCGCGATGAAGCGCTCGGTCGCGGTACCGGTGCGGGTGGCGAGTTCGGTGGCCGCGCGCAGTCGAGCGAGGGATTCGCCGAGTGCCGCGGCGTAGATGTGTTCCTTGCTGGGGAAGTATGCGTAGATCGCGCCGGGGGTGTAGCCGGCGGCTTTGGCGATGGCGCGCATGCTGGCGCCCTGGAGGCCTTCGGCCTCGAAGATGCCCAGCGCGGCGTCGAGGATGATCGTCCGCTTCAGCTCGTTCACCGCATCGCGGCGCTCGGCGCGGCTCGGGTCCACCATCGCTCCTCCTTTGCGGTACGGCCGCTCACGCTACAGTCTTGATCAGTGTTCATTATTCTGAACAGTGTTCAGAGAATCCAGTCGGTGATCGCTGCGGTCATCGACGGTGACCTATCGCACGAGGAGAACCCATGTCCGATAACGGAACTCACGCCGCAGAATGGACAAGGAGCTGGAACGAAGGCGACGACTCGTTGTTCGCGAAGCGGCCGGACCCTGCCGATCGCGCCGCCGAGTACCGCACCTTGACCTACGAGGTGACCGGCCGCATCGCGCGGATCACCTTCAACAGGGCCGCCAACGGCAACTCGATCACCTGGGATACGCCCACTGAACTGGCCGATGCTGTCGAACGCGCCGATCTCGATCCCCGGGTGCACGTGATCCTCGTGTCCGGCCGGGGCAAGGGATTCTGCGGCGGGTACGACCTGACCGCGTTCGGCGAAAACGCCTTCGGGATCGACGAGAACCACGCTCCCGAGGGCACGACGGTCGGCACCGTCCTCGACCCGATTGTGCAGGCCCGCAACCATAACCCCGAGTCGACGTGGGATCCGATGATCGACTACGCGATGATGAGCCGCTTCAACCGCGGGTTCGCCAGCCTGTTGCACGCGAACAAGCCGACGGTCGCGAAACTGCACGGATTCTGCGTGGCGGGCGGCACCGACATCGCGCTGTACGCGGATCAGATCATCTGCGCCGACGACACCAAGATCGGCTATCCGCCCACCCGCGTCTGGGGTGTGCCCGCCGCGGGCATGTGGGCACACCGGCTCGGCGACCAACGCGCCAAACGGCTGCTGCTCACCGGCGACTGCCTGACCGGCAAGCAAGCCGAAGAATGGGGTCTTGCCGTCGAAGCGCCGCCCGCCGGTGAACTCGACCAGCGCACCGAAGACCTCCTCGAACGCATCGCCCGGATGCCGATCAACCAGCTGATCATGGTCAAGCTCGCCCTCAACAGCGCTCTGCACGCCCAAGGGATCACCAACTCGGCCATGATCAGCACCGTCTTCGACGGTATCTCCCGCCACACCCGCGAGGGCTACGCATTCCAGCGGCGCGCCGCCGAGGCGGGCTTCCGTGCCGCCGTCGCCGACCGCGACGAACCATTCGGCGACTACAAGCGCGCCCAATTCACCTCGGACCAGTAGCGCGAGCAGGTGTTACGAACCAGGACAACCGGACTCGAATAAGCGGCAGTGTAAGTACATCGGTGCGCACACGCTGTTGGATATCGGATTATGTTGTCCGCGTTCACCATATCGCCGTACTTTCTACAGCTACTGATCTAAAATGGGAGCATGTAGGACCCACGTGGTCCGACCTGGCGCCCTCGTTGCGCACCATAATCGGGAGATTGATTCGGCTGGCGGGGCCCGGGTAATGCATTCGAGCTGGGGTGCCGTAAATCGTCGGCGTACCCGGTACGGAGTATCTGCCTGCTGAGGAGACGGTGATGGTCCAGGGAAGCGGAACCGAACACGATGACGAATTCGAGCAGGCGGCGGTGATCTGGCCCGATCCAAGCCCGCTCGACGCGTGGTGGCGCCGCGTGATGGCGGTTCCGAGTGACACAACCGGCGACCTGTCACACCCGGGGCGGACATCCAGCCGTCGTAAGTAAGCCGCCGCGACTGTCATTGCGCGCGTGACGGTTTCCGACAGTTCGGGCGAATCTCTTTGTGCCGGAAGAGCGTCAGCGCGCATCGAGAGATTTCCCGGTCGCTGTCGGGCGAAGTCTGGGCGCGATCGGGAAAGATCTCGAATGAGTACCGGGCGTAGGCGAAATCAGGACCTGGGCGTCGGTGTCAGCTGGAAATACGGCGCTGCGTGCCGCGAAGCGGATTCGCCACTGGCGATTTGATCGCAGGCAGGGTGACCGACATGCGCACGCGGGTGCCGGGTCCGGTGTGGTCGATCTCGAGTTCCTCGGTCAGCGCCCGCATCATGTCGATGCCGCGGCCGCGATAGCCGGGGTCGGCCGAGCGCGGCTTCCATGTCCCGGTGTCGGTGACCAGGATGGCCACCGTCTGGGTGTCGCATTCGGCCGTCAGCTGGACGCGGCCCGCGTCGGGCAGTTCTGTCGAGCCGGTCGCACGTCCCATCGATACATCCGTGGACCGGACGGGACGGCTCGCGGGGAGCGCGCCGTTTCGGTAGGCGTGTTCGATGCTGTTGCTGCACGCCTCGTTCGCGGCCGCGATCAGGTCCGAGGCGAGATCGTGCGGTACCGCCGCTGCCGCGAGCCAGGCCTTCAGGCTCCGGCGCATAGCCGACAGCTGGTCCGGGTTGGCTGGCACGTCCAGGCGCAGCGGCGCGGGCGGCTGGCGGTACACCACCATGGCGACGTCGTCGTCGTAGCCCGCGGCCGGGCGCAGCCGGGACAGCACCGCGTCGGCCACCTCGCGCGGCAGCCTGCCAGGAGTGTCTTCCAGCACCGCGCAGATCTTCGCGAAGCTGTCATCGATGTCGACACCGCGTTGTTCGACCAAGCCATCGGTGAACAGCACCAACGTCGAGCCTGGGGTCAGTGCCGTCGTCGCCTCCGGGCGCCGCGGCACCTCGAAGGTGGCCAGCGGCACGGATCGACCGCCTTCCAGCAGTCTGCCCGGTTGGCCGACGTCGGCCAGGATCGGCGGCATATGGCCGGCGCTGCTGTAGCGGACCAGCCCGCGCACCGGATCGAGCACCGCCGCGCACACCGTGGTGCACATGGCGCCTGGAATGCGCACCGCGACCTTGTCGAGTTCGGCTAGCAACTGTGCCGGACCCGCGCCGCCGAGTAGCAAAGTCTGTGCGGCCGTGCGCAGTTGGCCCATCACGACAGCGGCGGACAGTCCTCGTCCGACGCAGTCACCGACCACGATGCCGATCGTCCCGTCCCGCAACGGCACCACGTCATACCAGTCGCCGCCGATTTCCAATGGCGGCAACGCGGGCTCGTAGTGCACCGAGAACCGCGGTGGCAGCTCGATCGGGCCGAGCATGGCCCGCTGCAGTGTCAGCGAGGTGGAGCGCGCCTGATCGAAGTTGCGCGCCCGCTGCACCGCCAGGCTCAGGTGGCCGATGAGCAGGGAGAACAATGTCCAGTCCGCGGCGCTGATCGCGCGTGGTGCGGCGAAGCGCAACCACAGTGCGGCGTCGCCGGTTTCGCCGAGCGGGGCGACAATGCCCTCGGAGCTGTCGGTGCCCTCCGGGATCGCGATCAGGCTGCGGCCGGGCCTGCGCCGCGCCCGTTCGAGCAGCGCGCGTGCCCGAGCGTCGAGCGCCGGTGCGTCCGGCGTCGATTGCCTGGTCGTTTCGCCTACAGGCAGGTTCTCGCCGGTGTTCGCGGAGCGTTCCGCGAGCCGCGCCCCGCCGGAGACGTAGACCTCGGGACCGGTGTTTCGGCTCGGCCAGACCGAAACCACCGCCGTCTCGGCGCCGACAGTGCGCCGCAGCTCGTCCAGTCCGACGGCGAGCACCTCGACCACGCTGGTGGCCGCGCCGACGGCGGTGGCCAGCCGGGAGGCGGCCTGATCGCGGGCCTGGGCGTCGTGTTCGGCGGTCACATCGCGGATGGTGCCGACGAAGATCTGTTCGTTGTTCTCCGGCTTGATCAATGCGCTGGTGCTCACCGCCAGCCAGACGATCCGGCCGTCGCGATGTTGGATCGGAATGACGAAACGCTGCGCCTCGGTGCCGAGATCGGGGTAGCGCGGCCCCTCCGGCATCGACCACGGGTGCGGCAGCGGGTAGGGGATGTCGGCGGCGCCGTATCCGGTCAGCGCGCCGAAGGCGGAATTGACCTCGACGATGGTGCCGTGCGCGTCGGCAACGAAGAAGCCGTCCTGCAGTGATTCGACCAGCGCGGTGCGGAAGGCGTCGCGGCCCGCGAGATCATCTGCTCGGGAACGCTGTTGCTCGTAGCGGCGATTGCCGTCGAGGAACCCTCGGGTGGCGATGTCCAGCGCGGCGAGGGTCTGCAGGAGGAATTCCAGTGCCGTCTCGGCGAGCTTGGCGTCCTGGTCGTCGGCGGGCTGCTGGGCGGCCTGTACGACGCGGAAGTGGTTTTCGGTGAGGTCGAGCAGGCTGATGCCCTCGACGAGGGCGCGGCGGCCGAGATCGTATCCCTCGGCGAGGCCGGCCTGCGTCGGCGAATCCAAGTGTCGCCGCAGCGCATCCGCGTAGGCGTCCCGGAATGCGGCGAGCGCGGCGGTCATGACACCACATCCGGTGGGCCGCCCCGATGACGTGCGGCGAGCACTAAGGCGTCGTCGGTGTCCTTGGCGCGTTTGGCAAGGATGTCGGCGGTGATCTCGGCGGTGGACTTCGACAGATCGATGCTGTCCGGGGAATCGATGACGATGCCGTCGGTGGACATCAACAGCAGGTCGCCCTGGCGCACCGAGACAGTCTGTGGTTGTAGGTTCTGGGGTAGCCGATAGCCGACGATGCCGCCGGTCAGCAGCACTGTCGCGCGGATCGTCAACCCGACGGGACCGCGCGTCAGCACCTGGGAGTCGACATTCCCGACGCCGAGCCAGCGCACCGTATCCGAATCGTCGAAAAGTACCAAAGACACTGCCGCGCCGCGGGTTTCGGCCATGGCCCGATGGCATAGCACCATCAGGACGTCCAGCGGTTCGGCGCGGTTTTCCGCGAGTACCTGGGCGGCGCGATCGGAGGCGTCGGCGGCGGCGGCCCCATGCCCGAGCCCGTCGAGGACGGCGAAAAGCACGGTGCCGTTGCCCGCGTCGAGGACCACGCAGCGATCACCGTTGACCTGCTGCCCTGGGAGCGCGCGACCGGCCACCGCCCACTCGATTCGGCCGATGAAACCGTCCTCATGCACCGTTGGGTACCCACTTCCACATCTCCACCAACGTGCCGCGTCCTGGCGCCGAATCGATGATCATGCGGTCCATCAGTCGCCGGGCGCCGGGCAGACCGAGGCCGAGGCCGCGCCCGGTCGAATAGCCGTCGTCCAGCGCGCGGGCGATATCGAGGATGCCGGGCCCCTGGTCCTCGGCCTGGACTACCAGCGCCTGACGACCCTCCCGGTCGTCGACGAGCAGTCGGATCTCGCCGCTGCCTGCGTAACTGGTGATGTTGCGAGCAATCTCGGAAATAGCTGTCGAGATCATCGTTCGATCGGTCAGAGAGAATCCGAGCTTGGCTGCCAGTTCACGTCCGGCCTGTCGTGCGATCACGATGTCCCCGGACACCCTGACCGCGATCACCAAGTTCTCAGCGGCCACTGTCACGACCATCTCGCTGGCGACGGGCTGGTGTCTTGCGGTTCAGCCAGGCGAGTCCCTCTTCGAGGTCGAGGGCTGTGTGCATGTCTTCGAACGTGAGCCCGAGCTGCACCATGGCGAACGCGACTTCGGGTTGCAATCCGACGATGACCGTTTCGGCGCCGCGGAGCTGCGTCATGTGCGCGATCGTACGCAGCGATCTCGCTGCGAAAGAATCCATGACATCGATCGCTGTGACGTCGACGATGATGCCGTGCGCCCGATATTTGCTGACCTGCTTCATCAGGTCGTCTTGCAGGCGCTCGGTATCGGCGTCGGTCAGTGCGGACTGGACCGACGCGATGAGAAATGTGCCTTGCTTGAGTATCGGAACCGGCATGATTTCGCCTGATCAGCGTCCGTCGCGTTCGATGGGCCGATCCGTCACGCGGGTCACCTCATAGCCCAGCAAACGTTCGGCTTCTTCGATGCCGCCCTGCAGGTCGCCGACCGCATTCATCTTGGACAGATCCAGCCCGATCGTGACCAGCGTCAGCGCGATCTCCGAGGACAGACCGGTGATGATCACATTCGCGCCCATCAGGCCCGACGCGTCGACGGTCTGCACGAGGTGGTTGGCCACCGTGGAGTCGATCGCGGGCACACCGGTGATGTCGATGACGACGACCTTGGCGCGGTTGGCGCGGATCGCCCGCAGCAGCTGCTCGGTGAGCTGGCGGGCGCGCTGGCTGTCGAGCACACCGATGATCGGCAGGATGAGCAGCTGCTCACGGACCTGCAACACCGGGGTCGACAGCTCGCGAATGGCTTCCTGCTGCTGCCGGATAACGCGCTCTCGCTCCTGCACGAACGAGATGGCCACGGTGCTCGCGATGCGGTTCGCGGCCGGTTCGTAGGCGTCGAGGACGGCATTGAGTAGCTCGAAGTCGGCCTGGTACTTCTCGAACAGCGAGCGGGCCAGCACGTCGCGCAGCAGCAGCACGATGCCGAGGACCTCGTCGGTCTCGACTCCTCTCGGAATGATGCGCTCGGACAGATCGCGCGCATAGGCCTGCAGCGCCTCGACGCTACCGGTCTCGAGCACCTCGACGTAGTTGTCGTAGACGGAGGTCGCCTCGGAGAAGATCTCCTCGGGGGTCATTGCGGTCAGCAGCTGGGCATCGGTAATACGACGTGCCCACTCCTCACGCAGCGCGGTGCGGTTCTGCCGCAGGTGTTCGACCAGCTGCGGAAGCAGGTTGTCGACCGGTCCTACGGGCAGGGAATCCGCCGAAAGGCTCATGGACACCTCGGACATGGAAACTCCAGCCCCTTTCGACGGGTGGGTCGGGATTGATCGTACGTTCGGCTGCGAGCCGCTACCGAGCCTAGTCATACCCCATGGGAGTTGCTGGCGAAACCTGCCGGTCGTCCACCGAGTTGGACGGCGTCGGCGCGAATCCGCGGGCCAGACCCGCCAGCGCCTCGTCGAGATATACCGTCAGATCCGCGTCCGCCCTGGCGAGCCAGGCGTCGAAGGCGGCGCGCGCGGCGGCGAGGGTGGTGCGGCCGACGGCGAGGGGGAGCAGGGCGTCCTCCGGCTCACCGAGCCGCTGCGCGGCGAAGGCGCTGACCGCGCGCTCCCAGGCGTCGTAGTGCGCGCCCGCGGTGGCGGCGAGCGCGGGGACGGCGCCGACCAGCTGCATGCGGGTGCGCAGCTCGGCGACGTCCTCGGCACGATAGCGGTTGGCGTTCACCACAACTCGGCGCACCGCGGTCATCATCGGCACCTCGTCGGGCATCGTGGCGAAAGCTTCGCGCAGCGCGGCGACCTCGTCGTCGAATTGGTACCAGAGCACCTCCGCTTTGGTGGGGAAGTAGCGGAAGAAGGTGCGTCCGCTGATGCCCGCGGCCGCGGCGATCTGCTCGACTGTCGTCTCGTCGAAGCCTTGTTCGGTGAACAGGCGCATCGCGATCAGTTCGAGTTCGCGCTTGGTGGTGCCTCTGGGGCGGCCGCGCGTCGGAGGTGTCACGGCTATTGATTATGTCAGTGACTGACGATAATCTCGCGACATGTTTGATAGTGCCGCGGCCGAGAATGTCGGCGCGGCGGATCTCACGTGGCCCGAGGTGGGCGAGCGGGCCGCCGCGGGGGTGATTCTGGCCGTGCCGGTGGGCGCCACCGAACAGCACGGTCCGCATCTGCCACTGTCCACGGACACCGACATCGCGGTGGCACTGTCCGCACGGTTGGCCGCGCTGCGGTCGGATGTGCTCGTCGCCCCGGCGATTCCGTATGGCTCGAGCGGTGAGCACGCGGGCTTCCCCGGCACCATGTCGATCGGGCAGGCCGCGCTGGAGTTGCTGATTGTGGAGCTGTGCCGTTCGGCCACCGACACCTTCGACCGCATCCTGCTGGTCAGTGGGCACGGCGGCAACCTGGAGCCGCTGCGCAATGCCTGCGCGCTATTGCGCGCCGAATCCCGTGACGTGCGCATGTTTATGCCCCGCTATCGGGGCGATCCGCACGCGGGACGCTCGGAGACCTCGATTCAACTGGCGCTACAACCGGGCCGGGTCCGCGCTCAGCGCGCGGCCGCGGGCGATACCCGGCCGCTGTCGGAGATCCTGCCGCTCATGCGCGCCGGGGGAGTCCGCGCGGTGAGCGCCAACGGCGTACTCGGCGACCCGGCGGGCGCGACCGCGGACGAGGGCGCCGCGCTGCTCGCGCAGCTGACTACCGATCTGCACGACCAAAGCCGGCTCTGGTGGCCGGTAGCTTCCCGGGAAAGGACCGGAACATGAACCCGTGGTTCGAAACAGTCGCCGAGGCGCAGCGGCGCGCAAAGAAACGACTACCGAAATCCGTGTACGGCGCGCTGATCGCCGGATCCGAACGTGGCCAGACCATCGAGGAGAACCAGCAGGCCTTCACCGAGCTCGGCTTCGCGCCGCATGTCGCGGGCCCGATCGGTGACCGCGACCAGTCGACAACAGTACTGGGACAACAGCTTTCGATGCCAGTGCTGATTTCGCCGACCGGTGTGCAGGCCGTGCATCCCGATGGTGAGGTGGCCGTCGCCCGTGCCGCGGCGGCGCGCGGGATCGCGATGGGGCTCAGCTCCTTCGCCAGCAAACCCATCGAAGAGGTGATCGCGGCCAACCCGGCGACGTTTTTCCAGCTCTACTGGTGCGGCGGCAAAGACGAGATCCAGCAGCGGATGGAGCGGGCCCAGGCGGCGGGCGCTGTCGGCCTGATCCTCACGCTGGACTGGTCGTTCTCGCACGGCCGCGACTGGGGCAGCCCGGTGATCCCGGAGAAACTCGATCTGCGAGCCATGCTGCGTTTCGCGCCGCAGACCCTGATCAAGCCGCGCTGGCTGAGCACCTACCTGAAGTCGGGCCACATCCCCGACCTCACCGCCCCGAACATGGCCATCGGCGACGGACCTGCGCCCGGCTTCTTCGGCGCGTACGGCGAGTGGATGGGCACCCCCGCGCCGGATTGGGCCGACGTGCAGTGGATCTGCGAACAGTGGGCGGGTCCGGTGATGCTCAAGGGCGTGATGCGGGTGGATGACGCGCTGCGCGCGGTCGACTCGGGCGTGGCCGCCATCTCCGTGTCGAATCACGGTGGCAACAATCTCGACGGCACCCCGGCCGCGATTCGCGCGCTACCGGTGGTGGCCGAGGCCGTCGGCTCGCAGATCGATGTGGTCCTCGACGGCGGTATCCGCCGCGGCAGCGATGTGGTGAAGGCGGTCGCGCTCGGTGCCCGAGCAGTCATGATCGGCCGCGCCTATCTGTGGGGCCTCGCCGCCAACGGCCAGGCCGGCGTAGAGAATGTGCTCGATATCTTGCGTGGCGGCATCGATTCGGCGCTGCTCGGCCTGCGTAAGACGTCGGTGCGCGAACTCGACCGCTCGGACGTAATCGTGCCGGAGGGCTTCGAGCGTGCGCTCGGGATACCCGCGCGCCCCGTCGACGTTCCGGCTCGCCCGGCTACGGAGGCGGTTGTCGGTGGATAGGCGCCTCGCTTCGCTTGGCCGACTTCGGGGTCAGTCCGGAGTCGCCGCCTTGCGGTGGTGGGCGAGCAGGGTGTCGTAAATATCCGCGAGCGCGGCTAGTTGCTCTCGATCCAGGACGTCGACCATGTGTCTGCGCACACTGTCGACGTGGGCGGGTGCGGCGGTCGATAGGACATCGGTGCCGCGCGGGGTCAGTCGGGCGGCGGTGCGGCGGGCGTCGTCGGGGATCGGTTCCCTGGCGACAAGGCCGCGCTTCTCCATCCGGGTGATCTGGTGGGAGAGCCTGCTCTGCGACCACTCCAGCTTGGCGGCCAGGTCGGCGAAGGTCAGGCGGTGATCCGGCGAACTGGCCAGGTAGGCCAGGACCGAGTATTCGACGTAGGTGAGGTTCGACTCGCGGGACGAGTCGCGCCCGACCGCCGCGGCGATGAGGTCGCGGGTGCGTACGAAGCCGAGCCACGCACGCATTTCGACGTCATCGAGCCAGTGGGGATCGGTCACGATAGCGCTCCAAACTCTGACGTGTCATATAAATTGTTGCGCGCCAGTCGGCCCGCTGACAACTTGTCAGAACTGAGAGGTAGCACCACTGGGTTGAACGTGCAACCTTATTGGGCAATGTCCACAATTAGGATTGCCTAAGCGGTGGTCGCCTGGCGTGTGGTGGATAGGCTTCCTGTGCTCATGACCAGCCGTGGCTGCCTTCCAGCCGCAGGCCAGCCCGAAGGAGTGCGACCCGTGACCGCGCCGGATTTCCGCTATTCAGATCTGCTGCCGATCGGCGCCGACGACACCCCCTACCGGTTGATCACCACCGAGGGCGTCAATACCTTCGAAGTCAACGGCCGGACATTTCTGCAGGTCGAGCCCGAGGCGCTGCGGCTGCTCACCGCCGAGGCGATGCACGACATCAGCCACTACCTGCGGCCCGCGCACCTATCGCAACTGCGCAAGATCATCGATGACCCGGAGTCGAGCGGCAACGACCGCTTCGTCGCGTTGGACCTGCTCAAGAACGTGAACATCTCCGCGGGCGGCATCCTGCCGATGTGCCAGGACACCGGCACCGCGATCGTGATGGGCAAGAAGTCCGAAGGCGTGCTGACCGGCGTGGACGACGCCGAATGGATCAGCCGTGGCGTGTTCGACGCCTACACCAAGCTGAACCTGCGCTACTCGCAGCTCGCGCCCATCACCATGTGGGACGAGAAGAACACCGGGACAAACCTGCCCGCACAGATCGAGTTGTACTCCACCAAGGGCGATACCGCGCATCCGTCCTACAAGTTCCTGTTCATGGCCAAGGGCGGCGGCTCGGCGAACAAGTCGTTTCTGTACCAGGAGACCAAGGCGGTCTTGAACCCCGAGCGCATGCTGGAGTTCCTTGACGAGAAGATCCGCTCGCTCGGGACCGCGGCCTGCCCGCCCTACCACCTCGCGGTGGTCATCGGCGGCACCAGCGCCGAATTCGCTTTGAAGACAGCGAAATACGCCTCGGCGCACTACCTGGACAACCTGCCGACCGAGGGTTCTCTCGCGGCGCATGCCTTCCGTGATCTGGAGCTCGAAGAAGAGGTTTTCAAGCTCACCCAGGACTTCGGCATCGGTGCGCAATTCGGCGGCAAGTACTTCTGCCACGATGTGCGCGTGGTGCGCCTGCCCAGGCACGGCGCCAGCTGCCCGGTGGCGATCGCGGTCTCCTGCTCGGCCGACCGGCAGGCCCTTGCCAAGATCACTCCGGAGGGTGTGTTCCTGGAGCAGCTCGAGCGCGAGCCCGCGCACTACCTGCCCGAGCAGACCGATTCCATTCTCGGCGGCGACGTGGTCAAGATCGATCTGAACCGGCCGATGTCGGAGATCCGCGCGGAACTGTCGAAATACCCGGTGAAGACCCGGCTTTCGCTGACCGGCCCGCTGGTGGTCGCGCGCGATATCGCACACGCCAAGATCAAAGAGCGCCTCGACGCGGGCGAGCCGATGCCGCAGTACCTGCGTGACATGGCCGTCTACTACGCGGGCCCGGCGAAGACTCCCGAGGGCTACGCGTCGGGCTCCTTCGGTCCGACGACCGCGGGCCGCATGGACTCCTATGTCGACCAGTTCCAGGCTGCCGGCGGCTCGTTCGTCATGCTGGCCAAGGGCAATCGTTCGGCCCAGGTGACCAAGGCGTGCAACGAGCACGGCGGCTTCTACCTCGGTTCCATCGGCGGACCGGCCGCGCGACTGGCGCTGGACTGCATCAAATCCGTCGAGGTGCTCGAGTACGAAGAACTTGGTATGGAAGCGGTCTGGAAGATCGAGGTCGAGGATTTTCCTGCGTTCATCGTGGTCGACGACAAGGGCAACGATTTCTTCGCCGAAACGCAGAAGCCCATCGCCCTGCGAGTGCGGACGCGGTCCAAAGAACGCGTCTGAACTGGGCGGTCTGACCGCCACAAGGGCATCCATGCGGACATTGCAATGTCACCCCGATCGCCGGGGTGGCGTTTGCCGTCGCAGCGGGCACTCTTAATCGAGTACGTCGCCCGCACAGGTGTGCCCTGGAGGTCGAGGAGGACAATGAATACGTCGTTTCGTATCTCGGAATCAGCCAGCCGCCGGTTGACCGAACGCGCCGCGCGCGAGGGAACCAGTTCGAAGGAATTGCTCAGTCGCCTGATCCGTGAGGGGTTCGACCAGCTCGATCACCCCGGGATCGTCTTCCGTGGCCCCATAGCCGACCGCCGGGCCGCACTCGCGGCCGGGCCCGACGTGTGGGAAGTCGTTGCGCGACTGCAGGAACTCGACGGACCGGTGGAACGCCGGATTGCGGTGCTGAGCCAGCAATCGGATCTGCAGCCCCACAAGATCAAGATCGCCGTCGCCTACGCTCGTGAACACGGCAGCGAGATCATTGAGCGAATTGTCCGGAATCGTGAAGCCGCAGAGGCGATCCGGCGCGAGCTCTTGGTGAGTTCGGCACCGCGTGATCCGCACAATCGATCGGTGTGAACGGCTGGTTCGGCGAACACGAGGTCACCGATGCCGTGTGCGTCGGTGACCTCGTCCGCGGCTGCGTCGGGCCCGTTGGCGGTGCGGGCGCGGGAATAATTGCAGTGCAGCAAGGTTCGGGGGATATGGGGATCGTCGGGCAGTGGATACACGATCAGGGCGGTGGGTTCGGCCTCGTCACGACCGTGTCGTGCGACGAATTCGCGGTGCGGGACCCGCTGGTCGGGACCGCGATCTATCGGTGATAGCAGCACTGAGTCACAGTGATCCACAACACTGGAATAGATTGTGGACAACGATCATTCCTGTGGATAACACGCTGGCGGACACGCCGATTCGGCCTTGCCTGCCGGTAACCCCTTACGCCCGATGCGGATTCCGGACAACGGCGTTCCGAGGACAGCGTGCTGTCACCTCATTCGCCGGTGTGTTGCTGTGTTTCGTTGTGTCACTCGTTGCCCGGTTCGTGACTGCGCGGGGCGTAGGTTGTCGAGCCATGTTCCCGCCGCCGGATCGAGCCTTCGAGCGCACTGCCGCTGGATGCCCGTAGTATCGCCCGCATGTTGCTGAAGCGCGGAGTGCGGAGGAATCAGATTCTGCTCGGTCTACCTATCACGGTGTTCCCGGCGCTTGTCGCCACCGCGTTGGCGATGCCGACCGCGACCGCCGCGCCGGTCGATCAGCGGGTGGTGGCGGGGTCGGCGAGCGGGACCGAAGGGCTCGAACCGGGGCTCGCGTTGGCTTACACGATGGCGCACGAACAGGCCGAGGCCGAGGGCGTGAATCTGTCGATCACCTCGGGGTATCGCACGCCGGAGCAGCAGGAGGAGTTGTGGCTGAACGGGTTGCAGACCTACGGCAGCCCGGACGAAACGCGGCGTTGGGTGCTGCCGCCCGCGGAGTCGACGCATGTGTCGGGTCGGGCGATCGATGTGGGGCCGCGCAGGGGTGCGCAGTGGTTGCAGGCGAACGGCAACCGGTGGGGCCTGTGCCGGATCTACGAGAACGAGTGGTGGCACTTCGAGCTCGCCACCCTGCCCGGTATGGCATGTCCGCCGCTGCGGGCGGATGCGAGCGAGCGGTAGCTCCTTACAGCGCCGCGTGGTCGCGGCCGTCTCCGATCTCCCCGCCGGGCCCTACGGCGACCCCTACCGCTACGGCGACAACTTCGGCCCCGTCATCGGCAGCCTCGACGACCTCGCCTTCTGGATCGACCCCGAACGCACCGCCCAGATCCTCCTCGGCGTCGGCCCATACACCCCTCGAACTGCAACGTCCTCTGGTGCAACGGAAGACTGGTGCTGCAGGACATCTTGGCCGCCATGCTCGACTCCACCGGCCTGATCGTCAGTGCGCTGCTCGGGCTGCCGCGCGGTGCGCGACAAGACATCGCTCCGCAGGAGAATGACCGATCAGCGCACGTAGCCTGCGTCGGTCGAACTGTGCGGTGGTGTGGTGATTGTGCACCTGGCATCGGGCCAACTGTCACCATCGTGGTCCACAGCCATTGTGCGGGATCAGCGACTCGAGCTATGCGCTCGGCGATCGCGGGTTAGTTTGCCGGTGTGGTGGTCGTCGGCGCGGGGGCGGACGAAGTGGTCACAGCGGTCGTGGTCGCGGGCGCCTCCGTCACGGCTGATGTGGTCGCAGTGGTCGTGGTCGTGGGCGCGGGCGGTTCCGTCGCTGCTGATGTAGTGGTCGTGGGCCGAATCGGCTCGGGGCACTTCTGATTCCACTCACCGAGGGTGTTGATCTCGGCATTCGATCGTGGATCGCCCGTATAGTCGATCTGGTCCGTGCACTTCACGTAGTTGTCCGTGCCACAGTGGACCTCGGTCCCGCAGTTGTCTGTGCCGGGAGCGCCGCAGTGGACCTCCGTGCCGCAGTTGTCCGTGCCGGGTACGCTCGGCGCGTCCGCCTGCTGGCCGGCGGGCTGCCCGGATCCGTTCCCCGGCTGCGATCCACCCTGCCCTTGCGGCCCAACCGGATTCCCCTGCACCGCACTCGAACTCGTCGGCGTCACTGTCATCGTCATCGTGACCGAGGTCCTGGTCACAGTACTCGACGCCGGCGCACCGGAGTCGGACTCTTTCGTCGTGCACGCTGTCATCATCAGCAGCGGCGTCACCACGGCCAGCATCACGCCCGTCGCTGCACGCAGCCGACTATCCATCCGCATCATCCGCGCTCTTCTCCTCCTGCTGCCACAGCAGCCCACAATCCACCCGACCCGGACCGAAGGTTAGCAGGACACGTCAACGAAACTATCGGGCATTTGCCCTATTCGGTGCAGAGCGCCGGTGTCTGATGTGTGTGCCGCAATCGGAACCGGTGCCGATAGGTTGGCCGGAGTGGCGGGCGACAAGGAACCCGCGCCGCTGAGCGGTTGTCCGCCAAGACCTCCCGCGCTGAGGGAGGGTTGAAACCAGAATGTGCGGACATGCCGATGAGCGTGCGTTACCGGAGTACATGCGGAATCTATCCTGCACACTGGGCAGGTGCGAACACCCCATGCTGGGATCCCTTGGCTTCCAAGGCAACTGACTCCTGGGCAAGTTCTCGTTTCGATCACTTGTGCGATGGATCTCGCCGATTTGATCGCTGGCGATGACCCCGTTCAGCTCACGATGTGCCGGGACCGCGCACCGGATTTAGCCAGGTGGTGCGCTCGTCAACCGGCTGGTGTTTGGCGATCTGAAGCCGAGGTGATCGAGGAGCGAAATGTCCGAATCCGAGGGCTACAGGGAAAGGTGATCTGGGGCAGAGAGTTCCGGCAAGGCCAAGCCGGACTGTTGAAGACAGGCAGCACAGAAGTTGTGCGGCTGGCGAGGGACGGCACCATCTCGTGTACCTATGAGGCACGCCTGGATGAGCATCGCTCTGCCGATGAGCTGATCGCAATGCTGGGTTCCCACCGCGACTCGGCGCGAAGACGCTTCCGGGACACCGTGCTCGGCCTGTTTCCCGATGCAAGGGCAGTTTCGGATTTCCTCGACGATCCAAGCGCGGCGACTGTGCCGGCCGCCTCGATCGAAGCCGAATCCCTGGATTCGTCGATGTTCGACTACGCACTGATCGCGGTGCGCCACTTCAAGAACGCACGCGGTCGAGAGGTGCCTCTCGACACCGTATTGAGGTCACCCGAGCTGGCGGGGATCTTCAACGAGACACCGTGGTTCGCGAGCTACGGGGACCGTCATCGCGAATTGGTCGAATCCCAGGCCCTGGGTTACCGACATGACGAATTATTCCTGGTCGGCCGGAAATCGACACTTATCGTGTGTGAGCGAATCTGGTCGACCGGCGACAGCCTTCACTTGTACTTCGAAGACCTGGTTGTACTTGTCCAGCACTACTTGTCGTGTCGCGCTCACCTTCGACAGTTACTCATGGCAACGCGCTCTCGGTTATCCGTTGACCAGCTCGCCGGCAGGCCGGCCCAGCGCATCGCGCACGACGTACTGGCTTTGCGCCTCAGTCTTATGACCGTCCAATTGGCGCTGGACCAGCACACGATGATCAATCAGGGCTTTACCCGTACGCTTGCCGAGCGGTTACGGCTGGAGTTGGGCATCGAGACATCCGTGCGCATGGTGGACGATTGGCTCTCTACCAGTGAAGCCATCGGATTGCGGGAGTCGATCAATGCGGCCGAGCAGTCCAGTGCTCTGGCCACTCGGAACAACATCCTTCAAACCACGGCCGTCATACTCGCGATCGTGGCGTTGGGAGCTACCGT
This sequence comes from Nocardia sp. GCM10030253, assembly GCF_042675075.1. NCBI lineage: Bacteria > Bacillati > Actinomycetota > Actinomycetes > Mycobacteriales > Nocardiaceae > Nocardia > Nocardia sp. GCM10030253. The sequence goes on along the minus strand of NZ_JBHTDL010000007.1, from coordinate 231,972 downwards.
TGTGATCGCTCTGTTCGGTTGACGAAGAACGCCGTGATCGTCGGCGGTCGGTGGAAAATGAGCGTTGCAGACATGGATGAGAGCGCGATGGCCATTGGCTTACTCATTCACCGCTCATAGCGTCGACGTCATGACAACCACGGACACCGCTGAGATCAGCAAGACCAGCGAAGGTAACGGATCCAAGGGCAGCGCACGGACGGTGCTGGGCAGTTCTGACTGGTTCCGCAGCGGCGGTTGGCATTACGCGGACGGCGCGCTGGCTACGGGTGTGATCGCACGGCATGGCGAGATGACCTTCCCCGGCGATATCACCCGGCATATCGAAGAGCGCTGAGCGGCAACGCTTCCGATATCCCCACGCGGGCGGGCCGGGGAACGGCCGGCCCGTTCGGTTTCTGCTAGAACGGATTTCGCTGTGCGTACTCTTCGAGCCCTGGTAATACTGCTGCTACTCCTGTCACCTGTCACCGCCGCGAACGCCGGACCCGCCTCGACGCAGCCAGCCGGCTGGACCGCGGTCTGGGCCGCCTCGCCTCACCTGCCCAGCAAGGCCGCCACCCCGAACTGGGCAGAGGTCGGATTCGCGAATCACACACTCCGGCAGGTTGTCCGGGTCAGCGACGGCGGGCCTGCCACGCGCGTCCGTCTGACCAACCGATATGGCGCGCGGCCGCTGACAGTGACCGCTGCGACGATCGCCCGCAGCGGTCCCGACGGCAGCATCCAGCCGGACACCCTGCGCCATCTCACGGTGAATCTGGCCATGTCGTTCCGCGTCGCGGCCGGGGCGGATCTGGCGACCGATCCCGTGCTTCTGCCACTCGCGCCGCTCGAATCGGTGACAATCACCCTTTACTTCGCCGAGCCGACAGGTCCGGCGACCCAGCACGCGCAGGCATTCGCCACCACCTACCGGGCCGCAGGCGATCACCGCGCGGACCCGACCGCCGCCGCCTTCGCCGAGACCACCATGTCCTGGTATTACCTGGCCGGAGTCGACGTGACGAACGTGGTTCAGCGTCGCGCGGGCGTTGTCGCCTTCGGTGACTCGATCACCGAAGGTGTCGGCTCGACGCTCAACGCCGACAACCGATTCCCCGATGAACTGGCCGAACGGCTCGCCGCCGCGGGCACTGCGCGACCGGTGCTGAACCAGGGCATCGGCGGCAACCGGGTAACCGTGGATTCTTCCTGGCTCGGAGACGCCGCGCTGCGACGGTTCCGCCAGGACGTACTCGACCAGCCCGGAGTCGGCACGGTGATCATCCTCGAAGGTATCAACGACATCGGGCTCAGCGCGGGCGCGCCGGAGATCGGCGAGCCGGCGGTACCGGTCTCGGCCGGGCAACTCATCGCCGGGCACCGGGACCTGATCCGCCAGGCCCGCTCACGCGGACTGCGCGTCATCGGGGCGACCATCCTGCCGTACCGGGGTTCGCCGTATCCGCCTGAAGGAGAGGCCGAGCGGGACGCCGTCAACCAATGGATCCGCACCTCCGGCGAATACGACGCGGTCATCGACTTCGACACCGTGCTCGCCGATCCCGCCGACCGTGACCGGCTGAATCCCGTCTACGACAGCGGCGACCATTTGCACCCTAACGACGCGGGCTACCGCGCCATGGCGGCGGCGGTGAATCCCGCGGACCTGCGCTGACCCAGCTCGCCCGGGTCGACCCCGGCATCCCCATGTTGTCCCTGCGGCTTGCGGGCGGGCGGTGCTGGTGATGCGCTGCTCGGTAGGTCGATAATCAGCGCATGAGGCGTCGGCCGACGAGACGGTGGGCAGTGGGCGTATTGGTGGCCGTCGCGGTCGTGGCCGCGGTGTGGGGGCTGTGGCCGTGGCACCATCAGAGCGGGGACGCGTTGGCCGGGTGGGAGGTGCAGGTCGACCTGCCGATGCCGGTGTTCAGTCCGGACGGGATCGCCGTTGCGAGCAATGGCGACGTGTATGTGCCCGAGCACGAGCACATTCAGAAGTTGCCCGCCGGGCGATTCACGCCGGAACGAGTGAATATCCCTGGTCTGTCCCACACATACGGTGTCGCGGTCGGTCCCACGGGCGATCTGTTCGTCGGCGACTATACCAACGGGCGGGTGTTTCGGGTGGCCGCCGATACGGCGGCGGTGTCCGTTTTGCCGTTCACCGGGCTCGGCGAACAGGATCCGGCGTCGACCTCGAGGTCGATCGCCGCCGGGGTGGCTGTGGACCACACGGGCTCCGTGTTCGTCACCGACCCGGACAACTCCCGCGTCGTGAAACTTTCCGCGGGTTCGGACAGCCAAGTCGTGGTTTCGACCGTCGCGCACCTCAGCGCACCTATTGCGGTGTCCGACAACGGCGATCTGGTCGTCACGGCCGGTGGCCCCGACTCGGTCGATCGACTTCTCATTCTCCGGACGGGAGCGACCGCATTCGTCGAAACGACGGTGCCCGCTCTCCGAGGTATCAGCGCGATCGCTTTCGACCATCGCGGAAATCTGTTGCTGGCAGACAACCTCCGGCACGACAATCCGGGCGACATGGACGATTCATGGACCTACGAGGGCAGGTTGTGGACGATTCCGGCCGCCTCGACGACACCGATCCGATTGCCGTTCACCGATCTTGGTGAGATCGGCGGTATCGCGGTCGATCCGGACGACAACATCCTGGTCACCGACAGCGACGGTGATCGGGTGCTGCGATTGCCCCGGCGTTGACCACTGTCTCACCGGCAAGTCCGGCGATACGGGACCTCCTGGATGTACTTCCCCCACCCTGCCTCGTCGAGCCCGGATCCCACAGTGGCGCAAGCGGTTTCAACGGGTCGTGACCGCAGGTCGTGCAGTGGACCGAGATCCCAGATCCTTGTCACGCCAGAATCGTACCCGGCTACGAGGCGGCGCGAGTCACTGCTGAATTGTGCCGCGTACACCGCCTCGGAATTGGTGTCGACCCGCTCGCCGACCTGGACGGGATGGTCACGATCGGTGACATCCCACAGGAGGATCTGGCCTTCCCGGTCTACCCCTAGCGCTGCGAGCAGACCCCCGGTCGAATCGAAGGCAGCGGTGAACCTCGAGACGTTCGGTCGCAGGGTGTCGCCAACCCGTCGGGGATGCGCGGGATCCCGTACGTCCCAGAGCTGTCCGGTCTCGTCATCGGCAATCGTGACCAGGACATCGACGGCGGCGGAGTAGGCCGCGCTCGCATAGGCGCCGACCGGTACGCTGGCTATCCGCTTGGGGGCGTTTGCGTCGGAGATGTCCCAGAGCCTCAGCTCTTTGCCCGTGAGGGAAAAGGCCAGCAGGCGGTTGCCGTCGGCGAACGCCAGGCCCTTCACATTCTCGTCGTACAGTCCCCGCCCGAGTCGCCGCGGTGTGCTCGGTGTCTTGATCTCCCATACCAAGGTGTTCCGGTCACTCCCCACCGCAAGGCGTTTTCCGTCCGGCGCGAAGGCGATGGCGCGCACTATCCCGTCCAGGCCGGTCAGCGGTTGCCCCAGTCGCCGGGGGTGCCGCCGATCGCTGATGTCCCACAGCGACACAGTTCGATCCGGGCTTCCGGTGGCTAATGTCCTTCCGTCCGGTGACAAGGCGAGGCATGAGATTCTGTTGTCGTTCATGAAGTCGATATGTTCGGTATTCCACGTCGCGGTCCGGGTCGGAGCGCGCTGCGCCGATATATCCCACAGATCGACGTTTCCGTTGGTTCCACCTACGGCGACGACGTCGCCGATGTTCGCAATGCCGCAAGGCCCGGCCACCTCGTCGATGCTTCCGACGAGCGGCGGCGTTCTCAACCGCAGCTGGGCCCGCAGGCTGGATGTCCACAGCGTGGTGCGGCCGTCGTTGCCTCCGACGGCAATCTGTCCACCCGAGGATGCGAGGGTGGTCGCGGGACTCGGCTGACCGATCAGCGTATCTATGCGCCGCGGCTCGGCCGCATCCGTCGAGTCGTACAGGAACACCTGGTTGCCGGTGCTCGGGGCTGTGATGAGAATTGATTCCTGCAGCGAGAACGCAACGAGGTCATAGCCCCAGCTGTCGTCGATGATGGGAGTGCCGATCGGATGTGGCCGGGTGGGATCGGAAATGTCCCACCGCGCAACACCTTCGGCCCATCTGCCGACCGCCAGGGTTCGCCCGTCCGCCGAGAATGCCAACCGATCGGGAAATGCCGGTCGCTCCGTGCCGAGTTCGCCGACTCGACGGGGCTGGGCAGGCACGGACACGTCCCACAGGGCGATCACACCGGACCTGCCGACCGCCAGCAGGTGCCCGTTCGGTGAGAACGCCACGGACTCCGACACCTCACCAGGAGGTGACAACGTTCCGACCTGACGTAGCCGCCCGGGGTCGGCCAGATCCCACAGCTGAAACGGCTGCTTCGCACCGGTGGTGACGGCAAGCCCGGCACCCGGCCCGAATATCAGATGCGTATCCTCCGGCACATTCGGTATGGCATGCCTGCTGACACGGGGATGCTGCAGGTCGCTGAACTCCAACTCGAGAACGCCCGCCAGCTTGCCCACACCGATGACGCCCTCATCCACACCTGCGCCGGCCAGCAACGTTCTGCTGTCCGATGTAAAGGCCAGGCCGGAAAGGGGACTCACGCCTCGTATCGGCTCGCCCACCCGGCGTGGCCCCGCCGGATCCGCCAGGTTCCACAACACCAGAGTTCCCTGGTCATGCACAACCGCGAGCAGTCGCTCGTCCGGCGAGAAGGCTATGCGCGACACCTCTTCCGCCGGCCCGTCCAACGCCGCCATATAGCGTGTGGTGGACAGACTGTTCACCAGCCAGTGCCGAGTCTCGTCACTCGGGTGAATATTGTCGGCCGCCAACCCGAGCTGTATCGCGCTCCGTGGGTCGACACCGAGCAGTTTGTCCGCTTGTGCCATCAACTGTCGCGCGACCGCCGTGTGCTGCTGCTGGACGGCCGCACGCTGCTGGACGATGGCAACACCGGCGGCCACCAGCGCGGCGGCCAACAGCGTGGACAGCACGACCGTCGCCCGGCGCCGCCGGAACCGATCCCGCCGATAACTCTGCTCCAGGAATTCCAGTGCGCGGGAACTGATTTCGACCCGATCAGCGACCATGCGCCGCAGTCTCGGCGACCAACCACGCCAGCGCGGTTTCGACATCGGCCGCAACCGCGACCCGGTGTCCGACATCGCCGCTTCGAGGCGCCCGCCTTCCCACAGCCGGTTGACGGAGCGCTCATCCTCATCCCATTCCGCCGCGCCGCTCTCGACGGCACGGCGCGCGCGCAGGGCGCTCGCCTGCTCCGCGATGGCGGCCTGCAGCGGCGGCCAGTTCTGCAGGAACGCTTCGTGTGCCACCGAGATGACGATCCGGTCGCTCTCCTGGTCGGTGGTCAACAGGCGGTGCGCGACGAACGCGTCGAAGGCGGCGGTGGCCTGGACGGACAGTTCGCTGCGCGGTACCCGATCCCGGGTCGGCACACCCCGTTCGTCAACGGTGACCAGCCGCAGCAGCATGGCGATGATTTCGTCGGTCGACCGACCGGTCGCGTTGCGCGCCTCGTCCAGCGCGAGGTCGGCTCGCCCCACCAAAGCGCCTCGCACACCACCGGTTTCGCGGTAGCGCTGATGCGACAGCACGTCACCCCGGTGCAGTCCGTCGGCCAGTCGCTCCAGCGCGAAGGCGAGCAGCGGAAGCGCTTCACCGCTGTCGGTGTCGGCGAGCAGTTCAGCGACCAGGTCGTCGTCGACGCCGAGCCCGGCCACCCGTGCGGGTTCCTCGATGACGTCGCGGAGCGCGTCTCTTCGCAAGGGAAGCAACGGATATGAGCGGATGGCCAGCGGCGACAGCGCCGGATCCACCACTGCCTGATCCAGGAACTCCAGCCGTAGTGTGGCCAGCACCTGAACTTGCCCGCCGACGGCGGGGGTGAGCAACTCGATGAACTGGGCACGATCGTCCGGGGTGGTGCGGCGGAGCAGTTCCTCGAACTGATCGATCACCACCAGCAGTTTGCGTTGCGTGTGCGTATCGGTGGCGAGCAGGATGTCCTCGGCGACAGCGCCGAGGCCGTCCTCGGCCAGCCGGTTTCGCACCGCCGACGGCAGCCAGTCCAGACCGGCCCGCCGACCGGCGACCACCAATGACCGGACCAGTGCGCCGAGCGGATCGGTGCCGGGCACGATCGGCTCCAGCGGCAGCCAGTACGGTTCGTCAGCGATGAGAGGGACGACCCCGGCCCGCACGAGCGACGACTTTCCGCATCCTGACGGCCCGACGACCAGCAGCACCGAGCGCCCCATTCGGGCGGTCGGTGTGCGCAGCCGCTCCGCGATCTCCGCGGCTTCCCGGCGGCGCCCGAAGAACACACGATGCTGATCGGTGTCGAAAGCCAGCAGTCCCGGGTACGGCGAGCGGTCATCGGGCCAGCCGAGTCCGCCGCCCGCGTCGACGGCCCGCAACGAAGCGGCCAGCCGCGCCCGCGCGACCACCGGATCCGCGATAGCGTCGGCCTGCTGGATCGCCGTGAGCAGTGGATGCGTCGCGCCCTTGGTGACCCGGACCGGCAGTAGTCTGCTGCCGGTCGTTTTCGCGATCCCGATCTCGGCGAAGCACCAGACCGACTTCAGGTAGTCGGTGGTGACAACGCAGACCACCGCATCGGCCCACCGCAGCCGTTCGTAGAGCCGCTGCTCCCACTCCTCGCCGACCACCAGCCCACCGACCGGATCCTGATCGAGGAAAACCTCGTGCCCGTCGGCCACCAGCCAGCCGCGTATCCGGCCCGCCCACTCCCGGTCGACACTCGCATGACTGATGAATACCTTGGCCACCATCCCTCCTCAGCGGCAGACCAGGCTCAAAGAATAACGTCCGCGATCGCTCACCGACCCTCGAACGATCCTCCAGTCGGCGAGAACAGGGGTTGAACGGAATCGCGGTGTCCGAAGGCTTCCGGGCCGGATCGGACCGAGCGTGGGCAATGTCCTACGGTGTTCCACCGCCCGCCCGAACCGTCGCATTTGCCGACGCCTGGCAGCGTGCGAACCGTCGGGGGACCAACTCTCCTGGCATCGCGCGAGAAGTGCTGTGGCACACGCGTGTAGAAGCAGCCGAGCTAGGTCGGATCAGCTCGCAACACCGGCCTCGCTACCAGGCATATTCGGCAAAGTGAGCCCGCCCTCGATGGTGTTCGGGACGCGGCGGCGGCTGGGGGAGCCGAGGGCGGTGGTGAGGTCGGTGCCGTCGTGTTCGGCGAGCAGGTCACCACTGTCCCATACGAGCAGCGTTGCGCTGACGGTGTTTTCGGCGGCGGAGTGGGCCAGGTCGTAGTGGGCGCAGCCGGGGACGTGGGTGTAGGTGATCCACAGGTCGTAGCCGGTCATGAAGAGGTCGAGGTCGAATTGCACGCTCAGGCCGAGCAATTCGCTGCGGCCGTTGTCGTCGACGCCTGCGAAGGCTTCGTCCAGCGCCAACAGGCGCGGGGCTTGCGGGTCGGCGGAGTCGAGCATGACGTGGGCGGCGGCGAACAACGGCAGGTGCAGTGACACCGACTGCTCGCCGCCGGACAGTGCGCTGTGCCGGGCGACAGTGAGCTTGTCTTCGCTGCCGTCGGCGGAGATGAGGGTGAAGGAGAACACCCGCCAGGTTCGGTAATCCAGTGTTGCGGCGAGGATCTCGGGATACGAACGTTCCGGGTGGGCGGCGCGGGCGGTGCGGATTTCGGAGGCGAAGTGGGCTCGGATCGCCGCGAGGTCCTCGGCGACCAGTGACGAGGAGTCCCGATCGAGCAGCTTGCACATTGCGCGCGCCGGATCCGAGAGGGTGTCGGCGAGTACCCAGTGCACGCCGATGGTGTTGCCCGAGGACATCCGCCGCTGTTTCATTTCCGCACCCATGCGGGCGATGAGATCGCGAGCGTCGCTGGTGCGTTCGTAGATCTGCTGCGCGAGGCCGGTCAGCAGCGCGTCTTCGAGGATGCGGCGTTCGGCATCGGTGAGCAGTAGTTCCTGGTCGTGGCGGGCCCGGTCGATGCGGGTCGCGAAATCCGCGAGCGCGGACAGGCCGTGGTCGTCCTGGACCTGGACGACGGTAAGCCCGTCGGCGGCGTCCCACTGCAGCCGGTAGTCACGGCCGCAACCGGCGAGCGCGGCATCGAACTCCTGCAGCGCGGCGGTGACCGCACTGCGGGTGGATTTGCGGGCCGCCTCACCCGCGCGCACCGAAGCCGTTGCCGCCGCGAGGTTTTCGAACAACTCGGCGACTTCCGCAGGCAGCACCTGCGATTCGGCCTCCGGACCTGCTGCGGCGATCCGGTACAGCAGCTGTTCGGGCGTCGACCAGGCCGCCTCGCTGCTGGGCCAGCGGCTGTCGGCGGGCGCGCCGAGCAACGTGAGCAGATCCGGTTGTGCGTACGGGGCAAGGCTTTTCACGTCGGCGAGTACCTCGGTGAGCGCGGTGCCGAGCGATTCGTGTGCGGTCCGGTAGGCGGCTTCGGCGTCGCCGACCGCTTCGATCGCCTCGTTGGCGGCTTTGCGGGCGGCCTTCTGCTCGGCCCTGGTCGCCTCGATCTTCTCCCGCGCTTGCTCGAGTTCGCGGTCGATATCGGCGGCGCCCGCGCCGAGCGCCGCCCGCAGCGTCTCCAGCTTTCGCAACTGTTCCTGATAACCGGCCTGTGCGGCCTCGGCTTCCTCGGCGAAGGCTTCGGCGAGATCCCGGGCCTCGTCGAAACGGTCGGCGCCCTCGCGTTCCCGCTCGCGTTCCCGTTCGTGATCGGTGCGCAAGCGCAGCAGGCCCGTTCCGGTGTTCTCGAAATGCCGGATGGCGGCGGCCAACGCATCGATATCGCGGGCATCGCGCGGGGTGCGGTGCTCGACCGCGACGGCGCGCAGCTTCTTCTCGACCGCCGACACCTCGGCGACGGCCTGATCGAGGTCGCGTTCGGCTTGTTGCACTGCCTCGGACCGGGAACGCATCATGCCCGCGGTCTCCGAGACCGCGCGCAGTGCGGCCGCTACGGTCGTGGGGCGGGGCAGTGCCTTCGCGGCGGCGGAGATTCGCGCGAGCTCGGCGTCGGCCGCGGACTCTTCGTCCTCGGCCTGCTGCCGGACTGCCTCGGCCGCCTCGAGTGCCGCCGCCAGTTCGGTCATACGGATCTCACGACGCTTGGCGCGTGCGGTGGCGCCGATGAACTCGGCGTCGGACTTGTGATGGCGGCCGACCTGAACGCCCTGTCGGAAACCGCCGGTCGTGCTGACCGCCACTCCCGCACCGAGATCGGAATCGCCGTCGTGCAGCGCGATCGATGCGAGTACCTCGGCGACGACCTTCGTGGGCACCGTGAGCTCATCGGAATCGTCTTCTACGACAAGAACATCGGCGAGTGTGCGACCCGAGGGCCTGGTGTCGGCGGACAGCGGAACCAGAAATTGGTCGGAGTCGTAGTCGGACGGCAGTTCGGATTCGGCGCAGACCCAGCTGTCGAGCAGGTCCGCGGCATGCAGCGCCGCCTCGATACCCGCGGCCGCCGCGGGCGTGACATCATCGGCGAAGCGCACCAGCCGCCACAGGGGTGCGCCGGGCCTGCTCGCACGGTTGCCGGTGCGGGCGGCGAAAACCGGTGGTGCCTCGTCGTGTTGGGCAGCAACACGATCACGTTCGGACCTGAGTTCGATGATCCGTTCGCCTGCCGCTGCCGCCGTGGCCCGGGCCTCCTGGCGGCGGTTGCGGACCCCCTCCAGTAGTGGTTCGGCGTGTTCGGCGAGCACCTCGGACATACCCGCGGCCTCGTCGGTGCCCGCGTGCGCCAGCGCGGCGTCGACAGCCTCGAACAGACCTTTCGCGATGGGGGAGTAGACCTCTCGATGCGCATCCCACCAGCCACGCAGCGCGCCTGAAGCCTCGGTGCGAGCCAGCACCACGGCAGCCTCGGCATGCGCGACCTCGGCCGCGGCCGATTCGCGCAGTTCCATGGCTCGTTCGGCGAGCCGCTCCGCCCTGGTCCGCTCGGCGGACGCGGAATCCATCAGACCGAGCGCCTTGCGGACCGCGCGCACATCGGCGTCGCGTTCCTCGGCCTGTCCACGGACCGCCGCCGTCAGCTGGTCGGCGCGAGTCTGCTCGGGTAGCGCGGTCCAGTTGATACCGGCTTCCTCGGCCGCGGCGCGCAGCTCGTCCTCGCCGCGGGCCAGTGCGGCGGCCGCATTGCGCACCGCTGTTTTGGCGCGTTCGGCCTCCTGGCCACGCTGATCGAGGGTTTGACGTGCCTTGAGTGCCTTGTCGCCGTGCACACCGGCCGAAGTTTCCAGCCTGCGCACCGCATCGGCGAGATCGTCGAGCTGCTGCTTGCCCTCGTAGGCGCTGGAGCGCTGCAGTGTTTCCCGGTCGGAGAGGGCCTGCTCGTAGCAGCGATCGGCGTCGTCGGCACGCGCCTCGGCGGCCGTGCGTTCGCTCTCGCGCCGCTCGCGCAGCGCAGTCGCGGCGAACAAGGCGGTGCCCGCGTGGGTAACCGCGTCGAGGCGGGCGCGCACCTGATCGACATCCGTTTTCGCCTGTACTGCAAGGTATTTCCGGTACACGCCGACGAATGCCCTGGTCGCGGTGTCGGCGTGCACCAAGCCCTCCAGGGTGCGACCGACCTCTTCCATATCGCTGAAGGACCGCGCCGCGTCGAGGATCAGCTGCTCGTCGAGCGGCCGCAGGCCGTCGGTCAGCGCCTGCGAAAGGCCGCGCGGGTCCAGGTTCTTGGCCAGCTGCGGGCGGCGCAGCGTGAGGATCAGGTTGATCAGCTGGTCGTAGCGCTGGGTGCCGAGACCGAACATGCGCGCGTCGATGGCGGTGCGGTATTCGACAGGGCGATCCACGATGGCGTCGGTGCCGATCTGCTCGGCAAGCTGTTTGCGCGTCAGCGGCCTGTCGTCCGGGCCGATGAGTGAAAAGTCCACGCCCGCACGGCCGTCGGCGACGAAGTACCAGCGGGTGACCTTGTCGGAAGAGCGCGTCGCCCGCATCCCGATGCCGACGGTCACCACCTCCGGGTCGTCCCAGCTGCCGCGCGCGAATTCCATCCACACATAGGAGTAGGCCGACTCCTGCTTGCGGTACAACAGGTTCGACTTCATCGTGCGCTCTTCACCGGCGAACGGATTGAGCCTGCGTGGCTCGATCCTGCCGTCGAGCACGAACGGGAACAGCACCTCGAGCGCCTTGGTCTTGCCGGAACCATTGGGGCCGCGCAGCACCAACCTGCCGTCCGCGAAACAGAATTCCTGATCGCGGTAGTCCCACAGGTTGATGATCCCGGCGCGGGTCGGGACGAACCGCACTCCGCCATGAATGAGCGACATGATCTATATCCCTTCCGTACCAACGCTGTCGGCCCCGATGGTGTCGGAGGCGGTGACGAAGAGTTCCGCGGTTCGCTTGGTCCGCACCGTGACGACCGCGCCGCGATAGCGGGCCAGGGCGGGCAGAATGATCAGCCCGTCGTCGACCGCTCGGATCAGGCGCAGGCGTTCCAGCAGCGCGACGACTTCGGTCGTCAGGCCGGGGACGTCGGCCTGCCATTGCGCGGCGAAGGTGAGGCCGTAGCGGTCGGTCAGTGCCTGGACTGTTTCGCGCACCCAGGACGAGTCGATGAACGGGTAGGTCACTTCCTCCGGCGCGTCGTCGGGATCGTGCTCCACCGAATTCGACTCGCCCGCAACGAAATCCGTCGACGGCAGATCGGCGAGGGGGACGAAGACAGTGGATGCCGGGATGGCATCGTCGAGTTGCGCTGCCAACGCGGTAGCGGGGTCGGTGGCGTTCGGCCGTTGCGGTACCGGGTTATCGATGTCGAGCACCCGATCGGCGATCTCACCGACCAGCAGCAGTGCCACCTGGGCCAGGGTTCCGGTGCCGGGGAACCTGACATCCGAGAGACGCCCGGAGATATCGATGAGCGCGACGCCTTCCGCGCGGCGTTCGGCGCGCAGACCGGTGAACAGTTCCACATCCGCGACAACACGGTCCTGGACCAGCAGTGGGCGCTCGTCGGTGGCGAGGTCCTCGGCGTAGACGACCGGACGTTCGACGAGCGTCCTGCGCACTCGCCGGGCACTGTCGGACGCATGCGCGGGGCCCGCCGGATGGGCCATCGCGTCCTCGGTGAGCAACCCTTCCACGCTGTGCAGGTGCTGCAATGCGCGTGGCGGACGGAACAGCGCGAACACCACAGGGCGGTCGATGTCGTAGAGCGCCTCACCCGCTTCCGGGTCGGCGGCCCAACCGCCCGCGTCACCGTCGGCGAGTGTCAGTGCGCCGCGTGCGGCGAGCCAGCCGACCGCGTCGACGAAGGCATCGCGATCCGCGGCGCGGTCCGGAGCGAGCTTGAGTCCGTCGACCCTGCCGGTGTAGGCGGCGACCTGATCGGCCAACTCCGACAACGTGATCTGGTCTCCGGCGCGGCCGAGTGCGGCCAGCGCCAGCGCGAGGTAGGCGTAGCGGCGGCGATCGAAGATGCGGTCGGTGACGGTGCGGGCCGGCTTGCCCGCATCGAGCCGGTCGATCACCGGGAATACCCGCGCCGTGGTCTCGGTGACCTCCAACCGGTAGCCGAACAACTCGGCGAGGTCTTCCCGCAACTCGGTGGCCCAGCGGCGGATCAACGGCAGCGCGATCCGATCCGGGTACGTCCTGGTCACCAGGTGGTTCGCCAGAATCACCCGGGCAGCCCGCTGGTAGTTGTCCAGTGCGAGCGGTTCGATACGGCGTGCGTGGATCATGCGCGGCTCCCGCGTGCTTCGGACTTTCCGGCAGACGTGCGTGCCCGGGTCGTTTGCCGGACGTCGAGCTTGCGATTGTTCAGGTGCAGCAACCCGCGCGCGGTGCGCACCACTGTCGAGCCCGAATGCTCCGACACCGTGAGCGTGACCCCGCTATCGGACCCCGTCGTCCCGTCTACCCGCCCGCTGACCGGCACCCACGCCGTCGAGGCCGCGTCGAGCAACCGCAGCAACACCTCGGTCTCCCGTTCATCCAGCACCCGGTCGTGCACATCCGCGGCGGCAAGGGACTTCGCGGCCTCCGCCCGCGCCCGCTGCGCATCCAGCTGCGCCTCCCGCAATCGCCGAATCCCCGCGTCATTGCGCTGAATTCGAGCAGGAGCGCCCGCCGTCGGCGGTCTACCGGTCTCGGCCAGGGTCCGCGAAATCTCCAGCGGCGGTGCCTCCCACCAGGATCGGGCCGCCGGAATCAACTCCGCGTCGGGATGCTCCAAGGCCAAATGCCGCGGCCTGCCCAAACCGAACACGGCATCGAACAGCGCGTGCGCACTGTCGGTTGTCGGCGCGGCGGTGAACCAGCCTGCCAGGTGCCGCAACGCCGACTCCCGGCTGACGCCACCCCGGCGCGTCTCGGTCACCCGCCGCAACAGCGACAACACCGCGGCGATGGCACTCATGGTCGCCTCCCGCAGCCGATCCGCCTCGGTCGAGGACGACTCGCCGGATTCGGCCGCCGCCGCGACGAACCAGGTCCGCAACCCATGCCACCGAGCACGCCAATCGGCTTGCCGTTCGACAAGACTCAACAACACCCGCTCATCGCAACTTGCCGCCCGCTCGACGAGATCGTCCGCGCCCGTCTCCTCGATCTCCCCGATGGCGGCAGCCAGCCGTGGTGCGAAGCGAGCGAGATCCATGCTGAAATCCCGCATGTGCGCGAGCAGGGCGTCCTTGTGCGCGAGAAACGACTCCGGGGTGATCTCGGTGGTGCGCACCATGTCGCCGAGTGAAAGGTAGAAGTGCGCGGCCCGCGCGGCCATATCCGACAAGGTGGCATCGAGCCGCCGCAGTGTCCGATAGACGCGCTCCGCGTCACCGGCCCGATTGGCCTCGGCAAGAGCGTGCAGATCGGCCAACAGTTCCGGCAGCACCAGTCGCGACAACGAAGCCTCGTCCAACCGGGACTCCAGCACACCCGCGACCGCGCGGTAGGCCTGGAAGCCCGCCTGAGTGAGCTGATAGACGTAGTGCCGATTGCGATACTCGGCCAGCGTGGCAGCGCGCGTCCCGTCGTAGCTGCGCTCGAGCACCCCCCACTGGTGTAACTGGTCCAGCAGCGGCCCGATCTCGGCCCCCGTCAGCCGCGGCACATCCAATTGCCCGTCGCCCTCGATCAGCGCCGCCTGCGGACGTCCCCCATTGCGGTCGATCCACTCGGCCACATCGTCGGCATGGAGCAACACCACATACGCCGCCCGAGCACTGTCGAACGCCCGCAACACCCACAAGTACTCGGCCCGCTTCTCAGCGGTAGCGAAGGAAAACAGCCGCAGCCGCTCATCCCACAGCGCGGGTGCGGCACTCGGCAAGCCGTCGACGGAGTCGGTCACCGGGAACAGGGTAGTAGCGGGGTGGTCGCCGCCTACAAGAACGACCCCCATTCGGCGTGGCTGTGTCCGGTTTGCGTGCGTTCGCCACGGGGTTGTGCGAGGTGGCGGGGCTCTCGGAGGCCGGTGCCGGTATCCTACAGAGATCGCGATCACGCGAGACACTTCTCCTGGTTCGATGAGTGTCTGTGCGGGTCACGATTCGGGGGGTGGTCTGGGCCGGGAGGGCTCGAAGCACTCCGTTAGGCACCAGATTTGGAGTAGCAGATGACCGACCCTCAGTTCCAGCGGCCCCCTTACCCGGCTTACGCAGCAGCTCCGCAATATCCGACGCCGCCACCGCTCCAGGCCGGGCCCAGCGCCGTTACCGCGATCTTCGCTGCCATCCTTGCTGTCCTCGGTGGGCTGCGGGGTGTATTCGGAGCCATCGCGATCCCGTTTCTCAACACCGATCCCGACTTCGATCCGACCGGCTTCTGGCGCAAGATCCAGATACTGCTATTAGTCGCAGTGGTATTCGCGATCGTGCTGTTGATCGGCGGGATCTCGATGTTCCTGCGCAAGAATGTCGCGCGCATCCTGATCGGAGTGGGTGGTGTTGGCACCCTTGCCATCTCGGTAATCACGAGTGTCGCCAGCTACAACCATGTCGCCGTCGACGACATGCCGGTCTCGGTGAGCGTGGACCTGACGCTGATCGGCCTGATCGGGGTCGCGTTCAATGTGGCCATGCTGGTGCTGACGTTCTTGCCGAGCACCTCGCGCTGGTTGGCGCACCAGCAGATGCCGCGCTGAACACCGCTCGGCGGTCACGATCGATTCATCGGCCGGCCCTGACCGGCCGTCCGGAACCGAATGCCAGGTCGAATCAGCCTGTGCCAACTGGCGAATGATCACTCGGCCGCGAGCGACCTCAGCTTGTCGAGATACACCAGGGTGCGCGGGTCGCCGGGGAAGCGCTCGATGATTTCGCGGGCTGCCTCGCCCGCGATCCACATCAGCGAGGGCAGCGAACGGCGTTTTCCCGCGAAGGCCCGCATGCCTTCGTCCAGCGCCAACTCCAGGTCGCGGTCGCGCACGGCGACCACGGCCAGGGTCAGGCGGGCTTCGGACACCCGCATCGGGTTGCGGATGCTGCCGTCGGCGCGGGTGGAGTTGCGGATTACTTCCCTGGCATAGGATTCGGCGCGTGGGTTCTCGCTCGCGACACGGCAGCAATCCATCGCGTAGAAGTCGAACTTGTTCGGGTCGACGACGAAATGGTTGTCCAGATTGGAGGGATGGTCGAGTCGCTCCAAGATAGCTCGGCCCTCGTCGAGGGAGGCCTCGACCTCCCGGCGCTCGCCGAGGCGAGCCAACGCCTTCGCACGTTGTGCGCACAACTGGACGCCGACGCCGAGGTTCTTGCTGGTCGCCAGCGCCGGGTCGACGGCATCGATGGCGCCGCGGTAGTTGCCCTGGGTGAGGGCGAACCAGGCCGCCATTTCCGCACTCCAGCCGATGATTTCGGCACTTTCGGCTTCCTGGCCGAGTGAGTGCGCGGCGCGGCGGGTCGCCTCCGCGGTGGTGCGACGGCCCAGGTCGTAGTCCACGCAACCGACCAGCAGCGCGACCCATCCGGCAAGCACGAGTATTTCCCGATGTTGCAACAATGTCAGGCGGCCGTCGAGCAACGAGGTGATGCGCCGCAACCATGCGGTTCCCTCGGTGTGCAGGTCGTGTGGGTCTGCGTAGGGGTACTCGCAACACAGCCGCTCGGCGGTGATGCGGATGGCGTCGAGGGTGGCGGTGGAGACATCCGACATCCGCAGCCTGCCGATGAATTCAAGGGTGTCCATGCCGGTGGCGGAGAGTAGTTCGTCGTCCCGGTTCGGCCTTGCCTTGGGGAAGAACGCCGCGGTCACCGTATCGAAGGCGGCGGCGATGATAGGGGCATAGAAATCATCCGGACGTGACTCGCCCGATTCCCAGCGACGCCAGTTACGCAGGAGTGTACTGTCTGTCGGCAAGTTGTGGGATGACTTGAGGCGCATCACGCGGACGGCATCCGCTTGTGACCACCCCCGCGCATCGCGCTCGGAACGCATCCGGACAGCCCAGACGGGTCGATCGTCTCCAGCGGCCACGTCTGTAGTATCGCACCAGTTAACGCTCAGTGGCCGGGATAGGGCATATAGATGTCACTGGGTTGACAGCTGCATTCGCAGTATGTCGTCCTACATGCTGGGTATGGGCGCGGAGAGTTTGCCGGGCTCCGAATGCAAGAACATCTGCTCTTGCAGGAACGCAGTACCCCGTCAGGGGAGATCCACATTAGAGAACAGCGATCCCCAATCCAACGGAGGTTCGGGTGGAAGCGTTGATCTATGGATACTTGCGTGACGATCTGGCCGACGGCCACAGCGAAGAGCTCGAGGATGCACTACGCACCCTTGCCCGCTCGGAAGGGCTCTGCTTCGCCGCAACGTTCCATGAATCGACCTCAGGTGACGGCACGGCCTTGGTCGAGCTGACACAGGAGCTCAAGCGTGCCGACGCACACCACGTGGTGGTGCCGTCACTCGATCACTTTGCCGGCCAGACGATTCCGCGAGACATTCTGATCGCGAAACTGGCGCAGGAGGCGGCGGCCCAAGTCCTGACTCTCGAGACCTGACCATCGCCGCAGACCAGCCACCATCCTCGTAGCGATCACACCGGCCACGAGCGAGGCGAGCAGCGCCGCGACATGGTGTTGCCCGAAGAGCGGATACACCTGCCAGTGCAGCAGGTAGACGAACAGCGAGCTGTCGGCCAGCACCGCCGCGACGGCGGCGATGAGCGCCGGTACCCGCACTGCGGGTAGCCAGAACAACAGCAGCAGCCCCGCCATGACGAGGCGCTCCCGATCGGGAATCGCGACATCGGGGACGTCGAAGTAGCCCGGCACCGACGCCAGCATCACTGCGCTCACCAGTAGCCGCTGCCGGATCGTGCGCGCCTTCGCGGCCGCCCAGCCCAGGGCGAAGAACCAGCAGGCCAGCGGCGAGAAGGGCACATCGTGCGCCGAGTACAAGCCGAACGGTTGGACGCGGAACAGCAATGTGACCCCGACCAGCGCCATCGCGAACCAGAACGGATCGCGCCGCTCGAGCACGTCGAGGAACGGGACGCGAATCAGTAACGCGGCCGCGACCATGAACAGCACCAGCACCTCGATGAACCACAGGTGCCCGGCGGTGTCGCTGTCGTGCGGCCCGAGAATCTTGTTGAGTAGCAACACGTTCTGCCAGCCGTAGTAGTCGGAGAACAGCAGCGTCAGCGCAACCCAACCCGCGGTCGGTATCGCGATCAGGGCGACGGTGCGCAGCGCATGGCGCGCCCGTTCCTCCCGCGGCGCCGCGGTCACCGCGAAGCGAGCGAAATTGAAGCCCGCCACGGCGAGCAGCACGTGCGCGCCGCCCCACAGAATGAAGATGCCGATGTGCGATCCGGCGATCAACACGATTCCGATCGCACGCAGCAGCGTCGAGGTGTCGAGGGCGCGGCCGAACGTGGTGTTGCCGCGCGGGATTCGTTCGAGCTCGGCGACGGTGAGCTCAGGCCAGTCGGTGGGGAGTCTGCCGAGTGCGCGCTCGAGGCGTGCCGAGGTCGTCACGTAGGTGAGCGAGTTGCCGCCGAGGTCGACGAAGGTGCTGTCGGCTCGGATCAGCGCGGGATCCAGGTCGAGTGCCTCGGCGTAGAGGGCGCGGATGTCTCGGGTGGCGGCCGGTGCGGTGGTAGGCAGGTTGCGGATGGCCGGATAGTCCGGCTTTCCGTTGGCCAGTCGAGGCAGTTCGTCGACCGGGCAGGTGCGGATGGCGGCGGCGGGCAGTCCGGAGAGCCGGGCCGCGGTGGCGGTGATATCGGAGTTCGCGCGGGAGTTCGGACAGCGTTCGGCCGCGACCACGAGGTGGTCCCCGCTTTCGGTGCAGCTGGTCGTGAATCCCGCTGCGGACAAACGGGATTCGAGCCGCTGCAGGTCTATGCGCAGGCCGAAGATCTTCGCGAACCGACTGCGTCTGCCCACCACCTGATACAGGCCGTCGGAGGTTCGGCGGGCCAGGTCGCCGGTGCGCAACGCCTCGACGGTGTGGCCGAGCGCGAGATCGCCTGGGCACCGCGCGTAACCCATCATCACGTTGGGGCCGTGATAGACGAGCTCCTCGGCGGTGTCGCCGTCTACTTTCTCCAAAGTGAATCGCCCACCGGGGATCGGCACGCCGATGCAATCCGGATGCTCCGCGGCGAGCCCGGGCGGCAGGTATGCCATCCGGGCGGTCGCCTCGGTCTGGCCGTACATGACGAAGAAGTCCCAGCCGGATCGCGCTCCGAGCTGTGCGTACTCGCGCACCCGCTCCGGGGCCAGGCGCCCGCCCGCCTGCGTGATGTAGCGCAGATCGGGCAACCGCATCCGGTCGAATCCGACGCGGTCGAGCAGGTCGATCGTGTAAGGGACAGCGGCGAAGGACGTGACGCGGTGACTGCGGACCTGATCCCAGAATTCGTCGTCGAGCACGGACAGTTCGGTCAGCAGTAGGCTCGCACCGCGCAAGAGATAGCTGTGCACGACCGAAAGCCCGTAGCAGTAGAACATCGGCAACGTGGTGGCGGCGCGGTCGTCGGGGCCGATGGCCAGATACTCGGCGATGGCGTACGCGTTCGACATCAGGTTCGCTGTGGAGAGGCGCACCAGCTTCGGTGAACCGGTCGATCCCGAAGTGCTCAGCAGCAGAGCGAGGTCCGGGTGCAGGTCGTGTGCCGAGCCCGAGCGGCGCGGGAGCGGTACACCCGCGTCGACGACGACGTCCGGATCATAGGTGTCCAGCAATTCTTCGGTGACCTCGGCGGCGAGCAGCACAACGCAACCCGCGCTGAGCGCGCCGAGATACGCGACCAGCGAATCGATGTCGTTGCGCGCCGCGAGCGCGACGAGCCGCCGGTGCTGTCCCAGTCGCGTCGCGTACTCCTCGACGAGCGTCGCCAGCTGCGCATAGGTGACCCGCCGCAAACCATCCGCCACCGATTCCGCTGCTGTGACACCCGCCGAAGGAGATCGAGAGCAGAGGACGGCGATCCGGTCGTCGTAGCTGCGAAGGTGCGCGACGATCGGGGAAATAGTCACCGCAAAAGTCTATGTGGGAAGCCTTTCCTCACCAACAAGTGGCCCCACGGCGAATATTCGGTGAACTGTGCTAAGGCTACGGCGATTACAGTCCGAAGCTGCCAGGACCACGCCTGCGCAGGTACTTTTCGAACTCGGCGGCAATGGCGTCGCCATCGATCTTGGCCATCGCGTCGTTCAAATCGACTGCCGCGTCGCCACGTTCCTCGAGTGAACGCACGTACTCGCTGATCTCGTCGTCGCCGACGGTCATCTCGTTGACCGCGACCTCCCAGTCCTCGGCCTGCTTGGGCAGTTCACCGAGCGGCACTTCGATGTCGAGCACGTCCTCGACGCGGTGCAGTAGTGCGATGGTCGCCTTCGGATTCGGCGGCTGCGAGACATAGTGCGGGACCGCAGCCCAGAACGACACCGCGGGCACGCCCGCCTTCACGCACTGATCCTGCAGCACGCCGGTGATTCCGGTGGGACCTTCGTAGCGGGTCTGTTCCAGATTGAACCGCTCGGCCGCTTCCTTGCTATAGGCGGAGCCGGTCACGGGGACCGGGCGGGTGTGTGGTGTGTCGGCGAGCAGTGCACCGAGAATGACGACGGTCTGTACACCGAGCTGCTCGATGAACTCGAGCAGGTCCGAGCAGAAGCTGCGCCAGCGCATGTTCGGCTCGATGCCGCGCAACAGCACGATGTCGCGATCGCTTCCCGGCGGCGAACACACCGACAGCATGGTCGAGGGCCACTGGATTTCCCTGGTAACGCCGTCGACCTGACGCACCGTCGGCCGATTGACCTGATAGTCGTAGTAGTCCTCGGAATCGAGTTCGGCCAGCGGCTCGGCATCCCAGATCAGTTCCAGATGCTCGACGGCGCCACTGGCCGCGTCACCCGCGTCATTCCAGCCCTCGAAGGCGGCGACGAGCACCGGATCCCGCAAAGTGGGCAGTTCCGGCTCGGGTGACACCGGGGATTCACTGGAGTTCACCCCGGTCAGCCTACGGCAGTGTTGGTTTTGGCAGCGCCTTCGGCGCTGCGTGTTCGCGGCCCCCTTGGGCCCGCTTCCGAGCGGGCGAGACTCGCGCCTTCGGCGCATGCGCTTCGCCCGCTCGGAAGCGAGCCGGGCCGCGAACTCTAGTGCTCGGTCTCGCTTCGCTCGGAAGACGGTGTCGTGGCGAGTGTGGCGAGTGTGGCCGGTGGGGGCGAAGCCAGCGGCTTTGTTGGACGCACAGTGGTCGTGTGGGCGGCGGCACGTCGGGACTCGGGTCGTGGTCGTGGCCGTGGGTCGTGTGCGGGGGATTGTGGGTTGTGTGGTGTGGCACACGCCGCACGGCGCTCCTTGTAGCTGCTGGTCGGTTTGTCGCACCGGCCCTCTACGCTTGAGCGCATGTCTGCGTCCATTCCCGCCGAGTTCGACACCACGCTTCTCGACACGCTCAGCCGGCGTGTTGTCATCGGCGATGGCGCGATGGGCACCATGTTGCAGGCGGCGGACCTCACGCTCGACGATTTTCGCGGCCTCGAGGGCTGCAACGAAATCCTCAACGACACCCGCCCGGATGTGCTGCGCAGTATTCACCGCGCCTACTTCGAGGCGGGCGCGGACGCGGTCGAGACCAATACCTTCGGCTGCAACCTGCCGAACCTGGCCGACTACGACATCTCGGACCGGATTCGTGATCTGTCCGAGCGTGGCACCCGGCTGGCCCGCGAGGTCGCCGACGAGATGGGGCCGAGCGCCGACGGCACCCCGCGGTATGTGCTCGGTTCGATGGGACCCGGCACCAAGCTGCCCACACTGGGGCATGCCCCTTACGTCACGCTGCGCGATGCCTACGGTGAGGCCGCACTCGGCATGCTCGACGGCGGTGCCGACGCGATTCTGATCGAGACCTGCCAGGACCTGCTGCAGGTAAAGGCCGCGATCATCGGCAGCCAGCACGCGATGGCGAAGCTGGGCAGGCGGATTCCGATCATCACCCACGTCACGGTGGAGACCACCGGCACCATGCTGGTCGGCAGCGAGATCGGCGCGGCGCTGACGGCGCTGGAACCGCTCGGCATCGACATGATCGGGTTGAACTGCGCGACCGGCCCGGACGAGATGAGCGAGCATCTGCGCCACCTGTCCCGGCACGCCAAGGTGCCGGTGTCGGTGATGCCGAACGCGGGCCTTCCGATCCTGGGTGCGAACGGCGCGGAGTACCCGTTGACGCCGGAAGAACTGGCAATCGCGTTGCGCGGCTTCGTCTCCGAGTTCGGGCTCGCGCTGGTCGGCGGCTGCTGCGGCACCACACCCGAGCACATCCGTCAGGTCACCGCAGCGGTGCGCGAGGTCGAATCGACGCTGCCGCCGATCGATGCCCGCCGCACGCCCGCGCATGAGCCGAGCGTGTCGAGCATGTACACCGCGGTGCCGTTCGAGCAGGACGCCAGCATTCTGATGATCGGCGAGCGCACGAATGCCAACGGCTCGAAGGCCTTCCGTGACGCGATGCTCGCCGAGGACTGGCAGAAGTGCCTGGACATCGCCAAGGACCAGACCCGCGACGGCGCGCACATGCTCGACCTGTGCGTCGACTACGTCGGCCGCGACGGCACCAAAGACATGGAGGCCCTTGCCAGTCGGCTGGCCACGGCATCGACGCTGCCGATCATGCTCGACTCCACCGAAACTCCGGTGCTGCAGGCGGGTCTGGAGCATCTGGGTGGCCGCTGCGCGGTCAACTCGGTGAACTACGAGGACGGCGACGGCCCCGAATCGCGCTTCCAGCAGACGATGAAGCTGGTCGCCGAGCACGGCGCCGCCGTCGTCGCGCTGACCATCGACGAGGAGGGCCAGGCCCGCACCGCCGAGACCAAGGTGGCCATCGCCGAGCGGCTCATCGCCGATATCACCGGCAACTGGGGTGTGCTCGAGAGCGACATCATCATCGACACGCTGACCTTTACCCTCGGCACCGGTCAGGAGGAGTCGCGCCGCGACGGCATCGAAACCATCGAGGCGATCCGGCTGCTCAAGAGCAAGCACCCCGAGGTGCAGACCACCCTCGGCCTGTCGAACATCTCCTTCGGCTTGAACCCTGCGGCCCGGCAGGTGCTGAACTCGGTGTTCATGCACGAATGCGTCCAGGCCGGACTGGATTCCGCGATTGTGCACGCCTCGAAGATCCTGCCGATGGCGCGCATCCCCGACGAGCAGCGGGAAACGGCACTGGATCTGGTGTACGACCGCCGCAGTGAGGATTACGACCCGCTGCAGAAGCTGATGGGGCTGTTCGAGGGCGTGTCGACGTCGTCCTCGCGCGCGTCCCGCGCCGAGGAAATGGCCGCGCTGCCGCTGTTCGAGCGCCTCGCCCGGCGCATCGTGGACGGCGAGCGCAACGGCATGGAGGACGATCTGAACGCGGCGATGCTGGAAGTGCCGCCACTACAAATCATCAACGAAACGCTGCTGTCGGGCATGAAGACGGTCGGTGAGCTCTTCGGCTCCGGTCAGATGCAGCTGCCGTTCGTACTCCAGTCGGCCGAGGTGATGAAGGCGGCCGTCGCGCACCTCGAGCCGCATATGGAGGCCACCGACGACAGCGGTAAGGGCCGCATCGTGCTGGCAACCGTCAAGGGCGATGTGCACGACATCGGCAAGAACCTGGTCGACATCATCCTGTCGAACAACGGCTACGAGGTAGTGAACCTCGGCATCAAGCAGCCCATCGCGACCATCCTGGACGCGGCCGTCGACAAGAAGGCGGACGTGATCGGCATGTCCGGGCTGCTGGTGAAGTCGACGGTGGTGATGAAGGAGAACCTGCAGGAGCTCAACGCCAAGGGCGTGGCCGAGCAGTTCCCGGTGCTGCTCGGCGGCGCGGCGCTGACCCGCGGCTATGTCGAGAACGATCTGACCGAGGTGTACGAGGGCGACGTGCACTACGCCCGCGACGCGTTCGAGGGCCTGCGGCTGATGGACGACATCATGACCCGCAAGCGCGGCGGCGGCATCGACCCCGACAGCCCCGAGGCGATCGCGGAACGAGAGAAGGCCGCCGAACGCAAGGCGCGCCACGAGCGGTCCAAGCGCATCGCCGAACAGCGCAAGGCGGTGGAGGTGCCGGTCGAGGTGCCCGCCCGCTCCGACGTTGCCGCGGATCTGCCGGTGCCGGTGCCGCCGTTCTGGGGCACCCGCGTGGTGAAAGGCCTCTCGCTGCACGAATATTCGGGGCTGCTCGACGAGCGCGCCCTGTTCCTGGGCCAGTGGGGCCTGCGCGGTCAGCGCGGCGGCGAGGGGCCCAGCTACGAGGAACTGGTGGAGACCGAGGGCAGGCCGCGGCTGCGGTACTGGCTCGACCGCCTCAGCACCGAGGGCGTACTGCAGCATGCCGCGTTGGTGTACGGGTACTTCCCCGCCGTGTCCGACGGTGACGATGTCATCGTGCTGACCGAGCCGAGTCCGGATGCGCGGGAAAGGTACCGGTTTACCTTCCCGCGTCAGCAGCGCGACCGTTTCCTCTGCATCGCCGACTTCATCCGCTCCCGCGAGCAGGCGAAGCAGATCGGTGAGGTGGATGTGCTGCCGTTCCAGCTGGTCACCATGGGCCAGCCGATCGCGGACTTCGCCAACGAACTGTTCGCCGCCGACAACTACCGCGACTACCTCGAGGTACACGGCATCGGCGTGCAGCTCACCGAGGCGCTGGCCGAATACTGGCACCGCCGCGTCCGCGAAGAGCTGGTTCTCGAAGGGCATGCGGTCGCCGACTCCGACCCGGCGGATGTGCAGGACTACTTCAAGCTCGGCTACCGTGGCGCCCGCTACTCCTTCGGCTACGGCGCCTGCCCCGAGTTGGAAGATCGCGCGAAGCTGGTGGACCTGCTGGAAGCCGGTCGCATCGGCGTTGTCCTCTCGGAGGAACTGCAGTTGCACCCGGAGCAGTCGACCGACGCGTTCGTGCTGCTGCATCCGGAAGCGAAGTACTTCAACGCCTGAGAGCGGCCCACCGGCACCGGGAACTACGGTTCGGGTCAGGTGTCGGTGGGAGCCGATAGCGTGAGCGCGTGCAGCAGTCGGCGCGGTGGGCGCCCTGCGTGAGTAGAAGCGTGAATCATGGTCGACGACAGCACCCTTGCCGACGAGACACCGCACCCCATGGGGGAGCAGAACGGTGATTTCCTAGGTGACTGGATCGCGGTGCCCACCGCAGACAAGGACGGGCTGATCGAGGCGCTCGGCCTCGTCGACTCGAGGGCGGTGACGATGCGTGCCGGCTGGGAGGCATCGGGCAGCGATGGCTGCGTATACCTGACTCCGGAATTGGACGACTGGACGCTGATCTTCGGCTACGTGCTGCCCGACGGCTATGCGGTCGAGTCGGTGCGCGCCCTCTTGAACGAATTGAGCCGCCGATTCGGTTCCGCCCATTGGTATTACAACGACTATGGCTACACCGGTTGGGCGATGGCCGAGCGCGGCGAGCTGGTTCGGCTCTACGTCTCCGGTGACAGTCCGGACGCCGACTCGGTCGTCGGCCCGCCTACCCGTGCCGAAGAGGACCTTCAGCTGCTGCTGCTGGTGAACGACGACGAGGACGACGAGGACAACGACGGCCGCCCGAACTACGACGCGACAATGCTCGCGGAGCGCGCCTCGGTCGACCCGACGGCGGTCGGCCCGGAGACCCGCGTCCGCGGGCAGGGCCGAGTCGCCGTTCAACCATCCACGGACGCCTAGCCCGGTTCGTCGCTGGGTGATCGGACCGAAGGGCCGATGTGATTCTCGACGCATCGGATCCCGCTGGGTCGCAGCGCTGTTCGCTCGGCTACTACCGTGATTACCTCGAAATATGCGAACTCGGTGCAGGTCGTGGCCTGCTGTGGGAAATTTCGAAGCCAGGGCGCGCCGGACTGTTTCGATGACAGGGCCTGCAGTGACCTGGGCAATCACGGAAGATCCCGCGCGCTGGTGGATGTATGTCAGTTGGGTATGACATTGTCAAAAGCGTTGCAACTGCATCCGGAGCAGTCGGCGGGTGCCTTCGTCCTGCTGTATTCGGGTGCAATGTACCTCAGCGCGTAGGATTTTCGATGATTTCCGCTTACGCGCGGAGTGCTGGATGACTCGGCGGGAAAGTAGGAGGGGCACAACACCATGACCTCGGATCGGTTGATCGCGGGACGGTATCGGATCACGGATCCGATCGGCAGCGGTGCGATGGGGGTTGTGTGGCGGGGAACCGACGTCCGATTGCGCCGTACCGTCGCGGTAAAGCAGTTGCTGCTCGCACCGGGCCTGTCCCGATCGGCCGCGATCGAGGCGCGGTTGCGCGCGATGCGGGAGGGTCGGATCGCGGCCCGACTACATCACCCGAATGCGATCACCGTCTTCGATGTCGCCGAAGAGGACGGTCAGCCGTGGCTGGTCATGGAGTACATGAACGCCCCGAGTCTCGCGGCGAAGCTGTCCGGCAAACGCACACTCACGCCGACGGAGGTGGCCAAGATCGGCGCCCAGGCCGCGGGCGCGCTGGCCGCCGCGCACGACGCGGGCATCATGCACCGGGACGTGAAGCCGGCGAACCTGCTCGTCGGCGACGACGGCACGGTGAAGATCACCGATTTCGGCATCTCCCGCGCGGTCGGCGATGTGACCGTCACCGCGACCGGCTTCCTGGCGGGTACACCCGCCTATCTCGCACCGGAGGTGGCACGCGGGGAGAATCCGGAATCTGCCTCCGATGTCTTCGCACTCGGTTCCACGCTGTATGCGGCGGTCGAGGGTTCGCCGCCGTTCGGTGAGGGCGACAATCCGCTGGCAGTTCTGCACGCGGTGGCCCGCGGAGAGATACCGCCACCGAAACAGGCGGGCGCGCTCGGGCCGGTGCTGATGCGGCTGCTCGCCCCGACGATCGACGCGCGCCCGACCATGCGGGAGGCGCAGGAGGCCATGGAAGCCGTTGCGGCGGGCCGTACTCCGGTATTGGCGCCCGCTCCGGCATTGACGAAGGCGCTGCCCGCCCCTGGGCCGGACGCGACGACGGTCTTGCCTGCTCCTGGCTCCGATAGTGCCTCCGATGCCAATGCCACCGGGTCCACCGAGATGATCTCCGCCGCCGCGCTGTCGGGCGTGCCCGCCGCGGTCGCGGCGCCGCCGGCACCGCCGACCCGAGCGGGCGGCACGCTGCCCGGTGGTATCGGAGACGGCCAGTCGCGCGGGCGCCTCATGGCCGTCGCTGCCGTCGCGGCGGTGGCGGTGCTCATCGTGGTGGCCCTGATCGTGGCCTCGATGAACGGCGCCGGCAAGGACGGCTCGACCGCCGCGCCGCCGACCGGAGCTGCCACCTCGGCCGCCGCGGACAACCCGTCGACGAATGCCATCGGGCCCGCGCAGCAGGAGCCGCCCGCGGCAACCGCCGGTGCACCGCAGTCGAGCACGGCTCCCGCCCCCTCCTCAGCGTCGGTCACGCCGAGCCCGTCGGTCACGCCCTCCACCACGCGCCCGCCTGCCACCACCATCACCACCACACCGTTCGGCCCGCCCACCCCCGACCGGATCGCGCAATTCATCCAGGGCTACTACGGGACGCTGCCGGGCAATGTGGGCGGCGCCTGGTCGCAGCTTTCGCCGTCGTATCAAGCCCAGACCGGCGGCTATGACGCCTACGCCCGGTTCTGGGGCACGGTCCGCTCGGTGAGCGTGGGGGCCGTCACACCGAACGGTGAGAACCGAGCGGTCGCTTCGCTGACCTATAGCCTGAAGAACGGCACGACCTCGTCGGAGAACCGATGGTTCCAGGTCGCGTCGGACAATGGGCGACTGCTGATCGCGGCATCGGGCACGTAGTCGGCGATACGAAGGAGACTCACCGCAGGTGACAGCGCGATCAGAACTGGCGGGTGTGCTGTGGGACATGGACGGCACGCTGCTCGATTCGGAGAAGCTGTGGGATATCGGCGTCCGTGAGCTGGCGCGCCGGCACGGCCATGAGATGACCGACGAACTGCGGCACGCGTTGATCGGCGCCGCGGGACCCGAAGCGCTGCGCCTCATGTTCGACGGCCTCGGCATCGAGCCGACCGTCGCGGCGGTACGGGCCGCCGGTGACTTCCTGGAGCGGCGGGTGACCGAGCTGATGACCGGCCCGATTCCGTGGCGTCCCGGCGCGAAAGACGCGCTGGCCCTGGTGCGGACGGCTGGACTTGCCACGGCGCTCGTCACCAATACCAAGCGGTCGCTCACCGAATTCGGGCTCGACACCCTCGGCCGCGACTTCTTCGACGAATCGGTCTGCGGCGACGAGGTGGCCAACGGCAAGCCCGAACCCGATATCTACCTGCGTGCTGCCGAACTGCTCGGGGTCGACCCGCGAAACTGTGTGGCCATCGAGGATTCGCCGACCGGTGCCCGCGCGGCCCAGGCCGCGGGCTGCGCGGTGATCGTGATCCCCTGTGAGATACCGGTCCCTCGGCTACCTGGGCGCGTCTTCCGTGAATCGCTGATCGGGCTGACTCTCGACGATCTGAACGACGCGTTGGGTGTGCGTGGTTGATCTTGTTCCGTGCCACGACAATTCGGCCAGCACCATTGTGACCGATAGGTATGCCTGCGCATTCCTGGTCGTGCCACAGTGAGAGTTACTGTGCCGCAACGTAAATGAAGGCTGTTCGTAGGTGTGATCGTAGTCACGGGCAATCTTTCCGAATCTCGGGCGTGTCTGCGAATGCTGCACCAAAATTACGCCATGGCAGCGACGAGTGTGCTGGATGAGATCGTCGATACGGCACGATATTCGCTCGCGGACCCCGGGGGACCTGCCTGGCGGGACGCGGTGGCGCGGGCACGGGCGGAGCTCGACGAGGTCGGCTGCACAGTGCTGCGGGAATTCATTCGGCCGGAGCTGATCGAGACGCTGCGGGCGCAGGGGAATGCGATAGCGCCCGAGGCGTATTACGAGGTCGAGCGGGTCAACGCGTACAACATTCCGCTGGATTCCGAACTGCCGGAAGATCATCCGGGTCGGATCGTGCTGACGCGTGGAAATGCGTTCGTGCCGCGCGATCGGATTCCCGCCGACGCGCTGATCCACCGCCTCTACACCAGCGAAGTGTTCCAGCGGTTCGTTGCCGATTGTTTCGGCCTCGCCGAACTGCACGAATTCGCCGATCCCCTTGCCGGACTGTGCCTCAACGTCGTGGCGCCCGGAATGTCGCATCCGTGGCATTTCGACACCAACGAATTCACCGTCAGCATGCTGACCCAGCCCGCCGAGGCGGGCGGTGTTTTCGAATACTGCCCCAATATCCGCTCCACCGACGCCGAGAACCTCGACGACGTGCGCGATGTGCTGACCGGCGCGGGCACGCGGCTGATCCAACGGCTCGACCTGCGGCCCGGTGACCTGCAATTGTTCCAGGGCCGCTTCTCGCTGCACCGAGTGTCGCCGGTCGAGGGCGCCACCCAACGACATTCGGCGATCTTCGCCTATACCGATCGTCCCGGTGTCATCGGCACCGTGGAGCGCACCCGCCAGCTGTTCGGGCGTGTGCTGCCCGATCACCTGGCCGCCGCGGCCGATGCCGTCCGAGGCGACCGATTGCTCGACTGAGCAGGACGACACTGCCTGGGCAGTACCAAGCTCGACCCGAGAGGAACGAACTAGTGCCAGTGCCGCTACACACGACCGGGAAAGCCTCCTTCGACGATATCTACACCCGTCCCGATCCCCGCGAGTACTACGCCCGGATGGCCGAACTCGACTATCGGATTCCGGAACTGGCGAAACCGTTTTTCCAGCAGCAGATTCGGGAGTATCGCGCCTCGGCGCGAGTGGCGACCCCGACCGTGCTCGACATCGGCTGCTCCTACGGCGTCAACGCGGCACTGCTGCGGTTCGACACAACCATCGGCGAGCTCGCCGAGCACTACCGGCAGGCGGAAGGCGACCAGGCCGGTCTCATCGCTCGCGATCGCGCCCGGCTGGATGCGCAGGACCGACTGGCCGACGTCCGCTTCATCGGCATGGATGCCGCTCACCCCGCCCTGTCCTACGCGCACGCCGCCGGATTCCTGCACGACACCGTGCACGCCGACCTGGAGGCCGCCGACCCGACCGACGAGCAGCGCGCCACGCTGGCGACCGCGGACATCGTCGTATCCACCGGATGCGTCGGCTACGTGACGGAAAAAACGCTGTCTCGGGTTGCCCTCGCACACCCACGCAGGCGGCCGTGGATGGCACACTTCGTCTTGCGTATGTTCAGCTTCGAGCCGATCGCCGCCGAACTGGCCGCGCTCGGTTACCGCACCGAACAGGCGCCCGGCATTTTCGAACAACGCAGGTTCGCCTCCGACGCCGAACGCGCGCACGTGCTGAACACCCTGTCCGACAAAGGCGTCGACACCACCGACCACGAAACCGAAGGCTGGCTCTACGCCAACCTGTACCTCTCCCGCCCGCTTCCCGAACACGCCGACCCCGAGGAACTGCATTGAGCCAACGCACCTTCGCCGCCGACGACCACCTGCCCCGGGTGCCGCTGCCGACGCTGGAGGACAGCTGCGCCCGATTCCTGGAATGGTGCGCACCGCTGCTGACCGCCGATGAACGCGCCACCACCGAGGCGGCCGTCGCCGACCTGCTGCGCGCGGACGGTCCCGGCCGCACACTGCATGCCGCACTGGCGGAATACGACGCGACGCCGGGCGTCGGGAGCTGGCTGGACCTGTTCTGGCCGTCGCGCTATCTCGGCAGGCGCGACCGAATCGCGTTGAACGCCAACTTCTTCTTCCTCTTCCGCGACGACACCCCGCTGGCCACGTCCACCGCCGCTGGACAGGTGGAGCGCGCGGCGGGGATCGTCGCGGCGGCTGTCGATTACAAGGTGGCCCTGGACGCCGAGGTAGTACCGCCGGCCACCCAGCGCGGACAGCTGCTGACGATGTGGCAGCACAAGTACCTGTTCTCCGAGACTCGCATCCCCGGCGCGGAGCAGGATTCCGTGCGAGTGCCCTACAGCCCGGAATGGCCGGGGCCGTCGGAGGCCAAGCACATCGTGGTGTTTTTCCGCGGCAGCATGTTCCGCATGGACGTCATCGGTGCCGACGGCGCACCGTACTCGCTCGACGACTTGGCCGACGGGCTGCGCGCGGTGTTGAAGGCCGGTGCGCGTTCGGCACGCACCGACACCGCAGTCGGGCACCTCACCACCAAGGCGCGCGCCGAATGGGCGGCGAGCAGGCAGGGCTTGCGCGCCGAACCGGCCAACATCGCGGCACTGGATACCATCGAGACCGCGCTGTTCTGCCTGTGCCTGGAGGACTTCACCCCACGCGACGAACTGCAGGCCTGCGATCAGCTGCTGCACGGCGACAGCGCCAACCGGTGGTTCGACAAGGCGGTGTCGTTCGTCGTGTTCGGCGACGGGCAGGCCGGTATCAATATCGAGCATTGCGGGTTGGACGGCACCACCATCCTGTCGTTCGTGGACACGCTGCTCGAGCAGTCGGCAACCGAACATGCCGCGCGTTCCGGCGCGCAGCCGCAGGGTCTGCCGCCCGTCGAGCCGATCGAGTTCGTCTTGGACGCCGACCAGCGCAGCGATATCGCGGCGGCGGGCGCGGCCTTCGCTCGTTACGCCGCTGAGAATGCCACCACCACGGTCACTTTCGAGAACTTCGGCACCGCGCGGGCCAAGCAGCTCGGCGTCTCGCCGGATGCGTTCGCGCAGTTGAGTTACCAGCTGGCCCATCGGCGCAGCAAAGGCCTGACCGGTGCTACCTACGAATCCATCGCGACCCGCCAATACCGCAATGGCCGCACCGAGGCGATGCGGGTGGTGACCCCCCATATGGTGGCCTTCGTCGACGCCATGCAGGATCCGGCTGCCGATGCCGGTAGTCGCGTGGCCGCGGCAAAGGCCGCGGCAACCGCGCACGTCGAACGGGCCAAGCAGTGCCAGGCCGGTGACGCGCCCGAACAGCACCTCTGGGAACTGGAGTGGATCCAGCGCCGCCGCGGTGCCGAACTCGGCGTCGAAGCGCCGATCCCGCTCTACGCCAGCCCCGGCTGGACGATCATGCGCGACGACTACCTGAGCACCAGCTCGGCGCCGTCGGTCAACATCCGCTACTTCGGTTTCGGCTCCACCAGTCCCAAGTGCATCGGCATCGCGTACGTGCTGCTACCGGATCGGTGGAATCTCTACCTCGCTACGCCGCGGGCGGTCGCGAACGAGATGTACGCCTTCGCCGATCATCTGCGCGCCGCCGTCGCCGATCTGGAGGCGCTGCTCTCGGGCGCCTGATTCGGCAGTGCCGAGGTTCCGGCCGCCGTCGTGGTGGCGGTCGGAACTCATCGGCGACCGCAGCAACAGGCCCGCATGCGGGTCTGAAAGAATGTCCCCTCGTGAAGAACTTCGAAACCCTGTTCGCCGAGCTCCAGGATCGTGCAGTCACCCGCCCCGAGGGGTCAGGGACTGTCGCTGCGCTGGACGCGGGCGTGCATAGCCAGGGTAAGAAGGTGCTCGAGGAAGCCGGTGAGGTGTGGCTGGCCGCCGAGCACGAGAGCGACGAGTCGCTCGCGGAGGAGATCTCGCAACTGCTCTACTGGGTCCAGGTGCTGATGGTCGGCCGCGGATTGAAGCTCGAAGACGTGTACCGACATCTGTGATGACGGTCGCCGGACTCCGTAGTTTCTCCCTTCCGAAAGGACACCCTCCCCATGCTGCGCGTCGCAGTCCCCAATAAAGGCGCCCTGTCCGAGTCCGCCACCTCGATCCTGTCCGAGGCCGGCTACCGCAGGCGCACCGACTCCCGTGACCTGACCGTCCTCGATCCGGCCAATCAGGTCGAGTTCTTCTTCCTGCGGCCCAAGGACATCGCCATCTACGTCGGGTCCGGCGAGCTCGACCTCGGCATCACCGGTCGCGACCTCGCGCTGGATTCCGGTGCCACCGTGCAGGAGCGGCTCTCGCTCGGCTTCGGCCGCTCAACCTTCCGCTATGCCGCCCCGGCCGGGCGCGAGTGGAAGGTCGAGGACCTCTACGACAAGCGCATCGCGACCTCCTATCCGAATCTGGTGCTCGCCGATCTGGCCGCGCGCGGCATCGAGGCCGAGGTGATCCGCCTCGATGGCGCGGTCGAGATCTCCATCCAGCTCGGGGTCGCGGACGCCATCGCCGATGTGGTCGGCTCCGGGCGCACGCTGCGTCAGCACAACCTCATCGCCTTCGGCGAAACGCTGTGCGATTCGGAGGGCGTGCTGATCGAACGCGCCGGTTCCGATCAGCACGACCGCGCCCGCAACCAGCTCATCGCACGTGTCCAAGGTGTGGTGTTCGCTCAGCAGTACCTGATGCTGGATTACGACTGCCCGAAGGAACTCCTGGACGCCGCGGTGCGGATCACGCCGGGTCTGGAGTCGCCGACGGTCTCGCCGCTGACCGATCCGGGTTGGGTAGCGGTTCGGGCTCTGGTGCCACGCAAGCAGGGCAACGAGGTCATGGATCAGCTGGCCGAGATCGGCGCCAAGGCGATCCTCGCTACCGATATCAGGTCCTGCCGCGCCTTCTGATTCACCGCGCCGCCACGTGGCGCGGCAGGCGTCGGGTACGTCTCCGAATGGCCGATGCACGCGACTTCGTCGTCATGGCATCGGTCATTCGGCGTGTCTGAGCTGCTGCATCCTCGCGCGCGCTCGAACCACGATCAGCAGAGTCGGATGCGTTCGGTTTGTCTTGTACGAGTGATTAATTCACGACGAATGCAATCAGTGTGTTGCCTAGTCGAACGTTGCTACTGTGCGGCCTCTCGATGAGGAAATGCAAGGAGCACACCGTGTCACAGACACCGCCCGCGGAACGTCCGGGCAGCACATTCGCGTGGAGTGAGGACTGGCTGGCGGCAATCGTCGGCCTGACCCTCATCGCGCTGGTACTCGTCGGCGCCATCCCGGATTGGCTGGTGCCGTGATGTCGGATACCGAACCGGCCACCGCCGCGCAATCGGAGACCGACGTGCCGGTGAAGTCGGAAACCGCTGCGCTGCAGGCGCTCGCTCGCCCGACGGTGACGCAGGTGGTGGCCGGTATCGCCGTTGTCCTCCTGCTCGGCGCGCTGACCCGCTACTTCGACACACACGTGCCGCGATGGGCGGCCGACACTCCGTTGAAGCGGGTCGCCAAGTCGATCGAGTTCCCGGTCTACGCCATCGCGATCGGGCTGCTCGGCAATGTGGTGCTCACCGAACTCGATCTGCGCGAACGGCTTTCGGCCGGATTCCGCACCGAGTTCTTCATCAAGACCGGCGTGGTGCTGCTCGGCGCATCGATCAACCTGAAGATTCTGGTGACCGCCGCGGGCCCGTCGATCCTGCAGGCGCTGCTGCTGATCACCTCGGTGTTCGCTTTCACCTGGTGGCTCGGCGGACGCCTCGGGCTCGACGACAAGTTGCGTGCCCTGCTGTCCTCGGCGGTGTCGATCTGCGGCGTGAGCGCGGCCATCGCGGCCGCCGGCGCGGTGCAGGCCCGGAGGGAGCAGATCGCCTACGCGGCGTCGCTGGTGATCATTTTCGCGCTGCCCTCGATCTTCGTGCTGCCGTGGCTCGCCGATGTTTTCGGGCTGTCGGACGCCGTGGCCGGTGCGTGGATCGGCGGCAATATCGACACCACCGCGGCCGTCGCCGCCTCCGGCGCCATCGCGGGGGAGAAGGCGCTGCAGATCGCCACCATCGTGAAGACCACGCAGAACGCGCTGATCGGCATTGTCGCGATCGCGCTCACCGCCTACTTCACTCTGCGTGTCGAGCGGAACGCGGGTGCGGTGCGGCCCTCGGTCAGGCAGTTCTGGGAGCGGTTCCCGAAGTTCGTGATCGGCTTCGTCGCCGCCTCCGTCATCGGCACCCTCTACCTGCAGTCGGTGGACAAGAAGACCGGGTCCGCGCATATCGCGATCATCAACGACCTGCGCACCTGGTTCCTGATCCTCGCGTTCGTCTCCATCGGCCTCGAGTTCTCCCTGCGCGGTCTGCGCGAGGCGGGCTGGCGGCCGATCGTGGTGTTCGGTTCGGCAGTCGTGGTGAATCTGCTTGTCGGCCTGGGGCTTTCGGTATTGCTCTTCCGCAACTTCACGGTCTGACCGACGCGCGCCGCACCCACCCGCCGTGGGTGCGGCGCGGGACCAGCGTCGCCTCGGGCGCTCAATCCGATACCGCGTCGGCGAGCGTCTCATCGACTGATTCGCGGGTTCCGCCATCCGGCCAGCCGGGGTACGGCGGCGGGGTGCCGCCGAATTCGGGGCACAGATCCTTATATGCGCAGAAGCCGCACAGCCAGCTGGTGCTCGGGCGGAAGTCGCCGGTGCGGCCCGCTTCGAGAATGGCCTGCCACAGCGCGGAGAGGGTGCGTGCGAAGCGCAGCAGTTCGTCCTCGTCGGGGGCGTAGGTGAGCAGCTGTTCGTCGGCCAGGTAGATCAACCGTAGCTGGGTGGGCAAGATGCCGCGGGTGCGCAACACGACCAGCGCGTAGAACTTCAGCTGGAACAGCGCCTTGGCCTCCTGTGCCAAGCCAGGCGCCCGACCGGTCTTGTAGTCCACCACCCGCAGTTCGCCGGTCGGTGCGACATCGATGCGATCGACGAACCCGCGCAGCAGCACACCGTCGTCGAGTTCGACCTCGACGCGGGACTCGCAGGATTCGGGGTCGAACCGAGTCGGATCCTCCAGCCGGTAGTACGTCTCGACGAGTGTCCGCACCTCGCCGAGGAATTCGGCAAGGCCGTCGCCGGCAACGAGTTCGGCGATCTCGGGTTGCTCGGCGAGCACTCGGATCCAGGCCGGTTCGGCGAGCGTGGCCGCGCGTTCGGGCCCGCGCTCGGCCGCGGGGAGTCCGTAGAGGTCCTCGAGCACCGCATGCACCACTGTGCCGCGCACCGCGTTGCGCGACGGTGGCTCGGGAATCCGATCGATGGCGCGGAACCGGTATTTCAGTGGGCACTGCTTGAAATCCATTGCCCGCGAAGGGGACAACGCCGGCCGGGAACGACTTGTCGTCGCTTCGGGCTCGGGCGCCTTGTCGGCGTCGGCGGGGGGCGTGGTCACGGGCACTGGCATACCTGGCAGGCTATCCGGCGGTACCGACACGCCGGTGCCATAACTGTAGGACCGCATCGACCGAGCGAAACGGAGATTCATGACGGCCAGACGGACCGGGCCATTCACCACCGGTGACCGGGTACAGCTGACCGATGCCAAAGGGCGCCTCTACACCGTGGTGCTGGAACCCGGCAAGGAGTTCCACACGCATCGCGGCGGGATCAAACACGACAGCCTGATCGGTGCCGACGAGGGCACCGTGGTGAACTCGACGAACGGCACGCCGTATCTGGCCCTGCGCCCGTTGCTGGTCGATTACGTGCTGTCGATGCCTCGCGGTGCGGCCGTCATCTACCCCAAGGACGCCGCGCAGATCGTGCACGAGGGTGACATGTTCCCCGGCGCGCGGGTGTTGGAGGCCGGAGCCGGTTCGGGCGCACTGACCTGCTCGCTGCTGCGCGCTGTCGGCCCGCAGGGCGAAGTTATCTCCTACGAGATCCGCGATGACCACGCCGAGCACGCGATTCGCAACGTCGAGACCTTCTTCGGCGAACGTCCGGCTAACTGGTCGCTGACCGTCGCCGATGTCGCGGCCTACGACGGCCCGCCGGTCGATCGCGTGGTGCTCGACATGCTCGCCCCGTGGGATGCGTTGCCCGCGGTGAGCAAGGCACTGGTGCCCGGTGGTGTGCTGATCGTCTATGTGGCAACCGTCACACAATTGTCGAAAGTCGTGGAGGCGTTGCGCGAACAGGAGTGCTGGACCGAGCCGCGCTCATGGGAATCGATGGTGCGCGGCTGGCATGTGGTCGGTCTTGCCGTTCGTCCGGAACATCGCATGCAGGGCCACACCGCTTTCCTGGTGAGCGCCCGGCGACTGGCCGAGGGCACCGTGACGCCGAAGCCGCAGCGCCGGCCGTCCAAGGGCTGACGTAGCGAGCGCGACATGATCCATCGAACAAAAGCCGCCCCCGTCCGGTCGTATCGGGCGAGGGCGGCGTTCGGTTCGTGCGTGCTACGGCGTGCAGGGCGCCTGTGCGAAGCCGAGCATGGTGCAGGCGGTGGCGTCGGAGAGCTTCCATTTGCCGTCGACGTGCTCCCAGGTCATCGGCATGGCCGGGGCGCTGCCGTGTGGGGAGGTGATGACGACCTGAGCGGTGGCGGTGGTGCCTTCGACCTTGACGTCGGTGACGGCGAAGGTCAGCGCGCCGTAGGCGCCGAGCGCCTGATTCATCTGATCGATATTGGCGGTGCGCTTGTCGCCGTTCACAATGACCGCTGTCTTCTCGGCGGTCGACTTGGCCGGGTCGGCGACCAGCACCAGGGTGGCCTTCAGCTCGTCCGCCGTCGGCGCCGTCGCGGTGCCGTGCGCGCCGTGGTCGGCGCCGGCGGCCGCCGCACTGGTGGTGGTCGCTGTCGCGGTGTCGGACTTGTCGTCGGAGCCGCAGGCGGTGAGCCCGACGGTAACGGCGACGGCCGCGACGGCGGTAGCCACGGAAACGCGCAGTGTCCTGGCGGGAAGGAGCATTGTCAGCAACCTTTCGGTTCAGTCGGCGGAGGAGGTCGCCGGAAGCAGGTTAGGGCAGGCTAACATGGTTCATCCGGCCGCTGACCGCAGCCTAGATGTGATCACGACGAAACCATGTCGGAAAGCGAGAACGGTTCGCGCCCGGTAGCGTTGATAGACCGGGACTGGGAGGAGCAGCACATGAGCCCCATCGAGAATTCGGATTCGGCGGCCTGGAGAGAGCTCGAGGCGGTACGCGCCGAAGCGGCTGCACTCCGAAGGCAACTTGCCGATTCGCCGGATCATGCACGGGAATTGGAAGCCCGCATCGATTCGCTGACCATTCGCAACGGCAAGCTGATGGACACACTCAAGGAAGCGCGTCAGCAGCTCGTCGCGTTGCGTGAGGAAGTCGATCGGCTGGGTCAGCCACCGAGCGGATACGGCGTTCTGATCGGTGTGTACGAGGATCAGACGGTCGACGTGTTCACTTCGGGTCGCAAGATGCGGTTGACGTGTTCACCGAACATCGACACCACGACCCTCGAATACGGCCAGACCGTCCGCCTCAACGAGGCGCTGACGGTTGTCGAGGCGAACTACTTCGACAAGGTCGGCGAGATCGGCACCTTGCGCGAGATCCTCGATGACGGACGCCGGGCACTGGTCGTCGGCCATGCCGAC
Organism: Nocardia sp. GCM10030253; assembly: GCF_042675075.1. Lineage (NCBI taxonomy): Bacteria > Bacillati > Actinomycetota > Actinomycetes > Mycobacteriales > Nocardiaceae > Nocardia > Nocardia sp. GCM10030253. The sequence continues at coordinate 194,219 of NZ_JBHTDL010000007.1, read as the reverse complement.
GAAGAGCGCGTGGTGTGGCTGGCGGGTCCGCTGGCCAAGGTCGCCGAGGTCGACGATATGGACGACCCCGATTCGCCGATCCGCAAGCTGCGCCCTGGCGACTCGCTATTGGTGGATACCAAGGCGGGCTTCGCCTTTGAGCGCATTCCCAAGGCCGAGGTCGAAGACCTCGTGCTGGAGGAAGTGCCCGATGTCGACTACACCGATATCGGTGGTCTCGGTCGCCAGATCGAGCAGATCCGCGACGCGGTCGAGCTGCCCTTCCTGCACAAGGAACTGTTCCGTGAGTACGCGCTGCGCCCGCCCAAGGGTGTGCTGCTCTACGGTCCGCCCGGCTGCGGCAAGACGCTGATCGCGAAGGCGGTGGCCAACTCGCTGGCCAAGAAGATCGCCGAGTCCCGTGGTGAAGATGCCAAGGAAGCCAAGTCGTTCTTCCTCAACATCAAGGGCCCCGAGCTGCTGAACAAGTTCGTGGGTGAGACCGAGCGCCACATCAGGATCATCTTCCAGCGGGCACGGGAGAAGGCATCCGAGGGTACGCCGGTGATCGTGTTCTTCGACGAGATGGACTCGATCTTCCGCACCCGCGGATCGGGTGTGTCCTCCGATGTGGAGACCACGGTCGTGCCACAGCTGCTGTCGGAGATCGACGGTGTCGAGGGCCTCGAGAATGTCATCGTGATCGGTGCTTCCAACCGCGAGGACATGATCGACCCCGCGATCCTGCGACCGGGTCGACTCGATGTGAAGATCAAGATCGAGCGGCCGGACGCGGAATCGGCACAGGACATCTTCTCGAAGTACCTGACCGAGTTCCTGCCGCTGCACAAGGACGATCTCGCCGAGTTCGACGGCGACAAGGCCAAGTGCATCCGCGCGATGATCGAACGGGTCGTCGACCGGATGTACGCCGAGAGCGAGGACAACCGCTTCCTGGAGGTCACCTATGCCAACGGTGACAAGGAAGTCCTGTACTTCAAGGACTTCAACTCCGGCGCCATGATCCAGAACATCGTGGACCGCTCCAAGAAGTACGCCATCAAGGCGGTGCTCGACACCGGCAGCCCGGGTCTGCGCATCCAGCATCTCTACGATTCGATCGTGGACGAGTTCTCTGAGAACGAGGACCTGCCCAACACCACGAATCCCGATGACTGGGCTCGCATTTCGGGTAAGAAGGGCGAGCGAATCGTGTACATCCGCACGCTGGTCACCGGCAAGAACGCCTCGGCGAGCCGCGCGATCGACACCGAGTCGAACACCGGTCAGTATCTGTAGGATTCGACACCGAAGGGCCGCGCTTCCGTTGGGAGCGCGGCTTTTTGGTGCAAGGCCGATCGCCTGAACAGTCGGTATGTGGTGGTCAGTGCCGGGGAGCAGTGCGTTTGGTGTATGAGGTGACCGGTGTCGCCTCCATGCGCTCGACGCCGTTCAGTGCGCTGATCCGGTCGGTCAGGTAGGTGGCGAGCGCGGCCGAATCGCGCAGGACAGTGATGACGATCAGGTTGTGCGCGCCGGTCGTCGCGCCGATGAACGCTACTTCGTCATCGGCGGCGAGCGTGCGGGCGACCTCGGTGAGCTGGGCGGGGGCGACAGTCAGCCAGAGCACGCACTGGGCCGAATAGCCGAAGACCACCGGGTCGACCTCGACCTCGAGTCGCAGTACCTGAGCGCGTCGCAGTTCTTCCAGGCGGCGCCGGACCGCAGATTCGGACCAGCCGAGCCGCCGCGCCAGCTCGGGGTAGCTGGCGCGGCCGTCCACCGCGAGCGCGGGGACCAGGGCGCGGTCGAGATCGATCAGGGAAACCGCCGCCGCTTCGTCCGAATACGGTGGGCGCAGCGCATCGATCTGGGTGCCCGTGAGCGCCGAGGTGCGGCCCCGCCAACGGCCGTCCATAAGTTGGGCCAGCAGTTGTTGCGCGGTGACGTCGCGCACCTGTGGGTGGCGCGCGAGCGCCGCCAGCGGCACCGACCCACCGTCGGGGACCCGGAACACACAGGCGATTTCTGTGCCACTCGACATCGTGGTCACCCACGCGGTATCAGGGCGGCGGGCCAGCGAGTGGGCCAGCGCATCGGTGCCGTGCGGTAGGACGCGCATGCGCACCACCCATTCCGCAGCACCGGAGCGGTCGCTGTCGGTCGCGCCGGTCACCCGGAGCTTGCCCGCGGCGCGGAGCCGTTCGTAGCGGCGGGCCACGGTGCGGTCGGAGACGCCGAGTACTTCCGCGATCCGGCTGAACGACGCGCGCCCGTCGATCTGGAGCGCGTGCAGCAGCTGCAGGTCGAGGGCGTCGAGCGGCTCGTGCGTGTCCGATTCCACCAGTTCAGGGTAGGCCAGTGTCGGATCGCGGCGTAGTGCCCCGCGATTCGGGTCAGGGCAGCTGCGCCCATCGCAGAATCGGGCCATGACCTACAGCATCAACGCCTTTCATCACACCGGCATCCTGACCCGCGACCTCGACGGACTGGAACGCACGTACCGTTCATTCGGCTTCACCCTGAGTCCGCGCTCGCGGCATCTGCTGAGTGAGCGGCCGGGCGAGCCGCCCAAGCCGGGCGGCACGGCCAACCTGTGTGCCCTGTTCGGCGGCTCGTACATAGAACTGCTCGGCATCGTCGACGAGTCCGCGCCGGATCCGTGGCGCACCAAGTCGATGGCCGACGGATTCCAGATCCTGAATTTCGACACTGACAACGCAGACGGTGTCGACCGTGCGCTGACCGCCGCCGGGCTGCGCACCTCGGGTGTCCTCGAGCTGGAACGCGACGTCGACACCGAGGAAGGCACGCGCACCATGCGGGCCCGGTCACTGCACATCGACCCGCGCACGACCGTCGAGGGTTACATCGGGATCGCCCAGCATCTCACTCGGGAGTACGTGCACCAGCCGCGCTACCTCGACCACCCGAACGGCGCTCGGGGCATCGCGGCCGTATTGATCGTGGCCGCCGACGATCAGCTCGACGCGATCGCGGAGCGGTATCGCCGGGTGCTGGAGACCGATTCCGCGCCGGAAGGTCCGCGCACCGTGCTGGAGCGAAAAGGGGTCCGGCTGGAGATCGTTCGGGCCTCGGACGCGGCGGAGGTACTGCCCGGCGAGCCTGTCCCTGCGGCGTCGTACCTCGCGGCCATGACCATCCAGGTCGAGGACGTCGACCATGCGCGCGGGATCGTGGAAAGTGGTGGCACGCAAACACGGTCGACCGAGGACGGGTTCTTCGTCTCCGCGCGTGACGCCTACGGCGCCGGTCTGCATTTCGCGGCGCGATGATCGTCGAGATCACCTCGGGCCGCGTTCGCGGCGTCTCCGACGGGCGGGTCGGCGCATTTCTCGGAATGCCCTACGCCGAGGCCGAGCGATTCGGGGCGCCGCGGAGCGTGACGCCGTGGCGGGGTGTGCGCGACGCTGTCGCACCCGGCCCGGCCGCGCCGCAGCCGCCGTCTCGTTTGGCGCGAGTGATGGGACCGGGCACGGCACCGCAGTCGGAGGACTGTCTGTCGCTGAACGTGTGGGCGCCCGCGGGCAGTGGCCATCCGGTCCTGGTGTTTCTGCACGGCGGCGGGTTCCTCACCGGCTCGGGTGGGTTCCCGTGGTACGACGGCGCGGAGTTCACGGCAGAGGGTGATGTCGTCGTGGTGACCGCGAACTACCGGCTCGGCGCGCTTGGCTACCTTCGCCTGCCCGGGATGTGCGAGGGCAACATGGGGCTGTTGGACAACCTCGCGGCGTTGAATTGGGTGCGCGACAACATCTCTGCCTTCGGCGGTGACCCTGCGAATGTGACCGTCGCAGGCCAGTCCGCCGGTGCCGTTTCGATTCTGGCGCTGCTGTCGGGGGACGCGGCGTACGGGCTGTTCCGCCGAGCGATCGTGCAGAGCGCGCCCGTCGGTATGCTCCCGGCAACGCCGGATGAGGCAGCACGCGTCGGGGGAGTGTTGTTGCAGGAGTTGGGAATCGGGCAGAGTCGTGCTGGGCGGATTGTCGACGTGCCGGTTGCCGAGCTGCTCGCCGCGCAGAGTGCCGTGGCGCGCCGCACCGCAGGTCCGACGAACCCGGTGCCGCCATTCCAACTCGTTACCGACGGCACGATGGTCGCCGCCGATCCAGTCGAGGCGATCGGATGGCGCGGCGCGGACGGGGTCGAGATCCTCATGGGCGCTACGCGCGACGAGGCGGCGGCGTTCTTCGCAGGTGAGCGCGACGTCATCGCAACCGTGACGGATCAGATGTTCCACGAGCCGACGCGTCGGCTGGCGAATTTGCTCACCGCCCGCGGCGAACCACCGTGGCTTTACCGCTTCGACTGGCATCCCGGCGACAGCCCATTCGGTGCGTGCCATTGCATCGAGCTGCCGTTCGTGCTGGGACACGCGGCGGCATGGCGACATGCGCCGATGCTCGATGGTGCGCGACCTTCCGGCCTCCTCGGCGAGATGCGCCGCAGCTGGATCGGGTTTGTCCGCCACGGCGATCCGGGCTGGGCGCGTGGCACGACCCACCGCTTCACCGGCCGGGCCGTTCGATGAACAGATCGCGATGTCGGAACCAGAAAGGGACACCTATGGACAGAACCATCGTTGTGCAGTCGGCGAAGCGGGCCGATATCGCGCAACTGTCACGAACGCTGGCCCGTGCTTTTCACACCGACCCGGTCATGACCTGGTTGTGGTCGCGGGACGACAAACGAGCGCACGGTCTGGTGCGCTTCTTCAGGGCCATGACCCGCCACCACCACCTGGCCGCGGGCGGCGTGGACATCGCCTACAACGGCGCCGGTGCGATGGCAGGAGCAGCACTCTGGAATCGACCCGGCCGGTGGGAGCATTCGAGATTCTCCGAACTGCTGATGCTGCCGACCCTGATCAGTGGTTTCGGCACCCGAATGCGGACCGGAAAGGCAGTCGGCGACACCCTCGCCCGCAGCCACCCGACCGAGCCGCACTGGTACCTCGCGGCGATCGGCAGCGACCCGCGGATGCGCGGCGCCGGGTACGGCCGAGCCCTGATGCAGCACCGCCTGGATCACTGCGACGCCGAACATCACCCGGCATATCTGGAGTCGAGCCACCCGGACAACGTCCCCTACTACGAACGATTCGGCTTCGAAGTCACCAACCGGATCGAGCTGGCCAACGGCGGCCCCACCCTGTGGGCGATGTGGCGGCCACCCCGGTGAGCTACGGGCCGAGGATAGCTGTCGGCTGAAATATGACCGTGCGTGCTAAAATTTGGCCGTGCGGACAGAAAATAGTCCACCTGGTCAGCAGATGTCATTCATCGAGGAGGCGCGGCGCCGGCAGATCATTGCGTCCGCCGTTGAGGTGATCTCGGAGGTCGGGTACGGGAATGCGTCGTTGGCGCGGATCGCCAAGCATGCGGGTATTTCGAAGGGAGTGATCTCCTACCACTTCGAGGGCAAAGACGATCTGATGACGCAGTTGGTGATCCAGCTGTACGTGTCGGCCGCGGAGTACATGGTGCCGGTGATCACCGCGGCCGAAGGGCCGCGGAATCGGTTGCTGACGTATCTGGATTCGAATCTGGCCTTCATCGAGGCGAACAAGAACTATGTCGCGGCGATGACCGACGTGGTGGTGAATCTTCGTGACTCGGAAGGGAAGTCGAAGTTCGCCAATCCGGACGGGGAGCGTGAGGTGCTCGAGCCACTGGTGATGATGCTGCGCGAAGGACAGGACACCGGGGTTTTCGGTGAGTTCGACACGGTGATCATGGCCAAGTCGATCCGCGATTCCATCGACAGCGCGGCCGGACGCTCGATCCGGGAGCCGGATTTCGACATGGGTCAATACTCGGCGCATTTGCGCAGGTTGTTCGATCTGGCGACGCGGAAGGCGAGCGGCGATGACTAGTGTGCTGGAAACCGATGTGCGGGAACGGGATAGACCCGCCGATCAGCAGCCGTACGCGCTGGTCGGTGTCGGGGCAATCGCCCTGGTGTCGGCCGTCGCGCTACTGGCGACCCTCGGGCGCTACGGGTTCTTCGGTGACGAACTGTATTTCGTGTCGGCTGGGCGCAGGCTCGCCTTCGGGTACGCCGATCAAGGTCCGCTGGTGCCCGCGATCGCGCGGCTGATGGATCTGATCGTGCCGGGATCGCTGGTAGCGCTGCGTATTCCGGCCGTGTTGGTCACCATCGCGGCCATTTTCATCAGCGCGCAGATCGCGCGGGAATTCGGTGGCTCGCGGGCCGCGCAGCTGTTGACGGCGACCGCGTACGCGACGTCACCGTTCCTGCTTGTGCAGGGAAGTCAGTTGGCCACGAACACGATCGATACCGCGCTGTGGGTACTGATCAGTTGGCTGCTGATCCGATGGGTGCGCACCCGCAGCGACAGCCTGCTGGTGTGGGCTGCGGTGGTGACCGCGATCGATATGCAGGTGAAGTGGTTGATCCCGTTCTTCTGGGTTGCGGTGACAATCGGCGTGTTGGTCTACGGTCCACGGGAACTGTTGCGTCGCCGGGCGCTGTGGCTCGGTGCGGCGATCGTGGTGGCGGCGACGGTGCCGAGTCTGATCTGGCAGGCGGGTCACGACTGGCCGCAGCTGCGTCTCGGCGCGGTGGTTGCTGCGGAACAGGGCGCGATCGGTGGTCGCTACACGTGGCTGCCGCTTGCGATCGCGGCGGCCGGGCTGTTCGGCGCGGTGCTGCTCTTCGCGGGTATCTGGACACTGTTTCGCTCAGAATCATTGCGCCCGTATCGGTTTCTCGGTCTGTTGCCGATCTTGCTCGCCGTGGCCTTCATGATCACCAATGGTCGTCCGTACTACGCCGCAGGCTGCTACGCGGCCATCATGGCGGCAGGCGCGGTGCGGTGGACACAGAGCGCCGCACGCTGGCGGCCCTTCGTTGCCGCCCCGCTCATTGCGCTTTCGGTTGCGCTGGTGGTGTTTTCGCTACCCCTGGAGTCCGAGTCGACTATCGATCCGGTGGACAGTCGAGCGGAAGCCGGGCTGCAGATCGCGCTGTACGGCAAGTTCGGCTGGATGGAACTGCGCCGGGCAACCGACGACGCCTATCGCGCGCTGCCGGAGCCGGAGCGCGAGACGACGGTTGTGATAGCCGATTCCTACTGGCAGGCGAGTGCGCTGGACGTGGAGCGGCAGCAGTTTGGGCTGCCCGCGATCTATAGCCCCAACCGCGGTTTCGGCTACTTCGGGACGCCACCGGACTCCGCGACGACGGTGCTGTGGGTCGGCGGCGACGAGGCGGACCTTCGCTCGATTTTCGAGGCGGTGACGCCGATCGGTCGTGCCGATGCCCGCCTCGGCTACCCGGACGTCACGCGCGACGTCACGATCTGGCGCTGTGATCGGCCGCGTCGGGCGTGGTCGCAGACGTGGCCGGACATGCTCCGACTGGACTGACGTCGCGCCGGCCGGTGGCCGATAGCGATAGGCGCGGTGACCGATCGCACTGAGTGAGACTGGAATGCATAACCAAAGCTAGAACGTGTTTCAGTTAGGCGCGGCCCGTCGACCCGCGGGTTCTGGCAAGCAAAAGCTCGCCAGAACCTATGTGAAGCAGTCATGATTCACATAGGCGAGAAGTCGTTCGAAGATGAGGAGTGCACACATGTCCGGTTCTGCATCGGATTTTCTGGCTGAGGTTCTGATCAAGACGATCATGAACCTGCTGTCGTCCGGAAGCGCGCAGTAAGCCGCGGCGATTACGCCGACAGCCCACCAGGCCTGGAAGGTTTGGTGGGCTGTCGGCGTTTCGAGAGCCGTCGTGGATCAGTTACGTACGGTGGTCACCGAATCGAGAATCACATCGGTGGCGGGGGCGCCGTCACCGGAGCCGTCCTGAACGCCCGCCGCGGCGACATTGCCGAGAACATCCAAGCCGCCGGTGATCCGGCCGAACGGGGTGTAGTTCGCGGGCAGCCTGGTGTCCTGGTAGACGAGGAAGAACTGACTGCCGTTGGTGCCGGGTCCGGCATTCGCCATCGCGACGGTGCCGGCCGGGTAGGTCGCGCCCGCGAGGTTCTCGTCGGGGAACTTATAGCCGGGGCCGCCCATGCCGGAGGCAGTCGGGTCGCCGCACTGGAGCACGAAGATGCCCTGGGTGGTCAGCCGGTGGCACTTGGTGTGATCGAAATACTGTTCGTCGGACAGGAATGCGAAGGAGTTGACGGTGCGCGGTGCTCGCGCGGCCTCCAGCGCGATGGTCACCGTGCCGCAGGTGGTTTCCAGCGTCGCCGTGTATCCCGCGCTGGTGTCGATGCTCATGCCGGGCTCGGCCTGCCACTGCTTACCGTTGGGCTGACCGGCGGCCGGTTCGGAACAGCCTGCTCCCGTGGCCTTTTCGAGCCGGATCCCGGTGTCCGCCGATACGCCACCCGCGGCAAGCACGGCCAGGGTCGCCCCGGCGGCCAGGACGCCGAGAATGCGCAGCGCCCGCATCGGGACTCCGATTCGGCGATGCCGCTGCCGGTTGCGTCGATCATGGTCGAGTTGTCGCGCCTGCAGTTCGCTGCTCACCGGTCGGAGTCTCCTTCTGTTGTGTTGCGCACCGGACGATGCTGCGGGCGATCATTCCATCTCACTCCGCCGCGCGTGGCGGGTTGGCGCTACTGCCCGCCTGGCTCGATCCCCGGCGTCAGGCCCGGCGCACCCGCCGATAGGTCGGCGCCGCTGTGGTGGCGGCGGCCAACTCGGCTGTCAGCCAGTCGAGATCGGTGTCGGTGACGGCCGCGACGGTGATGCGCAGGTGGTCCGAGGTGGGGCGGTCGCCGACTTCGAAGGGGCCGCCGGGGGCGACCTTGATGCCTGCGGCGGCGAGCGAGATCATGGCGGCGTTTTCGTCGGCGACCGGGAGCCAGAGGTTGATGCCGTCGTTGCGTGCGACGGTGATGCCTTTTCTGGATAGCGCGCGGCGGAGCTCGACCGAGCGTCTTCGGTATTCGGCGCGGGCAGAAGTCACGGTGTGGATGGCGTCTTCGCTGTCGAGCATGCTGAGCAGGACGCGTTGCAGCAGGCGGCTGGTCCAGCCGGGGCCGAGCATCCGGCGTTCGACGACCGGATCGAGCAGGTCGGCGGGCCCGCCCGCCACCGCGAGGCGCAGGTCGGCGCCGTGGGATTTCGAGAACGAGCGGATATGTACGGTGCGCCGGGGGAGTCGGCTGCCGAGGGAACGCAGCGGAGCGGCGGCGATTCCGGCGGAGTGGTCGTCTTCGATCACCAGGGTCGCGGTGTCCTGCAGGATGTCCGACAGTTCACGGACGCGGCCCGCGGTGAGGGAGGCGCCGGTCGGGTTCTGTGCGCGGGGCTGCAGCACGAGTGCGGTGGCGGCGTGCTGAGTGACCGCGCGGGCCAGATCGCCGGGGAGCAGTCCGGATTCGTCCATGCGCACCGGTACCGGCCGCGCGCCGAGCCGCGCCAAGAGATCGAGAAACGGTGGGAAGCAAGGATCTTCGACAGCGACCGCGTCGCCGAGACGGATATGCGCCGTGAGCAGTCGGTCGACGGCATCGAGCGCGCCGTCGAGGACGGCGAGGCATTCGGCGCGGAAAGGCCAGTCGGTGCGAACCTTCGCGGCGAGGTCCGGCAACACCGCCTCGCCCATATAGTCGGCAGCCAGGTCACCGCCGCCGAGGCGGGTGATGTCGCGCAGCGCGGCCGCGAGGTCGGGGAGCAGATGCGGGTCTGGGGTGCCGCGCGACAGATCGACACGGAACGCGCTGTCCGAAGGCGGGTGCAGCCGTTGATAGCGGCCGGTCGGAGCGCTTGGACGGGCGGCCTCGGGCTGGCCGACGAAGGTTCCGGCTCGGCCGCGGGCGATGATCGCCCCGGTAGCGGCCAGTGCGCGCCAGGCCTGGTTCACGGTCGAGGGCGATACCCGCAATTCCCTGGCGACATCGCGGACGGTGGGCAGTCGGGAGCCGGGTTGGAGTGCGCCGGAACGGATCCGGCGGCTGACGGCGGCGGCGATGCCCGCGGGGGTGCGGTCCACGAGATCCGCGGTGAATTCGGCGGGTGACACCACGGCCGGGATGGGCGCCGCGCTGTTGTGCGGTGCGCCGTACGTCGTCGCGGGCTCGATTGTCACACGCTCATTCTGCTTCGGGCACCAGACCGTAACCATTATCGGCGCCAAGGTTTACGGCTACGAAACTGTTTCCGCAATCTTGTAACACAACCGAATTGGATCAGAGTGAAGTATAACAAAGCATGGGAATCGTTCGAGCGGCGCTCGTCCAGACGAACTGGACGGGCGACAAAGAGTCCATGATCAAAGTGCACGAGGACTATGCACGTCAGGCCGCCGCGCAAGGCGCGAAGGTGATCTGCTTCCAGGAGTTGTTCTACGGCCCGTACTTCTGCCAGTTACAGGACGCGAAGTTCTATGACTATGCGGAATCGGTGCCTGGTCCGACCACGGAGCGCTTCGCCGCCCTGGCCAAGGAATTGGGCCTCGTCATGGTGCTGCCGGTGTATGAGCAGGAACAGCCGGGACTGCTCTACAACACCGCGGCGGTGATCGACGCCGACGGCAGCTACCTCGGCAAGTACCGCAAGCATCACATCCCGCACGTCAACGGCTTCTGGGAGAAGTTCTACTTCCGTCCGGGAAACCTGGGCTGGCCGGTTTTCGATACCGCCGTCGGCAAGGTCGGCGTCTACATCTGTTACGACCGGCATTTTCCGGAGGGCTGGCGCGCGCTCGGTCTGGCGGGCGCCGAGATCGTGTTCAATCCGTCGGCCACCTCGCGGGGCCTTTCGGGTTATCTGTGGAAATTGGAGCAGCCTGCCTCGGCCGTCGCCAACGAGTACTACATCGGCGCCATCAACCGGGTGGGTATCGAGGCCGAGTACGGCGCGGACGACTTCTACGGGACCAGCTACTTCGTGGACCCCGAGGGCAAGTTCGTCGGTGACGTCGCTTCCGACACTGCCCCCGAACTGGTCATTCGCGATCTCGACATGGACCTGATCAAGACGGTGCGCGACCGGTGGGCCTTCTACCGCGACCGCCGCCCCGACGCCTACGGACCGCTGGTAGCACCATGAGGCCGGTGACACTGACATGACAAAGACCTTCATTCACGGCGGCACGGTCGTCTCGGCCACCGGATCGCAATTGCTCGACGTGCTGGTGGATGGCGAAACCATCGTCGCCGTCCTGCAGCCCGGCGCCACCGCGCTCGGCGCGGACCTCACGCAATCCGCGGACGTCGTCATCGACGCCACCGGCAAATACGTGATTCCCGGTGGCGTGGACGGGCATACGCACATGCAGCTGCCCTTCGGCGGCACCGAGGCATCCGACACCTTCGAGACCGGCACCAGGGCCGCGGCCTGGGGCGGTACCACCACAATCGTCGACTTCGCGGTGCAGAAGCCGGGGGAGCGGGTGCAGGACACCCTCGGCGCCTGGCATGAGAAGGCCGCGGGGCAGTGCGCCGTCGACTATGGGTTCCACCAGATCATCGGCGAGGTGAACGACGAATCCCTCAAGGGCATGAGCGAATTGGTGGCCGAGGGCGTCACCAGTTTCAAACTGTTCATGGCCTACCCCGGCGTCTTCTACTCCACCGACGGCCAGATCCTGCGCGCCATGCAGGCGGCGGGTGATCTCGGTGCGCTGCTGATGATGCACGCGGAGAACGGGATTGCCATCGACGTGCTCGTCGAACAGGCGCTCGCCCGCGGCGAGACCTCGCCGTACTTCCACGGTGTCACGCGTCCGTGGCAGATGGAGGAAGAGGCCACCCATCGCGCCATCATGCTGGCACAGTTGACCGGTGCGCCGTTGTACGTCGTGCACGTATCGGCCAAGCAGGCGATGGAACAGATCGTCGCCGCACGGGGCAATGGGCAGAACGTCTTCGGCGAAACCTGTCCGCAGTACCTGTACCTCTCGCTCGAAGAGCAGTTGGGCGCACCGGGGTTCGAGGGCGCCAAATGGGTGTGCTCGACGCCGCTGCGGTCTAGGGCCGAAGGGCATCAGGACGAGCTGTGGCGGTATATCCGCACCGGCGCTGTCACCTCCGTCAGCACCGACCACTGCCCCTTCTGCATGAAGGATCAGAAAGAGCTCGGCGTCGGAGATTTCAGCAAGATTCCCAATGGGATCGGCGGTGTGGAACACCGGATGGATCTGATGTTCCAGGGGGTGCAGAACGGCTCGATCTCGCTGGAACGCTGGGTCGAGGTCTGTTGCACCACGCCGGCCCGCATGTTCGGCATGTACCCCCGCAAGGGCGTCATCAGTCCGGGCGCCGACGCCGACATCGTGATCTACGACCCGAACGGCCATACCAGCATCGGTGTCGGCAAGACCCATCACATGAACATGGATCACTCGGCCTGGGAGGGCTTCGAGATCGACGGCCATGTCGACACGGTGCTCTCGCGCGGCCGGGTGGTCGTCGACCGTGGCGAATATCTGGGTAGCAAGGGCCACGGCCGGTTCATTACCCGCGAGCTGTCGCAAAACCTGATCTGACGCGCGTCCCGACCACGACGCACCTGATTCGAAACGGAGAGTGCCGCATGGACATCGGCGTGGTGCTGCAATGCACGCCCCCGGCCTCGCGGGTGGTGGAGCTGGCCAGACAGGCCGAGACGCACGGCTTCTCGCACGTGTGGACTTTCGACTCACACCTGCTGTGGCAGGAGCCGTACGTCATCTACAGCCAGATCCTCGCCGCCACCCGCAAAGTGGTCGTCGGGCCCATGGTGACCAATCCGGCGACCAGGGACTGGACGGTGACCGCGTCGACCTTCGCCACCCTGAACGACATGTTCGGCAACCGCACCGTCTGCGGCATCGGCCGCGGCGATTCGGCGGTGCGGACGCTCGGCGGTAAGCCGACCACCCTGGCCACACTGCGGGAATCCATCGCGGTGATCAGGGAACTCGGCAATGGTCGCAGCGCCCGCATCGGTGACACCGTGGTGCGCTTCCCGTGGGCGGGCGCCTCGCAGCTCGAGGTCTGGGTTGCGGGCTACGGTCCGCGCGCACTCGACCTGACCGGCGAGGTCGCCGACGGATTCATCCTGCAGCTGGCCGATCCGGACATCACCGCATGGACCATCGCCCGGGTGCGAGCGGCGGCGGAGCGGGCGGGCCGTGATCCCGGCGCGGTGAAAATCTGTGTGGCCGCACCGGCTTATGTCACCGACGGCTCCGAAGCCGCGACCGCCCATGCTCGCGAGCAGTGTCGCTGGTTCGGTGGCATGGTCGGCAACCATGTGGCGGACATCGTCACGAAATACGGGACCGGCAGCGATATTCCGGCCGCACTGACCGAGTACATCGCGGGCAGGCAGGGCTACGACTACAACCAGCACGGCAGGGCAGGCAACACCCATGCCGATTTCGTGCCGGATGCCATCGTGGATCGCTTCTGCCTGATCGGCACACCCGACGACCAGGTTGCCCGATTGCACGAACTCGAAAAGCTCGGCGTCGACCAGTTCGCGGTCTATCTGCAGCACGACGCGAAGACCGCGACGCTGGAGGCGTACGGCGAGTCGGTCATTCCGCGTATCGCCCACCCGGTCACCGCGACGGCGGCGGCCGAGTGATCGCCCAGGCAGCCGCTGCCGTGGCACTCGCGGCAGCGTGCTTGGAGCTGGTTCGGCGCAAGCTCGCCGAGCGTGCGGCGCAACCGGCGAGAGTGTCGGTGGGTGAGCGATGAAGACCGTGCGACAGGGGCCGCCCGTCCTTTCGGACGCGATATGTGAGCGAACGCAGCGGGGTGTCCACCCGTTGACGGTATCGGCAGGTGTGCGATGAGTACGGCATGGCGGGCGCGGCGGGTCTGGTACGCGATCGGCGTGCTGGTGCTGGTGGTCGGCCTGTGGGAACTGGTGAAATTCGCGGTGCCGGAACGCGGGGTGAGCATCGGCGATCAGCGGATACTGCCGCGCACCAGTGATGCCGCGCTGCCGCATGTGTGGTCGGTGATCACGGTGCTCGGTCAGCAGGACGGGAGCGGCACCGTCGGTGGAACTCTGTTGCGGACAGCGGGATTCACCTTCGAACTGGCGCTGCTCGCGTTGCTGATCGGCACTGTGGTCGGGGTGGCGTTGGCCGTGTTGATGCAGCGCTTCGCGTTTGTCGAGCGCGGGCTGCTGCCGTACATCATTGTCTCGCAGACGGTTCCGCTGATCGCCTTGGCTCCGCTGGTCGCGGGTTGGGGCGGCAAGATCGTTATCGCGGGGGAGCCGTGGCGGCCCTGGATGAGCATCGCCGTCATTGCCGCCTATCTCGCCTTCTTCCCGGTCGCGGTCGGCATGCTGCGTGGTCTGCAAGCGCCGTCGAAGGCCTCGGTGGAATTGCTGCACAGCTACTCGGCGAGTTGGTGGAAGACGCTGGTGCATTTACGGTTTCCGGCCGCGGTGCCGCACTTTCTGCCCGCACTGCGGTTGGCCGCGTCGGCGTCGGTGATCGGCGCCGTCGTCGCGGAGATCTCTACCGGAACCGCGGGCGGCATCGGCCGTCAGATCATCGTCTTCGCCCAGCAGGCCACCGGTGACGCATCCCGGCTGTACGCGGCCGTCCTGGCCGCGGCTCTACTCGGCGTCGCGGTCACCGCGGTGGTCGGCCTCGCCGAATTCGTTCTACGTCGCTACAGCCGCCCGGTAGGGGCGCGCAGCTCTTCAGGAGGTACCCGTTGATCGCCAAGGCAGACCAGGGAGCCGCGGACGGTGCGACCTCGCCGGAAGCTGTGCCGGATGTCGCGCTGCCGGAGAACGGCGCGGCCGAGGCCGGGGCACAGAGCACAGCTGTCGATCGGTCGGCCGCCGTGGATGGCGCTATCGGGTCGGATACCGAAGGGGGTTCGGAGGCTGATGTTGAAATGGAAGTGGCCGCCGACGCAGTGGCGGCCGTCTCGCTCGGACACGTCGGCAAGATCTTCGCCAGCGGTGCCGTCACGGCGCTGTCGGATGTGTCGCTCACCGTTGCCGCCGGCGAATTCGTGTCGCTGATCGGCCCTTCCGGCTGCGGCAAGTCGACGCTGCTGCGGATTATCGCGGATCTCGAGCAGCCCAGCAGTGGCATCGTCGCGGTGCACGGCAAGACCGCGCGGCAGGCCAGGATCGACCAGGATTACGGCATCGCGTTCCAGCAGGCCGGGTTGCTGGATTGGCGCACAGTGCAGGCGAATGTCGAACTGCCGATGGAACTGCACAAGGTGCCGAAGGCCGAGCGCCGGGCCCGCAGTGCCGAACTGCTGGAAATGGCCGGGCTGACCGATTTCGCGCGCCGCTATCCCGCCGAGCTTTCGGGCGGTATGCAGCAACGGGTGGCGATCGCGCGGGCGCTGGCACGCAAACCGTCGCTGCTGCTGATGGACGAACCGTTCGGCGCGCTCGACGAGATGACCCGCGAACGGATGCAGGGTGAGCTACTGCGGATCGCCGGAGAGACCGGTGCGGCAGTGGTTTTCGTGACGCACTCGATTCCGGAGGCGGTGTTCCTCTCGGACCGGGTGGTGGTCATGTCGCCGCGGCCGGGCCGCATCACCGACATTGTCGCGACCGACGGCTGGGGCCGCGACATCGCCACCGCAGGAGACGATGTGCGTTCCAGCACGGCGTTCTTCGATGCGGTTGCGGCGGTGCGCGCGGCGCTGCGCGAGGGTCACAACGAGGATGCCGCGGTGGCTGGACGGGACGTCCGATGAAAGCGGCGCTGTCGGCGCGCAGTGCGCCACCACTGCGGACGGTGCTGCCGCCGTTGGTATTCGGTGTTGGTGGGCTCGCGCTCTGGCAGCTGTTGACCGTCGCCGCGGGCGTTCCCTCGTTCCTGCTGCCCGCGCCGACCGCGATCGCGCAGGAATTCACCGACAACTTCGGACGAATCGTCGACGCCGCGAGCGCGACGGGGAAGAACGCACTCATCGGATTGCTGCTCGGTGCGGTGCTCGGCATCGCCGCCGCGATGCTGGCCGTACGCTTCCGCCTGGTCGACGGGCTGCTCACGCCGCTGGCTGCCGCAGCGGCCGCGGTGCCGATCGTCGCACTCGCGCCGCTGCTCAATTCGATGTACTCGACCACCACCGACACACCGCGCCGCATCGTTGTCACCATCGTGGTGTTCTTCCCGATGTTCGTCAGCACCGCACGCGGACTCCGCCAAGTCCCACAGGTCCAATCGGATCTGATGACCTCCTACGCGGCGGGCGGTTGGCAAATCACCCGCACCGTCCGGCTGCCCGCAGCCCTGCCCTACCTGTTCACCGGACTGCGCATCGCCGCACCGGGCGCGGTGATCGCCGCCATCATCGCCGAATACTTCGGTGGTCTGCAGAACGGGCTCGGCAGCCGGATCACCTCTGCCGCAGCCAATACGGCCTATCCGAGGGCCTGGGCCTATGTGGCGGGCGCCATGCTCGTCGGTCTGATCTTCCTGGCCGCGGTCTTACTCCTCGAACAACTCACCCGACGACCCCGCAACACCTTTTGGAGAGCGAAATGACAAGCACCCCCAAGCGATTGCGCGCCTGTCTGGCGCTGGCAGCGTTGGCCGCCGCGGCGCTGACCGGCTGTAGCACCACCGAGAACGCCTCCACGACCACATCGGACGGACTGACGAAGGTCCGCCTGCAACTGCAGTGGTTCAAGCAGGGGCAGTTCGCAGGCTACCTCGCGGCGGTCGATCAGGGCTTCTACAAGGAGCAGGGCCTATCGGTCGACATCCTCGACGGCGGCACCGATATCGTGCCGCAGACCGTGCTCGCCCAGGGCCAGGCCGACTACGCCATCGCCTGGGTACCGAAGGCGTTGGCCTCGCGCGAGGCCGGTGCGGGCATCACCGATGTCGCGCAGGTCTTCCAGCGTTCGGGTACCAAACAGGTCTCCTTCAAGTCCGACAACATCGCCGGACCGGCCGCGCTGCGCGGCAAGACCGTCGGGAACTGGGGCTACGGCAATGAATTCGAACTGTTCGCCGGCATGACCAAGGCAGGCATCGACCCGGCCAAGGATGTGAAGCTGGTCCAGCAGCAGTTCGATATGAACGCCTTCCTCGCCAAGGACATCAATGCCGCACAGGCGATGTCCTACAACGAATACGCACAGCTGCTGGAGACCAAGAACCCGGCAACCGGAAAGCTCTACACCGCAGATGATTTCGCCACCATCGACTGGAACGACGAGGGCGTCGCCATGCTCCAGGACGCGATCTGGGCGAACACCGAAAAGCTGAAGGATCCCAAGTACCAGGACCAGACGGTGAAGTTCATCGCGGCTTCGCTGAAGGGCTGGGCATTCTGCCGTGACAATGTCGACAAGTGCCGCGACATCACCGTCGCCGCGGGCAGCACGCTGGGTGCGACGCATCAGCAGTGGCAGGTCAACGAGGTGAACAAACTGATCTGGCCGTCACCGGCCGGTGTCGGGCTCATCGATCAGGCCGCGTGGGACCGAACGGTGGAGATCGCCAAGGAAACCCGCAACCAAGAGGGCGCCACCGTCCTGAAGAAGGATCCCGACGCCAGCGCTTATACCAACGAGTACGTTGTCAAGGCACTGGATCTACTGAAGTCCGGTGGCATCGATGTCACCGGAGCGAGTTTCGCGCCGAGCCAGGTGACGTTGACCGAAGGCGGTAAATAGTTGACTACTGATCACGTCTTCTACCCGTGGATGGCACAGGGCGGAGCGAATCCGACGCCGATCACCGGCGCGTCGGGCTCGTGGTTCTGGGACGACTCGGGCAAGCGATATCTCGACTTCTCCTCCCAGTTGGTGA
Source organism: Nocardia sp. GCM10030253 (assembly GCF_042675075.1). Lineage (NCBI taxonomy): Bacteria > Bacillati > Actinomycetota > Actinomycetes > Mycobacteriales > Nocardiaceae > Nocardia > Nocardia sp. GCM10030253. Next base: position 176,486 of record NZ_JBHTDL010000007.1, on the reverse strand, counting down.
ATGTGAATATCGGCCACCAGCATCCGGATATGGTCGCCGCGATTATCGCGCAGGCACAGAAGCTGGCCACCATCTCACCGACGGTCGGCAACGAAGCGCGCAGCGAGCTGGCCGGGTTGATCGTCGAACGCGCACCCGGTGACCTCAACCGGGTGCTGTTCACCACCGGCGGCGCGGAGGCGGTCGAGCACGCGGTGCGGCTGGCCCGCAGCTTTACCGGCCGCACCAAAATGCTTGCCGCCTACCGCTCCTACCACGGCGGCACCGGCGTCGCGATCGGCCTGACCGGTGAGCCGCGGCGCTGGGGAGCGGAGCCGACAAATGTCGACGTGGTGCGGTTCTTCGGGCCGTATCCGTACCGATCACCTTGGGACACAAGCACTCCCGAGGAGGAGACCGCCGCCGCGCTGAGCCATCTGCGTCAGGTGATCGAGCTGGAAGGCCCGCAGAACATCGCGGGCCTGATCCTGGAAACAGTGGTCGGCACCAACGGTGTGCTGGTGCCGCCGCCCGGCTATCTGCCCGGCGTGCGCGCGCTGTGCGACGAATTCGGCATCGTCTATATCGCCGACGAGGTGATGGTCGGCTTCGGCCGGGTCGGCGAGTGGTTCGCGGTGCAGGCTTTCGGGGTCGAACCCGACCTCATCACCTTCGCCAAGGGCGTGAACTCCGGCTATGTCCCGCTCGGTGGTGTGCTCATCGCCGAACGGATCGCGCAGCGCTATGACGACCGGGTGTATCCGGGCGGGCTCACCTATGCGGGCCATCCGCTGGCCTGCGCGGCGGGGGTCGCCTCGATCGGTGTCTTCGAGCGTGACGGCATTCTCGACCATGTGCGGTCGGTCGGTGCGGATGTGCTCGGAAAGGGTTTGGCGGAGCTGGCCGCTCGTCATCCGAGCGTCGGCGAGGTGCGCGGCCTCGGCTTCTTCTGGGCGCTCGAATTGGTGCGCGATCCGCACACCAGGCAACCGCTGATCCCGTTCGCGGCGGCGGGTGCCGCCGCCGAACCGATGGCTCGGGTGACCGCCGCCGCGAAGGACCGCGGACTGTGGCCGTTCAACGCGGGCAATCGCTTTCAGATCGCGCCACCGCTCACTACCTCGGCGGACGAGATTCGTACCGGCCTGGAGATCGTGGACGAGGTACTGGAGGTGGCCGACGAATACGTCGGAGCGGCCTGACGGGTGTCAGTGCGGGGTCAATGCCACCACGACCCCGCCCTGCTGCCACGTCTGATAGATATCGGCCCGCACAGGTGTGCCGTCGGCGGCGAAACCGATGCCGTTGAACTTGGCATTGGCCCGGTTGTCCTCGGCGATGATCTCGAACAGCCGCATCACATCCGGCTCGGCGGTATAGACCACTGGATCGAACGACTGCGGCTTACCGCCGAGCGATACCTCGATCGGCCCGCCGGACTGCAGGTTCTTGACCCACGGTCGCAGCGCTGTTCCGATCAGGAGCGCGCCGTCGTGCCGGGTGTAGGCCACCGGTACGTCGTAGACCTTGCCCGACTTTCGCCCGACGACATGCAATGTCGCAAGCCGCTTACCGACGGCGCGTGAAAGTCCTGGAACCCGCAGCAGCGTTCGAATGAGTTTGTTGACCGCGCCTTGATAGGAAGGGATCGGTTCCGGACCGGTTGTGGTCGGTGTGCCATAAGGATTTTCGGGCTTCGATTCGTCGCTCATGATCCCAGTATCGAACCGGTTCGGACAGCGCGCAGCGGACTGGCCCGTCCGGTAGTCCATCCGACGACCGTTTCCCGCTACATTCGATGGGTCCGACTCGGAACTCCTTCAGGAGCTGGCGTGACCGACACCGATGATCGTCAGGAGCTCGACGCCACGCCCGATCAGCGGCCGCCACTGGCGAGCAGAGGGATCGCCATCATCGCCGCGGTGTCGGCGGCGGTCCTGCTCTTCTCCGTCAGCCGCTACGACTACTTCGGCGACGAGCTCTACTTCCTCGCGGCGGGACGGCGGCTGTCCTTCGGTTACGCAGATCAGGGTCCGGTGTTGCCGATGCTGGCCCGGCTGATGGACACCGTCGCTCCCGGCTCTTATTTCGTGCTGCGGCTGCCGGTGGTCGTGCTGACTGTGCTCGCGATCGTGCTGTGCGCGCTGATCGCCCGCGAGCTCGGTGGTGGTCGCGGCGCGCAACTGCTCGCCGCCGTCGCGTACGCGACCTCGCCGTTCCTCTTGCTGCAGGGCAAGATGCTCACCACCAATGCCGTCGACACCGTGCTGTGGGTGATCATCACCTGGCTGGTGGTGCGATGGGTGCGCACCCGCCGCGACCGGCTGCTGCTGTGCGCCGCCCTGGTGACCGCGGTCGATATGCAGGTGAAGTGGTTGATCCCGTTCTTCTGGATCACCGTCGCGGTGAGCGCGCTGGTGTTCGGTCCGCGCGAGTTGGTGCGACGGCCGCTGCTGTGGCTCGGCGGGCCGATCGTGGTGGCCGCGACGGTGCCGACGCTGATCTGGCAGTCACGGCACGACTGGCCGCAGCTGGAAATGGGCACAGTGATCAGTGGCGAACAGGGAATTCTCGGCGGGCGGGTGATGTTCGTGCCACTGGCTCTGCTCACCGCGGGATATCTGGGCGCGGTGTTGCTGATCTACGGCGTGTGGGCCCTGCTGCGGCACGTCTCGCTACGGCCCTACCGGTTCCTCGGGGTGAGCTTTTTGCTGCTGGTCGCGATCTTCCTGGTGATCGGCGGCCGGATCTATTACGTGGCCGGGATGTGCGGCGTCGTGCTCGCGGCGGGCGCGGTCGGTCTTGCCGAACTGGTCACGCGACGGGATCCCGCGCCGCGCCGCTGACTCGCTGGCGGCGGCGTCGCGCTTGCCGTGGTGGCGACGGCCTTCGTGCTGTTCTCGACGCCGTGGCGCGACGCGGCCCACATCGATCCGCCCGCCGACGAAGCCGAGGCGATGATCAATATCGGCGTCTACGGCGAGTTCGGCTGGCCCGAGCTGACCACGGCGGTCACCGACGCCTACGACGCCCTGACTCCCGCTGAGCAGTCGAGCGCCATCGTGCTGACCGACACCTATTGGCAGGCGAGCGCATTGGATCAGTTCGACCGTGACCGGCTGCCCGAGATCTACAGCCCGAGCCGTGGCTACGGCTACTTCGGCATACCGCCCGACACGGCGGGCGTTGTGCTCGCTGTGGGCGTCAACGACGCTTTCCTGCGCTGGGACTTCGACCGGATCGAACCCGTCGGCAAGGTCGAGAGCAGGTTCGGCTACGAGGGCAACACCAAGAACGTCACCATCTGGAAATGTACCGGCCTGCGTCACCCGTGGTCACAGGTGTGGCCGGTCTGGATGCACCTGTGAGGGCGTTAGGGTGCGTATATGACATCTGGGCAGACCGAGATCTGGCATAACCCGCGGTGCAGCAAGAGCCGTAATGCCGCCGCGTTCCTTGATGAGGAAGGCGTCGACTACACCGTCCGGCGCTACCTCGACGATCCGCCGACGACTGAGGAACTGCGCGCGGTGTTGCGGCGCCTCGACGCCGAGCCGTGGGACATCACCCGCCTAGGCGAGCAGATCGCCAAGGATCTGGGCATGTCCGGTTGGGGTCGCGGCGCGGGCGACCGGGACCGCTGGATCGAGGCGCTTGCCGCGAATCCGACGCTGATCCAGCGCCCGATCGTGCTCACCGCTGATGGTGGCGGAGTGGTCGCACGGGACGACGCCACACTGCGGTCGCTGCCCTGATTCCATACCCCTGATAGGCCGGTGATCGCCGGCCCACCGTTGTCGTCGGGACGCGGTAGGGTCGGCGAATATGAAGGTACAACTGCGCCATAACCCCGCGTCCACCATTGCGCGGTGCTTCCTCGCGGGTGGCGAGCCGATGCGGGTCGAAAGCGGCGCTATGGTCGCGCATTCGGCGGGAGTCACGTTGCAAGCCAAGGCCGAAGGCGGCATTCTGGCCGGGCTGAAGCGCTCGGTGCTCGCGGGCGAATCGTTCTTCATCTCCACGTTCACCGCACCGCCGCAAGGTGGTTGGGTAGATGTCGCGCCTGCGCTGCCGGGCGACATGCTGAATCTGCAGATCACGCCGGATCGGCCGTTCTTCATCAGCCGCGGTGGTTGGATCGCGAATTCCCATGGCGTGCAGGTAGAAAGCAAGTGGGGCGGTTTCGCGAACCTGTTCGGCGGCGAAGGCGGCTTCGGCTTGCGCGCGCACGGCGACGGCGAAATCGTGGTCGGAGTTTTCGGCGCGATCGATGTCATCGATCTGCAGCCCGGCGAACCGATCACCATCGACACCGGACATGTGGTGGCCTACGACCTCGCTATGAACTTCACCATCCGCCGCGCGGTCTCCGGGCGGTCGATCCAGTCGCTGAAATCCGGCGAAGGCTTCGTCTTCGATTTCGTCGGACCGGGCCGGGTGCTGCTGCAGACCCGCAACCCCGGCGCATTCGCCGCGTGGGCATCATCGGTCGCCTCGTCGAGCTGAGCGGGCTTTTCACAACCGGGTTACCTCCCGGACATCTCGATAGCCGAGACTTCCAGCTTCGTCGATGTTCGAAACACACGAAGCTAGGAAAAACATGGAAATGCTCGAAGTTGTCGCCACGATCTTCAGTTCGCTCTTGAATGTCTTCAGCGGCAGCGCCGCCTGACCACCTGCGGCAGCGTCGTCCGCGGACGGGATCCCGGCGGATGTGGAGATCCACTGGACGTGGGTCCCTGCGGCCGCCGGGACGCCTGGGGAATCAACCGAGCACACCCTCGATGAGGATGCGAGTGTCGGGGACGAAAGGCCAGGTTGGGTCGGCCAGGTGGGCGGCAAGTTCGGTGTCGGTCCACCACCAGCCGTCGGCAATCTCTTCGGGCTGGTGCCGGATGGGCCCGTCGTAGCGCAATTCGTAAGCGAACAGGTGACAGCGCATCGGCTCACCCTGCCATTCACCGTCCCAGGAGATCGTGCGCAGTAGCGGCAGGGTCGTGCCCTCGGGCAGCATGATGCCCAGTTCCTCCGCAAGTTCGCGGACAGCGGTCCGCGCGGGCGTCTCGCCTGGCTCGACGACGCCTCCGGCCAGACAATCGTGCATTCCGGCGAACACCATTTTGGTGTCGGTGCGGCGGTGCACATAGATGTGCGCGCCGTCACCGGAGCGAACCAGCACACCGGCACTCGCGTGCCATATTCCGTCGCGGTAGACCGTGGCGCGATCGGCCGCACCGATCTCGTGGCCTGCCTGGTCGTAGACCGCGATCATCTCCGAGTCCGGTTGAGCTGACACCGGTCGAGAGTAACGTGAGGGTCGCACGCCACCTGGAGAGAGGACCGCCCCGATGGTGCTTCCGCGCGCACTGGCGAATTTCAACCGGCACGTCACCAATCCCGTGGCGAACAGCATCGCAGGCAAGATTCCGCCCTTCGGCATCGTCGTACACAAGGGTCGAAAGTCCGGGCGAGCCTACCGAACTCCGGTCTGGGTCTTCGAAAGCGACGGCGTCTATCGCATCGCCCTGACTTACGGCCGTGACGTCGACTGGGTCAAGAACATCTGCGCCGCAGGCGCTTTCGAACTGGAGACCAAGGGGCGGGTGGTCTCGCTCATCGACCCGGTGGTCGAGCACGATCGGTCGGCGACATGGGCTCCGATCGGCGTGCGGCAAGTGTTGAGCACGATCTCGGCCGCGTACTACGTGCAGGCGCGCACCGCTTAGCCGCTGTCCCCCGAGACTGCTCCAGCATCCAGGTGAGATCAGCGGGCGACATCTCGACAGCTATTTCGTACTTTCCGTCGCGCATGGTCTCCCTCTTGACCAGGAAAATCTCCCGTTCGAGGGAAGCACCCAGTTGCCGTATTCGGTCGCTTCCTTCACGAACTCCGGACTGGTCGATGTCTCGGTATCCGGCGCGGTCGCACGATCGATAACACTGTTGCATCCGGTTCCGGCGAGTGACACCACCACCAGCTTGCCGAGCATCAGGGCACGTAGTGCCCACCGTGGACCGCTCATCGTACGGCCCTCACCGGGTCGGGTGCCGCTGTGACTGTTGGGCCGGGACGGGGAGTCGATCGAGCTACCCACGGCGCTTCCGCGGCCACATCGCGCCAACTAGGTCGTCATGCTGCCAGCCCCCGTATCTGATATCGCGAGGTCCGCATGTCGCAGCCGAGATCTCCTCGGCATGGGTCATAGCGTATTCGAGCAGGCCAGTGGCAGCTAAAGGTGACGAGGGTGGCAGCCGAAGTCTTGATCTTGATCGCTTTTGAGGCCCAGTCTTCGAATGAAAGAAGTGAATCGGTCATGGAACTGCACGACGAAGTAGACCGTCATAGCGCTCGAAAGGCCGTCGCGGTGGTCAACCGTAGCGGCGGCCCAGCCGAACTAGCGGGCTGGATGATCACCATCGTGACTGACGAGTCAGATTCAGTGCCGCCCACATCGATCCAATTACCTTCTTGTGTAAAGCAATTCGTCTGCGCTCATAGGAGGCGTTGAGGTGGGTTGCCGAATTCTCTTGCTCTGCAGTGTCGACAATGGTCTCAGCCGTCGTGCGCGACTGGCCTTGCAACGCAAGGGTTGCGCCGTGCGCACTGCCATCGTCGCCACTGGCAGCGACATCGAAAACGCGGTTGCGGCAGCAGATTTCGACGTCATCATCTGCCCGTACCTCACCGTCCGAATCCCCGAGCGGGTCACTCGCCGCTGGTGGCCACGAGTAGTCATAATCCACCCAGGACCGGTCGGGGACCGCGGCCCCAGCAGCTTGGACTGGGCGCTCATCGACCAGGAGCGTGTTTGGGGCGTGATCGCGGTGACCGCGGCCGATGTCATGGACGCCGGACCCCTCTGGGCGACAAGAACTTTCCAGCTCCCGCCAGGTCGGCGAAAGTCGGACATCTATAGCTCGATTGTCTCTAACGCGGCCATCGAATGCATTCTGGAGGTCGCTGACAAAGCCGTCGATCCCAATTTTCAGCCGACCGATCAAGCCGATGTGCCCCACCCCATCGCGCACGCGCGGACTCGGCCGAAGATGCGTCAAGCTGACCGCGCATTCGACTGGCGAGATGATCCGGAGCTGATCCTGCGGCGTATCCGCGCCGCCGATGGATCGCCAGGGGTGCGTTCACAAATCGCGGACCGGTCGGTGTATCTCTACGACGCCCACCCAGGACGCCAAAACGTCGATGCGCCGGCGGGAACAGTGATCAGCCGACGACATCACGCTCTGGAAGTCGCGTGCGGCGACCGAGACAGCATCTGGATCGGGCACCTGCGTGTAGACCTGGGCGACCGCTGGTCGTGCAAAGGGCCCGCGACCGCCGCCATCGGAAGGCTCGGATTCTCCGTCGGTGCACTACCGAGTATCGCTGCTGACCCACTGTCGACGATGGGTGAACCAGCAGCGTTCAACGACATCACCTACCGTTGTATCGACGGGCAGCAGATCGGTGAGCTCACCTTCAGAGCCTACAACGGCGCAATGTCGACAGATCTATGTCGACGGCTCGTCAGTGCGCTTCGCGCCCTGTCGCGCAGCGACATTCGAGTACTCGTCGTGCGTGGTGAAACCGGGACGCCGTTCAGTAATGGGCTTCACCTCGGCGCCATCGAGAACTCCGCTGACCCTGCCAGAGAGGCTTGGCGAAACATCATCGCCCTCAACGGAGTGTGCAAACAACTACTGCTGTTCCCCACGGTGACGATCGTCGCGATCACTGGATCCGCAGGCGCGGGCGGTCCGGTGATGGCGCAAGCCGGCGACGTCGTCGCTGCGATCAATGGTGCCGTCCTCGATGTGCACTACGCCACGATGGGGCTGCGAGGCTCCGAACTGCAGTCCCTCACGCTGACCCGACGCGTCGGCACCACCACCGCACACCGGCTGCTCGCCGAATGCGAACCGGTCGACACCACACAGTCACTCGACATCGGTCTGGTCGACCACGTCGGTCCCGATATCGGCTTCGACAACTGGCTCAACGAACTGGCCCGGGAATACGCCCTGCCGCAGCTGTGGAAGCAGACCATGCGCCGCAAGCACGAACAACTCGCCCGAGACCTGGCACACCGGCCATTGGAGGCCTACGAGTGGCAGGAACTGGGGGAGATGGCGAGAAATCTGTTCGACGACAACCTCGGATTCGACACTAAAAGGCGAGCATTCATGAACAAAGCCTCGCCGCGATGGTCACCGGCGACTGCCATCTCGGAATCCGCCTCGATCGCCGTTGGCGATGCAACGTAGAAGTGACGCCTTCTCGACAGTTCCGCAAACGACCCCGTGACACGTGCGTTGCCCGACTTGATTCGAGCGAATGGATGACACAGCCGGGCTCAGGAGGAGTTGCGACAAGCTGTTGAACTCAAACGGACTGTGCGGGTCAGGAACTGGCCGGACTTGACGGCAAGGCTGTTTTGAGCTCATGGGAACGGGTAGCCGCGCAAGGTAGCAGGAAGATAGCCATCCCGAGGAGGTGTCTAATGAATCGCATCGTAAGACGTATGGCTCTGGTCGTAGCCGCGACGGGGGTGATGTCGGTGTTGGGGACCGGACTTGCCGCGGCAGTTCCGACGTTGTCGCCCGACGATCGCGAAGAGGGCACGATAGCGGTGGGGAGTAACCCCACGCAGGAGACGTGGAACTGTGTGCTGGTCGGTTCGGCCGCCGCAGCGGGACCGCGCCTGGACTGGGCGGCCGTGGGTGAAAGCCGGGGCGGGTTTGCGCCCGCGAGCACGGTGAGCGCGGTCTGCCTGGGCAGGCAGGCGCCGGTTTTTGCCATCGCGATGGGCGTCAGTTCCCTGGATGACGCGGACTAGTGACCAACTGGTATCTCGAGAGCGTGGTCGGACGGGCGGATCACCCTCGCGAGAAATAGCCGCGCCGGTGCACGACAGGGCCGGGCACCCACTGAGGGTGTCCGCTGGACAGGAGGTGTGAAATGCCCAAGGAGTGGACAGAAAAACAGGAACGGCAGTACAAGCACATCAGGGACTCCGAGGAAGGGCAGGGCGCAAGTACGCGCCGAGCCAAAGAAATCGCAGCTCGTACAGTCAACAAGAATCGCGCGCAGGCGGGCCAGACCAAAACGGCGAGCCGCTCTTCGATCAAGGACAAGTCGCCGCAGCAGCGCGGTGGTCAGCGCTCAGGACGTAAGGGGCCCAAAGGCCCGACCCGTGACCAGCTCTATAACGAGGCCAAGCAGCGCAACATCCGGGGGCGTTCGAAGATGACCAAGAGTGAGCTGGCGGACGCGCTGGGCAAGTGAATGACAGGGAAAATGCGCCTGCTGGAATTTTCAGCACTTCTGCGTAGGTCACCGAATCGCTGATTGTCCGCGACCGCGACAGTGACCGTGGTAATACGGACATCTGAATGGGTATTCAACCACCGTGCTCTGCTTTGTCTCGAACCATTGACCGAACAAATCAGCATTGGAAACACACTGACGTTTCGGAGGTTGTCATGACCAGCGATTCACAGCAGGCCAAACACCCCGTGAGTGCGATACTGGCAGGGCCGTACGGGCATCCGTTCCACCCGATCCTGGTGACCGTGCCACTCGGGGCATGGGTGGCGAGCCTGATCTTCGACATTGCCTCCCGGTTCGCCGACGATCCAGTGTTCCTGGCCAAGGGCTCGCTGTGGCTCATCGCGATCGGCGTGCTGGGAGCACTGGCCGCGGCGGCGATCGGCCTTCTCGATCTGCTTGCCATCCCAACCGGTACCGCCGCGTTCCGTACCGGACTGATCCACATGAGCCTCAACCTCGCGGTGACGGTCGCCTTCGCGGTCGGCTTCCTCTGGCGGCGAACCGGCGGCGGACCGCACGATGCCGTCCCCTACAGCCAGTTGCTGCTGTCCGCGGTGAGCTTGGCGGTCCTGGCCGTGTCCGGCTATCTCGGCGGGAAACTGGCCTACCGCTACGGCGTGCGAGTTGCCGACGAAGCCACCCAGGCCAGCGGGTTCCGACGCTGACCCACCACCTCACCAACACTCGTCAGGAGATTTGTCATGGCTATTGCCGCATTGATCACCTGGTTATTCACCGCGATCGGCGGGTTCATCCTGCTGGGCACCTGGATCGCCAAGGGCGGGGCGCGGCAACCGCGCACGACTCACCTGCCGCCGCCGATCGTGTTCGGTCACTTCCTGCTGGCCGTGACGGGGCTCGTCGTGTGGATCGTTTACCTCATCGTTGACAAGGTTGCTTGGGCTTGGGTCGCGTTCGGGCTGCTGGTTCCGGTCGCATTGCTTGGATTCGCCATGCTGGCACGTTGGATTCCGGTATACCGGGCCCGTGTCGCGGCGGGTCAGCAAGAGGCGGCGGAAGGACATTTCCCCGTCGTGATCGTCGGTGGGCATGGTGTATTTGCTGTCACGACGGTGGTTTTGGTCCTGCTCACCGCGCTCGGCGTCGGCGGGAGCTGACCGCGTCGAAGCTCCGGGCGTAGCCGCTGCCTGACCCGGCAGGCTGTGAGTTCGGCGGCAGGTGCTCACCGCCGGCGTCTATTCGGCTTCACGCCCGGTTTCGGAGCGGTGTTCGCTCGGGTCGTGGCGACGTGTCGTGCCTCGGCGGCCGATTCGGCGTCCAGCCGTCGGTAGACGAGGTGCTGCTGGGCGAGGGTCCACGCATTGTTCGACACCCAGTACAACAGGATCGCCAGCGGCAGCAGCGCGCCACCGACGATCGCACCCGCGGGAAATACCCACAGCGAGAGCGTGTTCAGCAGCGGAAGCTGGGTCGCGGTCGGGTCCTGGCGTGCGATCGATGCGCGCGCGGTGAAATGTGTTGCGACAGCGGCGATCAGCATCAAGGGGATCGCGATCAGAGCGACGGTGAGGGTGAGGCTGCCCGCGTTGGCCATGGTTGCCGACAATGGCGCGCCGAACAGCTCGGCCTGCATGAACGATTGCACGTCCGCGGCGCTGAAGACGTAGTTGGGTGTGGCGGCATTCTGTGCGGCCGTCATTGGCGCGGTGGGCGCAAGGAAGGGCAGGTGCCCCGCCGTTCCGGTGCGATCGAAGGATCGCAGCACGTGAAATAGGCCGAAGAACACCAGACCCTGTCCGAGAATTGGCAGGCAGCCCGCGAGCAGGCTGACGCCGTACTCCTTGTGCAGCTTCTGGATCTCGATCGTCTGCCGCTGCCTGTCGTCGGCGTATTTCTTTTCAGCGCGGTGATCTGCGGTTGCAGGCGTTTGACGGCGGCCTGGGTGCGTGCCTGTTGCAGGAATGGCGGGTATAACACCGCCCGCAGGGTGACGACGAGGAATACCACCGCGAGGATCCAGGCGAGTCCACTGTCGTGGCCGAGGATCGCGCTGAATGCGGTATGCCATATCCAGAGAATGGCGGATACGGGGTAATAGATGAAGTCGAGCATGACGGAATACCTGACTGCGAGACGTGCGAGCGCGCACGGGAACGGGAATTGTCAGCCGAAACGCCGACGACACCTCGCCGCGAGTGCGAGGTGGACGTCAGGCGTCGGCGAGACCGGGCGCTCGAGGGCGCGGCCGACCCGCGGTATCAGGATTGCTCTGGCGCAGAAAGGAACCCCGTCGCCGACGTTGCGCCGAGGACGGTGGCCCGGATCGGGCAACCAGTAGTGGCAGTCTGCGTGTGGTCTGCAGCGTGATGAGCGCGAAGACCACCGATGCCGCGACCACACCGAGCAGGGCCAGTGAGCCGTGCTCGTTCGTGGGAGCCACGATCAGGGCGAGCGCGGGCAGGACGAGTGCGAAAACCGCAAACGTCGAGAGCTGAACCCGCGCGAACATTCCCCGAGCGTACCCGGTCGATTGCCGCAGCCCGCTGTGCGACGACTCTTCGAGCGCGTCGTGGCGGCGAACACCTACACCGAAGTTATGGTTCGCCCGGGAGCTCCGCACAGGTGTCAAGCGTTTGACCGGTGAATGGAGGAGAACGCGGTGAGTTACGAATCTGTCCACGACGACTCGACTCTCGGCGGCGGCGCCGAAGATGCTGTGCCCTTCCCGCCTCAGGGAATCTCGCAGGCCGGTCCGCGACAAAGAATGCCGGCAACTGTTCGTTCGGCTCGGTTGGCCGCCTGGTCTCTTGCGGTATTCGGCGCTACGCTCACCGCAATCGCGTGGCGTGCCGAGAATGTCGAATTGGCAGGCGCTATGGCGTTCGGATATTTCTTCGCCTGGCTGCTTGCCGTCGTCGCCTGTGCATTCGGCATGGTCGGTCGACTGGTCCAGGTGATCGGGGTCGCCCTCGCGGCGATCCAGGCCTTCGTTTGCCTCGGCCTGGTGGCGGTCGGTCCGTTGACGGGCTTCCTCGGCCTCGGCCTGTCGCTCGCCATCCTCGTCTTGCTCTGCAAGGGCCAATCCAGTGCCTGGTTCACGCGGAATCGGTGACCGATTCGGTTACGACTCGTCGCCGAGATCCCAATCGACGTGGCGGCTCAACGCGGACGGGGGCAGACCGAAGGTGCGACGGCAGGTGCGGGTGAGCTGCGCGCTGTCGGCGAAGCCCGCGGCGTGGGCGGCAGCGGTGAGATCGTCGCCGGATCGGACCCGGCTGACCGCGACGTGCAGGCGTAGCCAGAGGATGTAGGGGCGCAACGGGATTCCCATCTGTTCGGTGAACAGGTGGGTCAGTCGGGTCGCCGAAATGCCTAGTCGGCGGGCGACGTCGGCGCCGCGGACCGGGCCGCCGCGGACGAGGGTGGGAAGTAGCCCGAGCGCCTCGGTCACCGCGGCGTGCGTTTCGGTGTCGCTGCTGTTGCGCGCGTCGTGCTGGAGATCGCGGACGACATCGGCCACCACATCGGCCAACGCTGCCCCCGCCGGATCGATGGGCAGCGAATGGGTGCTGTCGGCCCAGCCGTAGGTGTGCGCCCTGCGGTCGGCGGCCGCGCCCGCGGCGGTCTCGGGGTCGAGGTAGATCGCGGTGCCGCGCTCGGCGCCCGCGGTAATGCGGTGCGGCGCGTCGGCGGGCACGATCACATGGGTGCCCTGATGACGAATGCCGCTGGCGTCCACCACGATCACCGGGGTGCAGGTGGCGACGATCTGCACGGCGTGATGGGCATGCAGTGCGGTCGGGCCGATCGGACCGCCGAAGGCGAGCACACCGGCCCGCAGCAGCGCGGTGCCTTCCCCCGGCGGCCCGGCGGCAGCGCTCGCGGATCGAGGTGAGGTCGTGGTAACCAGAGCCTTCATCATCGGATGCTCCCGGCAGACTGCGAATCCCGGTTCGGATCCCTCGCCGAGACTATCCCGGCCGCACGGCGGTTGTCAGGGTATCGGCGACCCGATCGAGGAACTCGGTGACCAACGGCCGGGCCTTCGGGGTATCCGGGAATCGGGTGCGCAGACAAGGCCCTCGCCGCTGCGGGTGAACCACAGTTGCACGTCGTCCAATGGTGCGCTGCGACTCAATTGCGCCGCGTTGCGCGGACGGGACCGAGTGGTGTCATATCGCGAACCTTCAGGCAGGTGGCGGTAGTCGGTGTAGGAGACGCTGAACAGATCGTGTCGGCTGCGCCGCAGCGGCGGATGCGCGATGGTCATGGGGCGAAGTTGGCGGACTCCAGGCGACGAGCCAGCCGGGCCGCCGAGAGGGTCATGGCGTCCGCGGGCCGGTGCGGGTCGAGGCCCGTGAGTTCGTGCACGCGCGACAGCCGGTAGGTGACCGTGTTGCGGTGCACGCTGAGCTGGCGCGCGGTGGCCAGTTGGTTGAAGCCGCCGTCGACGAACACCTCGAGTGTCTCCGCCAGCATCGGCTGCGAGTCCAGCGGCGCGAGCACCGCGGCCAGTCCGGGGCGGGCCGCGTCGCTGACCGCGACGGTGTACTCGAACTGTAAATTCATTCTGCGGCACAGGATTTCGCGCCGGGACAGGCAGCGGCCGAGTTCCGCGAGCACCCGCGACTCGGCGAACATCGTGGGAATCTCGGCACGAGACCGCGCGGCGCTGGCGCCCACCCAATACGGCGGCAGCTGGCCGGGCAGCTGCGCGGGCAGCCGGGCGGTGAGGCCGGTCAGTGTGGCCGCGCCGTCATCGCCCGGCGGCAGCGGGATCAGCGTGGTCCAGCCGCCCGCGTCCAAGCGCAGGAAAACCCCGGGGATCGCCTCGACCCGGTGCCGCAGCGCCGCCGCGGGCGCGCCTCGGGTGCCGCACAGGCGGAACACCGCGACGAGGAACGCGTCGGCCACCGGGATCACCGGGTCATTGGCCCATTCGATCGGATCGCGACCGGTGAGCAGGGCATCGGCGATGCCGCGCCTGCGTTCCAGCAACTCCCAGCGGGGATCGTGCGAACGGTGGGTGGCGGCGGTCGCGATACGCGCCGTCACCAGCGTGATGTACTTCAACAGCACCAGCGACGCATCGAGAAACAGCTCACGCTCGGTCGGCGCGGCCGATTCGCGCAGCCGCTCCCAGATGAAAGACGCGCCGAGCCGGTAGCGTTCGAGCACCTCCGGCAGCGGCGTGCCGTCGCGCATCCGATCCATCGCGAGCTCGACGAGCTCCCTGGTGTCCTCCTCCGACGGCTCCGTGCCGCTTCGCAGATACTCGAAGAACAGGTCGACATTGAGCTTCGTCCCGCGGGCGAAGTCGGTCTCGACAAGCGATTGCGGCAGCCGCTGGTATGGCGGCAGCGCCGTGTAGAACCCGTCGATCATCGACGCGGCCCTTCGGTGCAAATCGTCGAACACCCGGGTCCGCGCTGGCATCATTGCTGTCCTCCGTCCCGGACTACTTCGAGTACAGGGACTCGATCGTATCCATGTAGCGGGTGGCAATCGGGGTTCGCCTGAGTTTGCCGGTGGCGGTCAGTACATCGCTGCCGGGCTCCCATACTTCGGGCAGCACACGATATTTCTTGATCTGCTCGACGCGGGAGAGCTTGCTGTTGGCCGCCGCGACGCCCTGTTCGATCGCCGCGAGCACCTGCGGATTCTTCGCCAGCTCGGCGACCGTGGTTGCGGCCGACTGGTTGCGTCGCGCGAACGCGGCAGCCAGATCGGGGTCGAGGCAGATCAGCGCTGTGTTGTAGGGCCGCTGCTCGCCGATCACCACAACCGTGCCCGCCAGCGGGCAGTTCTCGGTAATGGTGTTCTCGATATTGGACGGCGACATGTTCTTGCCCGCCGCGTTGATGATGAGTTCCTTCTTGCGATCGATGATCGAGAGGTAGCCGTCGGCGTCGATGGTGCCGATGTCGCCGGTGTGCAGCCAGCCCTCGGCATCCACGGTCTCCGCGGTCTTCTCCGGGGCGTTGCGATAGCCGCGCATCACCATCTTGCCGCGGATCAGCACCTCGCCGTCGTCGCCGAGCTTCACCTCCGCGCCGGGCAGCGGCGTGCCGACGGTGCCGATCTTGACCCGGTCCGGTCCGTTCAGCGTGGCGCCCGCGGTGCATTCGGTCATGCCGTACCCCTCACACAACGGCAGACCGAGACCGAGGAAGAATTCGTGCACCTCCGGCGGGATGGCCACCGATCCGGTGACCGCGGCGCGCACCCGATCCAAGCCGAGGCGCTCGCGGATGGGTGCGAGCACGAGCCGTTCGGCGAGCTGGTACTGGAGTCGGTCGAGCGGGCCGAGGGTTCGGCCGTCGGACGCCGTGCGCGCCTTCGCGCGGCCGACGCCGACCGCCCACCGCACGAGACGACGCTTGATCGGGCTCTCGGCGGCGAAGCGATCCTCCAACGCACCTTTGACTTTCACCCACACGCGCGGGACGCCGAGGAAGACCGTCGGATGCACCTCGGCGAGGGCCTCCGCCACCTTCTTGAAATCGGCGACGGTGGTGATCTCGCCGCCCTCGAGCATGGTCAGGTAGTGCGCGAACCACCGGTTGGCGGCGTGCGCGTCGGGTAGGTAGGAGATCACCCGGTCATCTGGTCCGCCGCCGCCGAATTGTTCGATGATCCTGGCATTTTCGATGAAGTTGGTGTGCGTTAGCTCGACACCCTTGGGTGGGCCGGTGGTGCCCGAGGTGTAGACGATGGTGAGCAGATCGTCGGGTTTCACGGCCTGCCAGGTGGTTTCGAAGTCGAAGTCCTCGAGTGGAGTTGCCTCCACGGCCGCCAGGGCCACCGTGCCTTCCGGTGCCTCGTCGACGCAGATCACGTGCTCGACCCGATTGCCCTGCTCGGCTGCCTTGGCCACGGCCTCGAGAATCTGCGGTACGAACTGACGCTCACAGATCACCGCCTTGTTGCCCGCGTTGCCGAATTGGTAGGCGAGCAGGTCGACGGGGTTGGTGTTGTACACCGAGAACGGGGTGCCGCCCGCGTGCAGAACTGCGGTGTCGCACAGATGGAACTCGGGGCGGTTGGTCATCATCAGCGCGACCGTGTCGCCGGGCCGCACGCCAAGACCGGCCAGCCCGGCGGCGATGGCGCGCACTCGATCGGCATAGTCACGCCAGGTGAGCGCGACTCCGCCGCCCATGGTGCGCAACGCGATCGCGTCCGGATACTTCGTGGCAGTCGTCTGGAATGCCGCACACAGTGTGTCCGGACGGGCCGCGCCCGCCGGGACTGTCGATGAATCCAAGACCCAACCTTCTGCTCACAATTGGTCCAGGTCATACCGTCGTCCTGGCGCCGCGGTCGACCTCAATGTCATCTCTCACCTCACCGCATGAACCGGCGGCGGCGGTAGCGGCAAACGCGCAGACTGTCGCCCGCAGTCTTGTGCACTCGACCAAATTCGTTCGCTCGACGACTCGATTTCTCCCCGGTCATCTCAGGACCGTGAACTGGTTCACGTCCACGATGACAAACGGCGCGCGCATCGGTGTCACCTTCGCCTCCCGCCGTGACAGTTTCAGCCACAGCCCGGCCACGATCGCGGACGCTGCACCGGCAGGGGTGGCGCGGACAGTGCCGCGGCGGCGCTCGGGGCGAAGTGAACTACGGGCGGTGTAGTTCCACCGCTAGCGCGAGCAATTCGGCCATGTGATCGCCATCGGTGCGTGCGAGTCGGATTGCCTCGGAGATCGGGAATGCGCGCACTTCGAGGATGGTTTCGGCATCGTCGGGATTGCTCGGAGCCGACTCGATGACTACGTCGGCGGCGCACCACAGCCAGGCCTTGTGCGGGTGCGGCTGCCAATCACGATAGGGCGCAGGATGGTCGGTGGTCGCGTAGTGGGCGCCCAGCCACCGCACGGGACCGACCGGGCGGGCGCCCGCCTCCTCGAGCAGCTCACGCCGCAGGCAGTCGTCGATGCTCTCGCCCGCCTCGCGGGTGCCGCCCGGGACGAGCCACACGTCACGATCGTCGCGGCACAGGACGATCTCGTCGCCGATGAAACAGACGACGTGGACGTTGGTGACGAGTTCGTCGGGCGGCGGGTCGGTAGCGAACCGGACGTCCAAACCGCCCCACTCCCAGCGGGCGGGCTTGTGTAGCAAGGGATACCGGTCGGCGAGCGTCACATCGACGACGGTAGCCACTCTGAGCCGGTTTTCCGACTTGTGGAGTCGCCGCGCCCTCGAGTCGTCCACTACAACGGATAACGGCACATGTCACCGCTCACGAGTAAGGGTGCGGTAGCTGGCATTCCACAGCCACTCCACCGGTCCCCGCTCGAAGCGGCGCAGCCAGAGGTGCGCGAAGCCGACGATGATCAGCGCGACCACCAGGTAGGTGCCGACGGTGAACGGAACGCGGGCATCGGGGGACACCCGGGCCGCGAGCCCGAAACCCCAGCCGTAGCAGAGGATCGACCCCACCAGGTTCTGCAGGATGTAGCAGCTTAGTGCGGTCCGGCCGACCTCGGTGAGGCGGCGGCCGAAGAACCCGACACGCGGGCGGCGCAGGTAGAACTCGGCCACCAGGGCCAGGATGCCGAACGCGACGAACGGTGCCGTGCCGTATCGGGTGAACAGCAGCATGTCTCCACCACCGAGGACACCGACGATCAGATCGAGGGGGGCGGCAACCGCGAGCCCGGCGATCATGAGCCGCTTGCGGATTCGCGCGCCCTCCAGTCGGAATACTCCGGCGCGGAACAGTCGCGCACCGGTCAGGAACAGCGCGATCGACATGGGGAACACGAAGACTGTCTCGATGCGGAACGCGCCCGCGTTCTCCAGCCGGAACAGCACCAGATCCCAGAATGTCCCGTCGGCATAGGGATTCGGATCCAGCGATTCCTGCGGAGCCGAATCCTGCCGCGAGTCGAACGCCATGGCGACCGCGATCAGCGTCAACATCGTTACGTGGATGCTCGCCGCGATGATCAGCCAACGACGTTGCGCGCGTTCACTTGTCGCGAGGATGAAGGCGACGATCAGTCCGGTGGCCGCGTACCCCATGAGGACGTCGAACTCAGCGATGAACAAGAAGTTCAACAGGCCGTCCAGCAGTAGCAGCCCGGCCCGCCACGGATAGTTGCCCGGCCAGCGGCGGCCTCCCCGCGCAGCCGAACCCTGCTGGATGGCAAGCCCGATGCCGAACATGATGGTGAGCAGCCCGAGGAACTTTCCCTGCGCCACCTGCTGCATGACCCGCTCGGCCCACATCCAGCCGGTCGCGTCGGAGCCCAACTCGTCGACATAGCCGAGGAGGCCTTCGGCATTGGTGAGAATCCAGATGTTCGTGCCGAGCGTGCCGAGGATGGCGATACCGCGCAGCACGTCCAACGCGATGAGTCGCGATGGTGCGGCGGTGGTTGATGCGGTGTCCGGCTCGTCCGGTTTATGGTGCCGCCCCGCGGTATCGAGCTGGGAATCGGCGATCGATTCGGTCATGGTCCGAATATCCCGTCCGCCCCGGCCTGCACGGATCCTCCGGAAGTACTACCCACGGTATGAGATTGAGGTCCGTCGGATGGTCGATGCCGCCGGTCGCGCCGAGCCGCGGCAGAGCGTCGCTCCGGCGGTGGCCTCGCCCGCGCGCGGCCGAGCGTGGGGCTGCGGACGGACTGTGTCCGACGGCGCCCATTAGGCTCGTCGTATGCAGCGCATTATCGGCATCGAGGTCGAATACGGCATCTCCACTCCTACCGAGCCGTCCGCCAACCCGATCCTCACCTCCACCCAGGCGGTACTCGCCTATGCGGCGGCGGAGGGTGTGCCGCGCGCCAAGCGAACTCGTTGGGACTACGAGGTGGAGTCGCCGCTGCGCGATGCCCGCGGCTTCGATTTGAGTCGGATGAACGGCCCGGCGCCGGTGATCGACGCCGATGAGGTCGGCGCGGCGAACATGATCCTCACCAACGGCGCCCGCCTGTATGTCGACCACGCGCATCCCGAGTACTCCGCCCCCGAGGTCGTCGACCCGATCGACGCGGTGATCTGGGACAAAGCAGGCGAGCGCGTGATGGAGGCGGCGGCACGGCACGCGTCGAGCGTGCCGGGCGCCCCGCGGCTGCAGCTGTACAAGAACAATGTCGACGGCAAGGGCGCCTCCTACGGCACCCACGAGAACTACCTGATGAGCCGCGACACCCCGTTCAACCAGATCATCGTCGGCCTCACCCCGTTCTTCGTTTCGCGTCAGGTCATCACGGGCTCCGGCCGCGTCGGCATCGGCCAGTCCGGTGACCACGCCGGGTTCCAGCTGTCCCAGCGTGCCGACTACATCGAGGTCGAGGTCGGTCTGGAGACCACCCTCAAGCGCGGCATCATCAACACGCGCGACGAGCCGCACGCGGACGCCGACAAGTACCGCAGGCTGCATGTCATCATCGGCGACGCCAACCTGGCCGAAATGTCCACCTACCTCAAGGTCGGCACCACCGCGCTGGTGCTCGATCTGATCGAGGCGGGTGAAGATCTGTCGGACCTGCAGCTGGCCCGCCCGGTCACCGCGGTGCACCAGATCTCGCACGACCCCACGCTGCGCGCGACGGTGGCGCTCACCGACGGCCGCGAGCTCACCGGGCTGGCGTTGCAGCGCATCTACCTGGACCGGGTGGAGAAGTACGTGGCACGCACCGCCAACGACGATCCGCGGGTGCGCGACATCATCGAGAACTGGGCGATGGTGCTGGACCTGCTGGAACGCGATCCGATGGATTGCGCCGACCTGCTCGACTGGCCCGCCAAGCTGCGCCTGCTCGAGGGCATGCGCAAGCGTGAGGGCCTGAGCTGGGCCGCCCCCAAACTGCACCTGATGGACCTGCAGTACTCCGATGTGCGGCTGGACAAGGGGCTCTACAACCGTCTCGTTGCACGCGGGTCGATGAAGCGACTTGTCACCGAGCAGCAGATTCTCGATGCGATGACCAAGCCGCCGACCGACACCCGCGCCTACTTCCGCGGCGAGTGCCTGCGGCGTTTCGGCGCCGATATCGCTGCCGCGAGCTGGGATTCGGTGATCTTCGATCTGGGTGGCGATTCGCTGGTGCGCATCCCGACGCTCGAGCCACGGCGCGGTACAAAGGCGCACGTCGGCAAGCTGCTGGACGGCGTGAACACCGCCGCCGAACTTGTCGAACAGCTGACGACCTGAGCTCCATAGGGTGTCGACTCGGCCGCACATCGGCTCGGAATACGACACCGTGTCGGTGTCGCTGGGTAGTGTTGTAGGACGAGCACGGACATTGCTCATGATCAGGGCCGTGCTCGGACCATGAGCCCTGGTCATGATGAGGACAGAGGAGGTCGGCTGCCATGGCACAAGAGCAGACCAAGCGCGCCGGGGGCGGCGACGAGGATGAGGGGCCGGAGGGCGTAGACGCCGCCGGACAGGAGCGCCGCGAGAAGCTGGCGGAGGAGACCGACGACCTGCTCGACGAGATCGATGATGTGCTCGAGGAGAACGCGGAAGACTTCGTTCGTGCGTACGTGCAGAAGGGCGGCCAGTGACAGCAGGTGACCCGTTGCGTCTCCACCCGGGACACGCTCTCTCGTCATTCACCGAACACCTGCGCATGCACGCACCGGAACTGTTGCCAGGCAACAGATTCGCCGCGATAGAAGGTGCCACCGGAATGTCCGGTGGCACCGCCGCGAAGGACCTGGCTCCGCACGGAACCACCATCGTCGCGGTCTCCTATCGCGGTGGCGTGCTGATCGCCGGTGATCGGCGGGCCACCATGGGAAACCTGTTGGCCAGCAGGGACATGGAGAAGGTGTACATCACCGACACCTACTCGGCGGCAGGCATCGCGGGGACCGCGGGCATGGCGATCGAGATGGTGCGGCTTTTCGCGGTGGAGCTCGAGTACTACGAGAAGATCGAGGGCGTCTCGCTGACGTTCGACGGTAAAGCGAACAAGCTCTCGAAGATGGTGCGGGACAATCTGCCCGCGGCGCTTCAGGGCCTTGCGGTGGTGCCGGTACTGGTCGGCTACGACGAGTACGCCACCGATCCGGACAAAGCGGGCCGCATCGTTTCCTACGATGTGGTCGGCGGTCGGAGCGAGGAACGCTTCGGCTACACCGCGGTCGGTTCCGGTTCGAATTTCGCCAAGTCGTCGCTGAAGAAGCTGTACGCCAAGGGAATCGACGAGGATCGCGCGCTGCGCATCGCCGTGGAGTCGCTCTTCGACGCGGCCGACGACGACACTGCCACCGGCGGTCCGGACATCGTGCGCGGCATCTATCCGACAGCGATCGTCGTCAACGACGAGGGTGCCGATCTGGTGACGGAGGAGCGCTTGGCGGAGATCGCTCGCGGGATCGCCGCCGACCGCGAGGCCGCCGAAGAAGGGAGTGCTCGAGCATGACACTGCCGTATTACGCGTCGGCCGAACAGATCATGCGCGACAAGACCGAACTTGCGCGCAAGGGCATCGGTCGTGGTCGCAGTGTCATCGTGTTGGTGTACGACAAGGGTGTGCTGTTCGTCGCCGAGAACCCGTCGGCGACGCTGCACAAGGTGAGTGAACTGTACGACCGCGTCGGATTCGCCGCGGTGGGCAAGTACAACGAGTTCGAGGCGCTGCGCCGCGGCGGCATCCTGCAGGCCGATCTGAAGGGTTATCAGTACGACCGGCGCGATGTCACCGGTCGCGGCCTGGCCAATGCCTACGCGCAAACCCTCGGCACTATCTTCACCGATCAGCTCAAGCCGTACGAGGTGGAGATCTGTGTGGCCGAGGTGGGGTATCCGGAGCAGACGCCGACCTCGGTGCTGTACCGGATCACCTTCGACGGGTCGATCGTCGACGAGCGCGAATACGTGGTGATGGGCGGTACGACCGAGCCGATCCTCACCGCGTTGAAGGCGTCCTACCAGCCCGGCCTCGACCTGTCCTCCGCCGTCGGAGTGGCCGTCAAGGCGCTGACGGCCGGGGTGCCGGAGGGCGCGGACAAGGAAAAGCGCGTGCTCGGGGTGAGCACGCTCGAGGTCGCCACGTTGGAGCAGGCGCGGCCGCGACGGGCGTTCCGTCGGGTCTCGGATACCGCCCTGGAGCAGCTGCTGGCCGGCAGTAAGTCGGGCAGCAAGAGCAAGGCCGCCGCGGCTACCGCCGCGGCGGAAGCGGAGGATGCTCCGAAGTCGGAGTAAATGTCGCCCCATGCGGTTGCGAGGCCCCCGGTGTTCCGTCCCACGGAGCGCCGGGGGCCTCGGTCGTAGCCGATACTTTTCCGGCTAATGTTGCGTCGACATGCAGAATCGTTGTGAAGACGTATGCATCCGGGTTGTCCGCAGCTCCACGCGAGTACATGACATGGCTGTAATGTCGATAGTGTGCAGCGACGAATCATGGGGATCGAGACCGAATTCGGTGTGACGTGCACCTTCCACGGACACCGCCGGCTCAGTCCTGACGAGGTAGCCCGGTATTTGTTCCGACGGGTAGTTTCCTGGGGCCGAAGCTCGAACGTGTTCCTCCGCAACGGTGCTCGGCTCTATCTCGATGTCGGGTCGCATCCGGAGTACGCGACGGCCGAATGCGACAACCTGGCGCAGCTGGTCACCCATGACAGGGCGGGTGAGCGGGTGCTGGAGGAGCTGTTGATCGACGCCGAGCAGCGCCTCGCGGAGGAGGGTATCGGCGGCGATATCTACCTGTTCAAGAACAACACCGATTCGGCGGGTAATTCCTATGGTTGCCACGAGAACTTCCTCGTGGTGCGGGCCGGTGAATTCTCCAGGATCTCCGACGTCCTGCTGCCTTTCCTGGTCACTCGCCAGCTGATCTGTGGCGCGGGCAAGATCCTGCAGACACCCAAAGCGGCCACGTTCTGCCTGTCGCAGCGCGCCGAGCACATCTGGGAGGGCGTGTCCTCGGCGACCACGCGTTCCCGGCCGATTATCAACACCCGCGACGAGCCGCACGCGGACGCGGAGAAATACCGCCGTCTGCACGTGATCGTCGGCGACTCGAACATGTCCGAGACCACCACCATGCTCAAGGTCGGCACGGCCTCGCTGGTGCTGGAAATGATCGAGGCGGGCGTCTCGTTCCGCGACTTCGCCCTGGACAACCCGATCCGCGCCATCCGTGAGGTGAGCCACGACCTGACCGGCAAACGCCCGGTGCGGCTGGCCGGCGGCAGGCAGGCCAGTGCACTGGACATCCAGCGCGAGTACTACGCACGCGCCGTCGAGCACCTGCGCAACCGCGACCGCGACCCGTATGTCGACCAGGTCGTCGACCTGTGGGGTCGGACCCTGGACGCGGTCGAGGCGCAGGACTTCGCGAAGGTCGACACCGAGATCGACTGGGTGATCAAGCGCAAGCTGTTCCAGCGTTACCAGGACCGCTACGGCATGGAGCTGTCGGATCCGAAGATCGCCCAGCTGGATCTGGCCTACCACGACATCAAGCGTGGCCGCGGCGTCTTCGACCTGCTGCAGCGCAAGGGTCTGGCCAAGCGGATCACCGAGGACGAGGCCGTGGATGCCGCGGTCGACACCCCGCCGCAGACCACAAGGGCCAAGCTGCGCGGCGACTTCATCACCGCAGCGCAGGAGGCGGGCCGCGACTTCACCGTCGACTGGGTGCACCTGAAGCTGAACGACCAGGCCCAGCGCACCGTGCTGTGCAAGGACCCGTTCCGCTCGGTCGACGAGCGCGTCGACCGGCTCATCGCGTCGATGTAGCGAGCATCTCCACACCGGGCTCTGGTTCGTCACGACGAACCGGGGCCCGCTGTGGTGTACGCGAGAACCTCTGTTGCCGAAGCGAATAGGTCCCGAATGTGCGTCCTATGACTCCGCCAGGTACCGCTCGACGGTCTCGACTTTCGCGGTCATCGCGTCGGTGACGCCGGGCCGGATGTCGGCCTTGATCACCAGGCTGCACCGAGGCGCGACCGCGAGGATGGCGTCGGTGGCCTGCCTCACCACACCCATCACCTCGTCCCATTCGCCCTCGATCGTGGTGAACATGGCGTCGGTGCGGTTCGGCAGTCCGCTGGCCCGGACCACCCGGACCGCTTCGGCGACGGCACGGCCGACGTCGACGCCGGCGCCGAGCGGGGTCACGGAGAAGGCGACGATCATCCGGTAAGTGTGACATGTCCGTAGCGCGTGAATAGTGCGCCGCCGCGCCGTTCTTCGGCCCCGCCCATTACCCTGTTCGGGTGGCGATATCCAAGGTCGAGCGGCTGATGAATCTGGTCATCGCGCTGCTGTCGACCCGGCAGTTCTTGACCGCGGAGCGGATTCGGGACAGTGTCGCCGGCTACGAGGAGTCGGTCAGCGACGAGGCGTTCAGCCGGATGTTCGAGCGGGACAAGAACGAGCTGCGCGACCTGGGCATTCCGCTCGAGGTCGGGCCGGTGAGCCGGTACTCCACGATGGAGGGTTACCGGATCAACCGTGACGCCTACGAGCTGCCCGAGATCGACCTGAGCAGCGAGGAGGCTGCCGCGGTCGCGGTCGCCGTGCAGATGTGGGAATCGCCGGAGCTCGCGGCCGCCGCCGAGGGTGCGCTGCTCAAGCTGCGTGCGGCCGGGATCCACGTCGAAACCGATGCCGCTGTGGCCTCGGTGCCCGCGGTGCCGGCGCGCACGCGAGGTTCGGAGCCGGTTCTCGGCAAACTGCTGACGGCCATCGATGCGGGGCAGGCGGTGCGGTTCGAACACCGTGGCGCCGTCAACGCGCCCTATCTCATGCGTGACGTGGAGCCGTGGGGCGTGGTGACCCACCACGGTCGCTGGTACCTCGTCGGCCACGATCGGGACCGGGACGCGGTGCGCAGCTTCCGGCTGTCGCGGATCGGTGACGACGTGACCGCCTATGGTCCGCCGAACGCGGTCAGCAAGCCGGACGGGGTGGACCTGCGCGCGATCGTCGACACCGTCACCGGCAGTGCCCCGGTGACCGGCTCGGCCACGGTGTGGGTGGCCGACGACCATGGCAGGGAAATCCGCAGACTCGGCCGGATCACCGGCGAACGAACGATCGGCGCTCGTCATGGTGTGGTGGTCGAGCTGCCCATCCGCTCTCGCGACTGGCTGGCCCGGTTGATCACCGGGCTCGGACCGGATGCGGTGGTGCTCACACCGGAGGAGTTGCGCGCCGATGTCGTCGCGAGACTACGCTCGGTCTTCGATCGCACGGAGGTTACCGCGTGACTTCGCGTTTGTCCGTTCGGCTTTCGCGATTGCTGAACATGATCCCGTACTTCATCGCCCACCCCGGCATCAGCGCCGCCGAGGCGGCCGTCGATCTCGGCGTCACCACCAAACAGCTGATGGGTGACCTGAATCAGCTGTGGATGTGCGGGCTGCCCGGCTACGGACCCGGTGACCTGATCGACCTGTCGTTCTCCGAGGAGAGCATCGAGGTCACCTTCTCGGCGGGGATCGACCGACCGTTGCGACTGACCTCCACCGAGGCGACAGCGCTGCTGGTGGCGTTGCGCTCGATCGTGGATATGCCGGGCATGGTCGATCCGACCGCGGCGCACGCGGCGATCGCGAAGATCGAGTCGGCCATCTCCAACGGCGGATCCGCCGAAGGGGCAGGGTCGGTGGAGTCCTCGACCGCGCCGGTCGAGGCTCCCGCGGTGGCGACGGTGCGCTCGGCGCTGGCCCGCCAGCGCGCGCTGCGGCTGGTCTACTACTCGGCCAGTCGCGATGTGGTGTCCGAACGGGTCGTCGATCCCATTCGGATCGTCTTGGTGGACAACAACAGTTATCTGCAGGCGTGGTGCAGGCAGGCCGAAGGGGTGCGGCTGTTCCGCTTCGACCGGATCGAGGCCGCCACCGAACTCGATGAGCCTGCGCGCCCGCCGAGCCACGCGACCGAGGAGTCCGCCGCGCTCGACCTGTTCCAGGACGATCCCGCGGTTCCGTTGGCCCGCTTGCGGATTGGCGGCGACTACGGCTGGGTGCTCGACCAATATCCGATGCATCGGCTGGCCGTGCATCCCGACGGCAGCCTGGAGGTGACCATGCGGTTCGCCACCCTGGACTGGATGGCTCGGCTGCTGCTCGGCTTCGGCTCCGGCGTCACCGTGCTCGGCCCGCCGGAGCTGGTCGCCGCGGTGCGCGAACGCTCGAATGCCGCGCTCGCGGCGTACGACGAGGTTGAACTAGAGGAAGCTGGGCCGGCGTGACCTGTCACGTAATGGTGCTCGGTGCCGGGAGTATCGGCACTTTCGTCGGCGGCAAGCTGGCGGCCGCCGGCGCGGACGTGACGTTCGTCGGCAGGCGTCGCGCGCTGGATGAGATCACCGCGTCCGGGCTACGCCTGACCGATCTCGACGGCGGTGCGGACGTGGTCGCCGCAGACGGGTTCCGCGTCGCCACCGAACCGGAGGACGTCGGGTCGGCGGATCTGGTGCTCGTCGCGGTGAAATCGGCGGCGACCTCCGAGGCCGTGCGCGAGCTGGCCGGCAAGATCCGCCCCGGCACCGTGGTGTTGAGCCTGCAGAACGGGATCGGCAACGATGCGGTGATCCGGGATGTCCTGCCCACCTGCGTGGTGCTGGCGGGCATGGTGATGTTCAACGTCGTCCATCACGCGGACGGCCGCTTCCATCGCGGCACCGACGGCGGGCTCTCGGTGCAGGAGGATCCGGCGCTGGAGCCGTTCGTCGAGGTCTTCGCGCGGGCCGGGCTGCCGCTGCGTCGGCATTCTGACCTGCTGCCGGTGCAGTGGGCCAAGTTGCTGCTCAATCTCAACAATCCCATCAACGCCCTGTCCGGAAGACCGCTGCGCGAGGAACTGGCCGACCGGAATTACCGACGCTGCCTGGCGCTCACCCAGAGCGAAGCGCTCGCCGCGATGAACAGAGCACGAATTCGCCCGGCCCGGCTGACGCCACTGCCGCCGCGGCTGATGGCCCGGCTGCTGACCGTTCCGGATGGGATCTTCCGCCGGGTTGCGGGCCAGGTGCTGGCGATCGACCCGGTCGCGCGTTCATCAATGGCCGACGATCTCGCGCTCGGCCGCAAGACCGAAATCTCCTGGCTGTGCGGCGAAATTGTGAGCCTCGGCGCCATGGTCGGGGCACCGACGCCGGTGAATCAACGACTGATCGAATTGATCGTGGCCGCCGAACACGGCGATAGCCGCACCTGGACTGGTCCGGAACTGCTGGAACAGCTGCGGGCGGCGGCCGCCACCGGCCGGGGTTGAACGCCCGGCAAACGAGTACCGACGTGGGCGTTCGCCCATGTCATGGTCCGGTAGCATCGGAGCTACCACATTCTTGGGAGGTTAACCATGGGCAGTCTGAGCATCTGGCACTGGCTGATCATTGCCGGGCTCTTCGTGATGTTCTTCGGCGCGAAGCGGATGCCCGACGCCGCCCGCAGCCTGGGTCGGTCGTTGCGCATCTTCAAGAGCGAGGTCAGCCAGATGCAGAGCGAGAGCACCACCCCGGCAAACGCGGCACCGGTTCAGCAACCGGTCCAGGAACTGCAGCAGGCACCCGTCGCCCAGCCGCAGGCGACGATCGTCCAGCCGCAGGCGACCGTAGCGGAGCCCCAGGCCCAGCCGAAGTCGCTCTGAGTCGAGCTTCAGTGCCGGGGTGAGTCGAACTCGCTCCGGGCATAGCGCTGTTGCCCGCCGAATCGCCGGCACCGCCGCCGACGCGGGCACATCCAACCCAGGGGCCAACACACCACCATGCGAATCCCGTTCGATCCTCGGCACAGCAAGCGCAGGACGAATCCCGACGGCACCATGTCGTTGGTCGAGCATCTGCAAGAGCTGCGCAGCCGACTACTGATTTCGATCGCCGCGGTCCTGCTGACCACGATGTTCGGTTTCTTCTGGTATTCGCACACGATCTTCGGCATCGAGAGCCTCGGCGATGTCCTGCTCGGGCCGTACTGTTCGCTGCCCGCGTCCTCGCGGGCCTCGCTCACACCGGACGGCGCCTGCCGGTTGCTGGCGACGGCCCCGTTCGAGCAGTTCATGCTGCGTTTGAAGGTGGGCATGACGGCGGGCGTCGTGCTGGCCGCGCCGATCTGGCTGTACCAGTTGTGGGCGTTCATCACCCCCGGTCTGTACGCGAAGGAGCGCAAGTACGCGGTCGGCTTCGTCACGTCGGGCTCCGTGCTGTTCGCGACGGGCGCCGTATTGGCGTATGTCGTTGTCGCCCACGCGTTGAGCTTCCTGCTCAGCATCGGCAACAACGCGCAGATCACGGCGTTGAGCGGTTCGCAGTACTTCGGGTTCATCATCCAGCTGCTGATCATCTTCGGCATCAGCTTCGAAACACCGTTGCTGGTCATCGGATTGAACATGGTCGGGGTGCTGAGCTACGCGCGGCTGAAGTCCTCGCGGCGTGGAATCATCTTCGGGCTCTTCGTCTTTGCGGCCATTGTTACCCCGCAGGATCCCTTCTCGATGCTGGCCCTCGCCCTCGCGCTGACCGTCCTGTTCGAGGTGGCCGTGCAGTTCGCGCGGATCAACGACCGCCGCCGTGCCCGTAAGGAAGCCGAATCTTTGGCGGCGCTCTCGGATGAGGAAGCATCCTCACTGAGCGGTCCCGAGCCGATCCGGCCCTCGGAATCCATCGTCGAACCGCCGGAGAAATCCGCGCGACCGATGTCGGACTACTCCGATACCCTCTGACGGTGTCATATCACCGGTCGCAGGTAGGCGAGCTGGCAAAGTTTTCTGCCGAGCTGAGTTTCACCCTGGATCCATTCCAGCGCAACGCCTGTGCGGCTCTCGAGGGCGGGCACGGCGTGCTGGTGTGCGCGCCGACCGGTGCGGGCAAGACCGTCGTCGGTGAGTTCGCCGTGCATCTGGCCCTGGCTGCGGGCGGAAAGTGCTTCTACACCACGCCGATCAAGGCGTTGTCCAACCAGAAGTTCGCCGATCTCACCGAACGGCACGGCCGTGATCAGGTGGGTTTGCTCACCGGTGACCAGTCGATCAATCCGGATGCGCCGGTGGTGGTGATGACCACCGAGGTGTTGCGCAACATGCTCTACGCCTCCTCGGACGCGCTGCGCGGGCTGGCCTTCGTGGTGATGGACGAGGTGCACTACCTCGCCGACCGATTCCGTGGCGCGGTGTGGGAAGAGGTCATCCTGCATCTGCCGCCCGACGTGCGGCTGGTCAGCCTGTCCGCGACGGTCAGCAATGCCGAGGAATTCGGCGCGTGGATGGAGACCGTGCGCGGCGACACCGCCGTGGTGGTCGACGAGACGCGCCCGGTGCCGCTGTGGCAGCACGTGATGGTCGGGCGTCGGATGTTCGATCTGTTCGACACCGATTCCAGCGACCAGAAGATCCTCGTCGACGAAGACCTGGTCCGCTACATCCGGCAGCGCGAGTCCGCGGACCGGATGAACGGCTGGGGTGGACCGCGCAACGGTCGGGGCGGACCGCGTCGGGACTTCCGCCCGCTGCCGCGGCCCGAGGTGCTCGCCAAGCTCGACGAGGAAGGGCTGCTGCCCGCGATCACCTTCATCTTCAGCAGGGCGGGCTGCGACGGTGCGCTCGCGCAGTGCCTGCGGTCGCGGCTGGACCTGAGCCGCGACGACGAGACCGAGGCTATCGACGCCATTATCGAGAAGCACACCGGAGATCTGCCGAAGGACGATCTCGAGGTGCTCGGTTACTGGGAGTGGCGCGAGGCGCTGCATCGCGGCCTGGCCGCGCACCACGCGGGCATGCTGCCCGCCTTCCGGCACACCGTCGAGGAACTGTTCGTGCGGGGGCTGGTGCGGGCCGTATTCGCTACGGAGACGCTGGCATTGGGCATCAACATGCCCGCGCGCACTGTGGTGCTGGAGCGCCTCGTCAAGTACAACGGTGAGTCGCACGCCGAGCTCACCCCGGGCGAATACACCCAGCTGACCGGCCGTGCGGGCCGGCGCGGCATCGACGTCGAGGGCCACGCGGTGGTGCTGTGGCAGCCGGAGGTCGATGCCAGCGCGGTGGCCGGTCTCGCGTCGACGCGGACCTATCCGCTGCGCAGTTCATTCCGGCCCGGCTACAACATGTCGATCAATCTGATCGATCGGATGGGCGCCGACGAGGCGCGTGCCCTGCTCGAGCGCTCGTTCGCGCAGTTCCAGGCCGACCGTTCGGTGGTGGGGCTGGTGCGCGGCATCGAGCGCAACGAAGATCAATTGCGCAAGCTGCGCACGCAGCTCGGCGGCGCGGATGGTGAGTTCCTCGAATACATTTCGCTGCGCGAGCGGATCAAGCAGCGGGAACGGCAGATCGAACAGCAGAGCCGCTCCGACCGCCGCGGTGCCGCGGTGAGTTCGCTGACGTCCCTGCGCCGCGGTGATGTGGTGGCGATTCCGTCCGGGCGCCGCGCCGGGCTCGCGGTCATCCTGGAGCCGGACGCCACGCCGGGCGACCCGCGCCCACTGGTGCTCACCGAGGACAAATGGGCGGGCCGGGTATCGGTGGCCGATTTCCCGGTGCCCGCGAAGGCGCTCGGCCACATGAGGTTGCCCCGCCGGGTCGATCACCGTACCGCGAGTACTCGCCGTGATCTGGCCTCGGCGCTGCGCAGCACCGGAATCTCGGTGCCGGGTCGGCAGCGGCGTGGCCAGCGATCCAAAGCGGCCGACGATCGGGAATTGGATACGCTGCGGCGCAGCCTGCGTTCGCATCCGGCGCACACCCGGTCCGATCGCGAGCAGATGAGCCGGGTCGGCGAGCGCTACAACCGGTTGGCTCGCGAGACCGAGACAATGCGCCAGAAGGTTGCCGCGACGACGAACTCGCTGGCCCGCACCTTCGACCGGATCCTTGCGCTGCTGGAGGAGCGTGGGTTCGTGCATGAGGGTGAGGTGACCGCGGAGGGTCGCAGGCTGGCCAGGATCTACGCGGAAAGTGACTTGCTCGTCGCCGAATGCCTGCGCCAGGGGCTGTGGCGTGGACTCGGGCCCGCCGAATTGGCTGCCGTGGTGTCCATCCTGGTGTACGAATCACGCCAGGAGGGTGGATATCTCGGCGCGAGCGGACCGACGGAGCCGATCCGGCGGGCGGTCGGCGGCACTGTCGAGGTGTGGACGCAACTGCGTTCCGACGAGGCGCGGCACAAGCTGCAGCCGACCAGGGAACCGGATCTCGGGTTCGTCACCGGTGTCTACAAATGGGCGCGCGGCGACGGGTTGGCCGAGTCGTTGCTGGCCAGCGGCGATCGGGGCACCGCGCTGTCCGCGGGCGATTTCGTGCGCTGGTGCAGGCAGGTGATCGACTTGCTCGATCAGATCCACGGCACCGCCGACGATCCGGTGATCGCCGGGACCGCGGCGAAGGCGGTGCGCGCAATCCGACGGGGTGTCGTTGCGGTGGACGCGGCGTAGCCGATTCGATTGTGATTTGATTTCTTTCGCGTACCGACCGTGGCGGAGGAGTCGGACAGGATCGGTTCGGAAATGGGATTGGTCCTGTTCTGCGACGAGTCTCACGCGGGGGGCTACCGTATGTACAACGATGCGAGTGGAGGCAAGCAGATGAGCGGCCCGTACGGACCGAACGACGCCCCTGGTCCCGGGGAGGGACGCAACGACCCCACCCAGCAGTGGGGCGGACAGCAGACACCCGGTGGCTCGTCGCCGTCGCCGTGGGGTGGTCAGCCACAGACGCCGCAGACTGCGCCGCCGACCCAGCAGTGGGGCGATCAGCCGCCGGCACCGCAGTCGCAGTGGGGTCAGCAGCCGCCCAGCCAGCCGAATCAGCCGCAGTGGGGTCAGCAGCCCAGCCAGCCGAGCCAGCCGCAGTGGGGTCAGCAGCCGCCCAGCCAGCCCAGTCAGCCGCAGTGGGGTCAGCAGCCCAGCCAGCCGCCGCAGCAGGACTGGGGTCAGCAGGGCCAGCAGCCGCAGTGGGGTCAGCAGGGTCAGCAGCCACAATGGGGGCAGGCTCAGCAGATCCCGACGCAGAGCGGCGGTAAGGGCAAAGGCCTTTTCATCGGCCTAGGTGTTGGTGCGCTCCTCGTGCTCGGCGCCATCGTCGCCCTGGTCCTTGTGCTGACCAGCAAGGATGAGCTGGACAACGCCGCAGTTCAGGACGGCGTCACGAAGGTGCTCTCGGATTCCTACGGCATCCAGGACGTCGCCGACGTGTCCTGCCCCGCCGGCCAGAAGGTCGAGGTCGACGCGACCTTTACCTGCAGCCTGAAGGTCAGCGGTGAGCAGAAGAAGGTCACCGTCAAGATCACCAAGGACGACGGCACCTACGAGGTCGGCCGCCCCAACTGACTCGGATACCGGGACGCCCGCGTTGCGGCGCGGGCGTCCGGTGCGTTTGTCGGAGCGGAATTCCGCCGGGCGCTGCGCTGGGCTGACACTGTGCCGAGGTCACCCAGATCCGCGCGCTTGGTGCGGCACCTGGAGGCATGACGTCGTGGTCGGCGCGGTGCCCACCTCAGGAAGAGTGGGCCACGGTCATCGCGGTGATCAAGCGTGCGATGGGACTTTCGGCATTGAATGCGCTGGCCAGCTCGCGCAAGCGATCCGGGTCGGCCGGAGTTGCGGGAAGTGTATCCGGGCGGGACAGTTCGACCTCCGCGTCGCACACCACCCGGACCACCGGGGCGGCGGCTTTCAGGTAAGTCTCGGCGGCCCGCAGCTTGGCGCGCACAGTCTGTGAAAGATCCGCTGCCGGATCGTCCACGGCGGCTTGCAGCGCCTCGAGTGAACCGAAGCGGGAGATCAATACCGCGGCGGACTTGTCGCCGATTCCCGCGACCCCGGGCAGGCCATCCGACGCGTCACCGCGCAGCGTGGCCATGTCTGCGTAGGCCCGTCCGGCATTCGCGACGGGCACACCGTATTTCGCGGCCACTTCGGCGGGGCCGAACAGTTCGGCCTTGGCCAGTCCGCGACCCGCGTAGAGCACCCGGACCGGCGGCGCAGGCTCGTCGCGTACCAACTGCAAAAGGTCACGATCACCGCTGACGACCACCACCGAGTCGGTGCGCTCCTGGGTGGCCAGTGTCCCGAGCACGTCGTCGGCTTCCAGCCCGTCCGCGCCACCGGTGGCGATTCCGGCCGCTGCGAGCACCTCGAGAATCATCTCGACCTGCGGGGTGAGCCGATCCGGTACCTCCTCGGCGCCCGGCGCGGCGCCTGCCGAGCTGTCGAGCCGGTGCGCCTTGTACGACGGCACCAACTCCACCCGGAACGTCGGCCGCCAATTCAGATCGAGGCAGACAACCAGCCTGCTCGGCGAATGCTTGGTGATGAGCGACGCGACCATGTCGGTGAAACCGCGCACCGCATTCACCGAACGACCGTCGGGAGCGGCGATCTTCTCGGGGATCGCATGGAACGCGCGGAACCATAGGCTCGCTCCATCGAGCAACAGCAGGGGTCCACCGGAAGTCGCGGCTGAAGTCACCCAGGTGAGGCTACCTGCCCGCCCCGGCAAGTCTCGGTGATTGCGTCACGGACTCGACCTCTGGCCGACGAACCGGGTCGTGGCCGCCGACTCGATGCGTGGTGACGGGCGCCGGAAGGCTGCTCGGGTGCTCGCGTTCGGCTCGCGGGGTGTTCGGTGTCGGCGTTGGGTGCTTGCTCGATGTTCGGTGACCAGGTCTCGGCGACGGAAGCCTGTAGGTCAGTCGGCTCGGGGTTCGGCGTTGGTCGCACAGGCGACGGCCGAGCAGGGCAGTGCGTCGAGCGCCGAGGTGCGGCGAGCCTTCGTCATCTATGGCGGTGCTGATCGACGAACGGTGTTGGGCGGCCACAGGTCATGCCCCATCGTGTGCGGCGGCCGCTGTTGCTGAAACAGGGTATTCGGGTTGTCGGGCAGCGGCGGCGGGTAACGTCGAGGGGTATGAGCTCGCACACGGAGTCACGATTCGCGGCGGACGTCTACGGTAATCGGCTCGAGCGGGCCGTGCAGCTGATGCGGGCTGCTCATCTGGATGCCCTGCTGATCACACCGGGACCGGATTTGCGGTACTTGATCGGGTCGGCGGCCGAATCCTTCGAACGGCTCACCTGTCTGGTGATCCCGTCCGACGGTGCTACTCCCTCGGTGGTGATCCCGAAGCTGGAGCTGGCGGCACTGGAGGCTTCGGCGGCGGGCGATCTCGGCCTGCATGTGCTGGACTGGGTCGACGGCACCGATCCGTATCAGGTGGTGAAGTCGGCGCTGCATGTCGGTTCTCGCGTCGCCGTCACCGATGCCATGCCCGCGCTGCACCTGCTGCCGCTGGCGGAATCCTTTAGCGGCCTGCCGGTTTCGGCTACCCCCGTGCTGCGCGAAATGCGCATGATCAAAGATGCCGCCGAGATCGACGCGCTGCGCAGGGCCGGTGCCGCGATCGACCGGGTGCACGCACGGATGGGCGAGTGGCTGCGAGCCGGGCGGACCGAGGCGGCGGTGCGCGCCGACATCGCGGCCGCGATCGTCGAGGAGGGCCACACCGCTGCCGCGTTCGTCATCGTGGGCAGCGGCCCGCACGGCGCGGACCCGCACCACGAGGTATCGCAGCGGGTAATCGAGCCCGGCGATGTGGTCGTGATCGATATCGGCGGCCCCGTCGAGCCCGGCTACTTCTCCGACTCGACCCGCACCTACGTGCTCGGCGACCCGACAGCGGAAGTGGCCGCACAATTCGCGGAGTTGGAACAGGCCCAGGCCGCCGCCGTCGCCGCCGTTCGCCCCGGCGTCACCGCGGAGTCGGTCGACGCGGCGGCGCGAAACCCGTTGACCGCCGCCGGTTTCGGCCCCGCCTTCGTGCACCGCACCGGCCACGGCATCGGCCTGTCCGTCCATGAGGAGCCCTACATCGTCGCGGGCAACGACCTGATCCTGCAGCCCGGCATGGCATTCAGCATCGAGCCCGGCATCTACTTCCGCGGCGACTGGGGCGCCCGAATCGAAGACATTGTCGTGGTCACCGAGGACGGCTGCGAGTCGATGAACAACCGCCCACACGGCCTGACAGTGTTGTAAGGCCGCAGCGGCGCGGTGCCTCCGCCGGCGGTCGTTGGCGTGCTGTTCGACTACATCCGCCCGCCGTGGCGTCGTACCAAGGCCAGCGGTCGAAAGTGCGCTGCTCGCCGACACCCGCCGTGGGGCGTGGTGCCTCGGTTGGCGGTCGTTGGCGTGCTGTTCGACGACACTCGCCGCAGTGGCGTCCTACCTCAGCTGGCGGTCGTAAGGGTGCTGCTCGACAACACCCGCTGTACCTGAATCGCGATCACCACACGCGTCGGGTTCTCCCGAGGCACTCGGTAGCGGCCCGCGTAGCGATCGACCGCCTCGGCGACGCTTTCCGGATCGTCGAGGACAGCTGCGGGCCCTTCGAGCGTGAGCCAGCGAATACCGTCCACCTGGCTGACAGCCGCGTACCCGGACCGGCGCACATTCCGCACTTTCACTGATCCGTCATTGGTGATGACCCGCGCGATCCCGGCCTCGGGATCCCAGGTGAACCCGACCGCGACAACGTGCGGCGTGCCATCGGCGCGCAACGTGGTCAATGTCGCAAGGTGCCGCTCGGTGACGAAATCGAGCGCGGTCGGGGACAGCTGCGTTGTGCTGATCGGCATGCCCCGACCGTAGTCGTGATTGATACTCGAGCCGGTAGCGCCTGTCCGACCGCCGAACTCGGCCTCAATCCGGGTCGGCGCTGCACCGCCCTAAACATGTCGGCGTGTGGTCCGCGTCGACTGGTGAGGCACGACGCTGGCGGGATGGTCGGCATGGTCACAGGCGGCTCAGTGTCCGGCATGTCGCTGCTGGTTGTGTTCAGCAGATTGGACGTGGACGTCTTGACTCCAGTCGCAGGGCGAAGCTCGCTGCGGCTCGATAGCGTCGTCGGCGCACATAGCTGCTGGTCCCCGCGGCATATCCGGCTGCACCGGATGGTCGGCGCAAGGTGTGGAGGGGTGGGGGAGCAGACTGGGCGCATGGGATTGCGTGGTGGCGGCGGAATTGCTGATGGGCCGGTGTTGGTACTCGGTGGGCGCAGTGAGATCGGGCTCGAGGTGGCGCGGCGGTTGGCGCCGGGGCGGGTGGTGATTCTCGCGGCACGGCGTAGTGGCGAGTTGGCCGAGGAGAGTGCGGCTGTGCGGGCTGCGGGGGCGTCGGCCGTGCATTGCGTCGAGTTCGATGCCGATGACACGGCGAGTCATCCGGCGTTGCTGGAGAAGCTTGTGGCTGAGCACGGCGGGCTCGGGGTGACGGTGCTCGCGTTCGGGGTGCTGGGAGATCAGGTGCGGGCGGAGCGGGATCCGGCGCATGCGCTCGCGGTGGTGCATACCGACTTCGTTGCGCAGATCAGTGTGCTCACCACGCTGGCGAATCTGCTGCGCGCACAAGGTGACGGGCAGATGGTGGTGTTCAGTTCGGTCGCGGGGGTGCGGGTGCGGCGGGCCAACTATGTGTACGGCTCGGCCAAGGCCGGACTCGACGGTTTCGCCAGCGGGCTCTCGGATGCCTTGCACGGCAGTGGCGTTCACCTACTGCTGGTCCGCTCCGGCTTCGTGATCGGGCGGATGACAGCGGGCATGGACCCGGCTCCGTTTTCGAGCACGCCGGACCGAGTCGCCGCCGCCGTGGTCGACGGTCTGCGTCGCCGTGCCAGTCGGGTGTGGGTACCGCGGGTGCTGCAACCGGCGTTCTTCGTGATGCGCCTACTGCCACAAGCAGTGTGGCGGCGGATGCCGCGGTGACCGCGGCGTCGTGGTCGGGGCCGCCGATTGTGGTCGTCGGGATCGGGGCGGACGGGTGGGAGGGGCTCGGGCGGGTGGCGCGGGAGGCGATCGCGGGGTGTGCGGTGCTGTTCGGGGCGCAGCGGCAGTTGGCTTTGGTACCGGTGGATTCGGCGGTTGAGCGGGTGGCGTGGCCGTCGCCGTTGGTGCCCGCGTTGTCCGGGTTGTTCGAGCGGTATTCCGGGGCGCGGATCTGTGTGCTGGCGAGTGGGGATCCGATGTTCTATGGGATCGGAGTGACGCTGGCGCGGCTGTTCGGTGCGGGGGCCTTGCGGGTGCTGCCGCAGGCTTCGTCGGCGTCGCTTGCGTGTGCGCGGCTGGGGTGGGCGCTTGCCGAAGTGCCTGTTGTCAGTGCGGTCGGGCGGCCGGTGGAGACGGTGCTGCCGGAGCTGACGGATCGGCGCAGGGTGCTCGTGCTCAGCGCGGATGAACATACTCCGGGGCGGATCGCGGAGCTGTTGCGCGGCAATGGGCTCGGTGCGTCGACGGTGACGGTGTTGGCACAGTTGGGTGGTCCGGATGAGCAGATCCGGGCAGCGACCGCGCAGAGCTGGGGCCTGCCTGTGGGTGATCCGCTGAATATCGTGGCGGTCGAGTGCGTCGCGGATGCCGAGGGCCCGCGTGCGACCAGGATCCCGGGGCTCTCGGATGGGCTGTTCGGTGGCGACGGGCAGCTCACCAAATCAGAAGTGCGTGCCCTGACCCTTGCGGCCCTCGCGCCAGCGCCGGGGGAACTGCTGTGGGATGTGGGCGGTGGCTCGGGCAGCATTGCGATCGAATGGTGTCGCACGCACCCGAACTGCCGGGCGGTCACCTTCGAGCGGCTCGAGCACCGGCGGCGGCAGATCGCCACCAATGCTGCCGCCCTGGGTGTCCCGCACGTCGTCGTGCGCGGGGAGGTGCGCACCGAGGTCGAATCGACCGAATCAGCACCTCCTGACGCCATTTTCGTCGGTGGTGGGGTTACCCAGGATGGCCTGCTCGAGACATGCTGGTCGCATCTGCGCCACGGCGGCAGACTGGTGGCGAACGCCGTGACCGCGGAATCGGAGGCCCTACTGCTGACCTGGGCAAAAGCGCACGGTGGCGAACTGCGGAAGTTTCAGATTTACCGGGCGGAACCATTGGGGACCTTCACGGCATGGCGCCCGCAACTACCGGTGGCGCAGTGGTCGGTGCGCAAAGCGTGAGGACTCGCTGTGAAAGCCTCGATCAGAGGGCGATACAGACTGAGATGAACGGGTAGGGTCGGGCCCGAGATCCGATTGTGATCGGAAATCCGGTTCCTGATTGGGAGATTGATGAAGTACAAGAAGTTCGCCGCTACCTCGCTGTTGGCCATTGCCGCCACGGGTATCGCGGCCGGAACGTCCTACGCTGCGCCGTCCGCACCCGCACCCGCGGTGCAGAGCCAGACCACCTCGCCGACCGTCACGGGCGAGGATCAGAACGTCAACTACGCGGTGCAAATCGTCGATAAGACGATCGTGACCACCCTGACCGGTGGCGCGTTCAGCCTCGACGCCGACAAACGGTACGTCACGGTGAAGAACGAGGCCGGCACGGTCGTCACCTCGATCCCGCTCGAGGCCAAGGTGGCGGACGGGGAGATCATCCCGATCGCGGCCACCATCGATCCCGTGGCGCAGCGGCTGACGCTGACCCCCGAGGTCAAGCCGACCGCTTCCGCGCCGTCCGCGGCCGAAATCGGTGCGTCGCAGGACTGGTTCTTCGCCGAACTGCAGCGCGCGTCGCTCGGTGCCCTCATCGGTGCCGTCATCGGGTTCTTCTTCTTCGGCATCGGTCTGCCGGTGGGCGCGCTCATCGGCCTGCTCATCGCGGGCGGACCGAGCCTGATCAATGCGGGCATCGCCTACTTCAGCGGCCAGCCCTGAAAACTCTGATTCTGGGCGGTACCCGGGAAGCCAGGGAACTCGCCCACATCGCGTCCGGCGAGCGAGGATTCGACATCGTTTCCTCGCTCGCCGGACGCGTTCGCGACCCGTTGCTGCCCGAAGGCGCGGTGCGGGTCGGCGGTTTCGGTGGTGCTGAGGGTCTGCGAAAATGGCTCGTAGCCAACGCCATCGAGATCGTGATCGATGCGACGCATCCGTTCGCGGGCACGATCAGTGCGAACGCGGCCATTGCCACAACAAGTTTGACTCTGCCGCTGCTGCATGTGCGTCGCCCCGGATGGTCGGAAGGGCCGGGGGACAAGTGGATCCGCGTGCCCGATCTCGATGCTGCCGCGGCAACCGTTGCCGGAATGGGCGATCGAGTGTTTCTGACGATCGGTCGCCAGGGCGTCGGCGCTTTCGCCGGACTGACCGAGCCGTGGTTTCTGATCCGCGCCATCGACCCGCCTGACGGCGCGCTGCCGCCGCGCCACGAATTACTGCTTGCGCGTGGCCCTTTCGCCCTCGCGGATGAATCGCGACTGCTGGCGCTGCATCGCATCGACGTGCTGGTCACCAAAGGCAGCGGTGGAGATCAGACCGATGCCAAACTCCTCGCGGCCCGCGCCGTGGGTATCCCGGTCGTCGTGATCGAGCGGCCCGCGCTCCCGGCCGACGCGATCGTCGTGGAGACTGTGCCGGAGGCTTGGGAGTGGTTGCGCGCGAGAGCCCGTACTCGCGGCTGAGCGCGTCCTCTCAGCGGCCAAGGAGCGTCGGCAACCGATCCAACCATTCGAGTACTGCCCGCTCGTAGCCGATTCCGAACTCCAGCGTGGCGCGCCGGTGCGGCGGCATCCCGGTGCAGTCCTCGCCCAGGTACCTGGTGAGCCGCTGCTGGTGGATCTCCCGGTTCGCGGCGATGATCTGGTCGAGATGGTCGGGATCGAGGTGTTCGCCGAAAGACATCGTCAGCAGCAACGGCACCCGAATGGTCTCGCCACCCGGATCGCGGGCGATCCACTCCAGGAATGCCTCGCGCCCGGCATCGGTGATCAGATAAGGGGTCCGCTCCCGCGCTCCCGGCTCGCCCTTCTGGACCAGGCCGCCCGCGTCCATCGTGGCCAACTCCCGGTACACCTGGCTCTGGGTGATCGTCCAGAAATCGCCGATGCGATCCTGTGCGGTGGACACCAGGTCCCACCCCGACATCGGACCCTCGTGCAGAAACCCGAGCAGTGACGCGGCCGTGGAATTCAACGGCTTGCGTTGTGTCGCGGTATTCGTCAACGGACAGCTCCCTTCGCACTCAATGTTCCATAATGGAATGTTATATGACGGGCTGGGGGCGAGCGAAGAGCCCTTCTCGCGATCTATCTAAGATACAACTTGTGTCTAAGATGTATTCATCGGCTGAGCGTGCGTTTCACGAGGTGAAAGAGCGCATTCTCACGGGTGCGCTGCCGGGCGGTGAGTTGATCAGTGAGGGTGAGATCGCCGCCGATCTCGGTATGTCCAGGACACCGGTGCGCGAGGCGTTCCTGCGGCTCGAGGCAGCGGGGTGGATGAAGCTCTATCCCAAACGTGGCGCGCTGATCGTACCGATCCCGCCCGCGGAGGCCGAGCACGTGGCGCATGCGCGGTACATCGTGGAGATCGGGGCGGTGCGCGCACTGGTCGCCGCCGATCGCTCGGCGTTGACGGCGGCGCTGCAGGCCTCGCTCGACCGGCAGCGAGAACTGGCCGACACCAAGGACTTCGACACGTTCGCCGTGGCGGACACCGACTTCCACCGCACCTATGTGGTCGCCGCGGGCAACCCGCTGCTCACCGGTTTCTACGACTCGCTGCGCGAACGGCAGCGCCGGATGAACAGCGCTGCGTTGCACCGAGGTTCGACGGATATCGCCAGCATCATCGAGCAGCACGCGCGGCTCGCCGACCTGATAGAGGCGGGCGACGTGGCCGGCTTCGCCGGCGCGCTCGTCGAGCACCTGTCCGGTGTGCACCAGCTGGAACTGAGGGGACTGTGATGGCAACGCTCACCACCGTCGATGCTCGGCCGCCGGAGCTCCGGACCACATCGAAACGGTGGTGGGGCGTTGCCGCGGCCATGTTCGCGATCGCCTGGGGCGGAAACGAATTCACCCCGCTGCTGGTGATGTACAAGAACAACGGACTGCCAGTCACCACGGTGGATCTGTTGTTGTTCGAGTACGTGCTCGGCATTGTGCCCGCGCTGCTGATCGGCGGACCGCTGTCGGACCGCTACGGCCGTCGCCAGCTGCTGCGTCCGGCGCCGCTGATCGCCGCCGCCGGGTCGCTGCTGCTGGCATTCGGGTCCGCATCCGTGCCGGTGCTGTCGGCCGGGCGGGTGCTGTGCGGGGTGGCACTGGGGTTGGCGATGGCGGTGGGCAGCAGTTGGCTGAAGGAGCTCTCCCAGCCGCCGTTCGGGCCGGAACTGCCCGCGGGCACCGGCGCGCGACGCTCGGCCATGAGCCTCACCGGCGGCTTTGCTGTCGGCGCTGGCGTGGCCGGAGTGCTTGCCCAGTGGGCCCCTTTGCCGAACACTCTCGCGTATCTGATCAACGCATTGCTGTGTCTGGTAGCCGCGGCCTGGGTGGCCCGTGCGCCGGAAACAGTCCTCCCGCAGGAGAATCCGGGTCGTATGGTCGACGACATCAAGGTACCGGCCGCCGCGCACCGCCGATTCCGATACGTGGCATTGCCGGTCGCACTGTGGCTGTTCACCTCTGCCGCAACGGCTTACGCGGTGATGCCGACACTGATGGCGCCACGGGTGCACGATGCACCGGTCGCGTTCTCGGCACTGATCACCGTCATCACCCTTGGCTGCGGGTTCGCGATTCAATCGGTGGCCAGGCGCATCGACCGCCCCGGCACTGCCCGCGCCGCAGTGGTGGCGTTGGCTCTGGTCACCTGCGGGATGGTCTCGGCCGCTTGGACTTCGGGAACCCTGACCCTTTGGGCCACTGTCGTCACCGCGGTCGTGCTCGGCGCCGGATACGGCATCGGTCTGGTCGCCGGACTGCAGGAAATCGAACGCATCGCCCGCCCCGACGATCTGGCCGGACTCACCGCCGTCTTCTACTCGGCAAGCTACCTCGGCTTCGGCGTCCCTGCTCTGCTCGCCTTCCTGCACCAGGCCGCGGGCCTCGGCTACCCGACGATGTTCGCCGCTGCTGGTCTCGCCGCGCTCGGGTGCCTGGCAGTGGTCACCCGCAACTACCGAAGCTGACCGGTCCGTCCGACCGTCGCACGATGCCGGGTTCGTCCGGCAGCCCCTGGGTGACGAGGGCTGGTTGACCGAGGCCGAGAGCCGGTCGACTGGTTCGGTGTTATGGAGCGGTTTGCGGTGGCCGGTGACGGGGCTAGCCGAGATCACCTCGGGTTGTCGCGATGCGAGCCGTACGAGTCGCGACGCGCCGAGCACGCCGTGTCCGCTGATCGACGGTCTCGTCCCGGTCGATCAGCGTTGGTAGCGCCGCGAGGTGTAGACGCGAGGGCCCTGGTCGGTGTCCATCGCGGCTGTGGTGGATGCGCCGATGATGAGCAACGTGCGCATGTCGACCTCGGTGGGGTCGAGTTCGGCCAAGAGGACGACGCGGACGGACTCGGTCGGGCCGCCGACGTCGCGGCCGATCACCACGGGAGTGTCGGGCTTGCGGTGCTCGAGCAGCAGATCCCGCATCGCGCCGACCTGCCAGGTGCGTTGGGAGGAGGCCGGGTTGTAGATGGCTATCGCCATGTCGGCGGCAGCTACCGCCGAGAGACGTTGTGCGACAACCTCCCACGGTTTGAGCCGGTCCGACAGCGAGATCATCGCGTAGTCGTGACCGAGTGGAGCGCCGACCCGGCTCGCGACGGCGTTGGCGGCGGTGAGGCCGGGCAGCACCCGCACCGGTACGCCCGCCCACTGCGGGTCGGCGGATTCCTCGAGCACCGCCGCGGCCATGGCGAACACCCCGGGGTCACCCGAGGAGACGACCACTACCTTCGCGCCCTGCTTGGCCAAATCCAGTGCCATCGCGGCACGTTCGGATTCCACCCGGTTGTCGCTGGCATGCCTGCGCTGCCCGGGGCGTTCCGGTACCCGGTTGATATAGGTGGTGTACCCGACGAGATCGGTGGCCTCGGCGAGGGCATGATGCACCTCCGGCGTGGTCCAGTCCGCCGAGCCGGGACCGAGCCCGACCACGACTACTCCTCCCGGCCCGCCGAACGAAGCGTCCCCACCGGGTTCGGCCGCCGCCGGGTGGGCAGTGTCCGATGCCGCCGCGGGGATGTTGACGTGTTGTGCCTGCTCGGTATCGGTGAGGTGAGCAACGGCCATGTCGGTCGCGACCTTGCGCTGCGCCTGCGCCTGCGCGCTATTCGCAAGGCGCAGTGGGGTTGTCGGCTGTGGACCCGGCACCAAGGTGATGGAAAAGTACGGCACATCGGCGTCGTCGACGTCGGCGGCGCGCAGTACGCGTTGCCGGTCGGAGCTGGCGCGCTCGATGTAGTAGGCGTCGTCGAGTCGGCCGGAGTCGGAGAGTGCCTGGCGCACACCGGGGTACGTGCGGCCGAGTTTCATGATGGCGGCCGCTTCGGTGTCGCGCAGGCGCCGGGTGAGTTCTGCGGTGGGCATGGTGCCCGGCAGTACGGTGAGCACCTGCTCGCCCTCCACCAGCGGGGTGCCGAGGGCTGCGGAGGCGGCGCTGACCGAGGTGATGCCGGGGATGATCTCGGCGTCGAATCGGTCGGCGAGGCGACGGTGCATATGCATGTAGGAGCTGTAGAAGAGCGGGTCGCCCGCCGCGAGCAGCGCCACCGATCGGCCCGCCGCCAGATGTGTCGCGAGACGCTCGGCCGCCTCCTCGTAGAACTCGTCGATGGCGCCTTGATACCCGCCGGGATGGTCGGTGGTCTCGGTGGTCACCGGGTAGACGAGATGTTCTTCCAGTTGCCCTTCGCGCATGTACGGTGCGGCGATCGCGCGCGAGATGCTGCGCCCGTGCCGGGCGCTGTGGAAGGCGATCACATCGGCCGCTGCGATGATCCTGGCCGCTTTCACTGTCACCAGTTCCGGGTCGCCGGGGCCGAGTCCGACGCCCCAC
The DNA here is from genome assembly GCF_042675075.1 of Nocardia sp. GCM10030253. Taxonomy (NCBI): domain Bacteria; kingdom Bacillati; phylum Actinomycetota; class Actinomycetes; order Mycobacteriales; family Nocardiaceae; genus Nocardia; species Nocardia sp. GCM10030253. The sequence continues at coordinate 132,483 of NZ_JBHTDL010000007.1, read as the reverse complement.
AACTTGCCATGGACGATGCCGTTCGTCATTCCTGTTCGCTCGCAATCGCATTCAGCGCCGACGCGGTGATGGCGCTGCCGCCGCGCCTGCCGCGTACGGTCAAGAATTCGATCCCGCCGAAGTCGATCAGCGCGTCCTTGGATTCGGCGGCGCCGATGAAACCGACGGGGATGCCGAGGACGGCGGCCGGTCGTGGCGCGCCCGCGTCGAGCATGTCCAGCAGATGAAACAGTGCGGTCGGTGCGTTCCCGATGGCGACCACGGCGCCGTCGAGCCGATCCCGCCACAGCTCGAGTGCCGCGGCCGAGCGCGTATTGCCCAGCGTGGCGGCAAGTTCCGGCACCCGCGGATCGGTGAGCGCGCAGAGCACGTCGTTATCGGCGGGCAACCGTTTGCGCGTCACGCCTGACGCGACCATGTTGGCATCACACAGGATCGGCGCACCGGCGCGCAGCGCGGCACGCGCGGCCGCCACAACGCCACTCGAAAAGGCCACGTCCTGTGCGAGATCCACCTGTCCGCACCCATGGATCATTCGCACCACCACCTGCGCCACATCCGGCGGGAACGCGCTCAGATCCGCCTCGGCGCGGATCGTCGCGAACGAGCGCCGATAGATCTCGGCCCCGTCGGTGAGGTAGCTGGCACGTAGGTCGGACATGCGGACCAGCCTATGAGGTGCCTGCCGAGCCGGGTCGGCGCGGGTGGCACCTGGTCAGGTCCTCGGCCGCTCGAGGATGCGCGACATGACGATGGAGCTACGGGTGCGGCCGACGCGGGTGTTCTCACGGATGCGTTCGACGGTCGACTCGATCTCGGCCATATCGGTGGCCATCACGTGGACCAGCGCGTCGGCCTCGCCCGCGATCGTCCAGACGCCGACGACCTGAGGGATCGGTTCGAGGCTGCGCCGCAACTCGGCCGGGGTGATGTTGTCGCGGTAGTAGACCTCGACGTAGGCCTCGGTCTTCCAGCCGAGCGCGGCGGGATTGACCATGGCGGTGAATCCGGTGATCTGTCGGCTGGCGACCATCTTGTCGACGCGGCGCTTGACCGCGGGCGCCGAAAGGCCGACCTTCGCGCCGATCTCTTGAAACGACGCGCGCGCCGCCCTGAGCAGGTGGGCCAGAATCCGCCGGTCGATGTCGTCCACGCCACACCCGTTCTCTCGATACGCAACGATTCTTCGCTGCACGGTATATCTGCGCAATGAATCGTTGTTTCTGACGCAATAGTAGGCGAATTACCTTCGTGTCAGTCGAATGATCCGCGCCTATCTTCGGGAGACACGTTGACCTCCGTTGCCACGCTCCACAACGAGCCCGCATCACCCCGGCAGCCATCGCCACGACGGTTCGTGATGTGCCGCCCCGACCACTTCGACGTCTTCTATTCGATCAACCCCTGGATGGATCCGACGGAGCCGGTCGACCGGGCCCGCGCCCTCGACCAGTGGGAAACCCTGCGCTCGACCTTCGAGCAGTACGGCCACCAGGTCGACCTGGTTCCCGGCGAGCCGGGTCTGCCCGACATGGTGTTCGCCGCGAACAGCGGACTCATCGTTGGTGATAGGGCGCTGTCAGCGCGTTTCACCCATCCCGAGCGCGCCGCCGAAGGCCCCGCGTATCACAGGTGGTTCGCCCAGCGTGGACTGACCGAACTCGTCGGCGCGCAGGAGGTGAACGAGGGCGAAGGCGATTTCCTCCTCGTGGGTGATCGGATCCTCGCGGCGACCGGGTTTCGCAGTTCGGTTGCCGCACACCGGGAAGTGGAACGCTTCTTCGAGTTGCCGGTGGTGTCCCTCGAACTGGTCGATCCGCGGTTCTATCATCTGGATACGGCGATGATGGCGCTCGACGACGCGAACATCGCGTACTTCCCGCCCGCCTTCAGCGCGGCCAGCCGCACGCTCATCGCTGAGCTGTACCCGGACGCGATCGTCGCCACCGACGCGGATGCGGTGGTGCTCGGCCTGAACGGCGTCTGCGACGGACTCAACGTCTTCGTCAGCGACAGGGCGGTCGAACTGATCGAGACGTTGCGGGCCAATGGGTACCACCCGGTGGGCCTCGACCTGTCGGAACTGCTGAAGGCGGGCGGCGGGGTCAAGTGCTGCACCCTGGAAATCCACGACGACCCGAGGATCGAGGAGAGCGCGGCCTAGCAGGGCTCGGCCAGGGCCGCGGACGGGGCCAGGTCGTCAGGCTTCGTCTTGGTCAATCGTCATGCGGCGGTGCATTTCTCGCAGGAGGTCGATCAGTCGACGCGGTAGCCGTCCGGGGTGGCGACCACATCGGTCACCGCACCACGCGGTCTGCCGCAGCGACGGTCACAGCCCGACCAGTGCTGACGCCCGCCCACTGTCACCGCGTCGGCAGCGAAGATGGTAGCGGTCGATGCATCGGTAGTCGTCGGATCGGGTTGCACATGACCCGATTCCACCGCCGCGCTTGCGTCGGCACGGACGTCGGTGATCGACTTTGCGCAGCCAGGCTGTCCTGCACAGGCGCTGACGAGCAGCCAGGGGGAGTTGGCGTCGAAGATCAGGCCCATCGGGGCGAGCACTCGGACCACCTGCTCGGCGGGCCACTCGTCCAGGTCCGTGATGACGAGGCTGCGCCAGGGGGTGACCAACACCGGTCGTTCGACGGCGGCGATGAATTCGGCGGTGCGGGCGGGCAGCGACCCGAGCCGTACCCCGGCGCCGAGGCTGACCAGGCCGTTGTCCTGGGTCAGCCAGCCGATCGGAATATCGTGCGTGGCACCGAGTTCCAGTCGATCGGCGCCAGGTGCCAGACCGAGGAGGTCGGCGACCCGCTCGACACCGTCCGCGATTTCGTGCAGCCGCCACTGGCCGGAGCTCAGGTCGAGGAAGCTGTGTGCCGCCGCGAGCATGACATCGACGGCATCGTTGGCGGAAACCCGGATGCCGGTGTCGCGCCCGGCCAGCAGGAGTGCGAATTCGGCGGTGTCGACCGCGTGCACGCCGATATCGCCGCCGAGACCGCTGACGTCGCCACGGCCGTCGTCGAAGGTGAACAGCACGCGCCCGGGCAGGTCGGCCAGCCGAGGCGCGGCGAGCAGTCCGGCGTCGAGGGTGGATACGAGTCCGTGCACATCGGCCCGACCGCCGATGCGGCCTGCCAGCGGCGAGGCGACGATATTGCGGACCCGGTCATGTGTATGGCTCGGCAGCAGCCCGGCGGTTTCCAGCCGCGTGGTCAGCTCACCCGCGTCGCGCACCCGACGCAGCTGCGCATTGCCGCGCGAGGTCAGTTCGATGTTCCCGTCGCCGAGGTCGCGGGCGGCGTCGGCCAGGGCCTGTAGCTGCTGCGATGCCAGCAGTCCGCCGGGCACCCGGATACGAGCGAGCGGTCCGTCGGTCGCCTGATGCAGCCGCAGCACGCCGGGGCAGGAGTCGGAAGTTGTACGTGTCATGACCCATCCAGAGTACGACCCGCCACTTGAAGAACGATGCCACGCACGGCACCACCCGCACCTTCATCGGCAGCTACACCCTCGGCGCCGAACGCACCGATGCAGGCTGGCGCGTCAACCGTTTCCACTACCACCTCAAAGTCATCGAAGGGAACGCCGTCCTGACCTGAGCTGTCGTCGATCGGCCGCGATCACCTCGAGCTCGAGCCGCCAGCTCGGATCGAAGATCCCGGCCCACACGACAGTCAGCGCCGGACTGTTCGGTAGCCAGGGCGTTCGGCTACCCGATCGGCGAATCCGATCGAGTGCGGCCGGCGTGCACCGCGCCGGCGTCGGGTCGGGTGAGGTGTCGTCGATTGCCAGGTGCCCACGCGGCAACGAGCACGGCGGCGGCCACTGCGATGAATCCCAGTGCGAGAGAGGCTTGCTGGGCTCCGTGGATAAAGGCTGCTTTGGCGAAATCGGCCAGTGGCGCGGCTTGGGGTCCTGCTCGTTCGGTGATCTGTAGGGCGGCGGCCAGGGAGTCGGCGACGGGGCCGCGAGTTTGTTCGGGCAGTCGAGGCAGGGCGGGCGCGATTCGACTGCTGTAGCCGGCCGCGAGGATGCTGCCCGCGATCGCGATACCGATGGCGGCGCCGACCTCGCGGGCCGCGTCGTTGACCGCCGCCGCAACGCCGTGCTTTTCGACCGGGGTGCCCGCGATGATCGCCGCGGTCGCGGGCGCGGTGCACAATCCGAGGCCGGCGCTCATCACCAGCAGCGGCCACAACAGATCGAGATAGGTGCTGTCGAGATCGAGCCGGGCCATGGCGAGCAGCCCGATGCCGAGCACCATCAGCCCGACGAAGGTCGGTATCCGCAGCCCGAATCGTTCGGCGAGCCACGGCGCGACCATCGAAATCGCCATCAGCGGAACGACCATCGGCGCCATGGCCAGCGCCGAGGTCAGCGGTCGATAGCCGAGAATCAGTTGCAGGTACTGCACGAGCAGCATGAACACACCGAATGTCACCAGGAACTGAACGGTCACCGACGCGGTGCCGCTGCCGAAACCGCGTCCGGCGAACAGGCGCACATCCAGCAAGGGGTGCTCGACTCGCAATTCGATGAACACGAAGGTCACCGCGCCCGCAACGCCGCAGGCGAAGGTGCTGATCACCACCGGGTCCAGCCACCCGCGTACCGGCGCTTCGATCGCGCCGACCACGATCAGGCCGACCGCTAGCATCACGGTGGTCGCTCCCCACGGATCCATGGCGGGCCGTTGGTCGTCGATCGATTCGGGGATGGTGAACCCGGCGATCAGTAGCGCGACACCAGCCACGGTCATGGCCACGAAAACCGACAACCATGACCAGCGTTCCAGCAGCAGACCGGAACCGACAATCCCGAGCACCGCTCCGGCACCCGCGACGCCCGCCCAGATGCCCACCGCGTTTCCCCTTCTGGCGGGCGGGAATCCAGCGGTCAGCAGCGACAGGGTCGAAGGCATCACGAGCGCGGCGCCCGCGCCGGCCGCGGCTCGGGCGCCGATCAACCAGGCGGGCCCGTCGAGCAGCAAGGGCGTCGCCGAGGCGACGGAGAACAACAGGAGCCCGAAGATCAGGACAGCGCGGCGTCCGTACCGGTCGCCGAGCGCACCCGCGGGCAGGACCAGGCAGGCCAGCGCCAGCGTGTAACTGTCGACGATCCAGGTGAGCTGCTGCTGGGTGGCACCGGTGCGGCCTGCGATCTCCGGTAGTGCGGTGTAGAGCGCGGCCATCGACGCGATGACCAATGCCACCGCCAGACACGACATCACCAACGTCCACCGCTGCTTAGGGGAGAGCCGCGTGGTGATGCGGTCGGTGGAATCCATCGGGCCTCCCGACATAACAGTACGAACAGTATCGCTGCGCTACTATGAGTAGCATAAGTGGAGTGCGTGGCGATAGGCTTCGGCAAACAGGGAATGCTTGGACCATGACATCGACCGGATCGGCCGACGACTCGTTGCCGCGCAACCACTCTCGCGATGCCGCCGAAGCCGAACCCGACGCGATCGATCCCCGTAAGCTGCGGTCGAGGGCCCGGCTGCTGGACGCCGCGACCGCATTGCTGAAATCCGGTGGCGTCGAAGCCGTCACCATCGAGGCGGTCACCCGGGCATCCAAGGTCGCCAAGACCACGCTGTACCGACACTTCGACAACGCCATGGACCTGCGCGCCGCCACCTTCGAGCGCCTGATCCCGCAGGTCATCGCGCCTCCCGCAACCGGATCACTGCGCGATCGCCTGATCGAGCTGCTCGACCGGCAAGCCGCGATCATCAACGAAGCACCCCTGCACCTGACCACGCTCGCGTGGCTGGCCTTGGGCACCGATCGCCCCGACACCGACGCCGGACCCGCCGTCACCTCCCTGCGGCAACGCCTTATCGAGATCTACCGGCAGCCGTTCGACGAACTGCTCGACAGCCGTGAGGTCCGTGCGCAGCTGGGCCAATTCGACCTGTCCCTCGCGCAGGCCCAACTCGTCGGTCCGATCGTCTTCGCCAGACTCACCGGACTTCGGCACACCACACCAGCCGACTTTGCCCGCATCGTCGACGACTTCCTCGCCGCCCGTGCCGCAACCAGGTAGCCGCGCGGCTGCGAGTGAAGACGATCGTGGTGTGTGAACGGCCCGCGATTTCGGAGTGGTGTGCTGCAGACGAGCAACCATTGTTACCTGGCGGCGCTCTCGGACGTTCATCATTGGATCTATGGCGTCCGATCGCGTTCAGGTTCGCGTGATTCTTGTGTTCGGGGATCGTGCGCAGTTAGATACACCGTGGCATTCGGCGCGGGACCCGATGTGGGTGCCCGCGGCCCTGATCGCCGAGCAAGCCGGGTTGCCGGTCAATGAACTGCCGGGCAGGGAGTTCAGTGCCGTCGGAGATCAGAAGTCCCTGACCGACTTCCGGCTGGTCTTCGACCCGCGTCTGTAGGCGAGGGGAGCGCGGACGGGCACGTGGCCGGTGCGGTTCGGCGTGGCAGGTAGCATCTGGATGCTCGGCGGGCGACGAGGAAACCGGTGAAAGTCCGGTGCGGTCGCGCCACTGTCATAAGCCAGACCCTCTCCGGCGAGCAACGAACCCGATGGGCGCGTCACCCGAGGAAGGCCGTCACCTGTGATTTTGCTGCTGTCCACGTCCGATACCGATCTATTGAGCGCGCGCGCGAGCGGCGCGGATTATCGGTGGGGGAACCCCGCTCGGTTGCTGGTCGAGGATCTGCCCGCGCTGCTCGATGGCGCCGATCTGGTGATCGTGCGGATCCTCGGCGGTAAGCGGGCCTGGGAAGAGGGCCTGGAAGCCGTTCGCGCCAGCGGAGTGCCGATGGTGGCCCTCGGTGGTGAGTTGGCGCCGGACGCCGAGCTGATGGAGTGCTCGACGGTGCCCGGTGGTGTCGCCGCTGATGCGCACAACTACCTTGCGGCCGGCGGTGCGGCGAACCTGCGTCAGTTGCACAACTTCTTGTCGGACACGGTGCTGCTGACCGGGCATGGCTTCGAGCCGCCGGTGCAGTTGCCGAGTTGGGGCACGCTGGAGCGCACCGCGGCGACAGTCGACGGACCGACCGTCGCGGTCATCTACTATCGCGCGCAGCATCTCGCGGGTAACACCGGATACATCGACGCGCTGTGCGCCGCAATCGAAAACGCCGGGGCGCGGCCGTTGCCGCTCTACTGTGCATCGCTGCGCACCGCCGAACCCGAACTGCTCGACACGCTCCGGCAGGCCGACGCACTGGTGGTGACAGTGCTCGCCGCGGGCGGGTCCAAGCCTGCGACCGCGTCGGCCGGCGGCGACGACGAGGCGTGGGATGTCGCGGCATTGGCCGAGCTGGATGTGCCCATCCTCCAGGGCTTGTGCCTGACCAGCGGACGCGCGCAATGGGAAGCCAACGACGACGGGCTCTCGCCGCTCGATGTCGCCACCCAGGTTGCGGTGCCGGAGTTCGACGGCCGGATCATCACGGTGCCGTTCTCGTTCAAGGAGTTCGACGCCGACGGCCTGTCCACCTACGTGCCGGACCCGGAGCGCGCGGCGCGAGTGGCCGGGATCGCGGTGCGGCACGCGCGGCTGCGCCATATTCCGGCCGAACAGCGTCGCGTCGCGCTCATGATGTCGGCCTATCCGACCAAGCACGCCCGCATCGGCAATGCGGTCGGCCTGGACACCCCGGCGAGCGCGATCCGGCTGCTCACCGAGATGCGGTCGGCCGGTTACGATCTCGGTGCGGCGGGTGAGGTGCCCGGGCTCGAGGAGCGCGATGGCGACGCGCTGATTCACGCGCTCATCGCCGCGGGTGGTCAGGATCCCGACTGGCTCACCGCCGAGCAGCTCGAGGGCAACCCGATCCGGATCAGCGCGACGCGGTATTCGGCGTGGTTCGACACCCTGCCGGACGACCTGCGTCAGGCGGTGATCGAGGCGTGGGGCCCACCGCCCGGTGAGCTGTACGTCGACCGCTCCGCCGATCCCGACGGCGAAATCGTCATTGCCGCAATGCGTTTCGGCAACGTAGTACTGATGGTGCAGCCGCCGCGCGGTTTCGGCGAGAACCCGGTCGCCATCTACCACGACCCGGACCTGCCGCCCAGCCACCACTATCTCGCGGCCTACCGCTGGATCGCCGCGCCGGACGGTTTCGCCGCCGACGCCATGGTGCATCTGGGTAAGCACGGGAACCTGGAGTGGCTGCCCGGCAAGACCCTCGGCATGTCCGCCTCCTGCGGCACCGACGCCGCGCTCGGCGAGCTGCCGCTGATCTATCCGTTCCTGGTCAACGACCCCGGTGAGGGCACGCAGGCCAAGCGCCGCGCGCACGCCACCCTGGTCGATCATCTGATCCCGCCGATGGCGCGCGCCGAAAGCTACGGCGACATCTCGCGTTTGGAGCAGCTGCTCGACGAGCACGCCAATATCTCCACCCTCGACCCGGCCAAACTGCCCGCGATCCGTCAGCAGATCTGGACGCTGATGCGCGCGGCGAAGATGGACCACGATCTCGGGTTGGCCGAACGCCCGGAAGAGGATGTTTTCGACGACATGCTGCTGCATGTCGACGGCTGGCTCTGCGAGATCAAGGACGTGCAGATCCGCGACGGCCTGCACATTCTGGGCCAGGCGCCCACCGGGGAGAGCGAACTCGACCTGGTGCTCGCTATGCTGCGCGCGCGTCAGCTGTGGGGCGGCGAACGGAATGTACCCGGCCTGCGCGAGGCGCTCGGACTCGACGAGTCCGGAACCGAAGCCCGCGAGCGCGTCGACCGAGTGGAAGCCCAAGCGCGCGAACTGGTCTCCGCGTTGCAGGCGACCGACTGGTCCGCCGAGGCGGTGGACACGATCACCGAGAACCCCGCGGTACGGCAGGTACTGCGGTTCGCCGCGACCGAGGTGGTGCCACGGCTGCGCCAGACCGGCATCGAGATCGACCGGGTCCTGCATGCACTCAACGGCGGGTTCATCCCGGCGGGCCCGAGCGGTTCGCCGCTGCGTGGGTTGATCAACGTGTTGCCGACCGGCCGCAACTTCTACTCCGTGGATCCGAAGGCGGTGCCGTCGCGACTGGCCTGGGAAACCGGTCAGGCCATGGCGGATTCGCTGCTGGACCGGTACCGGGCCGACCACGGCGAATACCCGCGTTCGGTGGGGCTTTCGGTGTGGGGTACCTCGGCGATGCGCACCTCCGGCGACGACATCGCCGAGGTCCTCGCGCTGCTCGGAGTCCGGCCGGTGTGGGATGAGGCCAGCCGCCGCGTCACCACGTTGGAGGTCATCGCGCTGGAGGAGCTCGCGCGCCCGCGCATCGACGTCACCGTGCGTATCAGCGGATTCTTCCGCGATGCGTTCCCGCATGTGCTGGCGTTGCTGGATGACGCGGTCCGACTGGTTGCCGAGCTGGACGAGCCACTGGAGTCGAATTATGTTCGCGCGCACGCGCAGTCGGACCTCGCCGGGCACGGCGACCAGCGCCGCGCCACCACCCGTATCTTCGGTTCCAAGCCGGGGACCTACGGCGCGGGCATCCTGCAGTTGATCGACTCGAAGAGTTGGCGTACCGACGACGACCTCGCGCAGGTGTACACCGCATGGGGCGGCTTCGCCTACGGCCGTGACCTCGACGGCGCGCCCGCCGCCGACGACATGCGCACCGCCTACCGGCGGATTACGGTGGCCGCCAAGAACACCGACACCCGCGAACACGACATCGCCGACTCCGACGACTACTTCCAGTACCACGGCGGCATGGTCGCCACTGTGCGCGCGCTGACGGGCAAGAACCCCGAGGCCTACATCGGCGACAGCACCCGTCCCGACGCGGTGCGCACCCGGACGCTCTCGGAGGAGACGTCCCGTGTCTTCCGTGCCCGCGTGGTGAACCCGCGCTGGCTGGAGGCGATGCGCCGCCACGGTTACAAGGGCGCATTCGAAATGGCCGCCACTGTCGACTACCTCTTCGGCTACGACGCCACCACCAATGTGGTTGCCGACTGGATGTACGAAAAGCTCGCGGAGAGTTACGTTTTCGACGATGTAAACCGGAAATTCATGGAGCAGTCGAACCCGTGGGCATTGCACGGCATTGCCGAGCGACTGCTGGAGGCTGCCGAGCGCGACCTCTGGGAGAAGCCGGAACAGGCCACCCTCGACCGGCTGCGGCAGGTCTACCTCGAGACCGAGGGCGAACTCGAGTAGCTCCTTTCGGGGCGGCTGATGTTTCTAGGTGCGACGCGCCGAAGTGCGAGACTTCGGCGGGTCGCAGTCGTAGGTCGCATGGGTCGATCCGCTTCCACCAGCGGGTGGGTCGATCGTGTCTGCGGCCGAGGGGGCGATGTCGCGTGCCATTGCCAGGCCGTGGCAGGAGCGAATGGTTAACGGAGAGCTATCCTTTCGGCGGCGCTCGGTGCGATATCGCGGCCTACAACGGCAAGTGGGTCCTGCCATGGCATTGCTGAGTGGCTGCTGGAGCGGCCCGATGCGGGGCTCGGGAGGTGGCTCCGACCCGCTACATCGACCCTCTCTGGAGACCGAAGTGTGTTCGAAATGCCAATGGAAATCAACCCCCCAATTACTGGGTAATCGAATTACATGATCTTGCAATGGAATTCGTCGCTCTGATTCTCTCGACAGCTGCCATGTCAAGGGCGCATGATTATTGATGTCCAATGGCCGTTTCCGGGGAAACGCCAATCGAATCGGCAGGTTGATTGGAAAGTCTTATGATGATCAGAAAATTGGTGGCGACCGCGATCATGGCGATCGCCGCCACCGGCATTGCCACTGTCACCGCACACGGTGAAGCAGGGCTGACGGGCACCACCATCAGCGGAGTGGACGGCTCGGTCGCGTACACGACGGCACTGGCGCCCGACCACTCGAGCGCTACGGTCACGCTGGCGTCCGGAACGTTCTCGCTGGCACCGGACGCGGTCACCGTCACGGCGGCCGACGGCGCGGTGATCGGCACGATCCCGACGACGCTCCAGATGCAGACCGGTCAACAGCTCGCGGTCACTCCGGTGCTGAACAGCACCGGTACCGAGCTGACTCTCACCCCGGTCAACGGCCCGGTCCCCGGCGCCGCCAACTCGCCGGAATCCATTGCCCTGCAGGCTATCGGTGATGCGGGAACGACGGTCGCGGGCGTGCTGATCGGCTGTGCCATCGGCGTCCTCATCGGTGTGTGGTTCATCCTCGTCGGCGCTGTCGTCGGCTGCGTGGTCGGCGGCATTATCGGTGGAATCATCGGCGCGAATCAGTAAGCGGCGCCAGAGAGGAAACGCATAATCGGTAGTTCGGCCGCGATCGGAGTATTGCCGGTGCGGCCGGATTGCCATGTCGAAATTGCTGGCCTGGGGGATCATTCGAGGCCTGCCGCTGATTGGTGGTGGCAGGTCTGATCGATTTCATATGTCGCCCGCCGCTTTTCGGAATCGCTCGGCGGTGGCGCGCAGGTGTGCGGCAAGTTCAGGGGCGTCCAGGACCTCGAAGTCGACGTCGAGCAGCCCCAGATAGAGGGTCAGCATGTGGGGCGTGTCCGAACCGACATGGACTACACAGTGTTTCGGGCCGTCGGGATCGACGGTGACCGCGGCGGGCATTCTGGTACGCACCTCGGCGGCGGGTGCGGCGACTCGGACGCGAGCCCGATAACGCCAGGTCGCCGCACCCACCCCGCGTTGAACCCGTTCGGCCACTTCGGCTTCGGGCACTTCCCTCGGGGTGAAGCGGGGACCGTTGGGTACGCGCGGGGTCATGCGATCGGCCCGGAAGGTGCGCCAGTCACCGCGATCGACATCCCAAGCGACCAGATACCAATGTCCGCGCCAATGCACCAGTCGATGCGGCTCCACGTCGCGGCGGGAAGGGGCTTCTGCCGAGCTACGCGGGCCAGGGGAGTGCTGTGACTGTGCGCCGGAATAGCTTTGATAGTCGAACCGAAGCCGTTCGCTCGCACGGACAGCCGTGGCGATGGTGGTAAGCACCGCAGCGTCGACAGTCGGACGTCCGGAGCCGGGTACATGGATCGTCGCGGCAGTCAGCGCCGCAACGCGGTGCCGCAGCCGCGAAGGCAGAACCTGCTGCAGTTTGGCCAACGCCCGTACCGAGGTTTCCTCGATACCGGTCACCGCACCATTGGCGGCAGTGGCCAGCCCAACGGCGACAGCGACCGCCTCGTCATCGTCGAGCAGCAACGGAGGCAACGCCGCCCCGACCCCGAGCCGGTACCCGCCAGCGGCCCCAGGAGTCGCATCCACGGGATAACCCAGTGTGCGCAACCGCTCGACGTCGGTACGAATGGTCCTCGTCGACACCCCGAGTCGCTCGGCCAACGCGGGCCCGGTCCAATCCCGATGCAGCTGCAACAGCGACAGCAGCCGCAGCAATCGGGCGGAAGTTTCCAGCATCCTCCGATGATCTCAGCATTGTCGACCGCCTCGGGTCACCCCTTCGCCCATGCGGAGGTGTAGGTGATCCGCTGTAGAGCACAGCGCGGTCGTCTGTATAGTGTGCGGTCGCAACTAGTTTCAGGTGCTAATGAAGTCTGGCCGGACGGATCGTTGCCGGCCTCACCGTGCTGCTCTGCCTCGTCGACGACGGGCCGCAGTGCACCGGTAAAGCTCGCCGAGCTACTGCATGCCGAGATCTCCAGGCGCATGGCCTCGTCGAGTGTCGTGCACAGGTTTCCAGACACCCCACCGCAGCTAGCCGATCAGAATTAGGGCTCAATACATGACGAATTCCACGACCCAGGCACCGGCAACGCCGCCGGGCCTGGACGCAGGCGAGGGCGCGTCACTGTCACACCGGCAGATCCTGACCATCCTGTCCGGCCTGCTGCTCGGCATTTTTCTGGCGGCTCTCGACCAGAACATCGTGAGCGTCGCGATCGTAAAGATCTCGAACAGTCTGCACGGATTCGACGAGCAGGCGTGGGCGACAACGGCATACCTGATCACCGCAACCATCACCACGCCGCTGTACGGCAAGCTGGCCGACATCTATGGGCGGAAGCCGTTCTATCTCACGGCCATCGGCCTGTTCGTCATCGGTTCGATCGCCTGCACCTTCGCGACGTCGATGTACGAACTCGCGGGATTCCGTGCCTTCCAGGGACTGGGTGCCGGCGGGTTGATGTCGCTGGCCTTCACCATCATCGGCGACATCGTGCCTGCCCGCGAACGTGTGCGTTACCAGGGCTATTTCATGATGGTCTTCGGTTCAGCCACGGTGCTCGGCCCGGTGCTCGGCGGTTTCTTCTCCAATTACGACAATCTGTGGGGTCTGGAGGGCTGGCGCTGGGTGTTCCTGGTGAACGTGCCGATCGGCGTGCTCGCGCTCGGCGTCGTCGCCAAGGTGCTCAATGTGCCGCATCAGCGCCAGAATCACCGGATCGACTGGTTCGGTGCGCTGGCACTGACGATCTGCGTGGTGCCGCTGCTGATCGTCGCCGAACAAGGCCGCGACTGGGGATGGAGCTCCGACCGTGCGCTGATCTGTTACGGCGTGGGTGCGGGCGGGTTGGTGCTGTTCGTATTCATCGAGTTCTTGATGAAGGACGCGGCGCTGATCCCGTTGCGCCTGTTCAGGAATTCGACCTTCAGCGTTGCCATTGTCGGCGGCTTCATCGTCGGTATCGCGATGTTCGGCGCGATCGTGATGGTGCCGCAGTACTTCCAGGTGGTGCGCGGCTACTCGCCGACGAACTCGGGTCTGTTGATGCTGCCACTGGTGCTCGGCATCATGATCGGCTCGCAAGTGGCCGGGCAGATCACCAAAGCCACCGGCCATTACAAAGTGCTGCCCGTGCTGGGATCCTTGGTGATGGCGGTCGGTGCGGCACTGCATGCGCGAGTGCTCTACGACAGCCCCCTGTGGCAGCCGCTGGTGTACGCCGGGATCATCGGTGTCGGGCTCGGTGGCTGTATGCAGACGCTGATCATTGCGGCGCAAAACGCGGGTCCACGTTCGGATATGGGTGTGTCCACCGCGGCGGCGACCTTCTTCCGGCAGATGGGCGGGACACTGGGGGTCGCGGTCTTCCTGACGATTCTGTTCAATCTGCTGCCGCACCAGATCACCGACGCGTTCGGCGGGCAGCTGCCGGACGGATTCGACGCCGCCGCGCTCAGCAGCATGCAGAGCAACACCAGCGGGATCGCGGACCTGCCGGAGGAACTGCGGGTACCGATTCTGACCGGGTTCACCAGTTCCATGTCGGGCGTGTTCTACGTGTGCGCCGCGGTGGCGCTGCTCGGCGCGGTGGTGCTGATGTTCATGAAGGAGATTCCGCTGCAGGACGATCCGGTACTGGAGGCAGGGTATGCGGCGCCGGAGGATGCTGATCTCGTCGCCCTCGACTCGACCTGGGAGGAGTCACAGGTCTGGGAAGGTGCCGCGCAGGCATTGTCCAAGCCCACGCCGGTGCTCGTCGCCGGTGCGCACTTGTCGGTCGACCATCAGGGCAACGGTGTGTACCAGGTTGCGGTGAAGCCGGCGGGAACGGCAATGGCGGAAAGGGATTCGACGGAATTCGCTGAACCCGACCGTCGATCGATCCGTGGCCGCATCCGGCACGAGGACGGCCGTCCGGTGCCAGGCGCCGCGCTGACCCTGATCGACCAGCGGGGGCACCAGGTGTCGCGGGCGACCGGAGATCTCCACGGCGGCTACGTCATCGGCGTCCCAGCCGGAGGCAATTATGTCTTGATAGCGTCCGCGACCGGGCATCAGCCGGAGGCGGTCAGTGTGGTCATCGGTCACCGGACCCTGCAGCTGGACCTGACGCTCATGGGTTCCGGCGAGCTGTCAGGTGTAGTGCGATCGGCCCGGCGCGGTGAACCGCTGGCAGGCGCGACAGTCACGCTGACCGACATGCGGGGCGAGGTCGTCGGCGCCGCCATCACGGCAGGCGACGGCGTCTATGTCTGCCACGGCGTGGTCTCCGGCACCTACACCCTGGTGGCCGTCGCGGATCACATGCGCCCGAACGCCACCACGCTCACCGTGCCCGACAGCGGCCTGCTGCGCCAGGACATCGACTTGGCTCCGATGGCAGTGCTCGCCGGATCGGCATGGTCCGACGGCGACCGCTTCGTTCCGGACGTCCAGATCACCGTCTTGGATGCCGAGGGCGACCTGACCGCAACGGCCCGCACCGACGAGAACGGACGCTACGTCGTCAGCGATCTGGCCGAGGGCCAATACACGGTCGTGGCCCGCGGCTATCCGCCGGTGTCCAGCCGAGTCACGGTGGTGGGTGGGGAAGTCGTGCATGATGTGAAACTCGGCTATGGAATGGATGATTCGGCGAGCCAGCGCTGAGTGATTCGACGGCGCGTCAGTGACCGACCGGGGCCGGGCCGCCGCGCCTTGCCCCACCCACTTCCCGCACTACTTATCGGCGATCTTGGCGCGGAACGGGCCGCCGATGCTGTTGAACAGCAGGTCGCCGTTGGGCAAGGCTTCGATGATCGCGTAGGCGCCGTTGCCGAGATTGGATTGACCGAAGATGGTGCGGTGCACGGTTTCTCCGGTCTTCCAGTCCAGCCCGGTAACCTCCCAGCCGTCGGCCTCGCTGTAGCCGTTGACGAAGACGATCCCGGACGTGCTGGAAACCGCGGGCACCATCGAGGTGGAGACGACGTCGCCGCGGGTCCATGACGAGGTCCACTTGTCGCCGCTCGGGTCCCATTCGAACCGTTGCATGCCGTGCGGAGGCTGGAAGACCGGTCCGTTGGCGATCACATCGACCAGCCGGTCGGGGGTGCCTTCGGATCCGATGTTCTGAACCACGAACGCGCCATAGCCGGTGACGACGACCGATTGCTCGCTCTGGATGAACTCCGGCTTGGGGTCGGAAAGACCGGCGGTCACTTCGATCTGGTCGGCGATGCGATTGGATTTCGCGCCCGGCTTCTGCCTGAATCCGTCGGGAATCTTGTTGCGCCAGAACGCAACCAACTTCATATGGTCAGCACCGTCGGTGATCACCACGAGTTGGTCCGCGTCCTTGCCGAAACCCATCAGCGTCGGCGTGGAGCCGGTGCCGATACCGAACTTCACCGCAGGAGGCTGGCGGCCGAAGTCATAGGGGGAGGACCAGGCGCCGTCGTTTTCGTCGGTCGACAGTTTGCTGCCAGTCCACACCACCTTGCGCATGATCTTGTCCGAAGCGGCATAGATGCCGCCATTGTCGTCGATCGCCATCGAATTGGAGACGGTCTCGTCGTCTCCGAACCGCACCTGCTGCGGCTCACCCGCGAGGGTGCGGTCGATGACAAAGATCGCGCGCGAGGCCAGCACGGTCAGCTGTCCGTCATAGGTCAGGTTGACGCCGACGATGTTCTCCGGAACGCCGAGCGTGGTCGTCCCCTTGCCCAGCCACGGCTTGAAGTCCAGCTGGCTGACGATCTCGATGCCGTCCTCGGGCTTGTCCTTGTTTTTCAACCCGAAGACGACGATCTCGGAGTTCTGGGTGACGTAGTAGACGCGGTTGTCCTTGTCCACCAGGCTGTAGATACCGTTGGCGATCCGCTGCCAATTCGCTGCGCCCCAGTCATCGCGAATGGCCGTTTCGATCTGACCGACGTCGGTGAAGTTCTGATCCAGCACCTTGTCCAGCGCTTGCGGCGGAATCGGCTGGATACCGGGTGTATCCATCGAAGCAACCTGACGGAACCCACCGTCGGATACATCGACATACCGAACACCCGAGGTCGAGGAGATCCACCGGTATTTCGAGTCCGTCGCCGCCAGCGTGATGATGTTGACCGGCCCGGTCACCACCTGCGGCATCTGCTTCGGATCGATTCGGAAGGTGCCGCGCGGCACCGGATCAGGGAAGCTGTCGGACTGGCCGGAGTCCAGATGAGTGACCGCGTATTTCTCCGCGGCCAGCTTCGGGTTCCTCGGCGGCCCGTCACCGGTCTGCCCATCCACACTCGAAGTGTTCTTCGTGTCCGACGAGTCGTCGCTACATCCGGGCAGAACAAACGCCGCCGCTACTGCCACTGCGATCACTGCCGTCCTCGCCCGGAAATATCGAGGCTTGCTCACAACCGTGCTCCTGTCCTCGCGATCGGTATTGCGCTCGAACCTGACGGTGACGCACAAACCCATCCGCCGATGTGGGCACCGACGGCGATACGGAACAACACAAGCTGAACAGCGCACTTGGCTTCGCCAACATAACACCGCCCATGGCGGTCGCACCGCCACCAGACTCCACCGAGTAGGTCGAGCGCCGCGGAATGGAGTCGGAGCGGTGCTGTCGGGCGTTGTCAGGTGGTGTGTGCGGACAATGCGCTGGTTTCGATAGCGAGGTCGCCGCCCTCGGTGAGGGATGCGCCGTAGGTGACGCGTTGTTGGTCCGGGTCGTTTCGCATGTCGCTGTTGTGCACGGTCAAGCAGGCCACGGCGCCGAAATTCACCAGCAGATAGCGGTTTTCGACCGCGTCGGAGCCGTCGGCCAGGGCGACAGTGAAAACCTGTCCGCGCGAGATCCAATTGCGGGCGGCGGCGGCGACCGCCGGGGATTCGGCCGCGGGAAAGCGCAGGCTGAATGGCAGGTCGGGAGAGTCCAGGTAGGTCCCCATTGTGGTTCAACTCCGTTCGTGTCGAGCATTGAGGCCCTCGTCGTGAGGGAAATCCGTTGTAGACCACCATCGTAGACCTACGCTGTTGACACAAGGTCGTAGTTGGCGTCTACTGAAAGCGCACGTGAATGCGGGTCCTGGCCAGCTCGCCACCGCAGGCCCGCCTGCGGTGGCAATCCGCCATCGACTACAGGGCCCAACTCAGCCCATAACTCGATCGATGCGGCCCAAATCCTTTACGGCACTGCGGTGTCCGGATATCCGGCCGTTGTCGATTTTCATCTGGATCCGATCCGAGGCAGCACCGATGAGCTATCAGTCGACCCTGACTTCTCCTGCGAACGCACGACGCACGCGCCGTGGCGCCGACAGCTACGACAACATCGAACCGCTGTTTGCCCAACTCGCCGCACTGGGTGTAGCAGACCCGCGGCGAGCTTCCTTGCGGGAGGAGATGATCCGGCGATGCCTGCCGTTGGCCGAGCACATCGCCCGCAAGTTCGCGGGCCGCGGCGAGAGTTTCGACGATCTACTGCAGACCGCACGGGTGGGCGTGGTGGCCGCGGTCGACCGCTTCGACCCCGACTATGGCGCGCCGTTCCTGGCATTTGCGGTGCCGACGATCATGGGCGAAGTGCGTCGACACTTCCGCGACCACACCTGGTCGGTACGGGTACCGCGGCGGCTCAAGGACATTCAGCAGTCCATCGGGCCCGCGATCGAGACGCTGTCGCAGCGGCTGGGGCGCATGCCCACCGCCGCAGACATCGCTCAGGAGCTCGACGCCGACTTGGTCGAGGTCACCCAGGCATTCATAGCTCGCAACGCTTACCAGACCTCCTCGATCGATGCGCACATCGCGACCGACAGCGATTACGCGCCGCTGTCGCTCTTGGAGACCCTCGGCGCGGAGCAATCAGACTTCCGCACCGTCGAGGATTGCCTTACGGTGAAACCGCTGATTGCCGCGCTGCCCGAGCAGGATCGCCAAGTGCTGATCATGCGGTTCTTCGAATCTCGGCCGCAAATCCAGATCGCGGAATCTCTCGGCGTCTCGCAAATGCAAGTCTCGCGCATACTGGCCAGAATGCTGAGGTCGTTGCGCGAGCAGGCATTACGCGACTGAAAAGCCAGGTGTGAGTTCCCATTCGACCCCCGACAAGAGCCTGAGCGGAGCCGACCGATCTCGGAGTGGAACCCATCGACTCTACGGCGTAGTCAACCGGTGTATACCTACACTGTTGACACTATGCGACCGGCGGCGTCTACTGGAAGAACCAACAGATCCGAGGTCGTCATGATCGCCATCATCGCCCTGATTGCGGGCATCGTCATCGGCGCGATCGGAATGGCCGTGCTGGGCCAATCGTCCGGAGCCGCCCGGCGCCCTGCCCTCGGCGGCGCCGCCCGACGCCTCCTCGGCCGCCCGCGTCCCGAGGACACCCCGCTCGGCCGCGACCTCAGTGAACACGCTGGCGGCTCACGGCATATTCGCACCAACCCGAGTTGGCGGGATCGGCTCGAGTAGTCGGACAAACCTGCGTCGACGTCTGCGAACGCCGACTCCGTTCACTGCCCACATCTGGACGTCGAGCACGTGTCGACTTTGGTGGGGGCCTCGAAAACTGCACCAGCAGTGCGATATTCGGCTATTTGGAGAGAGGCTATGAGAACATACGCAAACAGCACCAGGAGAATGCGCGGCGGTAGTCGTTCGAGAATGACCAGCATGTTCGCAGTGCTGGTGTTCGTGTGGCTGATCGTCGGCGCCGTCGCTGGTGCGCAACGGCACTACTACGACAGCGCACCGACCAACTGCGCCAGCACCGGCACCATCGCAGTAACCATCCTTGCCGGGCCGCTCAACTATCTCGGTATGAACCCGAAGATCGGTAATTGCAACGTCGATATGCCGCAACCCAGTCCGTGATCGCCAGATAATTTGGCGGAACGGCGACGAATAGGTTGAGCTCCTTGGAACCCGCCTGAGGTGATTCCGTGTTCTTGATGGGCGGGCGCGGTGCGATTTGCCGAGGAGAATGACGCAGACCGTCTCAGCGGTTGGAGGGGCTGCAGTGCTTGATCTTTCGACGGTCAGGAGGGGAGACGTGCTCGTTTCGGCTGGGCGCATATCTATTGGTTCTTCGACTACTTCGGTGTCGACTGTGGCGCCACTGTCCATCATCTTCATCCTGATCGGAGATCGGGGTTTTCCTGAGACGGACGGGGTTGGTTCGATACCTTCAGGCGGGGGCTGCGGCGAAGACGGTGAGGATGCGAGTGGTAGCGGTCGGTACAGAGTCGGTCCCCGATCGGGTAGGCGCCGAGCCGTCGCCCGATGCCAGCATCCAGCGTTGGAACCCGTTCGTTCGCATCGTATTTCGGTTCTGCTTTGTGTACTTCGGGCTGTTCTGCCTGGTGTACCCCCGGATCATCTCCGAGTTCCTCGGGCTCGCAAGCCGCTTGCTGCCGGACTCGGCGCCGTTCTGGCTCGCGCGCCTGTGGAGTCCACTCGTCGAATGGACCGGCGAGCATGTGTTCGGCACAGACGCTGCCGCGCATGAGGATTCGATCAGTGGTGACCAGACGTTCCTGTGGGTGCTGCTGTTCTGCATCCTGATCGTCGCGGTGGTTGCGACCGTCATATGGACAGTTCTCGATCGGCGCCGCCCGAACTATGCGGCGCTGAGCAGTTGGTTCCTGCTCTTCGTCCGGCTATGTCTTGCCGTGGAGATGCTGGTCTACGGGCTTTCCAAAGTCATCCCCAACCAAATGCCGTCGCCCGCGCTGGCCAGGCTGCTCGAGCCATACGGGGATTTCAGTCCGATGGCCGTGCTGTGGAGCCAGGTCGGGGTGTCGCAGCCGTACGAGATCCTGCTCGGCACGGCGGAAGTGCTCGGCGGACTGCTTCTCTTCCTCCCGAGAACGACGACGGTGGGCGCCCTGCTGAGCCTGGTGTGCACAACGCAGGTGTTCGTGCTGAATATGACCTACGACGTCCCCGCCAAGATCCTGGCATTTCACCTGATGCTGCTGTGCACGATGCTGTTGGCCCCGGAGGCGCGCAGGCTGGCAAATGTGCTCGTGCTCGACCGGCCCGCCGATCGCTCGACTCGGCGCCCGCTGCTGCGCACCGCGCGTGGGAATCGGATCGCGGTGGGTTTACAAGCCGCACTTGGCATCTGGCTGCTCGTCTCGGGCGTGTACTCGAGCTTGGACGCGTACCGTGACCACGGCGCAGGCAGCAAGGAGCCACCGCTGTACGGGATCTGGACGGTGGCAGAATTCAGTCTCGACGGCCAGCAGGTCCCCGCCTTGGTCACTGATGAGAATCGTTGGCAGCGTGTCGTTTTCGATCGACAGAATGCGACCGTCCAGCGAATGGACGGCACGCTGGTGCCGGTGATCGCCATAGTCGATGCCAGCGCACACACGATCGCCATGGTGCTGCTACCTACAGCACCCGGCGCGCAGCCGACCCCCTTGGGCGCCTTCACTTTCGACCAGCCCGCACCGGATCGCCTTGCCATGGCCGGACAACTGAACGGCCGCTCGGTGAGCATCGCCCTGCAACAGGTCGACCTGGATGCCTTCCCCTTGCGCGGCCGCGGCTTCCACTGGGTCCAGGAATACCCGTACTTCCGCTGAGCTGACCTCGTCCGAACCCATGCCACCGCACTGGCACACATCATCGACGACATCGAACTGCGCAACTGGCCTGACCCCACAGCTCCGGCCACCAGGCGGGAGTTCCTAACGCCTTCCGACCGCAGGTAGCCGAACGGCGCCCAGCCGAGTCCGCCGCGACACCACCCGCACAGTCAGGGGGCAAGGTCTCGATTCAGGTCCAGCGCAAGCAATCCGAAGTTGCCGGCTAGGAACACCCGCGATCCGGCGGCTGCCAGCGCCCGCACCGCGATGCCCAGCACGAGCCGATGGCGTTCGGTGCGGGTGGTCGGATCCCAGACCCGAAGCGTGTCGTCGTCACCGTAGGAGACGACCACACATGCACCGTCGGGCCCCCGGACTGTTGCCAACGCACGGACAACCCCGTGGTGGCTGCCGAGTTTCGCGATCAGCGCTCCAGTCAGCGGGTTCCACAAAAGGACCAGCCCGTCCACGTCACCCGTGGCGAGAACGGTTGAACCGTTGGACAGTTCGACCGGAGCAACGGAACGAACCTGTATCGGCAGCTTCCGAGTGAGGGGCCGAGTTGTGTCGAGGTCCCAGCAGCAGGCGAAGCCGTGTGCCAGTCCTGCCACGGCGACTCGACGTTCGTCTGCCCGAAACGCGGTGCCCACGCCGAGATCGAGCAGCTCGGTAGGGAAACCGACGTCCGAACCGGCCCGCTGGCGGGTGCGTGGATTCCACAGCCTGCCCTCTGTAGTCCAGCCGTCCTCGCCGTAGATGCCGCCGTAGGTGGCCATCATGTCGCCGCCCCTGGTGGGGACGCGGGCCAGATGCCACAGTGACGCTTCGAGGACTCGCAGCGGCTGCTCAGCCGCGGCGCCGGTCGCGGCATCGAACATGTGGACAAAGCCTTGATCTGTACCGGCCGCCACCAACTCTCGACCATCACGACCGAGAATCACGGCCACACCCGCGAAGTGCGTCCACTCCCCGTCCGATATGACCTGCGGCGGCAAGTTGCGGGTCGACCTCGCCCCGATAATTGCTCGAGTCCCCACGATTTGGGCTGCGACACCTCTGAATCGGATCCGTCGGATGTCCACCGTCGGCACTGGCCGTTGCGATCCCGGCCGATCGCTCAGGGCTTCCTCCAGACTCCACAGCCTGATGGTGCGGTCCGTTCCAACGGTCGCGAGCAGGTTGTGCCCTTGCCGCGGTGCGAGGAGGACGGCCGCCTGCACTTTACCGTCGTGTCCAATGAGATCGGCGCCGAGCAGTTCCATCCGCACCGGGTCGAGCACCCGAAGCATCCCGAACCGACCGGCGACCGCTACCAGGGCTCGGCCTCCGAGTTGCCCGAGGCCGACGGCGAAATCGAGAGTCGCCAGCTCCGACACCGGCTGGTCCACGAGTCGCCCGGTCCATGCGTCATACGTTCGCAAAGTCCCGAAGCTGACGACTGTCACCAGTGCCAGCACGAGGACTCGACCGCTGGCGACCGGGAGGATCGACATCTGTTCGATGTCACCTTCGCCGACGGCGATCTGTCGCTGCCGCCATCGACGATGCCGCGCCTTGCCGGTGCTCAGGTCGATGACGCGAACGAGATCTCGGTGGGCGACCGCTAGGGCAGGGGTGTCGTTGCGGCGTAGCACCGCCAAAGCTCGGATCGGGCTGTCCTGCGGTCGCAAGTCGCCAAGTTGTTGTCCAGTTGCCACATCCCACAGCCGAATGTCAGTCCCAGCGGCAGTCGCCATGATGGATTGCCCGTTGGTGCCTTCCCCGCAGGCGATGGCGCTCACACGCTCAGGATGCGATGAAGATGGACCTATCGGTCGGCCGGATGTCGTGCTGAGCCGCCATACATCGGTGCCGGCGGCCACGATGAGCACACCGCGTGCGCTCGGCTCGCTTGCCGCTGCGATGTCGATGATCGGCTCGCGGAAGGCAATGGGCTCGCCGACCGGGGCGGCGGTAGCCGGGTCCCAGAACCGTAGTCGGCTGCCTTCGAAAGAGGCGAGCAGGGCTCGCCCGTCAGGTGCGGCGACAGCCGCCAAACCGCGCCGCGAATCTTCTGACAGTAGGGTGTCCGGATCGTGGGTCTTCGCGGCGAGGTCGAGGACGACGTGCGATGGGGCGCGGTCCAGCCGCGTCCACCCGAGCGCCCACATCGCCGACGACGGTACCTGGACTGACGTGTGCTGCTCAGTTAATCGAGCCGCCGCGATGGCTCGCAAGGTCGCTCGGTCGGCTGGAGTTGCCGCACCGAGCACGGCGCGGACCGGCAGCAGCCCGGCCAGGCTTGTCGGCAGCGGGTGGGTACCGAATCCGGAGCGCATCAGATCGGCGACCAGCACATCGGGGTTCAGCCAGTCGATGATGTCATCCGCCGCGGCGAGGTCCTCCCACGCACCCGATGCGGCCACATGCGCGCTGAGCCGGTTCACGATGTACGGGTTGGCCCGTTCTCGATCGGATCGGATGGTCGCGATGAGCGCGGCCACCGCACGCCGATGCTCGGCGGCCTCGGAGAGTGCGGTCGGGTCAACCATGACCGGACAGGCCGTGCCGCGACCGGAAGTGTTCTTTGAATGTGCGATGGGCCAGGCGGTACACACTCTGCCCGTCCTCGGCATCGACCATGATGTACGGGGCGCCGTGCTGCCGCAGGCCGTCCACATCGGACTCGGTCAGATCCCCCGCGGGCGTGGTGAGACTGTTGGCGATGATGATCCAGATTCTGCCCTGTCGAGGAACCCCGCGCCCGTGGGCCAAAGCGAGCGCGCGCAACAGCGGGTCATAGGCGCGCGACAGTGCGACGAGCCGATCGACGGCGACCGCGAAAAGCGAGCGATGATCACCTCCCAGCAGCTCCGCCAGTTCACCGCGCCGGGCGGGTTCGAGGATGGTCGGGCGAGCCAACAGCTCGTGGATGGCCAAGCGCGCGAACAGGAACTGGTGTTCTCGGCCCGCGATCAGCCCAGCCACCTCGGAGATCGTCGTATCCGATAGGTCCAATCGACCAGCGGCACTGGCCGCATCGAGCCGACGCCGGACGTAGGTCTCGATCGCGTCCGGGTCTCGATCGACCGGTACGAACTCGGTGTCCGCTCCGCAGTCCAGGGCATCGAGCAGGTTGCGTCGCCCGGCGTCGGGCTCGTCGGGATCCTCGTCGGTGGATGCTCTGGTACCGACCACGACTCGGCCGCCCGGCAACGCCGCGATCCGCCGCAGCAGCCCGGCTATGGCCAGCGGCTCCTGTGCCTCGTCAAGCGCATCGGCCAGCACCGTGACACGGTGGGCGCGCCCGCGCAACGCGTCGAGCAGGAGATCGGCATCGGTGCCTGGCCATCCACCGCCTGCCGGCACCGGCAGGCCGAGCGTGGTAGCCAGCCGCGTGACCAGAGTGGCGGCGGTGAAACCTGTCAGCTGTATGACCGCGTCGAAAGGCCCTGGTGGGAGCTCGCTTTCGGCTGTAACAGGCAGGTACCCGTTCTGTATCAGTAACTCTCGCACCGTCTCGTCGGTATGGAGCAGGATATTCGCCAGTAACGCGGATTTGCCGGCGCCGGGCCGCCCGGTGATCACGAGCATGCCCGACATGGCCGATCTCAACCACGTGACTATTCGGCGGCGTTCTTGGTGGCGGCCGACGAAATACCATGCCAGCTCGCCCTGTTCGGCGCCCTGTGCCTTGGACAGAAAATGTTGCACCTCCTCCTCCGGCAGATCGGCCAGGAAGGAACGCAGCTCACGGTAGATGTCCAGAGGTGCGGTGACGGTCGAACTCAGTACCACCCGGCGGCGTAGCGGTGCGGCCGCATGCATCTCGTAGTGGATGAAGGTGTCAGGCCCGCTGTGGCCGATGCGACTGTGCAGGTTCGACATCAACTCGTGCGCTCGGATCTGCGGTCCGTCGTTGTCGGTGTAGGTCCCCTCGAGCGCCTCGCGCAGCAAGCGGCGGAACTCACCGAGGTTGCCCGCGCTGCGGTCACCGCCGACGCCGACGACCGCGAACGGCACCGGGAGGGTGAGCCCACTCAGCAATCGGCTCGTCAGCAGCCGAGCGAAAGTCGCCGCACCACACGCCTCCACGACGACCACGACCCACACACCCCTGTGTCTACGGCGTCGATCAGCTTGCTTGTTCACGATGTCGGCGATGGCATCCGGCGTCACGCCACTGCGTGTGATGACCGGCGGAGTCTCGTGGGTAGCCAGCCATGCACCGTGCGGGTTGGCCGCACCGTGACTGAGCCAGATCAGCACAGCGCTACGGTCGTCGCGCTCAGCCCATGCGTTGAGTCGTTGCTTGACAACGGTTTCGGAGTGCTCGACGGCAGGCTCCGAGGACCAGACCGAACAGTCGAGGTATTCGCCGGCGGTCTCGGCGACCGACTCCGCCTCTGCCTCCGCCTCGATCGTCGGATGATGGCGATACCGGTCGATGGCCACCGGCACGATGTCGAAATCGGCTGTGGGCGGTGTGATGTCGTCCCTCATAGTGCTACCGGTCCGGAGCCGTCACCATCATGAGCTCGGTGACCGCCGAAAAGGCTTGGCCCTGTAGTGCCACACGGTAGAGGTCCGGCTCGGTGAGGGTTACGCTCGCGCTGAGTCCGCCGTTGTCATCGGGTATCAGGACAGGCGCCGCCACGACACTGTTGTCCAGTGCCCTGCTCACTACGCAGGTCACCGCTGCCGGGTCCGCCACCGCAGTGGCCATGATCTCGAATGCGACTCCGGCGGTCGCCAGGTCCGGCACAACCAGACCGATCAGCGGTGGAGTGCCCAGCCAGGCTCCCAGAGCGCGTTCGGTCACTACCGCGCGCGCGTAGCTGATCGCCTCCGCCGTCGACGCCATCGCACCGTGCGTCTGGGAGAGGTACAACGGCTCGACACCACCTGATGCGGCATCGCGGTAGACGGTCCCGTCACCGCGCCGATCGACACTCCTGATCACGCCCGTATCCGGATCCGGCAGATAGGCCCACTGTTGTACCACCAGCTCTCCGCCGTCCAGTCTCATGCTCTGCGGAGTCGACTGCTCCACGCCAACCACGACGCGCAGGCGCGAGTCACCGACACGCGAAATCCGTTCGTGCAGTGAGGCACTCGATTCGGCGAGTTCACTGTCGCCGCCCAGCTGCGCCACGTCCAGCGGGGTGAGTCGCCGTGCGCTCGCTCCGTCGGTGACGCAGCGATAGGACGGCAGCAGATCGTGAACACCCGGCATGGTGGAGACGAGGGACCGGAGTCGTTCGTTCGGAAGCGGCATAGGAGTCCCTTTCCCCTCGGCGAGGATCCGCGCCGCCTTCACCGACCCGCGAAACGGGGTGCCGAAGGCGATCGTCGTGCGGACCTCGCTGTCACCACCGAGCACTCCGGTGAAATAGCGGGCCACCAGCCCACCCATGGAATGGGCCACCAAGACGAGTTTCGCCGAACGGCTTCCGCTCCGGTGGGAACGCCAGGCGGTCAGGTGACGCTCCGCGGCATCCGCCAGCAGCCCGGCGTTGTGCGTGACCGGCAGCCGCCAGTCATAGGGGAACGCCAGTATCGCCGCTGGATCGGCAACCACCTGGCGCAGCCCCTCGATGAGGGCGGTGTAGGGCTCGAATCCGCGAAGCAGCGGAGCAAAGGCCGGGAAGCGCAGCAATCGTCCCGGCTGGATCCGTCCGACGCGACCAGACCGCTCGTCATCGCTGACCCGCAACACATCCAGCCCGGATGGCGAGGACCACGCCCGTAGATACCAACCCGCGTCCGCCAGGCCCCACAGGGTCGTACCCGTCGCCGCGTCCACGAGTTCGCTGCCCATAATGCCCGGCAGCACGACGATCGCGTCGTGGGTGATCGACCGTTGCACCGTATCAGGCTATCGCGCGACCAAGCTCTGGGCCGGGCAACCAGCAAAACGGAGCAGGCATCTCTCCCGCAGTGAATACCGTTGCCGCACAGCATCCTTGCCGAAATCGTCTACGCCCGTCCCTCGAACTCCTCGGACCCGGGTCACGCCAGCGCTTCCTTGAAGCCCTGGCGCCATGAGGGGTAGCGCAGCTCCCAGCCGAGCTCCCGCTTGGCCTTGGCGTTGGAGAAGCCGCGCCCCTCGGTCATCATCGCCACCGCCACGTCCCCGGCAAGCATCCGGGCCAACCACTTGGGGACCCGCAGCGGTGGCTTTGCGCCCGCGCACGCAGCCAGATAGGGCAGCCACTCGCTGGCCGGGGCCGGCTCGTCGTCGACGATGTTGAACACGCCCTTCGCCTGCTGCTCCACGGCCAGCACGGTAGCGCTCGCCGCGTCGTCGAGATGCACCCAAGAGATGTAGCCGGTGCCGCCTCCGACGAGCGGGAACTGCCGCTTGCGCACGAGCTCGATCTGACCGTCGATGGCGCCCGGCCCGTAGAGCGCGCCGTATCGCAGGGCCGCGCCGCCAGCCTTGACGACCACATCCTCGACGTGCCAGATCGCCCCCATCACCGCGTGCGCCGACGTTCCCGGGTGCATGTCCAGCGGGTCGTCCTCGGTCTTCACCCATCCGCCCTTGCGGATGCCGTTCCAACCGGCGTAACTCTGCGCGACGAAATTGGATACGTCGGTTGCCTCGGCCGCGGCCAGCAGGTGATCGGTCCCCTCGGTGCGCAGCCGATTGGTGGTGGCGAACCACCGATCCATGTGCTTGATATCGGGCTTGCCGCCGATGGCGGTCATCTGGTGCACGATCGCGTCCGGCCGGGCGGCGGCCACCGCCGCACCGACCGACACCGCATCCAGCCCGTCCATCACGACCGCGTCAGCGCCCAGCCGCTCCAGCAAACCCAGCTTGCCCGGGCCTGTCGTCGTAGCCGTCACGTGGTGGCCACGGGCCACAAGCCCCGGCACCAGCCGCCGCCCCATGACCCCGGTCCCGCCTGCCACGAACACTCGCATGACCATCACCTTCCTGACGGGAGCGTCACCGACCGGGACGCTCGAGGTCTTTCAGCTGTTGTTGAAGACGCTCGAGGGCCGCGCGGATGGCGTCGATCTGCGCGTTGAGTTCGGCGATCTTCGCCTGATCCACGGTCGGCGGGGATTCCGCCGGTAGTGGTGGTGGGACCGGATGCTGGTCTGGTGGCGGTGGTGCCGCGGGGCCGCCTCCGGGTGCGGTGGCGAGTCTGCCGGTACCGGCACCGAACACTTGATCGAGCGCCTCGGCGAGAGTCGGGGCGTAGCCAACGCGGACGCCGCCGGTGCCGGGTTCGCGGTAGCTGACGAGCACCCGGGCCAGCTGCGGGAAGGTCGACCCGTTCGGTGTTGTAGAGATTCGCTCGGTGAAGAGCGGTTCGATGTAGAGCACGCCACCGTCGGCGATCGGCAAGGTGAGCAAGTTGCCGTACTGGATTCGGTTCGAACGCTCGAGCAGGGTTCGCTCGGATGCCACCCGGGTGTCGGAGATCATCGAGTTCTGGATCTGCTGCGGACCCTGGGTGAGGGTGTCGGTCGGCAGCTGCAAAATGCTGATCTTGCCGTAGTTCTCGGGATCGGAGTGGGCAGAGACGTAGGCGGAGAGGAACTCCCGGTTGAACCCAACCATCGCGCTGGCCAGCCGGAACGATGGCTGGGCATTGTCCGCATCGCCGAGCAGGACGTAGAACGGGGGCTGGTGCGGGTTGGTGTCAACCGTCGGATCGCTGGGCACCGACCAGAAAGCGTTGGTGGTGAAGAACTCTCGCGGTTCGTCCACATGATATTTGGCAAGCATCTCGCGTTGGATCGCGAACAGATCCTCCGGGTACCGGAAGTGGGCTCGCAGCTCAGCAGTGATCGACTCCTCCGGTTCGACCGTGCCGGGAAAGACGTTCATCCACGTCGCCAACACCGGGTCCTGTCGGTCGACTTGGTAGAGAGTGACCGTACCGTCATACGCGTCCACGGTGGCCTTGATCGAGTTCCGCATGTACGAGACCTCTTTGGGCGGCCGCACTCGGGTGTCGCTGTCCGGCTCGAGGGCTTCGAGCGAGCTGCGCTTGGCGTAGGGGTAGCCGTCGATGGTGGTGTACGCGTCGACGATCCAGAGGATCCGGCCATCCACGACCGCTGGGTAGGGGTTGTTGTCGGTCGTCAACCACGGCGCGACGAGTTCGACACGCTCACGCGGATCCCGATGGAAGATGATCTTCGATTCAGGACCGATTGCCTTGGAGAAGATGATATTGCGTTCGGCGTAGTTGACGGCGAACGTCAGGCGGTTGAGCCAGTTCCCGATCGGGACGCCACCGGCGCCGGTGTAGGTGTATTTGGTGGTGTCGGTGTCGTACTCGCGGGGTTCGGTGCCGCCGCCGACGATGGCATAGTCCGGGCGAGCCTGGGCGATCACTTCGCCGTAGTAGATGCGCGGCTGACGCACCGGGATCACCTGGTGCCCGGATGCTTGGGAGGCGATATCGCTGACCGTGTAGATCGGGTATCCGCTGTTGCTGCTGGCGGCATCGCCGGCAGCTTCCCGGACCGCGGCGTTGACGCGGTTGGCCGGTGCGGCGACGAACCCGTTCCCGTGGGTGTAGACGGTGTGCCGATTGACCCAGTGACGCTGGTTGCCGCTCAGCGCGCTCGGGGTCAGCTCGCGGGCTGCAACCACGTAGTCACGCGGTTGCCCGTCGACGCGGTAGCGATCCAGGTCCAGATTCGCCGGGAAGCTGTAGAAGTTCTTCAGCTGTTGCTGCTGAGTGAAGGTTCGCGAGAGCACGTTCGGGTCGAGCAGGCGGGCGTTGGCGATCGTGGTCACGTCCGCCGCGACGTCGGGCGGCGGCTTGGTGCCGACCCCGGGGTAGGCGTGGTACTCGACCCGGTCGCTACCGATCCCGTAGGCCTGCCGGGTAGCTGCGATGTTGCGTTCGATGTACGCGCGTTCCATGTCGGCGGCGTTCGGACGGACCGAGAGCTGCTCGACGGCCAACGGCCAGACCGCGCCAACCAGGATCGACGACAACAGTAGAAGCGCGGCGGCCATCGCCGGGATTCGCAGATCCCGGACCACGATGGCGGCGAAGACCGCCGCAGCGCAGATGACGGCAATCGCGAAGAGAATGAGGCGGGCGGGAAGCACTGCGTTGATGTCGGTGTAGCCGGCACCGGCGAAGGTGGGTTCTTTGCTGTGGCTCGACAGCAGCGAATACCGGTCGAGCCAGTAGGCGGCTGCCTTCAAGACGATGAATGTCCCGGCAAGTACCGCGAGCTGGACCCGGGCCGCGCGGGTCAGACCGGTCGCTTTTCCGGACAGTCGCAGCCCCCCGAGCAGGTAGTGCGTCGCGAGGTTGGCCAGAAACGCCAGGACGGTGGCGGCGAACAGCCAGTTCACAACAAGTCGATAGAAGGGCAGATCGAAGACGAAGAACCCGACGTCGTGTCCGAACTCGGGATCCGACACACCGAAGGACCCACCGTGGATGAACAACTGAACCGTCACCCAACTCGACCGCCCGATGAGGCCGCAGATGAGTCCCAGTGCGGCGGCCACACCCAACCCGAACCACAACGGCCACCGAATCACCATGTCGCGATACGGCCGGAGGACGTCTTCCTCTCCTGAGCCAGGGAAGAAGGGCGGGCGGAACCGGAACGCGAGCCACATCGCCGCGAAAAGGACGCCGCCGATTAGTGCTGTCAGCACGATGAACAGCGACAGACGTGTCAACAGCACGGTCAGCCAGACGCCACGGAATCCGACTTCGCCGAACCACAGCCAACTGACATAGGCGCTTATCAGACGCGGAATGATCAGCAACGACACAACGAACACCGCGGCGGCGATCAGCAGCACCCGAGTGCGGCGAGACAACCGCCGCAGACCAGGGCCGTCGCGTGCTCTCATCTCCCACTCTCCCGTGGCTGCGCCGAGCCGAACGGTGTACAGCCGACACATGGCTGTGTGACCTGATTCTACCGGGGTGTGACGAAGGCGGATTGCCCGATGATGGCGGGGGACGTGCTGCGCCTCACACATCTCACACTTGCGATATACCCCGGGGGGGTATAAATTTTTGGTTGTCCGCCACACCTGTCCATCGGCACTGAGGCCCACAACACCGATTCGAGGAGACGCCATGTGCGACTGCCCATGTCCATCGATCCGCGCCCCACCCCCTCATGGCTTCGAAGGAAGTGTCTCCGATGCGAAAAATGCCCGTGGCAGCCCCGACGATCACCTCATTGTTCACCCACCGCGACTATTTGCGGCTGTTCACTGCCCAGGTTTCGGCCCTGTTCGGCACCGGATTGACCACCGTCGCACTGGGACTGCTCGCCTACGAACTCGCCGGCGCCGACGCGGCCGCCGTGCTGGGCACCGCGCTGACGATCAAGATGATGGTCTATGTCACGGTCGCGCCGATCGTGGCCGCCTACGCCCACCGGTTCCCGCGCAGGCTGTTCCTGGTCGGGCTCAACACGATTCGGGCCGGGGTGGTGCTGGCGCTGCCGTTCATCGACCAGATCTGGCAGATCTATGTGCTGATCGCGGTGCTGCAGACCGCCTCGGCCGCGTTCACCCCCACCTACCAGGCGGTGATCCCCGACATCCTGCCCGACGAGCGCGATTACACCAGGGCGCTGTCGGCCGCGCAGCTGGCCGCGACAATGGAGACACTGTTGAGCCCGATGCTGGCCGCGGCCGCGCTGAGCGTGATCAGCTTCCACTGGTTGTTCGTCGGTACCGCGGTCGGATTCGCGATCTCGGCCGTACTGGTGATCACAACCCGTATCCCGGACGTCGGCGCCATCACCGAGGGCACGTTCCGCGACCGGATCGCGGTGGGCATGCGGATCTTCGCCGCCACGCCGCGGCTGCGCGGACTGCTCGGCCTGAACCTGGTGGTCGCGGCCGCAGGCTCGGTGATCATGGTCAACACCGTCAACTACGTACGTGACACGCTCGGCGGCACCCAGTCCGGGGTGGCGATGCTATTGGCCGCCAACGGGTTCGGCACACTGATCATCGCGCTGTCGCTGCCACGGGTGATCGACCGTCTCGGCGCACGGCCGGTGATGGTAGCCGGTGCGGCCACCCTGGTCGTCGGACTCGGGTCTGCTGTGGCCCTGTCGATCGCCGATGCGGGCGAATGGCGCTGGGGTGCCGCGGTCGCGGTGTGGGCCGTGGTCGGCGCGGGCACCGCAGCGGTGCTCACCCCGACCGGTCAGGTACTGCGGCGCTCGTCGCAGCCCGCCGACCGGCCCGCACTCTTCGCCGCACAGTTCTCGCTGTCGCACCTGGCTTGGCTGATCACCTACCCGATCGCCGGGTGGCTGACCACCGCTGCCGGTTTCACCACCACCTGGGTGACACTGGCCGTGATCGCCGGTGCGGGAATCACTGTGGCGCTGCGGACTTGGCCCCGCCACGACCCCGCGGAGCTGACGCACCTACACGAGGTGGGCACCATCGACCCGGCTCGGCTGGCCGACGCCGTCCGCGTGGCCGAGCGCCTCTACCAGCACACCCACGAGTTCGTCATCGACGCCGAGCACCGGCGCTGGCCGACTCGGGCAGCGGGGCAACCTGCCATGGTCGGATGATGTGAGTGCGGCGGCGAACTGCGTTGTGGGCCTGGGCACGTCCTTACCACCTACCCGCAGGCCATCCTGTTCGATTCACGGCCAGATGAACAGTGGCCGCACCAGGTGTTCACGATCGGCTTGTCCGTGCTGGGGTGAGGGCCTTCGGCGCGGGAGTGTCGGTGGACCGGAAGTGCTCGGCGAGGACAAGTCCGATTGCGCGGAGTGCGTCCGGGTCGGTCATCCGTTCGTGCCGGGCGGGAATACGGTGTTCGGTGATGCGGCCGGTGATGTGGTCGTTCCATGCGAGAGCCGGCGAGGCGCCGTCGTCTGGGTCGTCCGTGGCGGAGCTGAAGTAGATCAGGTCACCATCGAAGGGTGTCGGCTGGTGGTTGCGGGTGAGGTCGACGAGCCGGGTGTAGTCGCGGTGCAGGATCACGAGATGCTCGGGGGTCAGAGCGGTAAAGAGTCCACCTTGCCGGTGCAGCAACTCGGCTGCGGCTTCGATGGTGAGGTCGGCGGGGAGCTGGGAAGCGGCGAGGCCGCCGAACTCGGTAAGCAGGTCCACGATGGTGGGTGTGGGAGTGTGGATGCTGCGGTCGGTGATGACGCGGGTGTCCATCATGGCCAGGGTCGCGACGGGGTTGCCGTCGCGGCGGAGCTGGACGGCGATCGCGTGGGCGATGGTGCCGCCGAGCGAGTAGCCGAGCAAGTGGTACGGGCCGTGCGGCTGGACGGACCGGATCTCCCGCACGTAGCGGGCGGCGAGTTGGTCGAGCGTGTCGAACCGTGCGGTGGGGTCGGTCAGCGTCGGTGATTGCAGGCCTTGGACCGGACGGTCGGGGTCGAGGTGCTGCACGAGTCCGCTGAAACCCCAGGCCAATCCGATGGCCGGGTGGACGCAGAACAGTGGTGGGCTGGTGCCGGCGGCACGCAGCGGGAGCAGGACCGCGAGTGCGTCGCCGGGATCCTGTTCGTCGAGGCCGCGGAGGCGGGTGTCGATGCGGCGGGCAAGCGATTGCGGTGTGGGGTCGGTGAAGACCCACTGAACCGGCACGTTGGCACCGGTCGACTTCTCCAGCCGCGCCACCAGTTGGGTGGCGGCCAGCGAGTTGCCGCCGAGGGTGAAGAAGCCATCGTCGACGCCGACTCGTTCGATGTCGAGAGTCTGGGTGAAGGCGTCGCAGACGGTGGCCTCGAGTGGGGTGGACGGCGAACGGAACCGGGAGTGTCGCAGGGCGGGTGCGGGTAGGGCTGTGTAGTCGAGTTTGCCGGTGGGGGTAAGGGGGATTCGGTCGAGGGTGAGGATGGTGGTGGGGATCATGTGGGTGGGTAGTCGGGTTGCGAGATAGGTGGTCAGTGCGTTGGTGTCGGGTGTGGTGTTGGGGGTGGGTACGACGTAGCCGGTGAGTTGGTTGGTGCCGTTGCGTCGGGTGTGGACTGTGACGGCGGCGTAGGTGATGTCGGGGTGGCTGCGTAGCGCGGCTTCGATGTCGCCGCGTTCGATGCGGTGGCCGTGGATTTTGAGCTGTAGGTCGCTGCGGCCCTTGTAAAGCAGAGTTCGGTCGGTGGTCCAGGTGACCAGGTCGCCGGTGCGGTACATCCGTGTCCCGGTTGGCCCGTACGGGTCGGGGACGAATCGGGACGCCGTGGTTGTGGGCTGCTTGTGGTAGCCGCGTGCGAGGCCTGGTCCCGACACGTACAGTTCGCCGACAACTCCTGGTGGGACGGGGCGCAGTCTGCGGTCGAGCACGACGGCGGTGAATCCGCGGGTCGGGCCGCCGATTGTCATCGGGCTGTCTGTAGTTGTGGTCAAGGGAGCGTCGGCGCAGCTCATGATTGTGGTTTCGGTAGCCCCGTAGGAGTTGATCACCGTGCGGCCCGGTGTCCATTGTTTTGCCAGGTCTGGTGGGCATGTCTCGCCGCCGAGGATCACGGTGCCGAGGGTGTCGAGTTCGTCGGGGGGCAGCGATGCGAGCACTGTTGGGGTGAAGGCGGCATGGGTGACATGTTCGGCTTTGATCGACTCGGCTAGTTCGGTGCCGGCGACTACTGGTGCGGGGGCGAGGACCAGCGTGGCGCCGGCGGCTGCGGCGCTGAGCCATTCGAGGATCGAGACGTCGAAGGTCGGGGAGGCGGCGGCCAGCACTCGAGAGGTCGGGGTGAGGCCGAACCGTTCCCGTGTTTCGGCGGCCAGGTCCGCTACCCCGCTGTGGGTGACCACCACACCTTTGGGAATCCCGGTGGAGCCCGACGTATAGATCAGGTAGGCCGGGTGCTGTGGCCGTAGCGTGGTCGTGCGGTCCAGGTCGGTGATCGCGGTCGGGGACGCCGACGTTGTCGTCGCGGCGAAGGATGGGTCGTCGAGGGCGAGCCATCTGGTGGTGCCCGGTAGCTGGTCTCGGTGGGTTCCGAGTGTCAGCCCGACGGCGGCACCGGAATCGGTGAGAATGCTTGTGATCCGGTCTTGGGGATGGGTGGGGTCGATCTGGACGAAAGCGCCGCCGGATTTGGCGACCGCCCACACGGCGATCACGGCGTCGATGGAGCGCGGTAACGCTATGGCTACCAACGATTCCGGTCCTATTCCTGTCTCGATCAGTACCCGCGCCCACCGGTTCGAGGTCTCATCGAGCTCGCGGTAGGACAGCCTTACGCCGTCGCAGACCACCGCTTCCGTGTCCGGTGTCATGGCGGCCGTCAACACCTGTGGCAACACCGACATGGCGGCACCGGGCCGACCGCGAACGGGTACCAGCGTGGCTTGCTCGGCCGGCGATAGCAGCTGCAGCTGGGTCAGCGGGAGGTCGATGTGTTCGGCGATGGTGTCGAGCACGCGCAGCATTCGGGCGGCGATGGCGTCGATCTGGTGTTGTGTGAACAGTTCTGGCAGGTATTTGAAGGTCAGGCGCACTCGGGTGTCCTGGTGGACGACCAGGCCGAGCGGATAGTGCGCAGCGTCGCTTCCATGCACGTCGAGGACATGCATTCCCGCGATGTCGGTGTCCTCGGACAGCCCGGCCCGGTCGACCGGATAGGACTCGAGGACGGTCACGGTGTCGAACATCGCGCCGGGACCGGCCACGCGTTGGATCTGGGCGAGCCCGAGGTGGTGATGGTCGAGCAGCGCGGCTTGTTCGGTTTGGATTCGCCGTAGTAGCTGGGCCAGGGTCTCGTGGTGATCGAGCCGGATCCGGACGGGCACGGTGTTGACGAACAGCCCGATCATCGATTCGATTCCGGGGATCTGCGGGGGGCGCCCGGATACGGTGGTGCCGAAGACCACGTCCTCGCGGGCGGTCGTGGTGGCGAGCACGATCGCCCAGGCGGCTTCGATGAGGGTGTTGAGGGTGGCCTCTTGCTGGTGGGCCACCGTGACCAGGGCAGCGGTGCGCTGTTGGCTCAGTTGCACCCCGACTTCGCGCGCGGCGCTGGTTTGCCGGCGGCCGCGGTCCGCGGGCGCCAGCAGTGTCGGCTCGGCTATGCCCTCGAGTGTCCGCGCCCACGCGGTTTCCGCCGCGTCCTGGTCCTGCGTGTTCAGCCACGTCAGGTAGTCGCGGTAGGGACGCACCGGGGCCAGCACCGTGGAGTCGCCGTCGCTGGCATAGAGGGTCAGCAGTTCCCGGATCAGCAGTGGCGTGGACCAGCCGTCTATCAGGATGTGATGCATGCTCAACAGCAGCCGGTACCGCTGGGGTGCGGTGTTGATCAGTGCGAGTCGCAGCAGTGGCGCCGCGGTCACGTCGAAGTTTGCGCGGCGGTCGGTGTCCATGAGCTGTTCGAGCGCAGCCTCGGTGTCGTCGCGCGCGGCCAAGTCGATCTCGGTGAACGGCACGTCGACGTGCTGGTGCACCACCTGGACCGCTTCGCCGACGCCATCGCGCACGAACGCGGTCCGCAGGTTCGGGTGCCGGTCGATGAGAGTCTGCGCGGCGCGGCGCAGCCGGTTCGCGTCGACGCGCCCGCCGAGTTCCAAACAGAGCTGCACCATGTAGGCGTCGAGGGTGCCGTCGGCGAGTTGGGCGTGGAAGAGCAACCCCGTCTGTAGCGGCGTGAGCGGCCATATGTCGTCGAGCGTCGAGCGTCCGGTCTCGAGCCGGTCGATCGCGGCTTGGTCGAGGTCGACGAGGTCGACGTCGGAGGGGGTCAGCCCGCCGACACCGGGCCGGGACGCGTGGGTGGCCAGAGCGGTCACCGCGTCGCGCCACAGTCCCGCGAGGTCGGTGACCTCCGCGGTGGTGAGCAGGCCGGTCGGATATTCCCAGGAGGCGGTAAGAGTAGGCCCGTCCGACGTGTCGATGGTGACCGCGTTGACGCCCAGCACGGCTGCGACGGGTGCGTCGGGATTTTGGACGCTGCCGCCATCGGTGTCGCCGCCGGCGGGCATCCACCCGACATCGCGCAAACCTGCGGGAGTGGTGTCGAACCGACCGAGATAGTTGAAGCTCACCGGAGGGGTGGGCAGCGCACGCAGGATGCGGGCGCTATCGGCGTTGAGGTAACGCAGCAGCCCATAGCCGATCCCGTGGTTGGGGACCTGTCGGAGTTGCTCCTTGACCGACTTGATGACCGTCGCGGCGGCGGCCCCGGCGGCGAACGCGTCGTCGATATCGATATCGGACAGGTCGAGCCGCACCGGGTAGGTGGTGGTGAACCATCCGACGGTACGGGTGAGGTCGGCACCGGGCAGCACCGTGTCGTGGCGGCCGTGGCTTTCGAGGGTGAGCAGCGCCTCGGTGACGGTGTTGCCGTGGCGGCACTGCCATCGAGTCAGCGCCAGCGCGAGCCCAGCGACGAGGGCGTCGTCCACGTTGCCGTGGAACGCTCGGGGCAGGGTAGTGAGTACGGCGCGGGTCACCGCGGTAGGCAGCGCCACCTCGACAGTGGCGACCGTAGCTTGCACGTCCACGACCGGGTCGATCGGGCGGGCACCGATCGGCGGATCGGCAGCGCCGAGCGTGGACTGCCACCAGTCGAGTTCATCGAGACTCCCGGCGGCGGTGTTCAGAGCATGCGCCCAGCGTCGCATCGAGGTGCCGACAGGCGCGAGCCGCGGCCGTTGCCCGACACTCAGCGCGGCCCACGCCGCGGCGAAATCGGGAACGAGGATCCGCCAAGACACGCCGTCGATTATCAGGTGGTGTGCGACGACGAGCAGCCGTCCCGGCTGTCCGGCCCAGTCGAACCAGACCAGCTGCAGCATGACCCCAGCCGCGGGGTCGAGGCGCTCGGCCGCCGCGTTCGCCTCAGCGTCGGCGAGCGCGGCGAACGCGCTGCTGTCCGGTGCCGCATCCACCGGCACGCGCCGGATCAGTCCGGCGGCGGGCATCGCGGTCGGCTGCACCCGCAGCGCCCAGCCCGACGTGTGGGCGGGTTCCCGGTGTAGTCGAGCCCGCAGCATGTCGTGGTGATCGATCACCGCCTGGACGGTGGCACCGATTCCGGTGGCGTCGATGCCGGTCGGCAGAGTAAGCAGCACCCACTGGCAGAAACGGTCGAAGCCGCCGCGCTCGAACATCCAGCACATGATCGGCGTCACCGGTATCGGCCCCACACCTCCGCCGGGCAGTTCCGCCGGAAGGGAGGTCGCCGCGGCGCTGTCGTCGATAACGGCGATCTCGGCCAGCCCGGCGACCGTTTTACGCTCGAACACCTCGCGTGCGGAGAACACCACACCCGCCGCTCTGGCCCGAGTCACCAACTGGATCGACATGATGCTGTCTCCGCCGAGGGCGAAGAACGAATCGTCGCGGCCGACCGTGTCGATACCCAATACCTCGGCGAACAGTGCCGCCAGCGTCGTCTCCACTTCGGTGGCCGGTGCCCGGAATTCGGCTCGGCCCGTGGTGAAGTCCGGCTCGGGCAGCGCGGCGCGGTCGAGCTTGCCGTTCGCCGTCACCGGCAGCGCGTCGAGCACCATCACGGTCGCGGGCACCATGTGCGAGGCCAACCGCTCCCCGGCGAACGCGAGGACCGCCGCGGCATCGAGGTCGGCGCCGGACTCGGTCTCCACGTACCCGATCAACCGGTCGCCGATGGCGGGGTCCCGGTGCAGAGTCGCCACCGCACCGGCCACGCCCGGGCAGGCCACCAGAGCCGATTCGACTTCGCCGAGCTCGACGCGGAAACCACGAACCTTGACCTGGAAATCCGACCGGCCCACATAATCGAGCGCCAGACCCCCATCCGGTAGCCGCAGCCACCGCACCAGGTCACCGGTCCGATACATGCGCTGCCCCGGGCCCGCGAACGGATCGGCGACGAACCGCGACGCCGTCAAACCCATCCCGGTGCGGTAACCACGAGCCAGACTCGGGCCCGCCAGATACAACTCCCCGATGACCCCGACCGGCACCGGCCGCAACCACGCGTCGAGCACGACCTGCCCGACCCCGCGGATCGGTCCGCCGATCGTCACCGCCGCACCCGCCACCAGCGGCGGACCGGCATCGGTCAGAATCGTGGCCTCCGCCGGACCGTAGGTGTTGAAGAATCTCCGGCCCGGTGCCCACCGCGACACCAGTTTGGGTGAGGGCGCCTCGCCGCCGACCACGACGGTCCCGAGGTTCTCTAGCCCGTCCGGATCGACCGTCCCCAAGGCCGAGGGCGTCAGCGCGGCGTGGGTCACCTTCTCGCGCAACAGGATCTGCGCCAGCTCGCCCCCGCCGTAGACGGTCGGTGGCGCAATCACGAGTCGCCCACCCGCCCCGAACGCCCATAGGTGTTCCAGGACCGCCGCATCGAAACTGGGAGACGCGAAATGCAGCACCCGCGCACTCGGCCCGATGTCGAACCGCGAACATTGTTCGGCCACCAGATTCGCCAAACCTCGATGCGACACCACCACACCCTTCGGCACACCTGTCGAGCCGGACGTGTAGATCATGTACGCCGCATTGTCGACCCGTACCGGCGATATTCGCTCCACATCGGTCACCGGCAGCGCAGGCAAACCCGCGGCCTCCGCTTCGAACGCCGGCTCGTCGAGAACTAGCCACTGCACCGGCCCGGGCAGCCGATCACGCCACTCCGACAGGGTGATTCCCACCGCCACACCCGAATCGGTGAGCATGTGCTCGACCCGGCTGGCCGGGTACTGCGGATCCACCGGTACGAACGCTGCCCCCGACTTGGCCACCGCCCATACCGCCAGTACCGCTTCGACCGACCGCGGCAATCCCACCGCGACACTCGCCTCCGGACCCACACCCCGACCGATCAACAAGCGTGCCAACCGATTCGACTCCGCATCCAGCTCGCCGTACGTCCACCACCGATCCCCGCACACCACCGCGACCGCCCCCGGATCCCGCTCCACCGCTGCCGCCAACAATTCCGGCAACACCTGCTCCGGCACAGCCGGATCACCCGACACCGGCGTCAACTCCCGGTGTTCCGCCGGGGCGAGCAGATCCAGCCGGGCCAGCGGCAGATCCGGGTCGGCGACGGCGACGCCGATCACGCGCAGGACCCGCTGCAGGGTCGCATCCATCGTGTCCTGGTCGAAGAGTTCGGGCAGGTACTTGATTGCGAGGCGCAGTCGCGTGTCGACACGCGCAATCACTCCCAGCGGATAATGCGCGCCGTCGGTGCCGGTCACGTCGAGCAGCCGCATGCCGGCTATATCGGTGTCCGCGGTCAGCCCACCACGATCGATCGGAAAGGACTCGAACACCGTGATCGTGTCGAATACCGCCCCCGGCCCGGCCACCCGCTCGATGTCGGTGAGACCCACGTAGTGGTGATCGAGCAGCGCGGCCTGCTCCGCCTGGATCCGGTCGAGCAACTGCCCCAAGCTCTGGGCGGGGT
This sequence comes from Nocardia sp. GCM10030253, assembly GCF_042675075.1. Classification (NCBI taxonomy): domain Bacteria; kingdom Bacillati; phylum Actinomycetota; class Actinomycetes; order Mycobacteriales; family Nocardiaceae; genus Nocardia; species Nocardia sp. GCM10030253. Next base: position 91,944 of record NZ_JBHTDL010000007.1, on the reverse strand, counting down.
CGAGACGGACGCGCACCGGCAGTGTGTTGATGAACAGCCCGATCATCGATTCGATACCTGTGATCTGCGGTGGCCGTCCGGACACTGTGGCGCCGAACGTCACATCGTCCCGGGATGTCAACGCGCCCAACACGATCGCCCATGCCATCTGGATCACGGTGTTGGGGGTGATGCCACGGGCCCGCGCGAGATCGGTCAGCGACGCGGTCTGTTCCTCGGTCAGTTCGCCGAGCACCTCACGTGATTCGGTGTATGGGCGGCCGGGATCGGCCGGAGCCACCAGGGTCGGCCCGTCGGCGCCGTCGAACGCGCGGGCCCAGGCGTCGAGCGCCGCAGCCGGGTCCCGCCCGACGATCCACGCCAGGAAGTCCCGGTAGGGACGTATCCCAGGCAGTATCGCGGGGTCGCCGTCGGTGGCATAGAGGATCAGAAACTCCTTCAGGAGCAGCGGCGTCGACCAGCCGTCGAGCAGCAGGTGATGATTGGTCAGCACCAGCCGGTAGCGCTCCGGCCCCGTGGTGACCAGCATCCAGCGGAGCAGCGGGGCACGAGCCGGGTCGAATCGGGTCGCGCGGTCTGCGGCCATCAGTCGGTCCCACTCGCGACTGCGTGCATCGTCTTCCAGCCCGGACAGGTCGAGTTCCGACCATGGAGCCTCGACGTTTTCATCGACCACCTGCACCGGTCCGGCGGCGGTGTCGGTGACGAATGCGGTGCGCAGATTCGGATGCCGGTCGAGCAGCACCTGCCCGGCTCGGCGCAGCCGCTCCGGATCAACCTGCCCACGCAACTCGAGAACCAACTGCACCAAGTAGGCGTCCATCGACTCTTCGGACACCAGCGCATGGAACAGCAATCCCTCCTGCAACGGAGTCAATGGCCAGACGTCGCTCAACGCCGGATAGCTGTCTTCGAGTCGCTCTATCTCGGACTGCCCGAGCCTGACCAGAGCCAGATCCGACGGCGTCCGTCCCCCGGCCCCGGCACGGCGGATATGTGTCGCCAACGCGGTCAATACCCGGCACCACGATTCCGCCACCTCGCGCACCTCGTCGACGGTGAGCACCCCTGCGGGATACGACCAGACCGCCCGCAACCGCGGCCGGCCCTCATCGTCGAGGGTGGAGGCATTGATGTCGAGCACCGCCGACACCGGCATATCCGGATTCTGGGCACCGGCGAGCTCGGTACCCGCGAGGTCGTCGTCCACCGACTGTATTCCTTCGGGAATCCTCGTGGAGACGTAGTTGAACCCGATCTGCGGCGTCGGCAGAGTCGCGAGTATCGGTCCGGTGTCTTCGTTGAGATACCGCAACAAGCCGTAGCCGATTCCGTGGTCCGGGACAGCGAGCAGCTGTTCCTTGACGGACTTGACCGCTGCCCCGATAGCCGGTCCACCAGCGCACGCGTCGTCGAGATCAATGCCAGACAGATCCAGGCGCATCGGAAAACTCGTCGAGAACCAGCCGACCGTCCGGGTCAGATCCGCACCGGGGACGGCGCCTTCCTCACGGCCGTGCCCTTCGAGACCGATCGCCACGTCCGCGAGCGGGCTACCGGAGGCCTCCGTCTCACGCTCGCGCCGCCACTTCGTCACCGCTACCGCCAGCGCGGCCAGCAGCCCGTCGCCCACACTGCCGTGGAACGCCGCGGGCACGTCGGTCAACAGCGCCTCGGTCACCTCGGGGGAGACTTCGACCTCGACCGTGCGGGCGGTGGCAGCCACGTCGATCGCGGGGTCGAGGGGCCGGGACCCGATCACCGGATCGTCCCAGACGGCCATCGCTTGCCACAATTCGAGTTCGGCGGCCCGCTCCTGGCGTCGGGCTGCCTCGACCAGCCCGTGCGCCCACCTGCGCATCGATGTCCCGACCGGGGCCAGATCGGGTGGCTCGCCGGACTCGATCCGCGCCAACGCGACCGCGAGGTCCGACACCAGCACCCGCCAGGAAACCCTGTCGATCGCCGAATGATGCACCAGCATCAGCACTCTGCCCGGCTCCGTCGCGTCGACCGGATCGAACCAGACCACCTGCATCACGATCCCGGCGCCCGGATCGAGCCGGTCCGCGGCGGCGTCCAACTCTGCCGCCGCCGACGCACGGAACTCGACGTTTCCCGGCTTTCCCTCCATCACCACCTGGTTGACGACGTCGTCGGCTCGAACCATCCCGACCGGCAGCACCTCCCACGTCCAGCTCCCATCGGCTCCCGGGCGCAGCCGCGCGCGCAGCATGTCGTGCTGATCGAGTACCGCCTGCACCGTGCCCGCCAGCCTCTGCTGATCGATCCCCGCAGGCAGGCCCAGCATCACTGCCTGCGAGAAGCGGTCGAACCCTGACTCCGCGCGTTCGATCAGCGATCGCATGATCGGCGTCACCGGTATCGGCCCGACACCCCCACCAGGCAGTTCCTTCGGAAGTCCGGCTGCCGCGGTGCTGTCGCGGACGGCGATCTCGGCCAGCCCGGCAACCGTTTTGCGCTCGAACACGTCGCGTGCGGAGAACACCACACCCGCCGCCCTGGCCCGAGTGACCAGCTGGATCGACATGATGCTGTCTCCGCCGAGGGCGAAGAACGAATCGTCGAGGCCGACCGTGTCGGTACCCAATACACCGGCGAACGATTCGGCGATCGTACGTTCGAGGGGTGTCTCGGGTGCGCGGAACGCCTTGTTGTCGGCGAATACCGGATCCGGTAGCGCCTTGCGATCCAGCTTGCCCGCCGCGGTCAAAGGAATGTGCTCGAGCACCATGATCGAGGACGGGACCATATAGGACGGAAGCCTGCCGGTGAGGTACTCGGTCAGGATCGTGGTATCTATCGAGTTACCAGGCGCGGCAACAACATACGAAACCAGTGACTGGGTCCCGGAATCGCTGCGGTGACCGATCGTGGCGGCGAAATCGACGGTTTCATGGGCGGCGAGCGTTGCATCGATCTCCCCGAGCTCGATGCGCAGACCACGAATCTTGACCTGGAAATCCGACCGGCCGAGATGTTGGATCGCTCCGTCGGCCGTCCATCGGACCACGTCTCCGGTGCGGTACATGCGTTCGCCGGGCGCCCATGGGCATGCTATGAAACGGTCGGCGGTCAGGCCCGCCCGGCGGTGGTACCCGCGAGCCAGCAAGGCGCCCGCGATATACAGTTCGCCTGTCACGCCGACTGTTACAGGTTGTAGTCGTTGATCGAGCACCCATGCGGAGGCACCGCGAATCGGGTTACCGATGGTGACCGGTTCGTCTGCCGTCAATGGGGAGGTCAGCGTCGCGGCGATCGTTGTCTCGGTGGGCCCGTATTCGTTGACCACGTTCCGGCCGTCGTCGCTCCAGCGCTCGACCAACTTGGTGCCGCAGTCCTCGCCGCCGACCAGTATGTTTCTCAAATCCGGTAGCGGCCAACGGGTGTGGTCGATGGTGGACAATGCCGAAGGTGTGATCAGGACTTGACTGACGCGCTCGCGGTCGAGTAGTTGGCCGAGTTCGTCGCCGCCGTAGACATCGCTGGGCGCGATGACCATGGTCGCGCCCCAATACACCGCGTCCAGTAATTCCAGTACCGACACATCGAAGCTCGGTGAAGCCAGATGCAGAATACGAGAACCCGATTTGATCCTCATGGCATGCCGGTGCACGGTGGCGCAGTTGCGGAGTCCGCGGTGGGTAACCGCGACGCCTTTGGGTAGTCCGGTCGATCCGGAGGTGTAGAGGACGTAGGCGATGTCGTCGATACGCAGCGGGCGTACCCGGTCGCTATCGGTGACGGGGCGGTTCTCGGCCTCGTCGAGGTCCTCCAGTGTCAACCAGTCGATGTCGTCGGGCAATTCCGTTCGCGCGGATGTCACGGTCAGACCGATCGCCGCCTTGGAATCGGTCACCATGTGGGTGATGCGTTCTGCGGGATTGGTCGGGTCGATCGGCAGAAAAGCAGCGCCCGATTTGGCGACCGCCCATACCGCGAGTATGGAATCGAGGGAGCGTGGTATGCCGATCGCGACAACATCCTCCGGGCCGACGCCTCGCTGAATCAGTATCCGGGCCAACCGATTCGAACGCTCGTCCACCTCCCGATAGCTCAGCTGCTGCCCCTCGAAAACGATCGCTGTGGCGTGGGGATCCCGTGCGGCTGCTGCGGTCAACAGGTCGGCCAGTGTGGCGGGCGCCGCTGCGGGCGCACCGGAGCGCGACAACAGATCAGCACGTTCGGCGAGCTCGAGCACCTCGATCATCCCGACCGGGACCGTGGGATCGGTGGCCACCGACTCCAGTACCCGGATCCACCTGTGTACGAGAGAATCGATCGTCGCGGCGTCGAACAGATCCGTGGCGTAGGTGACCGCCACTGCCATCTCGCCACCGTCGTGGTTGTCCGACAGCATGACCTGCAGGTCGAAACGAGACACTTTGTTGGGCAGGTCGACGACCGACACGTCGAGACCGGGCAGTTCGAGCTTCACCTGTTCCAGATTCTGGAACGCCAACATCACCTGGAACAACGGATGCCGAGACTGCGACCGCTGCGGAGCGAGTTGATCCACCAGCTGCTCGAACGGGACATCGGCATGCCCGAAGGCATCCAGATCGACCTGCCTGACCCGATCGAGCAGATCGGTGAACGATTCATCGAGATCGATTTCGGTCCGCAACACCACAGTGTTGACGAACATGCCGACCACGTCATCGAGTTCGGCCGCACCACGCCCGGCGATCGGTGTGCCGATCGGAATATCGGTCGTACCACTCAACCGGGCAAGCAGAACCGCCAGCGCGCCGTGGATCACCATGAACAACGACGAATTATGTTGCCGCGCGAACTTTTCCAGCGCCCGAACCAACTCGGCATCCAACGTGTAGTCGATGGTGGCACCTCGATTGGACGCCACCACCGGCCGCAGCCTGTCGGTCGGCAGACAAAGTTCCTCGGCAACTCCGTCTAGAGTTTCGGTCCAGTATCGGATCTGCTGGGCGCAAAGCGATTCCGGATCGTCTGGCGAGCCGAGGGTGGCTCGCTGCCACAGTGCGTAGTCCGCGTACTGGACAGGCAGCGGTGTCCACGAAGGGACTTCTTCGCGGATTCGTGTGGTGTACGCGGTCGTCACGTCGCGGGCCAGCGGTGTCATGGAGAAACCGTCCGCGGCGATGTGGTGCACCACGACGGCCAACACGTATTCGGGCTCGTCGCTACCGGCAGCGCGGAACAATCGGGCACGCACCGGCGCTCGGGTGCTGACATCGAAGCCTTCAGTGACGAATTCGGCTACCGTTGCGTCCAGTTGGCTCGGCGGAACCGATACCAGGGCCAGTTCGGGGTCTACCTCGTCGGCGGGTTCGATCAGCTGGATCAGCATTCCGTCGTGGTCCGGGTACCGCGTCCGCAAAGACTCGTGCCTGCGCAGCACGTCGATCATGGCCAATCGCAGGGCGTCGACGCTCAACTCGCCACGCAACCGAATGGCGATCGGCACATTGTATGCGCCCGAACTGGTGTCGTACTGGTTGAAGAACCACATTCGTTGTTGGGCTGGTGCCAATGGCACGAGATCGGGTCGCGGGCCGGCGATCAGTGGTGGGTGTTGTCGCCCCGTGCCGGAGTGCTGCTCGATGTGGGTCGCGAGCGCCGCTACCGTGGGCGCTTCGAACAACAGCCGCACCGGTATCTCGGTATCCAGCGCGGCCCCGAGTCGCGCCGCAACCCGAGTCGCGACCACACTGTCGCCGCCGAGGGCGAAGAACGAATCGTCGAGACCGACCGTGTCGATTTTCAATACATCGGCGAAGGATTCGGCGATCGTGCGTTCGATGGGTGTCTCGGGTGCTCGGAATGCCTTGTTCTCGGTGAATATTGGATTCGGTAGTGCGTTGCGGTCCAGTTTGCCCACCGGTGTCAACGGGATCCGGTCCAGCACCATGATCGAGGACGGGACCATATAGGACGGCAACCGGCGGGTCAGGTACTCGGTGAGGGTCTTGGTGTCGATCGAGTTATCGGGTGCGGCAACGACATACGAAACCAGGGACTCGGCTCCGGATTCGTTGTGGTGGCCGATGGTGACGGCGAAACCGACTGTCTCGTGGGCGGCGAGCGTCGCATCGATCTCGCCGAGTTCGATGCGTAGACCACGAATCTTGACCTGGAAATCGGATCGGCCGAGATGTTGGATCGCTCCGTCGGGTGTCCACCGGACCACGTCGCCGGTACGGTACATGCGGTCACCGGGCATCCAGGGGCACGCTACGAAACGCTCGGCTGTCAGACCCGCCCGGCGATGATATCCGCGGGCCAGCGGTGTGCCCGCGATATAGAGTTCACCCGCCACACCGACTGGTACGGGTTGCAGCCGCTGATCCAACACCCATTCCGAGACCCCGCGAATCGGGCCACCGATCGTGACCAACTCGCCCGCCACCAATGGGGAGGTCACCGTCGCGGCAATGGTGGTTTCGGTGGGCCCGTACTCGTTGTACACGCTACGGCCGCCGCTCCAGCGCTCGACCAACTCCGTGCCGTAGCCCTCGCCACCGATCAATAGATGTCTCAAATCCGTTAGTGGCCAACGGGTGTGGTCGATGGTGGACAATGCGGTAGGTGTGATGAGGACGTGGCTGACGTGTTCGTGATCGAGTAGTCCGGCGAGTTCGTCGCCGCCGTAGACGTCGTTGGGTGCGATGACCATGGTCGCGCCCGCGGGCGTCGCCAACAGTAATTCCAGTACTGATACATCGAAGCTCGGCGAAGCCAAATGCAGAGTGCGGGAATCGGATTCGATGCTCATGACATTCTGGTGCTCGGTGGCGCAGTTGCGGAGTCCGCGGTGGGTGACCGCGACGCCTTTGGGTAGTCCGGTCGATCCGGAGGTGTAGATGACGTAGGCGATGTCGTCGACACGTAGTGGGCCTACTCGGTCACTGTCGGTGACGGGGCGGTTCTCGACCTCGTCGAGATTGTCCGGACGCAGCGGGCGTACCTGGTCACTGTCGGTGACAGGGCGGTCGGCCTCGTCGAGGTCCTCCGGTGTCAACCAATCGATGTTGTCGGGTAATTGTGTTCGCGCGGATGTCACGGTCAGACCGATGGCTGCTTTCGAATCGGTCAGCATGTGAGTGATGCGTTCGATGGGGTGGGTCGGGTCGATCGGCAGGAAGGCGGCTCCCGACTTGGCGACTGCCCACACCGCGAGTACGGAATCGGGGGAGCGCGGAATACCGATTGCGACAACATCCTCCGGGCCGATACCACGCTGGATCAGCAGTCGGGCCAAGCGATTCGAACGCTCGTCCAATGCCCGGTAGCTCAGCTGCTGCCCGTCGAAAACGATCGCCGTGGCCTCGGGATTCTGCGCAACCGCGGCGGTCAGCAAGTCGGCCAGCGTGATGGGCGCCGCTGTGGGTGCACCGGAGCGCGACAACAGATCAGCTCGCTCGGCAGGCTCGAGTACCTCGATCGTCCCGACCGGAACCGTCGGATCGGTGGCCACCGACTCGAGTATCCGAATCCACCGATGCATCAGAGAATCGATCGTCGCGGCATCGAACAAATCCGTGGCATAGGTGACCGCTACCGCCAATTCGCCACTGTCATGGTCGTCCGACAACACAAACTGCAGATCGAAGCGAGACACCTCGTTGGGGAGGTCGAGTACCGACACGTCGAGACCGGGCAACTCCAGCTTCATTTGTTCCAGGTTCTGGAATGCCAACATCACTTGGAACAGTGGGTGTCGGGATTGGGACCGTTGGGGATTGAGTTGATCCACTAGTTGTTCGAAGGGAACGTCGGCGTGTTCGAAGGCATCCAGGTCGGCCTGTCTGATTCGGCTGAGCAGGTCGGTGAATGATTCGTCGAGATCGATTTCGGTTCTCAATACCAGTGTGTTGACGAACATGCCGATCACGTCGTCGAGTTCGGCTTCGCCGCGTCCGGCGATCGGCGTTCCGATCGGAATGTCGGTCGTACCACTCAACCGGGCAAGCAGGACTGCCAGCGTGCTGTGGATCACCATGAACAGTGACGAACTGTGTTGCTGTGCAAACCTTTCCAACGCCTGCATCAAGTCGGCATCGAAGGTGTAGTCGGTGGTGGCACCCCGATTGGACGCCACCACCGGCCGTGGCCTGTCAGTCGGCAGACGAAGCTCCATGGGAAGGTCCGCGAGCGTGGCTCGCCAGAACGCCAGGTTCTCACGGCGGCGCCGTATCCCGGCGCCGTGGCGGGCGCTGTCGGGGTGTACCTGCCCGAGATCAGTGTCCGGTGCGGCGGCGGCGAACTCGTCGAGGAACTGCACGAATCTGGTGTAGTGCGCCGACAGTTCGGGGCCGGTGTAGAGGTTGGGGTTGGCCAAGAAGTGGAGGATCGTCTGCGGCGGGTCTCCGGTCTGATACAGGTCGACCAGCAAATCTTCGACCGGCCCGGAGCTGAGGATATGGAATTCCGCGGTCATCGACCCGAGCCGAAGCTCCTGGGGGAAGAACATGACATTCACCACCGGGCCCGCGAAACGCCGCTGCCCGTTGTGCCCCGCGGCGGCGCGAATGTCGATGAGGCCGCACCGCTGGTGCCGCAACGCTCCTACCAGGTCGGACTGCACCCGCCGCACCAGCGTCGCGACCGTGTCCCCCGTGCCGAGCGTGATCGGAAGCGGCACAACGTTGACGAAGACTCCCCCGGACCGCCGCAACACCGCGGTTGTGCGACCCGACACGGGAATATTGACCACGACCTCGTCCTTGCCGGTCATCCGGGCCAGATAACTTCCGAATGCGGCGATCACCACCGCGGCGGGGGTCGCTTCCAACACTTCCGCGGAATGATCAATCCGCCCTACCGTCACGGTGGGCAGTTCGGCTGTCGCGACCACACTGTCCGCGCGCGCGGGTGCGTATCCGGCGGCCAGGCTGGATACGTCGTCTACGTGGGCGAGTCTGTCCACCCAATATGCTTGGTCGCTGGTGAACCGCTTCGACTCCCGGTAACTGCGGTCGGCCTCGTAGAGGGTGCGCAGGTCCGCCGCCCGGTTCGGCTCTGCTGTCTGGCCTCCCACCGCCGCTGTGTACAGCGCCGCGACCCGGTTCACTATCGTCATCGCGGCGTAGCCGTCCAATGCGACGTGGTGAATCCTGAGGTACCACAGGAAATGCCGATCTCCGACCTGCACAACCACCCATGCGACCAACCGGTCTCGGATCATATCCAACGGTGCGGTGTACTCCCGGCGCATCCACTGCAAGGCCGCCGCCATGGGGTCCGGTTCACCACGCATATCGATGACCGGTCCCGGCGAAGCCAGCGACGGGTCGAACACCTGATGCGGCTCACCGTCGATCTCTACCAGCCGCAGATACCCCGATTGGAATTCGTTGCCCGTTTGAATCGACGCCTTACGAAGTATCTCGAGATCCAGATCCCCATGGAACTCCAGATACTGCGCCTCACATATCGGCACATCCGGGCTCAACTGTTGCGCCAGCCACAGCCCCCGCTGCCCCGCAGACAGCGGTACCGGCTGAGTGACCGACACGTATGGCTCCGAATTTTCGCCCGATCCCCGATCGGGCGAAAACTGCGGTCGCGCAACGGTCATCCCTTGCCTCCAGACCCGACCGCGCCAAGTATAAGCCGACCGATTGGTATGCGTATACCCCGGACTCGCGATACGAACCGCGAAGTAGTGGCTGAATTTGCGAAAGTGATAGTCGATGCTCAGCGACTTCTCCGGGGAGATCGTTGAGGCACATCGGGCCCGAATGGCGATCTGCTCGGCTCATGAACCATCCGCCCCGGCTCGATACCTCAATGCACTGACTTCGATACCTCAATGCAATTACTCCGACGCCAAATTGCATATTGCCTCTGCTTGATCGCGATCGGTCGTCGGCCCGTCGGGATCGCTGGCGCGGCCATCGGCAGCGAGAGCGATTGTGGCCCTGAACTGCGCATTTATGGCGACATCAGATGGCTGGAACTTCGAGTTCCCTGGCTCCGCACTTTTATCAGGACACATAATAGGTACTGGTCGAGTGCACTTCACGTGATCTTGCGTCTTATTTGTCCGTATTTGACGATAATGATGCGAGCACACGCTCCTCAGCGGGGGCGTGCCGTGATCTGCGCTCGGATACCTCGATTGCGCCGACGATAGTCCAACAACAGCTACCTGCCGCCCTCGCTGCGACGGTCGACACGACCCCATCGGTATATGTGCGACTACTGCCAGGCGCTCTCGGGTCGGCCGGTCCAAGGCTCCACCGCTCGAGTACTTGTGGTGTCATCACGTCATATCGAGCCGAAACCTTTTGATTGCCTTGGTCTTCTACTCCCCAGAACTAATGATCCGTTCGATATTGCGTTCAGCCAGCGCGCTGATCGTCAACGAGGGGTTCACTGTTCCGGTGCTGCCGGGCACAGCCGCCCCGTCCATCACGTACAGGCCTCGATAACCGAACACCCGACCGTACCCGTCTGTCGCGCGTCCGATCACTGCGCCGCCCAACGGATGTGAGGTGAATGAGGCGTCCCCACCCAACACTGGTGGGGCGATGGACAGGCAGTGGCAGGCCGCCTTGTCGTTGACTTCCTGCGCTCGCGCGAGGTAGCCGGCAGCACCGTTGTCCGGCCAGTGCAGGTCCACCCGACCATTGGTCGGGTTGTAGACGAACCGGCCGCGGGTGTCGTCGAGCACCATGCCCAGCGATGCGAGAGTGCCGATGTCGAAAGGCGTCGCGCCGGGGATGAACCAGTTCTCCAGCGACACAGGTGCGCCCGCCTCGTCCAGAATCCGGCTCGCGGACGGCGTGCCCTGCGTGCCCACGTCGAGCGAGCCGAGCGGCCGCGCCAAGCCGACATCACCGTTACTGCCCCAGCCTTCGCCGATGTGCTCATTCAGGTTCGGCAGTGCGCCGGTATCCCGTGCGCGCACCAGCAGTTCGGAGGTGCCGATGGAGCCCGCACCGAGAAACAGTTTGTCGCAGGTCAGTGTCCGGGTGCGGAGCACCTCGCCGGTAGGTGCGAGTTTGGTTACGGTGACGGTATAGCGACCTGACGCTCCCGGTTCCTTGGCGATGGCGTCCACGCGGTGGCCGGGGTAGATCCGGGCAAGGCCGGTGTCCTCGGCATAGCGCAGGTAGTTCTGGTTCAGATCGAACTTCGCGCCGTTGGAATTGCCGAGGTTCGAACAGCCGACCGTGGCCGACGGCTTCGATCGTCCGGCCATCTCGTCGCGGATGACGCTCCAATTCCACATGCCGTCGATGCGCTGCGGCATATAGCCGGCCGCGCGGACCTGATCGTCCCAGGCCCGCGCGTGCGCGAACGCGGCGGAGTGATAGATGTCCTCCGGCATCGGGCTCGGCCGCAACGTATCTCGGACCCTGGGGTAGTAGACATCATGCATCTCGCGGTAGTTGACCACACCGCCGAACACATGGTCGAAAAACCGCTGCTCCGGCTCGATCATCACCCCGGTGAACACCACCGAGCCGCCGCCCACACAAGCACCGCGCCACACGTTGATGCCCGGGTAACTGGAAACGTCGAGGACCCCGCCGAACGGATCGAGCGACACGGGAACCCTGGTCACGCCGGTAAAGGTGGTGCGATGCCAGTAGCCGCGGCCATCCGGAATCGTGTCGACGGCGAAGATGTCGCGCCACAGATCATTCGGCCAGCGTGACCCGCGCTCGAGCACGGCGACCTCGGTCCCGGACTGCGCCAGGCGCAGCGCGGCGATCGACGCGCCGAACCCCGATCCGATGACGATCGCAGGCACATGGTCGGCCGGATCCGGCAGCGGTGCGAAGATCTCCGGCACCAGTGTGCGGTAGATCAACGCATTCGGGCTCAGGCTGTAGTCTTCGGCCCGCGCCGGAGACGTGGCCGTCGCAAGCGTGCTTCCGCCCGCAAGACCCAGCATCGTGGCGGCCAGGCCGACGCCCTTGACGAAACCGCGCCTGTCCATCGTGCCCCTCACCTGAACTGAACGTCGCTCCATCACATCCCCAAACTTCTTGGTGAGCATTCGGAAACTCGGTTACGCGCGGGCGGGTCGTCGGGCATGGCGATGATCATTACGGTGTGTGTCGTCGAGGCTTGCTGATCCAGGCAAGGTCCGTTCGACCACCCTACCTACGCGGCAGAACCATGAAGCCGGGATTGCTGCGTTTCACCACCGTAACGACTACGTGCGGCACCTTCCAGCCCCAGTCACCACCATCGCCTACGAGGGCTAGCCGAGGATTAGCCATCCGTGCCGGCAGCGGCGCTCTACCATGGGGAGAGTCCGGCGTGGGAGGTGACGAGGTGACTATGTTAACGCGCGCGTGGATTCGGTGGCTGGTCCTGCATCGCCTGTCACGGTCCTATCTCCTGTGGGCGGCGCGTCGGGGCGATCCCCTCGCGCAGATCCTGGCCGGTCCGGATCGCGGGCTCGGCTCGCCGCGCTCCATCGAGGAGATCCGGCAGCGGGGCCGTATGCCCACGGTATCGAGGGTGCGCGTGACCGCGGACCACGAACTGTGCCGGCTCATCCTGCGGGACCGTCGCTTCGGCGTGGTCACGCCCAATAATCGGGCGCTGCCGAAGCCGATGCGCTGGGTGCTGACCAAGACGGATCTGGAACTTCCCAACCTCGCGGAACCGCCCTCGATGCTGGTGACCGATCCGCCGGAACACGCCAACTACCGCCGCCTGGTCGGGCAGGCATTCACCCCGAAGGCGATAGCCAAACTGGGGGAGCGGGTTGTCGAAGTGACCGATGACCTGCTCGAACGCCTGAAATCGACGCCGCGACCTGATCTGATCGACGACTTCTCCGCGCAGTTGCCCATCGCGATCATCGCCGAGATTCTCGGGTTGCCCGCTGACATGCATTCGACCCTGCTGAAGTGGGGAGACACCGGTGCGCCGCTGCTCGACCGAGGCCTGACCTGGAGCACTTTCCGCCGCGCCATCGAAGACCTGGCCGAGGGGGAGCGGTACTTCGACCAGCACATCGCCGGGCTCACCGCCGAACCGGGCGACGACGTACTCAGCATGCTGGTGACGGGTGGCGAGCTCACCCACCGCGAGCAGGTGGCCAACGCGGCCCTGCTGCTGGACGCCGGATTCCTGACGACGGTGAACATGCTCGGCAACGGAATCGCCCTGCTGACAAGCCATCCGGACCAGCTGGAAATGCTGGCGGCGCGGCCGGAGCTGTGGCCGGGCGCGGTCGAGGAAATCCTGCGCTACGACGGTCCCATACGGATAACTGGCCGCATCGCGAGCTGTGACGTCGACATCGCCGATCAGCACGTCAAATCCGGTTCCCTGGTCCTGCTGTTGCTGGCGGGCGCCAACAAGGACCCCACCGTCTTCCCCGATCCCGAACGATTCGATGTGACCAGAGCCAATGCCGCGGAGCATCTCTCGTTCAGCAGCGGGGTGCACGGCTGCCTGGGAGCCAGCCTTGCCCGACTGGAAGGCGCCGTCGCACTGCGAGCCCTCTTCGAGAGGTATCCGGATCTGCGCCTGGACGGCCCGCCGATCCCGCGTGGCCTCGTGAACCTGAACAGCTACCGCTCCATGCCCGCCAAGCTATCTGCCGACTAGCTGTTGCAGATGACGTTGGTGACACCATCCGGGGGTCTCCCACCCGGCCTACACCGAAGCGCTCGCGAGTCCGGTCAGGGCCTGCGGCAATGGGCCCTGGTGCAGGACGCCGAGGCGTTGGGTGGCGCGGGTGAGGGCGACGTAGAGCTCTGCCGCGCCGCGTGGACCGTCGGCGAGGATCCGTTCTGGTTCCACGACCAGGACAGCGTCGAACTCCAAACCCTTCGTCTCCGACGCCACCACCGCGCCCGGCACACCCGGTGGCCCGATCACGACGCTGGTGCCTTCGCGGCCGGCTTCGTCCCGAACGAATTCCTCGATGGCAGTGGGCAGTTCGACCTCGGTGACCTGCCTGGACCAGGGCTGAACGCCGCACGCGCGGACCGACTCCGGTGGCTGGACCCTGGGTGCGAACTCGGCGAGCAGCGCGGCGGCGACGGTCATGATCTCCGCTGGGGTGCGGTAGTTCACCGAGAGTGACCGGTAGACCCAGCGGCCGGGCACGTACGGCTCCATCATCGTGTCCCACGAGGTTGCTCCGGCCACCGACCGGCGTTGGGCGAGATCGCCCACCACCGTGAAGGATCGGCCCGGGCAGCGCCGCATCAGCACCCGCCAGTCCATTTCGGACAGTTCTTGGGCCTCGTCGACCACGACGTGCCGGTAGGTCCAGTCCCGGTCGGCGGCAGCGCGTTCGGCGAGTTCCCGGGAGTCGCGCTCGAGGAAGCGATCCGCCAAGTCCTCGGCGTAGAGCATGTCCTGGGCGAGCAGGTGGTCCTCGTCGTCCATCAGGTCCTCGCGGCTGATCATGATGTCCAGCACGCCGGCGGCGTACTCGGCCTCGGCTTTCCGTTCCCGCTCGGCGCTCTGGTCGGCGGGCTTGTCGCGGCCGAGCAGGTCGACCAGTTCGTCGAGCAGCGGCACGTCCGATACCGTCCACGCGTCGCCCTCGGCGCGCAACAGCGCCGGGTCGGCGCCTGCCGCTCGCAGCCGTTCGGGAGACGTGTACAGCTGTGCCAGTAGTGTTTCCGGCGTCAGGATCGGCCAGTATTCGTCGAGCGCGGCGGTGAACGTGTCGTGGTCGGCGAGCTCCTCCAGCAGGTCCTCCCGCAGCTGCTCCCATGCTTCGCGGTCCGCCCGGGTGAGCCAGCCCCGGCCGATCCGGGCTATCGCCCGTTCGGTGAGCGCCCCCGTGACGATCTCGCGGAACACCGCGCGGGATTCGTTGTGCGGCAGCCCGCTCGCGCGCGCCTCCTGCCTGGCCCACTCCGCGGTCTCGGCATCGATCCGCACCGTGACGTCCGTCAGTTCGAGCGTCAGCGGATCCTGGGGCAGTCGCTGGCGATCGGCGACCGCCGCCGCGAGCACGTCCAGGATCTTCAGCGAGCCCTTGAGCCGCGCGGCTTGCGGGGCGTCCTCGGCGGTGACGCGCAGTCCGGGCACGAGGTCGCCGGTGGTCGTGAACACCACGTTGGTCTCGCCCAGCGACGGCAGTACGTGGGCGATGTGGTTCAGGAACGCCGGGTTGGGCCCGACCACGAGCACACCCTGGCGTTCCATTCGCTCCCGGTGGGTGTAGAGCAGGTACGCGACGCGGTGCAGCGCCACCACGGTCTTCCCGGTGCCCGGGCCGCCCTCGATCACCAGCACCCCTGGGTGATCGAGCCGGATGATCTCGTCCTGCTCGGCCTGGATCGTCGCCACGATGTCGCCCATCCCGTCACCGCGCGGCGCGTTGACCGCCGCGAGCAGGGCCGCGTCCCCTCGCTCGCCACCATCGGGGCGGCCGAGCACCTCGTCGGTGAAATCGACCACGTGACGACCGCGGGTGTGGAACTGGCGGCGCCGACGCATGTTCTCCGGGGTCGCGGCGGTGGCGACATAGAACGCTCGTGCCGCCGGCGCCCGCCAATCGAGTAACACCGGTTCGTACTCGTTCTCCTCGTCGAAAAGGCCGATCCGGCCGATGTACGAATGTTCGCCCGAAAGGGTGTCCAACCGACCGAAACACAGCCCGTTGTCGGCCACGTCCAGCCGCGTCACCTCTTTGGCCAGCGCGCGCACCTCGACCTCCCGATCCACGAGTGTCCCGCCGTTTCCCCGCAACGCCGCGTTGTACCTACCCTTCACTCGCGCGCGCTCGGCGTCGAGTCGCGTGTAGAGCCCGGCCACGTAGCTCCGCTCGGACCGCAATTCCTCTTCGTACCCCTTGGTTGGCATGGGCCCCTCACTTTCCCTGGCTCGACGATCCCGCGCGGTTCACGCGGGCACTGGCGGCCTTTCTCGGCTGACCGCGTCGAGCACGCGGCCACCGTCGGTGCGGATCGTGCCGCATTTCGCTACTCCCATTTCCGCAGGTTCTGGCCACGGCCAGCGAGTATGGCCCACAACCCGGGTCTTGCCGCAAGCCCCCTGGTGCGCTATATCTTGAGAAGGGAAGGAGCAAATACTCGCTTTCCCTTTATCGTCCACTGTGGACGGACAACCTCCTCGCGAAGCGGCGGCGTGCCGCGTACGCCGGTACCGGCCCGGGAGAATCTCCCATGGGCATCCGGCAAAAGCACAGTCGCCCTGCGGATTCCGTCCGCGGATGGGTTCCTTCCGGCGCAGTCGGCTGTCTCGCATCGAGGGCTCGTCGCGGCGATATCGGCGTCACCGAGGTCTGCTTCGCGGCCGGATGCTCGTCGCTGGGCACCTTCAGCACTCTTCTCACCGAGCTCGTCGGCATTCGGTCCAGCACCTACGGCTCGACGCCGCGCGCGACGGCGGATGCCGCCTGCGTGGCGAAACAGGTGACCAGACCGGTCAGGAATCGAGAAGCGCCGGTCACCGAGCAGCAATTAGCGTGACTGCCATGGACATCACCACTCACCAGGGCTCTATCCGGTCCGTCATCCTCGAGGTTTCCGACCCCGCGGCCGCCGCCGCCTTCTACTCCGCCGCGTTCGGTCTTGGCGACCAGGTGCGCGTCCGCGCCTCGGAAGCGCCGACGACCGGCTTTCGTGGCTTCATGCTGTCGCTCGTGGTGTCTCAGCCGAGCACCGTCGACAGCCTCATCGGCACCGCTCTCGACGCAGGCGCGAAGACGCTGAAGCCCGCCAAGAAGAGCTTCTGGGGTTATGGCGGCGTCGTCCAGGCTCCGGACGGGGCGATCTGGAAGGTCGCGACGTCGTCGAAGAAGAACACCGGCCCGGTCACCCGGGAGGTGGACGATTTCGTGGTGCTCCTCGGGGTCGACGATGTCAAGGCGACCAAGCAGTTCTACGTCGATCGCGGCCTGGCCGTGGCGAAGAGCTTCGGCAGCAAGTACGTCGAGTTCGACACCCCGCCGTCTTCGGTCAAGCTGGCGCTCTACGGGCGCCGTGCCGCCGCCAAAGATGCCGGCGTCGCACCGGAGGGCACTGGGTCACACCGGATCGTCATCGGCGGCGATATCGGGACCTTCGCCGACCCGGACGGGTTCGCGTGGGAGGTCGCCCCGGCCTGAGCCAGCCGGTCGGTCCGACGCCTCGACCGCGCGACGTGGGAGTGTCCCTGCGCTAATAACTCGAATGAGCTGCATCATCCTTGCGGACCGGCCCACTGTCCGGCCGATGAAATCTCATTGCCGAAGTGGCAGAAGTGCAGACACGGGTGCAGCGATCTGCCGATTGAAATCCTGGTCACTCAGAAGGCGAATCACGCCAGAATGAGAATAGTGTCTCCCAAGGAAATCGACATAGCTGAATTCGAACGGAAAGGTCACTGACGTCGACGCAAGCGGAATAATGCCGCGAACTGCAAAATAGTTCCGCCAAAGTGATATATCGATATTCAAAACCGGACCCCTGCTCACTTCCGTGCCGAACAGCTTCCAGGAGAAGTCTTTCGCCACATAGTCAATGTTTGCTCCGCGCATTTGCCAGGCTGAACGAAGGATAAGCAGGACGTCAGAAGGATGTACGACAGTTGTGCCGGTATACTCCGCGATGTGCGGATCTTCGGGATATAGAATATGAACAGCCAACTTATCCCACTCCGACAAGCCGGAGTTGGAGTAGTTGCCTGTGATCACTCCACAGTTCGTGAACGAATAGTTCATAATAGACCGATTGTCATACGGCGTCATGAACCCGTCTACGACCCCGCCGCCGTAGCCTGGAACTGTGCACGTCGAGGGTGTGGCATCGGATCTTTCATGCTCATGGGACAGCCCCAGTGCGTGGCCGAACTCATGCAACGTGTGATTGAGATAGGGCGTCGAACTCGGCGGATTACCGGTCTGTGGCGTCCAGGTCGACGATGGGCCCGCCCAGCCCGGTGGAGGCCATGGGTCATCTCCGAGTTTGAGATTGTAGACACAATGGCGGTTCATCTCCAGGTCCGATGGCGGATTCGCCCAACTTCCCCAGTTGATATTCCCAGTAGTCGCTGGACACCCCTGACCGGGAACCTGCCCCGTGCCGCTCACACTGGTGCCGGGAATCACAACTCGAATATCGCCGTCATGGAAATCATTTCCGTCGGGCGATCGAGTAGCTGCTGGGCATCGGCCCCATGAATCAAACCGCACGTTTGCCGCGTATTCGAACTCCCTGAGATTGTCAAGGATTTGTTGAACCCGGTCGGGTCTCGCTGTCGTCGCGTCGCCGACGAAACAGACACTGACAGTGCTATCGCGCACGCCGAGCTGCCAATACAAAGCTGCATCGGCGTCGTTCGAGCCCAGCGAGGATGCGATGGCGAATAAACTAACCAGTAGAATTCGACGGGACATGATAGAGTTTCCTATTGACCGAAACCTACTGAGATTATGGTTCGGCAATCATGCGATTGACAGCCGAAGGAAGTGCCCCTGGTATCAGCCGGGTCGTAGTCGATGCCGAGAGTTCTGCCTGCGGCTTGGGCGGTCGATATCACGCTCAGAATTCGTGCGGCATGCGCCGCATCCGACGTGGATACGGCGAAGAAGCGTATCCCGCCCACGGCGGCCGCGCACCGTACATGGACCCTGTCCTTGTAGGTAGCGACACCGATGGGTGTGCAGGTTATGAAGGTGACTGCAACCAGGTGCACATCAGTATTCAGGCTCTCGTTCCGACGATACGAGCCAGCTTCGTTCACTGGGTCCGGTGCGACCGCGATGGCACCTGCAATCGCCAGCGCGAGGATCAGGTAGTACGCGCGGTATGAAAGTTGCTCGAGGATGCGAATTGCTGACATTTTTCTTTTCTCCCTGCGCCGTTTGCCGGCTCATCGGCGGCCTGGGATCAGTTCCCGAGTCGTGGTTCGAATATGTACGGATTCTCGACCGGTGTTTCCAGGGCGCAGAAGAGTAGTCGACTACTCGAGTCGGTCCGGCGAAGGTTCGATGGCCGCCTGGTTATTGAGAACGAGTGCAAGTAGTGCAGGTAATCAACGAATCTTCATCCCGATCGCGTCGAGACGGGCATGAAATCCGCTGGAGTGCAACGCCAGCACTCCGGCAGGTCGGGCCGGAGTGGAGAACAGTCAGCGAGGGTTTTCCTCGCCTACGCCGGATGGAAGCCCCAACCTTCCGGCGACACGGCGCCTCTGAAGAGGATCTCGATCAGGGTGGCCTGGTTACAGTCCTATCTGTGATGCTCCGCGCCGAGCTGGGCTTGTCGGGTCGGCTCAACGAATCTGGAAGAATCCTTGCATTGCGGAAGCAAGTCTTCCGCAATGGCGTCGAGAGTGGATCTCATGACGAACTCAACGGATATCCGCCCCTTCCAGATCGACATCCCGCAGGCCGAGCTCGATGAGCTGCGCGATCGGCTTGCCGCTACCCGGTGGCCGGTGCTGCCGGCGGCGGCCGAATCCGATTGGGGGAGAGGGATTCCCACCGGGTATCTGAAGGGGCTTGCCGAGTATTGGGGGAGTGCCTTCGATTGGCGGAAGCAGGAAGCGAGGATGAACGCGTATCCGCAGTTCGTCACCGAGATCGATGGGCAGCCGATTCATTTCTTCCATGTTCGGTCGCCCGAGCCCGATGCGATGCCGCTGTTGATCACTCATGGCTATCCGAGTTCGGTGGTCGAGTTCCTCGATCTGCTCGGGCCTTTGAGTGATCCTCGCGCCTATGGTGGTGATCCTGCCGACGCGTTTCATGTGGTGGTTCCCTCGGTGCCGGGTTTCGGGTTCTCGACGCCGTTGACCTCTACCGGGTGGGAGGTCGGCCGGACCTCGGATGCGTTCGCGCAGCTCATGGCGCGGCTGGGGTATGAGAAGTTTGCCGCGCAGGGTGGGGATATCGGCGCGGGGGTGACCGGGCGGCTCGGAGGGTTGTTGCCGGAGCGGGTGATCGGAACCCATGTGAACAGCGATCAGGGGTCGCTCGGGCTGGCGGGGGAACAGTTCCCGATTCCGGATGGGCTGTCGGAGGATGAGCTGGCGGTGATCGAGGCGGCGCGGGCGCGGTGGGCGGAGATGAAGGGGTATCTGGTGTTGCAGTCGACTCAACCCAATTCGATCGGCCCGGCGCTGACAGATTCGCCTGTCGCGCAGCTGGCTTGGATTGCGGAGAAGTATCAGGACTGGACGGATCCGGCCCGCACTGCCGAGGAGTCGGTCGACCGGGATCTGCTGCTGACCACCATCAGCCTCTACTGGTTCACTCGGAGTGGTGCCAGCGCCGCCCAATTCCTTTATGAAGCAACGCATTCCGGTATCGACTGGGTGGCTCCGTCGAATGTGCCGCAAGGCTGGGCGGTGTTCAACAGCCATCCGGTGCTGCGCAAGATCATGGATCCGGACCATCGGATCGGGCACTTCAGCGAATATGCCTCGGGCGGCCACTTCGCCGCGATGGAGGAGCCGAAACTGTTCCTCGATGATGTACGGACGTTCTTTCGCAAGCTTCGTGGTTGACATCCGCTAGCGCGGGCGCCCGGTCGATGCCGACCCGGCGCCTCGCGTAGGAGCGGAAGTACGTCGCCGCGCGTATCGCGGAATCTGACCATAGACGGATGTCTCGGGGGGGACCGCGCCTACCGTTCTTGTCATGACTTGGAATGAAGTGGGCAATAGCAAGTACGCGCGGCTGACCACCTTCAAGAAGGACGGCACTCCGGTCGGAACGCCCGTATGGGTGGCGCCCGACGGCGACCGGATCGTGGTGTGGACCAATCCGGATACTTGGAAGGTCAAGCGCATCCGGCGCAATCCGGACGTCACGCTGCAGGTGTGCGATAACCGCGGCCGCACCCACGGTGGGGACATCGTCGCCGGTAGTGCCGAGATCCTCGGCGCGGATGGCACTGAGCGGGTGCGTGACCTCGTCGCGAACAAGTACGGCATCCTCGGCAAGCTCGCCATCCGCGGGCACAAGCTGCTCAGGGGCGCGGATCGATCGGTCGGCGTTGCCATCACCCCTCGCGACGTCGCTGAACAGTAAGCGCTACCACCTGCCGGGTTCGCCGGGTGGTCAGGCGGATTCGGCGAGGGCGGCGGAGCGCCAGGTGTCCGCGAGTTCTTCCAGCGGAATGTCGAGGACGGCGGCGACGGACACGATCGTGCCGAAGGCGGGGGTGGGGAGTCGACCGGTTTCGATCTTGCGGAGGGTTTCCGGTGAGATGCCCGCCGCGGCGGCGGTTTCGGTCAGGTCGCGGTCCGCGCGGGCGGCGCGCAGCCGGGTGCCGAGGCGGCGACCGGCCTCGACCTGTGCGGGCGTCAGTGGAAGGCGAACCATGACATCAGACTATGGGCGGTATTTAAATACCGCAAGTAGGTGGTATTAAAATACCGAGCAGGCTATGGTGGTATTAAAATACCGATTGGAGTGGGTTGATGGTGGAGCTGAAGAGCCGGGACGAGATCGCGCGGATGCGGGTTGCGGGGGAGTTCGTCGCGGGGATTCTGGCCGAGCTGCGGCAGCGTGCGGAAGTGGGCGTGAACCTGCTCGATTTGGAATCCATTGTGCGGGAACGTATCCGGCAGCGCGGCGCGCAGTCGTGCTACTGGGATTATGCGCCGTCGTTCGGGCGTGGGCCGTTCCGCAACACGGTCTGCCTGTCGGTCAATGACGCTGTGCTGCACGGACTTCCGTTCGATTACGTGCTGCGCGATGGTGATGTGCTCAGCATGGATCTGGCGATCGGAATCGACGGCTGGGTGGCGGATTCGGCGGTCAGCGTCATCGTCGGTACTGCCGCGGCGGAGGATGTGCAACTGGTGCGGGCCACCGAGGAGGCACTGGAGGCGGCTATCGCGGTGGCGGTGCCGGGCAATCGGATCGGCGATATCTCCGCCGCGATCGCGGAAGTGGCACATGGCTATGGCTACCCGGTGAATACCGAGTTCGGCGGGCACGGCCTCGGGCGAACCATGCATGAAGATCCGCACGTGCCGAACGCAGGACGTGCCGGGCGTGGCTATCGGCTGCGGCCGGGGCTGACGATTGCCATCGAGCCGTGGTTCGCGCGTACCACCGATCGGATCGTCACGGATCCGGACGGTTGGACGATTCGGTCGGCGGATGGTTCACGTACCGCGCATTCCGAGCACACCGTGGCGATTACCGCCGATGGACCAGAGATTCTGACTCGGGTCGGTTGAGGGGCCGGGTCGCCTCGGTGTGCTCGGAATACCGGATGGTGTGGGCGGTGGAAATGGCGCGGGCTGTCGAAAGTGGAGACCCGCCTGAGTGGTGGGATGGCAGGCGGGCTCGGCTGTCTGAACGAGTCCGGCGCTCAGTGTTCTTCGGATAACCAGTCGGCCAGGTCGGTCGCCGCGTGTAGTTCGTCCGCGACCGCCTCGCACTCGGCCTCGGACAGTTCCATCGCCTTGAGTTCGGCACGCCATTCCTCGCGGCGGACGGGTTTGTCCAAGGCGACCGCCAATTCGATCAGGGCGGCCAGTGCTCTTGCCTTGTCCACTCGCGGGGCTTCGGTGCCGTACCGGCCGAGTCCGACCTCGATGACGCGGACGGCGGTCTTGTCGTCGTTCTTGAAGTCGCGCAGGATGCGCGCGTTGTCCAAAACCTTTGCCAGGCCTTCGAGTTCGCGCGAGCCGCCGTATTCGACTTCCTCCGGTTCGTCGCGCTGGATGTAGATCACCGAATTGCCCACCGGGTCCACCACGGTGAATCTGCTTTGGCCGGGCCGGAATCGGGTGATGCGCGGACAGCCCTTTGCGGGGACTTTGCCGTAGCGGGAGCGCAGCGCCTCGGTGAATGCGAGGTGCCTGGCGGCGACATCGTCGATCATGACCAGGCAGCCGACCTGTTCGGTGGGGAGTTCGGTGCCCTTGGGTGCGGAGGCGAAGTGCAGGGCGCACCCGTGCGCCTCCACGGCGCCGTAGTTGTAGGGGCGGGTCTGCTCGTAGGTGACGGTGTAGCCGAGGGCTCGATAGAAGTCGAGGGTGTCGGTCAGGTTGCCGCTCCAGAGCACCGGAACCGCCGTGTCGCCCATTCTGCCTCCGCACTGCAGTAATCAATTTTGACTACCGAAGGGTAGGGTGCAATTCCTTCGGAAGTCAAGTTTGAGTACCATGACCGTTCGTGCCTGTGAAAGGAGCCCGTCCATGTCGGCCGTGCGGCTGCTCGTCCTCGGTGTGATGCGGTTGCGTCAGCCCACCTACGGCTATGCCGTGCGCCGCGAACTGTTGTCCTGGCGCGCGGAAACGTGGACGAACGTCAAACCCGGCTCGATCTATCACGCGCTCAAACAGCTGACCCAGGAGGGCAAACTCAGCGCCTTCGGGACGGAGGGCAGCGACCAGGGGCCGGGCCGCACGCTGTTCGAGGTGACCGAGGCGGGTGAGGCCGAGTTCCGCACGTTGATGGACCAGGCGCTGGTGAGCGTTGATATGGAAGAACTCGGCGCGGCCATCGCCTTCATGGACGCGCTGCCCCGCGCGCACGTCGTCGAGAAGCTGCGCGAACAGCGTCGCCGCAGCGAGGCGGTCCGCACCGAGCTGCTCGCCATGATCCCGACCTTCCCGGGCCGCTACGAACCGCCACACGCCACCGACCTGCTCGAACTATGGAGCGGCGTCTTCGGCCACCTGGCGGGCTGGACCGGCGGCCTGCTCGAACGCTTGGAGGCGGGCGAATACCGTATGTCCGAGCAACCGAATACGCTGCCCTCATGACCAAAACGCTCGGGGCCGTCGGCAAGTCGGATTACGTGCTGCTGACGACGTTCCGTAAGGACGGAACACCTGTCGGCACCGCCGTCTGGGCGGTGGCGAGCGAAGGCAAGCTGTATGTGTGGACGGTGACCGACAGCTGGAAGGTGAAGCGGCTGCGCCGCAATCCGGCCGTCACGCTGCAGCCCTGCAACCCCTCGGGCAAGCCGCACGGCGAGGTGATCGAGGGCGCCGGCCGGGTGCTGGACGCCGAGGGCACCGAGCGAGTTCGCAAGCTGCTCAGGAAGAAGTACTGGCTGCTCGGCCCGCTGATCATCCTCGGAAGCAACCTGCGCCGCGGCAAGGCGGGCACCATCGGCATCGAAATCACGCCCACCGCCTGAGAGTGCCGGTGCGCCGCCGAGCTTGTCCGGCGGGCGGCGCCCGTGGTCGTACTTCCAGTTGCGGACGACCAGGTGCGTCATCAGGCGTGACACTCATGCCGACTCGGCGACGACGTGCATGCCGCGGCGATCATGTCGCCGCGGCTTCGGTCCGGTCGCCGGTGCCGCGGACTCTGGGTCCCTTATCTCGACGAATGCAGGGATCGCGAGTCGAGAATCAGGTCGCCTGGCTGACCGACGACATGTGGAAGTCGGGAATCCGCAACGGTGGCATGGCCGTTCGGGTGAACCAGTCCTTCCATTCGCGGGGGAGCGTGGTCTCGGTCGCACCCGCTTCGCTGACCCGGCGGAGCAGGTCGATGGGGCTTTCGTTGAAGCGGAAGTTGTTGACGGCGGCGGTGACTTCGCCATTTTCTATGAGGTAGACGCCATCGCGGGTGAGGCCGGTCAACAGCAGCGTGGCCGGGTCTACCTCGCGGATGTACCAGAGGGTGGTGAGCAGCAGGCCGCGCTCGGTGCGGGCGATCATATCGTCGAGGTCAGCGCCGGAGCCGCCGGTGAGCAGCAGGTTTTCGGCGGGTAGCGTGGTGGGCGCGTCGAATTCGGCGGCGGTGGCACGCGGGTAGACGAGGGATTCGATGACGCCCTCGCGCAACCAGTCGACACGTTGGGCGGGCAATCCGTTGTCGAAGACCGAGAGCGCCTCCGAGGAGGCGGATGTCGCGACGAACGGACGGTATTCGAGGCCGCCGGCTCTCGGGTCGGAGTACAGGGTCAGCGGAATGTCGGTGAGCCGCTCGCCGATTCGAGTGCCGCCCGCGCGGGCGAAGGCGGTGTGGCCCTCCTGGGCGCCGCGACCCTCCATCTCCCAGGCCATGTAGATCATCAGGTCGGCGACCGCCGAAGGCGGTAGCAGGGTTTCGTAGCGACCGGCAGGCAGTTCGACGCGGCGCTTGGACCAATCGAGGCGGCGGGAGAGCTCGGTGAGCAGGCCTGGGATGTCGACATCGGTGAAGTCGGAGGTGCCGACACCGACCCAGGCACTGGCCAGATCGACGCCCTCGCCGCGCTTTCCATTGATTTCCACCGAACCGGTGGGCTGCACGAACCGGCGTCGGACACCGGTCGAGGTGCCGAGCCAGGTGGTGTGGATCTGGTGGTGTGCGAAACCGTAGAGGCGATCGGCCCCGTCGAAACCCTTGGACAGGTCGCGGGCGAGGTCGGTGAAGACCTCGATGTCGGTACTGCCCGGTGCTTCCGCCCAGTCGCTCGCGTCGTCGGTGTCGGGGGTCAGCAGCGGCATCGCGTCTTTGGCCGGCTCGGCGCTGCGGGCGGCTTCCTCGCTGGCGCGCACCAGCGCCTCGATATCGTCCGGGTCCACGCTGGTGGAGCTGATGCTGCCGACCCGCGCGGAGTTCGGGCCGTCGCGGAAAACCGAGATCACCGCCCACTCGCGGGAAATCGAGGAACCGTTGGTGGTCATAGAGTTGCCCGCCCAGCGCAGCGAGGCCTCGTTGGCGTCGGTGACGATCACCATCGTCTCGTCCGCGCGCGAGAGCGCGAGCGCCTGTTCGACGACCGCGCCCGCGGGCATCAGTCCGGCACCGATCGCGTTCACTGGCCCGCCTCCATCCGGGTGTTGAGAATGTTGATGCCGCGCACCAGGATCGACGGGCAGCCGTGACTGACCGCGGCGACCTGACCCGGCTGGGCCTTGCCACAGTTGAAAGCGCCGCCGAGCCGCCAGGTGGACGGTCCGCCCACCGCTTCCATCGAGCCCCAGAAGTCCGTGGTGGTGGCCTGGTAGGCGACGTCGCGGAGTTGGCCGTCGAGCTTGCCGCCGCGGATTCGGAAGAACCGTTGGCCGGTGAACTGGAAGTTGTAGCGCTGCATGTCGATCGACCACGACTTGTCGCCGACGATATAAATGCCGTTCTCGACGCGCGAGATGAGTTCTTCGGTCGTGGTGTCGCGGCTGGGATCCGGTCGCAGCGAGACGTTGGCCATTCGCTGGATCGGGACATGGTGCGGCGAGTCGGCGTAGGAGCAGCCGTTCGAGCGGTCCAACCCGAGGCGTGGGGCGAACACGCGGTCCAGCTGATAGCCGACCAGCACGCCGTCACGCACCAGATCCCAGCGCTGTCCGGCAACGCCCTCGTCGTCGTAGCCGACGGTGGCAAGGCCGTGTTCCTGGGTGCGGTCACCGGTGACGTGCATGATCGGGGTGCCGTACTGCAGGGCGCCGAGCTTGTCCGGCGTTGCGAACGAGGTGCCCGCATAGGCGGATTCGTAACCGATGGCGCGGTCGTATTCGGTGGCGTGGCCGATGGACTCGTGGATGGTCAGCCACAGGTTGGTCGGGTCGATGACCAGATCGGTTGGGCCTGCCTGCACGGTGGGGGCCTTGACTTTCTCGGCCAGCCACGCTGGGATCCGCGCGAGTTCGCCGCTCCAGTCCCAGTTGTCGTCCGCGCCGGTGAGGTACTCCCAGCCGCGTCCGGCGGGGGGAGCGAGGGTGCGCATGGTTTCGAAGACGCCCGCCGCGGAATCGACCGTGGTCGCCTCGAATTGCGGATGCAGGCGCACTCGCTGCTGGGTGATGGTCGAGCCCGCGGTGTCGGCGTAGAAGGTCTGTTCCTTGACCTGCAGCACTGACGCGGTGACGTGGTCGACACCATCGGCGGCGGACAGGCGGCCCGAATAGTCCTGCAGCAGCGCGACCTTGTCGGTGGTCGGCACGGTGAAGGGGTCGACGTCATAGGACGACACCCACCGGGCATTGTCGTAGCGGGGTTCCGCGGCGAGCTCGACGCGCTCCCGATTGAGCGCACGCAGCGTCGTCGCCACCGTCACCGCGCGGTGAGCCACCTCGGCCGCGGCCTGCGGGGTGAGCGCGGCGTGCGAGGCGAAACCCCACGTGCCATCGACGACCACCCGGACCGCGAAACCTAGATCGGTCGCATTGGTGACCGCCTCCACCCGGCCGTCGCGCAAGCGGATCGACTGAGTCACCAGCCGGTGCACTCGCAGATCTGCGTGCTCGGCGCCTGCCTCCTTCGCCGCGGACAGCGCGGCGTCGGCGAGCGCGGTCAGTGGTAGCGAAAGGAACTCGGCGTCCACATCCTTGGAAGTCGCGATGCTCACCCGCACCAACCTAGTCGCACCGACCGACACGAGCGCGCGAGATCGCGCATACACGCCGCGCGACTATGCCGACGCCGCAAACCTGCACGAACTGCAAAGTCGCACAGGGTGCCTGGTGTGGCGTGTGTTCGGCGACCGCCCAAAACGCTTGAATGGGCGAATGTTCGGCCGAGCACGGACGAAGCAGGGCATTGCGTTGCCTGGCGATCGAAGTCCCCGAGTTCGTAGGAAGTGCGGGGGCGGGCGAAGTTCCGATCGCGGTCGCACACCGGGACGGATTGGGGTCTGACCATCGCAAATGGGTAACGGCACGCGCGAAACCCGTGCTTACCGTACCCAAGTCGCCAAATGCCGTACTGTGCCCGCGTGCCGCCATCCGCCCTCCGCGATCGTAAACGGGAACGTACCCGCCGCGCCCTCCTCGAGGCAGCTGTCGAACTTTTCGAGAATAGAGGTTATGAGGAAACAACGGTGGCCGACATCGCCGCCGCCGCGGAGGTCGGCACCCGCACGTTCTTCAATTATTTCGCCAGCAAGGAAGAGTTGCTCTTCCCCGAGCAGGACGAGCGCGTGCGCGCGGCGGTGGTGGCCATTGCCAGCCGTCGCCCCGGTGAACGTCCGGTAGAGGTGCTGCTGCGCGCGCTGCGCGCGGCGGGCGACAATCCCGGCGAACATCTCGTCGATGACCTCAGCGCCAGGATCGCCGCGCTGCGCGCCCAGGTATCCCGAATCGTGCCCGCGGTGAGCGGGCGTGCCGCCCATGCGCAGTTGGTTGCGCAACGGGAGATCGCCAGGCAACTGCACCTGGCCTTTCCTTCGGAACTGGACGAGGTCGGCGCCGCGGCGTTGGTCGGTGCGGTCGTCGGCGCTGTCTCCGGTGCGCTGACGGTGCTGTTCCAGAGTCCGCACGCCGGAGCCGAGGACGGCGAGCGACTGCATCGGCGCATCCACGAAACGACCTCTCGGGTGCTGCAACCCTGGCTCGCCTCGAACCCCATGATGCACGCCGAGCCGGTCGGCTGAGCAACTCGATACGACGGTCAGCCGAACTGCTGCCAACCCAACCGGATCACCATCCCGATCACCACCACCAGCAGCACGATCCGCACGAACTCCGCGCCCTTGCGCAACGCCATGCGTGAGCCCGCGATCGCACCGGCCACATTGCACACGGCCATGGCCGCACCGAGAGCGAACATGATGTGACCGGTCGCGCCGAAGAAGATGAGCGCGCCGACGTTCGATCCGCAGTTGATGACCTTCGCCATCGCGGCCGCGCGCACGAACTCGGTGCCGAGCACGGTGGCGAAGGTGATGATCAGAAAGGTGCCGGTGCCCGGCCCGAGCAGCCCGTCGTAGAACCCGACGAGCCCGGCGGCCAGCGCCACCACCAGGATGAATTTGCGCCGCGTCGGGGGATGCGTGGCGATCGTGACACCGATGGTCGGACGCAGCGTGACGAACACCGCGACTCCGACGAGCACCACCATCACGATCGGAATGAACAGCTCGCGGTCGATGAGCGACACCGCGGCCGCGCCGACCGCGGCCGCCACCGCGGCGATGGCCGCGGCGGGCAGCAGCACTCGCCAGCGCATCGGAACCTTTCTGGCGAAGGTCGCCACCGACGCTCCGGTCCCCGCGACCGCCGCGAATTTGTTTGTGCCGAGCGCGGTTTGCGGGGTGATCCCAGGCGCCACCAGAAACAGGGTCGGTAAAATGATCAATCCGCCGCCACCGACCACCGCGTCCACCCAACCCGCGGCGGTCGCGGCAATTAGTAAGGCCGACCAGTCTGCAAAATCCACGCAGCCAGCAAATCAGACGGGTACTGGACGAACCGTCGGCACCCACGCACCGCGGGACTCGAACGGGATCGACGAGCCGAACCAGGGAGCGCCGACACGCGTGATCCGCCGAAGGGCGCGTCGAGCGCGCCCTTCTCCGACATAGGCTGATAATCGTGCGCCGATTCAGTCTGTGGCTTCGCGGTAGGCCCCTTGTCGCGGATTCGACGCTGGCCTCGGCGCTGATGTTGCTCGAAGTGCTCGGCGTGGCCAACACCGATCACAAGCTGGCCTACCTCGGGATCGGGGTGCTGCTGCCGGTGCCGGTGGCCTTCCGGCGGCTGTACCCACGGGCGATGGCGGCCGCGATGCTTGCGCTCTCGATCACGGCCACGATGGTCGGCTACCTGTCAGGAGACAAGGCCGACCACATCACGCTGTTCGGGCTCGGCATCGTGCTCTACACGCTGGTCGCCTACGTCGGCCGCCGCGAGGGCCTGTGGTTCGCCGCCGGACTCGCGGTGGACACCACCGTTTCGTTCCTGCTGCTGCACAAGCCGGCCGGCAGCGACGCCCTCTTCACCGCGATGTTCTTCCTGCTGTGCTGGACGCTCGCGGAGTTCATCGGCGCGCGGCACGCCTACGACACCGAGGTGGCGGCACGGCTCGCGGTCGCCGACTATGACCGGGAGCGTCGCGCACACGACGCGGTCGCCTTCGAACGCACGCGCATCGCCCGTGAACTCCACGATGTCGTCGCGCACGCCGTCAGCGTGATCATCGTGCAGGCCGACGGCGCGAGGTACGCACTGCGCAACGATCCCGACGCCGCGGAACAGGCTCTCACCACTATCGCGGGCACCGGCCGCGAGGCGCTGCGCGAACTGCGCCGCACAGTCGCGCTGCTGCGCATCGAACCGGCCTTGGATCAGGTGCCGCAGCACGGGACGGCGGGCATCGCCAAGCTCGTCGAAATGATGCGCGGCACCGGCCTCGCCGTCGAACTCGAACTGACCGGGGAGCTCGACACCATCCCACCCGAGGTCAGCCTCGGCGTGCACCGCATCATCCAGGAATCACTCACCAACACCCTGCGTCACGCAGGCCCGCACCCGAAGGCGTGGGTTCGGGTGCTGCGGCGTGAGACCGACGTCCTGATCGAGGTCACCGACTCCGGTGGCGTCCCCGTCCACGACCCGGCCGGCAACGCGATCAAGGGCGGCGGCATGGGGCTGGCGGGAATGCGCGAACGCATCGCCGTGCTGGGCGGCACCCTCGAGACCGGCCGCGCGACCGACGGCGCTTGGCGTGTGTGTGCCACTATTCCGCTCGACGTCGGCGACGAGAGCTGACGCAACCACTCAGCAGCGCAACGGCTTTCGTGATCCGGCGGGCGACGCCGCCGGTCGAGGCACGATTCGGCGCGGAGCGGAATCCGAATGCGCCCGAGCGGGTTCGGCGGACGGGGTCTTCGGGGCGATAGATTGGGGATGTGCCGATCACCGTGCTTGTCGTCGATGACCAGGAACTCATGCGCATGGGTCTGAAGATGGTGCTGGGTGCGCACCCCGACATCGAGGTGATCGGAGAGGCCGAGAACGGCGCCACGGCGGTGTCGCGAGCCAAGGAGCTGCGGCCGGACGTGGTGCTGATGGACGTGCGGATGCCGGTCGTCGACGGCGTCACCGCGACGGGGCGGATCGTCGACGCGGGGGACGGCTGCCGGGTGCTGGTGATGACGACTTTCGACCTCGACGAGCATGCCTTGGGAGCGTTGCGGGCCGGAGCGAGCGGCTTCCTGCTCAAGGACACCCCGCCCGAGGATCTGATCTCCGCCATTCGCAGCGTTGCGGCGGGCGATGCGGTGGTGTCGCCGAAAGTGACCAAGCGGCTGCTGGATCGGCTTATCGCCGACGATCCCGGCGGGATGCGCGACCCCGGCGTCCTCGATGTGCTGACCGCCAGGGAGCGCCAGGTGCTCGAGCAGATCGCAGCCGGTCGCTCCAACGCGGAAATCGCCGAGCAGCTGTACCTTTCGGAAGCGACCGTCAAGACGCATGTCGGCCGAGTGCTGACCAAACTCGGTCTGCGCGACCGGGTTCAGGCGGTGGTGCTGGCGTACGAGACCGGGTTGGTCCGTCCGGGCGGGTGAGCGGGAGATCTCAGCGAGCTATCAGGCTCGCTCGGGAGAAAAATCGGCCCGTGGTGCGTTGGAACGGGTAGATCGTCCGAAAGGATCGCCATGCCCGCCGTGTTGTTCGTGCTCTATGTGGTCGTCGAGATCGCCGCGCTCGTCGGCGTCGGCCATTTGATCGGTGTCATTCCCACCATCCTGTTGCTGATCGCGGGATCCGCTGCGGGCATGCTGCTGTTCGGTTCGCAGGGCAGGCGCGTATTCGAACAGTTCCGCCGCGCCGGTCGCGGCGAGATCGCCCCCGGCACCGCGGCGGCCGACGGCGTCCTTGTTGCCGTTGGCGGCCTGCTGATGTTCATCCCGGGCCTTGTCACCTCGCTGTTCGGTCTGCTTCTGCTGCTGCCGCCGACGCGCTTCCTGGTCCGGCCCGCCGTCACCGCCTTCGGTGCGCGCCGCTTCGGTCGCCTGGCCGCCGCGATGCCCTACCGCGGCGTCGTCATCGACGGTGACGACATCATCCGTCGGGACGATGTCGTCGACGGTGTTGTCGTCACCGAGTGGTACGACGACGGACGGACGAACACTCGGCCAGCCATCGACCGCGGCTGACCCCATGGAGCTCGCGTCGCCGAGGGGGTACGCGGTGCCTCGAGGTCTACGGCTATGCCCGATCCGGAGTCACTCGCGCAGGTCCGCGGTTCGAGCACCGGCCCGGGTAGAGCAGGTCGTTGCGCTGGCACGTGAGCGTGCTACCGCGGCGGGGCTGGCGCCCGACGTCGCCGAATCGGTATGGCGGGCAATGATCGGCGCCTTCATCGAACTCGAACTGGTCGAGCAGGCCGCGATACGCGATCGCGTCGGCGCCTAGCGCTTCCGATGTGTCGGCACGCGCCTATTCCACCCGGCGGTCCGAAGGGCTATCGTGCCGGGATGGCCACCGAGGAACTCACCGTGACGGTGAGCGAGGAGCTAGCCGCAGCAGTCAGACGGGCAGCGGCGGCTGCGGGACAATCAGTTTCCGGGTTCACGGCCGCGGCGCTGCGGCTGGAACTCATTGCCGTGGAGGCGGGAATGCGCTGCGCTTCTGGGAGTGGGCACGACGCCGCGTATGCCGAAGTCATGGCACTGCTGGCCTTGCCGCCCGACGAGTCACCACATGCGGCGCTGAAAGGCTGACAAGCCACATACGGCAGACTGGTCTCCCGTGAGTACCCAGTTGCTGATCGGCGGTCGCTTCTACAGTTCCAGTTCACCCGACGCGACGGCGATGGCGGTGACCGACGGGACCGTGGTGTGGCTGGGGGCCGAGCAACCAGGACGGGCGCTGCACCCCGATGCGGAGATCATCGACCTCGGCGGTGCGTTCGTGGCGCCGGCGTTCGTCGATCCGCATGTGCATGTCACCGCGCTCGGCTTGAAGCTGACGGGACTCGACCTGTCGCTCGCGCGTTCGCTCGCCCACTGTCTGGAGCTGCTGCGCGACTTTGCGGTCGCCCATCCCGAGGGAGCGATTCTCGGAGACGGCTGGGACGAGACCGGCTGGGCCGAGCGCAGGCCGCCGACGGTCGAGGAGATCGACGCGGCGGCGAACGGTCGTCAGGTATATCTGTCGCGGGTCGACGCGCATTCGGCTGTCGTGTCCTCGGCGCTGTTGGACGCCGTGCCGGAGGTGGCCGCGGCGACCGGATTCCGCAGGGGCGAACCACTGCGCGCCGCCGCCCATCACCTGGTGCGGACAACCGTGCTCGCGGGACTGGATCGGGCGCAACGTGATCGGGCCCGCCGGGCGGCACTGGACGCCGCGGCCGCACGCGGCATCGTCGCCGTGCACGAGTGCGCGGGACCGGAGATCGCGGGCCGCACCGATGTGCGCGAGTTGCTCGAGTTCAAACACGGTGTCGAGGTCCGTGCGTACTGGGGTGAGCTGGTGCGCACCGCGGATGAGGCGCGGGCGCTGGTCGAGGAACTCGGCGTGCACGCGCTCGGCGGCGATCTATTCGTCGACGGCTCGCTGGGTTCGCACACCGCCTGGTTGCGCGAGCCGTATGCCGACGACGCCGGATCCGGTATCGGCTATATCGACACCGACGCGATCGCGGCGCATGTGCGGGCCTGCACCGAGGCCGGAATCCAGGCGGGCTTCCATGTGATCGGCGATGCCGCGATGGACGCGGTGGTTGCCGGATTCGAGCGAGTGGTGACGGCGCTCGGCGGACCGGCTGTCGCCGCGCGCGGGCACCGCGTCGAACATGCGGAAATGATCGATGCCGAGCAGATCGGCAAACTCGGCGCCTGGGGCGTAATCGCCAGCGTGCAACCTGTTTTCGACGCCACCTGGGGTGGTCGGGACGGAATGTACGCCGCTCGCCTCGGCGCCGAACGGGCCGCCACGTTGAATCCCTTCGCCGCCATGGCCGCCGCGGGCATCGCGCTCGCGATCGGATCGGATGCTCCGGTCACCGCCGTGGATCCCTGGTCGGCTGTCCGCGCCGCCGTCCAGCACCGGACAGCGGGCCACGGACTCTCGCCGCGCGCCGCGTTCGCCGCCGCGACGCGGGGAGCCTGGCGCGCAGGCGGAGTCCGCGACGGTATCGCGGGCACGCTTGTCCCCGGCGCTCCCGCCTCCTACGCGGTGTGGGATGCCGACGAACTCGTCGTCGCCGCGGCGGCGGACACAGTGCAGCGCTGGTCCACCGACCCCCGCTCCCGAGTCCCCGGACTGCCTCCGCTCGAGCTGAATTCGACCCTGCCGACCTGCCTGCGCACCGTGCACCGCGGAGTCACGATTCATGAAGCGTGAGACGAGCGGCACCGGTCTCGGTGCCACCGACGTGCCCGCGCGCCACGGAGTGACCAGCCGTGACACGTGAACCAGGTGGCGAGCCGACACGACCGGACTCGTGGCCGATGATCTCCGATGAGGGGTTCATGGGTGTTGCAACGGAAGGCGACTACCGATGAATCGCGAGTGGGGCGCTGCACGGTGGCGACAGATCACGACGGCAATCGGACGGCACCCGGTGCTGCTCCGTTCGGTGGCGGCGGTTCTCGCGGGTTTGTTGCTGTTCGGCAGTTTCCCGCCGCGCCCGTGGTGGTTCCTTGCACCTCTTGGCATCGCGGTGCTCACCCTGACCGTGCGCGGCAGCGGCAAGTTGCGCGGCGGATTCGGTTACGGATTCCTCGCCGGCCTCGGGTTTTTCATTCCCTTGCTGCCGTGGACCGGGATCTACGTCGGCCCGGTGCCGTGGTTGGCGCTGTCGACAGTGTGCGCGGTGTACATCGGACTCTTCGGACTGCTGGCCCGACTGCTGTGCACACTGCCTGCCTGGCCGCTGTGGGTGGCGCTGGCCTGGACGACGACGGAGTGGATCCGCTCCAGCTTTCCGTTCGGCGGCTTTCCGTGGGGCCGTTTGGCATTCGGCCAGGCCGACGGCTGGTATCTGCCGTTGGCCATGCTCGGTGGCGCTCCATTGATCGGCTTCGCGGTGGCGCTGACCGGCGCCGCGGCCGCGGCACTTGTTCTGCGGGTGCGGTCGCGAATGGCCGCTGGCGCGGGCGTCGATGCCCCCCGTGACACGGCCTCTCGTCTCGGAATTGTTGCTGTGGCAGTAACTCTGGCTATCATGCCCTTCGCCGGAGTGATCCTCCGGTCCGCGCTGCCCGGCCCGGAGGATGGCGACCGGATGATCACGGTCGCCGCAATCCAAGGCAGCGTGCCGCGGCTCGGTTTGGACTTCAATGCGCAGCGGCGCGCCGTGCTGGACAACCACGTTCGGCGCACCGAGGAATTGGCTCGGGCAGTCGCGGAGGGGCAGTCGCGGAAGCCGGACATCGTGATCTGGCCGGAGAACTCGTCGGATATCGACCCACTGCGGAATTCCGACGCGGCCGCGCTGATCACCGAGGCATCCGATCGGATCGGTGCGCCCATCCTGGTCGGTGCGGTGCTGGTGAACGCCGATCGCACGACGACCAACTCGGTGATCGTGTGGAACGGCGCCGCAGGCCCGGGGGAGCGACACGACAAGAAGATCATCCAGCCGTTCGGCGAATACCTGCCGATGCGCGGCTTCTTCCGACAGTTCTCCGAATACGCCGACCGTGCCGGATATTTCGTGCCGGGCAATGGTGACGGCGTGGTGCGCGCCGAGGGCGTCGACATCGGCGTCGCCACCTGCTACGAGGTCGCCTTCGACCGAGCCTTCCGTGATTCGATGCACGCGGGCGCCCAACTGTTGACCGTGCCGACCAACAATGCGACCTTCGGCGACAGCGAGATGACCTACCAGCAGTTGGCCATGTCGCGGGTGCGCGCCGTCGAGCACGGCCGCGCCCTCGTCGTCGCCGCGACCTCCGGGGTCAGCGCGATCGTCGGTGCGGATGGCGCGGTGCGGCAGGAGACGCCGAAGTTCGTGCCCGCCGCACTGGTCGCCGACCTACCGTTGCGCAGTTCGACGACGCTTTCGACCCGAATCGGACCCGCGCCCGAACTTCTCTCGGTTATCCTGACCGCTGCCGCCGTAGTGGTCGTGGCTATCCGGCGGCGAACTTCCCGCGGTAAGAGATCGACCGATGAGGATGCCACGATCGATCAGCCGGTCGGCTGAGCCAGCGACCGAGCGTCCCGCGTAGCTGCCGATGGATTCCACGCGGCGGCTGATCTATCCAGCGCGGCGACAAGCTTCCAATAACCGAACATTCGGTATGTTATGGGGCCAGTGTGACCGGTGGATGCCGGCCCTTCGGCTTTGTGTGCTATTCGCCAGCTGGTAGCTGGAGCTAGTGCACCCAGTCATTTCTGCTGCTAAACCCCAGCATGTGCAGCTATTTCCCTGCAAATGATCAAGTTTGCGGAGGTGTAGCCATCGAAAGTGGCTTGCCGCCAACAGCGTTGGATGTGAAACAAATCCAAAACGTTGGCCATCCGGTCGATGTGATGCTCCGAATCATAGGGCGTGGATCACGTCCTACGGCTGGCGCATGCGCGCCTGCGGTGGCGGTGCTCGGGGAGTGCGTCAACAGCGGCAGAAATGGAGTGATTGATGAGTTCATTGGCCACGGACCGTGTAGCCCAATGTCCTTCCGGTGAATTCTCGGCACAACCTTTTGCACTGTCGCCCGCGCAGACGGCTCTCTGGTACGCACAGCGGATCCGCCCCGATGTGCCGCTGACGATCGCTCAGTACGTCGAGCTCCACGGTGACCTGGATGTCGGGCGTTTGCTCTACTCGATCGAACGATTCGGCGCCGAAACCCAGGTCGGTCAAGTGCGCCTGGTCGAGATCGACGGTATTCCGCATCAGGTGGTCGATGCAGTCCGGCGCCCGGGCTGGGCTCGGATCGACCTGCGCGAAGAGGCCGACCCGCACGCCGCCGCGCTGCGCTGGATGAACGAACACGCCAGCTCGCCGATCGATCTGGAACGTGACCCCCTCACTACCAATGTGGTGCTGAGAACCGGTGAATCGGACTACATCTGGTATGCCCGCGCCCACCACATCGTCATCGACGGCTACGGTGCGATGAACGCGCTGACCCGCACCGCCGAGATCTACACCGCGGTGGAGAGCCGTTCCGAACCGGCAGAATCGCGTGCCACGCCGCTGGCCGCGATCTACGCCGACGCATCCACCTATCGCGATTCCAGCCGGTTCCGCACCGACCGCGACTACTGGCTCGAGCAGCTGGCGGGCGCGGGCGGCCCGATGACGCTGTCGAACGTCAATGACACCAGCTCCGTGCTCGAGGCGGGCAGGCGGCGCGCGACCGCTGTCCTCGACGAGGCGGCCGAGGCCGCGATGGAAGCGGCGGCGGCCGCATGCGAGACGCACAACTCGACCTTGTTCGTCGCGGCGCTGGCCAGTTATGTGCGGTCGGTGACCGGCAACCCCGATGTGGTGTTGAGCCTGCCGGTGTCCGCGCGCACCACCGTCGCGCTGCGTCGCTCGGCCGGTGTTGTGTCGAATGTGGTGCCGATCCGGCTGAAATTCGGCCCGGAGACCACCGTGCGCGACGCGGTGCGTGCCGCCGAACTCCAGATCACCGGCGCGCTGCGCCACCAGCGCTACCAGCACGACGACATCCGCCGCGACTGCGGCTACTCCCGCGACGCGCGCGGATTCTTCGGGCCGATGGTCAACATCATGCTGTTCCATACGGAGCTGAAGTTCGGTAGTCTCCTCGGCTCGCTGCACGTGCTGGCGACGGGCCCGGTCGAGGACCTGTCGATCAACCTCTACAACGGCGAAGGCAACCGCATCCACGTCGACTTCGAGGCCAACCCCCGGCTCTACGGGGACGCCGAAGTGGCGGTGCACCACAGTCGATTCCTCGATTTCCTGACCCGGTTCCTGGCCGCCGAGCCCAGTACCCCGGCGTTGTCCCTCACGGCGATCACCGACGCCGAACGCGAACGCGTGCTGAACGAGTGGAATGCGACCGCGGCGCCCACGCAGCAGGGCACCCTCGCCGGACTGTTCGCCGATCGCGCCGCCGTCTGCCCTGAGGCGGTGGCACTCGAATTCGGCGACGAGACACTGACCTACCGTGAGCTCGACGATCGCGCTAACCGGCTGGCCAGGCTGCTCATCACCCGGGGTGCCGGCCCCGAGACGGTGGTCGCCCTGTGCCTGTGGCGCGGCATCGAACTCGTCGTCGGTATGTACGCGATCGTCAAGGCGGGCGCGGCCTACCTGCCGCTGGACCCGGACCACCCGGTCGACCGGATCGAGGAGATCCTGCACCAGGCCGAACCGGTGTGTGTGCTGACCGCGGCACGTGACGAGCTCACGCTGCCCGCGGACGTCGCGCAACTGGCCATCGATACCGTCGAGCTGTCCGACTTCGACCCTCGCCCGATCACCGACACCGACCGGCGCGCGCCGCTGCGCGCCGATCATCTGGCCTACGTCATTTTCACCTCAGGCTCGACCGGCAAGCCCAAGGGTGTCGGCGTGACCCACGCCGCGATCGTCAACCGGCTGCGCTGGATGCAGCACGAGTATCCGCTCGACGGCACCGACGCGGTGCTGCAGAAGACCCCGTCCACCTTCGACGTGTCGGTGTGGGAGTTCTTCTGGCCCTTGCAGATCGGTGCTCGTCTGGTGATCGCGGCACCGGACGGGCATCGTGATCCCGGCTACCTGGCCCGGATCATCGCCGAAAAGGGCATCACCACAGCACATTTCGTGCCGTCCATGCTGTCGGTATTCGTCACCGACACCGATGTGCGCGGCTGCACCGGGTTGCGTCAGGTTTTCTGCAGCGGTGAGGCGTTGCCCGCGGCGGCGGTCCGGGATTTCCACGCCGCGCTGCCCGGATCGCAGCTGCACAACCTGTACGGGCCCACCGAGGCCGCCGTCGACGTCACCTACTGGCCGTGCCCTGCCGATCCGCCGAATGTGCCCATCGGATCACCGGTGTGGAATACCCAGACCTACGTGCTGGATTCGCGACTGCAACCGGTGCCGCCTGGGGTGGCGGGCGAGCTGTACCTGGCCGGCGTGCAGCTGGCTCGCGGTTACCTCGGGCAGCCCCAGCTGACCGCGGATCGTTTTGTGGCCAATCCGTTCACGCCGGGCACCCGGATGTACCGCACCGGTGACCTCGCGCGCTGGCAGGCGGAGGAGTCGGCGTGCGGTGTGCTCGAGTACCTGGGCCGCAGCGACTTCCAGGTCAAGATCCGCGGTTTGCGCATCGAACTCGGCGAGATCGAGGAGGCTCTGCTCGCCGACGAGCGGGTCGCCCGCGCGGTGTGCGTGGCGCGCTCCGGACGAACCGGTGATGAACTCGTCGGCTACGTCGTGCCCGCGCCGGCGGCGAACACCGACGCCGCGAACCTGGACACCGCCGCACTGTTCGCTGCCCTGCGCCGCAGGCTGCCCGGCTACATGGTCCCGTCGGTGCTGATGGCGCTCGACGAACTACCACTCAGCCCGAACGGCAAGATCGACCGCAAGGCTCTGCCCGTACCGGCCCAAAGTGCCCGCCCCGCAGGCGGGATCACCGCCGAGCCGCGCACGGAGGTGGAGCGGGTGCTCGCGGCCATCTTCGCGGAA
Organism: Nocardia sp. GCM10030253; assembly: GCF_042675075.1. NCBI lineage: Bacteria > Bacillati > Actinomycetota > Actinomycetes > Mycobacteriales > Nocardiaceae > Nocardia > Nocardia sp. GCM10030253. The sequence goes on along the minus strand of NZ_JBHTDL010000007.1, from coordinate 52,766 downwards.
GTTCTCGACACCGACGAAATCGGCGTCGAGGACAGCTTCTTCGACCTCGGCGGCAACTCGCTGGTCGCCGCACGCGCGGTCGCCCGCATCAACGCCACCGTCGGCACCGGGCTCACCATCCGCGACCTGTTCGAGGCCTCGACCATCGCGGCGCTCACCGAGCGATTCGCCGCCCACAACCCCGACACCTCCTCGCCGAAACTGGTCCCGGTCGGGCGCCCGGCCCGGATTCCGCTCTCGCTGGCTCAGCAGCGACTGTGGATCCTGAACCGATTCGCCGAGCATGCCGCCGCCTACAACATGCCTCTCGCGGTACGGATCGATGGACCGCTGGACATCACGGCGCTGCGGGCCGGGATCGTCGACGTGATCGAGCGCCACGAAAGCCTGCGCACCACTTTCCCCGACGCAGCCGAGGGGCCGTGCCAGGTCGTGCACCCGGCCTGCGAAATCCCGCTCACCCTCGATCCGATCGACGCGATCGGCGCGGACGTCGCCGCGTGTGCCGCCGAATTCGCCGGCTACGGTTTCGATCTGCGTAGCCAAGCGCCGATCCGGGTCGCGCTCTGGCGCACCGGGTCGGACCAGCACGTCTTTCTCGTTGTGCTGCACCACATCTGCGGTGACGGCTGGTCGATCGCACCGCTGGCACGTGACCTGATGACGGCCGTCTCCGCACGGTCGGCAGGCGCCGCGCCGCTGTGGACGCCGCTGCCGGTGCAGTACGCCGATTTCGCGCTGTGGCAACGCGAGCTGCTCGGTGAGGAAGCCGATCCGGCCAGCGCGCTGAGCCGCCAGTTGGTCTACTGGCGTTCGGCACTGACGGGCCTGCCCGATCAGCTCGATCTGCCGCTGGACCGCCCGCGTCCGATGCGCCGGTCGACCAACGGTGACCGGGTGGAGTTCACGATTGCCCCCGCGACCCGCCGCGCCGCTGCCGAATTGGCGGCGGCCAGGGGCGTGAGCATGTTCATGGTGCTGCACGCCACGCTGGCGACCCTGCTCGCCAGGCTGTGCGCGACAACGGATGTCGCTATCGGCACCCCGATCGCGGGGCGCTCCGACCCGGCGCTCGACGACCTGGTCGGCATGTTCGTCAACACCCTGGTGCTGCGCACCGAAGTAGATCCGGCCGCAGGCTTCGACCGGATGCTGGATGTGGTGCGCGAGACCGACCTCAATGCCTTCGCCAACGCCGACGTTCCGTTCGAGCGCCTGGTCGAGGTCGTCAACCCGGAGCGCTCGGCCGCCCGCCATCCCCTGTTCCAGGTGATGCTGTCCTATGACCGCGCCCCGGAATTGCGGATCGATCTGCCGGGTGTTCGCGCCGAAGTGCTGCCGATCGACTCCGATGTCGCCAAGTTCGACCTGCAGCTGGAGATTCACGACAGCATCGGCGACGGGCCGCTGAGTGCCGAATTCGGCTATGCCACCGATGTTTTCGACAAGCGCACGATCGAGGCGTTCGCGCGCCGGTTCGTCGCCGTCCTGAACGAGGTTGTGGTGGCGCCCAGCCTGCCGATCGGTGACCTCGAGATTCTCGACCGGCGCGAAATCGATAATCTGGTGCCGATCGCCAGTTCGCCCGCCGAGCCGTCGATCAGCCTGGCCCGGCTGCTCACCGACACCGCAGAGCGGCTGCCCGATACGGTCGCGGTGCGCTACCTCGGTGTCGACACCACCTATCGCGAGCTGGACGAGCTGTCGAATCGCCTGGCACGCGCCCTGATCGAGCACGGTGCGGGCCCTGAGGTCGTGGTCGCTATCGCGCTGCCGCGCAGCCTCGACTCGATCGCCGCGGTCTGGGCCGTCGCCAAGACCGGCGCCGCCTATGTCCCGATCGATCCGAGTTACCCGGCCGAGCGGATCGGGCACATGATCTCCGATTCAGGCGCGATCCTCGGCCTGACCGTCCCGGACTGCCTGGCCACCATGCCCGCGTGGCCCGCAGGCCGCGGCAAGCACCGCAAGACCTATGTCGACTGGCTGGTGCTCGGCTCCGACGAGCTGGAAACCGAATGCACGGCCTACTCCACCGGTCCGATCACCGACGCGGATCGGCACCACCCGATGCGCACCAGTCATCCGGCATATCTCATCTACACCTCCGGCTCCACCGGGATACCCAAGGCCGTCATCGTGACGCACGCCGGTCTCGCGTCATTGGCGCACGAGCAGATGTATCTGTTCGGCGTGACGGATTCGGCACGGACACTGCACTTCTCCTCGCCCAGCTTCGACGCCTCGGTCTTGGAGATGCTGCTGGGCTTCGCGGCGGGCGCGACGATCGTGGTCGCCCCAGCGGGGATGTACGGCGGCGCCGAACTCGCCGCGCTGCTGCGCGAGGAACGGGTCACCCACGCCTTCATCACTCCAGCGGCGCTGGCGACCGTGCCGCCCGGGGGACTGCCCGAGCTCGAGGCGGTCATCGTCGGCGGCGAGGCGTGCGCCGAGGACTTGGTCGAGACCTGGTCGGCGGAACGCCGCATCCACAATATGTACGGACCGTCCGAAGCGACTGTCGCCGCCACCGCGAGCGGTCCGATGGTGGCGGGCGCGCCGGTGCCGCTCGGTCTTCCCATCCGCGGTATGCGCTTGTTCGTGCTTGACCGGCGGCTGCATCCGGTCCCGCCGGGGACGCCGGGCGAGCTCTACCTGTCCGGCCCCGGCCTGGCTCGCGGCTACCACGGCCGTTACAGCCTTACCGCGCAACAGTTTCCGGCCAACCCGCACGGCAGGCGGGGCGAGCGTATGTACCGGACCGGCGACCTGGTGGTTGCCGATTCGACCGGGCGATTGCGCTTCCTCGGCCGCGCCGACGACCAGATCAAGATTCGTGGCTTCCGCATCGAGCTCTCCGAGATCGATCACGTCCTGCGCGCGCATCCAGGGGTGAGCTCCGCGCTCACCGTCGTGCACATCGACGAGCACGGTCAGCCCCGGCTCGCGGCCTACCTGACCGCCGATGCGCCAGTGGATGCCGCCGCCGTCAGCGAGACCGCGCGCCAGCGGCTGCCGGGATACATGGTGCCCGCATCGGTCATCGTGCTGGACGAAATGCCGGTCAGCCCCGCGGGCAAGCTCGATCGAAAGGCATTGCCGGAACCGGTCTTCGCCGCGCTGGGTTCTTCGCGTGCGCCGAGCACAGAGCTGGAAACGCGCGTCGCGGGCGTGTTCGGCGATATCCTCGGGCGGCCGGTGACCGGCGTGGAGGACAGCTTCTTCGACGTCGGCGGCAACTCGCTGCTCGCTACCAGGCTCGCCGCCGCACTACACGCGGACTTCGGGGTCGACCTGCCGGTGCGGGCGATCTTCGAGGCACCGACGGTCGCTGGCGTCGCCGAGCGCATTACGGAAGCGCCCCGGACGCAACGGATGGCGCTGGCTGTACACACCCCACGTCCGGGACGCATTCCATTGTCGCTGCCGCAGCAGCGACTGTGGTTCCTCAATCGATTCTCTCCCGAATCCAGTGCCTACAACATCGCATTCGCCATTCGAATCGACGGCGATCTGGATGTCATGGCGCTGCGTGCGGCCCTCTCCGACCTGGTGGACCGGCATGAAGTGCTGCGGACGGTGCTCCCGCAGGACAATCTCGGCGCCCAGCAGATCGTGCTGCCGACCTCGCGGACCATGCCGATGCTCGAGCCGAAGGCCACCGACGAGGCGGGCGCCGAACTCGAACTGCGGACGCTCGCGCGCCGCGGCTTCGATCTCACCAGGGATACTCCGCTGCGAATCACGCTGTTGCGCACCGGATCCGAGCGACACCTGCTCGGCATCGTGCTGCACCACATCGCCGCGGACGGCTGGTCGCTCGGGCCGCTGACCAGGGATCTGGCCGCCGCCTACATCGCGCGGCACGAGGGTGGCGCGCCCGCGTGGACGCCACTTCCGGTGCAGTACGCCGACTTCGGGCTGTGGCAGCGGGCCTGCCTCGGCGAGGAGTCCGACCCGCAGAGCATCGCGGCCATCCAATTGGAGTATTGGCGCACCGCGCTGGCCGACCTCCCCGAAGAACTGCCGCTGCCCTACGACCGGCCGCGGCCCGTCGAACCGACGCTGCGGGCCGGGGCGGTGCGCTTCACGGTGCCGGAACCGGTACAGCATGCGCTGGGCAAGTTGGCTCGTGAGCAGGGCGTGAGCCTGTTCATGGTGCTGCGCTCCTCGCTCGCGGTGCTGCTTCGCTTCGTGACCGGCGGTCGCGACGTGGTGATCGGCACCCCGACCGCAGGCCGTACCGAGCCCCAACTCGACGAGCTCGTCGGCATGTTCGTCAACACCTTGGTGCTGCGTTCCGATGTGAACCCCGACAGCACGTTCGCGGCACTGCTGCGCGCGGACCGGGACACCGAGTTGGCCGCCATGGCGCACGCGGACATACCGTTCGAGCGCGTCGTGGAAGAACTCAGTCGCGAGGCGCGTGCCAGCAGTCGCCACCCGCTGTTCCAGGTGGCGTTGACGGTGCAGGACGCTCCGTTTCCGCACCTGGAACTGCCCGGCCTCGCGCTGCGCGCGGAGGAACTGGATATCGCGTTGGCGAAGTTCGACCTGGAACTGCGGGTCGCCCACAGCGGTCGCGATGCCGGACCCGGCGAGCCGGGCCGAGCCTTCGAATTCGTCTTCGCCACCGAACTTTTCGATGCGTCGACCATCGAGACCCTGGTCGACCGCTTTCTCAGGGTGCTGGCCACCGTCACGGCGGACCCGCGGGTATTGGTGCGCGACATCGATGCGCGGACCGAAGGCGAACGGCGCACGCTCGCACCGGCAAACGGTGGTCCGGCCACCCCGCAGTGCACCCTGGCTGTCTACTTCGCGGCGACCGCGCACATGCATCCGCACCGCACGGCCGTGCGCTACGGTGCCACTTCTCTCACCTACGCCGAGCTCGACCGGCGCGCGAATCGATTGGCGCGTGCGCTGATCGGGCGCGGCCTCGGCTCGGGCGATCGCGTCGCGCTGGGGTTGACCCGCTCCATCGAATCGGTCACCACCATGCTGGCCGTGGCCAAGTCCGGCGCCGCGTTCGTTCCGGTCGATCCGAAGTACCCGGCCGACCGGACCAGGCACATGCTGGTGGACTCCGGCTGCTCGGTCGGCGTGACGATATCCGAACACGTCGAACGCCTGCGGGCGGGTGCGGCGGCGGACGCCGTTTCTTCGGCAGGCTCCGCGCCCGACACCGACTGGCTGCTGCTGGACGATCCCGAACTGACGGCGGAGCTCGAAAAGCTCGACGACAGTCCGATCGATGACCTGGAGAGGTTGCGGGCGGTGCAGGTCAGCGACCTCGCCTACCTGATCTACACCTCCGGTTCCACCGGCAAGCCCAAGGGCGTCGCCGTCACGCATAGCGGCCTGTCGAATTTCGCCGACGAGATCCGCGAACGCATGGCAGTAGATCGGGATTCGCGTACCCTGCACTTCTCCTCACCCAGTTTCGATGCCGCAATTTTCGACCTGCTGCTCGCGGTGGGATCCGGTGCGGCGATGGTGATCTGCCCGCCGGACATCTACGGTGGCGACGAACTCGCCGCGCTGATGGAGCGCGAGCGCGTCACCCACACCTTCATGACCCCGGCCGCGCTGTCCACCATCGATCGGGACCGCTGGCCGCTGCCGAACCTGCGCGGGCTGATGGTCGGTGGCGAGGCCTGTGGCCCCGACCTGGTGGCCCGCTGGGCGCCGGGACGGCAGCTGTTCAACGGGTACGGTCCGACCGAGACCACCGTTGTCATCACGATCTCGAGGCCGCTGGCCGTCGACGAGCCGATCACCATCGGCACGCCGGTGCGTGGTGCACGGGCGCTGGTGCTCGACGAGTGGATGCGTCCGGTGCCGGTGGGTGTGCCGGGTGACCTCTACCTCGGCGGATTCGGTGTGACACGCGGGTATTTGGACCGGTTCGGGCTCACCGCGTCCCGGTTCGTCGCCGACCCCTACGGTCCGGCGGGCTCACGGATGTACCGCACGGGTGACGTGGTGCGCTGGACCGGCTCGGGCGAGCTGGTGTATCTGGGTCGTAGCGACCACCAGGTGAAGGTGCGCGGGTTCCGCATCGAACTCGGCGAAATCACCTCGGCGCTCGCCGAACACGAGCAAGTGCGGTTCGCGCACACCGAGGTGCGGCATATCGCGGGCGCGGATCGGATCGTCTCGTTCGTGCAGGCCGCCGATGGCGCGGCCGGCGTGGATATCGAAAAGGTCCGTGCCCAGGTCGCCGAACAACTGCCGGCGCATATGGTTCCGGCGAGCATCACCGTGCTGGATCAGATTCCGCTGACCCCGACCGGCAAGCTGGATACCGCCGCGCTGCCCGAGCCGCAGCTCGTCATGGATACCGTAGACCGCGCGCCGGAGACCGAGTCGGAGCGTCTTGTCGCAGCCGTGATGGGTGAACTCGTCGGCGTCGACACGGTGGGCGCCGACGACAGCTTCTTCGATATCGGCGGAAACTCGCTGCTGGCAACCCAACTCGTGGCCCGGCTGGCGGCGGCGACGAATACGAGGCTCGAGGTGCGCACCATCTTTGCGTCGCCGACGGTCGCCGAGCTCGCCGCACTGCTCGACTCCGGCCCGGCAGGCGAGGAAGGCAGGCCGGAGCTGGTCCGTCGCGATCGGCCGGAGCGGATTCCGTTGTCGGCCGCGCAGCAGCGGCTGTGGTTCCTGAACCGCTTCAACCAGATCGGCGCACACGGCGCCACGGCGGACCATGCCGCAGGCGCATACAACGTTCCTGTCGTGCTGCGAATGCACGGCGAACTCGACGTCGATGCGCTGGTCCAGGCACTGCAGGCGGTGCAGCGGCGGCACGAGACTCTGCGTACTGTGTTCCCCGAGGTAGATGGGGAACCTTCACAGGTCGTCCTCGATCCGGCCGCGGCCGCGATCACCCTGTTCGTCGCGAATGCACGACCCGACGACGTGGCAGACGTGGTACGGCGTTTTGCCGCACCCGGATTCGACCTCGCCGAGACCGCGCCGATCCGGGCCGCGCTGATCACAGTGGATCCCGACGCCGATCCTGCGGCAGCGGACGGCTCGGTACCGCCCGCCACGTCGACCGAGAACGTCCTCGTTCTGGTGGTGCATCACATCGCCATGGACGGGTGGTCGCTGGAACCGCTGGCCACCGATGTGGCGACGGCCTACCGTGCGATCTGCGAGGGGCAGACCCCGGAGTGGTCCGAACCCGAGATCCAGTACGCGGACTACGCACTCTGGCAACAGGAGACACTGGGCACCGAGGCCGATCCCGCCTCCGTGGTGAGCCGTCAGCTCGACTATTGGCGTGGCGCCCTCGACGGTATCCCCGAGCTGCTGACCGTGCCCGCCGACCGGCCGCGCCCGCCTACGCCGTCCTACCGTGGCGGCCATGTGGAGTGTGCGATCCACGCGCTCACCCATCGGGAACTGCAGACGGTTGCCACCAGCAACAACGTCAGTATGTTCATGGTGTTGCACGCCGCGCTCGCGGTGCTTCTGCACCGGATGACCGCGATCGACGACATCGCCGTCGGCTCCCCGATCGCCGGGCGGGGCCACCCCGCGCTGGATCGTATGGTCGGCATGTTCGTCAACACGCTGGTGCTGCGGACCCGCATCGTTCCGGATGACAGGTTCACCGACTTGCTGCACCACGTTCGTGACACGGACCTGGACGCATTCGCGCACGCCGACCTGCCGTTCGAACGTCTCGTCGAGGTGCTCAACCCGGCCCGTTCGCAGGCGCACCACCCGATGTTCCAGGTGATGCTCTCGGTGCAGAACCACCCGGTGCGGGCGCTCGAGCTGCCCGGGCTGCGGATCGAGGCCACCGATCTGGATACCGGGGTGGCGAAGTTCGATCTGCAGTTCACCCTCACCGAATCCCGTACCCCGCTACGGGAACCGGACGGCATCACGCTGTCGGTGTCCTATGCGAGCGATCTGTTCGACGAGTCGACCGCGGTGCGGCTCGGTAAGCGGATGGCGCGGCTGCTGGCCGCCATCGCGGCGAATCCGACCACCGCCGTGGGAGATCTGCAGCTGCTCGATCCCGCCGAGTGGTCCGGGCTCGCCCCGGTGCGCGGTACCGAGCCGGACCGTCCGGTGACCTTCCCGGAATTGTTCGCGCAGGCGGTCGACGTCGACCGGACAGCGGTCGCGCTGCGTGCGGACGACACCCAGGTGACCTACGATGCCCTCGATCGGTGGACGAACCGGCTGGCCCGGGTGCTCATCGATCGCGGTGTCGGCCCGGAAACCCTGGTGGCGCTGGGGATTCCGCGTTCGGTCGAATCGGTGGCGACGATACTCGCGGTGGCCAAGGCCGGTGCCGCGTTCGTGCCCGTCGACCCGCTGTACCCCGAGCAGCGCATCAGCCACATGCTGTCGGATTCCGGTGCGGCGCTGGGCATCACCCTCGCGGAGTACCGAGACCAGTTGCCCGCCGGCGCGGAATGGATAGTCCTGGACGATGCGGACTTCCGTACCACGGTGCTCGATTCCTCGGACGCGCCCATCACGGCAGGGGAGCGGACCGCTCCACTGCGCATGCACAATCCGGCGTACGTGATCTACACGTCCGGTTCGACCGGCACACCGAAAGGCGTGGTGGTCACCCACGGCGGCCTGTCCAACTTCGCCGCGGAGACCGCGCAGCGCTTCGACGTCCAACCCGGCTGCCGCGTCCTGCATTTCGCGACGCCGAGCTTCGACGCCGCCATGCTCGACCTGCTGCTCGCCCTCGGCGGCGCGGCCACCCTGGTGATCACGCCCGTGGGCGTCGTCGGCGGCGCCGACCTGGCGCAGGTGTTCATCGAGGAGCGCATCACGCATGCGTTCATCACCACCTCCGCGCTCGGCACGGTCGATCCGACCGGGGTCACCGAGCTGGCGCACGTTCTTGTCGGCGGCGAGGCATTGCCGCCGGACCTGGTCAGCCGCTGGGCTCCAGGGCGGAACCTGTACAACGTGTATGGGCCCACCGAGACCACGATCGTCACGGTGATCTCGCATCCGTTGGTGCCACAGGGGCCGATCACCATCGGCGGTCCGATCCGTGGCGTCAGCGCGACGATCCTGGACACCCGCTTGCATCCGGCGCCGATCGGTGTGACCGGGGAACTGCACCTTGCGGGCAATGCGCTGGCTCGCGGCTATCTGAATCGGCCGGGGCTGACCGCACAGCGGTTCGTCGCCAACCCGTACGGCAAACCGGGCGACCGGATGTACCGCACCGGTGACCTGGTGCGCTGGTGTGGGCAGGCCGAGTCGGCACAGGAGATCGAATACGTCGGCCGCACCGACCATCAGGTCAAGATCCGCGGCTTCCGCATCGAGCTCGGCGAGATCGACACCGCGCTGGCCCGCCACCGCGACGTCGAATTCGCCACCACCATGGGGCATCGCACGCCAGCGGGCGTCACGGCGCTGGTGGCGTACGTGAAGCCGCGCACCGGAACCGCCGTCAGCGTCGCCGAGCTCCTCGAGCACGTGTCCGCGCTGGTTCCGAATTACATGGTGCCGCAATCGATCATGCTGATCGATGAGGTACCGCTGAGCCCGGTCGGCAAGCTGGACCGTAAAGCGTTGCCGGAGCCGGTGTTCCGTGCGGCGGATGGATATCGCGCGCCTGTCGGTCCGACCGAAGTGGCGCTGTGCACTGCCTTCGCCGATGTGCTCGGTGTCGAATCGGTCGGCGCCGACGACGGGTTCTTCGAACTCGGCGGCAACTCGTTGCTGGCCACCAAGGTCGTTGCGCAGGTGCGGGCCGACGGGATCGATCTCCCGGTGCAGCTCATGTTCGGAGAGTCCACCCCGGCCGCCATCGCGGCCCGGCTGGACGGTCCCGACTCCGCCGCCACTGCCATCGCCGCAGTGCTGGAGCCGGTACTGCCGATCCGCCCCAGCACGACGCCGGAGCAGGCGCCGCTGTTCTGTGTTCATCCGGCAATCGGGCTGGCCTGGTGCTACTCGGGTCTGCTCGCGCACCTGTCCCAGGATCGACCGGTGTACGGTTTGCAAGCGCCGCATGTCGCGGGCGAGGACGGGTTCGCTTCGATCGCCGAGGCCGCCGGTCACTATGTGGCGCATATGAAGTCGATCCAGCCGGAGGGTCCCTACCATCTGCTCGGCTGGTCGCTCGGCGGCTTGATCGCGCACGAGGTCGCCGTCCAGCTGCAGGAGGCGGGCGAAGAGGTCGCACTGCTGTCGATGATGGACAGCTACCAACTCTCCGACGAGTGGCTCGAACACGCCATCCCCAGCGTCGCCGAGATCATCGCCGAATTCGGCGCCGACCTGCTGGCCGACGGCGCAGAGCTCGACCCGGCAATGAACCTGGCCGATGCGGCGGAACTGCTGCGGTCACAGCCGGGTCCGTTCGCGGCCCTCACTGTCGACCACCTGGAGCACCTCTACGCCGGCTACACCAATGGCACGGTGCAGGCGCATGCCTTCCGGCCGCGCACCTTCGACGGTGACCTGTTGTTCTTCACCGCCGCCGACGACGAGATCAACCGAACCGACCCCGCCCGGTGCGCTTCGGCCTGGGAGCCGTTCGTCACCGGGGAAATCCACGACCACCAACTGCCGTGCCGACACTCGGCCATGACGACACCGGAATCGCTCGCGTTGATCGGGCCGGTGCTGCGCCGGCACTTGGATGCGCAGCGCCCGGAGGGCGGCGGCAGTACAGCGAAGGAGGAACACAGGTGAGCGAGCTAACCGCAAGCGAAACACCTTCGATCGCGAGGGCATTCAGTGACGGCGAGGTGCACTCGTGAGTTTGGCCGTAGAGGTGCTCGGCCTGGTCAAGAGCTACGGTCGAGTGCGGGTACTCGACGAGATCGACCTTCAGATCCCGGCCGGAACGGTGATGGGGCTGCTGGGTCCCAATGGTGCGGGAAAAACGACAACGGTCCGCATCGTCACCACGCTGCTACGTCCGGACGCGGGTTCGGTGCGGGTGGCGGGCATTGATGTGCTGCGCCATCCCGCAGCAGCCCGGCGGCGGATCGGCCTGTCCGGTCAGTATGCGGCGGTGGACGCCAATCTTTCCGGCTATGAAAACCTGCGCATGGTGGCACGGCTGTACGGAATGCCGCAGCGCCAGGCCACTTCTCGCGCGGCCGAACTGCTCGACGCGTTCGGGCTCGACGATGCGGCGCACCGCCGGGCGGGCACCTACTCCGGCGGTATGGCGCGACGCCTCGACCTGGCTGGGGCGTTGGTGGCCCGGCCCGAGGTCGTGGTGCTGGACGAGCCGACCACCGGACTCGATCCGCGTGGCAGGCTCGACATGTGGCGCGTCATCGGCGATCTTGTCGATGACGGCACCACGGTACTGCTCACCACGCAGTATCTGGAGGAGGCCGATCTGCTGGCCGATCGGATCACCGTCATCGACCGCGGCCGGGTTATCGCCCGCGGCTCGGCCGACGAGCTGAAGACCTCCATCGGCGGCGATCGGCTCACCGTCAGGCTGGCTGTCGGGCAGGACGTACAGCCCGCGCTTGCGGTGCTGGCACAGGTCGGCATCGGAGAACCGAGCGGCGGCCTCGACGAGGCATCGGTGGTGGTCGGCGACGGCTCGCGCACGATGGTCGAGGCGTTGCGGCGGCTCGACGACGCAGGTGTGTGCGTTGTGGACGCGACCGTGCACCGCCCCAGCTTGGACGACGTATTCCTGTCCCTCACCGGCACCGTGGCCCACGGGGCCGCAAGCCTCGAGCCGGAAACCGACGACGCACAAGAGGAGATCCTGTCTTGACTGACCGAACCGCCGTGCCGAGCACTCACGAGGTGTGGTCGTGAGTACTACGCCGACACTGGCGTGCGACGAGGCGCCGAAGTCGCCGTCCACGGCGAAAGATGAAGCGACCCACGGGATTGCGCACGAGCCGAGGGTGCGGATCATTCGGGACAGCGCCATCGTCGCCCACCGCAACCTGCTGACGATCCTGCGGGTGCCGACGCTGCTGGTGACGGCGACGATCCAGCCGCTGATGTTCGTGTTCCTGTTCGCGTATATCTTCGGCGCTTCGCTCGGCGGAGGCCAGTACCGCGAATTTCTGCTGGCCGGAATCTTCACCCAGACAGTCGCTTTCAACGCGGCCTTCACGACCGTCGGACTCGCGGGCGATCTGCACAAGGGCATCATCGACCGGATGCGCACCCTGCCGATGTCGAGGCTCGCGGTGCTGATGGGCCGCACCCTGTCCGACCTCGTGGTGAATGTCCTGAGCCTGGCCGTCATGGTGGGCTGCGGTTACGCGGTCGGCTGGCGGATCAACGGCGGACTCGTCGACGCCGCACTGGCATTCGGGCTGATCCTGCTGTTCGCCTTCGCCATGTCGTGGGTGGGCGCCCTCACCGGTCTGCTCTCGCCAACGGTCGAAGTAGCCCAAAGCGCGGGACTGATCTGGCTTTTCCCGCTCACCTTCATCTCCTCGGCCTTCATCTCCGCGGAGACGCTGCCCGGTCCGCTGCGCACCGTCGCCGAATGGAACCCGATCACCGCGGTCTCGGCCGCCGGCCGAAAACTGTTCGACAACGGCGCCCCGCCCTCTTTCGTCCCCGCCAGCGGCTGGGCCGCCGAACACTGCATCGAATACGCGATCGGCTGCTCGCTGCTGATTCTGGCGATCGCCGTCCCACTGGCCTTGCTGCGCTACCGGAAGGTCGCCAGCCACTAGACGCTGGTGATCCAGCTGGTCGCCCTCGCAGCAGGTGTCATCATGCGTCGACTACCGGATTGCGCCGAATGCCGTGCAACCGGCCTGCCGAGCCCGTCGGCAGGCCGGTTGCATTGTGCGGCGCGGCATTCGGTCGCTCGAGCGGCCCTGCGGAGTCCTTCGGACTCAGCGGCACAGTGCGGTCTCGCGCTGCATTCGTGACAGCTTCTCGGGATTGCGTACGGCGTAGAGCCCGGTGATCAAGCCGTTGTCGATGCGCACCGCTACGACGGTGTCGATCTCGTCGTCGATGCGGAGAACCCGCGCCGGGTAGCCATTGATCTGTGCGGGATGCAGCGATGCCGCGGTGATCCTGCCCAATACGAGAGCCACCATGTCGGCACCCACGATGGGTGAGAGCGCAGCCTGCTTGATTCCGCCGCCGTCGGTCAGGAGGACGACGTCGGGTGCGAGGACGTCGAGCAGGCTTTGGAGGTTGCCTGTTTCGATCGCGTGTTGGAACGCGTCGAGTGTGTCTCGGGTCTGGGCCGGGGAAACGATCCCGCGTGGTCGGCGGGCGGCGACGTGTGTCCTTGCGCGGTGGGCGATTTGGCGGACCGCGGCGGGGGTTTTGTCGACGGCGTCGGCGATCTCGTCGTATCCGAGATCGAATACCTCGCGCAGCACGAACACCGCCCGCTCGGTCGGTGCGAGCGTTTCGAGTACCAGCAGCATCGCCATCGAGACGCTGTCGGCGAGCTCGATGTCCTCGGCGACGTCGGGCGCGGTCAGCAGTGGCTCGGGTAGCCAGGGGCCGATATAGGACTCCTTGCGCCTGCCGAGGGTCCGTAGTCGGATCAGGGCCTGGCGGGTGGTGATGCGGACCAGGTAGGCGCGCTGTTCGTGCACAGTGTCCAGGTCGACGCCCACCCATTTCATCCAGGTTTCCTGCAGGACGTCCTCGGCGTCGGCGGCCGAGCCAAGCATTTCGTAGGCGACGGTGAAAAGCAGGTTGCGGTGGGCGACGAACGCCTCGGTGGCGGAGTCCTCGGGCTTGCTCATGGGTGGTTTCTGTCCGTTCGCTCTCGACTCTGGCACACACACACAAGATGCCGGTCCTGACCGTTTTGTGACACCCGAAGCGGGTGGCGTATGTCACACAGCCGTTCCGTCACGGGGCCATGGTCGCCGGCATCTTGTGTTCGTTCAGCACACAACACCCACAAGTGAGGACGAAGCCATGAACGCTCGAGAGCACACCCCAAACCAGAAGATCGCGCTGGTTACCGGGGCGAACAAGGGGATCGGCCGTGCGGCTGCCGGGCAACTCGCTGCGCTGGGTATGACAGTCCTGATCGGCGCAAGAGACCCGCTGCGCGGCGAGGACGCCGCTGCGGCGCTGCGCGCGGCAGGCGGCGACGCGCACGCGGTCACCCTGGATGTCACCCACCCGACCACCGTCCAGGAGGCCGCGAATCAGGTCGAGGAGCGCTTCGGACAGCTCGACGTGTTGATCAACAACGCCGGCATCACCGGTTCCGGACAGGTCTCGCCCGAAGACGCCCACGATCAGGTCCCCAGCACCGTCGATCTGAACATGGTCCGGGCGGTGTTCGAGACCAACGTCTTCGGGGTGATCGCGGTGACAAACGCCATGCTGCCGCTGCTGCGGCGGTCACCGGCACCGCGCATCGTCAACGTCAGCAGTCACGGTGCGTCGCTGACCCTCACCAGTGACCCGGACGGACCCTTCGCAACACTGCTGCCGTCGGCAGCGTACTTTCCGTCCAAGACCGCGCTGACCGCGCTGACCGTGCAGTACGCCAATGAGCTGCGGAAGGACGGCATCCTCGTCAACGCCGCCGCCCCCGGCTACGTCGACACCGACAGCAACAATCACACCGGGTTCCTTACGGTCGCGCAGGGTGCTGCGGTCTTGGTGCGCCTGGCCACACTCGGCACTGACGGGCCGACCGGTGGGTTCTTCAGCGAGGACGGCTCGGTGCCCTGGTGATGATGGCCGCCGACGGCGGCAGGCCGACGGTGTCGACAGCCTCTGGAATCCAGGGTTCTCAGACCAGTTCGGATAGCGCGGAGTAGCCGGTCGGGGCGACCGGCTACAGCTGGCACCAGCACACGCCCCGGGCAGCTCGCGCCGGAGCCCCGGGGCGTTGTTCTGTCCGCCCGGCGGTCTTGCCGTAGCGGGAGGCGATGCCGAGCCACTGTTCGAGCCGGTACTACGGGCATACGAAAGGCCGCTTACATCAAAAGGATTCGATGTAAGCGGCCTTCGTCGACTTGCGGTGTCTGCGACCTAGGCGCGCCGACGGGTCTTCAGGAGATCGAGGCGCTCCTTGAGCAGCTCCTCGAGTTCGTCCTTGCTGCGACGCTCCAGCAGCATGTCCCAGTGGGTGCGCGGCGGCTTGACCTTCTTGGTCTCCTGGGTGGTGCCCTCCATGAGGGTGCCCTCCTGGCCGTTGCGGCACAGCCAGGTCGGGGGGATCTCGGCGTCGTCGGCGAACGGTACGTCGAATTCCTCGCCGTTATCCGTCTTGTACCGAGCGATCCGCCGCGGAGCCAGGTCGTGGTCGCGATCGGTCTCGTAGCTCACCGCTCCGAGCCGACTGCCCCGGAGTACGCGATCTGCCATGGTGTGCCTCTCCCTAGGTGCTCGAGTCTTGTTGCGCTGCGACCGTGTCCGGACGAGCTCACGCTCGCTGGACCTTTTGTGCAACGAACGGGCCTGCGCTAATAGTTCCCGACACGGCGACGGTGAACCGTTCCATTGTAGTCGGTGCGGCACGTCGGCCTTGCCACGGCTGTGGTGCCGCCACTCCTGGGGACCGCGAGATCCACCCGGCCCGCGGGACCATTAGTGTTCTGCGTCATGCGTCGCATGCTGTCCTGCTTGTGGTGTGGGCGGGAGATCGTCGAATCGGAGGCCGGACGTCGTCGCCGGTACTGCCGCCAATCGTGTCGCCAACGCGCCTACGAACACCGCAACAGCTTGAAGGGAACCGGAATTCCCGACGATTCCGTTGTGCTCAGCGCACAGGAGGCGGCGGATCTTGCCGACCGGTGGTTCGCCGCGAGATGTGCCGCGGAGGATGTCGCCACCGCGATCGGTGAAGGCGCGAACACCGAGGAGCTGAAGAGCCTGGGCGCCACATTGCTCGAGCTGACCCGCGACGCCGAACGCTTACGCTGACCCCGGGCCGGTGTTTCTCGCCGTCCTCGATCACGGTGTCGGAGGTCATCCGAGTGGCTGAGTGCCTCGTGTGTGCAGTCGAGCTTTGGCGGCGAGGGGCTGAGTTGGGTGGTCGACTCCGGTGTCCGAATCGGTTGATCGATGGCGCAAGTAGATCATCGTCAGCAGCAGCCCCACTGTTGCCGCGAGCCCGCCCGCCGCGGCCAGCGTGGCGCTGTCCGGATGGATCAGCGACTGTGCCCGCATCGCCTGCCAGGTCACGATCGACAGCATGCCCGCGTAGCCGAGCGCCAAGACGCCCATAACCGCTGCCCGCGTGCGTTCGGCGCGCAGCCACGGAAAGCGCGGTGCAAGCCAGACCAATGCGAAGGCCGCGAGCAGTAAAACCTGAATACCGTGCAGCCCGACGAAGTGTGGGACACGCAGGTCGCCACCGATCGTGCTCCAGTGTGTGATCGGCATGCCGCCCACACCGTCGCGCGCCACGTCCGCGGACCGTGCGGCGTCCTCGACCACGGTGTGCCCGGCGATGAGTTCCACAATGTTGCCGTTGGCATCGCGGACCCGCTGCTTGCCGGTGTATCCCATCTGATAGGCCAGCGCCATCCCGGCGACGGCAAGCGCAAGGCCGGCGTGAATGGCGCGCGCTGTCGGCCGGTCGACGATGCGCTGCCACGAAAGGATCAGCGCGATAATGAGATTCGCGAAGAATAGGCCGGGAACGCCAGACATGAACACCTGCTGGCCGATCGAGTTGACAGTGTCGGTGCTGTGGTTGTTGAAGTGGCTGAAGGTGCCGCGCGCGGCCTGCACCGCGATGAACCCGACATCGGCGAAACCGGTGACCGCGAACACGGTACCGAGCCACCAGGTAGCCCGACTTCCCCTGTGCGGCAACGACAACAGCCAGGCCAGTGTGAAGCCGTAGAGCAGAAAGGCGAATCCGAACTTGAGCGGCTTGAGCCATACCGACTCGCCGAGCATCATCCGGTCGTCGACGACCATGCCACCCACCGAGACCACCACCAGGGCGGCCATCGCGGCCACCATCCACAGCAACGGGCGGTGCAGTCGGCCTGCGGGAAGGGTCGGAGTGAGGCGGTGCCGGGGCGCGGAATCCCGGGCTGCGGAGTCGATGTCGATCGTCGGCATGAACCGACGGTAGGAATCGGCACCGCCCGAACACGTCCCGCTACGGCGCCATTCGCGGCTGATACCGGGGTATTAGGGGGATGACCGGAGGCGTCCGCGAGCTCTCATCGACTCGCGAACGCCTCCGGACTACCGGGGTAGCTCAGTCCGCCGCGTGCCCGACGTCGATGCCGCGGGCGGCCAGCCATGGCATCGGGTCGATCGGGCCGACGCCGGGCTGGTGCACCTCATAGTGCAGGTGCGGGCCGGTGGAGAAGCCGCGGTTGCCGACGGTGGCGATCACGTCGCCCGCGCGGACCTGCTGGCCGACGGTGGACAGGATGTCGTTCACGTGACCGTAGACGCCGATGGTGCCGTCGTCCTGCTGGACGCGCACCCACAGGCCGAAGCCGGAGGCGGGACCGGTCTCGATGACGGTGCCGTCGGTGACGGACGCGATCGGGGTTCCGATCGGATCGGCGAAGTCGAGGCCCGCGTGCAGCGAGCCCCAGCGCATGCCGTAGTTGGAGGTCAGGACACCCCCGATGGGGCGGACCGTGCGCGGCCGGGTGGCCTCCGTGGCCATCCGGTTCAGCTCCCAGAGCACGTCCTCGGGGACAGTCTGCGGCAGCTGTGCCGCGGGAGGTGTGAACGCGGTGAACTGGACGGCGTTGCGGGTCTGGGCGTCGGTCATCGCGACGGGGGACTTGCCTGCCACAAGGTGGCCTACGGTGGTCGTATCGGCCTGATCCTGATCGGTGGCGGCCAGCGCGCCGAATGAGGCGCTGACAACAGCGGTGATGGCGACCGCGCGGGTGACGGCGCGGAAGCGTCGGGAGCGGGTGGCGCCGCTACGGCGGAAAAATAACGGAACGGTCACGGGCATGGCTCGAACGTACGGGAGCGTCATGCAGGTTCTGCAAGCCTGTGGTTACCATCACAGCATCGCAAAAGCCCAGTTGATATGTCACAAGTAGATAACGGAATGACGCGGTAATCGAGCTGACCTGGCCAGATGCAATATCTGGCCGGATTGACCGATCGGATGCTAGTTGATCACACTATTTAAGTGGCCACTAATGGAGTTCGTGCGCTCGAAGCGCTCGCCGATCCGACTCGCCGCGCCATCTTCGAGTCACTGCCCACGGCGCCGTTATCCGTCGGTCAGCTGGCAACCATCGTCGGAGTGAGCAGCTCCGCGGTCTCCCAACACCTGCGGGTGCTGCGCGAGTCGCGGCTGGTGATGATGCGCCGAGACGGGAATCGGCGACTGTATTCGCTCGATCCGCGCGGGCTCGGCGACGCGCGCGACTACTTGGAACAGTTCTGGCCGAGCGCCCTGGCCGCATACGCGGCCGCGCTCAGCACCGCACGGGCCGAGGAAGGTGTCTGAGTCTCGCCACGGGCCTATCGGGCGCTCAGCCGACGCGGCGGTAGGCGGTCCGGCGGCGGTCGGTGCCGGTTCCCGGCCAGGTGCGCTTGGTGAGCTGTTTGTCGACGGCGTTGATCACCTCGGTGACGCCGATCCGCAGCAGGCCTGGGTCCGGGGTGTCGGCATCGGGGTCGCCGATCTGACCCGCCCAGAGCACCGCGTGCCTGCCCAGCAGGTGCGGGGGTGGTCCGCCCCAACGCGGTGGAGTCGGACCGAACAGCAGCACGGTCCTTGTGCCGAAAGCCGTGGCCAGATGTGCGACGCCGGTATCGCCGGAGATGACGAGTGCGGCCTCGGCGACGGTGGCGGCGAGTTCGATCAGGTTCTGTTCGCCCGCCAGCACCCGCCTGGTCGGCAGGCTCGCGCGCGCGGCGACGTTCAGCGCGATATCGCGTTCGGTCTCGTCGCCGGTGAGTACGACTTCCCGGCCGAGCACCAGTAGATGACGTACGACGGCGGCGAATCGGTCCGGCGGCCACCGGCGGGCCGGAGCGCCCGCACCGACGTGCACGACAACGCAGTCCCGATGGCTGGTCGTCGAGACCGGCGGCACCAGTCCGAGATTGCGTCGATCGGCGGTGATGCCGTCCGATTCCAGCAGATGACACCAGCGCTCGACGTCGTGCATGTCCGGCTGCCACTCCGGGCCCTCGAGGTCGGGAAAGGCGGCGTTGCGGTAGGTGAGGATGCGACCGGGATCGGTCTTGGTCAGGGTGACGATGCTTTCGGCGCTCGGGCCGTGCAGATTGACAGCAAGTCCGGGCTGCGGACCATCCCAGCGCAATGCGCCGAGCTCACCGGTCGGCAGCATCGCGTCGACCGAGGCGATCAGGTCGACGATCGGTTTCAAGCGCTGCGGTGCCGCCAAGACGATGTGGTCGTTGGGCCTCGCTCTGCGCAGCGCACGTAGCGCCGGGACCGCGGTGAGTAGATCACCGAGGCCGCGTGCCTGCAGCACGAGTACAACCGCCACCCTCTTCTCCTAGCCACCCGAGACTCACGAACCCGACCCGAACGTGTCCACCCATGGATGCGCACGACGAGAGTCACTGAGGGATGACTACCCGACCTGTTCGGCGATAAACGTCGACGGCTCCGACGTTATCTATGCCACAGACTCGGTATCCGGCCCCCAGCCCCGGTCGGGGGACTACCGTCCAGATGGCGGCGGCAACTACTCGCAAGGAGCGTTCCCATGGTCTCCCGACTCAACCCCTACATCAGTTTCGGAGACACGGCACAGACGGCCCTCGAGTTCTATCGAGAGGTGTTCGGCGGCACGCTGTCCATCGACACGTTCGGCCATTTCGGCGACAAGGACGCACCGGGTGCGGAGCTGGTCATGCACGGCATGCTGGAGACGCCGAGCGGGTTCACGCTGATGGCCTCCGACACCCCGCCCGGCATGGAATACAAACCGGGCAGCAGCATTTCGATCAGTCTCAGCGGCGACGACAGCGCGGAACTACATGGTTACTGGGACAAGCTGGTCGCGGGGGGCAGCATCACCGTGCCGTTGGAGAAGCAGATGTGGGGCGACGAGTTCGGCATGTGCATGGACAGGTTCGGCGTTGCCTGGATGGTGAACATCACTACCGCCGCCGCTCAGTAGCCGGATCGTGGTGGCCCAGGCTGCCCGGCGCGTTTGCGGCAAATGGCCAGAAAACCGTTCTCGCAAGGCATAGCATCGCGATATGACGACAAACAGCGTGGTAGAGGGACCGCTGCAAATGCTTGCTCGCAGTGCGTGGCAATCGGTTCTCGTCACCGGCATCCTCTCGGTGATCCTCGGTGTCCTTATTCTGGTGTGGCCGGGCAAGACGTTGTTGGTGGCGGGCATCATCTTCGGCATCTATCTGGTGGTTACCGGTGTGCTGCAGTTGCTGGCCGCCTTCGGCGCGCCGGCGAGCACCGGTATGCGGGTGCTCAGCTTCATCACCGGCGTCCTATCCATCGTGATCGGCGTTTTTTGTTTCCGTGACGAGCTTGCCTCGATTCTGTTGCTCGGCATCTGGATCGGTATCGCGTGGCTGTTTCGAGGGGTGGCTTCGGCGGTGGCAGCCTTCTCCGCGCCCGAGTTGCCCGGGCGTGGCTGGACCGGCTTCTTCGGTGTGATCACCGCTATCGCGGGTGTCGTGCTGATCGTGTGGCCGGTGGAATCGGTGGCGACCCTGGCGTGGGTTGCCGGCATCTGGCTGGTTGTCCTCGGCATCATGGAGATCATCACTTCGTTCAGTGTCCGCAAGGATGCCAAGTTGCTGCACGAAGGTCTCTGACCTCGCGAAAACAACTCCGGCCCGCGCTCTGACGCGGGCCGGGTTTATTTGGCCAGGCGGCGCGACGAGATGCGTTGTCCTGCACAGGAAATCGAAGCCGCCTTCTTCCGCGACCGCACCTGTGCGGAAAGGCTTCCGGTCATCACGGTCTGATGATGCATCGGAAGCCGATGTGGCATGTGGAGGTCTCCTCGGTCTCGCCCTGACGCGCCGCGGGTCGATATCGCAGGCAGTAGTTCGGCGCACACAAGTACGAGCCGCCTTTGATCACACGGCGTGCGTAAGGCTCGCCGGGCTCGGGCGTTGGCGCGACGGCTGTGCGTGGATTGGCGGGAATGCAGCAGGAATCCGCCGGTGCCACGTTCTTCCCCGCCTCGGAATGGTCGGCGGTGTAGTAGTCCACCGTCCATTCCCACACATTGCCCGCCATGTCGCTGAGTCGGTAGCCGTTCGGTGGGAACTGGCCTATCGGCGACGTACCCGCGCCGCCGCCCTCGTTCAGGCTCTCCCAGGGAAACCGACCCTGCCAGACATTGGCGGCGCGCCTGCCGCCAGGCTCGTGCGTTGCGCCCCACACGAACGGTTGCCGGTCCAAGCCACCCCGGGCGGCGAATTCCCACTCCGCTTCGGTCGGTAGTTCCTTGCCGGCCCACTGTAGGTAGGCCGAGGCGTCGAACCAGGACACATGGGTGACCGGATGGCGTTGCCGTCCATCGAGATTGCTGCCGGGTCCCTGTGGGTGGCGCCAATCCGCGCCCGGCGTAAACGACCACCAGCGTCGGTAGTCATCGAGCGGCACAGGCCCTGGCGTGGGGGTGAACACCAAGGAACCGGGCACCAGCAACGACGGGTCTGCTTCCGGATGTTGCGCTGGGTCTGGCGGTGTTTCGGCGGTGGTGACGTGTCCGGTGTCCTTTACGAACCGCCGGAACTCGGCCACTGTCACCGGATGGGTATCCATCCAGAAGCCATCCACGGTGACCTGATGAACGGGGCGTTCTTCCGGATAGAAGTTTTGGGATCCCATCCAGAAAGTCCCGCCAGGGATCCACTCCATGTTCTTTGGAGCCGTACGTGTCATGAAAACAGCGTTTCACGGTGGGCTCCAGTGCGGGGGGATCGACGCGGTCAGTCGGTTGCTCGGCTCGCAGGGTAGTGGGGGAACATGACGTCGGAGTAAATTGAGCTATGCCCGATGTGCATGGTCAGACGCGATTTCGGGAGCTGAAGACGCCGCGTGCCGCGGCGGTAGCGGGCATTCTGTTCGCCGCGCTATTTGCGTCCAGCTTCGTGCTGGTGCGGACGGCGCTCCCCGCTGACTCCTTCGCGGGGACGGAGTGGGTGGGACGCAGTGGATCGAAAATCTCGGTGGCTTTGGTACTGGCGCCCTTCGCAGGTATCGCGTTCCTGTGGTTTGTCGCCGTCGTGCGCGACTGGATCGGAGATCTCGAGGACCGATTCTTCTCGACGGTATTCCTAGGGAGCGGCCTGCTGTTCCTGGCCATGTTTTTCGTATCGATGGCGGTTGGGGGCGGTGTCCTCGCTTTCTCGCGCCAGTACGACGTTCCCCAGTCGGAGATTGTCTACTTCGGTCGTGAGGTAATGCTGCAGATCAATGACATCTACGCGCTACGTATGGCCGCGGTGTTCATGATTTCGCTGGGTACCATCTGGCTGCGGACCGGCTTGATGCCACGATGGCTGGCCGTGATCACCTATCTGGTCGCTCTGATCTTGCTGGTGGTCGTCAGCTTCAGTTTCTGGGTGACGCTGCTGTTTCCGGCGTGGGTGTTGGTGATCAGTGTGTTCATCCTCGCCAACGATCGAGACGAATCAACACGTCCGAGCTGAGAACACGCGGACCGAGCTCAACAGATGCTGCGGCAGGCGGCATCAGTCATGCTGTTCATCGCAAGAGCCGCTGATAAGGCATGGGCTGCAGAGCTTCGCGCATATCGTGATCGATGAAAATTGTGGCGAGCCCCATCGCACACGCTGCCTCCGCAAAAGCGTGCGCTGCTGTGGAGTCGGCCCGGTAGTGCATCGGCGGCCAACCGGGAAATTGGACTGTGACATGACATGCCATGGCGTTACTTCGGTCGTACGGCGCGGTCAGCTGCGGACTTCTGTTCACCGCCATGGTCTTAGAAACTGGTATTGCGTCGGTCGCACACTGATATCCGACCTTTGGCCGGTGGAATCTGTTCGGTGATCACCTGGCGATGGAACTGCCCCAGGTCGCGGATCGCGGCTCGGGCGTCGGAGAGCAGATCCGAGCCGATGTGGTGGACGTGCGATGCGCGGTCCCAGATCTGCAGTTGTACGGGGACGTTCGCTTCGGCGCAGCGTCGGGTCAGCATCTCGGCGTCTGGTAGCAGGCATTCGGTGGAGCCGACCTGGATCAGGACCGGTGGTAGGTCGGTGAAGTCGTGGTTGACCGACGACCATGTCGGGTCGAGTTCGCCATCGATGGCAAAGCCTTGCCGCGCGATTGTTTCCAGAACTTGGGTGGGTATGTAGGAATCGCGGTGCCGGTTGGGGTGGGCGTTGCGGGTCGCCGAGTCGAAGTCGGCCCATGGTGCGATCGCGGAGATGCCGCCTGGCATCGGCAACCCACGCTCCCGGGTGGCCAGCGCGAGCCGGAAGGCGAGCCCGCCGCCGGCTGAGTCGCCGGACACGATGATGTGCTCGGGTTGGAAGCCCTGTCCTAGCAGGTACTCATACGACTCGACCGCGTCGTCGAGAGTCTCGGTGAAGTGCGCGTTGGGTAACTGTCGATAATCGACGTGGAATGCGGGCATCCGGCTGGCCCGTCCGATCTTGGCGACGAGGCGCCGATGGGTATTCAGGCCGCCGCTGATGTACCCGCCGCCGTGGAAGTACAGCAGCGCCGAGTCTTGCCGTTGGTGTGGGTCGGCCAGGTCGTTGTGCCATAACCATTCGGCGCGGAACTTTTCCAGCTGAACGGTCCGACGTTTGGTGCCGTTCGGGGGGACGAGCACAGCGGCTGGCAGATCGATGAGACGGCCGAGCCATAGCATCTGCTCGAGCTGGCTGTAGCCGCCGATCCGCGCCAGTGTTGCCAACCCGAGTCCGACCGTGCCACGCAGCAGTGGTTGGGCGATTCGGGTTCCGATACTTGCCCGGTTGGATCGTTCGACGATCGGTGACGACGCTTCGGCATGCGGTTCGGACCGCGCAATAGCAGTGGTCATCGTAGTTCTCCGGTCGGCGCCGCCCAAGGGCGACTTGCCTTCGAAATCGGGCATCGGCGCTAAGTACACCGTTTCGCCAACGGCGCAGATAGGAACAAGAAATCCGAAGCTTGACGCGGTCCGCCTGGGTATCTTTGTACCTTCCTCCAAGTTCACCTGCGAATCTCCCCGTTCGCCGACTGTTCCGACTCGGTCCGGCCGCGTCCGGTGCAGTCGGTTCGAGGTCACCACCGAGGTGGATGTCGAAAGAGGATGTCGCCGGTGCGAGACTCGGGGACGTGAGATGGGCGGTGGCGGAAACGGGCGACGGAGGTGCGCGTCTGTGTCCACTCGATCAGGACGGTCGGCCCGCGGGACCAGTGGTACGCGAGCTCTCGCTCGCCGAGGCGGTGCGCTCACGCCCTGAGGTCGAGCGGTGGGTCTGGCGATCCACGGCGGAGATCTACCGACCGTTGCTGGCGGCCGGCGTGCGGGTCGAGCGCTGCTATGACGTGCAGGCGGCGGAGGCCCTGCTGATCGGCCATGAGGAGGGCCAGTCGGGCCAGGCCCGCTCGCTGGCGGCCGCCTGGGCGCGACTGCACAACCTGCCTGTCCCGCCGGACGCGCCCGCACGGGCCCCCGAGACACAGCCGTCGCTGTTCGATTCTGGCCCGGTACCGCTGCCACCCGGCACGGACGAGTTCAACGCCTTACTGGAGGTCTACGCGGGACAGCTGGCCCGTACGGCAAGGGCCGAACATCCGGAGCGAATGCGGCTGCTGCTTGCCGCCGAATCGGCGGGCATGCTGGTTGCCACGGAGATGTCCCGATCCGGGATCCCTTGGCGCGCGGACGTCCACCGCGAGTTGCTGGATACGCTGCTGGGGGAGCGTTTTCCTGGCGGGCTGGAACCGCGCCGAATGGCGGAGTTGGCCGACGAAGTGTCGGGGGCCTTCGGGGGAGGCGTGCGGGTCCGACCAGACCTGCCCAACGACATCATCAGAGCCTTCGCACGTGCCGGGATCTCGCTGTCCTCCACCCGAAAATGGGAGCTCCAGCAGATCGATCACCCCGCGGTAGCGCCACTGCTTGCCTACAAATCGCTCTACCGCTTGTACACCGCCCACGGCTGGTCCTGGCTCGAGCAGTGGGTACACGGCGGACGCTTTCGTCCCGAGTACCTGCCCGGCGGCACGGTTTCGGGCCGCTGGACTACCAACGGTGGCGGTGCCCTGCAGATCCCCAAGGTGATCCGTCAAGCGATACGCGCAGACCCGGGATGGTGTCTGGTGGTCGCCGACGCCGACCAAATGGAGCCGCGAGTACTTGCCGCAGTCTCCCGTGACCCAGGTCTGATGGAGGTGGCCGGTCGCGGCGAAGATCTGTATGCGGATCTGGCGGTCCGTGCCTTCGGCGGTGACCGCGCCCAGGCCAAAATCGCCCTACTGGGTGCGATTTACGGCCAGACTTCCGGCGATGCGCTCACCCACTTGGCTGGACTCCGCCGGCGTTATCCGGCCGCAGTGGCGTATGTCGATGACGCGGCGCGCGCGGGTGAGGAAGGCCGTCTCGTGCGCACTTGGCTGGGTCGCACGTGCCCGCCGCTGTCGGTCGCGTCGCCCGACCAGACGGACCTATCCCAGGAGGAAGTGGAGCAGTTCAGCGGGTACGGCAGCACCTCCGCGGCGCGCGCTCGTGGCCGTTTCACACGTAACTTCGTGGTGCAGGGCAGCGCCGCCGACTGGGCACTGCTGGTACTGGCGGGCGTGCGTCATGCGATGACTCGCGCGGGGCTCTGCGCCGAACTGGTCTTCTTCCAGCACGACGAGGTAATCGTGCACTGCCCGGCGGAGGAGGCCACGGCGGTTGCCGAAGCGATCGCAACCGCGGCAGAGACCGCAGGCCGGATCGCCTTCGGGCCGACACCGGTGCGGTTCCCGTTCACGACAGCGGTGGTGGAGTGCTACTGGGACGCCAAGTGAGGATGCGTCGCACCCTCAGCGGCTCCCCGGAACTCTGGGCACAGCTCCGGGGCGCAGCGGAAACCCCTTGACGTCCCACTGGTCGGGCCTGATGTCCGTAGGCACCAGGCCCAACCCTTCATCGCAGGCGCGCCTCGATGGCCTCGATGACGCGTGGGCGCAGTTCGGCGGCGCCGATGATGGCGTCGACCGAACCGACCTCGACAGCACGCTGAATATTGTGCACGCGGTCGAATTCCGCGGCGACATCACCGAGCTTCTCCGCACGGACCGATGACCGAATCTCGTCGAGTTCCGCGGTCAGGGCCGCACGATCGGTGCCGGATGCGTTCGCGGCGAGCGCCTGCATGTCCCGCACCCGGGGATCGGCCGCGGTGCGCGTGTTGACTTCACCGGAGAACACCACTGCGGCGGCAGGAGCGCCGCCGAGCACCGAGGCGAACGAGCCTTGCAGCGCGAGCACGGTCATATTCGGGTTCAGCGCTTTCGAGAACACAACGAACGCGCCGCCGTGGTAGCGGGAAATCACGCAGAACACAATGGGGCCTTGGAAGTTCACGATCGCGCGGCCGATCTCGGCGCCGTACTCCAGCTGCAACTTACGCATCGATTCGGGCGAGCCGTCGAAGCCCGACAGGTTTGCGAGCACGACCAATGGCCTGTTGCCACTGGCCGCGTTGATTGCCCGCGCGGCCTTCTTCGACGACTGCGGGAACAGGGTCCCTGCCGTGTAGGTGTCCGGGCCGTCGGTGGACGGGAATCCGCGCCGCGGCACGTTCCGTGACTCGATGCCGAGTAGGCATACCGGGATGCCGCCGAGATGCGCGTCCTGCACCACTGCCGTTTCGGAGTCGGCCATGCCTGCCCAGCGTTCCAGCACCGGGTGGTCCTGGTCGGAGAGTGCCCGCATCACGGTCCGGATGTCGAAGGGCTTCTTGCGGTCCGGGTTGGCGGTGGCGGAGAAGATCTCGCCGACGGTGGTGAAATCGCTGTCCGCCAGTGTGTGCGGGAAGTCGGAGACGTCCCGATCGACGGGGTCGCTGGTCTGCGATCGCCGCGGCGCCTGCTCGCCGGGTGCGACGTAGGTGTGGTCGTAGTGCGACATCAACACGTCGCGCGCTGCGGTCAGGGTCGGCGCCCAGTACTGCGCTTGCCCGTTCGGACCCATGACCCGGTCGTAGCCGCCGATACCGAAGTTGTCCTCGGCCGACACACCACCGGAGAAGTCGAGTGACTGCTTGCCGGTGAGCACCATCGCGGAGTCCGGCGTCATCACCAGGATGCCCTTGGTGTGCATGAGCATCGTCGCTTCGGCGTTCCAGTACGGCTGTGCACCGACGTTGATGCCTGCGACCACGATGTTGATCTCGCCGCCGTCTTGGGTGAACTCGACTATCCGCTTGAGCGCTGCCGCCACCCAGTCCATGTTCTCGGTGCCCGACTCCATGGAGATCCTGGCGCCGGAGGACAGCGCGTACCACTCCAGCGGTACCTGCATCCGTTCGGCCAGATCCAACGCGGCGATCACGCGGCGGCACTCTGCTTCCGACAGTGCGCCGAGCGACTTCGTCGGATCGCCGAGCAGGATCACCCTGGTGATGCCCTGTGGGTGCCGCGGGGTCGGTGTGGTGACCACGCCTGCGACGATCGCCGCGGTGTTGCGTCCCTTGGGTCGGTCGACCGGCACCAGCGCGTGGCCGGCGTCGAGGTCGTACTCGGCGAACTCACCGAGCAGACCGGTCAGCTCGTACGGGTACACGTTGTTGCGGCTGCTGGCTCGCAGCACCTTCTGCCGGTACGCGTCGAGCGGCTCGACCGGCTCGTCGGACCGTTCGCCGACGGTCACTTCGGTGGCGTCGAAGCCGATGTGCACGGCGACCTTGATCAGCTCGCCGGTCTTCGGATCACGCTGACGCGCGATGAGCAGGATCTCCTCGAGTCCGGCGCCCGCGGTCGTCGGCCGCACATGCTGGACGACCGTCTCCAGTTCGGCAGGGGTGACGTCGATCGGCGGCCAGATGTACATCACGATGCGGTTGGTGTTGAAGCGTTTGGCCGACGGTCGCAGCGACTGTGCCCTGCGGATCGAGTCGAGGCAGGTGGCGATGGTTGCCTCGGCGGTCGGCAGCGCGAGCAGCCGCCCGTCGTGCTCGCGCAATGCGGCCAGGTCACGCACCTGCGCGAACGCGATGAGGCGATCGTCCGCCGGGTTCTCCTTGGCGACGCATCGGAACAGGTAGACCTCCTCGTCGTCGGAGGACGGCAGCCGGGTGAGGTCGAACTTGCGCAGCCGCTGCATCTGCATCCGTTGCGCGATGTAGGGGTGCAGGCCGCGGATCAGTCGCTCCTCGGCCATACCGGTGGCAGATGGGCGGAAGGTGAAGTGGTGGTGCATCACCGCACCGCCACTGCCCGCGACGGTGGCGGTGATCCGGTGCACCTGGTTCGGCATCGGATGCGCGCTGAGGGCATCGTGCAACGCCGCTGCCATCGCGTCGAAGTCCTCCGGCTGCTTCTCCCAGCTGAGGTAGATGTCGGCGTCGATGGACGCGGCGCCGGTCGCCAGTTCGGCGAGTCCGCGCAGCGCGGTGTCGAGCGCGTCGAAGCTCACCGCCGCGGACACCAGGCTCAGGCCGCGGCGCTCGGCGATCACGAATGTGCAGCCGCCCACGTCCTGGGTGCGAACGCTGGCGAGGCCTTTGTTGCCGTAGTACCGGCGGGTCAGCACCTCCAGCATGACCGTGTTGTCCAGCTTGCCGCGCACCAGCCGCTGGCCGAGCAGCCGCACCAGCGGTTCGGTGCTGCGCACCATGTCGGCAATGTGCTCGGCGCGATCCGCCGCGTCAGGGTGCGCGTCCAGGTGGCGCAGATGCCTGCGGATGTTGGTGTATGCGCGGGCCCGATTGCGCCGCAGCAACGGCTGGCCATACCAGGCGTACACCACGCCGCGCGCGAGGTCGGCGATCACGGGGAAGCGCACCTGCGTCGCGGCCACCAGCCGCTCCAGCGCCAGACCGACAGGCTCGCGCAGCGCCCCATCAGGCATCGGCTCCTGCAGCCACTCGCGCAGCAGCGTCGTGATGACGGTGACCGTGTCGGATGGGCGTTGCTGGGCGAGGAAGATCCGGAAGACCGCTGCTTCGAGTTCGGGGGAACGCTCCAGATCGGTGACGCCGTAGTGCCCGAGGGCGTTGGCGAGCTTGGCTTGGAACGACTCCGGCAGCCCGGCCCGCTCGACGTCGAGGCTTTGCAGGTAGGTGTGAAAGTACTCGCGGGCGCTGTGGACGTGGCTGTGGCTGCCCTCGTCATCGGACGAGCGGTTGTGGCTCAGCTCTGCGAGGTCGGCGAACACCTCCACGAGTTCGAGTTCCTCGGCGAGCGGTCGGCGGCTGTCCTGAAGGGCCGCTCGGCGCGCGGTGAGGTAGTCGTCGAGCACTCGGCGGTCGTCGTGCGGGTCGACGTCGAAGCCGAGCAGCAGGCTGCGCAGGTCCTCCTGGCCACGGGTCGTTCGCTCATGCGGTTGGACCTGCGCGGACCCGACGGGCAGGTCCAGATCGACGGAACCGACCGGTGTGGCGTCCTCGGCCTCGTCCTCATCGGCGAGCGGCTCGAGCCACAGCAATGGTGCACCGGTCTCCACCTGGGTGCCGACGGACACGGTGCATTCCTTGAGCCGTGCCTTGAACGGCGCGCGCAGCACCGTTTCCATCTTCATGCTCTCCAACACCAGCACCGGCGCGCCCGCCTCGACCTCGGCGCCGATCTCGAGCGGCGTGGCGACAACCAGCGCGGGAGCGGGGGAGCGGACGACGCCGCCCTCGTCGCGGCTGATCCGATGTGTCACACCGTCGACATCGACGAGATAGATCGGCCCATGTGTGCCGGTGATCAGGCGATACCGGGTGCCGTTGACCAGAATCTGCCCGGTGTGGTGATCGAAGCGCTCGAGATCGACGTCGGCGGTGCGGATGTCGCCACCCACCTCGATACCGATGCGGAACCGATGCGCACCGATGCGTGCGACGCGTACGCGGTAGCCGACGCCGCGCAGTTTGAGGTCGAGCGGTCGGCCACTTGCGTGTTGCACCTGAGGACGTCCGCCGGAGGCCGTGGACAACAGCCGGTGCTGTTCGACGCGTTCCTCCTCCTGGTAGGCGGCGATGGCGGCGGCAGCCAGCGCGATGGCGGAGTGTCGGTGCGAGATGAGCCGACCCTCACCGCGGACGCGGTCGATCCAGCCGGTGTCCGCGCTGCCGTCGATCACTTCGGGCTGGTTCAGCAGGTCGAGCACGAAGCTCTTGTTCGTCGCTCCGCCCTCGATGATCACCCTGGTCTGTGCCATTGCCCGGCGCAGTCGGCCGAGCGCTTCCTCACGGTTACGGCCGTAGGCGATGATCTTGGCGATCATCGAGTCGAAGTCGGCGGGAATGGTGTCGCCCTCGCTGACGCCGGTGTCGACGCGGATGCCGGGCCCGGCCGGCAGGTCCAGCCGCTCGATGCGGCCAGGGGCGGGCGCGAAGTCGCGGTCGGGGTCTTCGGCGTTGAGCCGGGCCTCGATGGCGTGCCCGCGTTCGGCCGGCGGGTCGCCCTCGAGCCTGCCCCCGGATGCCACCAACAGCTGCGCCCGAACAAGGTCGAAACCGGTGGTGTACTCAGTGATCGGGTGTTCGACCTGCAGGCGGGTGTTGACCTCGAGGAATGCGAACAGCTGGTCACCGGGGTGGTAGAGGAACTCGACGGTCGCCGCACCGCGATAATCGACGGCTATCGCCAGCCGCTCGGCCGATGCCTTGAGCTCGGCTACCTGCTCGGGGTCCAGTACCGGTGACGCGGACTCCTCGATGACCTTCTGGTTGCGCCGCTGCACCGAGCAGTCGCGAACGCCGAGCGCCCACGCGGTGCCCTGGCCGTCCGCGATTACCTGGACCTCGACGTGCCGGGCTCCGGTGACCAGCCGCTCCAGGAACACCACGCCGCTGCCGAACGCCCGCGCGGCCTCCTGGCGGGTGCGCTCGTAGGCGTCGACGAGCTCGTCCTCGTTCGTGATCACCCGGATACCGCGCCCGCCGCCGCCGGCGGTCGCCTTCAGCATCAGCGGGTATCCGACCTCGGCCGCGGCTGTCAGGGCGGCTTCCACGGTCTCGACCGCGCCGCGGCTCCATGGCGCGACCGGCACGCCGACCTCCTCGGCGATCAGCTTCGCGCCGATCTTGTCGCCGAGCTTGCGCATGGCCTCCGGGCTGGGGCCGATGAAGGTGACGCCGATCTGCTCGCACAGCTCCGCGAACGCCGGGTCCTCAGCGACGAAACCCCAGCCGACCCAGGCGGCGTCGGCTCCGGTCGACACCAGCGCACGCTCGAGCGCCTTCAGATCCAGGTAAGGGCGTGCGGACGCCGGACCGAGGTCGTAAGCAATGTCAGCCTCGCGCACGAAGGTCGCGTTCCGGTCGACATCGGTGTACAGAGCGACGGTTTCGATCGGTCGCGCGGTCTCCGCGGCCAAGTCTCGGACGGCGTGGATGAGGCGCATAGCGGCCTCTCCCCGGTTGACGATGGCGATGCGGCTGAACACTCGCCGTCTCCTTCCTCTCCAGAGCGCCGGCCCGGTTGGCGGGCGAGGGTTGCGTCTCTCGGTCCCGCGTAGTGTGCACCCTTATTCCATTTACATGCACAGCGCGCCGGTGTTACCCGCACGTATCGTGGAAGAATTCCTGCAAGGCGTTCATCAACCTTGTCAGAGGCAAGTTTTCGGACCGGACTCCCTACCGGCTGTCGTCCGGACAGCGGACCAGGGCGGTATCGGTCAGTTGCCCCAGTCGGAGAACAGGTCCGGCCTCCGATCCCGCGCGGGTGACTGCGGGTGCCGCACCGATGCCGGGCTGGGTGCAAACATGGGTGGTGGACCGGCTGGCATGGCGCATGCGCGGACCCACCTGAGGGCGGTCCGCCCTACCTGTCGTCTGGGGTGTCGCGCCTAGGGAGGGGGTTTCCTAGGCCGTTCCGGCCGGTGTATTCGTCGTCGGTCCGGCGTTGGTGTTGCGCAACGGGGTGACTGTTGGGCAAACCGATCGCGTTGGGCGCGTCGACGATCGGCGCGACCCCTTTGGATTGGGCGATCCGGAGTTCGTTGGCGGTCGCAGCCCACGAGTGGCAAGCGGGTTTGCGCGTTGACAGGCAAGTGAACACTTGCCTATAGTGTGGTGTGGCCGACGAAGTATTCAAAGCCTTGGCCGACCCGACCCGCCGGAAGATCCTCGACGAACTCACCGAGCGGTCAGGACAGACTCTGTTCGAGATCTGCTCGCGACTGAGCATGAAGCACCAACTCGCCATGTCGCGCCAAGCGGTCTCCCAGCACCTTGCCGTGCTGGAGGCCGCCGGGCTGGTCGAGAGCCGACGCGAGGGCCGCTACAAGTTCCATGACCTGAACACCGCACCACTGAAGCGCATCGCCGAGCGGTGGATCAGGCTCGACGAATCGGAGAGCGAACCATGAAGATCCACCTGTCCAGCGTCTTCGTCGATGACCAGGACAAGGCCCTGCGCTTCTATACGGACGTGCTGGGTTTCGTGAAGAAGACCGAGGTCCCGGTGGGCGAAGACCGGTGGCTGACCGTGGTCTCGCCGGAGGATCCCGATGGGACCGAACTGCTGCTGGAGCCCGCCGGCCACCCCGCGGTGAAGCCGTACAGGGACGCGCTTGTCAAGGATGGCATCCCGGTGACCGCCTTCGCTGTGGACGACGTGCATGCGGAGTTCAATCGGCTGCTCGCGCTCGGTGTGCGATTTACCCAGGAGCCGACGGAGATGGGCCATGTCACCATTGCGGTGCTGGACGACACCTGCGGCAACCTGATCCAGATCGTGCATTCGGCGTAGGGCGACTACGTGGAGGCCGGGGGAGCGGACAGGCCCGCTCCGCTGCTCGCCGCCAGCGTGCGCGGGGCGATGACGTAGGCGGCGACGAGGGCGACGAGCAGCCTTTACGACGCGCCGGACAACCACCTTCGAACGCGGCCGGATCCAGAATTCTTGCGCCGCCGTGTTCGGCGGACCGGGTTGAACCAGCCGGGCAACGGTTCTCGCGCGGCAAGCCACGTCTGCGGCACCCCGACGATCGGACCAGGGCGACTGCCGGCGCCGGTGTAGGCGGCGACGATCCCGCCGACGATGGCGCTGGTGGTGTCGATATCTCCGTCTGCCGCAATACATGTGGTGATCGCGGCCGGGTAGTCGTCCAGATGCGTTGCCGCGACCCACATCGTGAATGGCACCGTGTTCTGCGCGGTTACCAGAGATCCGTTGCCGAGTTCGTCTGCGGCCTCCTCTGCGGAGGCTCCGAGCAGGGTGCGGGCGTGGCGAATCAGTCGGCTCGTGTCACCGTCGTCGAGGTGGTCGAGCACGGTGGAAATGAATTCCCTTGGTGTGGGCCGAGTCCCGATCAGGCGGGCATGAGCGGCCTGACCGGCCGCGAGCGCCACCGCGACCGCGCCGCTGACCCCTTCGGGATGCAGATGCGTCACCTGCGCCGACCGGACCGCTTCGGCGGCAACTCTTTCCGGATCGCCGGCGTAAAAAGCACCCAGCGGGGCGACTCGCATGGCCGCACCGTTGCCACAGGAACCCTGGTGATCGAACGCGGCTCCGGCCGCCTCTCGCCAGTGCACGCCGTCCCGGATTCGACGCAATGTGTCGACCGCTACGAAGCCGTAGTCGCGGCGTGGGTCGAACCGTTCAGCGAAGGCGGCGGCAATCCGATCCTGGTCGATCCCACCGTGCCTGCAGAGTTCGGCAACCACGGTGCAGGCCATTTCGGTGTCGTCGGTCCACCCCCACCGTCCGGCCGGGAGATTGCCTGCGCGAAGATCCGGAATCGACCGCCCCATGACGGGGAATTCCGCGCCCAACGTGTCCCCCACGGACAGCCCATCCAGTGAGTCGAGCATCAAGTCAACATGCATCGCGTCCGATGATAGCCATGCCGAAAGGCGGCCGACGATTGCGGTCTCATGCGGCGTTCCGGTCGTTCGGGTGAGCCGTAGCTGTTGGCTGCCAGTCGATCTCGTGATTATCCGATAGTGCCTACTGCGGCGACCCCGTGTGATCGTGTCGATCGACGAGGCTGTCCGCCGCTGCCGTGCCGCCGGTGGTAGGCAAGCTGCCGGTCAGAGGCCTTTCATCTTCGACTGTGGGCGCTCTGCGCTGCATCGCTTGTGTAGGACACGGATCTGCGGTGGTCACGGATCCGGTGCGCACCCCACACGCTGAGCGCAACCGCGAGGCTCAGATACAGGATGTAGGCGGTGCAGACCATCAGCGGGCCGTAGTCGCCAGCCCACCCTCTCATCAGCGGCAGGAAGGCCAACCCTGCGCCGATCAGCATCAACCCCAATGCCAGAGCTGGTATTCCGAGTGGTGCGAGGTCGTCATCAATGCCATGCTGCTGCGGCAGCTGTCGACTGCGGGCGCTGGCCCGGGTTTGTCCGCCGATGACGGTAAAGGCATCGAGTGAATGGCTGGAAGCTCTGGTGACCATGATGTTCTCCAAGCGGGCCGCTCCGGTCGGCCGAGGGTGGATCTGCGGGCATCGGTGTTCACGTGCGGCCGTTGGCGGCGTGAGTTCGTGTCGTGATGCAGGCGACCAGGGCATCCGGTCGAGCATCACAACCGATAGCGATAGCTATAGATAACTCCAGTTGCGGAAAGCTTCTCAGATGTTGAGCTTGGAGGAAACCCCGAGCGGATCACGGATAATCGAACATGTAGGCGATGCTGATTCGTGACCGATATGGGGCAGCGAGACCTCACCGGGGAAATGTCGGCCCTTCACACCTGCCGCAGGCAGACCGAAGAGAATGAATCCCCTGGTTGTGATTTATGGAACCGTTATACCCCGGTGCATCAGAACTCGCGCGATCGGGCGCGGCAGCAGCGGGAGGCTGCTCTCTTGTCGCGAGCTGCGCCGCTGGGCTACGACCAGACGAGTGTGGCCGACATCGCGGAAGCCGCCGATGTCAGCAAGCGCACGTTCTTCCTGCATTTCCCCACCAAGGAAGACGTGCTGCTGGCCGATGGCAGCACAAGGATCGACCTTGCTGTGCAGGCCATCGAGGGACGGCGACCCGACGCGCCGATGAGCGAGGTATTGGCCGAGGCAACGAAGAACATGATCGCCAACACAGCCGCCGGTGACCTGCCGAACGGGCTCGCGGCGCTCCGTGCCCGGCTGGTAGTCACCACGCCCGCCGTTCAGGCACGCGTGCTGCACACCATGTTCACGGCTACTCGGTTTCGGTGCCGGGCGACCATCGGTCAACGATTGGTCGCCAGCTGTCGCAACGATGCGTCCAGGTTGCGCAATAGCTCTCCCACACGACGGCGACCACTCGGGGCGGTGGGGTAACGCGTCAAGACGCTCACCACGATGGGGCAGGCCAGAGCCGCGGCCCTTTCGATGTAGTCGTCGCCTACGGTGCGGTCGTCGCCGGCATCGACCTCGAATGCTCGTGCTGCATATGCGGCAGATCCAAGGATGTGCAACACCTGAGTAGCTTTGGCCAGCGGGTGCAGGTACGCGGCTGCTCCCGCGCTACCAGCGGCGCGCGCCGCGTCGGCTGCGGCTTCATGTTCCATGTCCTGAGCTGCCCGTGCGGCCCTATGTGCATCGAGTGCGGTCATCCGGAGCGCCTTCGTTCGCTTGCCCCCAGCGGCGAACCTGCGGGCCTCATCGAGCACGGCCCGTGCGCGCGGATCATCCGGACAGTCGCGCTCGAAGATCGCTGAAGCGGGCTCGGCGCAGGCGAGGGCATAGCTCGTGATCTCGCGCAGTTCAGCCATGCTGAGTTCGATCGTCAGACTCTCGTCAGCCACATTCATGTCGTTGAACAGTATCGTTGAACCAACGGTTGAAACTTTCCAGCGATATTGGCGGGATAGCGCGGTGAAACCTTCAAAGCAGTGGTTTCGGCCAGCGCGGTCAGGTGCGTGTGTTCGAGCTACCGCGCGATAGGCGGCGTTGCCGAGGCGCGGGCCGGCCCGTTGGTGGTGCGTGAGCTACCAAGACACTCACGAGAGTGCCTAGGTTGGCGACGTGTGCCCAACCCCAATGGCCACTGCAAAGCAGCTTGGCCTGCCGGTCGAGGAAGTCGATCCAGGCAGCCGGGGGAGTGCCCGATCGGATCAGCGCGAGCAGGATTTGTCACCGGGATCGAGGCGAATATCCCGGTCGCAGCCGGAGGTCGACGTTTTGCTGCTCGAGGCGCTACGCCCGCAGTTCCTCGGCCGCGATTCCGAACAATTCGTCCGCCGATCCGACAGCAACAAAGTGCCCGGCACCCTCAACTGGATGCCAGACCGACCCAGGCATTCGGTCGGCCACCGCTTTGTTGATCGGATCCGGCACCAGTCGGTCATCCAGTCCTTGCCACATGTGGACTCGCCGTTCGATTGTGGTCACGTCGAAAGCCCAATTCCTATAGAGGAGTTCACTGTCGCGGACCAGCCCGTCGGAACCTTGGGCGAAGCATTCGGCGCTCGCTTCAGAGAAGTCGCTTGCAAAGTTCCGCTGAAGCAAGATCTGTCGGTCGTAGTCGTTGACGGCTTTCCGAGTTTGTTCGAGGTACGGCTTGCGGAAGCGTTTGGCGGTTATGCCGAGGATTGCGTACATGAGGCGAAAGCCGGGTGTGAAGCGCAGTGCGAGGGTTCCCCCCAGCGCGTCGACTTTGGAGAGGTAGTCTGCTGCCCAGTTATCACCGAATGCTCCATAGCTGCCACCTGCGATGCTGCTGACGTGGCGCAGTCGAAGCGGATCGATGTACGCAGCTGCCGCAAGTGCCCATGGACCACCCTCCGACCAGCCGGTCACTCCGAATTCGTTGCATCCCAACGCGTCAGCAATCGCGGTCATGTCGTCGGCCCAACCGGCGTACGTTCGTGCTCTTTGCGGACTGGACTGCCCTATCCCGGGACGGTCGACGCATACGAGTCGTAACCGTTTCTTCGTTGCGGAAGCCGCGAAAAAGCGTGCTTCGATCCGGCTACTGGGTCCACCATGATTATGGATAACGAGCGGACCATGCGGATCTCCGACTTCGAGATAACTGAGCCGACGACCATCTTGGGTTGTGACCGACTTTGTTGACCCGTTGTGGGGTCTTCGAGAGGGGGAGACGCGGCCGTCAGACGGCGATTCACTGTCCGTATCGTTCATCGTCCGCTCCGATACGCCTTGGTGCGTGAGCGTTTGCAGTGATCATAGATCGGTAGGGATTCCGCAACAAGCGTCGACCATCGATAACGAAGAAGCGATGAAAATACGTGTACGTCGACTGAACAGAGCAACCGAGGAGGCATCATGACAGTGGTCCAGAACTTCATCGACGGCAAGCTTGTCAACTCGGTCGGCGGTGCGACGATGGCGCTCGTCGACCCTGCCACCGGCGACCAGTACGGCACCGCACCGGTGTCCAATGAACAGGACATCGACAACGCGTACGCGGCGGCGGCCAAGGCGTTCTGCGACTGGAAGCGCACGACGCCGTCGCAGCGTCAAAAGGCGCTGTTGGATTTCGCCGACGAGTTGGAGAATGTCGCCGACGCGCTTGTCGAGGCCGAGGGCCGCAACACCGGCAAGCCAAACCACGTCACCTTGGCCGCAGAGATCCCGCAGATGCTGGACCAGACCCGATTCTTCGCGGGGGCGGCACGGGTACTCGAGGGCAAGTCGGCCTGCGAGTACCTGGCGGGCCATACATCGTGGATCCGCCGGGAGCCGGTCGGCGTCATCGGGCAGGTGACGCCGTGGAATTACCCGATGATGATGGCAATCTGGAAGTTTGTTCCCGCGATCGCGGCGGGCAACACCGTGGTGATCAAGCCGAGTGACACCACCCCGGTGACGACGGTGATGCTGGCCGAACTGGCCGCCGTGCATCTGCCGCCAGGCGTGCTCAACGTGGTAACCGGTGACCGGGCAACCGGTGCGGCGGTGGTCGCGCATCCGACCCCGAAGATGGTGTCGATCACCGGTTCGGTGGCCGCAGGCCGTGCGGTCGCGGAGTCGGCCGGAGGTCGCCTGAAGCGCACACATCTGGAGTTGGGCGGCAAAGCGCCGGTAATCGTGTTCTCCGACGCCGATATCGCTGCTGCCGCAAAGGGTATCGCGGCCTCGGGCTATTTCAACGCCGGGCAGGATTGCACGGCGGCCACCCGGGTGCTCGGTCACGCGTCGGTGGCCGATGATTTGACTGCGGCGCTGGCCGAGCAGGCCGGCAGTGCAACCACGACGTTCGGCAAGGCCGCCGATGACGAGAACGCCTGGGTGCCACCGGTCAACAACGCCAACCAACTACAGCGGGTGCTCGGCTTCCTCGACGAGGTGCCGGATCACGCTTCGGTCGTGGCCGGTGGGCACCGGCAGGGCGATCACGGGTATTACGTCGAGCCGACGGTCATCGGCGGGCTGCTGCAGCATGACCGGCTGAGCCAGAACGAGATCTTCGGCCCGGTCATCACCGTGCAGTCGTTCAGCGACGAAGACGAGGCGATCCGGTGGGCCAACGGCGTCGAATACGGGCTGGCGTCCTCGGTGTGGACCAAGGATGTGTCGAGGGCGCTCCGCGTGTCGGCCGCGCTCGACTTCGGCTGCGTGTGGATCAACACCCATACCGCGCTGATCGCCGAGATGCCGCACGGCGGGTTCAAGTCGTCCGGGCACGGCAAGGACCTGTCGATGTACGGGCTGGAGGACTACACCCGCGTCAAGCATGTGATGGCCAAGATCGACTAGTTGCCACATCGAGGATTGGCTGTACCGTTTGCACGGCTCGCAGGTAGGGGCCGGATCCAGTACCGCCGGATCAAGGTGCCATCAGTCCACGGTTCGACCGATTCCAGGACCCCGCCACAGGATTCGATGATCCGCTGTGAGCCGGCGTTCGTGAGAAAGGTCAGACGTCGGTGCGGTCAGTGGGCGGGTGTGCTGTCGTGAGGAGTGGGGTAGTAGCGACGGATATCGTCAGGGGTGGCGGTGGCGGAGTAGTTGAACACGAACCGGCAGTACGGTTGCAGGGTGTGGGCGGCGTTGACGATGGCCTCGAACAGCAGGGTGTTGGAGGCGACGAGCCGGACTCCGGCGCCGATGAGGACCGCGTCGTAGGATTTGGCCGCCAGCGCGCGGCGGGCGGTGTCGGCCCCAGCGGTTCCGAACTCGATCAGGCAGTTGTCGACTTCGTATCCGGCGGCGCGCAGTGCGGCGACGTTATCGTCGTTGGCGCGGCGCAGGACTTCCTTGGTGAGCCCGGGGAATTGGATGAAGTCGGGCGACGTGTAGTCGATGACGTCGGGATGCAGCCCGATCTGGATGGCGGTGACGGTCATGGTGATTCCTTCCGTGGTGGTCGCGTTGATGGAGGGTCATGCGGTGTGGGGGTGTGGGAGCCGGTCCACCGTTGCCACACCTGCCGCAGGGCTTGGCTGTGGGTGGAGGGTCCGGCCCAGGCGATGTAGCCGTCGGGGCGGACCAGCAGCGCCGGACCGGGGCCGGTGCGCTCGGCCTGCGGCAGGTCGATGTCGACGGGTGGGGCACCGTGCTCGCGGATGAGGATGAATCCCGGTGTGCGTTGCAGCACGGTGAGACGATCGCCGGTCAGGGGTGTTTCGGTGGCGAGGGTGCCGACCAGCCGGTGCTCGCCGCGGCGGCGGGGGTAACGCAGCGTGGTTCCAGCGAAGCTGCCCGCGATCGTGTTCGCGATGGGCCCGAATCCGAGGGCGGTGTGGGCTATGCGGTCGCGTAACCAGCGGGCTGGGCGCGGGTGCAGGGTGACCCCGCGCATCATCGCCCCGCTCTGCAGCAGCACTCGTTCGCCGATGGGGTGGCGTTCGGTGTGGTAGGTGTCGAGCACTCGGTCGTCGGCGCCGCCGAGGACGGCATCGAGTTTCCAGGCCAGGTTGGCGGCATCCTGGATGCCGGTGTTCATGCCCTGCCCGCCCATCGGGGAGTGCACGTGCGCGGCGTCTCCGGCGAAAAATACGCGCCCGCACCGGTATTGGCGGATTTGTCGTTCGTCGCAGTGGAACCGGGAGTGCCAGCTGATTTCGGCGACTCCGACGTCGCGGCCCATCGCGCGGTTGAGGACATCCCGTATCTCGGCGGGTTCGACGGGTGCGGTGTCGGGGAGTTGGTGGTGGCGGTCCCAGGTCATCGACCGGTACCAGGCGGCGGCGGGTCCCGTGCCGTAGGGGACGAGGAATCCGAAGCAGTCTCTGGTGCTGCCGAGAGTCAGCCCGCCGCCGGTCGGTCCGGCGGTGAGGCGCACGTCGGCCAGCACCACCGACGACAGCACCGATTTGCCGGGAAACTCGATGCCGAGCAAGCCGCGGACGCTGCTGTGCGCGCCGTCTGCGGCCACCAAATACCGTGCTCGCCAGCGTGTTTCGCCATCACCAGGGGAAGCGTCTTTGGGGCGGGTAGTGACGGTGACGCCGTCCGTGTCCTGGTCGAGTGCGACGACCTCGACGCCGCGGTGGATCGCGGCGCCCTGTTGCTCGGCGTAGCGGGCAAGGGCCTGGTCGACATTGGTTTGCGGAGTGATCAACCCGTACCGGTACCGCGACCGCAATCGGGTCAAATCGACTGTGGCACCGGCGAACAGGTGCACCGCGGGCGTGGTGGACCCGAGGGCGAGCAGATCGTCGGCCAGCTCGCGCGCGTCGAAGACTTCCAGGGTGCGGGCCATGGTCGCGAAGGCACGGCTGGCCGGGTTGATCTGCGGCCACCGCTCGAGCACGACGACTGATCGGCCCGCCCGCGCTAGATCCCCGGCAGCGGTCATGCCGGTGGGGCCGCCGCCGACCACGATCACATCAGCGCGGTCGTGGAAGGCGTCCGCAGTCGGCGATTCGCTAGCGAGGTCGTCGTCGCGCACCATCAGGGCTTCCTCCCTTTTCGGTGGCAGGTGTGCGGTCGCAATGCTTGCCCTTTCACCTTCGCCCAACGACGTGATCGAATCCAACGCTGATTCGTGCTAATGACCATCACCGACAGTGATTGGTTGTGGATGTGGCACAGCCGCCGTATTTCGTCGCCGTTGTCGAGGAACGCAACTTTACCCACGGCGCCGCCTGCGTCAACGTCGTCCAGTGCGCCGTTTCTGCAGGTCAAGGGGTTCGCGCTGACCCGGAGTCTGCCCGGTGGGTACCGGAGGCCGGGTGTATGCGCACGACCGGTTCGCCGATGAAGCCGCAGCGCCGTACGAGCAGGCCAGCCGGGATTCGGCGAGGTTGCTCGAGACCGAGTTGTTGGACCGCGAGATCCGAAGGGCTGTGCCTAGCGCACTTGGTGAGGTTCGCGCCGTCGAGGTTCGCGGCCGTCATGCATGCCGACATGGGCTGGTCGCCGTGCCGGGACGGCATGGTGGAGCGGGTCGCGTATCCGACGATCCCGCCGCAGGTGGAGTATCGGCTCACCGAGACCGGACACAGTCTCGCCGCGGCGATCGGCGCGCTCGCCGACTGGTCGCGAGATCACAAGGACGTCATCGCCTCTGCCCGGCAACGCTGGTATGTCGAACACGGCGTCGACGGAACCGAATGACCGCGATAGTTGTCGCGGGGCGGTTGAATAGACAGAGACACCCGTCCGATAGGGAGGTTCCGATGACTGTTTCCGCGCGCGAACTGCTCGACGGTATCCAGGCGGAGCTGGGCCCGCACGACGACGACAACCGCTTGATCCCGCTGATCACGGCGGGTAAGGCGCCGCTGGCGGTCTTCGCGGCGATCGCGGCGGAGGAGCAGCGCATCACCAGCAGCGACTGGCGCAGTTTCCACGCCATGGCGGCGCGGGCGGACGAACCACACGCCAGTGTCTTCTTCGGCGGGCTCCCACCGGGCGAGCGGCAGGCGAATAGCATGCTGGACGCGCTGGTGGCGGCGGTGGGACCCGACCAGGGCATGGAGCTGCCGAGGGCGGGCTGCCAGGCGTATCCGGCCTACGTCGCCTGGTTGGCGATGCACGCTGAACCCTCCGCCGCCGCAGCGGGTATCTACTCGAATTTCACCGCATGGAGCCGCTACTGCAAGGCCGTAGCCGAGGCGATGCGCACCCACTACGACTTCGACGACCCCGCGTGCGCGTTCTTCGACTTCTTCGCTGCCGACGTCTCCGAGATCGAGCAGCGGGCCCTCGCCGCCATCCAAGCCGGACTCGACACCGGGCGGCTGAAGCCGGGCGAGGCGCATTTATACGCGAGGCTGTTCCAGAATTACGAACTCATGTTCTGGAACACCCTCGCCGACGAGTTCTCGGCGTAGCCTAACGCCGCTCGGTAAGCTGCTGAGTCCCGTGATACCCAGCAGTTCCTTCGAATCGCTCACTGCGCGACCGTAATTCGGCGGTGAGGCGGGCCAGGTCCGGATCGTCGGGATATGCGGCCTTCGCGCTGCGCGGCGATGCGACCCCAGGATTCAGCGGCCGCCTCGGCCGCGGCGGGTGTGAAGACCGTCCTCGAGCCGGAGCGCGCGGGCCAGCGCACTGAGCACCGCGGCGGACGGGCGCGGTCCCCGGCCCTGTTCGAGGCGGACTCGGCATCGCGATGGACAAGCGCCGAGGCGCACACTTGGAGGGTGGGTACGGCCGAGGACGATGCGGCGCGCGGCGAGCTGATTCGACATATCGCCGTCGTGCTCGACGATCTCGTGTCGCGTGCCGAACGAGCCCGCCCCGGCCGAAGTGGTGCGGATGCGGAGTGGCTCGATCAACTGCTGGCCGAGCTGCGCCCAATGGCCGAGCAGGCGCACGATCTGGAGGTCACGCGTACGATTCGTGACATCGTCGCCCGGCACGGGTCCGGGCCGTGGCCGGCCGAGGATGTCGCTGCCATCGCGGACGCGGATCCGGCAGCGGTCCGCCGGATTCTGGATGCGCTCACCGCAGCCGGACCGGCGTGGCCCGAGTCCGGCGAGAAGTTCCTGGATGGGTAAGCGGCACCGGCGCCGAAAGGTTAACGGGACAACAGCATGTCGGTCAATCGGCGGCGGGTCGATGTATCGGGGACGGTGCGTCGGGAGGCCCGCGCGATGCGGCGGAAGCTGGATTGCCTGAAGCTCGATCTCCAGAAGGTGCAAATGCCGCCCGTCGGAAAGACGCCGTCACCGACGCCGTGCCCCGGCCGCTGGCCGGCTAGGGGTGGGCGCGGTCGTCACTCATGCCGGGCGTAGGACGTGGTGGCGGTCGAGGGGTTGGTCGTTGATGGCGTTGGGTTCTGTGGCGCTGGGATGAGGGGCAGCGAGTTCGGCTGCGAGCGTGCGCCATTGGGTGAGTTCGGAGCGTCGTGAGATTCGGCCGCGAGGATTGACTCGAGGATCGAGCGCGCGGACTGGAGTTCATCGATGTCGCGATTCATGCGGTCGAGTTCGGTGCGGAGATCGTCGGCCATTTCCTCGCAGGTCGGCGCCAGATACCGGCCTTCGTCGACCATGCAGGGAAGCACCTCGGCGATCACCCTTGTGGGTAAACCCGCCGCAAGCAGGATGCGAATTCGTCGCACCGCTGCGACATCGGAGTCGCCGAACTCCCGGTAACCGCTAGGGCGGCGTTGCGGATGCAGCAACCCCTGCTCTTCGTAGTAGCGCAGCCCCCGAGTGCTCATGCCGGTTCTGCGGGAAAGCTCGCCGATACGCATGTGACCCCTGTCTCAGATCATTGACCTTCACGTCAACGTGAAAGTTTAGCGTGGCGCCATGACCGAAAACGAAAGCTCGAAACCATTGGCGGGCAAGAAGGCAGTTGTCACGGGCGGTACACACGGCATGGGCCTGGCCATCGTGCAAACCTTGGTGGATCGCGGCGCCGAGGTGGTGCTCACCGGACGCAACGAGGCCGGGATCGAACAGGCGCGGGCCGAGTTGGACCAGGTCGCAGCGCACGTCGTCCGTTCCGACGTGACGAAGCAGGCCGACATCGACGATCTCGGCCATCTGGTGGAGGACAGGCTCGGCGGAATCGACTACCTCTTCGTCAACCACGGTATCGCCGAGTTCCAGACGCTCGAGGAGGCCACCGTCGAGCATTGGGACCGCGTCTTCGACGTCAACGCCAAGGGCGCATTCTTCACCGTGCAACGCCTGGCTCCGTTGATCCGTGACAACGGCAGCATCGTCTTCACGACGGTCTCCAACGATCGGATCTTTCCCGGCCTGAGCGCCTACTCCGCAGCGAAGGAAGCAGTCCGCGCATTCGCCAAAGTGCTTGCCGCTGAACTGCTGCCACGCAACATCCGAGTCAACGCAGTCGCTCCAGGTTTCATCCTGACCCCCAGCATGGGCGTCGCGGAACTGACCGAACAACAACGAGAGGAGTTCATCCGCGACGGCAAAGCGACAACGCCGATGGGGCGACCGGGCACTGTGCACGAGGTTGCCGCCGCAGCGCTGTATCTGGCTGCCGATGCGACCTTCACTACCGGTACCGAGCTGATCGTAGACGGGGGATTTGCCCAGGGGCTCAGCTAGCCGGGAATTTCCAGAACGGAGGAACCGCAGGTCGCTACCCGTCCACGACATGTCGCACGCCGTCGGCGACTACGACGCCGACTAGAATCACGGGCCGCTGGTGAGTCGAGTTCCTTTGTCGGTCAGCGACATTGACGCGATTCGCCATTCGGCTCGTCTCTAACCACGGATGAAACAAACATTCAGTTGGTTCTTTCAAGTTTGATACCATCCGACCAGTTTTCGGTGGGAAGATCGATCTGCGATCGGGACAGGGCAATCACCTACGTCTTGAGGGGTCTTCATGAATACTTCGGCAGCCGAGCCCACCGGAAGTAGCGCTACCGAGGACCCGACTAAACCCCTCGCGCCTCCACGAACGATGCTGCTGGTCG
This sequence comes from Nocardia sp. GCM10030253, assembly GCF_042675075.1. Taxonomy (NCBI): domain Bacteria; kingdom Bacillati; phylum Actinomycetota; class Actinomycetes; order Mycobacteriales; family Nocardiaceae; genus Nocardia; species Nocardia sp. GCM10030253. Next base: position 7,994 of record NZ_JBHTDL010000007.1, on the reverse strand, counting down.
TGCCTTGGTTGTTGGCTCATGTTGTGGGGGGATACCTCGTCTGGCAGAATTGGAAAAACGCGTCGCCCGACGACATCGTAAAAATTGAATTGAATAAGAAACAAGAGCTTCCCCAGGGCTTCGGGAATGATCTCGCGGCCGACTGGAGGGTAATTGTTGGCTATGCGTGCTTCCTGCTTGCGAACACAATAGCTGCGAGGGGTCTGGCATGGTCACGTGGCGGCCGAATCATCGCATCCGCCGGAATCGCAGCGTCTCTCGTCGCAGTCAGTTCGGACATCGTAGAGAATATTTTCCTATCATATTCGGGCGCAGGCGGCACAGACTGGCGGGTGCAAGCTGCTGTAGCAGCTACAATAAAATTCTCGGCGCTGATACCGGCGATTGCCGTGTCGCTATGGGGATTCGGACTTGTGCCGGTCCGGATTTGGCAATGGAGCATTCGCGCACGAAATAAATCGAGCGTCGGAATCTCGCCGGAAGAATCGTCGCCAGAGCCTGAGTCAGACGGGCAAGCGGAACCCGATGTTGCGTCCGGCGATCAAGCTCGGTGGCGCAAGGCCTATGACGTGCCGAACGTCAACCCGCGAGCAATCCGAGAGGTCTACGACGACAATAAGCACACTACCGCGGTGTGCTTATCCGGCGGCGGGATTCGCTCGGCCTGCGTAGCGCTGGGTGCAATGCAGATATTCGCGAAGACGCCGAGGAGCAAGGTCAACAGTTCGACCGTGCTAGGCGACGCGAAGTATGTGATCTCGGTTTCGGGTGGAGGATATACGTCGGGCGCTTTCGTCCAGGCAGTTCAGCCCTATTTTGATAATCCAAGGCGTCGATGGCTGAATCCTGCGGCAAGGCCAACGCGGGCTACCGTTTCGACAGGAAATCTGCCTGAAGCGTTCACAGAGGGATCGGTAGAACTTGACTATCTCCGCAGGCACTCCAGCTACATCGCCGATTCACCTGCCTCCATGCTCAAAGCGCTCGCTGTGGTCGCACAGAATCTCATTCTGTCACTCATTCTGCTGTTTTCTCCGGCCGTAGTGGCCGGTGTCATCATGGGGGCGTACTACACTTTTGTTCCCGTTTCGATATTCCCGCCAGTGCAGCACGACGGCGGCAAGTGGGTCGCTCAGCCGTATTCGGGGTGGTGGGCCGTGGCGATTTGTGCCGGCGCTGCCCTGGCAGCCGGAGTATTTATGGTCGTCAGGCAGACGTTTATATTGCGCGAGCAACCGACGCGTTTCGATGAACGTCTGCGAGTCCTCGTCAGCGGCCTGGTATGGTTCGCTGTCGTTGTCGCAGCCATTGTTGTGGGAGTACCTGGTTTGATGCGGTGTGGCGACTGGCTCGTCAACAAGTCGGACTCGGTATTCGGCGACGACAAGTCGGGCGCGATGTCGGTGCTCGGCACCACTGTGAGCGCGATCGTAGTGTTGAATTACATTGCAGCATTGGCGGCGATCGGTTGGCGGAATAGGGGCGGGCTGGCCAGGATCGCGACATTCGGCAAGGCGGCTACAAAAGCGCCCAAGGCCGTACCCCGGGGTGCTTTCCAGTTGCTTCTCGTATTGATCACTCTCGTTATCCTTGTGGCAGCCTGGTTAGTGACTTTCGGCGGCGTCGCCGCGAACACATTCGAAACATTTGCTGGCAGCGATGACCGCGACAGATTCCAGGACCCTCTTATAGCTCTGGGTGTCGCGACGATAGCGCTGGTTCTCCTGAGCGGACTCGACATCTCGTCGCTCAGTCTCCACCCGTTCTACCGACGGCGACTAGCACGCGCGTTTGCTGTCCGTCGCGTGAAAAGTGAAGGGACTTTCCGAGCTGATGCCTACCCGCCAGGTGAGGGAACAGCACTGTGGAAGTATGGACAGATTCCCGACCAGAATGGACAGCCTGCCGAAGGTTGTCGGCAAATTCGTACGCCGAAGTTTGTCTTCGCAGCCGCAGCAACGGTATCCGGAACCGACCGGCCGGCGCCGGGTTTGACCACGGTGTCATACACGATGAGCGCCGACTACATCGGCGGCCCGGACGTCGGCTGGGTGAAGACCAAGGAGCTGCACGACGCCGTCTTTCCGCGTCTTCGACGGGATCTGACAGTGCAAGGTGCTGTCGCAATCAGCGGCGCAGCCTTCGCATCGGCTATGGGGCGCGCGAATAGCGGATACCAAACACTGCTCGCGGCATCGGGAGCCCGCCTCGGTGCTTGGCTTCCCAATCCCAATTTCGTCGTCGACGAAGCATCCCCAAGTCAACGCAAGAAGTGGTCAATGCCCCATGGGGCACCTAGGTTCCGTGGCGGAACATATCTTTTCCGAGAGTTGTTCGGTATCAATCCGAAGACCGCGAGGCTGTTGTTGGTAACCGACGGTGGGCACTACGAGAACCTCGGACTCATCGAGGCGCTGCGCCGGCGTTGCACCCAGATCTACTGTATCGACGCCAGTGGCGACGCCCCTCCGGCAGCGTCGACGTTGGCCGAGGCGATGCGTCTGGCGGAGTTCGAACTCGGCGTCAAGATCAAACTGCAACCAACAGAGGGCCTCGCACCAGGCAGTGGTCAAAAGTTCGCGCCAGAATCGGCATTCGGCAAGCTCAATGCCAGATTGACACGAGATGCCGTTATCAGGGGAGACATCTACTATCCGCGCGCGAGCGGGCTGGGGACAGTGGAGGGAGAAGAAGACATCGTTGGTGAGCTGATCGTTGCGAAGGCAGTGCTCTGGGATCAATGCGACAACTGGCTGCGATCCTACGCAATCGAGGACGAAGCCTTTCCGCATGACAGCACAGGCGATCAATGGTTCACCGAGGGCCAGTTCGCCGCATACAGCCAACTCGGCCGCATGATTGCTACTGCAGCAATCCAGTCGACACGCCAAGGCACTACGACCGCTGGTGCAAGCCATCCCCCCGATACATTCCCGGCGCGGACCCCGCCGCCAAATATCCCCAATACTCCGCCTGGACAAGGCCTACGACCACATCGCGCTGCGACGGTGGTGCGCCGCCGAGGCATCAGAGTCCCCATCGCCCGCACGGACATCGAACCCAACGAACGCCGCGGCCGTCCCCGCTGGATCATCCAACGCATCATCTCTTGGCTGACCGGCTACCACCGACTCACTATGCGATACGAACACAGGGACAACCACTGAGGCGCGTCTGCGCTGGGGTCGCGGCGGCTGGTCGGCAATGCCCCATCACTCACTGGCCCTCTGACCTCGCGCGGTTGCGCGGTCACCGTGCCGCCGCGGCGGCGATGACGTGCGGACCGATCAATCTGTCCAAGGTCCGGCCGGAATACACCAACAGCGTGCTGTGCGCGAGGTCGACGGCCAGCAGAAGGTGGTCGCGTGCCGTGATTCCGGCAGCTCTTCGGATTCCGGGCGGGCAGGTACAGATGACCGCGCTTGTTGATCAACCGCTCGGATCCGCAGGCGCGGATCCACCACACCCTCGAGCACAGCCGTCCAGCAGGTTAGTCTTCGTCGCTCCGAGGCGCTGATCGGAACAAATCTAGCCCAAGGCTAAGGCTGAACCCGAATCTGGGCGGGCTGTGACTCGCCGCCGACTCCGTTACGAGGCGGGGCTGCCGAGGTCGCGGACGACGCGAGCGAGAGCGCGGATGAGGTCGTTTTCGACATCCATGCGCCAGACCAACGCGTATGGCAAGGGCGCCAGGTCGGGGACCGGCAGCCACCGAATGTGGGGCGTGGCCCAGTATTCGGTGACGTGAGCCGGAAAGGCGTGGATGCCTTCGCCGGTGGTGATCAGGTTGATTGCCTCGTCGACGCTGCTGAAATATTCGCCGCGTTCGATAGTGTGCCCGCGCGGGGTGCGGAACGGCAGATATCGGTCTTCCCAGTAGTACGGCATCCGGGGTGCCATGAGGTGTGAGAAATCGGCGAACGTCTCCACCGACACCGAATCCCGTTGAGCGAGTTCATGGTCGGCTGCGACGGCAAGCACGCGGGCGTCGATGAACAGAACCGGTCCGGTGGTGAGATCCGGCTCCTCCACCGGCAGCCAGGCAACCAGAACATCGAAGCTGCCGTCGCGGAGCGCACCGAACGGATCCACGACGGGTGCCCGGCGGATCTGCAGTTCCCACTGTGGGTGCCGGGCCCGGAACGTCTTCCAGTATGGGTGCAGATGACCGACATTGAACGGCATCAGGCCGACTCGCAACCGAGCGAGGATGCCGCGAGCGGGCATCTTGGCCCGCTCGATGCTCTCCTTCAGCGCCGTGTACACCGGCAACAGGTCGTCGCGGAGCTGTTCGCCGAGCGGAGTAAGCCGCACTCTGCGGCTGGTCCGGTCGAACAGCGGTGCGCCGATATGGCGCTCCTGCTTCTTGATCGCCTGGGTGATACGCGCGGGGGTGACATGCAGCCGCTGGGCCGTTCGCCCGAAGTGCAGCTCTTCGGCGAGCGTCAGGAAGATCTCGATGTCACGAAGCTCCACATCGACCCCGTTCGTTAACTCCACGGTTAACGCAGCGTGGCCGATTTGGTGGTTGTTTGCCACACGTTATCAGCACATCCTAAGGCCGTGGATCGCTGCTGGTCGCCAAGATATGTGGCGGTGTTCGATCCCAAGGAGATTGGAGAAAAATGTCCGCCGCTCACGTGATCATCACAGTCCTGGCTGCCGTCTGGGTCGGTTTCTCGGCTGTTTCGCTGTTCTTGCATGCCAAATGGGTCGTGGAGCCGCTGACGGACTACGGCGTCCCGCGGTCGTGGTGGCCGTGGCTGGGGCTAGCCAAGGCTGTGGGTGCCCTGGGATTGTTGGTCGGCCTGTTCGTCCCGGCGATCGGGGTAGCGGCCGCAGTCGGCCTGGTGCTGTATTTCGTCGGCGCCGTCATCACCGTGGTCCGGGCCCGTTCCTACGGTCATATCCAGTTCCCGCTGATGTACCTGGTGCCGGTGGTCGCCGCTGTGGTTCTGGGCGCGGCGGCCTGACGCTGTCCGGTCGGCAGCCTGATGTCGCCCACCCGGGGGGTCGGCTTCGGGTCCCGAGCGAACTACGTACACGACGAATCTTTTTCACGACGAATTGAGGAGACCCCATGACTGGGGCGAATGACGCGATCAAACGGGTCGCTGTACTCAGTACGGGATCGGTGACCATCCGGCCGGAGCATGTCGGGCCGACTTGGAAGAACACCTACTTCTGGCTGTTCACCTCGTCGCGGTGGACGGCGCCCCGACCGGTCAACGTGTACGTGATCGAACATCGCGAGGGCCTTGTCCTGTTCGACACCGGCCAGGACCGCGCATCGGTGACCGAGGCAAACTACTTTCCCGGTGGCCTCAACGGGCTCGTCTACTCGCGGCTGGCGAAGTTCGACATCGGCGCCGACGAAACCCTCACCGCCGGACTTGCGAAGCTCGGCTACGCCGTCGACGACGTCCACACCGCCGTGATCTCACACCTGCATCAGGACCACATCGGTGGGCTGCCGTTGCTCGGGAATGCGAACGTCGTGGTCAGTAGAGATGAATGGGAGACCCTCCACAAACCCTTACCCGAGGCGCGCGGATTGCTGCGTTCCCATATCGAGCTGCCCGGGTTGCGGTGGACGCGGGTCGTACCGGAACCGTTGGGGGATGCTGGACTGGCGCCGTTCACCGAGGGGCACGATCTGTTCGGCGACGGAAGTATCGTGCTGCTGCCTACCGCCGGGCACACGCCCGGATCGCTGTCCATGCTCGTCCGCCGTCCCGGGCATGCGCCTCTGTTGCTGGTGGGAGACCTCACCTACGACGCCGACCTGCTCGCCGAGGGCAAACTGCCGGGCGTCGGCGACAAGAAACAGATGAGAAGCGCTGTGGCCAAGGTGAACTCGCTGCGCGATTCGATGCCGGAGCTGGCTGTGCTCGCCGCGCACGACCCCGGAGCGGCCGCGCGGCTGGATGCGGCGCTCGGTGCGGAGGTATGACGATGTTCACCGACCTGATCGCCTTCACTAATCGGTGTAGTACTCGCTGAGAAGATCGGACACCGTGCGTGTTCCGGCCGCGGTCCGGAAACCGGGATCGGCCGACAGCTGTCGCGGCACCAACGGCCCCAACGCATCCTCAGTCATGCCGGACACCACATACGCCATCCGCGGCGCGGAAGCTGCAATTGCTGTGCTGTTCACAGGAATACAGTCACCAGCCCGGCTGACACTGACCTGACACACCGACTTGCATGGACAGGTTCCGCGAATTCGTGGGTCGCGAGAATGGGACACGGCCCACACCGGGTGCATGGGGCGGGGTGTGGGCCGTGTCGGGGGTCAAGCCGCGTTGTAGTCGGCAGCGATGTCGAGTACCCAGGTGACGCCGAACTGGTCGGTGAGCATGCCGTAGAGGGGCGACCACTCGGCCGGTGCGAGCGGCACCACCACGGTCGCCTCGGCGCTGAGCGCGTCCCAGTAGGCGGCGATTTCGTCGGCGTCGTTCCCGCGTACGGAGACGAAGTAGGAACCTACGCCCTGTTCCCACGGCCGCGACGCGGGGACGTCGTAGGCCATGATGTGAAAACCCTTCCCCGAGGTGACTTCGCCCCACATGACCTGGTCGGCTTCACCCGGGTCCTGCACGCTGTGTGCGTCTGTGTAGGTGACCACGGCGAGAGCGCCGCCGAAAACGGAATGGTAGAACTCCAGCGCCGAGCGGGCGTCGCCACGGAGGTTGATGTGGGTGACGGTGTTGATGGTCATAGTCGCTCCTGTGCGTGTGCGGACGGTTGGCTTGTTGTCTGCCATGACCGAGATTTCCAGCTGTAGCGGCCAGGTTGTGTCCTCTTCTCCTGGCAGGATCGACGATGTGCAGAAGACTTCCTCGCGACTGCTATCGCTGCTTTCCTTGCTGCAGGCACGCCGGGACTGGCCGGGGTCGCTGCTGGCCGAACGACTGGACGTCAGTCCCCGCACCGTGCGCCGCGACATCGATCGCCTGCGCGAACTCGGCTATCCGATCGGCGCCTACAAGGGCCCTGACGGTGGATATCGCCTCGAGGCAGGCACGGATCTGCCACCGCTGCTGTTCGACGACGATCAGGCTGTCGCGCTGGCCCTCGCTCTCCAGATTGCGACTACGGCGGGAGCGGGAATCGAGGAATCAGCGATGCGGGCGTTGACCACAGTTCGCCAAGTGATGCCTGCGCGGCTGCGACGACGGATCGACACCGTGCGGATCGCAGCTGTAGAAGGCCCTGCGTCACAAGCGAGCCCGCACGTGGACAGCGCGAAACTCGTGACACTGAGCGCCGCCGTCCATGCCCGTGAGGTGCTCCGCTTCGATTACGCCCCCGCCAACAGCGGAGCCGAGAGAGGCGACATTCTTACCGGGCCCCGGCGCGTCGAGCCCCACCATCTCATCACCCGGGGCGGCCGCTGGTACCTCGTCGTATGGGATCTCGACCGCGAGGCCTGGCGCACGTTCCGCGCGGATCGCATCACCCCGCGCACACCGACCGGACCTCGTTTCACTCCGAGGGAGCTGCCGGTCGGGGATTTGCGGTCGTTCGTGGTGGGCCTGTTCCGGGGTTCTGATAGCTCTGACGATTGGCCGTGCTGGGGAGAAGTGATCATCGAGCTTCCCGCGGAGAACGTATCGCCATACGTCAGCGACGGCTTTGTCGAAAGTGTCGGCCCAGCGCGCTGCCGAGTGGTTCTGGGCTCGTGGTCCTGGCCCGGACTCGTGGCCGCGTTCGCCAAGTTCGATGCCGACATCGAGGTCGTGGGTCCCGCAAAGCTACGAGACGCCTTCTCGGACATTGCCGATCGTCTCGCGCGGGCCGCGTCTCGATCACCGCGCGGTCCGGTGCCTCGCGGTGTGTGAACGGCGGCGACCACCACGACCACTCCCCGCCGCAATAGCGGCCGGGCTGCTGGCACCCCCGCCTATCGCGCGGTCACGACCGTCCGCATCTGGCTCCCCTCTCGTGTCAAGACGTAGTTTGGAGGTCGGGGCTATTCTGGTTGGTGGTGA